>NZ_BBJO01000001.1 GCF_000739575.1 Halobellus rufus | reverse complement strand
AACGCGGTGGACTGTGAGGTCGGTGACGTCCTCGAGAGGCGGTGGCGTGACACGCTCGGGTTCCCAATGGGAGACCCTCCAATCCGGTTTTTCACCAGGTTCGACGTCCATCCGTGGGAAATCCGGCATTCCCGCTGGTGGGTATGTACGCCACTCAGGATCACTCGAATGGAGCGCTGCGACCATCGACTCATCGGCAGGGAGCCGTTTCTGGAAGTGAACGACCAATGAACGGCCTCCTCGAGTGAGCTGAATGTTAGTGATGACGCGACGTCGGTAAACAGCCTTCACCTCGGGAATTGGGAATCGACTTCGAGAGTCGATGACGGTTCGCTCAAAGATGTGATCGCCGGCGCGAATCGTCGATGCGAGCTCGGTTGGTTTGTTGCTGGCCAGCGAGGAATGGTCAAGAGGTGCTGGTTTTGACCCGTCACGAACGGGGAAAGCAAGTTCTGACATACTGAAGAGTCGACAGAGTGATGGCGGTTACTCGGTCTCCGGAGCGATGTGGTGGAGGGAGTGACCGTCTGGGGTAAACCACTCACAGTCGAAGGAGACTGATCGGGGGATATCCCCACAGCCGAATTCGAGGACTGCTTCGACCGTCTTGTCGTCGACGATCGTGACGCGGTATAGTTCGCCGTCGTAGGAATTCCAGTACCGCTCGCCGATTGCAACGTCGGTCCGTCCAGTCGTCGCGAACGCTGTTAATTTCCCGTCCGGAAGCTCTACCCGGAAGGCTATCCGATTCGGGTCGTTAAGCGTCTCGAAGAGCTGTGGCTCACTCGGCATAAAGCGCTAGAAATGGACGTCGGCGGGGACGAGCCATCCCCGGGACATCTGATCATCTTCTTTTGTGGCCGCTGTGGCGTCACCGTCGCCGCCGGAAGTACCGGACGAGGCGTTGTGTAGTCGATCGACGTATTTGTCGACGGCCGTCGGTGATACGAGACCGCCTCCGTATTCGTTATAGATGTACACTGACGGTCCTCGACATTCGGCGAGCTGTCCCAGGTGGAATCGTACTCCGTCGACGTTGTTCATCACGTCCTCAACGGAGAGATCGTCGACTTTCGATTGGAATTTTGACAATGTATCTCCGAACTCCTCCGTTTGTTCCTTGAGCGCATCATCGAGGAGTGCTTGTCCCTCTTCGCTGTCGAGTGGGAACGCTGGAGCGACCGTTGTCTCGTCGACAGTCTCAGAGCTGCCATCACTGATGACGTTCGCGACGTGCGGCTTGTAACGTGAGTCCGATTGATCGAACGTCCCGTAGTAGTCGTAGACACTGGCAGTATCGACGCCGACACCGACGAGTTTGTCGAGGGCGCTGTGAGCGCGGGCGAGGGCGTCGTCTTGAGTGGTACCGGGAACAAGTACGCGGATAAGCTGGTGCATCTATCGATGGAACCTCCACTCTTCGTGGAGGGTGAGAAATTCTCGGTGAAGGGTGTGATGTACAGCGTATAGATGGTAAACTACTGTGTCCACGCTGTGAGGTTTGCTTGCCGGACGGCAGGCGGATCGGTGTCATTGCCGATTACGGCGGCAGCATAGTTGCGAGCGATCGTTAATGCGATGTTGGGTCCGTATCCGTCGGGTGGATTTCGGATGTCGACCATCTCAGTTTCGTGTGCATAGTCCCACGGGGCGAGCGCGACGGTAGCGTTACCGCTGTCTCGCCCCACTTTGACGACAAAGTATGGATCTGTTTTAGTGGTCACTTCGAGACCGACTGCGGTCGTGCTCCCCGTAGGTCGCTGACCTTCGTGAGTACCTTCTCTATGGTAGTAGACGATTTCCTCTCTGCTCTCGATGTAGTAGTGCGTGAGTTCATAACCGGGTGGAGGGTCGAACACAGCCTCGTTATCAGCAGGGTGCTTCCAAGCGCCGGGAGAGACTGCTTCCATCCAATCGACGACTTTGTCGATCGCTCGGACAACACTACCCGAACGGTGGTCCTCCACGGCGTCGACGGTCGCGACCGGAGCACGGTTGTGGAAGTCTTGTACGCGGTCGTCGATGGCTTTGACAGCTACCTTGTCGAAGTGGTCGAAGCCGGCGACTGATTGAGGGGCATCGGGAGCTGTCCAGACGTGAAAGAATCCAGTACCTATTCGATGTCCAGTATCAGACCGCACTCACCCTCGAACCTGGGAGCTTCATTATACTCAATCAGTTTCTTTTCTAACTCCCCGAGTTCCATCTCGATGTCGTCAAGCAGTTCAGCAGCGTCGACTGCATCAGAGTATCCTGATACCGACTCAATATCGTCAATATGCATCTGCGGAGCTCTGGCGTACATACGGAACATGTACGGTTCCTTTCGGCTGTTCGCAAGGGACCGCTTGTAGTGATAGAGCATGATCGGTCTCCTCCGAAATTGGTCAGTATCTCCAAGCAATCGGAAGTGTTCGTCTTCCTCCTCTGCGCTGGTTTCGAAGGCGTCACCGACTGCTGATTTGAGATCCTCTTTGTCCTTGCCCGTCCGCTCCAACAGTAGCACTCGCTCGAACAGCCATTTGGCGTAGTTCTCCTCAAGAACATCGACCTGCCTCATATCAGGATACACGTCGATACTTAGGGTATTCACGAAATCATCGCGAATATCCAAAAATTCAGAGTATAGGTTGTCTATATGATCTACAGAGTCTCGGAGGTCTGAGGCGTGATTCGTTGTGAGATCTTCGAAGTACGGATCCCCTCGGAGACTCACCGGAACTGCGTGCATCGAATCTCTATCTACGAATAGCGGGACATCAGTCTCACGAACGGATGGGAAATATTCTAACCACTTGTCAGTACGAATCTGGAGGGTATCGGCATGGTTCCGTTGGGTCTCCAATTCCAGTTCACGTCGGAAGAGGTCGGCGCTCCGTCTCGTGTGGTCTGCGTACCAGATCGTGATGAGAACCAGGATGATCGTGGCTCCGGCTTGGACTGCCGTTGAGGTTGCTGGGTTCTCTGGAATCACTATCAGGAGGTAGACTATCACTGCTGTCTCGGCCAAGATCAGTACCAAGAGCGCCGTTCGGAACGGAGACTCTCTGGCTGCCTCGATTGTTCTGGAGATAGAACTCTCCACCTGAGACCTCGCGTAGACGAGTCCCAGAAGAATTCCTATGATTCCACCGGAGACATGGGCATATCCACCATTGTTGACGTAGATGTCAACAGCGTACTGTGAACCAATTACGAATGGCCCGAGGATGGCAAGGACATAGCGGACATTCTCCAATGGATCGTTCCACCCATTCGGCCGGTACAACGCCAGATACACGATGGCATAGAAGCCGACGACTCCCATAATTGCACCACTCGCCCCAGCTCCGATGTTGTCAGTCAGGTTTGTGTGGATGAGTCCTGCGAGGAGACCAGTTAAGACGTAGACACCAAGATACGTCTTCCGCGCTACGTATCGCTCCAGCACCAGTCCGTATACCAGAATCCCAACGATATTGATGCCCAGGTGTCGGACTGTTCCGTGAGCAAACAAGGAGAGTATCCATGCCGGTGTGGGATCGAATCCTGGAGTAAAGAGAAACCAGAACTCGAACGTCTCTATTCCCAACTGGGCGATGGTGAGAAGTTCTAGTAGATAGGTAATGAGGAGAATCACTATGAACGAGAGAGTCAGCCTCTTATTTGAGAGGAAAGTCATCACACGACTCATAGTGCTCGAATTCAAACAGCAACAAAATAAAATGTCTCATACCCGTTGAGTCGGAATTTGACCCTCAGCTTCGACTGAGATCCGTCCCAACGTATCAGGTTAGGAAGATTCCGGTCAAACAGAACGCAACTATCGAGAGCGTCGTGAGTGCGAATGAAAGCATAATGTGCCTAGCGGTGGATCGGTTCTCTTCAGCGCTATATTGGAGCATATCTGAATAACTCCTCAATAATACTTCTTCTATATCTTCAATTTCTACATCGGGAAAGTGCTCAATAGCCGAGTGACTAACGCCGATGTGCGTCCGGATTCCAAAATAGGTGAGTTCAGCCATCAGAATTGAACCCAACCACGCTAAGACCGCGACACCCCCAGATATGTACGCCTTCGTCGGGATTGGAGTTATACCGACACTGTTTGCTAAGAACGAACCTGCTGTAAGAACCAGGCTCCCTACTAAGAGGTTAATTTTAATTACCTCAATCGAATGATCACTGAATTGATTCTGATTTTCGATTAAGTGGTCTAAGGATGAACGTGCCTCCTCACTCATTCGACCGTATTTTTCGTCAGCCATATGAGATTCAGCCACTGGGATGACAATAAATTGGCTGGGTGAAGGTACTTGGTTCTCGATCTCACCTAGCCCAAGTTGTCAATATCTCTGTTCTCCTGAATGAACGTTACGTAGATCTCGAGCACCTCTAAAATCTCTCGAGAGGCGTTTTTACTCAAACACAGTGTATATCGCACACCTATCCTATCAGTCCTTAGAGTTGTACTAAATGAATCTCTGGATTTTTTACAATCCCATTAGAACATATCGAGACCGGCCTGCACGGGGTCGGTTGGACCTGCTGTCCCAGTGGACGTACTCTCGGACGTCTCGACTTCGACGCCGAGTGTCTGTCCGGGGAGACTGGGGAGGCTTTGGAGAAGCCGTTCGGAGTCCTCACCGGCCGCGAACCACTCGGCGAGAAATTCTGCTGCCGTTGTCGTGGAATCGTGGAGCCAGAATGCCGTCGGGACACCGTCGGTTTCGATGTCGAGTTCATTGACGTGCTCGGTGAACCAGCGGTCGCGGTCGCGCTTGAGCGCTTCGCGGAGGTCACGGGCTCTATCGCGAATTTCGTCGTCTGCGGGGAGGATCGGGAAGTTCGAGGGAAGCATCGCGTCCATTTCCTGGTCATTGCCGGCGATCCCGTCGAGGTACTGGCGGAAGGCGTACTGGTAGAGGCTGACGAACTCCGCGTTCGTGAATGCGGCGTGCGTGAGGGAGGCCGTCGAACAGAGTGCCGCGAGCTCGCCCCACGTTGCGACGGGTACACGCTCACCTGTCGGAGTGTCCTCAACGAGTGCGCAGCGTTCCTCGTGGATACCGTCTTCGAAATTAGCGGCGCCGGCGGCGTGGTCACTCGCGACGACCGGGTCAGCGGTAACGCGATAAGTCTGGATCTTGGTGAAGGTGGCTGTGTCGATCTGCATAGTCAGGAGGAGTGGGGTGCTTGGGAAGGCTCTCGTCGACCGTGTGAAGTCTGCAGGACATCGGGACTCATGAACAGGCTGGTGACGGGTCGTGTGGCTGGTGGTCGGTGCTATCGAGTGAATCGCAATCGGTCGTATTGCCTTGAGTGGGACACGACGGACAAGAAGCAGGGTCGTTGTCGTGTGGGCAACGGAGAGGAGCACCGTCCCGTTCGAGGACGGTTTGGACCGTATCGAATTGGACGACGATGATGGTGTCAGTCGCGACGTGATAATAGACGTCAGCGTCGACAACGGTGTTGTCGAGGACCTCAACAGGGATGGCGTCGTAGAGCGCTTCAGTGAGCGTAATCGCGGGCGACCCGCGAATAAGCCACTGCAGTTGGGGGTGGCTCCCCGAGTCTGCGATAGAGTGCGTCATCGTGATCACCGTTGCTTCCGGGGCGTGTGAGTGGCGGCGACGGTCGGGCTGACGAACCGACGGGCGCGCTGCGGGATGTCAACACCGACGTCGATCGGGAGAAGGTACTTGGCTTCAACGTCTCCTTCGTAAGCGTTGGCGAGACAAGACGCAGCCGCCAGTTCGTGTTTGCACATCACCGCCCACTTGTTCGTCTGCTTGTAGGGACAGCCACAGACGACAGCGTCTGACCAGGGAAGGAATGCGTAAGTGGACCCGCTGGCGAATTCCCCGACGAGAAGCGGTGCCGGGAGAGTGATCCCGTATTCGGCGGGCAGGATGTGGTTATCGAGCTGGGCTTCCCGAATGATGTCGTCTACATCGAGGTCGTGTTCGTCGGCATACTCGATGGGATCGGTGTTCGCGTCGACGATGACGACTCCGTGGAAAGTGTTTGCGTGGAGGGGGAGGAGGGAGTCGGCTGTTCCTTGAATAGTGTCGAGATTTTTCGGGATGAGTTCCGTGTACCACTTTCGGCGATTGGCGCGAATCTGCTCGAGCTCGTGGTAATGGGGTTCGAGCTCACCTGTGAGGAAGGCAGGAGCCTCGTCGAGGAAGTCATCGAGGCAGTCGTAGGAGGGGAAGAACCGGCGTTCGCTTTCGTAAGTATCGACGAGCGTTTTTTGGATGTACTGCCGGGCGAGCGGGGTGGGGGCGTGGGTGTCGTGAGACAAGAGCCCGCCAGCCTCGATGATGTCGAGACGGATGCGGTGCTCGATCGGTTCGATCTCCGGTGGGTCACTACCCGTGGTGTTCTCATAGTCTGGGTGTGATGCGTCGAGCGCGCCTGGGGGAAGTTCGAGCGGTGGGAGGTGCTCGTCCGCCGGGGTGATCTGGTGGGTAGACATCCGTAGTTACCTCCACCTCCTGTGGGGGGCGAGAAAGCAACCGGAGAGTGCTCATCGCGAGTTACCCCACAATAGTTATGGATGTGCCCCTCTGTGGGGTAACTAATGACGGACGACACTGAGCGCCCCTCTGGACCTAATCTTCCGGCACACGTTCGAGACACGGTGGACGAATTATCGGTCGAGGAGCTGGAGGACTTGGCTGACTACGCACAGGCTCTCGCCAATTGGAAGCGGGAGCAACTACCTGCGTCTCCAGATACCGCTCCAGAGGATGCCGTCGACGATGATGTCGTCGAGGACCTCGAGGGGCAGGGTGTCTCGGTGGATCCCGACGACTACGATGATGTCCCCGCTACAGGGGCCTACATCACGGTGAAGGAACCGAAACAGGGATACAGGTATTATTATTGGCAATGGCGAGACGGTGACAGTTGGAAGAACGAGTATATCGCGCCTGTCAATCCGAAGGGGGACTGATCCTGGTGATTAGATGACGGTGAAGTTTCCGAAGACGCCCTCGAATTCTTTGCGACCGAGGGTCGGCGATCCGTGGAGCCAAGTGTGGTGGGCGCCGCGCTGGACTTTGAGATAGGGGTGGCCGCCGTCGTTTCGGAGCATCTTGAGCTGCTTACACCATTTTCCTTTTTCGTTTGTACCGATCTCCGCGAGAAGCCCTTCTCCACCCTCCTGGTTGTCAGCCCAATCGGCGAGAACATCGAAGTTCGCGGGTGAGAATGGATCAACGGGGAGCGTATTCCGGACTTCCGTAATGATGTCGCGGAGTTCGTTGGGGTAGAAGACGACGGGAGTCGGATCGGGGTGGTCGTTGTCGGTTGGATCGTATGTGGAGTCGAATTCGTAGCCGATTTCAGCGGTTTGATAGCCCGTTGCGGCCCGGCCGTACTCTGAGGGCCGATCGAGGTCTGTTGGTGTCACGATTGCGAGCGACGTGGTGCCGTCGTCGTCTCCCCAGTTCGCTTCTGCTAATGCGAAACGCATAGCCCACTCGTCGTATATCCGATATTAAAAAATACCGGTAGAATAGGTGTGAACAGCGGGATGGCTTGGGTGAGACCGGGACGGCCGTTAGTAGAGGTTACTGAGGCCGAGATTGGCGAAGAGGATAGCGTTATAGCTACCGTGAATGAGGATCGGGACGAAGAGTGAGTCGGTACGCTCGTAGGCGAAGCCGAGGATGAGTGATAGCGCAAAGAGTGAGAGGAGGACATTTCGGATGCCGCTCAAAGATCCCTGCAAGGCGAAGAGATGCACGCTCGCGAAAAAGAGGCTGGCGAGGAGTATTGCTCCGATGGCAGAGAAGTGCCTGCGGAGATACCCTTGAATGAGGCCGCGAAACAGGATTTCCTCGCAGGGTCCAGTGATAAGAAGGGATAGGACGATGAGCCCGCCGAACATCGAAAGGGAGGCGTGTTTGGTGGCCTCGATCGCAGCCGCGTTCTGTGCAGTTGGAGCGTTGAAAAACGTGAAGAGGGACGTGAGTACGTATTCTGTGACAATCATCACGAGAATGCCGCCGAGTATCCAGCGGGCGTCGCGGTGGGTCGGACGACGGAAGCGAAGGCCTGCGGGGAGGAAGTCCGTTTTCCAGTAGAGGAGACCACTGACAAAGATCGCATATCCGAGTTCACTAAACGCGGCGGAGGCGAGGAAGCGTGCCGTCTCTGACTGCTGGGCAACTGGGGAGGCCTGATCGAGAACGACGATGCCCACATAGCCGACGATGAGACTGGTAATGATCGCGCCGAAGATGAAGACGAGTACGAGGACGATGGAGCGAAGCGTTCGCCAGAGGTAGATGACGTCCTCTTCGAATGTACTATCTGTGGCCATCGCTATTCGCGTCGTGTGTATCGGTTGAGGCTCCAGCCGAGAGCGCGGTCGTAGTCCGGCGTGGGCGAGCCCGTTCCGCCGACGAGCTCCTGAAACTCGACGGTCATCCTCGCTTGACTCCCTGGTGCGTCGCGCCATCGGATGACTGTTCCCCCAGTGCGGTCGTTGGTGTCGACGGTGACGGTACCGAAGCGGTTGTCGGGATCGTCGTGATCGAGCTTTGGGTTGCAGAACGCGGCGACTTCAGAGGCTGAGTAAAAGCCGTCGTCGCGACCACGGTTCGTCTCGACGGGAAACTTGAAATCGTCCTGCTCGGTACAGCGGAAGACTCCTGAGAGTTCATACTCGTCGACGGTTTCACTCGTGGTGTATCCCGATCCGAGCGCGGGAGAGTCCACTGTGCCCGTAGAAATGAGGAGGGCTGCGGTATCCGGTTCCGGGAAGGGTCGAACGTACCGATAGATGTGTTGGCAGTCGGTGTTCGTACACTGTCGGAGTTCGACGGCCTTTCCGGCCTGCTGTTCGATACGTATCGGTTCGCCACTGCGTTCTTCACACGCGGGGCAGACGCGATGATCGCTATCGGGCGTCCAGGTGTGGAGACAGTCGAGGCGGTCTTCCTCGAGGCGGTAGACGCGGTCAAACCGCGCAAGCAAGTCACTCGGCTGCGGGGCGCGATCGTCGTCGTCTTCGGGGAGGTCGTGTGTCCACGCGATGCCGGCTATCGACGACTGCTGGTTGATGGTGCCCCCGATGAGCCGCCCTTGTGTGCCGTCTTCGGCGACGACTGAGAGCGGGCTGTGGAAGATCCCGAAGTTTCGCTTGACGACCGCGTATTCGGTGCCATCGATCCAGAGAAGGTCGCCTTCGTCTGCCGCGTAGAGGTCTTCGGCTGTCTCCACGGAAGCCGTTACTCGCTCCGCAGGAGGTTGTTCGAGGACGTGTCCCTTGTAGTCGAGCCCCGTGAGCTGCGCTTGAGGAGTTCTGGTCGAGTCGGTCATAAGAGGCGCTCGCTGTCTATCGGCGACGAAAAAACTCCACCTCCCGGCAGTGCCAAACGTCAGTTGTCTCCGCGAACGTGGTCACGGAACGCAGTTCGAGTCTGTCCCTTCTCGAGCATCTTCCGAGTGAACGCGCGATACTCACAGCGTGCGTGGCCGAGGACTTGCGGATCGAGTGATCCGTCCCACTTAACGAGTTCGCGGATGTCGATGTCCTCAACTGTAATGTGACACGACCGACAGAGTGTCACGAGATTCTCGAGGGTGTGGGCCTGCTGTGGATCATCGAAGTCAGCAACTCGAATGATGTGGTGAACATCTAACTCGCGCTCAAACTCAGATTCATGAACCCCGCACAATTGACACTCGAACGAATCCCGCTCTCGTGCTTGCTTACGAGCATATACCCAGTTTCCATTGTATTTTGGTCTCTCCCCGCCGGTCCACCGTGGGTTATTTTCTTTTCTCCACTGACCCGACTCACGCATATGGGTTGCTTTGCAGGCTATGGAACAGAATCGGGACCCTCGTTCAGCTTCGGCGGGGATTAGTTTGTATTCGTCACCGCATTGTTCGCAATTCAGTGTGACCTCTCCACCTTTCCAGTTCGGAGCCTTCTCTCCGGTCCAATTATTGGACCGAAACTCGTTATGGCATTCGACTGAACAGAAACTTGACCGTTCCACTCGGTTAGGCTTTTCTCGATAAGTATCTCCACAATTCGCACAGGTTAGTTCGACCCCCGCAATGGATTCACCATGGACCCGTGTGTGGTGTCGTTTCATATACCCTCTACTGCTGAAATCGTCCTTGCCACACGTTGGACATGTGGTGTCCTCTGACTGACTATCGGTCATTCTCTCAAATGCGGCTTCCGGACGCTTCACGGCTATGCTGTTGTGTTCGTATCATCTAGTGAAATTGCTTGCAGACTTTTAATGCTTGACCAGGATGCTTTCATGCCCCCAGAGTTCATCCCCGGCAAGGATGGCGTTCGCCTCCCAAGGGACGCCTGTGATCTTTTCGGAGAGTTCACGGGGGTTCCAGGGTATTCCGTCGTCGGCCGACGAGACGTCCGTAACCTCGGGATTCGAAATCGTGCGATCCTCTTCGAGGGTGAAGAACACTCGGGCCTCGTTGAAACCCTCACACGGAAAGTAGAGGCGGCGCGCGGCGCAGTCCTCGCAGTAGGTCGCGAGTGGCGTGAGCGGCCGCTTCCCGGGATGCGCGCGCATTTTGGACTGCCAGACAGGATGGTCGGGATTGAGGACGCGATCGGTAACGTACTGTGCGACACGGGGAGTGCTCGCATAGGCGACGCCAGCGGCACAGAAGTCGCAGATGAAGCGGTCGGGATGGTCGTGTTTCGTCTCGTACGTATGGCCATCGTAGAGATCGATGAGCTGTGCAACGGTCCAGTCGGGGTTGATACGGGTGTCGTGGTCGATCATCGGTTACCTCCTGATCGGGACGCCGTTGAAGCGGACGTTGAGGATACCGCGGTAGTGTCGCTCTCCGTGTCGAATTGGTCTCCCTCCCCGACGTCGTTGACCTGTATATCGTACCACCAGAGCTCGCCATGGCGACCCTCCTGTTTCCGGTGGAACCCGGTGGATTCGACGAGTCTGATACCTGCCAGATTTTCCTTGTGAAAGCGACAGCGGAGGCGTGAATACTCGTCTTGGGGTCGGTCCAGAATTGCGGTCGTGATGTCTATCCGTCGCGCGTTCGGTGTGACGGCGAGTCGACTCACGAACGGCATCTCGACGGTATCGACGACTGCCATTCCGAGTCGGTCGCCGTCGAGAAGGGCCTCCCACACCTCTCCCTGTTCTTCGATGGCGGTTAGAGTCGGGACATCGTCGATCTCGTCGAAGAAGCACCACACGGCGTTTGGCGAGGGCCGTGAGTATCCGACAGCAAGTCGGGATCGGTGTCGATGGATGCCATCGGTCAGGTGGTCAGATTTTGGTACGGGACGTGCGAGAGGTACGCCCGGCACTCGGGGCAGATAACCGAGAGGACGGGACCGTCCGCGTCGCCAGTCTTGACGTACTCGAACTCGCCGTGACTCGAGTTGTAAATGTCTTCGCTGACCGTCATGGCGCTCAGTGCTTCGGTCCCACAGACAGGACAGGGCTCTCCGAACCCCCAGTCCGGTTCGTGAATTGATTGCCGGATTTTGAGTGCGTTGGACGGAAGCTGACGGAGGAGTTTCTGGACGTATTCGGGACTGACAGTATCATCGTCCGGCGATTTGGTGAGGATGAGGAGTGACTCAAGAACGTCTGAGGGGGATTGATCTTCGGAGTCGATTCGCTCTTCTTTGATGTTGATGACGATGACTGTCATGGAAGGCTTGAGAAGGGAGCTGCTGGGTTTGACACCCCGCGGGGCTACTAGCGGATTTGGACGTGGTGGGTTAGTCCACGTCGATAGGCGTGTCGAGACGGGCGGCGGCGACGCGATACGCGGCGACAATCTCGTCGACGGTGACGTCGTCGTCGTCTGCTTCGCGCTCGATGGTGATCTCGATCTCGCGGCGGACGGTGTCTGCGTCGTGGTTGTATCGCCAGATACCTTGTTCAACGCGGGGGTGGGTCAGGATGTTGTTCGGGATCCCGAGGACGTCGACGGTGCGGAGGACTTCGGCGGTTGCGTGAACCCGGTCCCCGTAGCCATCGATCCCTTCTCGGAGCGCCTCGATGGCGTCTTGGAAGGTGAGGTCACTGGCCTCTTCACTGGCGCCGATGTGTGCGGAGACGGCGTCGGACGTTTCGGTGGGAAGCTGGCGCTGGGGTTCTGAGGTCATATTCACTTTTAGTTAGTGCGAGAGTGGACTGCTTTGATCGAGCGGAATACTCGTGACCTCGACGAGTTCGAGGTGGCTGTCCGCTTGTGCCTGCTTGGCCGCCTTCCCACGGTTCGTTGTGAGTGTCGGGCCGAACTGACCGAGCTTGAGGAGGGTGTCTCGTTCCGTGTTGAGCACACCGTATTGGGTGATTTCATCTCCTGCTGCGGGCTCGCCGGTGCGGTCGATGACATTGATGTTGAGCGACTGCCACGGCTTCCCGGTGTACTCGACGTGGACGTCCTCGCCGTGTTGGCGGGCGATGTAGTCCCACGCTTGGACGAGTCCCTTCAGGGCATCGTGGCGTTCGCCTTGATCACGACCGAGTATGTCGACCGTGAGAGCTGTCGTCGCAAACGCCATATGGACTCCTTGTCGGTTCTTGAGCTGCTGTTCGACATCGAGTCTCTCAGGCAGGTCCGAGAGAGCGAATTCTGACGGTGGAAGGAACGATCGCATTTTGTGCACCTCACTTCAGATGGAGGTGAAAAACAACAGGTGGTGCGGCTACTCGTGCCAGATTCGAGCATCGAGGAACGGGTCTTCGTGATAGATCTCGGCGTCGTCGAAGACGCGGTTGAGCTGGCGCTTGACCCGGCGGAGGCTCGGTGCGCGCTCCGGGGGACGGAATTGGAACGCGGAGTACCAGGTTGCTTGGTCTTCTTCGATACCTTTCGGGAGGAGGACGGGTGTAAGTGCATCCGACCAGAGATTCCGATCATCAAGGATGGCTTCGAGTGTATTGTGGGAGAGGGATTCACCGGAGGCATCCTCGGCGTAAACGAAGACTGTCTTTGGATATGAGCTACCGACCTTGTAGTCGCGGTTGTACTGATGGTTGAGGCCACCGAGAGCGTGGTATTCAGCCCCGGTCTTGGGGTCGATCGGGCCGAATTCGCCGGGTTCGCCGACAGCCTCGAAGTTGCCCGAGGGCATATAGCGTTCGTGGAGCGGGGAGTGCGTCACGTGGGCGTACGCAAGCCGGCTGAGAGTGGTGAACGGTGCGGCCGAATCGGTGTCGTCGGATGGCGTGGTGGATGCGTTGGACATAGTATCGGATCAGGTTACGACGGAAGTCCGGGGGTGTTGGTGAGTCAGGACTACTCCGGCGACGGGATGAAAGGGATAATCACGCGCTCTCTTGGTTGATGGCGGTCTCCTCGTCGGCAGGAACGAGCTCGTCGCGATCGCGGCGCTCATCGCAATTCGTACAGTAGACGCCTTCCTCTTCAACGTCACTTCCGACAACCTCACCGCGCTTCATACCGACCTCTTCGAAAGTATCGTTCTCGTACTTCTGGATGTCGCCGAACTGGACTTCTTCGATGATCCAAGAGAACGACCGGCCGCCGCACTCTGGGCAGGTCATCGGAACCGGCGTGTTCTTTTCAGACGTCATACGTCGACCTCCACGTTCTCTAGGGCCCGTTCGTACAGGGCATCAGTGATCTGCGTCTCGGTTTCAGAGATTGCCGACTCGAGTGAGCGTTCATCTAGATCGTCGATGTCTGGATCTGCGCGCTCGCCGTCGATGAGGTGTTGCGTTGCGACTGCCGTATGGGCTGCGAGAACGGTGATAGCGGCTTCAAAGGCTGGGCCACTGAGGATGTATGTTTGCATCTCTCGATAGGCAGCGTCGTAGTCTTCGGGCGAGCCGGGAGAAGGAACAATGTCGTTGAGCGAATTGGTCGTGGTGAGGTCGTACGCGATGGCGTCTTGGGAGTCGTAGCCATCGCGGAGGGCGATACCAAAGCCGGCACGTTCCAGCGTGTCGAAAAGATCAATGAGTGCGGCTTGTGAGGTGTCGTCAGGGACGAAAAGCGAGGCAACGGCGTCCTCGTCTCGAGTGCTGTCTGTCATCTGTTTTTGAAACCTCTTCGCCTCTGTAACGGAGGAGAAAAAATTGGGCTCGAAATAGTAGTTACTTGGGGCGGTAAGCGGGGCCCGATTCGTGCCTCGTGACTTCGGTTACCGTGATGGCGTCGACGTCGACCTCGAGAACACCGGGATGGTCAGGGGTGGCAGAGAGATTGGAGAGCGCCTCATTGAGGCGTTCTTGAAGCCAGTCGGGGTAGATGTCGGCTGGAATTGATTCGTCGAGGTCCTCTGTTGCACCAAGGGGAATCTGCACGTCGATGGTTACCGTTCGATCGTGGTGAGTGGACGAATTCATAGGTGTGGAGCTGTAGGTAATCTACCGCTGGTCTCGAATCGCGTCGAGACTAAAGTCCTCGTCAGGGTTGCGGATGGCCTCGAGCGTGTCGGTGACGAATTCGAGCGCCTCAATCTCTGACTGAAGCCGGGCGATTTCTTCCTCGCGGTCTTGGATGGCGTCGATGATGGCGGCTTCTGCCTGCTGGTAGTCAGCGTCCTCACGGACGTCGTTGTCGTCGTCCTCTTGGATTGATGTGGTGAGTGCCGATGACGGGAGTTTCCCGTCGGGGCGGGGGACCGTCTCTTCTTCAACTTCGATAGCGACACGTCGGACGTGCTTACAGCCGCCCTCTGGATCGCGATCTTGGTAATCCGGACAAGTACACGTTTCGTCGATGAGGTCGATAGTGTAGGTCTCCCCGGACTCGCCGGTTACTGAGTAGATGCCGCCCTGCTTGAGGAGCGCGACATCCATCGTTTCATTACGAGCGCGTTCGTCACGTCGGTCAGTACTCTGAGGCAGCGTTGGGGACGAGTCGGATGCGTCCCTGGCTGATGCGGTGGAGTGTGAACTCACGATACGATTCCTCCACCTGCTGGCAGGGGAGTGAAAAACGCCCACGTGTCTGATCGCTAATCTATGCTTGTGCTGGCTGACGATGCTCTTGAGGGCGTTCTGTAAGTCGAGAACGCTATTCGGGTGTTTCGGAGCAAGGTTCTGCAGATCGAGTTCCCGTTTCTTGGTCGTTCTTCTTGACCTGGGTGGTGAGGACTCGGTGGGTGTCGGAGTCGTGGATGCGACGCAGGCGCTCGAAACCGTCTTGAGGGTTCGGTCCTGCGAGGGCGATGACGAACCAGCCTGAGTCAGGTGCGCCACGAGTTGCGTTGAGGACGCGGTAGATACGGCCAGACTCATCATCGAGGAAGAGAACTTCCAAGGTCTTGCCCTCTGAAGAGTCTGCTCGATCAAGCGCGGTGAGGACGCACTCGTCTTCGAATTGGTCGCGGAGCTGCTCGAACGAATGTGGGCTATCCGTGTCGATCATCGGTTGTTCTGTCCTCTACTTCTCGAGGGGTCGAAAAACGCTGGTAGGGATGCTGGAAGAAGATGTTGACTACGTTCTTGAAGCCGAGGAGGGTTTCGGGATCAATCTGACCGCCGATGAGTCGCCGTTGTCACTAACGGATTTCTCAATTCGAGCTAATTGTGAATCTCTATCCACTCTTGATACTCTTCGGTAGAGAGCAACCGACCACACTGTGCGCAGTAATGTAGATCGCGTCCCCCTTGCTTTCGCTCTACAGACAATCGGGTGCCGCTCTCAATTGAAGCACAATTGTCACAGGTTTCGTTGGCCCGTTGTTCCTGCCGTCGCTGACGTGCTTCATCAAGATGCTCCATCATTTCATCAATCTCGGTGCGATTCTCCTCATCTTGCTGGATGAACTCGGCGTCCAGCACTTCCACCGTGATTATCTTTGGCTCCGTCTCGGTGTTGACATCACTAATTCTGGCGGTAAAGATACACATGTCGCCTGGAGCAATTCGTGTCTTGACCGCCTGTTCATATCTAATTTGGACCTCTTGAACGGCCTCTAAGAAATCAAGATCAAGGAACTCGGCCTGTTTATTTGGAAGGACTCTGACGGGCATTTCGCCCACCGCGCCAGTGTCAGTCACCCATCGCCAGTCCGTCATCAATTGCGTATAATGCTGGAAACTTGTTAGTAATTACCCGGCCGTGGTTGATGACCCGACTGATCTGTACGTCTGTGTTTGGTCAGAGTTTGCGAACCTGGTCGTCGAGTGAAGCTCCACACGACCAGCAATCTCCTGTCGCCCCGGCATTTGCGGTGCCACAGGCTGAACAGACGTGGAGGGGGATATCCACATCAATCCGCAGTTCTGCGGTGCCACAGTCCGGGCAGGGACCAGCGTCGTGGGGGAGCGGGCGGTCGTATCGACGACAATCTGGGTTCGTGCAGTAGCGCACCATCCCATTGTGTGATTAATTCTCATTCATCAAATAATTAAGCTCTCAAAATTGGGTGACGGAGTCCAGTACTACTTCGACGGAATCGACAGTGAGCGACACAACGTATGATCCTGCTGACTGGCCTATTTCAGCGTGGTTGTGTAGCGGATTTCACGTCCGAATTTCGAAGCGAGCGCCCCCGGCTGTGCCATCGGTGACCTCGATCGACCAACCGTGGGCCTCCACAATTCGGCTGACGATCGCGAGCCCGAAACCCGTACCGTCTTGGTTTGTTGTGTACCCGCTCTCGAATACATCTTCGCGATCGGATGTCGAAATCCCTGGTCCGGTGTCTTCGATAAAGAAGCCATCACCATTCTCAAGGCTTCCAACACGAATCGTGACGGCCTCGCCGCCGTGGTCGATCGCGTTTCGATAGAGGTTCTCGAACATTTGGAGGAGGCGACTGCGATCAGCGTTGAGACGCAGATCCGTCTCGACTTTGAGTGTCGCAGTGTCCGTATCAACGTTTCGCCAAGCCTGTTTAGCAAGAGTATTGAGGGAGATCGTCTCTGTCTCGCCGACTGCTTCTCCCTGTCGAGCGAGTGTGAGCATATCTTTGATGAGGCGTTCCATACGGTCTAACGCACGCTCGATGGCGTCGAAGTGTTCACTGTTATCGGTGCTATCGATGAATTCGAGCCGTCCTCGGGCGACGTTCAACGGATTCCGGAGATCGTGGGAAAGGATACCGGCAAATTCCTCCAGCCGGTCACGCTCTCGCCGAATCGTCGCCTCTGCGGACAGTCGCTCGAGAGCTGTCACGACGTGAGTCGATAACATCTCCGCGACTTCCTCGTCGCGCTTGGCGAACACGTTCGGCTCAAACGAAAACACCTGTAGTACACCATATTCTTCGAGCGGAATACTCAACAATGCGCGAGGGTCGTTGCTGGCTTGGGGTTCGGGGTGTACTCCACCATCGCGGATTGTCAACGCCGTAGCCCCCCGAGTCTCCCCGAGGTCGTCGACCCGGACAACCGTGTTCGAAAGGTAACTCTCCCCGGCGTATCCGAAGGAGGTTGGTACCGGGTCATAACCATCTACACTACCAGGGTTTGAACTGGTGACCGGAACCAGTTGGTCACCTTCTACTACTGCGAGGTGGGCGACATCAGCATCGAATAACTTGACTGCGCCGGCAGCAGCGTGTTGGTGGATCGCTGCCGTCGAGTCCGCTCTAGTGATTTCGGTAGCGAGCTCGTGGAGCTGTGTCACCTTCGAGGTGTGATTACGGAGTTGTTGCTCTGCCACTTTCCGATCTGAGACGTCCTGAATGATCCCCGTAAAGAGATGATCCCCGTCAATAGGATACTCCCCGAAGCTAATCTCGATCGGGAATTCCTCTCCGTCGGCGCGAAGGCCGTGTGCCTCGAGCCCGTTCCAGTCGAACGTTTGTTCCCCCTCTGAGAGATATTTGGCCAGCCCATTCTGATGCGATTCCCGTAACTCCTCGGGCATTAGCTTCGTTAGTGGTTCGCCAACTATTGCTGACTGTTCATATCCGAAGAGTTCGTTGACAGCGTCGTTCGCATACCGTATTGTGCTCGTCTCGTCGATAGTCACGACGCCCAACGACGAGTTCTCCGTCAATGCTCGGAACCGTGCCTCAGACCGCGCCAGCTCCCGTTCGCGCTGCTGTAAACCAGTTGCGTAGTAGCCCAGGAGGATGCCTGCTGCCATGAAAATCCCTGCTCCATTGAGGGCGAGTTTCCCCGGCTCAGCGGCTGGATTATGTTCGAGCGAGATAACGAAAATGAACCAGATAATAACCGCAACACCAGTGATCGCCCCACCTGTCCAGAGTGCCAGTTGACTGATTCGGGACTCTTGGTGAGTTCGTTCGAGCCAAATCCCGCCGATAAGCAAACAAATCCCGATTGTGGCTGGTAGTGCTACTTCGAGAAAGTCGACTACGGCATCGTCTCCATCGATAAGGACCCAGCCAAGCGTACAGATGAAAAGTAGAAGTCCGGAGAAGGCAATCGACCACCTCCGTATCGGACGATACAAACCTCTCATCTGCCGTCAATAATCGGAAAGAGATTCTTAATTCGTATGATTTGGAAACTGGGCGTCATTTCTCACTCTAGGTGTGGGAGGGGGTACGTACTTCTATGGCTTCCGATGCTGGGTGTTCTATGATTCGTCTGGGTTCGAAGAACCCTCGGCCGGTACTCGAATGTCGTCGGGTGTCGCGATGAGTTCTACGTTCTGAACAGTAAACCGAATCGAGACATCTCCCTTTGATGAGGTGAGGAGCTGTAATAGTGCATCGACGTCCACCCAATCCTGTAAATTATAGTCGCCGTCTTCGAGCCCACACCTTTCCAGTGTCTCAATAATTTCAACGAGGCGGTCACTCGTTCGGTCCGGACTGTCTGGTGGCGGGGAATGCATCGGTATGCTCTACGCTTAGGATGGCAGCGATTTAAAAGGTTGTGAGTCAACTGTAGAATCTTGACGCTTTTCTGCTTGACTTAGCGCGTTTGGGATAGCACCGGCGCAACCACAAGCGATTATGCGCTTTGATGCGGACTGGATGTCTCGAGCTGATGATCGGATTCTAGAACATCTCTCTGAGGAGGGACCTGATACCCCGAAGAAAATGGCAGATAGCGACCGCGTTCGCTTTTCTCGCCAACACATCAACGCTCGGTGCAAAACACTCGTCACCTACGGACTTCTCGTCCACTTAGGTAATGGTGTCTACGATATCACCAGTGAGGGAGAACAGTATCTCGCCGGTGAGCTTGACGCCCGGGATCTGGATCTAGAGTGATGTATCCCATTTTGTCAAAAATATGAATAAAAAGCCTAGTGTCGATACTAGGCCGTAATTTTAATTTCTAATCTAAGTAGTCAGCGGGATAGTGTCCTCTCACGTTTTTTACTTCTTTTGAGATCGTGACTGTTGTGTCTTCATCTGGAGGCTCCATCCTGCTTCGAATCACATTCTCCTATACACTCGGACACGAATAGGTCAACATACAAGTGGCTGTGTCCCGGGCAACAGGATTGCTCTCGACCAGTCAGGAAACGTATGGTTAAATCAATCGTGTCCGGGTGTATATGCATTCTCTGGGAGCCATCCGATCAGCCCACTTACTCCACATTTATAACGGTAGCCCGTATGTTTCCGCACAATGTCGACCGCCCTTGATCTCTCTGATGCAGAACAAAGCTTTATCCAGGAAATTCTCAACGAGTACGCCGCCATCTACCGCGAAATCGACTTCGAAGACCGGCCCGAACCCGACGTCGTCCCCCGAATCATCAACCATCTCTTCATTAACGTCTTAGATCACGACGAAAACGACTACGAGCAAGAAAACGACTGGAACGACATTATCTTCAAAGACGACGACGGCAACGCCGTCATCGTCGTCGAGGCTAAACGCCGCAGCGTCGACGTAAAAAACGGTATCGACCAAGGATTCGAATACGCGGGCGACCGCAACTACGTCGAATACTTTGTCTCCACAAACCTCGACAAGTTCCTCCTCTACGAAACGTGCGACCCCAACCACCCCGATGCCAAAACACACGGCGGGTATAGCGCCCGGAAACTCGCCGAAATAAACTTCGAAGGTCTCGTCAACAAAGACACCGGACGCGCCCTCACCAGCGAGGTCGATATCGAGGAATATCAAGATCTCCTTGAGCTGAACAAACTCCGGCGCGAAGAAGTCGCGAACGTCGCGAAATTCGACCAATTCGACCTTCCCGACCACCAAATCCAAAGCGTCGCCACCGACGACGGCTTCAACAACCTCCTCGACGCCCTTGAGAAAAGCATCAACGAGTACTTCATGCCGTACTCACTGAAGCGATTCGACGAGTACCAAAACCGGCATGAACAACTTAAACAGGAACGCGACCAGCTGAAAAGCGAACTCGAATCTGTCCAAAGCACTGGCGCGACAGACACTGAAGAAGAAGCAGAACTCCGCCGGCAAATCAGCGAAATCGAAGAGGAGTGGGAACCATACCGACGCTTCCATGAAGACTACGAAGTCTGGAAACAACTCTCCAACCGCGTTGGCGAAAAAGAAGCCGAAAATAAACGCATCTTCTGCCGCGAGAGCGTCTACACCCAAATCAACAAAATTCTCTTCATCCGGATTGCCGAGGACAAGGGCCTGTTGAACACGATGGTCTCAAACGGCGGTGTCACAGACTTCTTCGGCTTTTGGGAAGACTACGCGAAATACACTGGCCCAGACAAAGACTATCGCGACCTCTTTGACGCCGCCTGCGACGAGATGATGGAAATCTACGAACACCTCTACAGCGGCAGTATTTTCGACTGGGAACTCCGCGACGGCTCCGCACTCAACGACATCTTCAAACGAACGTTCTGGCACCTCAACCACTACGACTTCGCCGACGTCGACAGAGACGTCCTCGGGCACCTCTACGAACAACACTTACCGAAAGAAGAACGCCAAACTCTCGGCGAATTCTACACCCCGACCGAGGTCGTGAACTTAATCCTCGACCGACTAGACTACACCGCCGACCAACCCATCGAACACCAAACCGTCCTTGATCCTGCAACCGGCTCAGGGACATTCCTTGTCCAAGCAGCCAATCGCCTCGTCGAGCGACTCGACAACAAAGGCGTCGAGCCCAAGGAAGCACTCGAAATCGTCCAGGACCGACTACACGGCCTCGACCTAAACCCGTTCGCCGTCAACATTGCGCAGATCAATCTCGTCTTCCAAATTGTCGACCTCTACAAAGAAGTCAAAGATATAGACCCGAACTACACGATTGACAATTTCAAGATCTACCAGACGGACTCACTGAAACGCGGAGTGGACTCAAAACTCACCGGGTTCCACAGCGACACCATCCTCAGAAAATACGAACAAGAAAAACAGGAAGCTGAAACCATCAAAAACGACGAGTACGATATAGTCCTCGGCAACCCGCCCTACGTCTTTTACAATGACATTCCAAAAGGCCAACGCGAAGCCTACAACCAGGCCTTCCCAAACACCGCTCACCGCCAATACGATATCCTCATCCTGTTCATCGACAGTGTCCGTGACTGGCTCAAGCCGGGCGGGAAAGTTGGATACATCACCTCAAACAAATTCACAAACGCACAATACGCAGAAAAACTCCGGAAAAACCTCCCTCGGCACGTCTTCCTAGAAGAGTTCGTCGACTTCGCCGACGTCGAAGTATTCGAAGACGCAGTTAATTACCCGTGCGTGTTCGTAATGCGCCGCAAAACCGATGACGAGGAAGCAAACACAGGGCTCTGTTGAAATCCTCGGAGGGTTACAGGTTCGCCCGGTAGTCTGACCGGATGCAGGCCCTCCCAAAGTCGCAGTTGCTTCGGTTCGTTGAGCAGGCGTATCACTTGGCTCGGCGAGCTGTTGCCCGCTACTCGTCGAAGTTCTCGAAACGCCGGTACACACTCCACCAGCACATCGTCTTGCTCTGTCTCAAGATGCGGAAGAATACGACGTACCGGACGCTCCTTGACGAACTTATCGAGATGCCTCGCATTCGGAGCGCCCTTGATCTTGAGGAACTCCCGTCTCCTTCGACGTTATGTAAGGCGTTTAACCGGCTCGATATGGCGGTTTGGCGTGTGCTTCTCAACCTCTCGGTTACCCTCCTCCCGACCAACGGTGTCGTCGGTATCGATGCCTCTGGCTTTGACCGTAGTCACGCCTCGAAGCACTATACGAAGCGAACGAAGTTGACGATTCAGCAGTTGAAAGTAACGCTTCTCGTAGATACGAGGTCGAACGCGATTCTCGACGTACACGTGACAACGACACGAAAACACGACTCGCAAATCGCACCATCGCTCCTCAAGAGGAATACTGGTGACGTAGCGATTCTCCTCGGCGACAAGGGATACGACGACCAGAAGATTCGCGCATTAGCCCGTGAGACTGGTGTTCGTCCGCTAATTAAGCACCGCGAGTTTTCATCACTCCATAGGGCGTGGAACGCTCGACTTGACGCCGACCTCTACGGTCAGCGGAGTCAAAACGAGACCGTAAATTCTCGCCTCAAACGCAAATATGGCGCATTCGTCCGCTCACGGCGCTGGTGGAAGCAGTTCCGTGAGATTACTCTCGTCTGTTTGGTTCACAACCTCGACAAGGCCCTCGCATCATAGCGCGACTATCGGAGTGTGACTACTGCAACTCGCAGAAGGCTCATATGAAGCGGCGATAATGGCTAAACAATGACCGAAGATACGCTTGTACCGTGGAAGACACTCATCAATATGATTGGATTAGGACTGATAGCTGCGCTGGTGGCAGTTCTTCTCATTATGTTCATTCCACTTCCAAGCCTTCCGTCATGGGCTCCAATTCTACTGGGACTACTCGTCGCATTTCTGTATTATTCCTATGAGGAATTTGGAGGGGACGAAGTGACAGCGTCGTAATTCGCTGAGATACTATTTAACACGCGTTCGTGTCTATCTGATAGGATTTCAACAGAGCCAACTGTACCTACCTATGCAATAGATAGTTGACCCAACGTTATCCTAACCCGAGCCCACTAGGACCTCGAGCGACTGCACCGCTCTCTCCGAACAGCATTAATATCGATGCATCTGTACCCCCAGTAATGGCCGTTCGACTGATGTCGGTATCCACGTTCCGCGGTCGAGGCTGTACCTCTTCTCACCGGTGGTGATCAGCTATGTCTCCATCTTATTCATCACCTGCCACGTGCGCGCTCTGTGGTGGCGCTGTCCCCAATGACCGAGTCGCGGATGAAGACGGCGGCGTCTACTGTTCTACCGGGTGTCGGGACGTCCAGCGCGTCCTCGGTGACGAGGAGCATTCCAGTCGCCCGGAGACGACACACGAACCCACGGGCGCGCCCGGCGCTGACGATGACGCTGGTGAATCCGAAACAGACACCCACGGAGAGCGGGCCGAGTCACGGGTATTTCTCCAAGTAGAGGGGATGCACTGTGCGACGTGTGAAACCTATCTGGAGTCGATTGCCGAAGACTGTACGGGAGTCACTGACGCTACAGCGAGCTACGTAACCGAGACGATTCGCCTCGAGTACGATCCCACGAGCATCTCGGCGGACGCTCTCTGTGACGCGCTTAGTCCGCTGGGCTATACGGCAACGCGTCGTGACGGTGGCAGTGATGGTCCGATGACTGTCGTCGGCCAGTCGCGGCGGCAAGACGAGACGGGTGGCCGAGACATCGACGAGGTGCTCGGGTTTCGCTACGCTGCGGGCGTTATTTTCGGGACGTTCATGCTCCTGCCGTACGCGGTGCTCCTCTATCCAGCGCAGCTCTCGTCGTTCTTCGGCGATGGGACGCTGGACATGTACGCGAGTGCGTCTGGGCTCGGCGGTGGAGATGGCCTGTTGATCCTGCCGCTCTTTCTCGTCCTGACGGGTGTGGTCCTGGTGTTCACCGGCCTTCCGCTCTTACAGGGTGCGTATGTCAGTCTGAAGATGCAACAGCCGAACACGGACCTGCTCGTCGCACTCCTCGTCGTGAGTGCCTACGTATACAGCACGATCGCGTTTCTCCTCGGTCGGATCGACGTCTTCTACGACCTGACGATCGTGGTTGCCGCGAGTGTGGTCGCTGCGATCTTCTACGAATCACTGAGCAAACAGCGGGCGATGGACCGCCTGACGGACCTCACCATCTCGCGGGTTACTGACGCCCGACGATATGACGCCGATGGGACCACGACGACGGTCGACGTGAATGACCTCGAACCAGGAGAGAGCGTGCTCGTCCGTGAGGGCGAACGTATCCCGGTCGATGGAGTCCTTGCCGAGGGCGAGTGTACGGTCGACGAGGCGGTCGTGACGGGCGAATCGCTCCCGGTGCTGAAGCGAGCGGGCGACGACCTCGTCGGCGGCGCGGTCGTCACGAACGGCGCCGCTGTCCTCACGGTGAGTGACAGTGCATCCAGCAGTATCGACCGCCTCATCACGTCGGTCTGGAATCTCCAGAGTGGGGATCACGGCGTCCAGCGACAGGCCGACCGGTTGGCGTCGTTCGTCATTCCAGTCGTCGTGGGTGGGGCTGTTCTCGCCGGCGGCTGGTCACTCGTAGTGGGGGCTGGCGTCCCGCTCGCCGTCCTGACGGCGTTGTCAGTGCTCTTGGTCGGGTGTCCATGGGCACTCGGACTCGCAACGCCGCTTTCCGTCGCAACGAGTATCGAGGAAGCAGTGACCCGCGGCATCGTCGTGTTCGACGAAACCGTCTTCGAGCGCCTTCGGAACGTCGACGTCGTCGTCTTCGACAAGACAGGCACCATCACGACCGGTCGGATGGAGGTTCTTGAGGCGGATGCACCGGCAGATCTGTTGGCCGCCGTCGCAGACCTGGAGCAGCGAGCATCGCATCCGGCGGCGGACGCGGTCGTGACCGCATTCGCTCAAGAGGGGCAAGCTGGCGAGGGTCCCAGAGCCGATGGTGGGGTCGCGAATGAAGACGACCGCGAGCGAGCACGTAACATCTCCGAGTTCACGAGCCACGCGACCGGCGTCGAAGGGGTTGTTGACGACACGCGAGTTCTCGCGGGCAATCTCGATCTCTTTGCGGATCTAGAGTGGTCGGTGAGCGATGCCCTCGAAACTCGGGCGACAGCGGCCCGTGACGTCGGGCAGCTTCCGATTATCGTCGGTCGTGATGGTCGTGCGGAGGGTGTCATCGTCGTGGGCGACGAGCCACGAGCGGGCTGGGACGGCACACTCACGCAGTTGAGTGCCCGTGATATGGAGACCGTCGTCCTGACTGGCGATGACGAGGCCGCCACTGACTTCCTCGCTACTCATCCCGTAGTCGACCACGTGTTTGCAGGGGTTCCGCCGGCGGGCAAGACTGCGACGATTCGGCGGCTACAGTCCCGTGGACAGGTCGCGATGGTCGGTGATGGAACGAACGATGCTCCGGCCCTTGCGACGGCCGATCTGGGTATCTCGCTCGGCGGCGGGACCGCGCTCGCGTCCGATGCCGCGGATATTTCTATCGTCGATGACGACCTTGCGGCGGTCGAGACGACGTTCGACCTCGCAGATGCAGCACGTCGGCGTGTCAAACAGAACAACGGGCTAGCGCTGCTCTATAATGGGATCACGATCCCTCTTGCGGCGACGGGGTTGCTGAATCCAGTGTTCGCGATGGGAGCGGTCGTGGTGACTGGCGGTCTTCTCGCGGCGAATTCGTTTCGAGCCCTGCTTAACGAGTAGCGGCTCTAACCCCGCGAAGCGGCAGATACCTGCTGTGGCCGGATGAAGACGGCCTTCGTGGTTTATTCGAGAAATTCGAAGGCACGGAGGCCCGTGTGCCCGACCGCAAAGCCCGCGACGATGATGCCTCCAGAGACGACTTGGCAGAACGGCGTCAACGGGAGGAAGCCGGTTCCGAGGGTTCCGACAACGATCAGTACGGCTACTAGTCCCAAAAACACGTACTGTCGACTCTTCCCTTCCCATCTTGAGACGTTCGTTCAAACCGCGTTCTCACGGCAGATCCGGCATTTCAGTCGGCCGGGATAATGGCAGCCGATCGATCGGGCTGTCGGGCTGCTTGGACCGAGTAGAGCAGACTGCCAGTAAACAGAAGCAGGCTCCCGACGATGAATACCGCACTGAGCGGCGAGGCCGAATCGACGAATACCCAGTAGAGCGGGGCAGCAATCGATGGCCCGGCAGCGAGCACCGCGATCTTCGCGACGAGTGGCCCGCAGCACCCACAGGTACACGTCCCGACGATTGCAGCACTCCCGGCGGTCCCTTCGGTCATACCGGCTCGTTCCTCGACGCGCCAGTGACGGGCGATGAGAGCGGCGTTCAACCCGATGAGAGCGCTCAGCATCCCGACGACGATGACCTGGCCAGGTGACAGGGCCAGGAAGAACGGGATGTGTACGAACGGGAGATGCGGAATCGCGATTTCGAGGGTGGGCCACGATACCAGCTGATAGATTGCGGGCAGAACGACGACCGTCACCTCCTCGGGGAAGCCTTCTTCGGGGAAAAACGAGAGGTAGCCCGTCACGGTAACAAAAAAGAGCGCTAATACGACACTGACGCCGATGCCGAAGCGACGTGCAACTGGATCACGCATGACTGCGCGAATGACACCCCCTGCGTCCTTCCAGATGACATAGCCGATCAGAATTGGCGTGCCGAGGACGATAGCGTACCCAAGTGGATGTGTATCCCTTGCCAATTCTGGGAGAAGGTAGGGGTACGAGATCCACAATCCCATGAGGATGCCGAGGAACGTGTACCGTGGGCGGGATGGCCAGCGCAGCCACCCAATGACGAAGCTCGCGACCATGATGCCCAAGCCACTCAGCAGGGCCAGTGGCTGATACCACGCTCGGGGGAACGGCATCGAACTCGCAGTGTACGTCGGATCCGGGGAGAGCCCCTCGAAGAGAACGGCTCCAAGCGCAGTGATAGCTATCCCGACGAATACGCCGTACAGAGCGGTTGTCGGCGTGATACGATCTGTCCGTTTGAGAAGGATAAACCCGCCGAGGATGGCGGCACCGACCAGTGCCAAGATGAGTCCGTGTCCTTGCGAGAGTCCACCGCTTCCGGTTGTACCGTGGGCGGATGCGACGGGAATCTGAGTGAGCGTAACAATCGCTGCGAGAAGTATAGAGAGTGGCCGAACAGACCCTCCGATTTGAGGGGTCTGTCCACGGGAGGAACCCTCCCGTGGTTGAGGCTCTTCCGGTGACATTATTCGGTCTTGGACAGGGAGCCACTTCTACCTGACTGATTCGAGAGAGCCACTCGGAGAGATATGCGTCACCCCATAGACGACGGTGTGCCACTTCTGTGGAGCCCCATGAGAAACATACGCCACCGGATGCTATACCGTCGTCACGTTCTACCACTAGTCCGACCCACCTACTATGGATCCCCGGCACGTATCTCCGTTCGACAGGTATGGTCCAGCTGAGTCCGTGGCTGTGGGCGGTCATTCTGGTCGTCGGGGTCTTCGCTGCTCACTGGGGTGCCGAACAACTTTCGCATCCAATTAAGAAGCTCCGCCGACAGTTGGGATTGACCGCGGTCGCAGGTGGTGCCCTCGTCGGGATCGCTGCCGCCGGCTCCGAAATCGGCATCAACGTCACGAGTGCCTATCGCGGTGTCTCCGACATCGGGCTGGGAATGATGCTCGGGTCGAACATCGTCTCCATTCCACTCATCGTGACAATCGCCTACGTCGCCTCGCGGAAGCGAGACCTCGGCGGCGGAACGGAGGGGCAAGATACGCGTCGCGACGGTGGGCAGGGGAGCACGTCGTCTGGCGGCCAAACAGCGACGCACGGTCGCCACCGCCAGGAGAATCTCCTTCGGATTCAGAAGGAGGCCGTTACCGTCCTGATACTGCCGTATCTCGGCATCCTTGGTCTGGTCGCCGTCCTCACGCTGCCGGAATCCGGGCGGGGACTCCAGCCCATCGATGGGTGGATTATGGGGGCAGCCTACCTCGCATATCTGGGCCAGGCGTTCTTCAGGGGTCGCTCCGAGTCGGAGGACGTGCAGTGGGCCAAGAAAGAACTCGGCCTTGCCGGTGCCGGGCTGGTCGTCCTTGCGTCGGGAGCGTACGGTATCGTTCTCTCGACGGAGAACATCGTGGCTGCCCTCGGGATTTCGAGGCTCGTGGGCGGGTTATTCGTGACGGCGATCGTAACAGCGATCCCCGAGATGTTCGCGACGTGGAGCGTCGTCAGAAGCGGTCAGGTCACCGCCGGAACGACGAGCGTTATCGGTGACAACGCTGTCACGATGACCGTAGCGTTCGTGCCGCTCGCACTCGTCACGGTTCCGATCGAGGATTTTCAACTCTATTGGGTGAATCTGCTATTCGTGGCGCTGATGCCGGCCGTGTACGCGGGACTGACCCACTGGGGAGCGGCTGAACACGGGTTCACGCGATTGCAAGTCCTGCTGTTCGACGGTCTCTACGTTGTGTATGTTGGTGTAATGGCCTTCAGTGTACTCAACATACTCTGAATGGGTACCTTTCATGTATGGGGAGTATCGAAGACAAGTAGAGCGGGAAAACGCATCTCTGAAATAGAATTTCGTAAATGTCTGAAGAAAGTGAAGGTCGAAACTACCCCAAATAGATAGAGATGAACGTAAACAGGGCGAATCCTCCCACGAGTGCGACGGCAGCCAGCCGGGCCTCACCTTCCTTGTGTGCTTCGGGAATGATCTCCTCGACGGCAACCGTGAGCAGGATTCCGGCTGTAAAGGCGAGCAGCCCGAACTTGACGATCGCAGGTTGACCACGGACGAGCCAGTATCCGACCGTGACACCGAGAAAGATTGGAAGTGCGAACGAGAGGGACAACAGGAGTCGTGTTCGGCGCGGAACGCCCTTCGATTTGAAGGTGGCAATCGTGGCGAAGCCCTCGGGAATGTCGGCAGGAACCTGACCGAGTGCGAGGAGGAGTCCAAGACCTAGCGAAATCGTCGACCCGGCTCCGATCATCACGCCGTCGCTAAAGAGATCGACGGCGACGCCGGCGAAAATACCCCAAGCACCTGACTCTGTACGTCCCCCGCCGGTTCGAGCGGCGATGAAGTCTGTGAGACTGTCGAGACCGATCGAGAAGAATCCTCCCGCGAGGAAAACGACGAGCACGAACCACGGCGGGTCAGCTTCGAGCGTCGTCGGAAGCAACTCGATACCGACGACAGCGAGGATAATGCCCGCCGCAACGTGGAGTGCTAAGCTGAGTGTATCGCCGGAGATCTCGAACCGTTCGGCGACGAGCCCACCGGAGATGTTCCCAATGGCCGGCATCGAACTCAATAGGAGTGCTGTCAGATAGCTGGTGGCCACGCTATCGACCCATCTCTACTTCGGTTTAGACTTGGAAAGGCCTTACTCCTGCTGTTGAGGAGATGCAAGTAGTATCCAGTCCCGTAGAGCGAAAAATTGCCCTCACTCCGTGAGGGGCATCTCCCAGACAATGAATCGGCTGATCATTTGTATTAGATAGGCAAAACCTTAGATATATTCCTTCAAACTATATGTTCTTTCACTACTCTTGTCTCGGAAAACAGTCTACCCAGAATTGGGTAAATCATTGATCTCGTCCACTAGAGCTTGACGGGATCTACGAATCTACGACCAATCTGACTATTCCGTTCTTAACTCACGGGACGTACAACCTGCCTAGGCTGGCGACAAATGGCTCATAGCTTGGATTTTTCTCAGCCTTCCTTCAGTTCTGCCGTGTCATCCAACTCCATTGCTTCCAACTTCTCGATAATCTCATCAATAACATCTACATGGGCGTTGACGAATTTATGTGTTTTATCGGTCGTCACTGCGCCCTCCTGAGACGGTTCGATGATTGACTCCTCCTCGAGTACACGAAGGGAATATCGAACTTTGTGATGAGGATATCCAGTATGCTGAGATAACTTCACAATCCCAATCGGTTCGTGTTGGATGACAAGCTGGAGAATCTGAAAATGACGGGTGAGCATATCGATCTCTTTTTCCACTCGGTCAATCACACAAACCACCTGGTATCTCACTTAGAGCCTGGAAATACGAAGATGAATCCATCACTACATCTTTGACAAACATATTTATTACCGCTTCATTATCAGGTCGACTGTGGCATTCTTTTATTTGTTCATGAGTATCACTGACCATGGGCCACTCAGTATCGGTATTCAGTTCTTCACGATGAACGTGTTTGGGGAATTCCTACATTCTGGGAATCCACTATAGAGTTTAACACGTGATTTGATCTGATGCCACTAGACTATACCTTGGGACGGTCCACAAATGATTTGGAGTCATCGTGGAATTTTGAGCAATGGACGATCTCCTGTTATTGCCCCGCTTGACGTACCGACAGGACCGTTTACTCACGGTTTCTAGGAGAAAATCTCAAAATGATCATCGATAGAAAAGCCTCCCACGTCGTTCTTCATTTTGCACCGGATAGTCGGTAACAAGCGAATAGAGTCCGGCCACTATGAAGAGTATGAACACGAGGTGAGCAAATAGGATGGCTGTTGACCAATGGCTACCTTTCGGCCAATAAACTATAAAGAGTAGTCTGCTGACAATAGTTGTGCCAGTTCCGATAGCAACGAGCCCTAAGAAGCGGCGGTGAATTACGACGAAATCATTCGAGTAGAGTAGAAAGGCGATTCCTGCAATCACTCCAACCCCGAGGATGCCTTTATAAAGTTCTATAAGCCCTAGAATCATCGTCACTCATCACCCACAGGATTCTTCATCCGCGGATGGAGCTGAATGAGACGGAACACCCCAACAGCGAGACCTGTAACAGTAAGCGATTCAAGAACGTCTACGACGAGCGGATGGGTCGGCAATAGAAACACAAGACCGTGTGCAACCGTAAAAACAATTGTGACGACAATAAGGGGGTGTAGCATCCGGCGGTAACTCGTATGTCGAAGTCGGATATACGCCATTAGAGATAATCCTACTGCCACTACTCCTACGATCCCGGAGACTACCAAGGCGATCGTGGTTAACTGGGTTGGACTCATAAGTAGAGGGTTGATCTGTCGGTACATATCTGTGGTGGAGATAGGCGGCCGAAATTCCTCATTCTGTTCCACTCGCTATAATCTGCTACGAGCTGATGGTATCCGACGATAGTCGGGTATACGTGTTGTTGAGGCCCTGGGCGTCCTCTTCAAGCAATGCACGACGAGATAGGATGCGAACTCAGCGATGTACTCGATGAGTCGAGCGATACGATCAGCGTCGATAGCTTCTAAGGAGTCCAGCAGCATCACGGGGACCGTTTCATACACTTCGTGGACGAGATAGCCCGCGAGTGCGACCACCAGCCCGATTACTTCGCGTTCGCTTTCACTTAAATGGTCGACCGTATCTTCGTACATCGTCCCGTTCTCAGTCGACCGCACCACGTGGAGCTCGAATACTCCCTCAGGTTCATCATTCGGTACTTTCCGCTCGATCCAAACCCGCTCGATGTTTTGATACTCCAACAAGGACAGCACCTCGGCCATATGTTCATTAAACGACTCGACCGCGTCACGTTCGAGGTCCTCTATGCGCGTCCGTAGCGATTCGAGTTCCTCCTGGAGCTGCGCTTTCTGCGCTTCGAGCTGTTCTCGCTCATCTGCCAGTGACTCCATGCCCCGGATTTCGTCTTCGACGTCGTTTAGTTCCTGTTCGATCTGTCCCCGTTCGTATTCAAGCTCGGAGAGCCGCTCATACTGCTCTACCAACTCATTCTCGCGGAACTCCTCGGTCTCTTTGACCTCCTCCTCTAGATCACGAATCGTCTCTCGGAGATCAGTAGCTTTCTTCTCGAGGTCGTTGATTCGCTGTTCTCGACGCTGTCTCTGCCGTTCGATCTCGTCAAGTCGCTCTTCGCATTCACGTCGTCGGCGTTCAGTTGACTGGAGCCGGTTGAGTTGCTCACGAAGCTCAGCGATTTCATCCTGTACTTCCTGTCGCTCGGTCCGCTTCTCCTCAATGACGGTTCGGAGTTCCTCCAGCTGGCTATCGATAGCTCGACGTTCTACGTGATTCCCGCAGGTCCAGCATTTGATCGTGGCCGACATCGGGTCGAGTTCGTCGGTGACGGTCTGTTCGTCGAGATTCTTATCGACAAGCTCATCGGATGAGTTGAGAAGCTCATCGTTGAACTCGACGATTGCAGAAAGGTCGTTGATTGAATCCTGAAGCTCGCGCTCACGGTCCTGGAGTTGATTGAGTTCTCGCTCAAGGTCCTCCCAGTCCGTGTCCTGGTCTTTCAAGTCGTCGAGTTCGTCAGAGACCTCCTCGCGTTCGTCGTGGAGGGCCTCCAGGGTCGATTGCTGTGTTTCGATCTCGTCACGCGTCTGTCGGAGTGTCTGGCGACGCGACTCCAGCTCGCTCAGGAGATCCTCGGCGGCGCCCGCTTCGTCGGCGTCGATGTCGTGGTCGGCTACTCGCTCGCGAAGAGAGTTCAGTTCCTCTGTGGTGGCTTCAAGTTCATTTTCGAGAGTCGTCCGTCGTGTTTCCAACTCAGGTAAGTGGTTGCGTTTGCGTTCGATTTCTTCGAGTCGGGCAGTGATTTGCGCACGCTCACGTTCAAACTCTCGAATGCGTTCCTGAATGGACACGGTATCGACTGGACGCATAAGGACATCACGGAGATCGTCTCCCCGCTCAACAGCTCGTCGTGCTGGATTATCCTCGAGAAGACATGCGAACAGATCGACGAGCTCTGAATCATCGGTATATGGCTCACCCTCAGTGATAACCGAGCCGTCCGATCCTCGCTGGTAGTGGCGCGTGTAGGTTTCACCGTCGAACTCCAGTCGGACGTGCCCTTCGTCGGTATCGCTTTTCAGCGTGGCAGCTGAACCGCCAAGCGCACCGGCAATTGCAGTCAATAGCGAGGTGCGATTCGTTGCGTTCTGCCCGGTACATACCGTAACACCTGGGTTAAATTCGATTTCACACGTGTCGATTCCACCGATATTTTGGACGACCATCGTTGCAGGCTTCGGGTTCGTGTGTTGCGGCATAGGTTCTGAGTAAGTCAATTATCCAGGGTTGGTTACTTAGTCGCAACGGGGTACTAGTCGTGAATCGAGATCAGAATACGAATACCTGCCTCAGTTGGTAGCTTCGATTATGTGTGTCAGCTACTGTTTGCGTTGGTGTCATTCGTTGATCCGTCGCGATCACAACCTCCCTGCTTGAGAAATTCTCTGAGATGGAACGTTTTCCCGGTCTTTTCGCACGTGACCCTAATCGACTGGGTGACGTCGACGTTACTGGCATCGATAAGTCCCGCATTATGAAGCCTGTTGAGTGTGTTTTCGATCACCGAAAGATTGCGTGACTGCGCCCACGCGACAGTATCCTCGGCGTCGTCAAGCGTGATCTGAGCCCGTCGTTTTGTGTCCACATCCAAGCAATTCTGCAGGTGGCGTTTTACGGTCTGATGAGATACGAAGTCATCTTCAACGTTACTTACGGGAGGACCAGCCTGATCGAGCTGTGAACGAATCTCTGCCCGACGTCCGGACCCGATGTCGTCTCCCTGGAGGATTTGATAGATACTTTCAGTATCTCCGATAAGAGCCACTTCCGATTTGAGCAAGGACCGTTCGAGAACCCGTTTATTGATGAATTTCTCAAGGTCACGAAGGCTGGCACCACCGCGATGCCGGCGGCGAAGCTCCTCGTTTAAATCAGGGAGATCGTGTTTCTCGATGATCCGCTCAACCTTGCACATAGCCGCGTAACGGATTTGACGAGCGGAAGGTGGATATTTTCATCGGTTTTCGTAACTTGCCCGAGGTGATTCTAACGTTCGCCTCCACCCATAGACGCACAACCCGCCGGTTGAGGTGTCGTGGCAGAATTAGGAGTCAGGCGAGAGCAAGCTGATCTTCATTGGAATCGTCGACGTACTTGAGTTGTGCTCGGAGCGGCCTATGATTCTCGGACAGTCAGGCGATTCTGTCTCTTATCTACGGGCGTACAATGCCAAGCAGTTCGGCGGCGCGTATCTCTCGATAACGGGATGCTCAGAGAGCGTCACTCCTCACCCAAAAACACGAGAAGGTGAATATGTTTGAGAAACCAAGACGGCAGTATTGCCCCGATTGCAACGCCGAGCAGTATATTATCCGAGGCAATCCACACCACCTGAGCGAGACCGATTCCAAGCACTAGCACACTATTGTATGCGATTCCATTGACCGCTACGTCGACTGTTGTCGCAGGGCGAGGCCAGTCAACGAGGCCGTAGTTGATGTTCGACATTCGACCCGAGGCCACTGCAGCAAGGAATCCGAGCAGACCACACGAGAGCCAACCGAGCAGTCTCAGTGGGAATGAGAACAATACAACCCCCAGTACGAGGATGACAGTGGTTGGGCTAGTGATAGTAGCGAGTTCCGTGACGGTACTTCGTTCTAATCTGGATTTCCAGCGAGTAAGCGGATTACTGGCCTTGCTCATGTCTGGTGATGTGAGGAGGGGGGCATTGTTCAGATTAGCTGATTCCGCACGAAGGTGTGGGTTTGAAGCCAAGATTCCCCAGCGGATGCGGAGACGTGGCGAAAATAATTTCTAACTGGTTGGTTCGCCGTTTTAGTTCTTTGAAGACACGTTCAACCGGATTGCGGTCGCCGTGTGTTTCGTGCTCGAAGCGGAGGCCGTGGCGGTCGAGTGCGGCGTGAAGCCACGGCGCTCCGTCGACGAGAAACACGGCGTCGTCGAGAGTGTGTTTCGCACGCAGTTCCGCGAGAAACTGTTCGGTCAACGCCATTCTTCGGGCTGGAAACAGTCGCACGTGGAGGAATTTGTTGGTATCGGAATTGACGGCGGCGTACAGCCAGAAGCGCTGATCGTTGAGTTGGATCACGGATTCGTCGATCGCGACGTGATCCAGCTTCTTCCCATCGATTGGCTGTAAATTGGCTTTCTGCACCCAGTTGTGGATGGTCGAGCGCACCAGTTCGATATCGGAATCCTCTAAAATAGATACAGTATCCGAAATTGACGATTTAGCGGAGTGAAGCTGGATACTGAGCTTCATCAGCGGCTTCGGTGTCACTTCTCGCTCCACAAATCCCAAGTCGATCCAGTTAGTATCTCCGTCGACGCGGTCGATTTCTGGCATAGAGTACTATCAAATCGAACCGCCTCGGCCTTCATCCTTATCTGAACACTGCCGAGGAGGGGAGACTGACAAGGGATAGCCGCAGATAGTACGACCACCGGACTACCCGTCTGGAGTTTCGCCAGAGACGTGCCCCATGTTGTGAATGACGACTGGGATTCGGAGACACCGGCATCGTATTCGTGGTTTGTCTGATCAGAGGCGATTGTAGGTAGAAACGTAGATGCTCCGTCGAGGATTTGAACCTCGGTCCTCGGCGTGAGATGCCGAGATGATTGGCCGAGCTACACCAACGGAGCACTTGGAAGCTCATCCGTGGAATTGATAATACTGTCGACTGTAACTCCAGAAGCTGTTCGCCGCTATGGGTGCCAAGCTCATCTATGCACGCATTGAGAATCGTAATACCTTATCCAACGTTAACTGAATAGCAATACAAACAACATAAGTGCAAGGACTAATACAATAGTGGCAATTGATTGGCCAATACCTGCTCTAAAAGTACCTGGTGTTACATCTTTGTCCAGAGGCTTAGCAGTGTCTGATTGTTTCACAAAGGCTGTGATACGTCTGACTCCTAACTCGGGATTAGTAAGGAGCCATCGAGTCCCTGTGGTGAGACGCACCATAAATTGATCGATGCGAGCAAATGAGTTGGTGACTCCATGTACTATTGCTTTGGTCCCAAAGAAAACGGCGGGATTGTAAATATCGTCGAAATCTGGAATGCGGCCAATTCGCTTGAGTGGCCGACGTAAGATAGCAAATCCAAGAATACCTGCTATCGCAAGCTCAAGACCCTCACTGATATGACCCAAGGTGAATGTTTCATAATGAATCTCTGACCCAAAGGGGATGATACTGAACAATCCACTGGGGTACACTCCGAAGATCACACACAGGCCTGCTACAATCGCCATCGCAACTTTCTGTCCTCGGGTTGCGTCGTAGATCTCCCCGTCGTAGTCGCCGTGGAAAAACACATAATAGCCCAGTTTGATAAACGATAGGAACGTTCCTACGCCGCCCAGTATCAATAACCACCAGAGAGTCTCCATCTCCTCGTACTCGGCGGCTGATAGAACCATCCCTTTGCTGACGAACCCGTTAAAGCCTGGGAATCCTGCGATTGAAAGTGCCGCGATAGAAAAGGCTACCGTCGTTACTGGTAACTTTCTCGCGAGCCCGCCGACGCGTTTCAGACTTTCTTCGCCAGTTCGATAAATTACGACGCCGACGGTCATAAACAAGAGGCTCTTGTAGAGGATGTGATTGAAGACGTGACCGAATGCACCAGCGGTGGCGAGTGTTGTTCCAATTCCAACCCCTGCTATCATGTACCCGACCTGTGATTGAATATGATAGGAGAGAAGCCGTCGCATATCACTCTGCATCAGAGCCATAAATGCCCCGAAGACGGCCATTCCGCCACCCATATAGGCAACTGCGAGCTGTCCGTCCGGAAAAATTCGATACATCACATAGACTCCCGTTTTCGTCGTATAAACACAGAGAAAAACGCTCGCAGCGATGTGGGGCTTAGGATATGTGTCAGGGAGCCACGTGTGGAGGCCAATAAATCCGACCATAGTGCCGACACCCACGACAGCCAGCACTTGAGGGACAGTACCGACGATGCCATCAGCCGCAGTAAACAAAAACGAATTAACAGTTGCGTATTGCCAAGCGATCGCTGCCAATAACAGGCTCCCACCAATTCCATGCCAGAGTGCATACCGGAAGCCCGCTCGAACCGCCCGGCCGCCGTAATACCAGACAAGTAGCGTACTTCCGACCGACATTAACTCCACAAAGAAAACAAGCGTCAACCAATCACCTGCGAACACGGCCCCAATGCTAGTTCCAACGTAACTGAGGGCAAATGCTGTCTGAACGGTATCGGCATCACTCGCATATGAATAGATAATGCCGATTGAGCCAATGAATGCGAAGATACCGCCCATCAATCGAGTGAATGAGTCGACGTACAGGAAAATGGTCGAAAAGCCGAATAAACTTCCAGATATAAGTGCACCCTCTGGGAGGAGCCATACGTACGGTACAACGACAGCAGTCGCGACCAGACCGAGAGCATGACTAGTCCGACGGGAGAATAATGGCGAAAGAATCGCAACAAGCAATACAGGCACGAACGGTGGTATTAGTGATAATATCATTAGATAGAACAGTCTCGATTAGCTGGTAGCGACTCGTTTACTCCACTGGAGGCGATGGTGTGCATCTTCGCGGAACAGGAATTGGCCAAGCTCAACATTGTCTTATTTTTCACTTGTATATAACGTGGCGTTCAATCAATTCATTTACGTTGTAAAAAAGAACCCCGACCGAAACAAGCGTCGTGACGAGATAGGCGATTAGACTGAGCGGCCCACCAACTGCTGTCCCAAGGATTCCACCTGTGAGGCCGACGATTGTGAGTTCAATCCATGTTACGATGATCCGAGACAATAGTTGCGGTTCGGGAGAGGAACGCGTTGCAGTCATCGCACTTGGTCTCGGTTGAACGCAGTCCAAGTATTGTAGCCCCTGGACACTATGTTGTTCCTCCATACACTGGTCGTTCGTTGGATCTGAAATCGTTTCATTGGTATGTTTCCTCCATATCGATTGGTCCGCTGAACGCGGAATAGAGCACGACAAAGTACACGAGCACGATTGGGAGCAGCACGCTCGCCATTATCGACATAAGATTGAGCGGAAGCGTGGAGATGATCGCCTCTCGGATAGTGAGTCCTGCGGTCCGATCGACGAAGGGGAACAGAAGGGTTGCGACGAGCCCTACGAGTCCGAAGACGAGTGCGGCTGTCGCCACGAACGCGGCGTAATACCGACGTCTACGGAGCGCGACGACGTAGATTCCCGTCAGGGTAGCAGTGAGCATCACAAGTGCGACGATGAGGGGTGACCGGAACGAGGAGCGCAGCCCTGGTTCGGTCACATATATCGCCCCCAGAGTGATGACCGCTCCACCAAGATAACCCACGGCGGCTCGGACACCGTACTTCCGCATCTCATCTCGCAGCCTGCCGCGGGTTTTCAGTCCGAGGAACGCCGCCCCGTCGACGATCGTGAGAGCAAGGACTGTGACACCGCCTAAGACCCTACGGGGGTGATGAGGCCAGTCGCCCCGATCAGCCAGTTCATCACGAACAGCCCCAGCAGAAACGGCGTCACGGTACTCCCGATGACGAACGAGTGGCCCCAGAGGGTCCGCCAACGGTCATCTTCGCGCTCTTCGTACATTTCAGGGGCGAGCCCCCGGAGACCGAGTGCGGCTAGAATCGCGAACATCAACAGATAGTACCGGCTGAAGAGATTCGCGTAAACGGACGGAAACGCCGCGAACAACGCCCCACCGAAGACGACGAGCCAGACCTCGTTCCCGTCCCAGAACGGCCCGACAGCCGCTAACAGCTGTTCTTTCTCGTGGTCGTCGTCACGGGTCGCAAACAGGACGCCCACGCCGAAGTCGAAGCCGTCGAGAAAGAGAAACATCCCGAAGATGAAAAACAGCAGCGCGAACCAGAGCTCGGCGAGCGGCAGTCCGAACAGTGGCTTCGTGGCCAGCGATCCGACGCTAGTCACCGGACGTCACCTCTGACTCTGGGACGCGGGCACCATCACTCTGCGTGAGTTCGTCCTTCGATGGCGGCCCTGCCCGGATAATACGACCGACGACGTAGGTGTAGAGGCCCAGTAACAGGATGTACCCGGTAACGAATCCGAGGAGTGTGAACGTAGCTTTTGCGCCTGTGAGGTTTGGAGAGACGCTGGCACTCGTCTTCATCACTCCCTGAATGACCCACGGTTGTCGCCCGACCTCGGTGACGATCCAGCCGACCTCCACGGCGACGAATCCCAGGAGAGACGACGCCATCAACGCCTTATGCAACAGGTCATCCTCGAAGAGTTCCCCACGCCACCATCGATAGGCACCCCAAACGGCCAGCAGAATGAACCAGAAGCCGAGCGCCACCATAATCCGGAACGCCCAGAAGACGATCGCGACAGGTGGGGCTTTCGTCGAGAAGGATTCGAGGCCGCGTATCGTAGCCTGTGGGTTTCCACCGCTCGCGAGCCAGGATGCGCCACCCGGGATGCCGATGCCAAAGAGATCTTTTGTACGGGGGTTCAGCAGGTCATTAACGTCCGTGGGGAACGCGACGATATACTCGGGGACGTAGGAGTCAGTTTCCCAAACGGCTTCCATCGCGGCGAATTTCTGTGGTTGGGTTTCGGAGACGTGGCGGGCATACTCATCACCCTGAATCACTTGCAGTGGCGCCGTGATGAGCAGGACGACGAGCGTGATTTTGAGCGTCTTCTCCCAAACATCGATGTGTTCAATCGGGTAGCCCCAGACGTGATGGCGGAACACGTAGTAGGCGGCAACGCCGGCCATGAAGAGCGCGACCGACTCGACGGCCGCGTTCTGCATATGGATGAACATATAGGGGAACCTCGGATTGAGATAGGCTGCGAGCGGGTCGGTAAGCTTCACAATTCGCTGGCCGTTCTCCACGACGATTTCGAACCCACGCGGCGTCTGCATCCAGGAGTTCGCGATGAGGATCCAGACGGCCGAGAGCCACGTGCCGAGCCCGACAGCGATACTCGACAGGAAGTACAGCCGGTCAGACACCCGGTCTCGTCCGAAGACGAAGATCCCGAGGAACGTCGCTTCGAGCATGAACGCCATCATCCCTTCGAGGGCGAGTGGTCCCCCGAACAGCTCCCCAGCTGTTGTCGAGAACGTGGCGAAGTTCGTTCCGAATTCGAACTCGAGGACGAGTCCGGTCACCGTTCCAACGACGAAGCTGACCGCAAAGATGCGGGTCCAGAACCGACGGAGCTGTTCGTATACTGGTTGTTTGGTGCGGATCTCCTTCCATGTGAAATAGATGAGAAACGGGGCGAGACCCATACTCATCACTGGGAAGATGATGTGGACGATCGTAGTGAGTGCAAACTGGAGACGGCTCGCAAGAACGGGATCAACCACCGGTCTCACCTCGACAGATGTCGTTATTGGTCTGAACGATGATTCGCAGATCGGATAAAAAATGGACCCCTGTCGGATAGAATGCCATCACTCCGACTTTGCGACTTTGGTACGTCAAATGAAGGCGGTGTCCTATGTATTGGGAATCCGCCCTCGACCCTTATACCGGGGGGTTTGATAAGTGGGTATGGAGCGTCGACAAGTCCTCAAGTCAGCCGGAATTCTCGCAACAGGTGGCGTGACCAGTCTCGCGGGATGTAGTAGTTCAGGAAACGGAGATAGTGGTGGCGGTGAACCGAACACAACCGACACAGAGGAGACGACTGGCGGTTCGGGAGAGGAAACAACTGAGGGCTCAGGGGCCTCGAATACGGTTATGATGGTCACTGAAGGGAGCGAGTATTATTTCGATCCGATCGGTCTGTTCATTGAATCCGGGGAAACTGTGACATTCGAAATTCAGAGTGGGAGCCACTCGGCAACCGCATATAAAGAAGGAACGAGTTCAGCCTCGGTAAATCGGATTCCCGAGGGAGCAGAAACGTTCAATAGCGAAATTCTTAGCGAACAGGGCGCGACCTACGAACACACGTTTGAGACCACGGGCACGTACGATTACTTCTGTATTCCACACAAGACCCTGGGGATGGTTGGTCGGATCGTCGTCGGCGAACCCGGCGGTCCCGCCGAGGGGAGTATGCCGCCGGACGGAGACGTTCCCGAAAGCCAGACCATCGTCGATCAAGGTAGCGTCTCCTACAGCTCGTTCTCCGGGTAGACGAGTCGTCGCGGGCGCAGTCAACGTCACACGCCCCGTCCACGAAGCTTATGGCCGAAATTGACTGTACTGCAGACACAATATATGTGCCGCTATACTGGCCATGACCACCGAAGAACCCTGTTGGCCGACGTATCTGGACGCTGCCCTTGAAAGCGTTCGGCGAGAGCGACGCGAGGTTGAACGTGAGTGCCAGGCCTTTCGGCGGTTTCGCAAGCGTACTCAAAGTCTCAAAACAGACCCGCCACAGATCGAACAGATATCTGGTGGGGCGCATCAGAGGTTCTCATCCGCGCAGCCGTCTGTCCGTGACGTGATCGAGCCGTATTATCGGGAGACCGTGATGGCAGTCGATCACTACGACGATGTTTACGGTGATTCGTTCGAGACGAGCATTAGTGCCGAATTTGGGGCTGATGTCCTGCTCCTGATTTCGGAAGCGATGTCGTTTTCACAAGTCATCAAACAGCGACTCCTTGGTGCCGCTCAGCAGTGTATTGACCGCCGCCGGGTGTTTATAGAAACACTTGAAACGGAATCTGCGATGTTCAAAGATGCCCAATCCACAATCCAGACGATCCGAAATACGGTTGTCGAAATCGACGACGAAGACTTACGGGACCTTTCGGTCACCCAATTAACCAGCCGCCAAGAAACACTCCAATCGCTGACACGGAAATGTGAGGAATGGCTTCAACGACGACAAGAGCAGATCCATGTCCGGCGGTCCGAGCGGTCGTCAGGTGAGCGTGACTACACTACACTCTGCTCATATCTATACGAACCCTTGGACGTTGACCATCCAATATTAGCTACCTTTGTCGAAGTGATGGAAATCATTCGTGGGCGTGAGGGACACATCCTTCGTATGTTGGGTTAGTCATCGTCTTCCGCAAGGACGCGTTCCGAGATACTCTGTGATGCGGGCGCCTCATCCGGTGTCATGACGGCGCGGAGCGCGAACCGCTTCCGGATCATATCGTATGCGAACACGAGCGTCCCGAGAATGAGAAGCGTATCGCCGGGGAACCGCGCCCAGAACAGCAGTTGGATGACTTCGCGATTGTAGAACGCGAGGCTCCGGGCGGCGTCATATCCCTGAGTGAAGGCGACCTCGAGTTGGAGGAAGCCGACCGGGAGAACGGAGACAAATACCATCACCGCCAGGCCAGCGTTCCAGAGCCAGAATGCCCACCGGAGCCGTCGCTCGACCCACTGGCCAGGAGCGGTGGCGATTCGCAACATATAGGTCGCCATCCCGAGTGCGAGAAAGCCGAACGCCCCGAACATCGCCGCATGTGCATGGCCGACCGTCAGGTAGGTACCGTGCTCGTAGTAGTTGATGAGCGGCAGATTGATGAAGAACCCGAGAACGCCTCCACCGACGAAGTTCCACGCTCCTGACGCGATAATGAACATGAACGGGAGCGTATAGGGGAACGTCTCGTCACTCGTTGCGAGGACGCGATATTCGTTGAGGGCTTCAAAGAGGATGAGTACGAGGGGGATGAGTTCAAGCGTTGAGAAGATCGTACCGACCGGCAGCCAGACGTCAGGTTGGCCAACCCACCAGTAGTGGTGGGCAACGCCGATGACACCCGTACCCATCACGAACAGCGCCTCGAAAATGACTGCCTTTTCTGCCGACCGCTTGCGCAACAAGCCCATCGAGACAAGCGTGAGTCCGACGATGGCGACGATGAAGAACTCGAAGGCACCCTCCACCCACATGTGGACAACCCACCATCGCCAGAACTCCGTCATCACGATATTCGTCTTCGGCGTATACAGCATTCCCGCCAGAAAGAGAACGCCGATCGAGCCGCCCGCGTACAGTATCATATGGGCCAGACCATACTGTGGTTCACGGTCGAGCAGTGGTTTGAACCCCCGAGCGACGAGGACGGCCCACAGCCCGAAGCCGACGAGGAGGCCCGCCTGCCAGAGTCGTCCGACTTCGAGATATTCGAGTCCTTCGTTGCCGAGAATCCACCACAAGTCGCCGTCGATATATCCGTTGGCACCAAGCCAGATACCGGCGAAACCTCCGAGAATGACGATTACCAACGTCCCGAGCAGGACGTGGGTATACTTGGCCTGATTCGACGGCTCGTAGCCGGTGAGAAGTGGAGGCAGAAACAGCCCCGAACCGATCCACAACGTCGCGATCCAGAGAATCCCGAGGTCGATGTGATAGGTGCGGGCGAGGTAGAACGGGAGGATCTGGAGAATGTTCATGCCGAGATTCTCGAAGAGCCCGAAGAAGCCAGCCCGTTCAACGTAGTAATGAGCCAAGAGCGCACCCAGAAGTACCTGAGCAGTGAAGAGAGCGGCCGCGATGGGGATGAATCTCGTCGCGGCACGTTGACTAGGCAACAGTGCGATCTCGTCTGGATCGGGAATCGTGACGCTGTCGATATCCGGCTCCGGGAGTTCAACGGACTTGTAGGCCCAAACGCCGATTCCTGCGGCACCGACTAGTAATACCATACTGATGACGCTCCAGATCATCGTCCCTCCGGTCGGGACGTTTCCGGTCCCCGGAGCGTACGGCCAGTTATTCGTATAACTCGTCTCTGTACCCGGACGGTCCGTACTGGCGATCCAGGCTGTCCAGAGTGCAAAGTCAGCGAAGCGGCGTGCCTGATCGTCGGTGGCGATCATTCCCTGCGGAACGCCACGCTCGGCCTCGCCCTCGTGGTAGCGCTCCACGTACGTCTCTCGGACCTGTCGGTGTGCGTATGCCTCGGCGGCCGAGTGGCGGATCGTGCTCCGGTCAGTCGTGTCTTGGAGATCTGTCTTTACTCGTTGATCGACGACCGCTTGCTGGCTCGCAGAGAGGGCGTCATACTCGGCGTCGAAGCGCTCTCGGGCGTAGTACGTCGCCATATACTGTCGCTTTAGATCCAACGTATCGGCGGTGTAGTCAACTCCAAAGTAGGCGCCGTTGCCGAGGATGGTTCCCTGATTCATTAAGCCGTCAGACTGGAAGACTGCTTTTCCAGTCTGTATCTGTTCGTTCGAAACGATCGTTGACCCGTCTGGACCGACCCCTCGATCCGGAATCGGTGGCGTGTTTTGATACGAGTACCAGGCACCACCTCCCATAACCACGAGGTTGAACACGAACACCCCGACGAGGAACTTCGCGAGGGTCTTGCGTTCGACTTGCATAGTCTCTCTTATTTGATTTCGACCTACTGATTGTAGAACCCGTTCACCTACTGGCTGTAGCCGGCATACTCCATAAGCTGGTTAAAGATGTCCGTATCCATGACGGATCGATAGACCACACCAGTAAGCATCCCGCCGGGATAGAACGTGCCGTTCATGACGTGGTTGACCTTGTGGCAGTGCATCAAGTAGATGCCGGGGTCTGCATCGGCAGTAAACTCGATCGTGTGTCGTTCAGCGGGAGCAACGTTCGTGACGTCCATGTCGTGTCGGGCAGCCTCCGGAATCGTCCCGCCGTCCTTTTCGACACGCTGGAAGCGGTGGTTATGGATATGCATCGGGTGCGACATGTACCCGCCGTTGACGAGGTGGATGCGAACTGAGTCGCCCTCGTCGACGATGATCGGTGACCCTTCTTCGGGGTGCAGTGTTCGGGGTGCGCTCTTCCCGTTGACGGTAAACACGTCTGGATTGCGACTGGCCGAATTGTAGGTGAAGTCCGCCTCACCGGCCCACTTCCGCGGAACCCGCGAATCCCAGTCTTTGACGGTCATGAAGTATTCGCGGTCCGCTGGTTCGTAGCCTTCGGGATCAACTCGGTAGATCCCGTACATACCCATGTCGATATGCCGGTGGGTCTGGAAGTGACAATGGTAGAAATGCGTTCCAGGGACGTTGGCTGGGATCTCGTAGGTGTGTGTCTCACCCGGTGGGACCTGGATTCCAGTCGTCGTCGGGACGCCATCGTTCTCCCACGTCTTGCGAACCCCGTGGAAGTGAATCGTGTGGGGACGTCGGCCATCTGTGTTGTCGAGTGTCACCTCCATCGCGTTCCCCTCGGTCGTTCTGAGAATTGGGCCGGGGACGCTGGGGTCGTTGTCGTCGGCCTGGAACGCCCAGACGCGGGGGAATTCGACGGGCCCACCCATTGTATCGAGCGGGTGGACGGCGTGGCGGGCCTGCTGAGTCCGCATCGTCACTTCGCCACCCTGCTCGTCGACGTTGACGACTGTTGGAGGGCTGGTGTAGGGGAGATCAGGCGAGTCAGTTTGTGTCTGCGTGGGCGTATCGCTCGTTGCTGCTGGCTCGTTGGCTCCGCCCGCAGAACAGCCTGCTAACGAAGCGATACTGGTCGCGCCAGTTGCCGCGAGAAACTCACGCCGTGACAGTCCGGTTCCGGGTGCGCCGAAACGTGTAGTCATGATACACTCGGCATTTTGGTTGGCCTAAACATAGGGCGATTGTAGATTCCCAGTTCACGGGATAGCGCTTGGATATGTTCGGCACAAGCTGGATAGGCATAGCGGGAGCTTCTCTAAGTTTGAGTGTCCAATGCTAGTCTGAAGTCACGCGCCGAATCTGGAGAAATATCAAATCCCGCCCGTCGAGGTAAGGTACGCGCTCGCAAATTGGATCGCATTATATGTTGCATGCATAACTGCAGGAACTGCGAGATTCTCCGTATATTCGTACGCAGTCCCGAGCACGAGTGCCAGAACAAATGCCGTTCCAATATATACCAATTTTCCCTCACCGGTCAACGAGAAGAGGTGGATCGAAGCGAATAATGCACTGGCGAGAACGATGGCGCGGACTGGATGGAGTGTTTCGCGGAGTCTTCCCTGGATGAGCCCCCGGTACAACAGCTCTTCTCCGGGTCCAACCAACAGAAACTGAAGCGGGACGAGAAGCAGGAACACGCCCGGGTTCTCTTGCCCGACCTCGACGATCTGATTCTGTGCTGAGCTTAGACCGAGGGCTGAAATCACCGACGAAACCACAAAGAGCAGACCTAGGAGCGCAATACTTCCGCCGATAATCACTGCACTATCACGTTTATCAGGAATATTGATGGGGATGAATCCGAGTCCGAGATGATAGCGTTTGAGATAGAGGAGGGTGATTCCCCCGAACGTCACCCCCTGCAAGAAGACCGTGACCAGGAACAGCCGGAGGCCAGGACGCGACGAAAGGTCGACGCCAAGCAGTCCGACACCTGTCACGATGGTGAGGATCACGACCGATCCAACAAGGTACGATCCATATGTGAGGCCAATTGCCGTGGCGACAGATCCGAGCCGAGATGTCGAAGGCATTGATTATACTGGAATGTTGGAACTCCCACTACAAGCGGGCTTCGATAGGTCGATTCCGGCGCTATTCATTCCAAGACATCCCGCGATAGTGACTTCGTTCATAGCTGACGTTCTGGTTCGATCACGTCTGATCCAGCGAGGACTGTAATCGTCACGAGCACGAACGCGATGAGTGAGAGATTCGGAATCGTGAGTCCGAGCACGGGAAGCCGCCACTGGACGACTGCACAGGGGCCTGCGAAGGTACACGAGGTCGTCGTCGCTTGGAGGACGGAGTGATATGCAGCGATCACCCCGCCGACCACGGATAGTGGCGTGACTGTCCGCCAAATCGTGTCGTGATTCTCGACTGCGGCAACGCCTAAGACGATGACGAGCGGGTACATGAGAATCCGTTGGTACCAACAGAGGGTACAGGGAACGAGCCCGAGGCCGAGACTGAACCAGAGGCTCCCAGTGGTCGCGACCGTCGCAACTACTGTCCCGCTTGCGAGCCAGAACCGACCATCGGTGGTCGTTAACTCAACTCTGTCCGGCAGCATCTTCGATCAGCCGTCTGGTCCGGTCTTCGTTCCCGAGCGGGTTGATTGTCGTTCCGTCGATGAGGAGGGTCGGCGTGGAATTGACGCCACTGTCGCTCGCTGCCTTGCCTGTCGCCCGAAGTGCGTCCTCGTACTGGTTTTCCTGAATTGCCGTCCGGACCACTTCTGTCTTTGACATTCCTGCCGACTGGGCAAATTCTACTAACTGATCCGCAGTTGCCCATTGCTCACGTTCGGGAGGCTGATTCTGGAATACGTATTCGTGAAACGACCAATACGAGGCTGGCTCAGCGTTCCAGACGGCTAACCCGGACTGCCCGGCTGCTGGCGCATCCGGACCTAAAAACGGCTCTCCTCCGATGTAGGCGAGATTGCGGAACTCGAGCGCGATTGTTCCCGGTTCGACGTAATCCGTCACCAACTGCGAGAGCATGCCGGTGCTGAACTGGGCGCAATACGGACATTTCCAACTCCCGAAGTAGGTGACTGTGACCTCGGCGTCAGCGGATCCCATTACTGCATAGCGGAATTCGGTCGGCGAATCGGGAATCGGTGCGGTTGCGACGGCGCCCGCTCCACCAGTAGAATTGGTGCTCCCGTTGGATTCGGTACCCTTGTTGTTAGTAAGAACGGTTCCGCTAACTACGAGGGTGGCAGTGGCAGTCCCACCGCCGGCGAGGAGCAACTGTCGGCGAGTGAGCCCTCCAACAGCAGCACTAACTCCGCCCTCCGAGAGACGCTCGGTGAATGTGAGTGAATCGACGGCTGCGTCTGCTCGCTTGTAGTCGACACGTGAGAGTGTATCGGGATGCGCGGCGAGCCAATGTCTATACAACCGCTCGTCAGTTTCTCCCTCCAGTTGCTCACCACAGTAGTGGCACGCGTTGTGGGTGTTCCACGCATGATCGCGAGTGGCTCCGGCTGTCTCGAACTGATCGGCACAGACCGGACAGGTGTGTGTAGTCATTCTCAGTCGATAGTTGGGGTTGAGGGACTCATACGTTTATTGTCCTGTGCTCGATAGTCGGCTGGATTGTCGTCATCTGTGGTGCCTTTCTGTGAATATGGATTGGGTTAGCAACGAAGATCTGAGACGAAAGCGGTCGGTCGGTGGGAGAGCATAATCGAGGCTGGTCGAGGTCCAAAACAATAGGGGACGGTGCTGCCGACCAGTTGCATCCTTGTCCACTGTAGGCGTGTTCGCCGGTGTTCGTTTTGTGCCGATAATCTCGACTTCGTGATCTGTTCCATCACTGAGGAATAAATTGGGCTTAGTGATTACTGATAGCGGCGCTCCCCGCTCGAAAGATTCTCTGTCTCCGTCATCTCTTCACTGTCTCATCTCGTCTAACAACAGGTCTACAGGCTGAGCAGGCCGAGTGCCTCGGGGTTTGACCCGGAGAGTGAAGGCCGTAAGCTCTTTGTCGCAATCCACCGAAGTGTGAATACAGTTGCGACGTGGGTTAAAGACCTTAATCCGAAGCAACTGCCGGCAGTTGCGAGGAAATGCGACACCTCTCAAAACCCTGCTACGGCAGGTGAGACGGGTGTTGTCGGGCGGGGTGAAGCCGCCGACCCTCACGGACGCATCGGGCGTTCGGGTGTTAATTCCAACCGACCCAACACGGGGAGGTCGAGGGGAATTAAATTCGCCTGCGACAGCACGACTCGGTTTTGGGCGTGCGGTCAAAACGGTGAAGCCGCGGGGCTTGTCCCCGCGGTACTTCACTGCCTGTGGGTACATTTCTCGAAATCAAAGCCCTTGAATGTGCCCGTCATCTGGGAGATCTCTGCCCACTATGCTGGTTCAGTTGACCCTTGATAGTAGATCAAGAGAGCGATTAACGGTCCCATCGTACCAATCGTGGCGATAACTGCCCCGACCCCTCCATCGGTGAATGTAATGCCGAGAAGCCACGCTCCGACGAGTGTGAGACTCACGAGCAGATACACGATATAGTTCATGTGAAACCATTGCGCAACACAGGCCCTTAATCTAGCGAAAATCTCCGTCCGTCAAATGTGAACTCTACGCTGATCGAGTTATTACCGGTCTCCATACAGATGCTACGGCTGGGTGTCTGTGGGTACTCGCCTTGCTCTGTACGTGAATCGAGCGCTTTTTACAGAAGTCTAGCCAACAGTAGGTATGGGCTCTTCCGAAACTGCGTCCCGACAAATAAGCCGCCGTCGGGCGACTCTTGCGGTGTCACCATTTCTCGCGCTCGGAATTGCAGACATCATCCTCCTTCTCGGGTGGGGTGTCGATCCACTCTGGGGATTCATGATTCTCCCCCCCATTCTATTTATTACCGTGCTTGGATGGATCGCGTTTCGAACGGGATTCGCACGCGACCGGACTGACTGAGCAATGTCTGAGAAAGAGCTTTTGATGCTTATTCTCGGCATAATTGCTGCTCTGATGTTTGTGGCTGGTCTTGTTCTTGTTATGACATGACCCGTACTCTTGGCATACTACTGGTAAACGAGTAACCGAATCGTTCAGCCCGGTTCGAGAAGAACTGCGAAAACCGCTAGTGGCGGGATTAGCACGAACACGAACACCAATCCTGCAATCGGTCTTGTTCCTAGTTTCCACAGAAAGACTGCCACGAGAAATAAGAGAAAATCGACTCCAAACAAGGCGAGTAACCAGTGTCGTTCAAACCATTCTTTTAGATCCATACCAAAATCAGCGGATCTACGTTATCTCTCAATATGAATGGCAGCCTCATAGGTCAATATCACGAGCGCGATGAATGGGACGACGATCAGTAAAATCTGCATCGCGGAAACTAATGAGAGGGTAACCCCCCACGGAGCGACGAGTATGAAGAACAGGAGGAAAAAGCCCAAAATCAAGAGCGGGACGACGTTGACTGTGATGTCGAGCAGGGTGTCTTTCGACCAGATGGTGTCGGTCATTGGTTGACTGTAACACGCAGGTTGTAATGTGGTTTTTCATAGCTCGGTGTTCCCAGTCCGGGTGGCCGAGCCGAATTGATACTTGCGTATCCCGTGGCCGAATTCTTAGTCCAGGAGGTCAAGGTTCTGTAGGTGATCGTGAATGGTTTCAATAGCCTTCGTTGCGTCCTCAAACGACTTACATCCGGTAATGACCAACTTGCCACTTCCGAACAACAACCCTACGACAGTCGCATTTGGGAGCCGATACACGAGTCCTGGAAACTGCTCGGGTTCGTATTCGACGTCTTCGAGACCGAGGCCAACCGCAATAGCGATGAGATTCAGGCGCTGGCCAAGCTCACCGCTCGCTACCATATTCTGAATGACGATGTCTGCCTCGGTTGTGACAGGAATCCCTAGCGATCGAAGTTCGTCGAAGAGAGTGTGAATGGCTTGATGTGCCTCGTCAACACTCGCAGCACCAGTACAAACCATTTTCCCGGAACGGAAGATGAGAACCGCTGCTTTGGGGCTCTGAATACGGTAGATCAACCCTGGAAACTTGTCTGGATCATAATCTGTGCCGGCAAGATCGTCGCCGAGCTGATCTAGGTCAAGTTCCTGCTCGATCCCAGTTGATGCGACCACGTTTTCGATTTCGAGGGTTTCTTTTGGAGATGGCATAGGGTTAGTCAGGTAGTTTCGATCGACCACTCGAATGAAGTTCTTGAACACTCATCTCGATCATTATAGGGTGAATGCGGCACCAACGTAGAGCGTGGCGACGAGGAAGATCCAGACGGCGTCCACGAAGTGCCAGTACATGGTGACTGTACTCACGGAGGTATGGCGCTCTGGTGAGTAGTGCCCGTAGAGTGTCCGGACGGAGAGAAGCGCCAGGAGAATTACGCCGAGGGTGACGTGCAACCCGTGGAGACCAGTTAATCCGAAAAAGGCACTGAAGTAGATACCACTCGAGAGGGTGAATCCCTCACCGACGATGAACTCGTAGTACTCTAACACCTGTCCAGCGAGGAACACCACACCGAGGAGGACGGTCGTCCCGAGCAGGCCGGCAAACCGACGACGATTCCCATTGCGGAGCGCACTGTGGGCGAAATGGAGCGTGACACTACTGAGAATGAGTATCGCTGTATTGGCGAGTACGAGCGACGAGAGTAGGTCCGGTAGCTCACCGGGCGGCCATGGGCCGACTCTGATGAAGAAATAATAGACGAAGCCAGCTCCGAAGGTGGCGACTTCTGTCCCCAGGAAGAGGAGCATTCCCCACCGGAGCTTCCCTGTCGAATCCTCTGCGTCCCGCGACCAGTAGTGCTTGACGAAGCCGTGATAGATCCAGCCGTACAGTCCGACGAGGAAAAGAACCACCCCAGCGATAATGGTGGCGGGTCCCACGTTCGCACCGACGAGCGCGTCGTCACCCTGTCCAAGTAGGAAGAGACCTGCACCCACGTAGAGTCCAGCCGCCCCGAGCGCAGTGACGAAGGGCCACCAGCTGGCTTCACCGAATCCCTGCGGCCAGTCTTCGACTGCTGGAAGGTGGTGGCTGTGTCCGTCTGTGGAGTCGTCTTCTGTGGTAGACATTGTTACTGTTGAGATTCCTGTTGGTCTTCGAGCCACTGCTGATATTCGTCGTAACTCACGACTTTTACTGTTGCAGTCATCTGGGAATGACCTGTACCACAGAATTCCGCACAGTAGAGCTGATACGTTCCCTGGGAAGTGGGCGTCGTCTGGAGGCGGTTGTATTGCCCAGGGACCGCGTCCTGTTTAAGGCCCAGTTCTGGGATGTGAACTGCGTGTATGACATCTGTAGACGTTATATTTAGCGAGACGGTCCGATTTGCGGGGAGGACGAGCGTCCCTCGTGACGTGACGTTTGCCTCAGGATACTTGAACGTCCACAGGAACTGCTGCCCGACAACGGTCACCTCGGTTGCATTCGTCTGGCCTTCTTCTGTTACTTGCGGCGTCGCGGTGACGGCGGGTAGAGCGAGGACCTGATATGAGGCAACCCCGACGAAGAGCAGGATGATCGCGGTCGCGACGGTCCAAGTAATTTCGAGTCGTCGGTTCTCTTGTGTTGGTGCTGGCTCGTCGTTGTTCCGGAAGCGCCAGACGGTGTAAATGAGGATTCCCTCAACGAGGATAGTAATGGGGACTGCGACGTAGAGGAGTTTGAGATTCAGTGACTGAATAAGCGCTTCCGTCGCCGAATCTGCGCCTGCTGCTGCGGCCGGCAATGCAACGATGCTCACACCGATTGCGGCGAAGACGACTCCGAGGAGCAGCTGTCTGTGGCGAGTCATGTTGTTTCCTCCGTATCGTCGTCACTCTGGGGTGGTCTTGCTTCGCTTCCCCCATCAGCGAGTGTCATCTCTTGCTGGGGATCAAACCATTCCCACTCCTTCGTCAGCAAGCCGTCCTGTGCCAGATCCCATGGATCGCTCTCTTCGACCCGTGGCCCCTCGAGCCACGACTGTACAATATTCCAGAGGAAGACGAGTCCGCTGAACCCAATTAAGTACGCTCCGACCGTCGCAATTTGATGGAGATCCGTGAACAGGGCGACCGGCCCGATATCGACGTTATATGTCGCATACCGCCGGGGCATTCCGTTGTACCCGAGTAAAATCATTGCAAGAAACGTGAGGTTTGACCCGATCATAAAGAGCCAGAAATGGATTTTCGCAAGTTTGGGCTGGTACCACTTTCCGGTATAGAGCGGGAACCAGTAGTAGATGCCAGCGAAGACGGCGGCGAGGATGGCCATCAGGATGAAATGGAAGTGGCCGACGACGTAGTAGGTGTCATGGAGAACGAGGTCGACCGGGATTGACGCAAGGAAGACGCCGGTGACACCGCCGATGATGAAGAGGCTCACGAATCCGATACAGAAGAGCATCGGCGCTGTCAACCGCAACCGACCGTTCCACATGGTCGTGATCCAATTGAACGTCTTGACTGCACTTGGGACAGCAATGGCGAGCGTGACCGCCATGAAGCTGGCACGCAGTCGGGGATCCATCCCGGTTGCGAACATGTGGTGGGCCCAGACGCCGAATGAGAGGACGCCGATGGCGAGGGTTGAGTAGACAACGAACTTGAAGCCGAACAGCTTCCGCCCCGAGAACTTTGGAAGAATAATACTGATGAGACCCATCGGGGGAAGAACGAGAATGTACACCTCTGGATGGCCGAAGAACCAGAACAGATTCTGCCAGAGGATGGGACTCCCTCCTTCGACTGTGAAAAACGTGGTCCCGAAATTCCTGTCCAAGAGGAGCATAACGAGTGCACTTCCGAGCAGCGGGAAGGAGAACAGGATGAGCCCCGACTGCGTCAGTACCGTCCAGGAGAAGATGTCGAGATTCGCCCAGCTAACCTCCTCTGCGCGTTCAGTGAAGATGGTCGCAATGAAGTTGATCGCCCCCATCGTCGCAGAAACTCCCGTGAGGTGGAGCCCCAGCAGCATCAGGTCAACAGCAGGGCTTGGCTGCTGGATCGAGAGCGGCGTATACATCGTCCAACTGGTCTGCGACGGGGCAATTCCAGGAATGAAGAAGCCGGCCCAGATGAGTAAGGCTCCTGGCGGGAGCAACCAGAATGCGATGGAGTTGATACGGGGGAACGCCATGTCATCCGCTCCGATAAGTAGGGGGACGAAATAATTTGCAAATGCGGCGAGGATGGGGGTTCCGAACAGGAACAGCAGGGTAATGCCATGACTGGTCAACAACGCGTTGTATGTGGTCGACTGGATCAACGTCGCTGGCGGATCAAGCAGTTCGGTCCGCATTATCAGCACCGACAGACCTCCCCAAGCGAGCGTGATCACGGAATAGACCCCATACAGTACGCCGATATCCTTGTGATCTACGGTGGTCAGCCATCGAGTAATTCCACCTGGCTTCTCCTCGTGGCCGTACTCTGTATGCCCGGCACCACCCCCAATGTCGCTCGTTGGCACATACGAGCGGACATCTTCGAGCCGAGCCAACCAGGCTATGACCGCTATGAGAACGAGTCCCATCGAGACGGTCAGTGCAACTGAAGTCGTGACAGAGGTAACCGCAAGTGGCGTGAGTCCGGATATCATGGGTGTTCGAGAGTGTGTTAATTCGCAGGGTTGATTGGACCCCGTCGGCTTCGACCTAGTTGCCGTTCAAAGCGGTGTAGTGAACCTGTTTGGTGGATTCCCAAACGATGGGAATCCGCCCTTCATTTACACTGATTCCGAACCGGAGTTTGCTAGAGAGAACCACTCGGCCGAGGATGTGAAGTCCCGGCAAGCAGGACCTATGAACGAGATATCTATCAGACCAGACGAACGAGATGCTCGCGAGTCAGTGCAGCGAGAATCGGGCGAGTCGTTCCGCGAGATCTGTCCAGAATGCAATGGTCGGATCGTCCCCGACGAAGAACACGGAGAGGTGTCCTGTGAGGACTGCGGCATCGTTCTCGACGAAGACGCTCTCGACCGTGGACCCGAATGGCGCGCTTACGATGACGATGAAACAACCGAGCGGAGTCGAGTCGGGGCACCGACCACCAACCTCATGCACGATAGAGGGCTCAGTACGACGATCGGGTGGCAAGATAAAGACGCCCGCGGAAACCCAGTCCCGTCCAATCAGCGAGCACAGCTCCAGCGGCTCCGGACTTGGGACGAACGCTTTCGGACGAAAAACGCCCAGGAACGGAATCTCAAACAGGCACTCGGCGAGATCGATCGTATGGCTAGCGCGCTCGGCCTTCCGCAGTCATGTCGTGAGATCGCTGGTGTGCTCTACCGCCGAGCAGTTGAGGAAGAACTCCTCATTGGCCGGTCCATCGAAGGTATGGCGACTGCCTGTCTGTACGCTGCCGCTCGACAGTATGGGACACCACGGACGTTGGTCGAATTCACGACAGTAAGCCGCGTCGAGAAACTCCCGGTTCAGCGCGCTTACCGGTACCTGTCGCGGGAACTCGGGCTGGAAATCGAACCGACCGATCCGGTAGCATACGTTCCCCAATTTGCGTCGACGCTTGAGGTGAGCGACGAAGCTGAGCGGGTCGCACGCGACCTTCTTGAGACTGCAAAATCTCACGGTATTCACAGCGGGAAGAGTCCTGCGGGCCTCGCAGCGTCAGCCCTGTATGCCGCCACACATCTCACGAACGAAGGCCTCACCCAAGCAATGGTAAGCGACGCAGCCCACGTCAGTAAAGTCACTATCAGGAACCGTTATCAGGAACTTCTTGACGTCCAGGATGGACAGTCGGGTGTCTAAGTTATGGACCGAGCCGTTCTCCGAGCGCTGGAGGCAGATGGCCCACTTCACGTCATGGAAATTGCCACTCGAATTGAAGATCACCCAATTACTGTCGATCAGGCCTGTGCTCGGCTTCACGACGACGGATTCATCTCTCCGATTGGCGGAGGGCGCTATCGCCTGACAGAGGAGGGTAGCGCACAGCTCAACGACGAGAGCGAGCTTTCACGGGAGCGGCCGTGGAGGAAACTGTTTGATGAAACATGAGCGGCAGTTCAATGGTCGTACTCCACCGCGATTTGAACCCACGAACCTTCGTGTACTGTATGATCCCACAGAATTTCGAGCAAGATAGCGGATGGCGGACTCACCTCCGACCGACTCCGAATCAGTCGACCTATTCCACAGCCGTTTCAAAACCTGACCATGGGCGACGATCCAGCAACTAATGAGGACCCCTCGCCACTACAGGCTGTCCTCGATGCGCTGGATGACCCCGAGTGTCAGACCATCCTCAGAGAAACCGCTGAACCAATGACCGCCAAGGAACTCATCGAACGGTGTGATATCCCGAAATCGACGGTGTATCGGAAACTAGATCTCCTCAGTACAGCTTCCCTCGTCCGGGAACGTATCGAGATCCACCCAGAGGGAGGACGAATCACGCGGTACCAACGTGATTTTACTGACGTGACCATATCGATGGACGACGACGATCAGATCGATGTCGAGATTAGCCGGCCCAAGCGGAGTGCTGATGAACGCCTTGCGAATATCTGGTCAAAGATGGGTGACGAGCTGTGAGTCAAACGATGCTTGCGATTCTCGTCATCAAGACCGTGATTCTTGCCCTCGGTGGTGGGATTACATTCATCGCCTACAAGGCTCATCGACGAACTGGAGAGCCTTCGCTCCGTGCACTTGCTGCTGGTTTTGGAATCATCACGTTTGGTGCACTCCTTGCGGGTATTGCTCACCAGCTACTCGGGGTCGAACTTCAAATAGGTGTTCTCATTAATAGTCTCCTTGTAGCGATTGGGCTGGCGATCATAATGTACTCTCTCTATATTCAGAAATGACGGTGACACACGATCTCAGTTCGAGACTACCGTCGAGAGGCACTTTGCTTGTGGTTGCGGGTCTCTCTCTTTTTGTCACTACTCTCGTTGTTAGTGCTGCCCTCGCTCCAGCAATCGGAACAGCCTCAGACGCAAACCAGGAACGGCTGACAATAGTCGGGTCGCAAGGCGGGGGTCCCGGGTGGCACGAATATGGCAGCGTCTATCTCCTCAACGGTACGAACGTCACATGGCGCGAGTCAAGCGCCGACAGCTACTTCGACGTGACGAAAACCGAGAATGGAACGGTCCTAGCTGGGTTCATGGATGGTGGATACGCTTCGTGTGGTCCATACGAATCACCGTGTACGCGAACTGGATTCCGGGTCATCAATCCGCAGCCCGAACCTCGCGTGCTTTCCGAGTATAGCTTCCCCGTGAGGACGAAAAAGAACAGTGAAGTTCACGATGTCGAACGACTCGAATCGGGAGAATACTTGGTCACCGATATGGAGTACGAGCGTATCTTCACCGTCAAAGATGGCGAAGTTACGTGGCAGTGGAACGCGAGTTCATTCTACGATGCTCCTCAAGACCCGACGACAACTGACTGGCTGCACATCAATGACGTCGATGTCATCGACGAGGGTCGGTATCTCGTCTCAGTCCGCAACGCCAACCAGCTCGTGATTGTTGAGCGTGGTAAGGGGGTCGTCGATGTCATCAATAAAGATACGACGAATTCGAACGATGCAAATTGCCGTAAATCCGGGCAGCTAGCCGATTACGACAACGACGGTGAGGTGCGGTGCGGTGATCCCACGGTGCTCAATCACCAGCACAATCCCCAGTGGCTCGGAGAGGACGCTGTCCTTGTCGCCGACAGCGAGAACGACCGCGTGGTCGAACTCCACCAGACTGCGAACGGCAGTTGGACACCGGCGTGGACTCTCGAAAGGGCGGGTGGTATTCCGTTCAACTGGCCTCGAGACGCCGATCGTCTCCCGAACGGGAATACGTTGATCACGGACACGCTGAATCGGCGCATCGTCGAAGTGAACGAATCGGGGGCTGTCGTCTGGAGTGTCCAAACGGAGCGAATTCCGTATGAAGCAGATCGACTCCCAGTCGGTGAGTCTGTGGGAGCACCTCAGTATGCTACAGATTCAGGATCAATCAATACACCATCTGATGATGTGTCAGTTCTTTCGCTGATGCTTGTCGGTCTCCGAGCAGTTATTCCTTCGACACCATTCTGGTTCCGCGAGCCACAGCTTGGACTGACAATCGTGTCGATGCTTTTCGTTCTTACAGGTGTCGTGGACCGGTTCTGGAGACGGTAACTGTACTGAGAACATAGCTCTCACCCTCAAATCGATGTGTATCTCAAACAGTAACGAAGGTATCAGGATGATGATCACGAGGACATCAGTAATATCTAACGGATACCCGAGGACAGACGAAGCTAGGGGATACGTAGGACTAAGTGTGGACCACCGTCTGGATGGGCCGATCGCGAATCATGGGTACATGGTACAGGCCGGTGGTCCATCCAATTGGTTGGACTCTGTCAGCAATAAATATTTTCCGAATAGACCGGGGCAGATTGAGACGATAATCGTTCTTCGAAAAGACACTCACCCTGAGCGTATTCTGATCGCGACGGGTAGTTGTTCCAAAAGCGTCTACCTGGGGAGAGTTTTTTTTATTAGCTATGGAATACGGTACGATCTTCATTTGAAATTTGAAATGCCTTCCAAGTAGGTTTCGTCCGAGTCATTCTCAATGAGGATCCGGAAATGTTCGCAGACTACCATTTCCCCACTCAATTATGGAGCCAACGCTTTTCGACTCCCAGGTACCGGCTGAGGGGTCATGTCTGATACTTGTATGTTGGTTCCCCGTTCGGATTTGCGACCAACTCTTCAAGATAATCGGCGTAGATCCCATTGCCGGAAACACTTCCATCCGGTCTGATTGCATACGTTTCATTCATATTCTCTATATGGAGATACTGTTCGGAAAGTCGCCATTCCACTACATCAACATTTCCTTGAATCTGTTTTATCGCCTCTTCCAGCGTTGCCGGCGGCTTGACGTACCCCAACCGCCCTTCAGGAAATCCATACACAGGTATGCTGCGGTCGCATACCCCATCCCAGAATTCAGCCGGTGCAACGTCCTTCCATTCTGGCCACTCATTCTTCAGATCCCTAACAAAGGTGACATTCACTAGTTGGGCGTCCGCCGAGTAGTCAGGATTCTCGTCCGTTGTCGATATCTCCTTCCCATTCCTTTCATACGTCCAGTCTGCGATGGTTTCCTCCTCAGGGACGCGTACAACGATGGCAACATCCGGGTCATCGTCCTGAGTATCAAATACGTGGTCACCAAGCTCCATAGATGTCATTCAGCGCCGCTGCATTACCAGTTTTTGGTGCGACGACTGGGAGCACACCCAGTATTGACCTCTACACGCGAGAACAGGTCAAGCACCTCGGGAGTGACCTAGATGGTCTATGTGAGTACCGTAGTCGGGATGGATTCTCGGCAGACAAATATAAGAATTAGGCGTTTCTAATTTACTCATCGATGATGTTGAGTGCTGTCATGGAAGACTATCTCAAAGCGATCTATGTCCTCCACGCGGAAGCCGATGGGAACGTCAAAACATCGGACATCGCTACGCAGCTGGACGTCAAGCCACCGACTGTGACTAGCATGCTGAAGAAACTGGCCGAGAAGAACCTGGTCAACCACGAACCCTACCAGGGCGTCGAGCTCACCCCGACGGGTGAATCCGTCGCGCTGGAAGTGATTCGCCATCACCGTTTACTCGAAGCATATCTCACCGAAGAACTCGGCTACGACTGGAGCGAAGTTCACGACGAAGCCGACCGGCTGGAACACCACGTGAGCGAGACATTTATCGACCGGCTCGCTACCAGGCTTGACGAGCCTCGAGTCGATCCACATGGTGATCCGATTCCGAGTGCCGACTTGGATCCTGTTGAAGACCCTTCCGGGACAGCACTTATCGACTTCAGCGTGGACGAAACAGTCATTATCCAGCGAGTTCGGAATCAGGATCCTGAAATTCTCCGGTATCTCGAGGCACATGGAATCAAACCCGGAACGCGCGTTACCATCAAAGAGGTCACCCCCATCGGAATGATCAGTATTCAACCTCACTCCTACGAGACGATCGTCTCCCTGCCGACTAGCGTTGCTCGTTCTATTTGGGCCAATCAAACCGGCGAAGCGTCAACGTCGGTTCCGTGACCGATGTCCCAAGTGGATTAGATTAGACTAAATCTAAAATTTGGTTCGATGGGTATTTTATTAACCACATCTAGCTTCCTTTCAGAGAGATTGTGACTCCAAACTCAGATGGTGAGACGGGTCCAACAGGTCGCCCGTCACTGCGAAAACTCCTGTACTATCTCGGGCCGGGATTCCTCATTAGTGTCGCGTATATGGATCCTGGGAACTGGGCGACGAATATCTCCGGCGGCGCGAAGTTTGGGACAGCCCTGCTCTGGGTGATCGTCCTTGCGAGCCTGATGGCTATTGGGATTCAAATCATCGCTGCGAAACTTGGGATCGCAACGGGGAAAGGCGTCGCGCAACTCTGTCGGGAACGGTTGCCCAAACCTCTGGTCTGGCCGCTCTGGGCCGCCGCCGAACTTGCGATGATCGCCACCGATATGGCCGAAATCATCGGTGCTGCGATCGGGTTTAGCTTAGTTTTCCAACTCCCGCTAGCAGCAGGGGCGGGCCTCGCCGGAATAAGTTCGTTCGCCTTGCTCGGCATTCGTACGGCCTATCGACGTGGCTTTCGGTGGATCGAGTTCACGATCATGGCGCTTGTCGGGGTGATCTCGCTTGCATTCGTCTTCCAGATGGCACTTGCGCAACCGACCGCCGGGGAAATTGCTACGGGGCTAGCACCGTCGATCCCGAACTCGAGTGCGCTGTTTATTGCGATCGGGATTCTCGGTGCGACGGTCATGCCTCACAGCGTGTATCTGCATCCGACACTTGTCCAGGATCGTCGACAACAGCAAATCGAAGCTAACGGGGATACGGAAGCTGTTCATCGGCGCCACTTCCGACTGGAAAGCATCGACACGACGCTTGCACTGTTCAGCGCGATGTTCGTGAATGCTGCTATGCTTATCGTTGCCGCTGCATCGCTTCAAGGGACAGGTATTGAAACACTCACCGAGGCGTATGTCACACTCCAAGGAGTCTTTGGCACGAATGCGAGTTTCGCCTTCGGCATCGCGCTCATCGCGGCCGGACTGTCATCATCACTGGTCGCAACTATGGCCGGGCAGACCGTCATGGATGGATTTCTGGACCTCAACGTGAACGTCTGGATTCGTCGCTCCGTGACGCTCGTCCCGAGCCTCGCCATCGTGATAGCGGGCTTCGATCCGACGAGTGTCCTCGTGGCCTCCCAAGTTGCGCTGAGCTTCGAACTCCCGTTCGTCCTCATCCCCTTGCTCTGGTTCACCTACCAAGAGGACATTATGGGGAGTTTCACGAATAAGACGAGGACGACCTATGGGCTCGCGGTTATTATCGGCCTCATCGTTGTTTTGAACGTGTGGCTCCTGTACTCGACACTATCCGGTACTGGGACGCCTGGATGACTCGATTGTGTTCCTGACCTGAGATAGCATTACACAGTAGCTGATTCAAATTGAAGAGCACATAGAGAACATGATATTGATCTCATGAACTTTACAGTTGGGCATTCTATATAGGCGCCCTCTGGGTTGAGAGAGCAAGATAACTCTGATCCTGACTGGATGCGATTAAGTCCGTGGTATCGTCGTGCTTACGTCAAAAATTCTGGGACGACGCCAATGAGGCAGTTGACCGCAAGCACCAGCACAACTTTCCTGTACGTTGAAATTTGGTGTTTTCTGAGACAGGTGTTACAGCAGCACTGTTGTAACAGCACGGCAAAGATTGGCGCTCATCAGGAGCTGAAGCCATGTTACATTAGAGCTATTGTAACAACCCCTTTGGGAACCGGTGTTTCATATTAACTACCTTAGCATATACGCGTGTGTATATCAATAAGCGGCATTATTGGAGACCTGCGAACGGAAACGACTATAAGGATTCTCAGTCACAATGAATGCTCTCTTGAAATTATACCTTCTTTATTTGTGGTGCGGGATATCACGTTGGCTTATCGAGCCAAATTTCGGGTTCTCAATGCAATACTCGCGGAAGTGCCCCACACTCACGGGGTACTCAGAGGAGTTGGAGGATGCCGAACGCCATAACGATGAGGTATAGCAGATAGAGAGAGTCGAGGACCCCCACCTGCCAGCGCTTGAGTCCGTGGTCGTCAGAGCCGAAGTGTATGAGCAGCGCCAGCGCCGCTGGCATAAGTGCGACGAACGCTAGGTTGACCGAGAACAGCAACATATTTTGAATCGGCAGGGTCACGAGCGCCAGCGGGAAGAAGCCGATCGTCACTGTCACAGCGTTGTCTGCGACAACACTCGCCGTGCCAGCCGTGACCTGGCCGCTCTTCACGACTCGCCACGTCTTGAAGACTTCCGGTGCCGTGCTCATTGTCGCTGTGATGAACAGGCCACCGATCACTTCGGAGATGCCGAACGCCGCAATCAGATTCTCCGTCGCGCGAACCGTGAAATACGCGCCGACTGCCAACGCACCGACGCCAGCGACCGCGAGACCCAGCTCTTTCGTCGACCACTCTACCGATTCTCCCTCCTCACGACCTCGATACACTGCCTGCGTGAGATACAGACCATACGCAACGAGCATGATGACGCCATCGATCGGCTGCAGTCCCTGCCACTGTTCCGGAATCGTCAGCAGTGCGAGAAGGCCGAGGATTCCGAGATACGGGAGCACCAACACCGTCACACTTCGTCGATCTAAACGGAGTAAGCGTTGCTGTATATGCGCTGAGTGTGACTCTGCCCCGTCGATCGGTGACTCCCCGTCGCTCTCCCGTTGCGTCGTCCCGCCATTGCCCGTCAGTTCGCGCCGCGACGCCAGATACGCAATGGTAAAGATCAGTGGGAAGGAGACAATGTTCGAGCCGAGCATGTTCCCGAGACCGATCCCACCAACGCCGCGAAGGGCACTCGTCGTGTTGATTGCGACTTCTGGACTCGCTGTGACGATGGCGAGGAGAGCCGCCCCACCAGTGCCGGTGATCCCCCACTGTCGGCGAATCTTTCGGAGCGGGTCAGCGAGGTGATCCGCCCCCCAATCCGCCAGCCACACTGCTCCAATAAGTACCAGAATCCAGAGCCAGACAGCCATACGTTTCTTTTTTCGCCATCCTCCCTATCAGGGCTTTCGGTGATTGGCACTATACCAACGTCAAGCCTCGCATCAAAGTGTCTGAAGACGTCGAGTGGACGACGCTCACTGGCACTGTTCCGAACATGGGGAACGGGATGTCTACGTACGCGGTCGTCGAGTTACAGACGCACGCCAGGAGGAACTTCATGTACGCTAAGCGGACGACGGTGGGATCGAATGGCTCCTTCTGCCGGTCCGGTGTACAACGGCCGATGTGGTCGCTCCGGAACAGGGCCGGACGAACTCCAGTGTCTTGGCTGTAGGAATGTATCATATTTGCGTTGGTGAGTCACCAGCTCGAGATACCGTCACCCGTGTTTCGGCCCCGAGTCGTCGATTTATGGTGGTGAGACCATCGAAATCCAGGTTACTACCACTGCACTCACGAACGAGTCGAGGGCGTAATTCCGTGTCTCCGGTAGGATTAGAGAGATATTCCATATGTTTGTTCAATTGCATCTACAAGGCGGGACGAAGTTGAAAAATGTGATAACAGGGACACGAAGAAGCGTAGCAGACATGGCTCGTCACTCCGATGGCGGCGGTCACGTACTCTTTCCGGGTTTACGAATAGAAGCGGGTGATCAAAAGACCAATCCTGTTTGATCAGAGCGACTGGCTCTCTGCGTGAGGATTTTTGGTGGAACCAATACAAGAGGTCGTATGGGTAAGGATAGGGAGCCAATATCTGAGGCTGCTGACAACGATCGCGAGTTATACGAGATCGCGAACTGGTACGAACGGACGCTTCTCGATCGCGTCGCTGTCAGCGTGTACAACGGCCTCCGTTTCGTGAGTCGCGCGGTAGTCATTCTTCTCAGCATACTTCTGTTACTAACGCTGGTCGCTCTCGGTGGCCTCGGACTTCTACTGGACCGACCGATCGTTACCGTTCTCGTGTTCTTCTCTGTCGCCCCCGCGTTCGGACTCGCAGCATATGTTTGGTACGCGGATCCCACGACTAGCGAGCCACTCTGGCTGTTACTCGCGACGTTTTTGCTCGGATTGCTGTTCGCGAACTTTGCTGCCGTCATCAACAGTCTCACGCAACCGCTCTTTGTCTGGATTCCGATCGTGGGACTGTCCCTGTACTTCTACCTCGTCGTTGCGCCGATCGAAGAATTTGTCAAACTGCTCGCCGTTCGACTGTATGCATTTAATAGCAACTCGTTCGATTCGGTTATCGACGGGGCTGTCTACGGTGCGTTCGCTGGCCTCGGGTTTGCCACTATCGAGAATGCGCTCTACGTCAGCCGTGGACTCCAGACAGCGCTTCAGGGAAGCGCCGGGGGCGAAATACCAGTCCTCGGAATCGTTGCGGGGACGGCCGCTGTCCGTGCGTTAGCGGGGCCCGGGCACGTTATTTATTCCGCCTTTGCAGGGTATTACTTGGGCTTGGCAAAGTTCAATCCTGAAGACGCAGGACCAATAATCGTCAAGGGGTTACTTATCGCTGCGCTCATCCACGGGACGTACAATTCACTCTCGACGGTCGTCCCGAACGCGCTCGTGGCGGGCCTGAGCCTTCCTCCTGCTCTTGCGACACTCGCGTTCATAATCGGGTACGTGGCCCTCTTTAGCTATCTGCCTACAGGAAAATTGTCCGGTATCAGGCGGTGTATGAGACGGTCGGTGCTACTACACAAACGGGAGATCGACAACTATAGAGACAGAAATCGGTGTGGAGCAGAGCGATTCCCGCCAGTTCTGTGATTGCGGCCTGCCCGCTCCAATCTCCCGGTCCCTCAATCCAATCGTACCACCGTAGTTCGGTGGTACAAAGCGCGTTCTATACTACGAGCACACCGAATAGTAACCGAATGTACCCGATCCACGGAATCCGGAGTTCCGCTTTCCCTTCTATCCATACGGGCCGAACAGGACCACTGAGTCCCATCACTTGATCGTACTTGTTATTTGCATCCCCTTTAGTAATGAATCCCGCCTGAGGAGCTGGGCAGTTTGGTATTTCACGACAGTTCTCACCATCGAGATATGCGGGATCGGCTTTGTCGTACCAGTTCTCGCTCTCGTTCACCCAGAAGCGAGCACGATGAATGATAGGTGTACCTCCAGCGTAATTTGGTCGATACACGATGACATCTCCATAGCTGCCGAATTTTCGATAGCCAACTCGCTTGCCAATCCGATAGGTCACGACACCTGTGGGATCTCTAGCCGCTGTGGGTGCGAACCGTGATTCCTCGACGACGAACACGAGGTCGCCACGAGACATATGCGGTTCCATACTGCCACTTTCGACAGCAACCATCGGCGGCCAGACGCCACTAATCGCAAACAAAACGACTCCGATAAGAAGCACGACGAGCGCACTACTCACCAGGTCGCGAACGATCTGGACGACCGGGTGGTTTGTTTGCCTGAGCCAGCGAATCCACTCTCGGATGGCGTATCCATCTGGCGGGGAATCTTTCCTGGTCATCGTTTCAGGTTGCGTATTGTCAGGTGACTGCCCCGTCATCGAGTACCCAATTCGATGGTGAACGTCGGGGGTCCCAGCGGTACGGTTCTCGAGAGCTGCTCGTTCGGCTGCTCTGTTCGGACTGGCGAGTGTCGATGAACATAACGACCTCTGCATTCGAGGTGCGAAGACGGTACGTTCGTGCCACGTAGCCGTCGAGGTCGTCCGCAAGTGTGCCTTGGTGTTTCGCTCGGGCGATGATCACTACCGGACGAGTGTCTGAAACCACGCGTTCAAACTCTGTCTCGTTTTCGGCGCAGGTGGCAGTCGCGTTGGCCCGCGTTAGATACCATTGGAGTGGGAGCGTCGAAGAGATGTCAGCACAGAGCGGCCGGATACCCCGCTGTGGAGGATTCTCTGCGAGTAGTTCCTCGCCGTAGAACACGACATCGACGTCAGGATCCGACGGCGAACGGGCATCCAGCGGCTGCAGTGCGGTTCGAAAATCATCGGCTGGCTGGGCGTACTGGACGAGTTCGTTGTGGTCAGCTGTTGGATGGCGGTACACACTGTTCACGGTCGTCACGGCGACCTGGCCTCCGACGAGCAACAAAAGGATCACGACCACGCTTGCATTCAGCCGGTCGTCACGATTCCAGGCATCGGTGGCTTGGCGGTAGAGCCACGCGAGGCCGACAGCCGCCGGGATGGCCAGTGGGACGAGTGCATTGACGGTAATCCATGCCCCGAAGATGTCGGTCCCGAGCGGATAGCCAAGGATACTGACAAATCCCCAGTAGGACGCGAACATCACCAGGTATCGCACAGACCGAGTGCCATACCGTTCGAGGACGAATCCTCCGACTGCGAACAGGACGAGCGGTCCAGCGTACGTGAAAAGGACCTCGACGAATCGCCCGAAGAAGTCGAGGAAGACCGCGACAAGGTCATCTTCTTGCGAGACACCGCCGAACCAGTACGAATACCCCGCCTCGATATCCGTCACTGTTGCATCAACAAGCGCAGGGAAACGGTCCGGATTCGTAAGTGCCTGCCACAGTCCCACTCCGCTGGGATCGGCCGTCCGCGGCGCATAGAAAAACAGGATGATGCCGAGAAATAATCCGACTATCAGGGTTGAATGGCCAATATATCGAGGGAGAGATCTCCGATAGACCGACCACCGCTGAACCAACTGGTGCCAGGTTGACTGAAGACGTGTCAATCCAGAAGTACCCGTTCCCGGTCGAAAGAGTGAATCGTCAACAATTAGGGCCGTCGCGCCGAGCCACGTGAGAAGATAGACCGCAGCATTCTCCTTTGCCGTGAAGCCCAGCGCTGTCAACACGACCGCTGCATAGACGTATCGTATCCGTCGGGTATCATAGGCTCGGACGACACAGCCGAACGCGGCGAACATGAACCCGGCAACTAAGATGGTACTGCGCAAGAAGCGGGAGTAATACAAAAGGACAGGGTTGAAGGCGAGGAAGAGCGCCAGGGCTATTAGTTCACCCGCGTTGAGATGCTCACGAAATAAGAGGGCAGTCCCGGGGAGTAACCCACCAACAATAGCCACGATGAGCCGAGACGTCAGATCAGTCGCTCCGAGTAGAGTAAATACGTAGGTGTTCAGCAATTGGATGAACGGCCCGTGTGTGATATAATGATAGTGAAATGACCCGGTCTGCATATACTGGAGGGTCCAGTAGCCGACGCGCCCTTCGTCGAAGTGGGCGATCCGCTGACCGAGGAAGAGGAGGCGAGCAACGAGTGCGATAACAGTGATGACGACGATCGCACGCTGAAGGCGAATCGTGCGCATCCATCGTAAATTTAGAGTGGGAGCTTTCTCAGAGGGCACATAGAATATCGAGTCAGATCTGCGCATAAAAATCCTGATTTCCATTGAGGGCCGTGATTCTACAGATAATCAAGGCGAGTGTCTCGTGGCTTGTACCCCGAGGCGGTTCGCCAGACTATTGGGATCGATTCTGTTTGGTCTCGTTTGACCTACAGCTTTGGTTTGGTGACCCCGGGCTTGTCGTGAAATTGATCTTTTATTCCTGCTCGCGGTCGAAAATCTGCTACTGATTCACCCTCGTCGTGCTGCTTGGTGGTTGACTAGTGTGTGCCGAATTCAGCGTCTCTCATCACTATCCCAACGAGAGCGATGGTGAGGATGATGATAGCCCCAAGGGAGCCATTAATAATCAAGCTCACCGTCGGCGATCCTGCTGGATCTGGGGTCAATACATACAGGATGTACATTATAAACAGCAAGAGTAGCATTGCCACCACTATTGCGTTGCCAAGTCCCTTGTTCATACGCTGAGGGTTCGTCTCGTGGGGTATAATTCAACCGAATTATAGCAGCCAGTTCGATTACTATCTGACCTACTGATGAACCGATGCAGGTGATAGATGGAGACATCGCTACTTAGTACTACTTTAGAAGATTTACCGCCGCCAGACGACCGGTCCGAACACTAGAATGACGGCGGTACTGAGCCGAACGCGTTCCCAGTCGTAGATATGGTTGAGCAGGATGTACGTCACGACGCCGAGGAACAGGCTCAGCGTCCAAGCAGCGACTGCAACTCGACCGACACGAGGGTGAACGGTATCACGAAGCTCCGCGGGAGAGTGCGTAAGCCCGAGTATAACCGCATGGAGGACGACCGGTACCGAGACGACTGACAGAAGGATATGGACAGCGAGCAGTGCCCAGTACACGTACGTGACGAGCGTCGGGCCGACGAACGCTTTTTCGAACCCGCCACCCACTTTCCAGACGTACAGAACGAGAAAGAGCATAATGAGGCCGAAGGCCGTGAGCATCGCCGCTCGGTGTTTCTGAATCTCGCCACGTTTGATGAACCGCCAGCCAGCAACTAACAAGACTAAGGCGGTGGTATTGATGACCGCGATCAGATCCGAGAACAGTTGGACAGTTGCTGCCCCGATCTCAGGTACCGGCACCATCCCTGCGAATGCTCCAATGACGACAACATACCCGATCACGCTCACGACTGCGGTGACGTGGCGTGGATGAGCGCGTGTGTAGCGGCGGACATCCTCCGAGATTGCCATGTCACCCCCTTTCAGGTCCAGGCCAAACGGTATTTCGATTCGCGGGAGAGCCATACCGCCGTCCAGATCGATGGTAGTCCCCCTCCGACAACACAGCCAGTCCGAATATGTATCGTGTTCCACGACTTTACCGTACGCCTGCGTACACCAGCAACAATCGGGACTCGGATCGGCAGACAGGAAGGTACAAGCGACGCCAATCCAGAAACTAGAAGTATGGAGACGGGACTACGGCATCGAGGCCGCAGCTTGCTTACGGCCGTTGCATTAGCCGTCAGCGGGTTCGTTGTTGGAGCACTCGTCGTTTTTCTCACGGCCCAGGTGCTCATTTTCGCAGGTGTTGATGTGATGAATGCGCCAGCGGTTCAGCTCGTCATTTCGACGGTGATGTTACAGGGCGTCACGTTTGGTCTTTTAGCCATTGGCTATCTCAAACTGAGTGGGCTCGGCCTCAACTTCCTCGCACTCCGGCGTCCGACCCTCCGAGACGCTGGCTGGACTGTCGGCGGGCTCCTCGTGTTTTTTGTCCTCTATGGGGCGATGAATCTCGTTATCTCAGCACTCGGCGTTCCCGTCGCAGAAAATCAAGTGGCACAAATTGGTGGTCAAAACCCAGACGTGCTCCTATTGCTGGTGCCCTTCTCTCTTCTGCTCATTGGTCCTGGCGAAGAGCTCCTATTCCGGGGGCTCATCCAGGGAACGCTCCGACGAACCTTTCGACCGGTGAGTGCAATCGTCATTGCGAGTGCGATCTTCGCTGTGAGCCACGCGACAGCTCTCAGTGGCGACGGCCAACTCACCTATATGGCTGTCGTGTTCGTTCTTGCGCTCGTTCTCGGTGCCACCTACGAATACGCGGAAAACCTCGTGATTCCGGCCGTGATACACGGTGTCTATAATGCCGTTTTATTCTCCGCTCTCTACGTTCGAGTCACGTAAGTAGCGTTTCGGCCGATGCGATGCATATGTATGGTAGAGCGATTCTAGGCGAGTTGTGCCAACACTTCGCCAAAAACCGTTCACCGGTTCGTGGATGTGTACATAATTGGGCCAGTGACGAGTAGAGCGATGCCGAGATACTGGTAGTGAATTGGCGCGAGGCTTGAGGGAGTCAAGAGAAAGATGAGTCCAAAAAGCATCACAATGATCGCGGTGATTTTTCCAGATCTACGGAAAATCCCGGCCATGAGTGCGAGAAGAAAGAAGAAGAGGATCACTTGACCGATATTATAATTCAGTAGGAAGCTATCGATCACCTGCAGCGGAACAAGTGATAATATACTAGTCATATTAGCTGGTTGTAGCCAATTCTGTAATTTCGACATATGACGGTTGATCACACGGGGACCGGACACCCCGACTAAGGTTGTAGACGATGGCTTTGAGACTCATTTCATCGAACTCCAGCCACCGACTTCGAGCAGACACTGGGGAGCCGAGCGTGTGTTTGGTGCCTGAGAAGATACCTTCAGCCATTGTTGTTTAGCTAAATCGGCTTGAAGTCAATATAATGATGGTTCGTTTTCCTATAATCTGAGAATCCCCACTACACTTAAATAAATGCTAATTGACATTATATGACAATATTACGGACTCTAGCCCGTTCCCGGATTTCCATTTGACTGAACTCTCGATGCTATTGATTACCAATGGATCAATCGAACTGTGATTATGAAAGTTGGGACGCGAATACACCCGCCTTCAGGCGAAGACATTGTCAACGTAATGGTCGCCAGTAGAGGAGAGCGATAGCGGAGAGGAACGCGAGGGTCGAAAGCCCGTACGTCTGGTCAAGTGCGAAGGCAGCCACAGCGGAGGAACTCCCAAATAGACTCGTTGCGGCCGTTGCAAGGATGGGCCACGAACAACTCACGCACGAGAAGAGGCCGACAACACCTGAGACTGCACTGCCAGCGGTATCAAGAACGGTTGTGTAGACGAGGTAGGTGAGGGTGAGATACCCGATAAGTTTGTACGGTTCGAGAACGAGCCTGAGGAGCGAGCCTTGATAAAGCAGGACTGGGCTATATCCCGGCGGGAGCGTCCAGTCAATTTGGAGCGGAATCACCCTCGCGCCAGTACCGAACCCGAGGAGTCCGCCAAAATAGGCCAAGATGAGGAAATACCCGATCCCAACTACTGTGGCGAGGTGGCGGTACCCACGTGATGACGAGTCAGTCGTTGTCGTGAGGAGCACCCACAGACTGACATTGATCCAGAGAAACGGATAGACAAGGATGAGTGGCTCTGTGATGCGTACATCACGGATCATGACGTAACCGAGAACCAGCAGTATCTCTAGTTGGAGGACAGCAATCGCACTAAGAACTGTCAGTCGGTTCGGCCTGAGACGTCGAACGTAGGTATCGAGTGCGACTCCGCCCATCCTGGGTTGAATTCTGCGGTCTGGTTCAATAAATCCACGCGTCTCTGCTTTAGTCTGCTGGAGCCCGGTAGAAGATAACTCCGGTATGCGTGAATCATCGTAGCGAACTAACTCGCGGGCACCACGTTTGGGTTCTGGTACTATCGCTTCCGGTTCGCACAGACACCACTCGTCATGTGGCCGGTCATCCCCGATAGTCTGGCTACCACCTTGTTCATGGCGCTCCGTCTCGCCACTAGGAAGCTCGGGGACGAACAGGAATGTCTCCATATGTTCGCCTTCTACGGCAATATCAAACTCGGCCTCTGGACGCCGTACGTCCAACTCGTGCTCAACGGTCTCAGCCGGAATCGACATGTCGTTGTACGTCGTTCTGGTCAACAGTCATCTGGCGATTATTTTTCGGGCGTTCGTGGTCTACCGTTATGTAGCCTTTCCGGCCGGTGTCGTCGTGGTCAGCTGGCGCTGTTCGTCTGGTATCGGTTTTTTATGAGAAAACCATAAGTTCCCCTACTCCAAGACGCTATTGTGGGGTGATACCCTGATAGGCATCGCCGCTGTCAGAGGCCACCTGTCCCGTAGCCCACCCCCCACTCACTCCCGACCCCCTCTCACCCCACGTCGGCGTCAACTCTGCCTCATCCGTTTCTTGAGACGTTTTCTCCCGTCACATAACTGCGATTGCGCCAAAGTAGAGTCCGAGGCCAAGTGAGGCGCCCCCGACGAGCTGTGCCACCCGCCGCCAGCGATCCGAGACCGGGGCCTCGGTACCGTACTCACCACTTCGATCTGAGGGAATGCGACCTGCGGTCTGAACGCGGATTACGGTCTCTGGATATGCGAGCAACAGGATTCCTATGCCGATTCCGAGGACGGCTGCTAGGAGCGTCCGTAAGGCGGCCATCTACCTGCGAAGGCGCTCGATGCGTTTTTCGACTGGTGGATGCGTCGCGAACAGGCGGGCGAGGCCGCGTTCCTCGCCGAAGATACACAAGGCGTTCACCTGAGCATCAACCTCCGACTCACGCGCCCGTTCGGTGCCCCGGCTGATCTTTTCAAGTGCCGTCGCAAGCGGTTCGCCGCTCCCAATTTCTGATGCGGCGTCGCTGTCGGCGACGTACTCGCGGTACCTCGAGATGGCGAACACGAACAGCATCACGAGCATCTGCGTGATCTGCCCAACAACGATTGCAAGGAAGAAGTCCGCGAGGTCGTTGTCTCCCGACAGGAGGACGGCCCACTGAGCAACGATCGCGACGATAGAGGCGACACCTTGGCCGAGCACCATCATCACGACGTCGCGGTTTCGGATGTGGGCGAGTTCGTGTGCGAGGACGCCCTCAACCTCATCCGGTTCGAGGCGTTGCAGTAGTTCTTCGGAGACGACGACCGTCCCGGCTCCCTTCCGACCGATGGCGAAGGCGTTCGGAACACCCATCCGGGCGATCATGAGCCGAGGTTTCTCGATGCCCATATCATCGGCAAGCGATTCGACTCGTCGATGAATATCCGAATAGCGGTCTTCAGGGAGCTCCTCAGCACCGACACTCCGGAGCGCCATCCATTTGCCGAGTTTATACTGGACGCCGACGAAACCAATACTCCCGAGGAGAACAAGCCAGAGCGGCCAGCCGAACACGCCCATCACCACGACCGCGGCGACGGCGTAGAAGGCGAACAGGACGGAACCGACGACGGCCATCCGAGCTTTCAAACCGAGGTGGCGCATGATCGACTATTGCCTCGGAGACATTAAGCTCCGGCGGTATTGGGGGCTGGTACGATACGCTCAAGAGTCCTCGCTGTAGATGCCGAGCGTCACTGCAGTAGTACTTGATCGCTGTTTGACGGATGCTGCCTGAAACCTACTGAATACGTGCGTGATAGGTACTATTATCAGCTATGGTCTGGAACCTGGGATAACTCGCTCGTTTCAGCGGACATATCGACCGTCGCGTGGTCGACGCCGAATTCCTCGTGGAGTACGTCGACGACGCGCTTCTTGAGCTTCTCTCGTTCTTCGAGAGATTGGACGTTATCTTGGAGATGCATGGACGCGACGCGAATCGTACTCGATAGCTGCCAGACGTGGACATCGGCGATCGAGACCACGCCGTCAACCTCCCGCAGTCGGTTTTCGATTTCGTCGACCGAGACCGGGCTTCGCTGGAAGAAAATCTCTCCACTCTCTCTGAGCAGTTTCACGGCCGACCAGATAATGATGACCGCGATCAACACCGCAGTGATCGGGTCAGCGAGTGTCGATCCCGTGAACTCAACGACGAGCATCGAAACGATGACGGCGACAGACGCGCCGGTATCCCCGATGAGATGATAGTACGCCCCCTTCTCGTTGAGGTTCATTTCGCCTCCCTGTAAGTAGTACACAGATGCAAAGTTCACGAGCAGTCCGCCTGTGGCGAGTCCCGCAGTCATTAACGGATCTATCTCGACTGGGTTGAGGAATCGCTGATAGGACTCCCAGACGAGGTAGCCGACCATCGGGACGAGGAGGATGCCGTTCAGAAACGCAGTAAACGGCTCAACCCGGTCCAGCCCGTACGACCAGTATTCACCCGGTTCAGCACGTCGCGAGACGTAGGCGGCACCGAAGGCAAGAACGTACGCAAGCGCGTCGAACAGCATATGGAAGGCGTCGCCGACCAGTGCCACGGAACCAAAGAGGAGACCACCAGCGAGTTCGATCACAAAGCCGACAATATTGATTAGGGCGACGCCAGCCAATTTCCGGATGCTCCGTTCGCCATTACCATGACCGTGTCCGCTATTGTGGCTCTGAGTAGTTCCCAAGCAAAATCACCCATCTACGCGTTCTGCATTAACTAGGTTAAGAGTACGGGCCGGAGATTCGATCGTACGAGGGCGTAGTCCCGTGTCCCACACATAGAGAAACGATGATGCTCTGGGTGACAGACCAGAAAGACTGGATACCTGGATTATACCAGATATATTGGACAACCCTACGTCACAACAAGTGTTTTGTGAGCGAGCGGGAGTTAACTGGAATTAGGCGCTAAGTCCCCTTCCTCAAGGAGCAACGCAGGGAGCGAAGCGACCGAGTAGCGCAGTAGGGAGGGGATACAGCGCCGCACAGTCCTCAAACACGTTCACCGCTCGGCTCACAGGCCCACCGCTACCTTTATGTCTATCCATAGTCTATACATCAGTGTGGATAGGTTTGAAATCGAAGGTGAGGAAGTCCTCGACGGGACGGCAAAACCGTCAGGGAACAGCGCCCACGTCATCGTTCCCAAACGCTGGCGCGGAGCCGACGTGAAAGTCGTCCGCGTCTCCGATCCCGACCCAGACGAATAGCCCATGCACTACAACTACAAGTATCGACTCAACCCGCCAGAAACCCTCGAAGAAGAGCTTCTGTACCACGTCGATACTTGTAGGCAACTCTACAACCACGTCCTCCACCTGCTCAACGAGGCAGACGACATCCCCGCCCGCTACGAAGTGCAGGGGCGACTCCCTGACCTCAAATCGTGGTGGGACGACCTCGGCGATGTCCACTCGAAAGTTCTCCAGATGGTCGTCAAGCGCGTCTACGACAACCTCTCCACACTTAAAGCACAGAAGGAGCATGGACGCGCCGTGGGAATGCTCAAGTGGAAACCACCTCGGGAGTATCGGTCGCTCACCTACAACCAGTCCGGCTTCGAACTCAAGAATACGAGTGGTCGGCCCACGTTGTGGTTGAGCAAGATCGGCGAGATTCCGATTCACCTCCACCGAGACATCCCCGAGAACGCGACCATCAAACAGGTCGCGGTCAAACGCGAACCCACGGGCGAGTGGTATGCCACGTTCGGCATCGACGTGGACGAGGCTACACCAGAGAAGCCGCAGAATCCCGAGCGGGTCGTTGGCATCGACGTGGGAATCCTCAAGTACGCTCACGACACCGACGGGTACGCCATCGAGAGTCCCGACTTCAGCGAGGAACGTGAGCGACTCGAACGCGCACAACGTGACCTCTCGCGGAAGGAACACGGCTCTGCGAATTGGGAGAAACAGCGCCGAGTTGTGGCCGAACGACACGCCGACCTGAAGCACAAGCGTCGGGACTTCCTTCACAAGTTGTCGAACCACTACGCCCGCCAGTACGACTTTGTAGCGGTTGAAGACTTGGACGCGAAAGGTTTGGTCGAACTACCGGGCAACTCGCGGAACCGAGCGGGTGCGGCGTGGGGGATGTTCTTGCGGATGCTCGAATACAAGTGTGAGCGCGAAGGAACGCACTTTGTCGCGGTGAATCCAAGAGGGACGACCAAGGAGTGCGCGTCCTGCGGTGTCTCAACGGAGAAGCCGCTGTGGGTGCGCGAACACTCCTGTCCAGCCTGTGGGTTTGAGGCAGACAGGGACGCGAACGCGGCGTGGAATATTCTTTCTCGCGGTCTTGAAGAAGTAGGAGTGGTTCACTCCGAATCAACGCCTGTGGAGACTGCGCTCCCTGTGGATACGTCCGTATCTGCAAAGCACGTCGTGGAAACAGGAAGCCCCACCCTCAAAGAGCGAACCGCGTCAGCGGTGAGCGAGTAGGGTGGGGTAGTTCACTACTCCAGCGGAATAGTACCCAGACACTTTAGTCGGTGAGGCAAAGATAACGTATAGACGTTCGAAATGAGTTCTTATTTCTCGAAGCAGACAGTAGAAGCTCTCCCTGAGACAGGAAGCAAGGAATGGTGGTTGCTTTATCTTCTGGCTCCAATTGTCCTTGGTGCGATCTCCATGCTTGTGTTTCCGGCTCTCGTCTACGACCGCTTTATTTGGCAATATCTCTGGGGGCCGGTCGTCGCAGATGCTGCTGGCCGTCCCGTAGTCCACGACGGCGTTCGCGCAGTTACCGGCTACAATATTGTGAACACAGCGACGTATCTCGCCGCAGTCGGGTATAGTTTCCCGGGATTGCGTGCATATCTACGGTACCTGAACGTCACATTCGACGCTCGACTAGCCTACGGATTCGCACCGATAATTATCGCCGGCGGAGCGATGCGAGCGCTGGAGGACATCGGGCTGCTCGGCGACTATGCTGTCTTGTTCATCACGCCTACGATTTATCTCGTCGTCACCGCCATTACGATCCTTGCACTCGGCGTCGGAGCATTGGCTCGTAACCGGGGATTCCTTTCGATTCCGGGGACCGTCGGTGTAGTTGGAGCAATCTGGGCGGTAGGCGCTGTCGGCTGGGCATTCCTGTACGGGGCGACAACAGCCGCTCCGCTTCGACTCTGGGTCCCGGTTGCGACGACGGGGATTGCGCTCGGTGTGACCGCTTTGTACTACTGGGGCGTGAGATTCGTTGATGTCGCCCACCTCCGTCATCCGATGCTCCTGCTCGCCGTCTTCGGCCAACTGTGGGACGCAGCACAAAACCTCATTGGCGTTACCTTCCTCGGGTATTCGCCGAAGATGTTTCTGACCAACCTCATCTATCAAGCGACCGGATTTCCTGGATCGACGTTCGTTCTCAAATTCCTCGTCACCGGTGGTATCGTGTGGTACCTCGCGGACGCGAAGCCTGAAATGAACCGGACCTGGTGGTGGCTCATGACGTTCTTCATCGGGGCAATCGGGCTGCCGATGGGCGTTCGCGGATCACTCCGAATGATGCTTGGAGTCTGATAATGGATACGATGAACACGAACGATACGACACGACAGTACGGCGCGGCAATCGCCCTCGTCTCGGGAGTGTATTCGCTGTTCTCTGCGACCACCGGCAGCGGGATGATGAGTTCGAACAGCGGGCTTCTCATGGCGGTCCTCGGCGTTGTCGTAGTCGTTCACGGCGTCGTCCTGCTGACGCCCTACGCCAGCCGACTCGGAAACGCGAGTGGGGCGCTGATGATCGGCTACTCGCTGGTGATGTTGCTCAACCAGGCCATCGTCGGCGTTACTGGGAGCATGAACTGGGGGATGGGAGGCGGTATGGGAACGGGGATGGACAGCAGTATGAGTGGAAGTATGAGCGGTGGTATGGGCTCGTCGATGACTGCCGGGATGGGCTGGGACCTCGGGATGGTCGCGCTCGCGGTCCTGATGTTGATCAGCGGAATCATCATGATGAACCGCTCCGATAGCGAGTCGAGAATGTGAGCCGGGTGGCTAATGGCAACCACCATCTCTCGGGACGATCTCCCCTCGTACCTCGCGCCGCTTCCCCGGCGTCTCGAGGACTTCGCACTTCGGTATGCGTGGCTCGTCGTCGCGATCAATCTCGCCGGGACTGCGTTCGGGTTCTGGTACTACCGCTTCCAGTTCACCCAGACGCCGTTCGTTATGTGGCCGTTCGTCCCAGATAGCCCCGGCGCAACGCTGTTGATCGCGCTTAGTCTCGCCGCGTGGAAGCTGGACTACGATGTCGAGTGGCTCCACATGCTCGCCTTCTTCGGCAACATCAAACTCGGGCTTTGGACGCCGTTCGTCCAGCTGTTTCTCAACGGGCCGGGCGGCATTGAACCCTGGCTCTACTGGTTTCTCATTGTCAGCCATCTCGCGATGAGTTTGCAGTCGTTCCTGATCTATCGCTACGCCGAGTTCCCAGTCAGTGCGGTCGCAGTCGCCACCGTCTGGTACGGAGTTAACGATGTCGTGGACTACTTCGCGCCGCTCGTTGGGGAGTTCCATCACACGTTCCTGCGGGTCGAACTCGTCAACGGGGCACTCGACCACTCGGTGCGAGCCCATGACCTCGCGGCGGCCGCGGCAGTGACGCTGACGCTCGCCGCGACGTTCCTCGCGCTGGCGACGCGGGTGAAAAAGCTCGAACCAACGGATGATTCCCATACACATGGAATACAACAATAAAGGGGTACTCACGACGAACGGTACTTCGCTGGAGAGGAAGTGTGCTGGCGACCGGGGCATCCACGATTGCTGGCTGCCTCTATGGGTGGAGGCCCGTCGGGGCCGACAGTCAATACAATATGTAAAGCTGATATGAGTCACACGGTGGGACGCCACCACAGGAGGGCGATTGACGAGACGAACACGACTGTCCCGAGTAAATGCCGTGGACGCGGGCTCTTCCCAGTCGTACCTTAATCCATCTGCAACATCACTCGCCGATTTCAAGTGCTTGAACTGAGACAGTCCAAATATGGAGTATCGTGTGAAAGACCGCGTCCCGGAAGTCGCTGGACTCCTGTCCATCATTTCACTGGCGCTCGTATTTGGCGCCGCCCTTGGAGCGATCCCGAAGAGCCTTCTTCCACGAGCCCCAGCGTGGGTGCTCAGCGTAATTCCGTTCGTCAACGCGATCATCAGTGGACTCGCTATACTCACTATTGGAGCCGGATGGTATTGGATTCGTGGCGGTCGGATCGCCCGTCATCGAGCGGCGATGCTCACGAGTGTGGTCTTATTTGCGGTGTTTCTCACGCTCTATTTGTACAAGGTGGCACTGCAAGGGCCGACTCCGTTCACGGGTCCGGCAGCCATCCGCCAGTTCGCCTACTTACCGCTCCTCGCAATTCACATCACGCTCGCCATCATCTGCGTTCCATTGCTTTACTACGTGCTCCTTCTTGCGATGACGCGGCCAATCCAAGAGATTCCACAGACGCGTCATCCGACGATAGGACGAATCGCCACGTCGCTGTGGCTCGTCTCGTTCACACTCGGTATCGTCGTCTATCTGCTGCTCTACGTCGTCTACTGAGTTTCCCCGACTTGATCTTCCACCGTTCCATCTGCCGACCGCCATTCGCGTTATACTGAACAGGACGACGTTGTCAGCTGCCCCGACCACAATGGACGGGGCTTGTCGGTGGACTCCCCCTCTGACGGGCGGAACCACTCTGTTCCCACTCGGACTCGCCGTCCCCGACTTCGGGGCCAGTTGACTGGTAGCCCAATCATCCAGACACGTGTGGCCTTGGAGGACGTGCCCCTGATACGGAACCGAAGTCAACTAAGCCTATCGGCTTCCTGCTTGGGGTCAAGCCCAAGCTATCCGCCTATCACAGCCTATGAACGAATCTACAACCTACCCTAGAAGAGCGGACCTAAAATCTATTCGATAGGTGGAAATGCCGATCAGGTGCGTGGGAAATCACTGAGTTGTCGTTCTGGAGAGCTGCCACCGTTGCAATACGTCCCGCTCTGATTCTGAGTGTTGCCACAAGAGCGTTACCGTGACACCGTCCCCCACTCGGACGACTCCGTATGCGCCTTCTGTAAGAGTGATCGAGGTCCACTGGGGATGACGAGGGGTTCCATCAACGGTCACGCTGAGTTTCCCTGTCTGAACAGGTTCGCCACCAGCATGTATGATCCTGACATAGCTCTCATTAATTTGTTGCAGGTCCCAGTCTGTCTCTGGTTGCTCAGCGGATCGTTCCTGAGCGGACATAGCTGCGAGGATGAGAACCGCCACGGAGAGAATGATGAATACTAGTAGGATAACTCCGATGATGTTCAATAATTGGTCTCCATCATCGAAGTCAATCATCAGATATCATCCCTGTAGGTAACCTGTATCTTCATAATGCTGCCGCAGACTTTTGATCAGTGGCTCGTAAGTTCGGAAACGGGATGGACCTTGACGTGCATGGTTCAGGGCTTGCGATGGTGATGCTTACGCTCGGCCTCCTCATTGTTCTGTACGCTGATGCTATCTGGACCGTCGCAAATGACGTCTTCGAAGTGATCGGCCCACTCGAAAGCGCTATTTTCGCGATCGTATTCATTGGTGCTGCACTTCTTGTGGGTGCTCGTCTTTCAAGCTGAACAAACGTGGCGGGATTTCTCGAGGCGGATGATGATAATGGATGGTGACTCGTCTGTGCGTTCTTTCAGAAGCGGCGCCGGCCTGAGCGGCCCGGACCGCGACCAACGTGAATCGATTCGGGGACGTTTTGTCCTTTCTTGACAACCGCTCCGTACGCAAGGCCGATACCGATCCCCACGAGGTGGGCCCAGTTCGCTACACCCCCAGGACCTATCGAGGAAAAGCCGGCGACGGTCGAAAAAACGGCGAACCCGATGGTAAGCATCCAGAGCGGGATTGGGAGTACGAAGTACAGATATACCGTGAGCTTGGGTCGGAGAACGGTGAGTACCCCCATGACAGCCATGATGGCTCCCGACGCGCCGACAACTCCCGACTGTACTCCAGGATTCAGGAGCAGTGTCGCCCCAACCTGTGCGAGCCCAGCGAGCACGCCCGTGGCGAGAAATAGCACTGTGAAGCGCATTGCCCCGAGGCGACGCTCGACGACTGGTCCGAAGAAGTACAGTGCGATACTATTGACGGCGATGTGTGTGAAGCCACCGTGGGCGAAGATAGCTGTGAGCCACGTCCAGACATACAGTGGATGCTGTGTCGAGAGGACGAACACTGACCGCCACAGAGATGATCCGGGAGAGATTCCGAAGAGAACGGGAAAAATGACGAACTGCATCGCAAACGTCACCCACATCAGCACAAGGAAGACATTGGTCAGACCTCCCGGGAAGAAATTGACCACACTATGGGTGGACGTTTGTCGTCCAACAGTAGACTTTACCCGCTTGAGCACACCCTCCTCGGCACGACCTCGATTCTGGATCGAGTCATCAAACCCAGAATCGAAAACGCCATCGGGGTTAGCCCAGTCATTCAGTCCGGGGCAATTGTGACTCTCCGGGAGGCGATGGGCGGCACAGAACGTGTTGCCACACCGACGACACTGGTACGGTAGGTTCTCGTCCGCGCCACACTCGTCACACTCAGCCATCGTTACGTCGAAGCGGGGTTGAGTGTGGAGACGATTGCGTCCGGAGGCTTGGCCAACTGCAGGGAGTGGAGTCGGGTCCTTTCAGCCTGTTGGAACCACCTGTCTCTGTTGAGGAGATTATCCAGGAAGTTGAACGGCACGTGGTAGTTGTCTCCAACTGGCCAGTCATAATGATCGAGCAAAGTGCTATTCTTCGAATTCGCCATAATCACCACCGTATTTCATGAAAAAGTAGGCGAGACCAAGGGTCAGTACCATCGCGCCAGTCGTGGCAACGCCGAGTGTCTTTGCACTATTAGGAACTTGAGGAACTGATTCTCCGCCACCACCTCCTTCAGCTCCACCGCCTTGCTGAACAGAAACTGTACCCGTCATTCCGGCGGACTCGTGTGGGATGCAGAAGTAATCGAACGTCCCTTCGGTGTCGAATGTATACTCGTAGGTTCCGCCCCCCTCGATGCTGCCATCAGGATACGCAGACCGAGCAGCTTGCTCCGCGTCGAATCCACCCGACGCGAAGTACGATGCTCCCTCCGGGATGTTGTCTTCATACGCAGTGACCGAGTGAGCAATAGATCCGACGTTCTCCCAGACCACAGTCGTTCCGGGGGCAATCGTCAGATCCGCAGGGACGAATTTGAGATCGTCGTTCATCTCGACTGTTTTGGACTGTCCCTCTTGAGCAGCTGCGATTCCGGTAGCGCCCGTCGCCGTTGTCACGGCCGTGGCTGACCGAAGAAATGCCCGTCGGGAGACAGAGCTATCGCCTACGGTCATACTGGAAAATTAGCAAGCGAACGGGTTGGGTGTTCTGGTACGGTTATCGAATAACGATGGTTTACACCTGGATCAAGGCGGATGTCCCGGGGCTTGACCCCGAGACGATTCACTACCTTGCAATACCTCGACTGGACTGCCGCATGGCTACTTGACGGGAAGTCAGTAGGTGTACTATGCCTAAACCCAGCCATTAGTGGGATTACTCGGTCAGTAACGACTCCGGCTTGATCCTGGAGAGGCGCATTGCATTTCCAGTGACGCCGACTGTCATCCCGGCGTCACCGATGAGGACAGCTGCCCAAATTGGAACGAGGCCAAAGGGAACGCCCAGTGCAAGTAGACCCTTGGCGCCGAGACTCGTCCAGATGTTCTGCCGAATCACGCTGTTTGCGTCGTGAGAGAGTTCGTAGAGGTACGGCAGCTTCGAGAGGTCGTCGCTCATGAGCGCGATGTCTGCCGTTTCGAGGGCGGTATCCGTGCCAGCTGCGCCCATCGCGACGCCCACGGTCGCCGTCGCGAGCGCGGGTGCATCATTAACCCCGTCGCCGATCATCGCGACCCCGTCATATTGTTCGTCGAGTTCCTTGATCGCCTCGACCTTCTCATCGGGCAGGAGTTCCGCGCGGAACTCGTCGACGCCGACCTCGTCGGCGATTGCTCGGGCAGTCCGTTCGTTGTCACCCGTGAGCATGATGATGTGCTCAACGCCCAAGTCGTGGAGCTGCTGGATCGCCTGCGTCGCTGCGGGCCGAATCTCGTCAGCCACGGCGATGACGCCCTCAATCTCGTCCTCGGTCCCGACGAGAACGACGGTCTTCCCCTGGGACTGGAGTTCGGGGACCGTCTCCTCCAAGAGATCAATGCAGTCGTTGCGCTCGCACAGCTGTTGACTCTTCGTCGTGACGACGCCGCCGTCGGTCGTCGCGTGGACGTGATCAAGGTCAAAGCCCAGTTCCTCGAAGAGCCCGGGCTTACCCGCGTAGTGTTTCTTTCCGTCGAGATCGGCCTCAACGCCCTTCCCGGTAATGCTCTCGAAGTCGTCAACTATCGGCGCCCTGACGTCGCTCTCCTCAGCAAATCCGACGATCGCCTCGCCGATGGGGTGTTCCGACCGCGATTCGAGGCCACGGGCACACTGGAGGACGTCTTCCTCGCTGTTGCCGTTCAACGGAACGACGTCGGTGACGGTGAGTTCGCCCTTGGTGATCGTGCCGGTCTTATCCATCGCGATGGCTTCGACGGCACCCATCGCTTCGAGATGGTTGCCGCCCTTGATGAGGACGCCGTTCTTCGCGGCGCTGGTGATGCCCGAGACGACTGAGACGGGTGTCGAGATGACGAACGCGCACGGACATGCGAGTACGAGCAACGTGAGGCCGTAGACGATGAACGTCGTCCACGACGCACCCCACACGAGGGGCGGGATAACCGCGACGAGGATTGCGAAGCCGACGACGACCGGGGTGTAGTACGACGAGAAGCGCTCGACGAACTGCTCGCGCTCGGTTTTGTTAGCCTGGGCGTCTTCGACCAACTGGACGATGCGCGAGAGCGTATTGTCGCTTGCCTCCGAGGTGACCTCCACCTCGAGATATCCCTGTTCGTTGATTGTGCCGGCGTACACCTCGTCGCCCGGCGTCTTGTCCACGGGAACGCTCTCGCCCGTGATGGGGGCCTGGTTGACCGCACTCTCCCCGTCGAGAACCTCGCCGTCCATCGGGATCTTCTCACCAGGGCGCACGACAACGATATCGCCGATAGCCACGTCGTCGACGGGAACCGTCACCTCTTCACCGTTCCGTTTCACTGTCGCCTCGTCCGGCGATAGATCCATCAACTCTCTAAGGGAGTTGCGTGCGCGGTCCATCGAATAGCGTTCGAGGAGTTCAGCAATACTAAACAGGAACGCGAGCGTGGCGGCCTCGAAGTAGAGTGACTCGCCGAAGACGAGACTGGCGATGATGGCACCGCTGATGGCGATGCTCATCAACAGGTCGATGTCGAGGTTACGGTTTAGCGCAGAGTAGTAGCCGTTGCGGAAGATGACCTGGCCAGCGACCCCAACGGCAATCAGGAAGAGGAGGTCGGCGACAAGTAATTCGCGGCCGACGATCTCGGCCACGAGGATATTCTGGCCGGTGAGGAAGAACTCGAAGAGGAGGCCGAGTGCGACGAACCCACCGCTGATCCACGTTTTGATCGCCCGCGAACTGGTCCAGACGCTCTCACGTTCGTCGGTGGGACTGTCCTCGGTATCTGCGTCAGTTGCCGTCGAATTGGTCACCTCGTAGCCAGCGCCCTCGATGGCATCGACGATGTCTGGTGGCGAGAGCGACGTTGCGTCGTACGTGACGGTCACCTTTCCAGTAGTTGGTTGGGTGTCGTAGCTCGAGAGGCCCGAGAGACCATCGAGGGCGTTCTCGATTTTCCCCGCACAGGAAGGACAGTCCATTTCAGGGACTGTGAACGTCGCGGTCGTCTCGCCCTGGTTTTCGACCGTGTAGCCAGCTTTTTCGATGCGCTCGCCAATCTCATCTGGCGACGTTCGACTCCCCTCGTATGAGACAGAGAGTGTCCCGGTCGTCACCTGTGGGTCAACAGTATTGATGCCGTCGAGTTTTCGGACGCTATTTTCGACCTTTCCCGCACAGGACGGGCAATCCATCTCGGGCACCGAGAACTGGGCGACGTCGTCCTGATTCGACGAGGTCGCGGTTACGCGGTCGGCTTCCTGTCCATTGTTGTGGTGGTCGTGTTCGTGGTCATGATCATGGTCGTGTCCGTGGTCGTGGGATTCATCCCCTGAATCGTGTGAATCCCGGTCGGACGATGTCATTACTGGCAGCTAGGTACTGGAATATTATTAAACTGGCTGCTATAAAACCGCGTCTGGATAAGTATCTTTAACAAATTTTTCGTCCTGTATTATTAATTCCCGGCTTGGCTGCGGCAAGATCCCAGTATGGGGTCTTGGGGTCCAGTCGGTACTGGGTCACCTATTCACATGGGTTACGACGAAGGAGCGTTCCCCTCTGGTGGATTGCTGTCCTGATCTGCGTCCTCGTCCTCGGTGAGCTGAATCCCCGTGGGACCGGTGAGGTCGAGCGGACGAATCCAGAGGTACCAGATGGCGACAACACCGAAGCCATACCCTCCAGTCCAGACGAGCCCAGCAAGCGTCTTGTAGCCTGCTGAAGCCAAGGCGTAATCGGCGAGCCCTGGAATGAGGATCGCTGCGACAACTGTGAGCCCGAACTGTGCTTTCTTGGGAAGTCTCATCGGTGGTGGCTTGCCCGGTATTCGCCGTGTTTGACGCCGAGGGCGAGCGACAGGACCCCGAAGATGAGTAGGCCGACACTCACCATCGCAACGGTACTTGTACTCATCGGACTCATCGCCGTGCCGCCGACAAGAACGGCGAGCAGGATGATGAACACGATCGCGGTCGTTGTCGTGTTAAATTCCATTTGTATCAGGTAGTGGAGTTAATCGGATGTCGTGTCTGTCGACTCGGTTGTCGCCATCGAATCTCGAGTACGTGTCCGGATGAACCCCACCCAGAGGAGTGCGCTGAGGAGGCTGAGGAGGCCTGCAATGGCGATCGACTGTCCACGAACCGTAGTCCCGGTTTGATTCTGAAGGACCAACGTAATCCCAATACCGACTAATGCGACTCCTTGCACACCAGCTGCCCGTGCAGGTCGGGAGACGTACCCTGCTTCCGTCAGAATGCCGGCAACCGATCCGACGAACAGTAGTAGGCCCGCGACAGATACTGGACGCAGCCCGAGGACGACGCCAACCTCAGAGAGTGCTAAGCCGAGTGCAACGAACAGCGGCCACGGGCTTGCCCCCGTGTAGGTTGAATTGGTGTCGGACTCGTCACTCATCGTTAGGTAGTAACGGGAACTCGTTTGTTTGCCTGTGTCCTACCTCCTGATTACGTCCACCTTGACATGCTATTAGCCGTCTCAAGAGACCATCACCTTTAGGCAATCGGTGGCAGGCATCTGACAATCGAATATTGGCGTGGTGACTCTCAAATCGATCAGCCATTAATGGAGCTACGGCTACGAACATAATAAATCGACTGCTATCAAGCCATCCTGTTTTGCCAGAAGAAACTATTTCGAACTCTTCAGGTTAATAACTCCAGTCGAACAGCAGTGTTCTTACGCCATCGTCCACGACTAACCTGTATGGACGATACGGTACGTACATATGGCGGGAAGCACGTCTTCGGGATCATCATACTTATCGGGATCGCCGTCGGCACTGGACTCGGGTTAATTATCGGGACGAGCCCAAAGATTCAGCACATCTCCGTTTTCGATGTTGTTATCTTTCATCCGACACCGGCGAGTATGGCACTTTATGGAGCCTTAGCCGCAACAATCGGGCTTACAATGATTCTTGGTATCGTACTCGCTCTCTCCCGGTTTGACCAATCTGCAGTCTGATTTTCCGGTGTATCCTGCATTTCCAGCAAGTGGTTTTATACAGGTACACTGCTTCCTCTTCCCTATGTGCATTTACTGTGACGCCTACGAAGAAGACCACGAGGAGGAGAGTCAGCCCTCGGTCGAGCACAACCATTCTGAAAGAAAGGCCACATCCCCGCCGTCAAAGGGAGTGCTTGGACAACTACGTTCCTTGATAGCAGATCTGTTGTAACCGACGATCTCCGTCTATTGGTGGCGCCACGTAGCTCGATATTCAAGAGGAGACGTTCGAACGGCGAACCAGAACGGTTTCATAGCCGAGTTCGTTAGTTCTTCGTAACAGCGATAGATCGTGATGTCGCAAATACGGACTACGATACCGATGGAAGAAACACCCGCTGGCACTTGTGAGCATTGCGGGCATCCGTTTCCAACCAGCGAGCGTCTCGTGCTCCACAAGGGGATAGAACATCCTAGCCAGCTTGACGATTCAGAGCAAGAGGCGTTTGAGTCCGCAGTAACCGAAGAGGAGGCGGACCTCCGAACGCTCCGCTTGAAAGCACTCGCAGTATTGGTTCTGTTATACTTCGGATTATTAATCCTCTATGCCATCTTCGCGTGATCCAGATATGGACGTAACTGGCTGTGCTAAGAAGGAGTCGAAGGGATGGTCTCTATCGACCATACTGAGAACTGTTCTATCGGTACCTCGATTCAGAGTCGGCGTGCAGTTTCTCATGTGGGTCGCGCTGTTGATGTTCGTCGTGGATACCGTCGCGGCAGGGAACGGACTTACGCTCTCGAAGCAATCACGAGACACACTGGCAGTCCCGCAGTGGCTCTATCTTGCGACGGGAGGTGCCACAATTGGGGCATCCGCACTCCTCGCGAGTTTCGTTACCGATCGCGCGTTCATCCGCTATCTACACAGCTGGTCGCGGACACTTCCGTCGATTGAACGGTGGTGGGATCCTCTTGTTTGGATCGGCCACGGTCTTGGAGTCGCTGCTCTCGTGCTGTCGGTATTTCTCGGGTTTGCTGGACCCCAGCTCCCAACGGCGAGCCTCACAATCTTGCTCACGTTCGCCGGGGTTCGCGCCGGCCTCCCGATCGTGACCTATTTTGTTGGGAACGTCTGGCCAGTACTCAATCCATGGCGGACCATCGCTGCCATTCTTCCCTCCGGCTACCGCGAGTATCCAGATTCGTTGCAACGCTGGCCAGCCGTTGGAGGGCTATTGGTGCTCGTCTGGGTCGAGGTTATTTTCCCCATCAGTACTGTTCCGACTGTCCTCGTGATGGTAATCCTGATCTATTCGACGATAACGATTACCGGCGCTCTCCTGTTCGGCCCAGAATCGTGGTTTGATAACGCAGATCCGCTCTCTGTCCTCTTCCGGCTGTACGGTGCTGTTGCACCCCTCCAACGAGAGAACGACGAGATCCAGGTGAAGCTACCGGGAAGTGACCTTCGGAGTTCGGACGTGGTTACCGATGTCTCTGACGTCGCGTTCATTATCGCGCTGATCTGGGAACTAACGTACAGCGGCTTCATCACCACGAGTGCCGGTGTAACGACCGTCGAGACGCTCGTCAGCTTTATCCCCGCCATGGTCGCGAACGTGGAGGTTCGCGCAGTCCTCGTGTACACGATACTGTTCGTCTGCGGGTATGCCGTCTTCCTAGGAGCATACTGGTATGCGGGCCGCCTCTCACGACGCGGGACTGGCACCTATATCACCGCTCGGACGATCGCGTTTCAGTTTGCTCCACCACTCCTGGCAATTGCAGCAGGATATCACTTCGCTCACTACGCCGGGCTGTTTGTTTCCCTCAGCCCGGCACTGACGATGGCCCTCACCTCACCACTGTCCCCACCAGCGAACCCCCTGGTTCTGTCTCCACCGTCATGGTTTGAGGGGTTAGGTATCGCGTCAGTACTCATCGGGCATCTCCTCGCAATCTGGGCGGCGCACGCGGTCGCGTATGATCTCTTCTCCAGCCGACTCGTCGCGATTCGGAGTCAGTATCCGTTCATCGCGGTGATGATCGGATATACGGTAATCAGCCTCTGGATCATCTCCCTCCCCGGCGCGATCCCACCATACCTGTCCTGACTGCCGCTGGAATATACCCTCGAGTGTATTCGCTGTTACCCAACCGAGATGGACGAGTTCAAACGTTCGGGCAGATCCAATCTATCACACAGTGAACTCGATCGGTGGCATATCGATAAAGGCAGTCTCGTATCCGTCGTGTCGTGCGAGCTGGGGTGGCGTCTGGACAGTGATGGTAACTCTATCGCCGGACTCGATCTCGGGGATGGACGTCCCGTAATAACAGCTGATCTCCGGATCGAGCGAAGCCCGAAGCGGTCCTTCGAAAACCGTTTTCTCTCCGCGTCTTACGGTCACTGAGAGCGTCATCCGTGGGAGAACGACACGATTGTACGGTGTTCTCGGCGAGACGATCATGTACGGGCGATCATCCTCACTAAAGCGGGTTTCTCCCTCAACAACGGTGATGAAGAAAGTTGCATCACCAGAGGAGCCGTCACCGATCAGCCGACCGGGAAGGTCGTCTTTCGACGGGGCCAGGGGTTCAGGCATCATCTCCATCTCCATCAGGTCGACGGTTCCTCGGGTCCCCGCTTTCTCTCCTAACCGTCGGTACTCGAGATTGTACGTTTCACTCGTATCGAAGGTGAAGCTCATCGTCGCCGATTGTGCCTCCGTGAACCGGCCTTCGAGTGGCTCTGTGCGATTGGTCTGAAGCGGTCCGACACGGAGGGTGACATCGTATTGTCCCTCACCGGGCAGCCCGACGTTGTCTCCGTAGTGAAATCCCATGTTCGGCGAGATCATCGGCCACAAATTGGTGCTGGTCACCTGCCCGTCGGCGTTGCTGATCTCCGCGGAGATATCAACCGGCAGGATGGTGTTCGTCTTCACGTCCCAGACACTCGCCATGAGATGGAGAGAATCGCTGGATCGAACGACGACCTTCGTCTTGTTCGTCCCCGTTAAGTTCCAGAACCGATGCGGGAACGAGTGCATCAGTGCAAATCCGACGTCGCCAGCTTTCGTCACCCCGTACATTCCCATCCCTTCGACGATTGCCGGATAATAGACTGCATCAGGACGGTCCTGAACGAGAGGGGGGTCCCGCCATGCGGATTGCGTCTCGAAGCCGAGACGACTCAGACACCCAGTGAGAGCAACCCCACCAGCAAGTCCTGCCCCTCGCGTAATGAGGGCGCGTCGCTTCATATGATGTTCTTCTTTCCAACGGAGGTAGGAATTCTGGTTCAGTGCTCGAATCACCCAGTCACTGCCCCCTTCGGGTGATTGACTGAACAGCGGTTCTTCGACCCTTCAACACAAGATAGACCCTACGTTAATCGGATAACAAAGCCGATCAGAACCAATAATGAAACGATTCCAAGCAGTGCTACCAGCATGAGATTCTTATCCTCCATATCCAGAGCTTAGATGGGAGCGCCAAATGAGTGTTCCTTTCGAAAGCCGCGTCTCGAGTAGCGTTCTGTGGACTCTCAGAATTGTCGTTCTGACTTCTATAGTTGCTTTGAAACTGTGTGCGCGTCGAATCGCACAACGATGCGCGATCGAGTGTAGCATGACTTTCAGAGCCGACGGTAGTAGATCGCTATCCGAGGACAATCATATAGATGAGCACAATTATCGCATACGTCACGCCAAGACCAACGACGATTTTCATGTGGTACATCCAGAGTTCGTCCTCCTCAGCCGCCACTGCGTCTTCGTACGCGAGTTGCTCGTCTTCGGTCCACTCATTCGAGTGAACCTCACCGATATGGAGCGCACACGAACGGCCAGTATCGAACGGGCGATGACAGTACTGACACCGGGCTTCTGGCGGTTCATCATCGAGTACTGCAGTCTCTGGGGTGAGGACACCGGAAGTCATACGTATGGTGGGGGGGTGAACGGTTGGGTGACAACCCACATGCTCGTCATCGTGTAGAAAATCATTACGATGATGAACGGATACTGGCTCCGGATGGGTTTGAGTTTACCGGGGAACAGTTCGAAGGCCAGCGCGTGGGCGACCCAGACGGCGACTAGATGGCCGAGGAGAACGAATAGGAGTTGAAGGATCGGGAACCAGCCGGGAAGTACCAAGACCTGAACGTTCACTGGCGGGGAGAACGGTTGGCTGAGGATCGTCAGAAGTGCCGGTGTGAGCGTGAGGAAGTAGCCGAGGAAATGAGCAATGTGGTAACCGGCCGCGATTGGAAGCAGCGACGGTGCGAACCATCCCTCGATGAACTCTGGAGTGACGTATGTTCGGCCTGTCTGGCGGACTTGATGAGCTGCGAATCGGTAAATGTAGAAGAACCCGAACCCAGCAATGATCGTCAGGGAGTACAGGAGTAATGGCGGGATGCCAACACCAACAATTGGGCGTGCAACGTCTGTCCAGAGTGGTGTCGAAACGAATCCATCATAGGTGGTCACCCAGAGGAGCGCGATAATGAACGCGGTTTCGTCGACGCGTTCGGAAACCTGACGCTCTGCCAGAGCGGCGCTGGGCAATTTGAATTCGAACCCCGACTCGGTTCGCTGGAACGGGGCCAACAGTCCGTAGCACCGGAACACTCTCGATATTGGATCGACGTTTCCGAACCACGTCTCCGTTCCGTACAGCCAAGCTCCTCCAAGTGTGAATACCGAATAGCCGATAATCAAGAGCGCGAGCAGTTGTGAATCTTGTGCGACAGGATTGATGACCTCGAGCCAGACGAGGGCAAGGAGTGCAGCGACGCTCGGCCACGCTCCCAGCCACTCGGGATACGTCCGATGTCGACTGCTGGGGAGGAGCTCCGCGATCGCACGCCACGGATTGAACAGCGGCCACGTGTTTCCGAACAGGTACACGGTCATTGTATACCCGGCCCACCACCCCGCCCAGACGACGAGAATCGCGAAGTTCGAGGTTGGTGTTTGTGGCCCTGTGAACCCGGTCACGAGAATTACCAGCAACACGCCGATACTGGTTCCTTGGACTGCATAGCGAATGGCTGTACGAACGGCGTTGGGCGTCGGAACGACTATACGCCACTCGTTGATGGCACGAATCGCGGTATGGTCGGTCATCAGACTCGTGAACATAAACGAGGCACCGACAATCACACCACCGGTGAGAATCGTCAGCCATGTCGGGACGGATGCAGACGTCGTTGTCCCGCTGAGCCCGCCGACGTGGGCAGCCGTGGGTTGGGCGAGACTTGCAACTCCAAGCGTTGAAAGGATGATGGTCAGAACCCTCCTTTTCGCCCACATTAGCTCAAATCGGGCGAGTATTGGAGGGACACTATAAAAGCCTGCGCGATTTCGATGGTTCGTGGATTCGAAGTCAACGTATGGGGAACGGGCTCTCCGCGGCCCATCGTAGTGTAGTCAGTTTTGAGCCCGTATCCACGCCACGACCGTTGTTATCGTAAGACCGAGTAGGATCAAGGTTGCGACCCCGAGATGCGTCGTCACAATGAACGGTTGGAGATCTCGGGTCACAGTCAGCCCGCCAAGGAGGACCTGTATCGGGAGGAGTACTATAGCGAGCGTCGCCGACCACACCACGAGCGGGGAGTCACGGTGGGTACGCCATGCGGCAATCGCCGTCCCGAGGATCAGAAAGCCGACGATCATCGCGAGCCCTCGATGCGCCCATTCAGCGAAGATCTGAAGGGCTGAATACGGAGAATTGGCAACGATATCGGGCTGGAGAAACGGGACCCAGGTTCCGTAACACGTCGGCCAGTCCGGACATGAGAGCCCCGCACCGATTGCACTCGTGTACGCACCGAGAAGCATCACCACGTATGTTCCGACCAGCGTCACCGCGGCTAAATGTCTGTATCCAAGACGAGTTGACGGCTGCTTGGACAGAATCTGCTTACCCGTTGATACCGTGCGTTGAGTGTCAGGCATGGTGTCTCTCCGATGTTATAGTGTTAGGGTCATCGAGGGCATATCGACGAACGCTGTCTCGTATCCCTCGTGGCGAGCCGTCTGTGGTGGCGAATCGACAGTAATCGTCAACTCGTCCCCCGACTGGACGTCCGAGACCGTCGCTCCGTAGTGATAGCGCAACTCGGGGTCTATCGTCGCCTGCAGAATCCCGTCGAAGACTGAGGATCCACCCCGCGTGAGCGTGCCCGAGAGCGACATCATCGGGAGCATAATCCGGTTATAGGGCGTACGTGGCGAGACTGCGAGATAGACCTGGTCTTGGGTGCCGCCAAATCTCGATGCGTCCTCGAGCACCGTGACCACGAATTTCGCATCTCCACTCGTTGCCGTCCCCCGGACGTCACCGGGAAGCGCGTCCGGTTTCGGCACCTGCGAACTCGGCAACATCTCCATGTCCATCACGTCGACTGCACCCTTCGTACCTTGTTTGTCTTCGGAGAGGTCCGTAACCGAGATCTCGTCGAGTGTCGATTGGTTGAATTCGAACTCGAACGTGAACGAGGCGTCCCCCTGATTCTCGGCCAGCGACCCCGTACGTCGTGTCGATGGGCCCCCGATGCTAACGTCGACGGTATACGTGCCGTTCCCATTGAGTTGAGCGTTGTCGCCGAAGTGAAAGCCCATCGGCTGGGAGAGCATCGGCCACGGCGCGAACTGATCGACCGACTCGCCATCCTGCGTGATCGTGAGTTGCGGATTGATGTCAGGCGGGATAATCCTCGTCTGTGCGTCCCAGACAATCGGCATCATATGAACGGAATCCGCCGACTGGATGTCGACTTTCGTTATTCCACTCGGCTTCATCAGCCAGAACCGATGCGGAAACGAGTACGTGAGCGCACACTTGTACCCACCCTGTTCGTTCATCCCGGGCATCTTCATCCCCTCAACGTGGGTCGGAAAGTAGACCGCATCCGGTCGGTTCTCGGCGAGGGGTGGTTCAGAAGCTGAGCGTGTCTCGAATAAGTTGGTACAACCAGCGAGTCCGACGATCGAGGTGCTTCCGGCAACCCGGAGCACGTCACGACGACGCATCCGTCACCTCCTGTGCGTTGGTCGCTGGTTGTGCAGGCGGAAGCGCGCGTAAAGACCGCGGGGGCACGAGGTAGTTGCCGCGACGTTCCGTCCGGATGTACTGTAGGATGCCGTTGTTGTTGCGCTGGCCGACGGCTGACTGTTTGGAGACATCGGTCCCGTTCATCGCCTTCCGTGTCTTTTCGAAGTCACCGATACCGCGCTGGAGTGCGAGGAAATGGAGGCCAGCTTGCCCACCGTCTGTCGAATTGAAGTCCCGACGGAGAATGATCGGGGTGTCGTTCTCCCGGGCGGCTGCGGATTTCTGCGAATGGCCGACGACGCCCATCTCGCGGGCCGTCTCGTCTACTGGCTTGCAATCGTCGATCTTGCTGCTCGTTCCGAGATTGTCTCCAGTGCCTTCAATAACATCGTTTTCGGCGTGGTACGGACAGAACATCTTCGCCTCGCGCTGCCAGCGGTCGTCCTGATTGTACCACTGATTGAGGTTGAGCTGGAGCTTGGAGATGTGCTGGGTCGTCCCGCCCGCGAACGGTCCCGACTGGATCGTGACGCGATCCTCGCTCGCCTGGTTCTTTTTGAACCCGGATTTGAATCCCATGAACAGCGGTGCGTCCTCCGGGACCTTGTCGGCGGGGACACCCTCAGCATCGCCTGCATTCTCTGCGGGGAGGCCGTCCCCGACGAAGCCCGTCCGCCGATCGACGATCTCGAAGACGTCCGTTAGGGCAGTGTCTGGTTGTTCGACACCGTTGAGCGTCGATTTGTTCCCCTTGAGCGATTCTTCGGCGCCGAGTACGACCTGTGCCGTATTGCTTGCAAGGTGAACGACGGCGTCGGGTGTGTCTAGCTCGGGATCCTCGAAGGGAGCAAGCGCTTTCGGTGCGGGGAGGGCGACACTCTCGGGCAGGTCTTCGTCAAACCGGTCGAAGTACGCTGGAGAGTAGCTCACGGTGAGCACGAGTCCCTTGCCGCTCCGCTCATACGCGTGTTCGATCCCCTGGAGTGCAGTCTCCATCGCTTCTTGGTCGCTGCCTACGGGAACACCGTCGTTCAGGTAGTCTAAAAAGAGGAGAACGCGGTGCCGGGGGGCGATTGTGTTTCCGGCGTCGTCGGTTGGAAGGACGCTTTTCCAGGCGTGTTGTCGGCGAGGATACGACGACAAGTCGGATGGTCCAGTCGGGACATCGACCTCCTCACGGCCCAGACAGGCACTGAAGGCCGCTGTGCCTCCGATCGCCACCGCTGATTTGAGAAAGGCCCGACGCGGAATGCCTCTTCCATCGGTCATCACGACATGGTTTGAATGTGTCTTGGATAGGGGTTCTGGTCCGATTCTCGAACACAGACTCTGTCGAAGACCAACTACCAAATGAGCAGATGCAATAGTATGGTCATACGAACCTCCACCTACAGATCAGCGTTCCACATGATCGCAATTCATCGAAAATTCAAGGCGGATACCCCGAGGCTTGACCTCGGGGAGGAAGCCGACAACCCAATACACAAACCACGTTCGATAGCAAGGCCGACTCCCGAATCTAATATGTAGTTTTAAGTATATTTGACTATGCTAATGAAGTATGGAGGTTGTTCGGAACATTCAAGTCAAACTCGATGTTTCCGACGAGGGCGATGAAGTCCTTGACGAGACGTTTGAGCAGTTCCGACAAGCGGCGCAACACGTCGCAGACCACGGATGGGATGACAACCCCTACAACATCACGGACACGAAGAACACGCTCCACAACGAGACGTATTCCGACGTTCGTGACGAACTCTCCCTGCAATCTAGCCTCGTTCAAAGCGCGAGGAACCTCGCGGCTACCGCACTCTCGAATTGCAAAGACCGTAAGTTCGATGGTGAACGTGCCAGCAACCCGAGTTCAAAGGCTCGGTCGTCGTGTACAACGGTCGCACCATCACATACAACGACGACCACGTATCCCTTGCTACCACAGACAAGCGCGTGACCGCCGAATACGTCACGCCAGTCAACGAAGACGGCACATCGTTCGAGGACTACTGGACGGACGAGTTGGAGAAAGCCGAAGCAACGCTTCACAAACGCGATGGCACGTACTACCTTCACGTCGCCGTGAAGAAAGACGTTGAACCTTCTTGCGACGAAGAAACCGAGAACGGAGTGGTTCTCGGTGTGGACTTGAACGTGGGCGGATACGTGGCCGTCACCAGTACGGGAGCGTTCATCGGCAATGCAGATTACCTCAACCACCGCCGCGACGAATACGAACGTCGGCGCGGCAACCTACAACAGACAGGCACTCGCTCGGCACACCTCACCATCAACAGCATCGGGTCACGGTTCGCTCGGTGGAGCGCCGACTATCTTCACCGCATCTCCAAAGCAATCGTTCGGGAAGCCGTGGAGAACGACTGCACCGCGATTGCGTTCGAGAACCTGAAACACATCCGCAAACGCATCTCGAACGCCTCGAAGTTCCAGCAGTGGGCGTTCAAGGAACTGCAACGTCACGTCGAATACAAAGCCGAAGAATACGGCATCGACGTAAATGACGTGAATCCGGCATACACGAGTCAACGGTGTAGTCACGGTGAGTGTGGATTCACGCACGAAGACAACCGTGACGGTGATGAGTTTGAGTGTCTGAAGTGGGGAAAGCGGTTGCACAGTGATTATAATGCCGCCCGGAATATCGGGTGGCGTCTTGTCCAGCACTGGCTCAAGTCTGGTGCTGGACGAGCCACAAGTCAACTGGCTCTGAAGTCAGGGACGTTGAACGCGAACGGTCGATTCCGACCTACTGCACTACGCAGTTAGAGCGGGAGTCCTCTGACAAGCCTCGGGGCTTGACCCCGAGGCAGTTGACTCGTTGTAACGCAAGCTTCGTCTCGGATCATTCCAAGAGGAGCAATACCCGTAGCGAGTACGTAGCCCTGGTTCGAGAATCGGACCAGAATTCGTTTTGGACGGCACGCATATTACTATCATAATGGGTGAGACTCGGCGGACGTCACGTCGGTCGATACTCCGTCAGGTCGGGAGTTTGTCACTCGTCGGTGTTGCTGGGTGTATCGGCGCAGCTGGCCCGAAGGAACTCCAGGGGTCCGTTCCAGCCGCGTATCGAACAGCGACCAGTCAAGGCGGAACGAAACGTGATCCTGGGACGCTCACTTCGAAGGGCGGTGCGAACTACTCCTCTGCAGTCGGCGAGCGCAAGCAAACGTGTGCGACCTGTCGATACTATATTCCGGATCGGAACGGTGACGGGCTTGGTGCCTGCAGTGTCGTCGAGGGATATATCGAACCGGATGCGTGGTGTGCGATCTACGCGCCCTATAAGGAGACATCCGCATGATCGATGGAAGTGGCGTCGACTTGGCTGGGCCTGAGACGCGTGCTGGCATGGAGTTGCCTATATCCACCCCGCTCTCCCATTCGTGTGTCGCGAGTTGTAGCACCACCCCTCTCCACGTCGGAGCCAACCTCCAGCCCATCGATACTGCGTTGTTCCCGGTACTCGTTTTGAGCGGGGTTGCCTCAGCCGTCCTGGTGAGTCTCGGACTCTTCGCCTTCGTTCGACGGCAATCCCATTCCTACCTCCTCGTCGTGCTGGCCCTCGGAACGCTCGTCGCAAAGGCCGTGCTTGGAAGCCTCGCTCTCGGGAAAGTAATCCCGATCAGCCAGCACCACCTCGTCGAACACGCGCTTGATGGACTCATGGCTGTGTTTCTGTTGGCTGCTGTCTACAACGCTCGAACACCACCGACACGCCACATGAATACTCGTGACCATCGCGAAACGGGTTACAACTCAGATCAGTCCGCACAGTCCCCAGATGCTCGATTGGCACGACTCTGGACGGTTATGGGTGATGAGATATAACATCCTCACCCACCTTGCACGAAGACCTGACTGACAATGATACGTCGAGATGCGATCGCTCTGGGAGTTCTGGTCGAGGTTCTGGCGATACTGGTGGCTAATTTCGTCTCGCTCCCGGGGGCGATCATGTGGGTTGGGGTCGTCTTCACCCTCACTACTGGACTAGTCGGCGGGCTCGTTGCTGGCCGGTTCACGAGCGGAGGATGGCAAACGCGTGCCGTGCATGGACTCCTGACCGGACTCATCGGCGGGTTGCTGTTCGGGGTCACCCTCTGGCTCGGTATGAGTTACGTCATTCCGCGTGCCGATTACAGTGCACTGTGGGGAATCAACTACCTCCTCGCTACCTATCCCATTGGGATACGTCAGCTTTCGTGGCTATACACTGGAAACATTCTGATGGTGCCGCTTATTCTCCTGTCGATGGCTCTCTTCGCCGTGGAGGGGTATATTGCAGGCGGAGCAGCACCCAGGAGTAACCTCTCTCACGAGCCTCCATCGAATTACCCGTAATCACGCACCGGACACCTAGAACTATCCCACCCTCCGTCGACACACAGCATCAGCTGAACGTGAGTGCAACAACTCGCCCGTCGGCATACATGACGAACGCTTCGAGGTCACCATCTCCATCGATATCTGCCAGGCGTGGATGGGTGTAGATCGCTGTCTCGCGCTTGTACGTGTCCAATATGGCCCCCGATTCGGGGTCGACGACCGAAACGATGCCGTCGTTCGTGACGGCCACCAGTTCCGGATCACCATCGCCGTTGACATCTCCCAGCGACGGAGGCGGCGTCATCTGAACATCGCTCGTGGTAAGTGTCGTCGTCCACTCCGTCTCACCGGTCGCAGCATCGAGACTTCTGAGTTTGCCGTCCTTTGCGACCGCATAGATCTCTGGCTCACCATCACCATCGCCGTCACCGAATGCGTGGACGGCGGCATAGCTCCCGAAGTCACGGCTCCATTCTCGCTCCCCCGAGGCGCCGTCGACCATCGAAACACGGCCAGTAGATGCAGTTGCGACCACGATTTCCACAGCATCGTCAGCGTCTGCATTCCCTGTCGTCATCCAGGTGATCGACCCCTCGTACGACTGGGGCTGTTCCCACGCCAATGAGCCGTTCTGTTCAAAGACGTAGAGCTTACCAGTCCCCCCAGTGGCGACTGTCAATTCAGACTCCCCGTCTCCGTCGAAATCAGCGACGGCTGGTTGCCCCCATGTGTACGAAGAGAGCTGCTTCGACCAGACGGCTGTCCCGTTCGGCTCAAGGACAAATACCGTCCCCTTGACGTCGACAACGATGATCTCGGGTGTCCTGTCGCCGACGAAATCGGCGACGATCGGCTTCGTATAGCCGTACGACGTCAGGTTGTGTCGGAACTCGATGTCGCCGGTACGTGGATGATACGCCGTGACGGTCTGTTCGGTCGTCGCCGCGATCACTTCTTTCGTGCCGTCGCTGTCGAAATCGGCGAGCGTCGGACTGGCTACCGAGTGGATCGTGCAGTTGGCCGCCGGAATCGGGTACGACCAGCGTTTGTTCCCCGTCGTTCCGTTGAGCGCGACGAGCGCGCAGTTCCGCGTATTCGCACGACCACTGATAGGGGCATAGACCATCCCAGTCCCCTGGATTCGACCCGCTGCCGGTGCATGGTGATTGCCGCCCGTATCACGACCCGTATCACTCACCCACATGGTCGTCATCTCCACGTCGAACTGTTGGCTCCCAGTGAATGCAGCGATTGCGAGTCCCCCGGCAACGAGGACAATGAGACCCAACACTGCCAGCGTCCGAGGGCGCATATCTGTGGAGATGTTCGACTGCGGGCGCAAAAAGCCATAGCAGGTCTCACGGGGATTCGAGACGTGAACCACAGTGGCTTTTCAGCAGCAATTGTTTATTTCTACGTGATGGGAGTCCGTCGCTATATTTCGTGGGTTTCACAGACCGCTCTCATGCTCTTCGTCCTCGTTCTTGGTTCCGGGGTTGCCGGTGCCCACGAAGTCGCTGGGTCTCGTTTTGACTCGCCGCTCCCACTGTCATTGCTGTTTGCTGGTGCCGGTGCGACTGTCGCGCTGACCGCTCTCTGGTTGGCCGTCACAGAACGATCCACAACGCCAACGGAGCGTCGACGGCAGGTCTTGGCAGTGCCATCCCCGATTGCTCAACCGCTCCGGTACGGGATTCAGGGACTTTTCCTTGTCGGCGTCGCCATGGCGCTCGTGCTCGGATTCGTCGGCCGTCAGGTCGCTGCGGAGAACTTCGCGACGGTCTTTACCTGGCCCGTTTGGTTCCGGGGCGTCGCCCTTCTCGCAATCCTCCTCGGAAACCCCTGGCGGACGCTCTCTCCATGGCGGACTATCTATCGTGGTCTCGTCTGGCTGGAAGGCCGTACTATCGCCGTGCTCGGGACTTACCCGTCTGTTCTCGGAGGATGGCCTGCTATCGTCGGCTTCCTCGTTCTGATCGGAATCATCGAGAACCTGACCGTCATCCCCCGGTCACCACGTCTGACAACCGTGATACTCGCCGTGTACGCACTGGTGATGGTCGGTGGCGCCACCCTCTACGGGACGGCGTGGTTCCGGCATGCTGATCCACTGGAGGTGTTCTACCGGCTCTTTGGTCGTGTCGCACCGATCGATGTGTCTAGCACCGACGATGGCGGGTACACGGTCGCGCTCCGTCCGCCGTGGCGTGGCTGTCTCGATCCCGTCGGCAGCTTTCCGCTTATCGTCTTCGCCATCGCGACGGTCTATACGGTGAGTTTTGACGGGTTCACCAACACGCGCCTCTTTCAGACCGTGCTCTTCGGCGTGCGCGATGCGCTCGGAACCGGTTCCGGATCGAGCGTGCTCCTGTATGCGGTCGGACTCGCTGGCTTCGTCGTCACCTTCGGGATCGGAAGTTGGGTCGTCGAACGACTTGGGGCGAAGACGGGGCGTGACTGGATTGCAGCGGCACGTTGGTTCGCCCCGACCGTCCTCCCGATCGCCGCCGCGTACGAAGTGGCGCACAACTACCCCTACGTGATCCGGAATCTCGGCCAGCTCATCATCATCTCGGTCCGGTGGGTTAGTCCCGGCGTCGAATCAGTTAGCCCGCTTGGATGGCTGTCTCTCCCCCTCTTCTGGGGCTCGCAAGTCGTCCTCATCGTCGTCGGCCACGTCATCGCAGTCGTCGCTGCTCACTACGTCGCAGTCCGGCGGTACGACTCCCCTGCTGCTGCCCGGCGTGGACACCTGCCGCTGGTGGTACTGATGGTCGGGTACACAGTCCTCTCGCTCTGGATCATCTCCCAACCAGTGGTCTCAGGATGAGGTCTCTTATGACGAGGACTCTCCCACAGCAGTCGTCTCTTCGAACCGACGTACTCAGGTGACTGTAGGTCCGATCTGGACGCAATGGCGGGATCCGTACTGCTCCATAGCGAGTTCACCGGTTCGCAGTCCCTTCCGTTGCTCGCGGTGATCACCGTCGCGGCTGCGGGCACAGCGGTGCTTCTGGGACTTGCGATCGGCGCGTTCGTCCAGCGTCAATCCCGGCCGTATCTATTGATCGTTGCTGCTTTGGCTGCACTCCTCGGACGATCTACGGTTGCAGGACTCACCATCACAGGCCTGTTCTCGCCAGCAGAGCATCACTTCCTTGAACACGGCCTCGATGTCGTCCTCGTCGCACTCGTTATTGCTGCAGTTCATCACTCCCGAACCGCCTCCCAGGAGACCGATTTCAACCCATGACGCACCAGCGCGACCGGATTCACGAGTATATTGCTACGCACCCAGGAGAGCACTTCAACGCGGTCACCCGGGCGCTTGATCTCGCACCAGGACAAGTCCAGTACCACCTCAAGAAACTCCGGAACCAAGGGCAGATCGTCGAAGAAAACCTCTACGGACGGACGCATTATTATACACAAGAATACGATCCGTGTGAACGGAGGGCAATCGCCGTCCTTCGTCGAGAAACGGCCCGAGACATTCTGTTCTACCTGCTTGAGCACGGACCTTCCAAACCAGATCCCGTCGCAGACGAACTTGAGATCGCTCGGAGCACCCTCGAATGGCATCTCAATCATCTAGTAGAGCAGAACCTCGTCAAGAAACAACGGGATAAACACAATCACGTGACGTTGGTCGTGACCACGCCGACGGAAACCATTCGTCTGCTTGAGGAAGTCACCCCGTCGCTGTCTGGTCGGATGCTCGACCGATTCACCCGTCTCGTTGATAACCTACTCCCAGAGTGACTGTAAAGAGGTCTCGTCTGTCTCCCGTAGAAAAAAGAAATCGGTTGTTCGATTATTTCACACGAACTGTCCCGACCATCCCCGAACTCTCATGTGGGATACAAAAGTAACCGTACGTTCCGGGTTGATCGAACGTGTGCTCGTAGTCCTCGCCCGGGGCGATGAGCCCCTCGGTGACACGGTTCCTCGCTGCGCGTTCTGACTCGAACCCACCGCTTGCGAAGTACGTGGCCTCGTCTGGAATCTCGTCTTCATACGCTGTGACCGTGTGCTCGATGTCGCTCTCGTTCGTCCACTTTACCGTCTCCCCCGTTTCGATCGTCGCAGTCTTCGGTTCGAACGTGAGGTCGCCGGGCATCGTGACTGTCTGGATCGACGATGACTGCCCGTTTAGACACCCGGAAGTGCTGAGAGTCGCGAAGGTCGCAGTGGTGAGCCGCAATACTGTTCGTCGATTGCAGAACCTGGGTGACATTATTACAGAAATGGATGTTACCTATTAGAGAGCCACGAAGAGGTCAGTCACGTACATGATGGCGAGGCCGAGCAGGAATGCGAGTAGGTTCGTGGCGCTAGCCACGCGACCTCCGGCATCACGAACCATTCGGGCGATCTCCCAATCGACCTGCAGGATTGCGCCGACCCCGATCGCGAGGAAGAAGGCACCGATCGTCGGCGAGTAGGCAAGACTACCGATCCAGCCACCGAGGATGACCGGTGCGCCGGCGATGACGCCGAGTGCGGCGAAGTGTCCGAGCGACGGCCGCTCTCCGCGGGCCACCGGCGCGACGACAGCCGGGCCTTCCGTCACGTTGTGGAGCATGAACCCGATCACGAGGAATGCGCCGAGCGACACACGCCCGAGTGCGAACGAACTCCCGATAGCAAGTCCCTCCGCGAGGTTGTGCAGGCCGATCCCGACCGCGACCAGATACGCGATCCAGAGACCGCTACTCGCCCGACTATCGCCAGCGGCGACACGGCCCTCACGCCACGCACTGATCGCCTGGACGAGCAGGAGTGCACCGAAGATCCCAAAGACGACCAGGAGATTGCCCTCGTAGGCGCCCGGAACTCGTTCGGCGAGTTCGAACGCTTCGAACCCGGCGTCGAACGCCAAGAAGCCCAGTACGCCGGCCGCAAACAAGAGCACGGCGTGCAGCCAGCGATCGCTCATCGTCTTGATGTAGGGGAACCAGAGCATCCCTAGTGCGACCGGGATCACGCCGACGAACAGCCCGATTACTGCAAGCGTCCCGAGCAGACTGAGGCTAAACCCGGGTGACTGACTCGGAGCGACGATCGTATTATGGAATGTCGCTCCATCCGAGAGCACGAGCGCGACTTCGAGATCCCATCCCGGATTCCAGTGATACGGGATCACAATCTGTGCGCTTTCCATTGGCGCGAGCGTTTGGTCGCCACCGGCTCCTTCGACCCGGAAATTCCAGTAGGCTTCGTCGACGAGGACCTGTGATATCGTCACGGATTCGGGCCCGTTGTTCGTGACGTGCAGAACGACCGTTTCGTCGCTCGGAAGCGTCGTGTGTGTGACCGTGACGTCGGGAAGTGGTTCGCCGCTCTGAACACCGGCGAGCGGTGACGTGAACGCAAACACGCCCAAGACGAGTACGAGCAACACGATTGGGAGTAACGCACTGACCCATTTCGGAAGTCCGAGCGGTTGTGTGATCTCTTCGTCAGCCGTTACACCACCGTCCGTCGTCGTGTCTCGTGTCTTATCCGCCATGTTAGACCACCTCGAAGAAGCTCATCCAGCCGAGTTCGGCGAACTCGGACTGGTGGGCGTGGAACATGTACAGGCCCGGCTCATGATCGGAGTAGTCGATCTCGATGATGCCGCGCTGCGCCTGGCATTGCATGATCGTGTCCACGGTCTTATTCGTCGGCGTCAGCGTTGTCCCGTGGTCGTAGTAGTCGAAGAACTGCGAATGCGTGTGGAACGAGTTGATGAGGTCGAATTCCGTTGCATTGGAGAGGTACACGCGCTGGCGTTGGTTCTTGTTGATCTGGATGGGGCGTTTCGTCTCGCCCGCCGTCCAGTTGCCGTTGCCGTCGGTGTCACCGACTCCATATCCGAACGCTCGTGTGTTTGCCGCGTAGACCTCGTTACCGCCGTCGAAGTTGGTATCGAATGAGTTCATCACCATCACCATCTCGTTGACGGCGTCGTTTTCGGCGTACTCGTGATTCCGGCTCTTCGCCTCTTCGACGAGCTGCTCTCGGAAGTCGTCGGTAATCGGGCCCGGGTAGTTGACGTACTCGCGTGGATTCTCCCTGACGCGCTCGGGATCCGGATCGACGATGATTGTGCCGTAGAGTCCGCGGTGGATGTGCTCTTTCAACGGGAGTGAGTGGCAGTGATAGAAGTGCGTGCCAGCGGGTTGGGCGATCCACTCGTAGGTGAATGACTCGCCCGTATCGAGGACGCCAGGCCCGTTCTGAGGAATCCCATCCATTCGCGGGTTGAGATTCTTCAGGTGTGGATGGATCGTGTGTGCGTGTCGTCCCAGATTCGTGAACTTCACGCGGATCAGATCGCCTTCGACGGCGCGGATCGTCGGCCCCGGTACCTGGCCGTTGTACGCCCACGCCTGGAACTCGACGCCCGGCGCGATTGCTATCGTCGTGTCGACGGCGGTGAACTCGAACTCCCGCACGGTCCGGCCATTCTCTTCGTAGACCTGTTGGGGAACGTTATCCTGCCCGCTGTCTCCAGTATTGAATGCGGTGAGGAACTCGTGGGGATCGAAATCCAAATCCCGGTATTCGCCCACCGCACCGAAGTTACCGTGTTCATCCTCATCGTCGTGGTCGGACGAGGCACTTGCCCGAGAACTCCCGAGTCCGACGGCTGCACTCCCGGCAACACCGAGCCCGCCGAGGACCGTGCGGCGACTGACACTCGTTTCACCAGTGAGTGATTCGACCAGTCGCTCCTCGAGCCGTTTCGTGACGTCTGCTGCACTGTCGTAATCTATTGATGGCATGATCTCCTCCGCTGGTCAAGCCTTCGTTTACCCATACACGCCCATTGTACCACCCAATACATAAATTAGACGCATCTAAACTTAGATTGTGTCTAAACTAATGATCTCGCTACTGGAGACTCATCAGTTTAGTTTGAAGCTCCAGTGAGCGTTTGAGCGATTATGGATCGGGCCACTTCCTCTGGGAGTGCAACTCGTTCGTCGGTGCCATCGGGATCAAGCGTCACCATCCCAAATGAGGTGGTCTCAACAATCTCGACTACAGTTTTTGGGGTAATCCCGTGTTCAGACAGGTACCGGAGTAGATCTGGGTCATTGTCTGGCACCCGTTCGATTCGAACCTTGTCGCCGACCTGCTGATCAGCGAGAGTTTCACCGGATTGTGGCGGTGAAACGTCCAGATCCGCTGTGGGAATCGGGTCGCCATGTGGGTCAACTGCGGGATTCCCTAACTGCGCTGCAATTCTGTCGGCGAATTGATTGCTAATATGGTGTTCGAGGCGATCTGCTTCGTCGTGTACCTCGGCCCAATCGTACTCGAGGCGCTCCGTCAGGTATCGTTCTAAGAGCCGATGATGGCGGATAATTTCGAGCACGACAGGAATTCCAGTGTCTGTGAGTACAACGCCCTTGTAAGGTTTGTAATGGATAAAATCGCGCTCGGCCAATTTTTTCACCATACTGGTGACTGACGGTTGTTCTACGTCCATATGCTCAGCGAGCGTCGAGGTCCGCACCCGTTCATCCGTTTCGTCCTGGAGGTAATAGATCGCTTTGAGATAGTCCTCCATGATGGCGCTCAGCATCGTGGAGAGAATTAGACGAGGCTAAATATATAATTTCCCGTGTGATATATTCTCGATATCGCCAGCTGTGGTGCGCTCCTAATTTCTTAGAATGCAGTTATCGTAGTGATCAACGCACACTGCTGCAGGGGCGATTTTCTCCCGGACCTTCTGGGTGTATTACCACCCACTAACGCCCGGTCTAGCAGGCAGCGTCCGCTTCGCTCTCGGCAGGACGGAGATACGTTTTCCCCCACTTTTCGAGTGAGTCAATCACTGGTTGCAGCGACTCTCCCCGATCGGTCAGCGAGTATTCGACAGCGACGGGCTTCTCACTCACGATCTCGCGGTCGACCAACTCCTTCTCTTCGAGGTCGTCAAGACTTTCCGAGAGCATCTTGTTCGTGATCGCACCAACTTCGTCACTGAGTTCGTTGAACCGGAGTGCGTCGTGTTGCAGCAGGCGGTGGATGATGACCGTGTGCCACTTATTTCCGATCACGTCAATCGCGCATGTAACCGCACACCAGTCGTCGCCCGCACACCAAACCGCCAGACAGTCGTCTTCCGGAACTTCGGCCGAATCGCTCATACTGCTCTGTTAGACAGCCACACGGATAGTAGTTCCTCAACGATACGTCGTATAAAAACGAAACTACGGTTTCGCCGACGAAACCTCATATCCTAACAGGTACATGATAATTATACTCCCGGCACTCCTCGGGTGATCTGCAATGACGGAAGTCAATATCGAATACTGTGTGCCGTGTGGTCTGCTCGAATACGCCGTTGAGACGCAGGAAACGTTGCTCGAAGAGTTCGGGCAGGATCTCGACGGCGTCCGGCTCCAGCCCGCCCACGGCGGCGTATTCAAAGTATACGCGGACGACGACCTCATCTGGGACAAAAACGAGCACGACGGCGGGATCGACCTCGAAGCAATCACTGAGGCGGTTCACGATCGCGCTCACGCCCACGCCTGAGCGTCCCTGCGAAGCCGCAACCTCACACTATCCATGTTAGAACTCTACCAGGCAGAGGGATGTCAGTACTCGGCCAAAGTCCGCGAGACACTGACCGACGTGGGTGTCTCGTGTGTCGTCCACAACCCCGCTCTGCCGCCGGCGAGACGCTCAACGAACAGACCTATGATCAGCTGCGTACGCTTAGTGGGGAAGACCAGATCCCGTTCCTCGTCGACCACCAGCGCGGAGTGACGATGTACGAATCCGATGACATCGTCGCCTACCTAGAGGAGCACTACGTTTGACTGACGCCGTCGAAGAAGACTGTCCGGTCTGTAACTCCTCGGAGGGCGCAAACGCACAGTTCGCGAGAGCCAAGGTCGCAGAGCATCTCAAAGAGAAAGCCCGCCGAGATGAGGCCCATCGGGCGTGGATCGACGAGCATACCTCGAACCGGACGCTTGCGGAGATCCGCAGCGCACTCGACGAGCATAATCGGCCACGGCACTAACGAATGGCGACGGCGAGAGAACCTCCGGCAACGTGGCTCCGCACATATGGCCGGCCGGCGCTTCGAATCGGTGCCGCTGCGCTTCTGTTCGGACCTGGTGTCAGCAAGTTCATCACCTATGGCCAGTCGGTCGCCTTCTTTACGAGGCTCGGGCTTCCGGCTCCTGAATTATTGGTGCTCGTAATCGGGGGTTTCGAAATTGGGGCTGCGCTGTCGCTGTTCTTCGATCGAGTCCCGTGGCTTGGCGCCGTCCTCGCTATCCCGATTATGAGTGTCGCGATAGCCACCGCAGGCCCCTCCTGGCAGAACATCGGCGTCCTGCTTGCGAGCACCCTTGTTATCGGAACCAACGCTCGTATGCTGGCGGTTGTGGGGTAGGTATCGATGAGGACTTACGCCTGTCATCCTGATATATCCGTGAATGAGTGGGCTCGGGTACGTCTTTATCGGTGCTGGCCTCCTCTTTGCCCTTCAGCCGAGCGCCGCTGCTCGATATCCCGACTGGTCGGCCAGCGGCGAGCGATCCATCCGTCGCCGCACCGACCTTGGTTGTCCTCGGGGTAGTGATCGCTCTGGGAATCACGATTCGCTAACGATTCGATTCAATTCATGACACGACTCTCGAAACAGTGGGTACAGCACAATCAAGTCGGTATCTACGCGGTTGGAGTCATCCTCGCAATTGGTGTCGGCCTCGGACTTCCAAGCACGAGCTCGGTGCTGGAGCCGCTCATCAACCCCGTGCTCGCGGTGCTGTTGTACGTCACGTTCCTCGAGATCCCGTTCGTCCGGATTCGACGGGCGTTCCGGAATGGCCGGTTCATGGCGGCTGCGCTCGGGATGAATTTCGTGGTCGTGCCGGTCGTCGTGTTCGGGCTCATGCGATTCCTTCCGCAGCAGCCGGTGATTCTCGTGGGAGCGTTTATGGTGTTGTTGACGCCGTGTATCGACTACGTCATCACGTTCACCGAACTCTCGGGCGGTAACGCCGAGCAGATCACGGCCGCCACGCCGGCGCTGATGCTCATCCAGCTGCTGTTGCTCCCGCTGTACCTCTGGCTGTTTATGGGCCAGCAGATGGCCGAGTTCATCGAGGCCGGACCGTTTATCGAAGCGTTCGTCGTCATCATCGCGCTGCCGCTGACGCTCGCGTGGGCGACTGAATACTGGGCGGAGCGCTCCGAGCGTGGCGCACAGTGGCAGGACACGATGGGCTGGTTGCCGGTGCCGATGATGGGGGCGACGCTGTTCGTCGTCATCGCCTCCCAACTGCCGCGGGTACAGGATTCGACCGGACAGATAGCGTCGGTTGTTCCCGTGTACGTCGCGTTCCTCGCCATCATGCCACTCCTCGGACGGGTGGTGGCTGGACTCCTGAGAATGGACCCCGGTGAGAGTCGGGCGCTCGTGTTCACCTCCGTCACGCGGAACTCGCTGGTTATCCTCCCGCTAGCGCTAGCGCTCCCGTCGGGTTACGCGCTTGCACCGGCGGTCGTCGTCACCCAGACGCTCGTTGAACTGACGGGAATGGTCGTCCTCACGCGAGTCGTCCCAGCGTGGTTAGTCCCCGATCCCCCCGACCAGGTACACGATCTCGATGTGGGGCAAAGTGACTGAACTGCGCTCGAAGTCGCGATCCAGATCGCAGGGTGGGGTTCACGGAGTTCGTGTGTTACGTCAGCGAAACCAACCGTCACGGGGTACTTGAGGACGTCGAACTGCTCGGCATCGGTTGGGCGTCGTCGCGGTCGCAGACGAAGGTCGAGCGTAGGCAAAGCAGACAGTCAAGCGGTTCCACTAGCTCGGCGTTGAGCGCGTCGTTATGTTGACTGGGGATAACGAACTGACGGAACGAGCAGTTGGTGAGGCAGCGCGCGTCGACAAGATGCGTGCTGAGTTACTACCCGAGGAGAAGGTCGAGACAGTGCTCTGTGACCGCGAGTTCGATTCCATGCGGGGGTTTCAGACGCTCTCGAACCTGAATATGAACTACCTCATCCCAAAACGAATGACCAGTTCCGAACGCGAGGTGATTGAGCGGATGGGTGAAGACGACCAGAAGGTCGCTGTTGAATCGGCGTCCGTCCATGTGGAGGCAGGGTCACACCCGATGCGGTTTTTGTACGTTCCGTCGACGAACGGCGAGGGAACGACCGTCTTCGCGACGAATCTCCGAGTCGGGCCAGACGAGGCCGAGACGTTCTGTCGGCGCTACAGTCGCCGGTGGCAGATCGAGAACGAGTACAAATCTATCAAGCACGATTTCCTCGCGAAGACCTCCTCGAAGGACTACTGCGTTCGCTTGTTCTACTTCGTGTTCGCGGTGTTGCTCTACAACATCTGGCGGCTGACCGACTTCCTGCTGAAAGCTGGTGTCAATGGCGAAATGGACTACGCACCCGTGCTAACCGCGGGTGAATGTGCCGAGATCATCGCCTCGGCATTGATACCGCCTGACTGAGCGACCCATTCCCCACTAGGTTCGCCGCTTGGGAGTGGCGACGCTCTGTAGGAGCGCAAAAATCCGCGGGATATCGCATGCTCGCTCGATTATCTCGTCCTGAGTGGACAGGAACCGAGCGCTTCGTTGGGAGATAGACCTCGAACCGGCGGAGATTCGACCCGAAACTGGCCTATCCTCCGAAACTGTGGCAATTCCCAGTCTAGGTTTAGATATAGCGACATACGATTTATTCTTGCCGTGTATTATTTTGGAAATTTTTGTCCGGTTACCGTTTTCTCACGTGGAAAACAGTAGAGGACAACCTATAAGTAAATCGAACGAAACGCTCTATCCACCGAAACCACCAGACTTAGAATCGCTACTGCACGGAGCACGTCCGCTCCTGCTGGCGATTTCACTCGCGCTCACACTCGAGTCTCTCACTGACCGCGACGACTACACGAACACTATGACCAAGACGACCGACACTCCACGCTACAGCACGATGGACCTCGAGGACGCCGAGGCCTTCTACCAGAACGAGATTACGCCGCAGATGCGTGCCGAGGGACTCGCTCCTGAGCACGAAACCCCCACCTATTCGTGGCTCGAATCGCACTTTCCGGGGTTCATCAAACATCTCTCGCGGCGATTCGACCTCTCACCGGGTGACTTCTACGAGAAGATCGACGTTCCGGTTGAGTCCAAGCCGGAGGAGCGACCGTTTGACTTCGTCGACGACGACGAGACGCGTGCAGCCCTCGAGGACTATCTCGTCGAGCTGCGCGATCGGCAGGGACGGGCGGAGTCGACGGTCGCCACACGCCGCTCTGCGCTCCGTCTGTACGTCCGGACGTACAAGGACGTCAATGGCACCGATGATCTGCTTGGACCGCTTCACGACGACGCTTCGCGGGCCGACGAGATGGATCGCGTCGCGGATACGTTCGACGTCCTGCGTCGCCGCGAGGATACGCTGACAACGCACGCGTCGCGACGGAAGTACGTCCAGGAAGTTCGGCAGTTTTACACCCATCAAGTCACGTTCAAGGGTGCACGTCACAACCCAACCGACCAGCTGGAACGTCGCTTTGGATGGGATTCGACGCCTGAGTGGGACAACCAAGCTCTTGAGGCTGATCAGATACGAACACTCTATCAGTCAGCCACCGATCCGGTCGACTGCCTCATCGTGATCGGGGTCTGCGGGTGGGGGCTTCGACCGAGCGAGGTTGCGTCGCTACGCGTTGACCAGCTGGTTCTCGATCCACCAGAAGACGACACGGAGGCCGGACCGTACATCGAATTCGGGAGTGAGCGGAAGAACGGACCCGGGACGGTCGCACTCCTCACGGGTGTTGAAGATGCAACCGCACGGATCGACACCGTCGTTGAGGAGGCCGGCGACGACTGGATGGGCGCTGTGTTCCCGTCTTCGTCGGCGGAGAGCGGGCACCTGTCGACGTCGACGGTTCGACGTCGATTCAAGAACCTCGCAGAACGCGCTGGAGTGACTGTCGATGGGGAGGTCCCGACGCCGAAGATGGGGCGACGATATTGGTACACGGCGTACGGAGAGGCGGTACGTCGTTTGGCCGAGCGGTTTGCAGATGTCGCTGAGGAGCAGGGGTCGAAGTCAGCGGAGGTCGTGTTGGATAACTATCTCTCAGAAGCGGAGAAGCGCCGACATCGCCGCGAGGAGATGCGAGAGGATCTTGAGGGCTTATTCACAAAAGAAACCGCTGTCCAGTGAGTAGGGTTCGGATACGCTAAGACCTGAAACAGAGGAATACGAGCTCCTTCTCTCGATTTTTGTGAATAGATCCGACGGGAGCAGTCAGTCAATCTCAAGCTCTTCTTTCAGCTGAGGGCTCTGGAGTCCGGCCCGAAAGACGGCGTTGAAGAAGTCCTTGTTCTTCGAGAGATCTTCGCCATGTGCGGCGAAATACTCGGTATCGAGCTCCTTGTACTTCACACGCATCTCCTGATAGACGCTTTCGTAGAGATAGACGTTCACGTTGTGAAGGTCGCGAACAACAAGACCCTTCGCGTCTGCGTCAAGGGCCATCTTCCGGACAGTCTCCCCCTCGGCTTGCATAGCGGTGTCGTCGATCTCATCTGCCGTGTCTGGTATATCTGAGGTATCTGCCGTATCTTCAGCATCTTCGACATCGGACGTGGTGGACGAGGATTCGTCATCAGAGGTATCTTCCATTTCTGAGGTATCTGATGCGTCTGATGTATCTGGGGCGTCTGAGTCTTCTGCAGTATTGGACGTGATGGATGCCGATTCTTCGTCGGCTGTATCTGAGGTATCTTCTGTGTCTTTCGTCTTTGTACCGCCGCCTCGAACTTCGTCCATACTCCAAACGTCGCTTTTCCGCTCCTCGAGTTCGTCGTCGCCGTCATTGCTGCTCATGCTTCCACCTCCGTAGTGTGATGTTCGAGCATTTTCGCGATCTCGCTGTAGGCTTCGCGTGCGTCCTCGGTCTTCGCGTCGTCCTCGTGAAGGAAGATAGAGACGCCGTTGTTCCAAGCACGCCGGATAGCGACGCGCTCAGGCACCTGGAAGACGTCGTATGGAGCGTCATTGAAGAACTCGATCATCTGCTTGGTATCGTTGTTCTGGACGCTCTCGACAGCGTTGATGACAATCCCAAGGATGTCGATGGTATCGATCTGGCCCGGGAAACTGTTTGAGAGATAGGCGATCTCTTCGTTCATCTTCTCGATCGCACGGATGGAACGTCGGGTTGGTTCAACGGGGATGAGGACTTGTTCGGCAGTGAGGAGGGCATTATCAAGGATTTGACTGAGATCAGGCGGGCAGTCAATGAGGATGAAGTCATAGTCGTGGTCAAGCTCGTCGACGGCAATTTTGAGTCGCATTTCGCTGTTTGCGACCTGAGTGACGAGCATATCTTTGAGCCCGTCCATTGCTTTATTGGACGGAATGACGTCGAATTCGTCGTGATGCTCGATAATCTCATTGATCTCCTCGGTGCGTGTTGGTTCGACCATCACTTGGTGGAGAGATGGGATCTTCTGATCGTAGAGGTCACGGAAGCCCGTGCCTTCGGTGAGGGTTCCCTGCGGGTCGGCATCGATGAGGAGGACATCGTGGCCTTGGTTCGCGAGCGCACCACCGAGGTTGATGGTGGTAGTGGTCTTTCCGACCCCACCTGCTTGATTTGAGATGGCGATTATCTGCGTCATATGACCTATGTATCTGAGGCGTCTGATATAATTGTTTGTCAGACGTACCTGCTGTATCTGACGTATCTGAGAAGATTGATCGAGGGATGAGACAGGTTGAGAAGTTCTTGGGAGGAACCTATCTGGTGTATCTGAGATATCTGACGCATCTAACACTATTTTCGTAAACACGCCATCTCACTACGGTATCTGAGATAACTGATAGCTGGTCCGTAAGTAGCGAAACTGAGATGACTGATGTATCTGAGGTATTTGAGAATGAGATAGATAGCTCAATGGTGGCCGACTTCCCTTACTGATATATCTTCCATATCTGAGATTGCTGATGTTCCCAACGTGACGGCTCTGTGGTGACTGCGATATCTGATGTATCTGAGGGGGGAAGGATGGAGTGTGTGAATAGTGGTCGGGTTGGAAATTCCAATTGGTTGGGAATTTCTACCGATGGAACAAATAGGTGAATCCCGAGTTAGCATCCTCGTACGACTGAACGAGAAGAGTTGCTACAGCAGGGGAATACCGTGTATGCAATAGCCCCACAAATAGGATATAACGGCGTCTTCAGCTCGAAAGCAGCGTTCAAGTCGATATCCTCAAAGAAGTCAATACAACTAACTAAAACAAAGAGTATACACAACTATGTCGAACAGCCGAATTGAGGTCGCTCTCCAAACAGTAGGCAGTGACCGGTTTGAGCGGTTGATGCACGATTTATTGGAGCGGGAAGGATACACAGTGGATCCAACGGGGACAAGCGGTCCCGATGGCGGTCGCGACGCCTTCCTCGTGGATGGTGACCGAGACGGGATCCTTCATTGCTCCGTGCAGAAGGACAATTGGGTCGGGAAAGCCCACGACGACATCGAAACAGCTGTTGAGAACTTCGATCGTGACTTTGACTTCTACATTTTCGCCACAACACAAGACCCCAGTACGACCAAACGGGATCGGGTTGAAGAGGAGCTCCACGAGGAATGGGGAATTCCCACGACGGTTTGGGACTTCTCGAAAATCCGGAACAGCTTGGTGGGCGATCGTGAGAACAACGATCTGATCCGGGAACACCTCCGTGTCGACCCCAATCGACCGTTCGTAGACATTGAGTCAGAAGTAGATGATCTCTATGAGGATTTGCTGGATCGTGTGAAGCGCCGACAAGCTCCCGATGGGACAATTGTCGAGGACCCAGCCTTGGTTGTCGTCCATGTCATTCCTCAGGAAGCCGTTGACGACCATCACGACCGGTATGCAGGCGACCTCCCCCACCCACCTCAGTTCGAAAAACGTGATGCATACGCTGTAACACGACCGAAGGTGAAGATCACCGAAAATAATCGACGCTTCCATGATGGCACCGAGAGGGAGCGATACACTGCTATCCATCGGGACGGGTGGACTGAAGGTATCTTCACAGCTCTGTATCCCAGCGACAACCCCCAACTCCGGACGTCTATTGATCGACTCATAGCGAACTTCGTCCACACTGCTCTCGGGACGTTTGACGAAGCAGACATCTACCCGCCCTACTATGTGTACGTCAGCATACTGGGTGCCGAGGGGTACACACTTTCCCGACCAAGTGGATCAAACCGACCACCCAGCAATGTGCGACCTTTCACCAAGGACGAGATACGGTTGAATCGCGTCCAAATCGACAATCCAGATGTCGATGTCCCGGATGTGATGCGGAAGACGTTCGATCAGCTCTGGCGACATGGTGGCTGGGACCACTCAGTCAATTATCAAGCCTCCGAGACAGATGATGGTGAAACTGTCTACGAGTGGAATCCATACCGATAACAGTATCCACAGTAACAGAGCGAGTCGAGCATAATTGCTCTCCTGTAATTGGTTTCTCGATCAGTCACGCTATGGTCCCCATCGGACTTACGCCACGATGAAACCTATTGAGGACGGCCGCTGATCCCGAGGAGTAGGAGCTTGAACAGGTCGATAAGCTAGCTGAAGACTCGCCTTCGTCCGTCAGGATGGTTGTTATTGATGATAGAAGCGCCAGAGCCAGCCGGGCGTTGAGGCAGTGATTTCGTCGATAGCTGATGTCCACGGGTGGTTGCCGTGGAACGCCCGGGCATAGGGAGCCGAAACGTCTGCTGTCTCACTCACGAGGAGCAATGAGCCGAAGAGAGCGTATTCAGGGAGGAACGCAACGTCGCTCCACCAGTATCGAGGGCGAAGATATCCGAGAGGTCGCCACAAACGATGAGATCGAAGTGCAGCCAGCTCCTCGTCGGTAACACCGAGTTCACGAACAGCTGCCGGTGTGATCCCGCCTCGACGCGTTCCGTGGGCAAGGACGCCCTCCAAGAGCGTCTTCGTATGCTGTCTCTCCGCGAGATGAGCCAAGAAGTCGTACTGTAGCTCAGTGGCGAAATGAGCTTGCGTACAGACTGACACAGCCTGCTCGAAACCTTCCTGCAAGTATGGGTGCTTCCAAGTTGGTGAGTCAAACTGGTGCTGATACGCGTGGCACAACTCCGACGCTAAATACGTGTACGCCGTCGTCTCGGGGAGCTGGCCTGGGCTCACGCCGATTCTGCCCGTCCGCGCGGAATATCGCCCTTCGATGAACACGAGCGTCAATGAGGCCGGCAGATCGCTCGTGAGGAGTGCGAGACGCTCCCTACGCGAACAGTCGTAAACGAGATGCTTGCGCCACATCTCGCGGTACTGTGTGGAATCGACATCGAGAAGATCGTCGTAAAATCGCGTGAGTTCATCGAACCGTTCGTGGAGGTCAGCCTCGCTCGCGAGGGGGCCATCGGAATTCTGTTGGAGTGACTCGGTTAGGGGTGGTGCGTCCGGGTACTCCGCCCGGTACGACTCAACAGCATCTGAACAGATTGACTGTAGCTGTTCGAAGAACACGTCGTCGTCCATCTGAATGATATAATAGTGGAGAGGAGTAAACTTCGTTCGATAGTCGGATTGACTGTTTAAGCGTATCTACGCAGGAGCTGACTCTGCGGGTTCGACATACTGGTACTCCCACTCGCGTCGAGCCTCGATTTCACGACGCCCACGACGCGTAAGCGTATAGACATTCGTTCGCCGATCTTTCTCTCCTTTCTCGACAAGCCCTTTCTCAACAAGCGTGTCGAGGTTCGGGTAGAGTCGGCCGTGATGGATCTCTTTCTCGTAGTAGTTTTCGAGTTCTTCCTTGATGGCGAGGCCGTGGGGCTCATCAAGGCCAGCGATCACGTACAGGAGGTCCCGTTGGAATCCAGTCAGATCGTGCATCGTCCTACTACTTGATACGTAGTGCTATTGAATACGTCTGTTGCCCTGAAAGTGGCCGTGAACACTCCTAGAGGAACCGAGTCAGATATCTGTATGTTTATACAGAGGACGAGAGAACAACCTGAGTGTATGGCAGACCTGATTGTCAAATCGGCCGTGAAAGAAGCACTCAACGACCACAACGTCTCGGCGGATTTCTACGAAGCACTGGACGACGAAGTAACTGAAGTGCTCGAAGATGCAGCCCGTCGTGCCGAGGAAAACGATCGGAAAACTGTCCAGCCCCGCGACCTCTAGCTCGGTCAGAAAGTACTACCCCCATCGCTCGAATTCACCCACCTGTTTTTAAGACACTCGTGACTGGTAGATATCCCTATGAGTATGACAACGGAGTCAATTCAAGTCGAGAACGTCGTTGCCTCGTCCGATATCGGTCAAGAACTCGACCTCGAAACGCTCTCTGGGGATTTAGGAGCGACCGACTACGACCCCGATAACTTCCCGGGACTCGTGTATCGGATGCACGATCCAAAAGCCGCAGCACTCATCTTCCGCTCGGGGAAAGTCGTCTGTACGGGAGCGAACAGCGTTGATGACGTGACGACTGCGCTTAAGCACGTCTTCGACGAACTCCGCGAGTTGGGGGTCGATGTCGCAGCATCGCCGAAGATTGAAATTCAGAATATTGTCTCGAGTGGGGATCTCGACCACACACTCAATTTGAATGCGATCGCGATCGGTCTGGGCCTCGAAAGCGTCGAATACGAACCTGAACAGTTCCCCGGGCTTGTCTACCGACTCGATGACCCGGACGTGGTCGCACTCCTCTTTGGAAGTGGGAAACTCGTCATCACTGGTGGAACACAACTCGATGACGCTGAAAAAGCCCTCGTAAACATCGAAGATCGGCTCAACGATCTTGGGTTACTGAGCTAATCTGAGTTCTCGATAGAATTCATCAAAGCGGTTTGCCGGAGACAGATGAGAATGAAGGCGGTAGATGATAGTGTTCAGACGTCAGCAGGAGATTGGGAGACTTCACTACTACTTGTAGCGTCCCCGCTGTTGTCATCCTCAGTCGCTTCGAAGTCCGTTGTATCGTCGCCTTCTACTCCGAGTGCGTTGCGCGCTACGGTCGAGTCGGTATCCATTTGGATATGATCGAAGCGAAGGGATTCCTTCTCGCAGAGCCAGCAGTCGCACGTCTTGAAGGGAATGTCTTCTTTGCTCGTCGGGTAGCCCTCGTCGATAATTGTGGCGGCGATGTGCTTACCTTTCTCGAGAAGGTCCTGGACACGCCCCGGGTCGGGACCGAAGGCATCGATGCCGGCACTCTCCGGTGGCCACGTCCGAACCTCAAGATCGGACTTCGCGAGGTACACAATCTGACCCTGAGACGCGCCAAGCGCCTTCATATAGAGATAGATCTGATCCAGATGGCGCTCGATGGGTGGATTGAACCGATACCAGTTGGCTCGCGACTTGTAGTCGTAGGCAGTGTTGGTGCCGGGCTCGTACAGGTCGGCATGGCCGATGATCGTAAGCCCGTCCACCTCCATCTCGATTGCGACTTCGCGCTGGATTTCGACGTCGAGGTCTGGGATGACCTCGTTTTCCATAAACTCGTGGATGGTGGTTCCTGTGTGGAAGGTGCCAAGCGCGTCGGTATGGTCGAGAAGACCGAGTTTTGAGTTGTAGCATTGGCGGGGGCACTTCGCGAGCTGACTCGGGTGGAAAGTGTAGGGGTCGAGCTCGGTGTGGCTATGCTCATCGTTGAGCTGGATGAGTGTTGACTGGATTGCGGACTCGAAGTCGATCATAGTGAATCTCCTCTTCGAACGGCGTCGCAGCGATGGATGCGAGGCCCGTTCGTCGGTATGCGGGCGAAAAACAAGACTAATTCAATATTTTGAACTAGGATTCAAAACAGTAATGGTGCTGGAGATCCGAATACGTGTATGAGCGACTCTGGAACCACGGATCACACGGCAAAGGTCGCCCGGATTCGGGAGGTTGCGATGACGGTTCGTGAACCAAAAAATGCGGGAGAGATCGCTGAGGCTGCTGGGGTTGCCCGAAACACGGCTGAAAAGTATCTCACGCAACTGGTCGAAGCGGATAAACTCGCAACGATCCAGCGGGGCCGCGAGACCCGCTACTATCCAGATCCAGTCACCCAGTATTTCGATCAGATCCGTGACCTCGTCAACGACCATCGAAAAGACGAACTCACGGCTGAACTAGATGCAATCCGGGACGATATCGACGAGTGGAAAGAGGAGTACGATGTGGAGTCCGCTGACGAACTTCGGGCGACCGTCGGTGATGATCTTCCGGCATCCGAACGCCAGCAGCGGCGCCACGACGCGGAGGATTGGGACTACTATGAGCACCAAGCGATGCTCATTAAGCAGGCGATTCAGCTCTATGATACGATTGAGGCGACTCGTGAGAGTCGTATTGCCTCCGCCAACTGACTCGGTGACAGTAAAATGGGAAATCCACCGATTTCTGGAGACACGCATCTCCACCGATACGAGGTCCACAAACGGGTTACAAATCGACTTCAACGGGAAGCTGGCGTGACGACCGTAGAAGCCAAACCAAGTCCGATGCGGCCAGTCCGTCTCGTAGCGACCCTCGATCGCGCGGTCTTTTTTGACCAAAACACGGATGCTGGCGACGCGACACTTGAATTCGAGTGGCGCCCCCATTCCAAGCGCGATGAGTTCCGCATTCAGTATAATGAACCGAGGACCCCGTGGTCATGTGGCTGGCATCAAGACAAAACCCACGAGAAGCTCGGCCCAAGCCATTTCCAAGTTGACCACGAAGCGTGGCCAGCACCGCACCGTGAGTCTGCATCCTTCACAGACTCGAATCCGATGGCAATCCTCGAAACTTGCCTCACTGAGCTTCGTGACCGTGTCCCGAGTCTCCCGGACAGCGTTCGCCCGAGTCCGTAGGTCGCTACGCGATGGGTTCGGCGACGATAGTGTCGTGCTTGAGGTAGGGGATTTTGCGTTGGTCGTCGGTATCGAACTCGATGTATCGGCCTCAAAGAGAAGATTGAGGTCGCGACTGACGCCGGAGACGTCGCGATCGAGGCCATCGGCGAGGGCGCGGACGAACTTGATGTCGCCTTCACGGATGCGGGAGATGAGTTGCTGGCGCTTCACCGTGAGGACCTTCTTGGCGGTCTCTCGGTCGGTGATGAGGACGTCCTCGAAACCGCTGGTAGCGAGGGCACGGGCCAGTCGGGATCGTAGTTCAGCGTCCCCGTCCGCGTTGGTGTGGTGGTCGGGGGCCGTCGTCTTGTGTTGTAGTCAGCCCGCAACAAAACGGGTGTTTCGACGTACTGGATCAGTATCGCGTGTCGCGCGGTCGCCGTCCGCGAAGACGGCGCGGTGTCTTCCCCGGAGGCTTCGGGGGTGGCGTGTTTCGATCAACGTGGCTATCCCAGTGTTCAACCGCGTACCGACCGTCGTGTATCTCGTAGATGTAGCCCTCGTATTCCCGGTAGGTCGGCGAGTAGAGCGTCTCTTTTCGCGTGAACCGGAACTTCGCGTCGGCGTTCGGCTTGTCCTCTGGACCCTCGGTGATTCGCTTGACTTGGTAGGCATAGCTGTAGCCGTCTCGTTCGTGTTTGCGACACCACCCGTCGATGAACGCTTCGAGGGCATCCTCTGGCTGTCGCCGATGAATCTGTCTCGTGGCATCAGTCTGTGTGTGGCTAGGCGGTGATCTGGTGGTCGTCGACGGTCGTCCAGGTGTCCTCGCTGGGCCCGCGGCGTTCGTGAACGACCTCGAAACCATCGGCGGGTTCGATAGGGCGAATAACGACCCGATGCTCGATATCGTTCCGGTAGCTCGCCATTGCGATCCCTCGGTCATAACGCGTTTTTACCCACGTACAGAGCGTAGTCGTGCTTCGGTGGACGAGTGGGTGAACTTCCTTGAGATCCGCTGTCTGCCAGTCGTCGCCTGCGCCAACGCGCTGCTCGTGGACGATGTCGACCTGGGGGCGGTCAGGCCATTCCCGGATGACGACGCGATGGGACTGATCGTTCGAGTCGATGGCGACGTTGGTCGCAGTGTCGACCATCGTTGACCAGTGGCAGAGGATTTTCGTTGAGGGCTGTGTGGACATAGTTCGATCGCACCGTTCGACTCAGTGTGGACGAGGAGAAACGCGAGGGGTAGTACTACCCCTGACAGAATCTTTGGACACTCACAAGGGAGGCACTCGATCAAAGGTCGTCGTGGTCGGCGTCGAGGACGGCTATGATCGCGCTCTGGAGAATATGCCAGAAGTAACCGCTGAGGATGGCTTCACGCCAATCCTCACTACCGTAGGGTGCCTCGCTGGCTTGTTCTGTTTCGTAGGCGTCCTCAAGGCTGTACATTTCGGTGAGTTGGTCGGCGAGTGCTATCTGTTCGACGAAGGAGAGCTCACGCCAGAGGTCGGCTCGGTTGGACTCGATCGTGTTGTGGATCGCGTCATAGAGACTGGGACTCTCGTTCTGGAGCCGTTCTTGGGCTTCGGCGGCGAGTGACCTGATGAGGCGATCAGGGTCGACGCTGAGCCAAGAACCGCTGGCGGCCGCTGCGGGGCCGGTCTCAGTCAAAGAGAGGAAGGGCTGCGGTTCGGTTGGTTCGTCGGTGTCGTCGCCCGGGAGTGTGTCGACGATATCGGTGATTCCCCAGAGGTTGTAGACAGCCCCAATGTCTATTTCGCGGTGGGAATAGGCCTCGTTGTGCTTCTGGACGAGGATGAGGCACTGAATGTGGAAGTCAACGAAAGTAGGGCGGCCGGTTTCGCCGGCGCCGTGGTCAAGGAAGATGAGGCCAGTCTCGGGATTGAAAAGGAAGAGAGCGACATTTCGAGGTGGGCCTCCGCCGACACTCTGGTAGTCGACGATGCGGCCGTCCGGCAGATCGAAGTCACGAGCGGGGTACCGGGTAGCGACTTCCGCGACGATCCCGTGCGTGAAGGTGCGAATGGGTGGGGCGGAGTCGATTTCCTCGTACTGAGGGGAGTGGAGGACGTGCTCGATGTCGAGATGGTCGGGGAGGTCATCGGGGTCAATGCTCGTAGCAGCGAGCGCAGCTGCAGTGGCTTCGGTGTCGGTAGCGAGATACCGACTCGGTGCGAGCTCGTAGGGGTCCTTGAGGCGGACAACATCGCCCCGCTCGAGGAGGGGGAACGGGATATCGTCGGGAGTCGTTGGCGTTTGATTCGGTTTTGCCATGCGTCTGCACTTGTGGCGCGAAAGAAATCACAGGGGAGACCGCTAGTTGGGGCAAATTTGGAGGGTCATACCCCACAGTCATATAAGGGAGTACGAATGAAGATCGGTGTGATGCGAGAACTAACCGCATTTCAGAGGGATATACTGTATGCGGTCGGTGATCAGGATTCGCCCTACGGACTGGCAATTAAACGCGAACTTGAGGAATACTACAGCGAGGAAGTGAACCACGGTCGCTTATATCCGAATCTCGACAGGCTCGTCGAGCAAGGACTCCTCAAGAAGGGCAAAATCGACGACCGTACGAATTCGTACGAGCTCACCGATGCTGCTCGCGAGCTACTCGCAGAGCGGCGGCAATGGGAGAACGACCACGTTGATGTCGAGGAGAGATCTGAGGCCATAGCAGACGGTGGCGCTCGTAGCCAGTAGCGGTTGCGGGGGAACCTGATCCTATTCTGTTCAGAGTAAGAGTGTTAAGCAAGGGGACAGGACTATCTGGACGAGGAGGATGAGTTATGCCACCGAACAGCACGCGGGGGCGGATAGAGTACGACGTCATTACACTGTTCGCGACTGCCGATGTAGACTCAGAGCAGCGACCGGGGATTGCCGAGGCGTTACGCGAATCCCGCACACAACTATCGAGCCAGACCGGCTATCTGATGCGCTTCGGAGACGCTTCGCATCGTGAGCTAACGGTCTTCGACGTCGTTTCGCTCCCAATCAAGAGCTATCCAGTGTCTGAGTCCGCGTATGCCTCCCTCCCGGATCGAGTTCGCGAGCAGCTCCAAGACGTCGGTGCCGTGCAGATCGTCGCCGATTATGACTCGGAGGCAAGCGTCTTCCGCGATGTCGTGTGGCCGGGTGCGGAGTCACCAGAAGACACCTCGGACCCAGTCGAGACGGCAGACGACTCGCCAGACGATGGTGCGACCGAACAGTCGGTAGCTGCGGGCGATGGAGTGGGTACGGACGCGATGGTCGAGGAGCACGACTCGGATGATTCAGCGCAGACGTATCGCCCGATCACACGTCGCGAGTTCGAGACGTTTCTTGAGGGTGTCAGCGTCGATTTTGAGCGGAAGACGTACGGCTGGACCGACGAATGGGTATACGAATCGATTCTGGATGACGGGGAGAAGTGCCTGCGGGTATACTCGTCGATCGACTGCGAAGACAACGCGAGTCGTGAAGCTGGTTCAGACGCGATAAAGTCGGTCCTCCTGCTGAACGTGGCCGACGCCGGCGAGGAGCCGACGTGGCGGCCGCTGCGGAAGCCAAAGCGGACGTATCGGATACAGACGTGGCCACAGAATCTTCGTGAGAAACTCGAGAACGCGGTGGCAACGCAGGACGAACTAAAGGTCTGCTCGGATTGTGGTCGGCCGATGGTGCTCCAATCTCCGAAAGGGAAGAACCGCCAGTTCTGGGGGTGCTCAGGGTACTATGAGAAGACGGCAGGTAGTGACCGGGCGTGTGAGAATACCGCACCCGTTCAGTAGGTAGACTCATTCGACGTGCTTGAGCACCGGCTCCATAGCAATCATCGACAGTTGATAATACTAGTCTGCGGAATACAGGGCGCGAGGGCCCAGTAAAAAGGGGTATGTTTGCAAACTGACTATGTTTTCCTGGATGTAGAGCCCTTCTAACCACCGAACTCATAGAGATTTACCCTTCTTACGGTGCCCTCAGGGCGCGAATCGCGCAATTGCTACCATCTAAGAACTGTCGAAATCCTCCTAATCAGCCATCAGCCAATGGTTCAGACAGCGATGCGGGATTTCACCAGCCTGTTTTTAACATACTCCTTCATAAAGGAGGTATACTATGGTATCAGGTAAATTCCGAGTCCGCGATTTTTCTACTTCGGATGAGCGTGTCCGACGATTGGAGGGCGCTTGGAGGGAAGTCATTGATACAGAGCGATATCGATCAAGCCCTCGTCAGGAACTGGTAGACTTATTAGAAAGTCTCCAGACGACGCTTATCGATCAGCCTCATAATCGAGGGAAAATATTGGAAAAAGTTCGTCACGTTGAGGCCTGCTTCGATGATATACAGCGCGGTGAGTTTGCTGACATCCGTGAGCAATTGGATGATTATCTCGAAATTGATGAGAATCAGCGACAGTCAGATGCCGAGCGTCTACAACGTGAACTGAACGACTCGGTTGACTACGATGAGTCAGAACTCGAAACGGTATTTGAAGACCATGGGATTGAGAAGTCAGTCGATGATTTCTATGCAGAACTTGGCGGTGTAATCGCTGAGTTTGCGAAACGCGAATCCTCGGTTGAAGCGGATATCGAAGACCTGCAGGCGGCGTTAGCCACTGTAATCAGCGATCTCAGAACACCTGATTTTCGCGACCGCTACAAATCCGCGCTCATCCAGGATATTGCGTCATTCCTCCACTACGAGGAGGACATCAGCCAGGACACGCTGCGCACGATAGTCGCTCAGCTATCAGCTGAACTACGATCTGATGGCTGGACATTTGGGAAAGCGGAGGCTGTAGAACAGTCGAAAACAGATATAGACCGGTTGCTAAATGCGTTCACTACAGATGAGTTCGATTCTCACGACGAACGGATTGACAACCTTATCGACACACTCTCCGGGACCAATCATGGACGCGAGTACTACATCCCTCTTCCTGACTGTGATCTCGATGTCGACCGCTTGTTTGCCGGGCAAATCACCATCTACGATCAGTCTCACAGCGATTTTGACCTCCGGGATCGATTGAAGGTTGAGGACGAAAGCGCGGAGTCCGATGAGGCGGAGTATGTTCTTCCCGAATCGTTTGTCGACCACGACCTCGGTTTAGCTGATAAGTTCGCTTATATGGCGACGACAGGCCCAGTACGCGGTGTCACGCGGAAGGCGATGCGGGAAGAACTCTCCCGGGTTCTAGACGCCCTGAATTTCTATCGCGATCACGGCCTAATTGCGTCGCCGTTTCAGCAGCCGAGCTACATTTTCTACGAATTCGAGCCCGATGGAACGAGTAACCGGTTCAAGTCCTGGAACCAGCGGTATGGCCATCGCTCGGTGTTGTCGACAGAGCAGGTGAGAAATCACGTTGACCGGCAGCAATCGTTCTTCAACATCTCTGACAATCCATCGGAATTGGAGCAGGGATACAAAAACAGCCTTCGCTGGTTCCGGTACGGCCTAGAAAGCTACCATCCTGAGGATCAGTTCTTGAAATTCATCATCGCCCTAGAGAACGTTCTCGTTCCCGACCGCGCCGTGTGGCGGAAGAAGGAGCAGCTGGCGGAACGAGCCATGCGTCTACTCCAGATTATGCCGAAGTTCGAAGAAGAATATCGACCGATCTTCGAGTGGATGTACGATATCCGCAGTCAAATTGTGCATGATGCAGCTCGTGATTTTCCCGAGTTAGAACGTGACGTGAAGCGACTTCAATCACGAACGCGAATGATCTTGGATGTCGTCCGCAGTAACTTGGATTCATGCGATACGATCACCGACGTGATTGACGAGATCGAGGCAAAAGAAGCCGCTCTACGCGAAGGACGGCAGGATCAAGCGCCAATGGAGGTCGGTGACACGATTGAGGGTGTTGGGATCCTGACGGACAGTAATGGCCTGTATTATGGGAATGTTGCGGTGCAGGCCAGTTTACAGGATGATGGTCGTTATCTCTATTATGACGGTGAAGTCACGGGATTGCGCAACGTGCCAGACCATGCTGTGTTCGAGTTAATGGACGATCCAGCACTTGAGCTATACATTGACGGCGAATTATACCGGACAGAGAATTTGCGGTTCCTCAATGATGGCTTGACTCGAGACGTGTTGCAAGCGTCGGAGGAGCATCCGATCCCAGTGCTGTGGCTTGACGTAACCCCGGTTGAGGGGTTCTCGCTACAGGACGGTGTGCAGACGACGCCCTTTGCGACGGTGCTTCCGGCGAAGCTGCGGATGTATAGTGACGGGACACGGGCTCAGTTCATTATTGTAGATGAGGAGGAGTATACGGACGAGTTCCCGCACTCGGTGCAGTATTCATTTGATCCCAGGCAGGACGGTGCGTACCACTTGTTCCATATCGATGCGATGGATCGTGATGAGTTCGAAGCGGTCGTTGAGGAGTACGGAGAATTTAGTGGCCAAGTCAACTGGTCCTTCAGTAATACGTTAATATCGGTGTCAGACTATTTTGAAGTGTGTCGGTTTGCGAAGGCGGCAGCAGATGACGCGTTAGAGTCCATTCAGTTTATTGCAGAGGGACGAAATGTTGGTGAATTACGGCCACAGTCTCAGGTATCAGTCCCGCCGGTTGATTGGGAGCACCTTGATTGGTATCGGAGGCTTGCCCAGCTTGAGAAGCATATTGATGAAGAAATTCGGACCCTTGGTTTTCTTGTCGACGAGCAGATTGATGTAATAGAGTCTGCCTCGAATTTGTCCACGTTGTATGATGGCTTGGATGAGGCGATGCGGCCTGCTGTGTCATGGGTGGAGGTGGAAGCGGAAACAGCTGATGGGAGGGTTGTCCAGCAGCGTAAACTCGGTCCGTTCTTCAATCCGCTGCATCTCCCAGAACAGGACATACCGGAGGAAGATGAGGATCTCGTGGAGGAGTGGGCAGAAACCCGCCACCGGCCGTTTAAGAACGAAGTGAGTACGACGATGACATTACAAGAGGCTTTGGACGAATTAAATGACTTCGCCGAGGAATGGTCGAACGATATTAGTGACATTGGGGAAACGTTGCATCTTCCGCCAGAATTAGAAATGATGGAGGAGCCGGAGGGATTACAAACCCGGCTGAAAATCCGATTTGAGCCCGTCCAAGCCAACCTCCTATATTTGGAACAAGATGTCTCGTATACGATCACCGAGTTAAAAGATGAATGAACATTTAATTCTACCATCATAATAAAACAGGGCGGTCGCTCGGATGGTCACCCGAACTTGGATAGCTCTGCTTGAATGCTAGTGGCAGTGGATACAGTCGACCCGAAGTAGTACTCGATGAATTCTACCTGCTCGGGGGGAGATTGCCTTGTCTTGGAGCGGCGGGTAGTAGCTCGTCTGACCGGTCCGCGGAGGTTTCGGGCGAGGTCTCGATATTCGGCCCAGAGAGCGGTCTTCTCATCATCCGTCCGGTCGGGGAAGAAGTAGTCATGTTCATAACGGTAGAGGGGTTTGAGCCAGAAGTCGGACTCACTAGGCGGGGACCAAGCGAAGTTCGGCGGAGGATGTTCGACCTTGCGGAGCGTGGTGATCATCGTCTGGGTGGTCTCGTCGAAGATCGCGTCCGGCATCAGGTAGAACGCATCGAACGTGTGCCGACTGAGGAGACGACGGAGGGGCTGGGCGTTGTCCGCAAAGAGATACTGGATAGGGGTAAGAAAGGTGAGGGTGCCGCCGTGCGTGAGGGCGCGAAGCGCCTGCTCAAAGAAGAGGTAGTAGCTGTTGTACTGACCGTGAGCGGTATCGAAACGGTCGGTGTACTGATTGCGGCGATCATCGGGGAGGTCGTTGTAGTGGATGTACGGAGGGTTCGCGAGGACGTAGTCGACGCGTTCGTCGATCGTCGCCGTGAGGAAGTCTGCCTGGTAGATTTTGATGGCGGCGTCAGGATGTGTCTGCCTGAACTCGGTGACGAGCTCTGGATCGATCTCGTACGCGACGCCTTGCGGGGGATCGTAGTCGAATTTTGAGACGTAGCCATCGCCGGGCGTGCAGTAGCGGTGGACAGCGTCGTAGAGGTGTCCCGTGCCGAGGCCGGGGTAGAAGACCGTATCCTCGCTCGTGGGTCGGTCGATGCCGAAGACGCTGGTTGTCATAAAGTCGGCGACGCGGGGCGGCGTGGGGGCGTAGCCGGTGTCGGTGCTCATAGTTAGAGGCCGTCGAACATCACGGCGAACTGGTCGAGGCGGCGGTCGAGGTCGGCGGCGTCGTGGACGTAGAGATGGCGGTCGTAGAACTGCTCGACATCCTTCGCTCGCTCCGGAGCTTGTCCGTGGGGAGTGTCGAGAGCGAGCGTGAGTCCGCAAACAGGCGCGTACGTCTGCTGGAGCTCCTGCTGGTAGTCGTCTGCGGAGCCGGGTTTACCATCAGTGATGATGATGACGAGGGGGGAGTCGCGGCGCTGGTCAAGGAGGCGGCGGGCGAGTCCGAGAGCATCAGTGAGGGGTGTCCCGCCAGCCGTTTCGCCGCTCATCAGACTCGCTTGGACGTGATCGGTTTCGACGCTGAATGGTTTGATGAGGCGGGCGTCCCCGTAGACGAAGTCCATAATGGCGACGTTGATGCCGAGGTCCTCACAGGCGAGGGCGAACCGTGCAACAGCGTCTTCGGCAGTGTCGATGAGATTGCTCATCGAGCTGGAGCGGTCGAGGACGAGGACGAGGTCGTACTGTTTCTCGTCGCCCTGCTGGCGGACGCTGAAGGCGTCGACGTCGCCGCGGGCGAGGGCGCCAGCGCGGCGCCGGTCGAAGCTCCCGCTGGTGACACCGCTGCGGGTCTGGTCGCGGCGACTCTCTCGGAGCGCCATCCGGAGGGTGCCACCGACGGCGTCTGCACCCGCGGTCGCGGCTTGCCACCTCGCAGGAGGTGCCTGCTCACCGATCTGTGGGAGGATCGAGAGCGAGTCGAGACTCCCCTTTTCTGCGCCGGCGCCGCCACGTCGCCGTGCGGTCGTTGTGTCGGGGCTCTCGTCGGTGTCGCCGTCGTTCGCGAGATCTTCGAGAGCGGCTACGGTTTCTTCGAGGTCGCGTTCGAGCGCGTCCTGATCGGGAGTGGCGCGGTCAGCTTCCTCGTGAGCGGCGTCGTGGTCCGTGCTGAGCGCGTCGGCTCGTTCGTCGAGGGAATCATCGTACGCTGGCTCGGCGAGCGGCGCTGCGGCTTCCTCGGCCAGCTTGCCGGTGTTGTCCATCTCGCCGTCTTGCACAGTGCCGTCATCAGTGGGGCCGTCGAGCGTGTCTGAGTCGATGTCCGCTTCATCCTCACCTGCCGTGCCGGTGCTTTCGTTCTCCGTGGCGTCTGTGTCGCCGCCGTCCGTGCCGCCAGCCGCGTCTCCACCGGTAGTGTCGGACGTATCTGAGGTGTCTGAGCCATCTGGGGTCGCCTCCTCGGCGGTACTCGCGGCCTCACCGCTGGTGCGCTCGGCGCGGTCACCGCCGAGGAAGTGCGAAAGCGACGCCTGCCCGTTCGACGGGGCACTCGACGCATCGGATGCTCCGCTACTGTCTGCGGCGCCCTCGGTGGCCTTTCCGTCTCCCTGCTCCTCGATGCCGCTCTCTTCGGCCGCCGGCTCTTCGACCTCGTCGGACGTGGACTCAAGATCGTCGCCGCTGGACGCTCCAACACCACTGTCACGTTCTCCGTCTACGGAGTCTGCACCGCTAGCATCCGTCCCCGACTCGTCCGACGGATCGTCACTCTCGCCCTCGTCCGGGGAGGTGTCCATCGACTCGGCCTGGGGGTTAGGCTCGGCATCGGACTCCACATCGGATGCGGTCTCAGACGCGGCTCCGACGTCGACGTCAGTGGACTCGGCGTCGTCGGTAGCGAGCTCGTCAGCGGTGTCTGCCGTCCCGATGTCCGGGTAGGCGAGGACGTCTGTGGAGAGCCCGTCCTGAGTCTGCTCGAGGGAGACGTTCTCTGGGTCGAAGTCCGCCGGCGGCTCCGCGGAAGCGTCGTCACTCGATGCCTCCGAGGGGTCGCCGTCAGCGGGCGACTCACCCTGCTCGCCGTTAGGAGTGTCTCCGGACGTCTCCGGACTGTCGCTGGTTGGCGACTCCGAGACGTCACTCGGGTCGGCGTCTGCGGCGCCGTCCTCACTGGGTGCATCCTCCGGCGACTCATCGGGTGTCTCTGCGTCCGTGTCAGCGGACGGGTCGAACGACTCGCCCTGCTCGCACTCGTCGGGCGTCGACGAGTCGGATTGAGAAGGCGACGGGGGCGTGTTCGGACTACTGCCACCCGTTGCGGCGGTGTCTTCGTCTTTTTGACCCTGTTGGTGGTTGTCCTCGTCCATCTGGTTGAGGAGCGGCTTGATAGTCTGTTCCCAGCAGTCAAGCACGGCATCCCCACGCTTCACGGAGTCGGGTTCACTGAGGACGGTTGCGAGGAGGTCGTCAAGCGCGTTCTGTGTCTGCGCGAAGGCCGCCGCGTCATCCTGGGACTGGAAGGTGATCCGAGGGTCGTCCGGGTCGAGGAGGACGTCGCTCTTTCCAGAGTCGTAGATGCCGTGGTCGTAGAGGTAGGACTGGATCGCGTCCCGGTAGGTAAAGGTGATGGTAGCGGTGTCGGGGAGATCGCTCGCCATCTGAGTGAGACTCCGGTTGACGAGCTCGAGGCGGTCGGCGGCGAGCTGACTTTGTGCCGCTCGGAGTTGGTGTTCGATCGCGGCGTCCTCGGCGTAGTTGATGAGGCCGTGGACGAACTCCTGATACTCTTCGTCGACGCGCTCGTCAAGGTGGTCGGCGACCGTCGAGATGTTCGTGTAGCGGATGTGGCCGAGTTCGTGTAGTGAGAGGCCGAACTGCTGGGCGCGGTCGGCCGTGAGCTGGTCGTCGAGCGGGAGGTTATCGAGATTTGCCGGATTGGTGGAGATGAGAACGAGGTAGTCGCCGTCGACGGCATCGACGAGCTGCTGGGCGGCCTGCTGGTCGAAGTCGGTCGCATCGGCGTCGATTAAGCGATCGGCGTCTGCCGGGAGAACGCACGCAGTCTGGACGTGTGATGTGAGGACGACTTCGATGTTTTTGCCGGTGTGAGCCTGGATGTACTCAGTGAGTCGGCGCGTCCGTTGTGAGGAACGCCGGGCCTGAGCCGGGCGGTCGGGGAGAACGGATTGTGCTGTATCAGCGCCGCTCGACGCTGGTGTGAGTGACGACATTATTTGATTCACCTCAGGGAACGGTGGTCAGAGGAACGCGGCTACGGGTCGTGGCGCGTGAGAAAACTATGACTTGATGTGGTCGACGATGGTTTTCAGTGCAGTCACGTCGTCGTTATTGTATTGTTTGAGTCGGTCCCAGTCTGGTTCTTCGCCGTCGAGGAGGTATCGCGTGTACTTGCCCCCGACCACAAATCCATCGACGGTCGGGTCTTGATATTCAAAGCCGAGTGCGCTCGCTACGACGTCCAATTTATGCCGATTGAAGGGCCCGAAGAGTTCCTGTTGTGCAGTAATCCCGAGGTCGTGTGCTCGCTCCAGATGGCCGATCCCCTCGGTGATGCCGTGTTCGTCGAATCTGCGACTGAGACACTGTTCGTCGAAGTAGTTCCCTCCGTAGTAGATGATTGGCTCGGTGCTATGATCATTAAGGTACTCAGACAGCGCCTGAAGGAGTGCTGACTCGTCGTCCGGATCGAAGAATTGTCGGTACGCATCGTTCTGGTAACTGTAGGTGCCGACCAGCCAGATCCGATCCTGTTGAAGATCCGTTTCTATGTCCAAGAGGAGAGGCTCCGTATCGTGAAGGTCGTCGAAGGCGGACTTGTTTAGAATCACGACCTCATCGTTTTCGAAAGCCTGCCGATGAGCAATCCACCGGTCCACGTGCCATGACGAGGCTCCAGGGAGGGCTTCGAGTTCAGCACGCCGTTTTTCGGTAATT
>NZ_BBJO01000002.1 GCF_000739575.1 Halobellus rufus | reverse complement strand
GCGCACACGGTCTCGCCGCGCTCGTCGTCGGTCTGCAGATCCGTCGAATCGCACTCGGGGCACCGAAGCGTCTCCTCTTCGGACTGCTCCTGCTCCTCGCGCTCGTCGGCGTCGTTCGTCGTCTCCTGTTCCGCATCGTGGTCGCGCCACGTTCGCTGCCGCTCGGTGCGCTCTCGTGTGCGAGTGTGAAGGGCGTCACTCATTTTGTGTTGCAAGAGGCCGGTGAGAACCGAACCACCGCCTCGTTCTCAACACCTCATTTGTAGGCGCGCCTAAAAAATGTGTCGGCCGTGTGCGAACACAATGCCGATCCGATAGATTATTCCTGAACGTCCGACGGCCGAGCCACGCGGTCGTCCGCCGCGTCAGTCGCAGTCGTCGCGGCGTCGTCTCCGTCTGCAGTCGTCGCGTACCCGCCCGAGACGGCGGCGGCGACGGCGCTGGGGACGTCAGGTGGTTCGACAACGCGCGCACGCGACCGGAGCGACTCGTAGACGCGCCGCGCCTCGCTGCCGACGTAGTTGCGCTCGGCGAAGGGACGGTCCTCGACGAGGACGACGTGCTCGGCGTTGGCCGCCGCGCGCAGGTTCGGGAGGTTGCCAGTGCCGACCTCCACGTCCGCGACGAGGACGCAGTCGGCCGCGTCGACCCGCTGCTCGACGGCGTCGCGGGCCGCCGCGTCGACGCCAGCGAAGGGGTCAACCGTCACGACGTCGAGCGCGAGGCTCCGGGCGGCCTCGGCGTCGGTGTCGCCCTCGTTCAGCGCGCCGGCGGACACCGCATAGCCCGCGGCGTCGAGGACGTAGAGGTACCTCGCGGCGGTCCCGCCGCCGCCGACGACGTGGACCCGTCCGCGGTCGGCTTCCCCGCCCGCTCGGCGGCCCTCCGGCAGCGCGGTGACGTACACGGAGCCGGTGACCGGGTGTCGGGAGACGACCGCGTTCGCGCCGAAGGCGTCGCCGAGCGCGTCCTCCGTCAGCACGGACGCGGGCGGGCCGAACGCCGCGACCTCGCCGTCGGCGAGCAACAGCAGTTCGTCGCAGTACTGCGCCGCGAGGTTGAGGTCGTGAATCGCCGCGACGGCCGTCTTCCCGCGGGCGACGAGCGTGCGGACGAGTTCGAGCGTCCGGACCTGGTGGTTGATGTCGAGGCTGGCGGTCGGTTCGTCCAGCAGCAGCAGCGGGCTCTCCTGCGCCAGCGCCCGCGCGAGGAGGACGCGCTGGCGCTCTCCGCCCGAGAGCGTCGACACCGCGCGGTCGGCGAACTGCTCGGTGTCGGTCCACTCGAACGCCCGCTCGACGGCCTCGCTGTCGGCCTCGCGCCACCCGCCGAAGCGCGAGCGGTGCGGGTTCCGCCCCATCTCGACGACCGTCCGGACGTCGAACTCGAAGGCGACGGCGGTGTCCTGCGGGACGGTCGCGACGAGGCGACTCGCGGCCTTCGAGGAGAGTTCCTGAATCCGCCGCCCCTCGACCGTGACACTCCCCGCGTCGGGAGCGAGCGTGCCGTTGATCGTCCGCAGCAGCGTCGTCTTGCCCGCGCCGTTCGGACCGACGAGGCCGACGAACCTGCCCGAGTCGATGGTCGCGTCGACGCCGTCGAGCACCGTCGTCTCGCCGAACCCGACGTCGAGGTCTCGGATCTCGACGAGGGGCTCTCCCGCGCCGCGGTCGGGGTCGTTCACAGTCCGGTCACCTCCCGCGAGCGGAGCAGGTAGAGGAAGAAAGGCGCGCCGAGCGTCGCCGTCACGATGCCGACCGGGATCTCCGCCGACCCCGAGCGCGCCAGCGTGTCGGTGGCAACGAGGAACGACGCGCCCGCGAGCGCGCTCGTCGGAAGCAGGATTCGGTGATCGGGGCCGACGAGCAGGCGCATCCCGTGCGGGACGATCAGCCCGACGAAGCCGATCACGCCCGTCACCGCGACGGCGGCCGCGGTGACGACGCTCGACGCCGCGAGGAGCAGCCGTTTGGTCCGCTCGACCTCGATCCCGAGCGCGTGGGCGTCCTCCTCGCCGAGCAGCAGGACGTTCAGGTCTCGCGCGTACGCGAGGAGCAGCAGAAACAGCGGCGGCAGCACGAGCGCGATCACGCGCACCTCCGCCCACGTCGTCCCGCCGAGGTGGCCCATCAGCCAGTAGACCACGCGTCGGATGCTCATCCCGCTGTGAAGCAACAGCAGCGAGATGACCGCCCCGAGGAACGTCTGGACGGCCACGCCGGCGAGCAAGAGCGTCGCGGTCGGCGTCCGCCCGTCCTCGGTCGCGATCAGGTAGACCGCGAAGGCGGTGACCACGGCGGAGACGAACGCCGCGCCCTGGAGTTCGAGGCCGAACGGGAACGCGAACGGGAGCACGATCGTCGCGACGGCCCCGACGGCCGCGCCGGAGGAGACGCCGACGATCGACGGGTCGGCCATCGGGTTGCGGAAGAAGCCCTGCATCACCGTCCCGGCGGTCGCCAGCGCGAAGCCGACCAGCGCCGCGAGCGCGATGCGCGGCATCCGGACGTTCACGACGATGATCCGGTTAGTCCGCCCGACGTCGAAGGCGAACGGCAGCGGATCCGCCGAGAGGAGTGCCTTCGCGACCGTCGCCGGCGGGATCGACACGGATCCCATCCCGGCACTAGCGACGACAGCGACGGCGAGCAGCGCGGATAGCGCGCCCGACCACGCGACGGTACGGCTTCGAATCGTCACGTCGACAATCTCAGTTGGATTAGCCAAATACTTGTTGCATTAGCGAGCACGGGACGGTATGAAACGCAGCGTACTCGTTCTCTCACTGCTCCTCGTCGTCGCCGCGGCGGGGCCGTTCGTCGGCGGCGTCGGTGCCGCGACGGCGGCGGACGCATCGATCTCGACGGAACCGATCTCGCACGATCACAACTCCGACTCGACCACCTGCGAGTTCCCCTACGAAACGACCGACGCCACCGGTGCCACGGTGAACGTCACCTCCGATCCCGATCGGATCGTGACGCTGAACCCGAGCGCTGCCCAGACGATGTGGGAGATCGGCGCCCGCGACGAGGTCGTCGGCGTCTCCCAGTACGCGAGCTATCTCGACGGCGCAGAGGAGAAAGCGAACGTCTCCGGCGCGAGCGGGCCGGACGTCGAGAAGGTCCTCGACGCCGAGCCCGATCTCGTCCTCGTTCCGAACAGCTCCTACGGCGCGGCGGCCGAACGCGTCGAGCAGATCCGCGCGCAGGGCGTTCCGGTCTACGTCTTCGGGCAGCCCACGTCGCTGGAATTCGTCGCGGACAAGACCGAACGGATCGGACGGCTCACCGGGAACTGCGAGGCCGGGACCGAGCGCGCCGACGAGATCCGGCAGTCCGTCGAGCAGATGGAGCGCGCGCTCGAAGACGCCGAGCGGCCGGTCGGGTTGAACGTGTTCTACGGCTACACCTCGGGCGCGAACACCTTCATCGGCGAGGTGATGGAGACCGGCGGGCTGCAGAACGGTGCTGCCGAGGCCAACATCACCGGCTTCCAGATGATCAACGACGAGACCGTCGTCGAGATGAACCCCGAGTGGATCGTGGTCCCGACCGGCAGTTCGGTGCCGGAGACCGCCGCCTACGAGAGCACGACGGCCGTTCAGGAGGACAACATCGTCCGCGTCGAGACGAACCTGCTCCAGCAGCCAGCGCCGCGGTCTGTCCAAGCGGCCGAGCAGATTCTCGAAGCAGTTCATCCCGACGCCTACGCGGAGTATCAGTCGATGCAGGACGCGGAATCGGAGACGACCACGACGGAGGCGACGTCGACGAGCGACGCGGAGTCGTCACCGACGGACGAGTCGCCAACATCGTCGACGGAATCCCCCGGATTCGGCGCGGTGGCGGCGCTCGCCGCGTTGGCGGCCGCGGCGCTCCTCGCGACGCGGCGATAGCGACCCCGACCGGCCGTCTCGACGTCTCGGGAGCGATCCGAGCGGCCCCGGAGACAGCAAGTATCATACCGCCCCCGGATCCTACGACACCTATGGACGTCACGATCTCGCAGTCGCGCGTCGAGGGCCGCGTGCGCGCACCGCCGTCGAAGAGCTACACGCACCGCGCGATCCTCGCGGCGGGCTACGGCGACTCTGCCGTCGTCACCGACCCGCTCGTGAGCGCCGACACGCGTGCGACGATGCGCGCCGTCGAGGCCTTCGGCGGGACGGTCGAGCGCGCCGCCGACGACTCTCGAATCGACGTCTCCGGGTTCGGCGGTCGACCCGGCGTCCCGGACGACGTGATCGACTGCGCGAACTCGGGGACGACGACGCGGCTGGTGACCGCCTGCGGCGCGCTCGCCGACGGACTCTGCGTGTTCACCGGCGATGACTCACTGCGCTCGCGTCCGCAGGGCCCGCTGCTCGACGCGATCCAGCAACTCGGCGGGCGCGCGGAGTCGACCCGCGGCAACGGTCAAGCCCCGCTCGTCGTCGGCGGGAACACGCCCGGCGGCGACGTGTCCATCCCCGGCGACGTCTCCTCGCAGTACATCACGGCACTGTTGATGGCCGGTGCGGTGACCGACGAGGGAATCGACGTCGCACTGGAGACCGAACTCAAGTCCGCGCCGTACGTCGACATCACGCTGGAGGTCCTCCGGGACTTCGGCGTCGACGTCGAGACGACCGACGAGGGCTTCTCGGTCCCCGGCGGGCAGTCCTACGACCCCGCGGGCGGCGAGTACGCCGTCCCGGGGGACTTCTCGTCGATGTCGTACCTGCTCGCGGCGGGCGCGGTCGCCGCCGCTGAGGGCGAGAAGGTCGTCGTCGAGGGCGCGCGACCGAGCGCGCAGGGCGACAGCGCGATCGTCGAGATCCTCGAGGCGATGGGCGCGTCGATCGACTGGGACCGCGAGGCCGGCGAGATCGAAATCGGGCGCGCGTCGCTGTCGGGGACGACCGTCGACGTCGGCGACACGCCCGACCTGCTGCCGACGATCGCCGCGCTCGGCGCGATCGCCGACGGCGACACGGTCATCGAGAACTGCGAGCACGTCCGGTACAAGGAGACCGACCGCGTGAGCGCGATGGCCGAGGAACTCGAAACGATGGGGGCGTCGGTGACAGAGGAACGGGACCGCCTGACGGTCCACGGCGGCGAGAGCGACCTCGTCGGCGCGCGCGTCGACGGCCGCGCGGACCACCGGATCGTGATGTCGCTGGCGGTCGCGGGCCTCGTCGCCGACGGCGAGACCGTGATCGAGGGCGGCGAGCACGTCGACGTGTCGTTCCCGGACTTCTTCGAGACGATGGCGTCGCTCGGCGTCGCCGTTCAACGGGGCGAGTGAGGGCGTCGGCCGGAACCGACGACGAGCGGCGACGTCCGGCGATACCGCTGGCTCGGGGACCATCGACGGGGTCGACTACGGTTTCGAGGTCTGCCGGCCGGTGATCGAGTCGGGTTCGAGTTCGACGATGCTGATCTCGATCTCCTCGACGTCCTCGCCGAAGACCCGGATCGGCGAGAACCGCCGGTTGATTTCGGCGGTGTCGAAGCGCTCGTGTTCGGACTCCGGGATCGCGGTGAGCGTGCCGGTGACGAGAACGCTCCACGAATCGATCTCACGGGCGTCGGGCGTCGGTTCGGTGTCGTACAGGACGTACGTCGCCGTCTCCGTCGACTCCAGGAACGCCTGTTTTGTGCTGCCGTCGGTGACGCCGAGCCGGAAGTAGAGCCGCTCGCCGTCGTAGTAGTGTGCCAGCGGGATCGCGTAGCTGTCGTTGTCTTTCGAGAGACCCAGCACGCCCGTCCCGGTGGTTTCGAGCCGCTCTCGAACCGCTTCGTCGTCCATACCGTACGTGTACGCATACTCGATGTGTTGCATTGTTCTCACCCGTCACCGTCCGCTCCCGAGGCACGTCGGCTCCGAAGATCGGACGTGAAACTACGCTCTCGACCGGGATAGGCGTTCCCGTGGTCGGCGTCGACGCCCGTGGTCGCCGCCGGGTCGATCGGCGGTTGCGACTTTCTGCAACGTATATATGCCCGGAACCACGACGGCGAGGTAATGAACGGGAACCGATTCGGGCGGCTCTTCCAGGTCACCACCTACGGCGAGAGCCACGGCGACGCGATGGGCGTGACGGTCTCCGGCTGTCCGGCCGGACTCGAACTCGACGAGGACGACGTGCAGGCCGAACTCGACCGGCGGAAGCGGGGCAGTCGATGATCACGACCTCACGGGGCGAACCCGACGCCGTCTCGATCAACTCCGGGGTCCAGGACGGCTACACGACCGGGACGCCGATCGGAATGGTCATCGAGAACAAGGACGCCCGCTCGGGCAAGTACGAGCCGTACGTGACCGCCCCGCGCCCGAGCCACGGCGACTTCACGTACTCCGCGAAGTTCGGGACGCGCAACTGGGGCGGCGGCGGACGCTCCTCGGCTCGCGAGACCGTGAACTGGGTCGCCGCGGGCGCGATCGCGAAGAAGATCCTCGAAACGCGTGACGTCCGGGTCAAAGCCCACGTGAATCAGATCGGCGACATCGAGGCTCCCGAGGTCAGCTTCGAGCAGATGCTCGAACACGCGGAGGAGAACCCGGTTCGCTGTGCCGACCCCGAGACGGCCGAGGAGATGCGCGAACTGATCGACGAGTACCAGGAGCGAGGCGACTCGATCGGCGGCTCGATCTACTTCGAGGCGCAGGGCGTCCCGCGCGGGCTCGGCGCGCCGCGGTTCGACGCGTTCCCCGCGCGACTCGGCCAGGCGATGATGTCGATTCCGGCGACGACGGCCTTCGAGTTCGGGCTCGGTCGGGAGGCCCGCGAGTGGACCGGCAAGGACCGCAACGAGGACTGGGAGTTCGACGAGAACGGCGACCCGGTGCCCGAGGGCAACAAACACGGCGGTCTGCAGGGCGGCATCACCACGGGCGAACCGATTTACGGCGAGATCACGTGGCACGCGCCGACGTCGATCCCGAAGAAGCAGAAGACGGTCGACTGGGAGACCGGCGAGGAGAAGGAGATCCAGGTCGTCGGCCGCCACGACCCGGTCCTCCCGCCGCGTGCGGTGCCCGTCGTCGAGGCGATGTTGAACCTCACCATCCTCGACTTCATGCTCCTCGGCGGACGGATCAACCCCGACCGACTCGACGACCAGCCCGGAGAGTACGACACCGACTACCACCCGTCGAGTCCGCAGAACGAGTAGCCGTTCGGCATCGCGAGTCCGGATATGTCGACGGAGGTGTCGACTATTTCGGAAATATCCCGTTTCCGTCCGACAAAGTCGGGAGATCCGACGTGTCCCGGTTTCCGCGTTGTTCTGTTCCCGTCAACGGTCGCGAAGAAATATTGTGGTCATAACGATCCTTCGAGAATTATCTCGAAGGACAGGAACACGTTTGGGAAATAATCTCCCGTTCGTAACGTAAATAGGACCATCATCATCTTTCCTTGGTAACTTATAGCAAAGGCTTTAATCGACTCCTGCCGAAAGTTTTCGGTAGTGGCCCACTCGGGCCGTGAGCTCAGATATGACTGACGACGAACTCATCTGGCGAATCGCGGGTGGTTCCGGAGACGGGATCGCCTCGACGAGCCAGAATTTTGCGAAGGCCCTGATGCGAGCGGGGCTACACGTATTCACGCATCGTCACTATCCGTCGCGCATCCGCGGCGGCCACACGTACACGGAGGTTCGCGTCTCGGCGGATCCGGTGCGGTCGCGTGGTGACGGGTACAACTTCCTGCTCGCACTGGGAGACTCCTTCGCGCGGAACCCACAGGAGAACGCCTACTACGGCAACGAGGAGGTCAAGCCGCTGTCGGAGAACCTAGACGAGCTCAACGAGGGCGGCGTCATCGTCTACGACTCCGGGCTGCTCGACACCGACGACATCCCGGACTTCGACGAGCGCGTCGAGGAGAACGGCTGGCACGTCTACGACATCGACCTCCGGACCATCGCTCGCGACCACGGCCGCGAAGTGATGCGAAACACCGCCGGCGTCGCGGTCACCTGCGCCATCGCGGACATCGAGCCGCAGGTCATCAAGAGCCTGATGGAGGACTCGATGCCCGAAAAGGTGTTCGAGCCGAATATGTCGGTCTTCGACGACGCCTACGACACCGTCCGCGAGGAGTTCGACGCCGACGCGCCGGACGTGTCGGTCCCGGAGGGCGAACACGACGAGGAGCAGGTCCTCATCTCGGGTTCGGACGCCATCGCCTACGGCGCCCTCGACGAGGGCTGTCGCTTCATCGCGGGCTACCCGATGACGCCGTGGACGGAGGTCTTCACGATCATGTCGCAGAACCTCCCGGAGGTCGGCGGCATCTCCGAACAGGTCGAAGACGAGATCGCGGCCGCGGCGCTGGCGGTCGGTGCCTCCCACGCCGGCGTGAAGGCGATGTCCGGGTCGTCCGGCGGCGGCTTCGCGCTGATGTCGGAACCGCTCGGCCTCGCGGAGATGACCGAGACGCCGGTCGTCCTCGTGGAGGCGATGCGCGTCGGTCCCTCGACCGGTATGCCGACGAAGCCGGAACAGGCCGACCTCGAACACGTCCTCTACACCTCGCAGGGCGACTCCCACCGCGTCGTCTTCGCCCCCTCGGACGCCGTGGAGGCGTACAAGCAGACGCGGCGGGCGTTCCAGATCGCCTACGAGTACCAGATCCCGTCGATCGTCCTCTACGACCAGAAGAACGGCGGCGAACTGCAGAACGTGCCCGCCAGCGTCTTCGACGAGGAGCCCAACCCCGACCTCGGCTCGATCATCACCGAGGCCGAGCTCGAGGACGCGCCGCACGACCCCTCCGGGAAGTACAACCGCTTCCAGCACGAGGGCGAGAAGGGCGTGAGCCCGCGTTCGCTCCCCGGACAGGAGGGCGGTCGCTACCTCGCGACGGGTAACGAGCACATGCCCGCCGGGCACATCTCGGAAGACCCCGACAACCGCGTCAATCAGGTCAACCGACGGATGGAGAAGATGGAGGCCATCCGCGCCGACCTCGACGGCGACGAGGACACGAACACCCACTACGGGCCCGAGGAGGCCGAGTACGGCATTATGACGTTCGGCTCCCAGCAGGGCACCGTCGAGGAGGCGGTCGACCGCCTCAACGACCAGGGGCACTCGGTGAAGATGCTCGGCGTCTCCGAGATGGCGCCGTACCCGGTCGCAGAAGTGACCGAGTTCGTCGAGAGCGTCGACGAGGTGCTCGTCGTCGAGATGAACGCCTCCGCGCAGTTCCGCGGACTGACGCAGAAGGAACTCGGGCGCTACGGCGAGAAGCTCTCGAGTCTGCTGAAGTACAACGGCAACCCCTTCGAGCCCGGCGAAATCGTCGACGGGTTCGTCACGAGCATCGTCGAGGACGGCACGCTGCCCGGCCACGAGACCAAATTCGTACCCGCAGCGAGTGATTAACTATGAGCGCATTCAGTGCAATCGGCGAACACGCCGAACACGACCGTAACGAGTACACGCCCGGCGTCGAACCGCAGCCCACCTGGTGTCCCGGCTGCGGGGACTTCGGGGTCCTGAAAGCCCTGAAAGGAGCCGCGGCCGAACTGGGGCTCTCCCCCGAGGAGATGCTCGTCTGCACCGGCATCGGCTGCTCGGGCAAACTGAACAGCTACTTCGACAGCTACGGGTTCCACACGATCCACGGCCGATCGCTGCCGGTCGCGCGAGCCGCCAAACTCGCCAACCCCGGCCTGACGGTCATCGCCGCCGGCGGCGACGGCGACGGCTACGGGATCGGCGGCAACCACTTCATGCACACGGCCCGCGAGAACCACGATATGACCTACATCGTGTTCAACAACGAGATCTTCGGGCTGACGAAGGGCCAGACGTCGCCGACGTCGCCGAAGGGCCACAAGTCGAAGACGCAACCGCACGGCTCCGCGAAGGACCCGATCCGCCCGCTGTCGATGTCGCTGAACGCCGGCGCATCCTACATCGCGCGGACCGCCGCCGTCAACCCGAACCAGGCGAAGGACATCATCGTCGAGGCCGTCGAACACGACGGGTTCTCCCACGTCGACTTCCTCACGCAGTGTCCGACCTGGAACAAGGACGCCAAGCAGTACGTCCCGTACATCGACGTCAACGAGTCCGAGGACTACGAGTTCGACAACACGGACCGCTCGGAGGCCTCCGAGATGATGTTCGAGACGGAGAACGTCCTCAACGAGGGCACCGTCCTCACCGGCCGCTACTACGTCGACGAGGACCGGCCGTCCTACCAGCAGGAGAAGCGCCGCATCGGCGAGATCCCCGAGGAACCGCTCGCAGAGCGGTACTTCGACGAAGACTACGAGTGGGAGCGCGTCTACGACACGTTCCTCGACAAGCACAAGTAACGCCCTCAACCTGCCCTCGACGACGCAGTTCCGCCGACTGTGGCCGGTTTTCTTCGCTTTTCCACGGCCGGTTTTCGAGTCGAGAGTTCCCTTTTTGCATTCGGAAGGTATTTTTTCTGCCACGCGAAAGGAACACGTATGGAAGCCACCTCGACGGAGAGCCGCATTCTCGACGTCCTCGAGGAAGACGCGCAAGCGTCGTACGCCGAGATCGCAGAGCGGGCGGACGTCTCGAAACCGACCGTCCGAAAGTACATTCGACAGATGGAATCGGAGGGCGTCATCGTCGGCTACTCTGCGGACGTCGACCCGAAGAAGCTCTCGGAGACGTCGATCGCCCTCGTCGGCCTCGACGTGGCCTCCGAGCGCTACGTGGAGGCGACGCGCGAACTCAAGGCGCTCGATGCGGTCGAATCGCTGTACACCTCCTCCGGAGACCACATGCTGATGGCGGAGGTCCGCGCCTCCGACGGCGACGCCCTCGGCGAGGTCATCGCCGAGACGCTGCTCTCGATCGACGGCATCACGGCCGCACATCCGTCGTTCCTGCAGGAACGGTTGAAGTAACAGCCCCACGGCGATCAGTCCGAAACTGACACTCCGTCGAGGCCGCAGTCGGTCGGATATCGCGCTCGACCGAGGCGTTTCACTTTCAGTCCGGTTTGCGAACGCTATTGTGACTGCCGCGTCTACCGTCGGCTACCGGTTACACGCCGAGACGTATCGATGACGCTCAACCCCGCGATCGACTCCTCGAGCCCGCGCGTCCGATGAACGAAGAGACGCTTCCGGGCGTCGAGTCCGACCGCCCGACGCGGATCGTCCTCCACGTCGATATGGACTGCTTCTACGCCTCCTGTGAGCGGCTGCGAGAGCCGACGCTCCGCGGCGAACCGGTCGTCGTCGGGATGGGTTACGAGTCGGGCGAGACGTTCGGGGCCGTCGCGACCGCGAGCTACGAGGCGCGCGAACACGGCGTCGAGAGCGCGCAGCCGATCTCGACGGCGCTCGAACGACTGCCCCGTGCCGAGACCACCACCGACGGCGATCCCGATAGCTCGCCGGCCGCGTCGTCGCAGGGCGAAGCGGTCGGCCACTACCGACCGGTCGACCTGGAGTTTTACCGCTCCGTCGCCGCGTCGGTCAAGGAGATCCTCCACGACTGCGCCGACGTCGTTCGCGAGGTGAGCATCGACGAGGCCTATCTCGACGTGACGGATCGAACGGGGTGGCAGCGGACCGCCGACGGAGACCGAACGCTCGCGGAGGGGTACGCCCGCTACGTCAAACAGCGGATCGAACGCGAGGTCGGCGTCCCGGCCAGCGTCGGCGTCGCGCCGAACATGTCCGCCGCGAAGATCGCCTCCGATCACGACAAGCCCGACGGACTCGTCGTCGTCGAGCCGGGCGACGTCCGGGAGTTTCTGAATCCCTTACCGGTCAGTTCGGTCCACGGCGTCGGCCCCGTGACGGCCGATCGGCTCTCGGAGCTGGGCGTCGAGACCGCCGGGGACCTCGCGGAGGCCGACCCGTCGACGCTCCGCTCGCAGTTCGGTTCGCGCGGCGTGGAGTTACACGAACGCGCTCGCGGTCGCGACGACCGCGAGGTGACTCCCACTGGACGCCCGAAGAGCCTCTCGCGGGAGTCGGCGTTCGCGGAGGCGACGGACGACTCGGCGACCAAGCGCGAGACGGCCGCGGCGCTGGCCGAGGACGTCGCCGCGCGTGCGCGGAGTCGGGACGCCACCTATCGGACGATCGGGATCAAGGTCGTGCTCCCGCCGTACGACGTCAACACCCGGGAGCGGTCGCTCTCGGGGCCGGTCGACGATCCCGAACTCGTCGAGTCGGTCGCGCTCGAACTGCTCGAGGAGTTCGACGAGAAGCCGGTTCGGAAACTCGGCGTCCGCGTCTCGAACCTCTCGTTCGCCTCCGGCGAACAGGCGCAACTCGACGGGTGGGACGGGGGAGACGACGTCGCGCTGGGCGCGGACGGATCTGACGAGCGATCGGAGACCGACGAAACGCGAAGGGCGGAGCCGGCCGACGAGGGGGAGTCGCGGTCCGACAGCGGAGACGGCACGCCGTCGACGACGCGGGGACAGATCTCGCTCGACGACTTCGATCCGTGAACCGGGCCGTCGCCGACGGTCGGCACCGGACGGGTGCCCGAAGCCGATGGACACATAAGGGCGAACAGGCGGCGCGTCGGCTCGTTCCGCGACGGCGCGCCGCACACCCGCCGAGACCGTTCGCGGCCGGAAGTCAGCTCACGGGGGCGCTGGTCGCCCCTCAGTATATAAACTCCCGCCTGACTCACTCTCGTCACTGCGGACGGCTCTCCCCGGCGCGGGGAAGGAACTATTGCCCTGCGAGGGAGAGCACCCGATAGATGACCGAGGACACGGAGACGATCACCGTCGCGAACGTCAGCGAGGGTCCGGGCGGCGACGGCGAGCGAACGGAGGGCACAGCGGTCGAACTGCCCGTCGTCGACATCCTCACCGGACGGGGGTTCATCACCGGCAAATCCGGCTCCGGGAAGTCGAACACGGCGTCGGTGATGATCGAGAACCTGCTCTCGAAGAACTTCCCGGTGCTCATCGTCGACACCGACGGCGAGTACTACGGGCTCAAAGAGCAGTTCGAGCTGCTGCACGCCGGCGCGGACGAGGAGTGCGACATCGTCGTCAGCCCCGAGCACGCCGAGAAGCTGGCGCACCTCGCGCTCGAACAGAACGTGCCGATCATCCTCGACGTCTCCGGGTACCTCGAAGACGACGAGGCCCAAGAGCTCCTGACTGAGGTGTCGAAACGGCTGTTCGCGAAGGAGAAGAAGCTCAAGAAGCCGTTCTTGATGCTCATCGAGGAGTGCCACGAGTACATCCCGGAGGGCGGCGGGATGACCGAGGCGGGGAAGATGCTCATCAAGATCGGCAAGCGGGGCCGGAAACACGGCCTCGGAATCGTCGGGATCTCACAGCGCCCAGCCGACGTCAAGAAGGATTTCATCACCCAGTGCGATTGGCTGGTCTGGCACCGGCTGACCTGGAACAACGACACGAAGGTCGTCGGGCGGATCCTCGGCTCGGAGTACGCCGACGCGATCGAGGAGATGGACGACGGCGAGGCCTTCTTGGTGACCGACTGGTCGGACTCGCTCCGGCGGGTGAAGTTCCACAAAAAGGAGACGTTCGACGCCGGCGCGACGCCCGGCCTCGACGACTTCCAGCGGCCGGACCTGAAGTCGGTCGACGGCGACCTCGTCTCGGAGCTACAGAGCATCTCCGACGAGAAGGAGCGCCGCGAGAGCGAACTCGCGGATCTCCGGCAGGAACTCGAAGCGAAGGAGGCGAAGATCCGCCAGCTCGAACGCGAACTCGAGGAGGCGCGCGACCTCTCACAGATGGCCGACCAGTTCGCACAGGCGATGTTCCAGAAGGCCGAATCCCCCTACAGGGGGGGCGGTGGCCGCAATCTGAACCGTCCCGAAGACCAGCAGTCCGCGCTCGATCAGTACGACGCCGATGCCGAAGACGCCGCCGGCGAGCGAGACGGCACCGTCGGGTCCGAGACGGCGAGCGCCGCCGACGAGGAGGAGAACGCAGTCACTGCGGCTGCCGCGGGTGCCTACCCCGGGCTCGACGGCGACATCGTGGACCGAGACCCCGACGAGATCGACCGGGACGTCGCGCCGGAGCGCGCACACGAGGGCACCGGGGCGCTGACCGGGCGGGAGGACGTCATCGAGCGGCTCCGCGACGTCGTCGCGTCGCTCCCGGCGGCCTCTCGCCGGATGCTCGCCTTCTACCGCGAAGTCGACGCGTGCGATCCGATCGACGCCCACGTCGCCGCCGGAGAGGCGGGGGACAAACAACTCGCCTACAGCCGGAACGGACTTCTCAGGCGCGCGGGCTTCATCGAGCACGTCGGACGCGGTCGATACGCGTACGCGCTCCCGGGCCTCGTTCGCCGGGAGTTCGCCGACAGGCTCGACGAGGACGAGTTGCGCGACGTCGTCGCCGCCGTCGAGGACGCGTTCCGTCCCGAGAACCTCGTCTCACGTGACGGACGGCCGGGAGAGGAAGACGACGGACGGGCCGACGAAGCGAGCGTCGAGAGCGACGGCGGCGAGAGCCTCGATCGCTGACGCGTTACAGATTCCGCATCACGTAGTCGTCGATCGCGTCGATCTGTGATCGCCGGTAGGTCCAGAATCCGGACCACTCGTTTGGGGCGTCTTCGAGCGCGAGCAACGCGATGTCGTCCTCCCCGTCCGGGGAGGTGTACACCACGAACCACGACTTCAGGAAGTCCTCGCCGTAGCCGGCGTGGGCCGTGATGTCTGAGTCCGGCGGCGGGTTCCACCCCGGCGTCCCGTACACGTGGACGTCGACGCCGGTCGTGTCTAGCGCCCGGTACACGCGGTGGGTTCCGACCTCGTCCTCGATGCGAGAGAGGTCCTGAAACGAGGCTCGGAGCGTCCCCTCTCCCCGTTCCCACGCCGTTCGCTCGATGTACCGCGAGAGCAGGATCAACAGGAGCTTCTCGGAGTGGGAGGCGGGGTACCCCCGCAGACGAAACGGGACGTCGTCGAGGCGTTTCAACGCGTCCGGAAGCGAGATCTCCGCGAGGTCTCGCGCGCCGGTGACGAACAGATCGGAGTTGATCAAGAGGATCGACTCCTGCAGTTCTTCGAGCGGCGACTGCGCGATGATCGACCCGTCCTCGACGACGAGAACCAGATCGTCGCTGCCCTCGGGGAGCGAGAGCTCCTCGATCGAGACCGGCTGGTTCTCGAAGAGGTTCCCCAGCATCCGCTGGATCGGATCCGGCGACGTGCGGTTCAGCACGATCAGCGAGCGCTCGGGATCCAAGACGTCGTCGAAGAAGCGTCGGAGGGTCATTGCGGGGTGGAGTGCCGTTCGGGTCCCCTCAGAGCGGCTCGACGAGCGCTTCCAGCGCCGCGCGTGGATCGTCGGCCTTGGCGACGCCCGAGGCGAGGAGGATGCCCGTCGCGCCCAACTCGCCAGCCGTCGCGACGTCGTCGCCGTCGGAGATCCCCGCCCCGCAGAAGACGTCGACGTCGGAGTCGACGGCCCCCGCGGCCGCGACGGCGTCCTCGACGATTCCCGGATCGGCCGTCGCGACCGAGACGTCGCCGCCGATGAGTTCGGGCGGCTCGACGGCGACGCTGTCGGGACCGAGCGCCGCCGCCGCACCGATCTGTGTGGGGTTGTTCGCGCAGACGCACGTTTCGAGGCCCGCGCGCTCTGCGGCCCGGACAGCGCCGTCGATATCGGCGAGTTTCAGGCGTTTCTCGGAGTGGTTGATGAGCGTCCCGACCGCGCCCGCCTCCGCGACGGATTCCGCGAGCGTGCTGCCGGTGTGGCTGCCGTGGCCGTTCGGGTCGACGTGTTGGGCCCACGTCTCGACGCCGGTGTCGGCGACGCGGGCCACGTCGGCCGCCTGCGGCGAGACGGCGATTCGGACGTCCGAGTCCTCGGCGACGTCTCTGGCCGCGGTCGCGACCTCGATCGGGTCACACGGGTAAGCCTTGAGATTGACCAGGATGAACACGTCCAGTCGTGTGTTCCACGGGACAAAATAGGTTGCTCTTGGTTCTCAGGCGTGGTCGCTGAGATCCCTGGACACGAGGCGCGGCCGTCGAACGCGAGTCGACGTCAGTCCTTTCGCTTGACGACGTCGCCGAGCGTCGTCGTCGTCGACGATCCGCCGGACCACTCGCTGTCGTCGGTGTCGCCGCCCTCGACGAGGGAGATCTCGAGCTTCCGTTCGAGCTTCTTCCGGACGTCGTCGGAGGGGAGGATGTCGCCGCGTTCGAGCTTGCGGATCAGGCTGGCCTTCTCGTTGAGCGACCCCGCGAGCTCTTCTTGGCTCAGTCCGAGCCCTTCACGGGCCTCGCGGATCCGCTGGTCGTAGTCGGAGGCGATCTCGTCCATATCGTCGAACATATCGCGGCGTCGACGGGTCGACCCCCCCGAGGAGCCGCCGCCGGACGAGGACGCGGTCGACCCGCCGCTGGAACCGGAGGACTTCGACGAACTCGACGTCGAGTACTTCGTCGACTGAGAGGAACTCGACTCAGTGCGGACCTCGGTGCCGAACTCCTTGCAGTCGTCGCACAGTTCGAGTTCGGCCCCCTCGACCTTGACCGTCGTGAGGGACGGCCGCTCACTGCCGCACATCTCGCACTGGGGCATACTCCGTCGTAGTCGAGGGGGCGATATAAAGCACACGCCGCGGGAACAGCCGGCGCGACAGCTGTCACCGATCGCGCGTTCTCACGTCGTCGTCCCGGCGTCGTTCTCCGGGTCGGTCAGTCGACCACTCCGTCCGGTCTGCGGGGTCTCGGCCTGCCGGCCGGTCGGTGTCCCGCCGCGCCGTTCGCTCGGCGTCGCGGCGGTCCATCGTCTCTCGCTGGTCGTGCTCGGACCGGACCAACGCGTAGAGCACGAACGGGGCCACGACGGCGAACAGCAGGACGACGAGGACGAGCGCGCCCTCGACCATCAGCCGAGGAACACGTCGACGATGTCGCTGCCGGCCGACGTCGTGTCCCGGTAGAGCTCCGAGTACCCGCAGTTCGTGCACGAGACGACCTTGAAACTGTTCGTCTGGATGTCGAACATCTTCGAGAGGCCGCCGCCGGTCGTCGAGATCGTCCCGACGTCGGTTTCTGTGTGTCCGCACTTCGGACAGCCGCGGTCGTCGTCTGGTTGGGGGACCATACCTCATCTCAGTCGACCGATCCGCATCAGTTTTCTCCCCGATCTCGCCCCGGTTTTTATATACGAACACGGGGCCAGACGGCCCGTGATCTAAGCACAGCCCGCGCCGTTCCGCGGTTGTTCGGCACGTCGGCGCGGGCCGCGGAGAGAGACGACGCCAAACGGAGGCGTCGTCGACGCGGGTGCCGACTGTTCGCCACCGTACCGGACCGCCGAAACGTCGGCCAGTTACGACTCCGTGAGGTCCGACCACGCGCCCCAGAACCGCTGCAGCGCCGTGACGTGCCCGATCACGGCGAAGAAGACGAGGAGCCACCCGACGAGCGAGAGGCCGAGCGGCCGAACGGGACCGGAGACTACGAGCGGCGCGACCGCCGCTGCGAGGGCGACGACGCCGATGATCGCTAGCCGATCCGCCCGGCCGACGAGCCCGCCGTAGGCCCGGCCGAGCCCGACGGCCTGGATCTGCGTGCCGAGGTAGGAGGTCATCAACACGCCCGTGACCGCCGCGAGCCCGAGCGCGTAGGCGTCGATGCCGGCGGCGAGCCCCACGAGCATCGCGATGTCGGCGTAGCGGTCGAGGACGTGATCGAGGAGGTCGCCGCCGTCGCTCTCGACGCCCTGCGCCCGCGCGAGCGCGCCGTCAACGAGGTCCAGCCAGCCGTTGCTGAAGACGAACAGCGCGCCGAGGGCGTACCAGAACGGCGTCGCGAGCGCGAACGCGCCACCGGCCGCCACGGCGAAGCCGAACGCGACGACGCTGACGCCGTCTGGGCTCAGTCCCAGGCGATCCGCGGCGGCGACGAACGGCCCGAGCAGCCGGTCCGCGAGGTCGCGGTACTGATCCAGGGTCATCGTTCCTCCGTCGTCATTGGTCAGTCCCCGTCATAGATAGTCGACGAAGTCGACGACGCCGACTCGGGGGTCGATCTCGCCCCGAACGGCGGCCCCCACGTCGCTCGCGACGTCCTCGGGGGACCGGTCCGTCGTGTCGATCTCCCACACCGAGTCCGCGCCGTGGCGCTCGACGGCCTCGGCGAGGATCACGTCGAGCGCCTCGCTCTCTGCGTTCTCGGCGACCGACGCCTCTGACTCGCCGCGCTCGCGAAGCCGCGGCTTCAGCGCGTCGGGGTGACACCGGAGCACGATCACGCGCTCGACGTCGAGCAGGTGCGAGAGGTGCGACTCGACGAGGACATCGTGAGATGCGTCGCCGTCGGTCTCCACCCGGTCCGCGAGCCACGACTCGACGGCGTCGAGGTCGGCGACGAAGGAGTCGCGCTCGACGTCGCGGTCGGTGAACAGCTCCGCCTCCCGAATCGCGTCGTTCAGGTGGACGACCTCGAGTCCCAACTCCGCTTCGACCAGCTCCGAGACGGTCGTCTTCCCCGTCCCCGGCGTGCCGGTGAGCGCGATTCGGCTCACGGATCGGTCGCCTCCGGTGTGACCTCGGCGACGACCTCGTTGAGCACCTCGACCGCGCGGCGCGTCTCCTCGCGCGTCCCGCAGGAGACGCGAACGCACTCCGGGAGCCCGAAGCTGGAGGTGTCGCGAACGATGACGCCGCGGCGCTGTGCGGCGTCGGCGACGGCCGTCGCGTCGCCGACCTCACAGAGGACGAAGTTGCCGCCGGAGTCCCACGTCTGCGCATCGAGTTCCTCGTGGTAGTACTCCCGCGCCCAGCGGGCGGTCTCGACGGAGCGTTCGAGGTGCTCGTCGTCGTCGAGCGCCGCTAGCGCGGCGCGACAGGCGAGTTCGTTGGCCGCGAAGGGAGTGTTCACCCGGGCGTAGGCGTCGGCCCACGCCGAGGGGACGACCCCGTAGCCGATCCGAAGCCCGGCGAGCCCGTAGGCCTTCGAGAACGTGCGGAGGACCGCGAGGTTGTCGTACTCCGCCAGGAGGTCGATCGACGTCGGTTCCTCGGCGTACTCGGCGTACGCCTCGTCGACGACGACGAGCGTCTGCTCGTCGACTTCCTCGGCGAGGGTGCGGACGTCCTCGCGAGAGAGGACCGCACCTGTCGGGTTGTGCGGCGTCGTCGCGTAGACGATCCGCTCGCCGTCGTAGGCCGAGAGGATCGCCTCGGCCGACTGCTCGAAGTCGCGCTCCTTGGAGATCCGATACGTCGAGGCGTCGCCGTGGTGATACCGCGCCGACATCGAGTAGTACGAGAAGCCCGGCGCGGGGACCAGAATGTCGTCGTTGGGCTCTAAGAACGCCCGCGAGAGGTAGTCGATCGATCCGTCCGCGCCCGCGCTCAGCCACACCTGCTCGGCGTCGACGCCCCACCGCTCGGCGATGCGATCGGTGAGGTCCGTGTGAGAGGCCTTCGGATAGACGTTCACGTCGGGCGCGGCCGCCTCGACGGCCTCCACGGCGGCCGGGCTCGGGCCGTGGGGGTTCTCGTTCGACGAGAGCTTCGTCAGGTCCTCGGGGTCCATCCCGAGATCGCGCGCGACCTCCTCGGCCCCGCGCCCGGGAACGTACGCCTCGTGTTCGGAGAGGTCCCTCGGTTGCATACCCGTACGCTGTCGCCCGCGGGTCTTTAAGGGTGTGTCTCGCGGTCGCGGTCGCGGTCGCGGCCGCCGACCGCTCCGGCCGCTGTCGCGGACACTACAGCGAACCGGCCACCGAGTCCGCCGCTCGCAGCGACAGCGCCGCGATGGTGAGCGTCGGGTTCATCGCGCCGCCTGTGGGGAACACCGACGAGCCGACGACCCAGAGGTTCGAGAGGTCGTGCGTCCGGCAGTCGGCGTCGACGACGCTCTCCGCGGGGTCGTTCCCCATCCGCGTCGTCCCCATCTGGTGGTACGCCGGCCCGGTCGCCTCCGGACCGACCGTCCACTCGATCGATGCGCCGAGTTCCTCCAGAATCGCGTGTTGGACCTCGTTCGCCCGTCGGATGGCCGCTCGCGTCCGTTCGGAGAGCGACCACTCGATGTGTGGGACGGGATTACCGTGGTCGTCTTCGCGTTCCGGATCCAGCGTGATGCGGTTCTCGGCGTCGGGGAGCTGCTCGACCAGCCCGCCCATCGCGATGTGAGTCCCGTAGGAGTCCAGCAGCCGATCGAGCAGTTCGTCGCCCCACGTCTCCGCGTGCAGCGCCTCGATCACCGGCGACGGCCCGGCGTAGTTGAGGAATTCCAGTTTGACGCCCTCGATCGGGTCCGCGTCGTCGTAGAACTGGTGACACTCACTGGTGATGAAGCCGACGTGGTTCTGCCGCGTGGGTTCGTCGAGGCGGCCGCCGGCCCCCGCGAACAGGTGGTCCATGAAGAAGCGACCGACCGCTCCCGAAGAGTTCGCGAGGCCGTCGGGGTACCGCTCGGACTCCGAGAGGAGGAGCAGGCGCGCGTTCTCGACGCCGCCGCAGGCGACGACGAACCGCCGCGCCGACTGCCTGCGTTCGGTTCCGTCGGGGGTCGCGTAGACCGCCGCCTCGACGGCGTCGCCCGACTCGTCGTGTTCGAGTCGCTGCACGGGCGCGTGATCGATCACCCGCGCTCCTGCGTTCACCGCCTTCTCGACGTGGGACTCGGCGGTGTACTTCGCGCCGGAGGGACAGACCGGGCGACAGGTCCCGTAGCCCTGACAGGCCGCGCGGCCGTCGTAGGGCTCGGAGTTCCGCGCGTTCGGGACCGAGTGCATATCGATCCCCAGCCGCTCGCAGGCCTCCGCGAACAGCGAATCGGAGTACGAGGGCGGAAACGCCGACAGCGGGAAGGGCTCCTCCCGCGGCGGCGCGTAGGGGTTGTCCATCGCGCCCGCGACGCCGAGTTCGCGCTCGGCTTCCGCGTAGTGGGGCCGGAGGTCCTCGTAGTCGATCGGCCAGTCCGCGCCCAGACCGTACCGCGTCTCCATCTCGAAGTCGCGCTCGTGGAGTCGCATCACCATCCCCTGCCAGTGCAGCGTCGACCCGCCGACGCCCTTGACGCGCGCGGCGTTCAGGGGGTAGTGTTTCCCGGCGGTCGTGTAGTCGTCGCGGGGGCCGCCCATCTCCCACGGGTCGCCCATCCCCGGTCGGATGTGCCGTTCCTGCTGCTCGCGCCGCCTGTCGAACTCGAACCGCGGGCCGGCTTCGAGCACGACGACCTCCTTGCCCGCGCTCGCGAGTCGATCGGCGACGAGCGCGCCCGCGGGCCCGGACCCGACGACGCAGACGTCCGCGCGGGCCGACGGCGTCCGATCGCGGCCGTCGCCGACGCCGCCGTCGTCAGCCATCGCCGTCACCCCCTCGGGGCCCGTCGCGGTCCGGCATCGACCCGCGCTGGTAGCTCTCGATTCCCCCGGGGTACCCGATGGGGTTCTCGATGCCGACCAGCCGGCCGCCCACCGGAGACGCGTAGAACGCGAAGAGGAGGTCGTCGACGAGGTAGAAGCGGATTCGGTCGGTGATCGGCCCCTCCGGGTCGGGCTCGGCGGTCTCGACGCCGAGCCGCCGGAGGATACGGTCCCGCGTCTCCGCGTCGAGATCCGCGTACGAATCGCCGTTCCAGTCCCGGGCGACCGCGTCGAGCTGTGCGGCCGCCTCGCGGACGCCGTCGCGATAAGCCGGTCGATCCTCGGTCCGTCCCAGCGCGTACGTTTCGACGAACTCGCGGCGGCCGTCCACGTCGGACGGGTAGAGCACTTCGGCGACCGCGTCGAGGAGGTCTACGAGGTCCGTCGAGAGCGACGGGTTCGCCGACGACGCCGGGGTTGCGTCCTCGTCGGCTGCGCTGTCCGCTCGTGGCGGATCGAGGCGTCCGGCGAGGACGCCCCCGCCGATCGTCGTCCCAGCCGCGGCCAGTGCGGCCAGCGCGTCCCGTCGCGTCAGTCCACGCGACGGGATTAGGTAAGCCTAAACTTATGGGTTGCCCTTTGGTGTGAGACTGGGGAAGAAGTAGAGAGGCAGTATCGGCTCAGCGCCCGAAGAACCGCTCCCGCAGCGAACGGGCCTTCGGCCGCTCGGTCAGCAGCACCGACGTGTCGAGATCCTCGAGGACCGACAGCGAGAGCGACCCGCGGACGACGCGAGAGAGTAGCCCCTCTTCGGTCGCACCGATCAGTACGAGCGTTCGGTCTGCGGCCGCGCGTTCGATCGCCTCCTCGACGTCGCCGGTTTCGACCAGCAGTTCGGCGTCGTCGAGGCCGTGCTCGTCGGCCCACTGCCCGACGAACGACCGACCCTGAGACGTTCCCTCGTCGCTATCCGCGACGTAGAGCACCGCGACCTCCGAGTCGAGTCGATCGCGGAGCGCCCGCGCGACCTCCGCGGAGAGGTCCGAGGAGTACCCGCCGGCGGTCGGAAGCAGGACCTTCGAGGGATCGAACTGGCGTTCGTTCAGTACGAGCACGTCGCACGGAGGGTTTCCGGCGAGTGCACCCTCGGCGCGTCCGCCGCCCAGTCGCGCGCCGCCGTATCCCATTATCACGGCGTCGACCTCGTGTTCCCGCGCAGCGTCGAACACCTCGGAGACACCCTGGTGAGAGAGGATGGTTCGCGTCTCCACCGGAACGCCGAACGACTCCGCGTGTCCGCGCGCGTCTTCGAGGAGGGTTTCGGACTCCGAGGCGATCTGCTCTCGCCGTTCGGCGGCCGCCGCCAGCGACGTCTGATCCGGCACCTGAATCACGTGCGTCGCCAGCACTCGCGCGTCTTTGGCGGCAGCGAGCGCGCTCGCCACCGTCACCAGCGCCTGTTCGGTTCGGGGGTTCGAGAGCGCGACCATCACCGTCGACGGCGGTTCCGACTCTCCCGAGCCGTTGGGGGCCACGCTCTCGGCGGCGTCGACCACCGGCGGCGGGAGTTCGTCGCTCCGGCCACGGATGTATCCGGAGAGTAACCCCTCACTCGTCGTGTGGTTTCGGGCGTACGCGAAGTACCACACGACGGACCCGACGACGAACACGGCCGACAGCGCGAGTTCGCGCGTCCCGACGAACGCCAGCAGACCCAGCGAGAGCACCATTCCGACGATCGGCGTGATCGGGTACAGCGGCACCGTGAAGTCCGGGTCGTAGTCCGGATCGTCCGTCTCGCGGAAGACGATGAGCGCGGCGTTCATCAGCGCGTAGACGACGAGGTGCAGCACGCTCGCGGCCTTCGAGAGGATCTCGAGGTTCTGTCCGAGCGCGACGATGAACGCGATGATCAGTCCACCGGTCACGAGGATCGAGCGGTACGGCGTCGCGAACTGCGGGTGGATCTCGTTGAGCCAGTCGGTGACGATCCTGTCGCGCCCCATCGCGAAGTTGATCCGCGCGGACGCGAGGATCGACGCGTTGGCGCTTGAGGCTGTCGCGAGGAGCGCGCCCGCCGTGACGACAGTGACGGCGATTCCGGACCAGCCGCCCGGGAACGCCGCCCTCGTCGCCTGCGTGAGCGGCGCGCTCTGGCTCAGATCCGGCCACGGGACGACACCCAGCATAATGCTGACGAGGATGGCGTAGAGGACGGTCACGAGAGCGACGCTGCCGATGATCGCGATCGGGAGGTTCCGTCCCGGGTTCTTCAGCTCCTCCGCGACCGTGGCGATCTTCGCGTAGCCGAGAAACGAGACGAAGACGAGGGCGGTGCCGGGCAGGATCGCCCCGTAGCCCATCGGAGCCAACCCGCCGTCGCCGGCCAGCGTCGCGAAGTCGAACGAGAGCCATCCCTGGATCGCGAACAGCGTGAGGATCAAGAGCAGCGCCGAGACGATGATCGTCTGGATGCCGCCGGTCTCTTTCGCCCCGACGTAGTTCACGAGGACGAACGCCGCACCGGCGATCAGCGCGCCCACCTGAATGTCGGTGAGGATGAACGCGCCCGGAACGGGAAGCAGCGTCGCGAGGTACTGACCGAATCCGATGCTGTAGAACGCCGACGCGAAGGCCAGTCCCATCCAATCGCCCAGACCGGCGATCGAACCGAAAAGCGGCCCCAACGCACGGTTGACGAAGTAGTAACCGCCGCCGGCCTTCGGCATCGCCGTCCCGAGTTCCGATATCGAGAGTGCGTTGACCATCGCGATGACGCCGCCGACGACGAACGAGACGACGACTACCGGCCCGGCCGCCCTCGCGGCGACGCCGGGCAGGACGAAGATCCCAGCGCCGATCATCGTCCCGATGCCGATGGTCATCGCCGAGAGCAGCCCGAGGTCCTTCGCGAGTTCCTCGTCGCTCACGATCGGGACCTCCGTGTCGCGTCCGGCGAGTCGACCCGGAGAGGCCTCATTTCAGCCGTCCTCCGACGCGGGCAGTGAGACGACGGGCAGCGTCGGGTCGGTCACCAGATTCGTCGCGGTGTCGCCCGCGAGTAGTCGCACGATCCGACTGCCGCCCCGCGGTCGAAACGCGATCGCGGTCGCGCCGGCGTCTTCGGCCTCCTCGAACAGCGTCCTGACGACTGAGGTGCCGAAGGCGGTTCGCGTGTCGATCGAAACGTCGGCGCTGAGACGACCGTCGACGACGGCGAGAAACTCGGCGGCGTCCTCCCGCCGCTTCTCGAGCGGCGCTTTGTCCACCGCGCCGCCGCCTTTCTCGATTACGTGGATCGCCGTGACTCGCTCGACTTCATCGAGGTACGGTTCGAGCGCCGCACACGTCTCGATGGCGTCGTTCTCGCTGGCGATCGGAACCAGCACGTGTTCGAGGATCGGCATCTCTACCACCTCCGCGGCCAGTCGGGGTCGCGAGACGTCTGTCGGGGTTCTGGAGCCCTTGGGGAGTTCATATCCCGAGGTCCCCACCCCAGACAGATAACAATTCCGGTACCTTTGCTGAATCAGTAATAATCAGTCGGTATTTTTCGTATTCAGCATAAATTGGGCGGTGATGATGCGTCGAGTGTCTTCCGGGGCCTGCACTGCGACCGGTCCGGCGCGTCGTCGGGCCCCACCGCCCGTATCCGCGAACGTATAAAGTACGGGCGAACCCTAGTCGCGGTATGGATTACCGGCTCGACGATATCGATCGGCGCATCATCTACGAGCTGATGCGCGACGCGCGGAACACCTCCGCGCCGACGATCGCCGACGCGGTGGGCGTCTCACCGGGGACGATCCGAAACCGAATTGCCCAGCTCGAAGAACACGAGATCGTCCGCGGCTACTCCGCCGCCGTCGACTTCGAGCGGGCGGAGGGACATCTGACGAACCTCTACGTCTGCAACGCGCCGGTATCGGAACGGAAGTCGCTCGCACACGAGGCCGGGGTGATCCCGGGCGTCGTCAACGTCCGGGAACTGATGACCGGACGGCGGAACCTCCACATCGTCGCCGTCGGGGCCGACACGGAAGCGCTGCGGCGGATCACTCGGGCGCTCTCGAAGCTCGGGATCGAGATCGAAGACGAGACGCTCGTCGAGGCGGAAACGAGCTACGCGTACGGGCCGTTCGGTCCCGACGACGACCGCCCCGCCAGCGAGGCGACCGACTTCATCAGCCTCGCGGGCGACGCGAACGTCGTCGACGTGACCGTCCAGGCCGACGCCCCGATCGTCGATCGGACCCTCGAAGAGGCGGTCCGAGACGGCGTTCTCGACGACGACTCGCTGGTGATCGCGATCGAGCGCGACGACCAGGTGCTGACGCCGCACGGGACGACCGAGATCCGGCGCGACGACATCGTGACGGTGCTCTCGCGGAAGGGGAAGACCGATCGCGTCCTCGACGCGTTCGTCGCCGAGGAAGCGGCCGCGAACGGCTGAGCGAACGCGACCAGGACCGCCGCACCGACGCCACACCGTCCGCGGGGGGGAGCCGTGCGATGTCGTCGGCTACGGAATCCGCACGTCGTGTTCGAGGACGCCGACGCCCTCGACCTCGACCTCGACGGTGTCGCCGTCTTCGAGCGGGCCGACGCCGGCGGGCGTGCCCGTCGCGATGACGTCGCCCGGTTCGAGCGTGAGGTACGTCGTGATCTCCTCGATGAGGTCCGGCACGGAGAACGCGAGGTGATCGCGGGAGGACGACTGCCGCGTCTCGCCGTTGACGCGCAGTTCGACGCTCGCGTCCTCGGGCACCTCGTCCGGCGTCGCCAGCACCGGCCCCATCGGCGCGGCGTTGTCGAACGCCTTCCCGCGCACCCAGTTCGTCTCCTGACGCTGGTCGTCGCGGTTCGAGAGGTCGTTCAGACAGGTGAACCCGGCGACGTAGTCCATCGCGTCGGCGGCGTCGACGTTGCGCGCGGCCTCGCCGATCACGACCGCGATCTCGGCCTCGTGGTCGATGCGCTCCTTCCCGGCGGGCAGCGTCACCGTGTCGCCGTGCGCCGAGAGCGCGTTCGGCGGTTTGAGGAACAGCAGCGGTCGGTCGGGGAGTTCGTTGTCCATCTCGGCGGCGTGGTCGGCGTAGTTGCGACCGATACAGACGATCTTCGTCGGCTCCGACGGCGGCAGCACGTCGACGTCGTCGAGGTCGTACGTCTCTCCGCCGAAGGAGACGCTGTCGCCGTGCCACGCACCCGTGCGGACCGAGCCCGCGGGATCTCTGAATCTGACCGTGTGCATACGCGGCGCGTCGTCCGCGCGCGGTTTCGTTCTTTCTATCTCCGTCACGCTCCCGCTGTCTCGACGTAGCCCCTTTCGGCTCCGGCCTGTCGCGTTCGATTCGGCTCTCGACCGTTCGCGGTCGACCACTCGTCTCGACCGCTCGGGGGCCGGCGGCGGCCAAACCCACGTACTTCGACAGTACGCTTTATTGTCGATCCGATAGAATATCAGAGTGGACGATGACGATGGAACTCACTTGGCACGGCCACTCCACGTGGCACGTCGACGTCGACGGTACAACCTTCCTGATCGATCCGTTCTTCGACAACCCGAAGACGAGCCTCTCGGCGGAGGACGTCGAGACTCCGGACTACCTGCTCCTCACGCACGGGCACGCCGACCACATCGCCGACGCCGGGGCGTTCACCGACGCGACGGTCGTCGGGGTGCCGGAGATGACCGGCTATATGGAAGCCGAAATCGGCTTCGAGGACAGCATCGGGATGAACATGGGCGGCACCGTCGAGTGCGGCGAGGCGTTCGTCACGATGCACCGCGCCGACCACACGAACGGGCTCAACACGGGCTACGAACACAGCCTCGGGGTCCCGATCGGTTTCCTCATCAGCGACAAGAAGCCCACTCAGGAGTCCGACGCGGACGCGACGACGTTCTATCACGCCGGCGATACCGGCCTGATGACGGAGATGCGCGAGGTGATCGGCCCGTATCTGGAGCCCGACGCCGCGGCGCTCCCGGTCGGCGACCACTTCACGATGGGGCCGGTGCAGGGAGCGATCGCGACCGACTGGCTCGACGTCGACCACGTCTTCCCGATGCACTACGACACGTTCCCGCCGATCGAGATCGACACCGACGACTTCGTCCGCGAGGTGAAGGCGACTGGCTCGGACACCGAGGTCCACGTTCTCGACGGAGACGAGTCGTTCACGCTCGAATAGCCGTCGGGACGTCAGCGCACGGACCGCAGCGCGCCGCCTCACAGATCGGGGCGAAAACGACCCGGTCGGCAACCTTTAGGGCGCTCCCGCCCGTCCGTCCGGACGGAATGAGCGACATTCAGACTTCGACCGTCAGCGAGGAAGGGTTCGCGAGCACCAGCCAAGTCGGCGACTTCGAACTCACGATCGACGCGCTCGGCGAGGAAGGGCCGGACCCGAACTCCGTGCTGGTCGCGGACTACGCGTCCTGTTTCCTGCCCGCGTTCCGGGTCGGCGGGCAGCAGCGCGGCCACGACGACCTCGGCAAGGTTCAGATCGACGCCGACGCCGATCTCGACGACGACGACGACCTCGAAGCGATCCGCTTCGACATCTACGTCGAGGCCGACCTCGACGAGGACACGCTCGAGGAGATCCTCGACCGCGCGAAGGGCATCTGTCACGTGCACTCGGCGCTCCGCGAGGGGCTGCACGCGGACGCGACGGTCCACGGCGACGCGTTCTGAGGTCGAAACACGGACCGGCCGAGAATGAGTCCGATACCCGGTTTCAGCGCCGGTGATACGCGCGGAAGCTCATCGCCTGCCCGTCGGCGATGATTACGTCTCGGCCCTCGGGATCGGGCAAGGCCGGTTCTTCGACTTCGTCGTGTGAGACGTACGGTTCCGCTGGCTCCGAGACCTCCTCGGAGTAGACGTACGGACTGTTCGGCTGGCTGTCCATACGACTGAGGACGGCGGGATAGAATATAAATCTTTGTCAGACGGTACCACACATCGTGGTTCTCCCGAAAGAATGGCAGGTGTGAGCGTACGGAACCGCGTGCGCAGGCCGACTCAGTCGTCGGCGACGGCCGGTTCTCCGGTCTCGATCTCCGTGCCCAGTAGTTCGAGGAACGCCGCGAGCCACTCCGGATGGTCCGGCCACGCCTGTCCGGTGACGAGGTTGCCGTCGACGGTCACCTCGTCGACCCACGAGCAGCCCGCCGCCTCGACCTCCGCGCGGACCGCGGGGTACGCCGTCATCTCGTAGCCGTCGAGAACCCCCGCAGCGGCCAGAATCTGCGGCCCGTGGCAGACCGCCGCGACGGGCTTGTCCGCCTCGAAGAAGTGCCGGACGGCTTCGAGGACCTCCTCGTACGTTCGGAGGTACTCCGGCGCCCGCCCGCCGGGGACGACGAGCGCGTCGTAGTCGGCCGGATCGATCTCGTCCATCGTCGCGTTCACCTCGAAGTCGTGCCCGCGCGTCTCGAGGTACGTCTGATCGCCCCGGAAGTCGTGGACCGCGGTCTTGATCGTGTCACCGGCCTCCTTCTCCGGACAGACGGTGTCGACGTCGTGACCGACCATCTCCAAGGCCTGGTACGGTACCATCGTCTCGTAGTCCTCGCCGAAGTCGCCGACGATCATCAGGATCTGTTTTCCCATCGTATTACCCCAGTGAACTGTTCGTCGCTGTATCAATAACTGTTATCACGGGTACTGATGGCATATAGCAGACAACGCAACGGAAACGTCGCGCTAACCGCCGACAGCGACGGCGGGTCATCGGCCAGCAGCGATTCCGAGTTATCGACCGACGGCGACGTCGTCGACGAGCCGCTCCAGCCCGGCGAGCGAGTCGAGGACGTAGTCGGGGTCGATCGGCGACGCGTCGAGGTCGGCCTCGTCGGTCACGCCCGTGCGGACGAGGACAGTCGTCATCCCAGCCCGCTCGCCGAGCGCGATGTCGGTGTCCAGTCTGTCGCCGACGACGAGGACGTCCTCCGGGGAGAGCCCGAGCCGACCGAGCGCCATCTCCTGCGCAGTTTCGCTCGGCTTGCCGAGGATCGCGTCGGGGTCGCGACCGGCGACGTTCGCGATCGCGTCGATGATCGCGCCGGACCCCGGTGCCGGGCCGTCGGCCGTCGGAATGACCACGTCGGGGTCGGTCCCGAGGAACGTCACCTGTGGGTCCGAAAGGGCCCGCAGGCTCCGCTGGAGGACCGGATAGCTGAACTCCCGGTCGACCGACGCGACGAACACGTCCGGCGGCGTCGAATGGGGTCCCGGCGTCGGGCCGCCGTCGGACTGCGCTTGATGCTCGTCCTCCGGTCCGGAGTCGGGGCTCGCAGTGAGCCGATGGGCCCGGAGTCCCTCCTCACGCAGCAGCGAGAGCAACCCCGGTTCACCGACGACGGTAATTCGATCGTCGGGGTGCCGCATCGAGAGGAACTCCGCAGTCACCGCGCCCGCGGTGAGCACCTCCGAGGGGTCGACGTCGAATCCGGCCGCCTCGAACCGTCGCCGGTACGCCGCCGGCGGTTCCGTCGGGTTGTTCGAGACGAATAGTCGGGAGAGCCCGGCGGCGTCGACGGCCTCGAGTCCCTCGCGAGCCCCGGATATCGGTTCGTCGCCGCGCAGGACCGTGCCGTCGACGTCGAACAGGACTCCCCGAACACTCATTGGGGCCGCTTGGGCCGACTGGCTGTTGAACGTAGCGGCCGAAGACGAACGGTCCCGATGGGACGGTAGCCGGTCTTCCCGGCTTCGTTCCAAATGTGAGAAGGCAAACTGATCTGATACGGAAAGAGGCATATATGCGAGGTCCTACGGAACGGATGTGACGAACGCTCAGCTCACCCTCATCCAGATCGACAACTACGGGCCGTGGACGGTGACGCCGGAACCCCGCCGGGAGATGGACCTCCAGACGCTCCAGTCCCGTCTCTTCGCGGACCTGGCCCAGTTCGTCGGGAGCCGCGACGGCTACGTCTTCTTCACGCGGTTCGACAATATGGTGGCGATCACGAACGGGCTCGACGCCGAGGACCACGCGCTCCTGCAGGAGTCGATCGGGAACCGGTACCCGGTCACGATCAGCCTCGCCACGGGCGTCGACGCCGCGCCGGTCGAAGCGCTCGAAGCGGCGACCGAGGGGCTCCAGCGCGAGGGCTCCGCACAGGACGGCGACCGGCGGGAAGTGCGGAACGGCGGCTACCTCTCGGGCGGCGACCGCACCGACGAGGACGTCCAGATCGCCCACTTCGACGTCAACGACGCTACCGGCAAGTACACGGACCGACTCAACGAGTTCGACTCCTTCATCCAGATCGAACAGGGGTACGCGACCCTGATGCGGTACCTCCGCGAAGAGTACGGCGCGCTCTCCTTCTTCGTCGGCGGCGACAACATCATCTCGATCTGTCCCGCGATGGACGCCGACGACTACCGGGAGGCGATCGACCACGTGGAAGCCGAGGCGGGCGTCGAACTCAAAGTCGGCGTCGGCACCGCGGAGACGCCGCACGAGGCCGGGATGGACGCGAAACACGCGCTCGAACGGTGCCGTCACGACGGGACGATCGTGGAGTTCGCACGCCCCATAGAAGACGTCGAGTTGGCGACGGACTGAGCGTCGGCTTCGATCCGCTTGCCTCGATGTGATAAGATTTTGTTCGCGTTTGCGAAAGGAATCTTTCGTTCGGTCAAAGTATTAAGTTGCTGGCGATCCAAGTAGAGACTGCAATGAGTACCCAGAAGACGGTCCGACAGCACGCGGGCGAAGTCGAGGGAAGCGAAGCGCTCCGGATCGACTCGGAGAAGGCGACACAGCTCGTCGACGCGCTGAACACGGACCTCGCGTCGACGTACGTTCTCTACCACCAGCTGAAGAAGCACCACTGGAACGTCGAGGGCGCGGAGTTCCGCGACCTGCACCTGTTCCTCGGGGATGCCGCCGAGGAGGCAGAGGAGTTCGCCGACGAACTCGCCGAACGCGCGCAGGCGCTCGGCGGGGTCCCCGTCGCGGGAATGGGGGCGCTGGAGGAACAGGCCGCGGTGACGCCGGAGGACGAGGACGTCTACGACATCCGCACGTCGCTTCGGAACGACATGGAGATGTACGGCGACATCATCGAGACGCTCAGAGACCACGTCGAACTGGCCGAGAACCTCGGTGACCCGACGACGGCGCATATGCTTCGAGAGAACCTCGAAGACGTCGAGGAAGCGGCCCACCACGTCGAGCACTACCTCGAGGACGACACCCTCGTCACCGAAGCGTAGACGCCGTATCCAGACTAGCGCTCGTCCCCGGCGACCGTCTTAGAACAGTCCTACCGACCCGAGAACGCGCCTTTTCCGCCGGACCTGACGCTTCGTCCCAGCCGCGCGGTTCGATCGTCTAGCGTCGAAGCTGCGTCGCCAGCGCCGCGTCGATCGAGATCCACCCGTCAGCGTTCCCGTCCTCGGTGAAGACGACGCGGTCGGGCGAGGACTGGTGAGCAGAAACGGCCGCTCCGTCTGTCGTCGGTTCGTCGAACCCTGGTTCGCTCCCGCCGTCGTCTCCAACGGCATCCGTTCGCTTCATCACCAGTGAGTGATGGTGCGCCGGATAAAACACTTTTGGTCGGCCTAAAACGTGGGGTCGAGGGGGGCAGTCTACCGGGGACGTCAAGTGTTTACTCCCGTGGTTCGACTTTCACACGATGACCGAGTCGTTGTTCACGCCTTTAGCACTCCGGGATATCGACATCCCCAACCGCGTGATGGTCTCGCCGATGTGTCAGTACTCCGCCGAGGACGGGTTCGCGACCGAGTGGCACCGCGTGCACCTGGGGAGCCGCGCGGTCGGCGGCGCCGGTATCGTGATGACGGAGGCGACCGCCGTCTCGCCGGCCGGTCGCATTTCTCCGGGCGACCTCGGGATCTGGTCGGACGACCACGCCGACGCGCTCGAAGAGACGGTGACGTTTATGCGGGACCGTGGGACTGTCCCGGGGATCCAACTCGCCCACGCAGGGCGGAAGGGCAGCGTCACGCCGCCGTGGGACGGGGGCACCCCGATCCCCGTCGACGAAGGCGGCTGGGAGGTGCTCGCGCCGAGCGCCGACCCCTACCCGCACCCCGAGGGCGACCCCGTCCCGACGCAGGCGATGACGCGTGACGATATGGACCGCGTGAAAGCGCAGTTCCGCCTCGCCGCTGAACGGGCTCACGAGGTCGGCTTCCAGATCGCCGAGGTGCACCTCGCGCACGGGTACCTCCTCCACGAGTTCCTCTCGCCGGTCACCAACGACCGGGACGACGAGTACGGTGGGAGCTTCGAGAACCGCGCCCGGTTCCCGCTCGAAGTGGTCGAGACGGTGCGGGACGTGTGGCCCGACGAGCTACCGGTGTTCGTGCGGATCTCCGCGACCGACTGGCTTCCGGACCGACCCTCGTGGGACCTCGACGGCTCCGCGCAGCTGGTACCGCTGCTCGCCGACGCCGGCGCGGACCTGATCGACGTCAGTTCGGGCGGCATCCATCCCGATCAGCAGGTCCCCGAGAGCGGTCCGGGGTACCAGATCCCCTACGCCGAGCGCGTCGCCGACGCCACGGACGCCGCCGTCGGAGCCGTCGGCGGGATCACGACGCCGGAGCAGGCGGATCAACTGATCCGAAACGGACGCGCCGACCTGGCGATCCTCGGCAGAGAGCACCTCCGGAACCCATACTTCACGCTCGAGGCCGCCCACGAACTCGGCGTCGACGTCGAGTGGCCGAAGCAGTACGAGCGCGGTCGGTTCCGCTAGCGCTCTCGACCCGGCTCGCGAGTGCCGAGAGTCGCTCGGCGCATACGCTTTTCACCGAGCGACGCCATCTCCCGGTATGTCCGCTCGCGATTCCGACGAGGACCTCCAGACGCTCGTCGAGGAACTCGAAGCGACGCTGACGGCGCTCCGCTCCGAACTCGACGACCGCGACGGCGCCCCCGATACTCTCGGCACGACCGACCGGCCGGACGCCGAACGCGGCGACCTGGAGCGCCGGAGCCGACGGCGCGTCTCGCGAGAGCGGTCCCGGCCGCCCCGACCGCCCTCCGTATCCGAACTGCTCCGGTTCACCGAGCGGTACACGCTGCCGACGCTGATCTCGACTCTCGAAGCGACGATCCAGTCGCTGGAACTGCTCCGCGGCGCGCTCCGACTCGCCGATCCCGACCGCTCCGCGTTCGACGGCTCCGACCGCACCGGTCGGTCGTCGACCGCGCGGTTGGGCGACGGCGTCGCGGGCGTCGGCCGCGGGGCCGTCTCCGGCGTCGAACGCGCGCTCTCGGAACTGCAGACCGCGCTCTCGGAGTCCGACCTCCCGGAGGACGACGACTCCAGGGACCTCCTCGAAGACGCCCGGCGGCTCTCCGAGGAGGTCTCCGACCGGCTCGCCGAGGCGTCAGGCGAGCGCGACGCCGATCGATACGGGTATCGAAGGACGGACCGCGAGTCGGCGTCGACACGGGAGCGCTCGGGATCCGAAGCCAGCACGGCCGGCGTCGAGATCAGCGTTCGAGACGCTCGCGACGAGGACGCGACGTCCGAGGAAGCCGCCGCAGGCGAACCGGACGACGCCACGGAGGACGACGGCGAATCCGGGGACGCACCGAGCGTCGACGTCGAGGCCGAACTCGCCTCGATCAAGGACGAGGTCGACGGGCGGTCGGGCGCGGACGCCGAGGGCGACGCTTCCGACACGTCGGCCGCGGACGAATCACCGCCATCGAACGACGGCGCGTCGGATCCACCAGCGGAAGACGAGGACGGTTCCTAACGCGTTCGATAGCGCGCTCAGGGAGCAACGAGCCGGGCGATCGTCCCCGTCTCGCCGCCGCCGTCGCTCTCCTCGGTCGTGAGGACGTACACCTCGCCGTCCTGGTCGCGCCCGAAGCCGAGCACGAACCGACCGAGACCGTCGCCGACGACGTCGACGGAGACGATCTCCCACGGCGGATTCGTCTCGGGGTCGACGGCGAACAGCCGCCCCCGCGGGAGGAGGTCCGCGAAGACGTACGCGCCGGCGAGCGCGCCGATCGATTCGCCGTCGGCGACGACTCCGCCGATGATCGAGACGCCCGCGACGTCCGCTCCGTCGTGCGGATACTCCGCGACGGGATCGAGGAACGGCCGTCCCTCGGGAGTGCTGACCGGGCAGTCCTCCGAACGGAAGCAGTGCGCTCCCTCGCGGACGTTCCAGCCGTAGTTGCCGCCGCGTTCGAGGAGGTTCAGTTCCTCCCACGCGCCCTGTCCGACGTCGGCGACGTAGCAGTCCCGGCCGTGAAACGAGAGCCGCCAGGGGTTCCGAAAGCCCCACGCGTACTGCTCGGGGAGGCCGTCGCGCCCGACGAGCGGGTTGTCCGCGGGGATCGCGTAGGCTTTCTCGCTCCCGTTTTCGGTGTCCGTTCCGTCGACGCCGCCGCGCCCGTCGACGTCGATCCGGAGGACGCTCCCGAGGAGGTTCTCGGTGACGTCCTGGCCGTTCCCGCCGTCGACGGCGGCGTACCAGTCCCGCACGTGTCCCGTCCCGACGTCGTTGGCTCCGCCGCCGTCGCCGAACGCGACGTAGAGGTAGCCGTCGGGACCGAACGCGAGTGCGCCGGCGTTGTGGTTCGACTGCGGCTGGGGGACTTCGAGGATCGCCCGCTCGTCGAGGTCGTCAGCACCGGCCCCGCCGGCGTCAGCCGTCCCCGAATCGGGATCGACCGTCAGTTCCGCGAGGACGGCCGTGTGGCTGTAGCCGTTCGGGGTTCCCTCGCGCGACTCGGCGCTGTAGCGGACGTACAGTCGACCGTTCCGTGCGAAGTCGGGGTGGGCGGCCGCGCCGAGCAGCCCGCGCTCGCCGCCGAGGAGGACGCGGTCCGAGAGGTCGACGAGGGGGGCGTCCGCCCGACCGTCGTCGGTGACTTCCCAGATCCGGCCGTCGCGGTCGACGACGAAGCGCCGGTCGGTACCGTCGGGGGCGACGATGTCGAGAGGTGCGGCGAACCCCGTCGCGACGGGTTCGAACGCGACCGCGGCGCCGTCGAGGTCAGGTCTCGGATCGCCCGTCTCGGTCGGCGTCGGAATCCGCGGGGCGCGCTCGGAGCCGTCCGCCTCGGTCGTATCCGAGTCGTCAGATCCGTTCGGTTCGTCGGACCCGTCCGAACCGTTCCCGCTCTGCGGGGCTTCGACTCCGGCACACCCCGCTAGAGACGCGACCCCCGCAGCGAAGCCGGCCCGGAGGAGCTGCCGTCTGCGGCGACTGTCCATACGGACGCAACGGGGTGAACGCACAAGGGCGGTTCGGCCGGTCGGTGGGGACAGCGGGCAGTTCTCCGATCGATCGGATCCGAACGCCTTACCATCGGACGGTACGGAGTGGCGCGTATGACAGCGGCACTCGCCGCCGACGGAGTCCGGAAGTCCTACGCGGACGTCACGGCCCTCGACGGCGTCTCCATCGACGTCGAGCGGGGGGCGGTGTTCGGCCTCGTCGGCCCGAACGGGGCGGGGAAGACGACTCTGGTGCGCGCGCTCACCGGGACGACCGCCGTCGATGGCTCGGTGTCCGTCCTCGGGAGCGACCCCGCCGACGTGGAGAAATCGAAGATCGGACTCCTCCCGCAGTCGTTCTCGCCCGCGGCGCGTCTCACGCCCCGCGAGTTGCTCGCGCAGTACGGCGGCCTCTACGACGAGGCGCGCGATCCCGACGACGTACTCGCCGCCGTCGGCATCGACGGCGCGGCCGCCGAACAGTGGTACGAGACGCTCTCGGGCGGGCAGAAACGCCGGGTGTGCGTCGCGATCGCGCTGGTGAACGACCCCGAGGTGCTCTTTCTCGACGAGCCGACGACCGGCATCGATCCGGCGGGCCGCCGCGCGCTGTGGTCGCTCCTCGAAGACCTCGCGGACGGGGGGACGACCGTGTTCTTGACGAGCCACTCGATGGCGGAGGTCGAACGGCTCGCCGACCGCGTCGGGTTCCTCAACGAGGGCCGACTCGTCGCCGTCGGGCGACCGACGGAACTCATCGGCGAACACGGCGGCCGCAGCCGACTCGTCGTCGAAACCGATGACGCCCGCTCGCTCGCCGGCCTCGGCGACGTCGGTGCCGACACCGCAGACTTCCCGTTCGAGGCCTCGGCGACGGACGGCGTGCTGTCCGTCGAGGGCGTCGGCCCCCGCGAGATCGACGAGGTCGTGAACGCGCTGGAATCTCGCGGCGTCGAGTTCGAGTCGCTGACGTGGAAACAGCCCGATCTCGAAGACGTCTACCTCGAACTCACAGGGGAGTCGTTCGGAGAGAGCGACGACGACGTCGCCAGCGCGCGCGGAGGAGGACGATGAGTCGCCGCCGACGGATCCGCGCGGAGTTCGTCGCCGCGTGGCACGCCTTCCTCCGACGACGGACGGCGGTCTTCTTCACGTTCTTCTTCCCGGCGATCATCGTCGTGATCTTCGGGGCGCTGATCCAGACCCAGCCGACGGGCGGCGGCCTGTTCGCCGAGCCGAAGGGCTACTACATCGCGGGCTACCTCGCCGTCGTCGTGCTGTTCACGCCGCTGTCGCGGATCGGGAGCACGGTGGCGCGCTACCGCGAGGGGAGCCGCTTCGAGAAGCTGGCGACGACGCCGCTGACGCGGTCGGAGTGGCTCCTCGCACAGTCGCTCGTCAACGTCGCCGTCATCGGAGCCGCGGCGCTGCTCCTGCTCGCGCTGTCGGTTTTCGTCACCGGAACCGCGGTCCCGACGACGCCCGCGACGCTGCTCGTCGTCCCGTTCGTCGCCCTCGGGGTCGTGCTCTTCTGCGGTCTCGGCGCGATCATCGGTCGCGTCGCCGATTCTCAGGACGGCGTCATCGCGGCCTCGAACGCCATCGCGCTGCCGCTTCTGTTCCTCTCGGAGACGTTCGTCACGCCGGAGCTGCTGCCGGCGTGGTTCCGGCCGGCGCTCGGACTGTCGCCGCTGACCTACGTCGCGCGCGGCGTCCGCGCGGTGACGTATCCCGAGGCGACGACGGCCGCGCTGCCGAACCTCCTCGTGGTCGCGGTCCTCGCGGCGGCGTTCTTCGCCGCCGGCGCGTACGCGGTGCCGAGAACGGACTGATCCCGTCGGCCCGGACGGCGACGAGCGAAGTTCCTTAGTCCGTCACCCGCGAACACCCGGCTATGGCCGAAGACGAGATCGACGACGTCGACAGAGCGATCCTCCACGCGCTCCAGGAGGACGCGCGAAACACGTCCTCGGGCGACATCGCCGAGCGGACCGGGACGTCCGGAAGCACCGTCCGGAAACGCATCCAGCGGCTCGAATCCGACGGGATGATCAAAGGGTACAGCGCGGACGTGGACTATCAGGCGTCCGGCTACCCCCTCCGGATGCTGTTGTTCTGCACGGCCTCGATCCCGGAACGCGGCGATCTCATCCCGGACATCCTCGAGATCGACGGCGTCGTCTCGGTGCAGGAACTCGTCACCGGCGAGCGGAACCTCCTCGTCACCGTGGTCGGGGAGACGGACGACGACATCACGCCCGTCGCCCAGGAACTACTGGAGATGGGGCTGACGGTCGCCGACGAGGTGCTCGTCCGCAGCCACGAGACGAAACCGTTCGGCGAGTTCGATTCGTCGTAACCGCCTCGGGCGTCGTCGCAGGGCGGGTCGACAGGTGGCTCTCCGCCGCTCTCGGGATCGAGAGCCACAGCGGGGCGGCAGGGGCGTCGACACCGCGGTTTGGCTTCTCGCCGTAAATCGAACTCCGAGAACATAATGTTCTATAATTTTCTTTTTGATGAACGATCTGTTCGAGATAGATGGATTTAATAGTCAGTCTGTTCTTGGAACCGTCGAGAAGATCTGTCATTGCCACTGGCGATCCCGGACAGGGTCGTCGGGCGGACTGGCAGATCGCCCAGACACCAAAGGATGACAGGACAGAAGCAACCGACGGCGATCGGAGAGTTACCGAGCGGGGAACCGCAGGCGGACACGCTAACGCCCGTCGCGGTCACGCGACTCACGTGGGCGCTGTTCGTCGCGAGTCTCGGGGCGGTCGCGGGTCAGGCCCTCGGTTGGTGGCCGTCGCTCCCGTCGGCGGGTCCGTTCGCGATCGACGGGCTGACGCTTCTCCTGTGGGTCGTCGTGACCTTCTTCGCGGGCATCGTCAACAGTTACTCGCGCCGGTATATGGCCGGATCCCGCGGGATCGAGCGGTTCTTCGGTCGGACGTTCGGCTTCACGCTAGTCGTGATGGTACTGGCGGCCGCGGACCACGCGCTGCTCTTCGCCGCCGCGTGGCTGGCGATGGGCCTCGTGATGGCCGACCTGATCGGCCACGTCCGCGGCTGGCCGCAGGCGCAGTCGGCCGCACGGTACGCCCGCCGGTACTTCCTCGCGAGCAGTGCGCTCCTCGCTGTTGCCGTCGCGGTTGTGTGGTTGGAGACGGGGGCGACGACCGTCGCGGGATTCGCCGCGGCCGCCGACTCCCTGCCCGCGACGACGGTGTTCGCCGTCTCAGGCGCGCTCGTCCTCGCGGCGATGATCCAGTCGGCGCTGCTGCCGTTCCACGGCTGGCTCCTCGGCTCGATGACCGCCCCCACTCCCGCGTCGGCGCTCATGCACGCGGGGTTCGTCAACGCCGGCGGAATCTTGCTCCTCCGGTTCTCGCCCGTCGTCACCGCCGAGCCGTCGGTGATGCTCGCGATCGTCCTCGTCGGCGCGGTCAGCGCGCTGGGCGGGAAGCTCCTGAAGTCGGTCCAGACCGACGTCAAACGCCGCCTCGGCTGCTCGACCGTCGGGCAGATGGGCTTCATGATTATGCAGGCCGGACTCGGCTTCTTCGGTGCCGCGATCACGCACCTGATCCTCCACGGGTTCTACAAGGCCTACAAGTTCCTCTCTGCCGGGAGCCGAGTCGAGCGGACGAGCCCGAACCCGAACGCCGACGAGGGCGCTCTCGGACCCGTCGGTGGCGCGGTGACGCTCCTCTCGGCGATCGCCGGCGGCGCGGTGTTCGCGACCATCACGGGCAAAGGGGCCGGACTCGACAGCGGCGCGCTGCTGCTGCTGATCGTGGTCCTGACGACGCTGCACGCGGCGCGGACGTCGCTCTCGCAGACCGACCTGTCCGCGCCGGTCCGGATCGGCGCGATCCCTCTGGTCTTCCTCCCGGCGATCGCGCTGTACGGCGCGGTCTACCGGTCCGTCGGGGTGGTCCTGCGCGACGTGCCGCTCGTCACCGCACCGGCCGAACTGACGGTCGGACACGCCGTCGTGGCCGCCGCGTTCCTCGTCGCCTACCTCGCGATCGAGACGGGCGCGTACCGGCGCAGCCGTCGGCTATACGTCGCGCTACTGAACGCGACCCGGCCGCCGTCTGCGACGCTTCTGACCGCCACGGAGGACTATAATGAGTACTGAAACCGCCATCCGCGACAGCATCGAACAGGCGAAGCGCACGGTCGGACGCACCTGGCCGCTCCACTCGTTCGTGACGGCCAACCCGCTCTCGGGGTTCGAGGACCGGCCCTTCCACGAGGCGGTCCGGGAGGGAGAACGCCTGTACGGCGGACAGGGGTACCCGAGCGCGTCGGTCTTCCGCCGCGCTTGGGAGCAGGGTCGGATCGACCCCGGTAGGCTGCGCGAGTCGCTGGCACAGCACGGGTACGGCGATCCCGAGGAGGGAGAGGTCGACCCCGAGGCGCTCCTCGATCGGATGGCGTCGGAGACCGAAGCGGGCGACGCGACTCCAGACGGCGACGACCAGGGAACGACGCCGTCCGATCGGGTCGACGCCGTGCTGACGAAGTGGCTGTCGGCGTTCCTCGACGAGGGGGCCGCCGAGTGGCCGATGCCGGATCGGTCCCGCGGGTTCTACCGCGCGTTCCGCGCCGCCGCGCAGTACGACCGCGAGATCCCGGATCAGTCGTCGATCGCGGCGCTCCCGGACGATCCGATCGACGCGCTCGCCGAGCGCCTCGCGGACCACCCGCGCGACCGGTGGCCGTCGGCGTTCGAGCACCACCTGAGCGCGCTCCCCGGCTGGACCGGACTGATCAAACGCCGCGTCGACGACGGCGACGTCTGGCAGTCGGCCTGTCCGATCACGCTGCCCGGGTACCTGGCCGTTCGACTGACTCTCGCGGACCAGTTCGACGCGCCGATCGTGCCCGACGCGGCGGCCGATATCGGGGCGACTTCCGAGAGCGGGGACGACGCGGACGACGCCCCGCTCGCGGAGGCGTGGCTGAACGCGTGGGAGGCGACGTACCGCGAGCGCCTCGTCGACGAAGTCGCCGCGAGGAGCCCCCGCGTCGGCGCGGAAGACGAGCGCGCCGAGGCCGACGGTGGAGCGGAAGCCCGCCCGGACGCGCAGTTGGTCTTCTGCATCGACACCCGCTCGGAGGTCCTCCGCCGGCACGTCGAGTCCGCCGGGAACTACGAGACGCACGGCTACGCCGGGTTCTTCGGCATTCCGATGCGCTATGAGGGCTTCGACTCGGAAGTCGGCACCGACGCGTGTCCGCCGATCGTCGACGTCGCCCACCGGATCGAGGACCGGCCGTCCGGGGCCCACCAGCACAGCCACGAGCGTCACACTCGGTGGACGAACCTGCTGGAGGCCGGCGAGAACGTCCTCGAGGGGCTCAAGTCGAACGCCGCGACCGCGTTCAGCTTCGTCGAGGCCGCCGGGAGCGGCTACGGGGCAGCGCTCGCGGCGCGGACGCTCCTGCCGGGACGCGTCCACGACGCCCTCGACGCGATCGACGACCGGACGCCCTGTGCACACGAGTTCTGCCGCCCGGCGCTCGATCGCGACGGCTCCGACGGGGACGAGATTCCGCGGGGGATGACGTTCGAAGAGCGCGTCGAGTACGCCGCGAACGCCTTCGAGCTGATGGGCTGGGAGGAGTTCGCGCGCCTCGTCGTGTTCACGGGTCACGCCAGCCAGACGGCGAACAACCCCTTCGGATCGAGCCTCGACTGCGGGGCCTGCGCCGGCAACCCCGGCGGCCCGAACGCCCGCGTCCTCGCGGCCATCTGCAACGAGGATCGGGTGCAGGCGGCGCTGGCCGAGCGGGGGATCGAGATCCCCGACGACACCGTCTTCGTCGCCGGCGAGCACAACACCACGACCGACGAGGTGACGCTGTACGCCGGTGACGTCCCCGAGAGTCACGAGCGCGACGTCGAAGCGCTCCGCGCCGACCTCGCGAGCGCCACCGCGGACGCCGCGGCCGAACGCGCGACGTCGATGGGGGCCGCTCCCGACGACGCCGAGCGCGAGACGAAGCGCCGCGCCGCCGACTGGGCGGAGACGCGCCCGGAGTGGGGCCTCGCGGGGAACGCGGGGTTCGTCGTCGGGCCGCGGGAACTCACGGCGGACCTCGACCTCGGCGGGCGCTCGTTCCTCCACTCCTACGACTGGCGCACCGACCCCGAGGGCGACGCCCTCGAGGCGATCCTGACGGGGCCGATGGTGGTCACTCAGTGGATCAACACCCAGTACTACTTCGCCACCGTCGACACCGCCGCCTACGGCAGCGGGTCGAAGGTGACGCAGAACCCGGTCGGCAACGTCGGCGTCTACCAGGGCAACGGGGGCGACCTGCTGGGCGGACTGCCGCTGCAGTCGGTGATGCGCGCCGACGACGAGCCCTACCACCAGCCGCTCCGCCTCTCGACGGTCGTCCACGCGCCGGTCGACCGCGTCACCGACGTCCTCTCGAGACACGAACACCTCACCGACCTGCTCGACAACGACTGGCTCTCGCTGACCGTCGTCGACCCCACCCGGGAGCACGCGGCCTTCCAGTACGAGGAGGAACTCGCGTGGACCGGCCTCGGCGAGGCGGCGGAGCCGACGGTCGAGGAAGCGCAGAAAGAATCGGTCGAAGTGAGCGCGGCCGTCGCCGACGACTGAGGTCCGATCGGGCCTCGGTTCGCATCCGGACCGCGGTTCGCTGTCGGGCCTTGGTTACGTCTCTTCTCCGTGCGGTTCCCGGTCGTCAGTCTCGTCGCCGTCGCCGTCGCTCGCTCCCGGCTCGGCGCGCGGCTCGTCCTCGAAGCCGATTCCGGCGCGGCCGGCGCGGTAGGCGTCGACGGCGTCCCCGAGCCGCGCTTCGAGTTCCGCGCGCAACTCGTCGGCTCTGGCGCTCGCGACGTCCACGGCCGCGGCGTCCTGCCCGCCGAGCGAGAGCGATCCCGCGGTGTCGATCGCGACGGTCGCGAGGCCCAGTCGCCGCTGGAAGACGTTGCGGGAGTCGATGACCGTCTGGATGCGGTAGTAGGGGACGATCTTCGTCTCGCGTCTGAGCACCCCGTTTCGGGTGACGACGTGGTGGTCACCCAGCCAGTGGCCGCGGTTGCGCCACGTCGCGTGCGCGAACAGGACCGCCAGCGGCGCGAGCAGCAGCGGGATCCACGGCGGGAACGGGAGCGCAAAGAGCGTTCCCGCGCCGTAGCTGATCCCGGTGAGCACGCCGACGACGAGCAGGTACCGGACGAGGTAGCGACGGCGCGCCACCCGGGGCGGCCGTTCGAGGTCGACGGTGCCGACGGGTTCGAGTTGCTCGACGAGTTCGAGCACGTGCTCGCGCTTGGCGAGCGGGATCGCCGCCTCAGAGCCCCGAGAGCCGCTTCCCGACCCGCCCGGCGCGTAGCCCGCGGTCTCGATGTACAGCGTCGCGTAGCCGAAGTGTCGCTTCAGCGGGTTGTCCGCGATCGTCAGCGTCTGGATCTTGTCGAAGGGGATCGAGCCGTCGTAGCGCTGGAGCAGGCCGCGCTCGTACTGCAGTTCGTCGCCCGAGCGGACGAGTCGGAAGTCGTAGTACTCGATTATCGACGCGGCGGCCCCGACGGCCCACGACACGAGCGCGAGACCGAAGACGAGCGCGCCGGCGACGCCGGCGAGCGCGACGCCCGGGAGGGCGTCGAGGTACGAGGAGATGACGGTGGATCCGACCGTGGAGACGAGCAGAAAGAGGATCCCCGGGACGCGAAGATCGATCGACAGCGCGCCGAGAATCGCCAGTTCGCTCCGGTCGAGTGCGAACAGCTCCGTCGACTCGGGTTCGGCGGTGGCGGCCCGCTCGCCCGCTTCACCCTCGGCCGCCTCCGCGTCGACCGCACGCTTCAGCCGGGCCAGTTCGCGCTGGAGCCGCTTCGCCTCCTCGAAGGTGACGTACTTGAGCTGTGCCTCGGTCTCGCCGCCGCCCGCGGTCTCGAACGAGACGAGCGCGATGCCGAGCAGCCGCTGGACGACGTTCCGAGAGATGTCGACGTTCTGGATCCGCCGCAGCGGGATCTCGCGGCTCCGGCGCGACAGCACGCCCGAGTCGATATCCAGCGTGTCCCCGCCGAGTTCGTAGCTGAACCGCCTGACGTAGGCCACCTCGTAGCCGACGAGCGCGAGCACGGCGAGGCCGCCGAGACCGACGAGGACGAGCGGCCCCGCGGGGCCGACGCCCGGGATCGACACGCCGCCGCCGAGCGCGAACGCGAGGAAGACGAGGATGCCGCCGCCGCGCTGGAACGCGCGGTAGGGGACCGACAGCGGCGAGAGGCTCCGGGGCATCTCAGACGGCGTCCTCGCCCTCCGAGCGGATCGCCAGCCGCTTCAGCCGCTCGCGGAGGTCGTCGGCGTCGCCGGGCGTCAGCCCCGGGACCGACACGTCCGCGCCGCGGGACCCCGCCGTGTAGACGACGGTGCTCGAGAGGCCGACGAGCCGCTCCGTTGGCGATCGGCTCGTGTCGACGTGCTGGATCCGGACGAAGGGGACGACCGTCCGGACTTTGGTGAACACGCCGCGTTCGAGGTACAGCGAGTCCTCGCGGACCTCGTAGCGCCACGCGCGGTACCGGAGTACGGCGAGCGCCACTCCGAGGCCGCCGAAGGCGAGGAACACGGCAGCGGGGGTCCACGCGGGGAGCCACGCCGGGTCGACGACGCGGCCGACGCCGAACGCGATGCCGGCGAGCACGGCGGCCGTGATGAGCGATCGAACGATCCACAGCAGCCGAATGCGGGGGTTGAGGCGGTTCATTCTCCGGATCAGTACAGGGCGAGTCCCGAGGCCAGCAGTCCGGCGTCGACGAGGAGGAGGATCCCGACGACGGCCGCGGCGCGGAAGAACGTCGCCGACTCCGCGACGGGCGTTCGAACGCGCTTCTCCTGGAGGCCGTCGACGAGTCGGCTCCGGCCGATCTCGACGAGCGCGGTGAGCACGAGCCACAGCGCGAGCATCGCGAGGACGAGGTGGCCGCGACCGCTCGCGGTGAGCGTCTCGACGGTGTAGCGCGTCCCGGCGAGGTGGCCGCCGGTGAGGAACATCACGACGGACGCGCCGCGGGAGAGGTAGACGAGTCGGTCGGCGATCGCCTCCAGCGGGGCCGCGTCCAGCGCGCCCTCCGCGGCGGCGGGGAGGATCGCTCCGGCGACGAAGACGACGCTACCGACCCACAGCGCGCCCACGAGGACGTGCAGGGTCACCATCACGGTGTCGAGTACCATATCCGTCGGCAAGGACCGACGACGCTTGAAACCCCGCGGTTCCGCCTCGCTGCCGAACGGCTGAAACCGCACCGCGGCGCGGTCAGTCGAGAACCGCCGTGGCTGCGTCGACGAGCCGATCGCAGGTCTCGCGGTCCGGAGCCGCGACGTAGAGGCCGTCGATGCCGACGCCGGCGTCGTCGCTCTTGCGTTCGACGAGTCCCGATCCCGACGGGGTTTCGTCGACGTCGAATATCCGGCTGACGACGCCGCTCTCCTCGGCGAGCAGCGCGCCCGCGTACTGCTCGTAGACGTCGGGGCGGTAGGCGACGAGCCCCTCGATCGATCCGCGGGCCAAGAGCGCCCAGTCGACGCAGGGCGACCACGTGTTGACGACGCGCTTGCAGCGGTCGTCGAGCGTGTCCTCCAATCGATCCGCCGTATCGCGATAGGCCTGATTCCGAAGCGCCGGAAGCCCGACGACGAAGGAGACCGTCCCCGACGGGAGCGAGCGGTCGCTCTCGGCGCGGAGTTCCTCGCCGTCGGCCGTTGCTCCGCCACCCCGCCGCGCGAGATACAGCGAGTCCGGGAGCGGCTCGTAGACCGCCGAAACCAGCGGGTCGCCGTCGTCGAGGACGCACGCCGCCGAGGCGAAAAGCGGGACGTCGGCCGCGAAGTTGTTCGTCCCGTCGAGCGGGTCGACGACCCACTCGTAGCGGTGGTCGCCGGCGCGGCCGGACTCCTCGCCGTGGACCGCGTGATCGGGGTAGGCGTCCCGGATCACCGCTAGCGCGTGATCCTCCGCGACGCGGTCCGCGGCTGACTTCACGTCGTCGGTGCCGTACTCCGCCTCGATCGCGTCGTCGCGGAACGCCTCGAGGAGGTAGTCGCCGCTGGCCCGGACGGCCCGCGCGGCGACGGCTTCGAGGAGTGGCGGCTCGGTCGATCGGTCGCTCATACCCGCGAGAGAACCTACCGCGACAAGAGCGTTCGCCTGAATGGGGCAGTCGCAGTGGCCGCAGGCGTTTTTCGTTCGCGCGTCGAACGACGCGTATGGAGTGCTCCGTCGTCCAGGGGGACATCGCACAGCAGTCCGCGGACGCCCTCGTCAACGCCGCCGGGACCAGCCTCCAGATGGGCTCCGGGGTCGCTGGCGCGCTCAGACGGGCAGGTGGCGAGGAACTGAACCGCGAGGCGGTCTCGAAGGGGCCGGTCCACCTCGGGGACGTCGCCGTCACCGACGCCTACGGACTCGACGCCGACTACGTGATCCACGCGGCGGCGATGCCGCACTACGGCGACGGGAAGGCGACCGCAGAGAGCATCCGCGACGCGACGCGGAACACACTGGAACGCGCGGACGAACTCGGCTGCGAGTCGCTCGTGATTCCGGCGCTCGGCTGCGGCGTCGCGGGGTTCGATCTCGAATCGGGTGCGGAGGTCATCCTCGAAGCGATCCACGCGTTCGACCCCGACTCGCTCGTCGACGTCCGCTTCATCGCGTACGGCGACGGGGAGTACGAGACGGTCTCGCGAGTCGCCGAGGAACGCCGATCGAAGGGCGCGTGAGATGTCCGAGAGGATGGGATGAACGTCCCCGAGGAGCCCCCGGAAACCTGTCCCGTGTGCGACCGCGCCTACGAGTCCGTCTCCGAGCACGACGGCGGACTGATGGTGAACCTGCTCGACAACGACCGCTACCGCCGGGTCTGTTTCGAGCCGGTGCTCGTGGGCGAGGGGGCCCGCGTGCGGTTCTACCACCACACGCACGAGCAGACCTCGTCGGCGTGACTGTCCCGCGTGTAGCTTTCGATGTGACTGCCCCGCCCGTGGTCTCCGGGGCGGCGACCGGTTCCGTCACATCCACGGCCGCTCGGTGAACTCGCCGGCCTCGATCTCGCGTTCGATCTCCCGGAGCGTCGCGTCGTCGACGCCGACGAGGTGACACAGCGGGTGGCCGGGTGCGGCGACCGGGTTCTGGAGCGTGCCGATGATGAGACCGGTGAACGGCGCGGCCACGCGTTTCTCGCGCTCCTTGAAGTGGTCCGTTATCGTACAGATCGTGTCGCCCTCGTAGACCAGCGGCACGGGCCCGTACTGCATCTCGACGAGCCCGCCGGTGTCGGCGCGGAGCCACGTCTTGTCGCCGTTGCTGTCGATCACCCGCGTCCACCCTGGCCAGCGGACCGGTTCGTCGGGGCGGATGCCGTACTCCGCGAAGACGCTCTCGACGCCCTCCACCGCCCGGTCGATCAGCTCCGGTTGGAAGCGGTGGGCCCGCCCCATCTCGACGGTGATCGTCGGGATGCCGTCGTTCGTCGCGACCGTCCGCAGCGACCCGGGGTCGGCCTCGCCCGACAGGATGAGGTTCGAGGCGAACGCGCGGGCGAGCCGCTCGACGTCGGGGTTGGTCGTGTCCGCGCGGACGTGGTACATCGTCGTCCGGTTCCGCGTCGAGGTGTGGAAGTCGATCCCGAAGTCGCAGGGCTTGACGAACCGCTCGTAGATCTGATTCGCCATCCGCTCGGCCGTGTTCGAGCCCGCACGTCCCGGGAACGATCGGTTCAGGTCGAGGTCGTAGATCGGGATGTAGCGCTGCTGGGCGAGGTAGCCGGGGACGTTCGCGACGTGGACGCAGACCAGCGTGCCGTGGACGTTCGCCGGATCGTACCTGTCGGCGACTTCCTGTAACACCTTCACGCCGTTGAGTTCGTCGCCGTGGATCGCCGCCGAGAGGAACGCCGTCGGGCCGCCGTGCTCGCCGTTGACGACCGTGACGGGGATCTCCACGGGATCGCCGAGGTACGTCTCGCTGATCTCGTACCGGAGGTGGCGAGTCTCTCCCGGCGGCACCTCGGCGTCGTACCTGAACGGCTTCGGGTCGCTCATACGCCGCGGCTTCACGGGGCTTCGATAAAGTACCTCGCTCCATCCCGGGAGATTAATACGGGCGCTCGTCCAGCATCCGGTAATGGCGCGCGAGTCGGCCGTGAGAGAGTCAGCTGACCTGCGGTCTGTCCTCGACGCACTCGACGACGCAGACGCGAGAGCCATCATCCGAGCGCTCGAGGAGCCACTGACGGCGAGCGAGCTCTCCGAGCGGACCGACATTCCGCTCTCGACGACGTATCGGAAACTGGATCTCCTGACCGAGGCGGAACTGCTCGAAGAGGGGACCGAGATCCGATCGGACGGACACCACACGACCACGTACGCCGTCGCCTTCGAGGAGGTCCGCATCGCGCTTTCGGAGTCGCGCGAACTCGACGTAGAGATCGCCCACGTCGACAAGGGGCCCGAAGAACGACTCGCGGACATCTGGACCGCCGTACGGGAGGAAACATAATGGCACACGATACCGCAACGACCAGCATCGCAACGGGAATCATCGTGGTGAAGACGGGGATCCTCGTCCTCGGCGGCCTCATCACGTACTTCTCGTGGAAGGCGTACCGCAAGACTGGAACGGGGGCGCTCCGGGCGCTCGCACTCGGATTCGGCATCGTCACACTGGGCGCGCTGCTCGGCGGGACGATGGACTTCATCCTCGGCGTCAACCTCGCGACAGGGATCCTCATCGACGCGATTTTGACGTTCGTCGGGTTCGCGGTCATCACGTACTCGCTGTACGCTGACTGACCGCTGACGCAGGGAGGATCTCGTCGATCGGCACGACACTCGATGGGCGCTGACAGCGGCCGCGACGATACCGCGAGCAACGGTACCAGTTCACGAACTATTCGGCTCCGACCACCTATATTGTCTATATTTTGCAAAACTGTTTTATTCGTAGCCGACTAACGAGGTGGTGATGAGCGAATCACCCAGCGATATCGACGAGATCCGCGCCCAGAAACGCGAGGAGTTAGCGTCCCAGATCGACGGCGAAAGCGCCGAAGAAGATGGTTCAGAACCGAATTCTGCACCGTCGGAGCCGATCCACGTCAACGGGAACGCCGAACTGCAGGACGCCGTCTCCGACTACGACGTCGTGCTCGTCGACTTCTACGCGGACTGGTGCGGTCCGTGCAAGATGCTCGAACCGACCGTGAGATCGCTGGCCGAATCGACCGACGCGGCGGTCGTGAAGGTCGACATCGATCAGAACCAGCAGCTCGCCCAGCAGTACCAGGTGCGCGGCGTGCCGACGCTACAGCTCTTCAGCGGCGGCGAAGCGGTCGAGCAGGTCGTCGGCGTCCGCGACGAGTCGACGCTCCGCTCGATGATCGAGCAGTACCTCTAAGCCGCGAACGACTGTCGGCCGCCGCCTCGACCCCTGCGTGTGCCGCCTGTCGGGCACCGCACGCTCCGCGGCCCGAGATCCGATCACTCCGCGGCCCCGGGAGCGAACTTTTTACTCACGCGCCCGAACGGACGGTATGAGCCGTCCCGACCGCGACGTCGACGTGGCCGAGGCCGTCCGCGAGACGGCCGAAGACATCGGATCGATGGAGATCCGGGGCGCGGCGACCATCGCGGCCGCCGCCGCGGAGGCGCTCGGCGAGCAGGCCGCCGCGAGCGACGCGGAGACGGGAGAGGAGTTCCTCGCCGAACTCCGGGCCGCGGCGCGCGTCCTCTACGACACCCGACCCACGGCAGTGAGCCTGCCGAACGCGCTCCGGTACGTGTTTCGGGACGTCGAGGGGGAGACCGTCGAGCGACTTCGGGCGAGCGTCCGCTACAGCGTCTCGGAGTTCTGCCGCCGACTCGACACCGCGCAGAACGACCTCGGGCGGGTCGGCGCGAACCGGCTTCGCGACGGCGACACGATTATGACGCACTGCCACTCGACGGACGTCCTCGCCTGCGTCGAGACCGCCGTCGAGCAGGGGAAGTCGCTGTCGGCGTACGTCAAGGAGACCCGGCCGCGGAACCAGGGGCACATCACCGCCGAGTCGCTCGTGGAGTTGGGCGTCGACGTGACGCTGATCGTCGACTCGGCGGCCCGACGGTACCTCAACGACGTCGATCACGTCCTCGTCGGGGCCGACAGCATCGCCGCCGACGGGTCGGTGATCAACAAGATCGGCACGAGCGGGCTCGCGGTCAACGCCCGCGACCGGGGGACGCCCATCGTCTGCGCGGCACAGACGATCAAGCTCCACCCGGACACGCTGACGGGGCAGACGGTCGACATCGAGATGCGCGACGAACGGGAGGTCATAAGCAAGGCTGACGAGCGCGAAATCGGTGAGATAGACGTGTTGAACCCCGCGTTCGACGTGACGCCGCCGCGGTACGTCGACGCCATCGTGACCGAGCGCGGGCAGTTCCCGCCCGAGAGCATCGTCACCCTGATGCGCGAACTGTTCGGCGAGAGCACGACGGAGCCGTGGGCGGATCCCTGACGGGGTCGATCGGGTACTTTTTCGACGGGAGCGCGAAAGCGTCCTGACCGGCGGCGAAACCGACCACAGAAGAGTTTTACCGACGCGGCGGAGACCCCGGACCGATGGAGACCCTCCCGCATTTCACCCCGAAACTGATCGTCGGGGTCGGTTCCCTCCTGCTCACGCTCGTCGCCACGTGGGCGACGATGCGGACCGCCGGGTACCCCGACCACCGCGCGGTCCCCTCGTGGCCGAAGCTCCTCGTCGGGCGGCTCCGACGCGAACTCCCCCGCGGCGACCTCCTGACCGGCGCGTGGCTCGCCCTCGCCCTCTGGTCGGTCCTCGTCTCGGGGCTGCACTTCGGCGGCGTCTACTACAACGTCTACACCGCGCGCCCGTGGTGGGACCTGATGACGCACGCGATGGGCGGTTTCGGCGTCGCGGCGCTGCTGGCGCTGACCTTCCGGCGCTCGACGCTCCGCTCACCGACGTGGCTCGTCCCGGCCGTGCTCGCCGTCGGAGCGGGCTTCGAGGTGTACGAGTTCGTGTTCAAGACCTTCTGGTACCACTGGTCCCTGGAGTTCTACGTCGAGGATACGATCGTCGACCTGATACTCAACACGACCGGTGCCGCCGCGTTCACCGCTCTGGCGCTTCTCTACCGGAGTCGCGCCGACACGCGCTCGTCCGACGCCGACCGCGGCGACGATCCGCTCGGGACCGACTCGGACTGAGCGGCGGTTCGTCGACCGTCGCAGCCGACTGCCCTCACCGGGGCGTCTCGGTTCCCCACTTCTCGATCGCCGTCGCGAGCGCGGGGCTCTCCTCGGCCTTCGATTCGAGTGAGCGACCCTCGGCGTAGGCTTCGACGGACGCGCGGAGCGCCTTCGCCCCCTCGTGGGTCCCGTCGGGGTGGCCGTGGATCCCGCCGCCGGCCTGCACGCAGACGTTCGTTCCGGTGGCGGCGAGGAGGTCGGGGACGAGGCCGGGATGCAGGCCGCCGGAGGCGACCGGCAGGACGTCGTTCAGGCCGTACAGATCGTCGCGGAGCCACGCGTTGATGCCGACGGTGTCCTCGTTCGCGAGTTTCCCGAGCCCCGCGGTGCCGGTGTGGAGCTGATCGACGCCGACGAGCCGAGAGATCTGGGCGAGCACGCGCATCGAGACGCCGTGGGCCGGCAGGCGGTCGAACGCGGCGTGCATCGCCCGGTGAGCGTGGATCGCGAGCCCGAGTTCCTCACAGCGCTCGCGAACGGCCTGCACCGCGGCCCAGCCCGTCGTGATGACGTCGACCATCACGTACTCACAGCCCTCCGCGGCGACCTGATCGACGCGTTCGAGCATCTCGGTGGTCCCGGCCGTCACGTTGATCAGGTAGGACTTCGCCTCGCCGGTCTCCTCGGCGGCCTGATCGCGCTTCGCGAGGCTCTCGACGAGCCGATCGTGGAAGGGGTTGAAGTCCTGATCGGTGAGGTTCTCGTCGTCCTTCAGGAGGTCGACGCCGCCGGTCCACGCCTCGTAGCCGACCTCCGCGTGCCGCTCCGTCGAGAGGCCGACCTTCGGCTTCGGCACCGTCGCGAGGATCGGACGGTCCTCGACGCCGAAGATCTCCGCCCGGACGTCGGAGCCGAACTGCGGTCCGGCGAACGAGGTCGCGATCGACTCGGGCCACTCGCAGTCGAGCAGGCGGATCGTCTCGACCGCCTTCATCCCCATGATGTTGCCCGCGATGCAGGAGAGGATCTGCGGCATACTGCCGGGCTCGAAGAGCCCCGACGGGTAGGCGACCTCGATCTCCGCGGCGTCGGCGTCGCCGGAGCCCGTTCCGGATCCGTCGGGGTCGGCGTCGATCGCGAAGGCCGTCGCGCCCATGTCGGTGAACCCCTCGCCGGTCGGCAGCGCCGACCACGTCCCGTTCGACGACTCGGAGGCGACGCGGGAAGCCGCCGCCTCGACGTCCATCCCCTGCGCGGGGACGATGCGGAAGGTGCAGACGAGATCGTCGGCCGACGGCTCGAACGACAGGTCGATGAAGTCCTCGTAGGTGATTCCAGCCATACCCCTCGGAGTTCACGCCGCGGGGGCATAAATTCCGCCGGCGGACGGGGGAGAGTCGCTGGGGCGGCCGAGCGGTTCGCCCCGGACGCCTACCGGGGCCGCCGCCGTTCGACGTCGTCCTCGAGTGACTCGGCGAGTCGCCGTCGGACCGCGTCGAACACGTCGACGTCGGAGCCGAGCGTCGTCGCGAGCGCGTCACCCGCGCCGAGGAGCCACGCGGCGCGCTCGACGTGGGACTCGACGTCTCCGGGGCCGACGCGGTAGCGGTCGACGAGGTCCTCGATCGTCGCGCCCTCGCCCCACTCGAAGACGAGCCGGGCGAGCTTGACCGCGCAGAGCCACGCCTCGAAGTCCTCGGCCTCGTCGGGCGCGGTCGTGAACTCCGCGGCGTGCCGGGAGGCGTAGCGGTAGACGTCGGCGCGCTCGCGGTTGCCGAGGTACGTGCCGCGCATGTCCGGCGTCGCGCAGACCACCCCCAGCGCGGTCAGCGGCGTGACCGTCTCCGCGGCCATCGTCTCGATGGTTCTGACTCCCTCGATCAGCCGCGCGCCCGTCTCGGGGCGGACGTACTGCCGGGAGACGGTCTCCCCGAGGTCGGTGGCGGCCAGCGAGAGCGAGTCACCGCCATCCCGTGCATTCTCGTCGCCGCCGTGACTCCCTCCGACGTCGAGCAGTTCCATCGCACCTAACTCGTCGACGACGCTCCCGAGCAGCCCCGAGAGGTCGACGTCGGGCGACTGGTGGGCGAAGAAGGTGGCGTCCAGCAGGTCCAGCACGCCCGCCGTCGAGTCGGCGAACCCGGAGGCGACGACCGAGAGCACGTGCGTGCGGAGCGCCTCGCGCGCCGTCAGTTGGGACTGGACCGCCTCGGGGCCGGCATCGACGTAGCGCTCCCACAGGTCCTCGGCGGTGTGCGCCTCGCCGATCAGCACGGCCTCGCCGTATGGATCGAGGTGCGGCCGTCCGGCGCGGCCGCACATCTGGTGGACCTCCAGCACCGGCAGCGGCGACATCTCCTCGCCGGTGTAGCGTTCGAGGTCTCGGATCACGACGCGCCGCGCGGGGACGTTGACGCCGGCGGCCAGCGTCGGCGTCGCACAGAGCACCCCCAGTTCGCGGTCGCGGAATCCGGACTCGACGAGCGCGCGGTGCTCGCTCACGAGGCCCGCGTGGTGGAACGCGACGCCGGATTCGACCGCCGCCGCGAGCCGTCGCCCGGTCGCGGTCCCGTCGACGCCGCGGACGTCCCCGGCGAGATCCGCCGCGGCCGACTCGTCGAGCGCGAGGTCAGCCTCGGCGAGCCGCGCCGCCAGCGACTCCGCCTCGCTGCGGGAACGGACGAACGCCAGACACTGCCCGCCCGAATCGATGGCGTCGGCGACGAGTTCGGCGGTCGCCTCCGTGCCTCGATCGGCGTCGGCCGCCGGGACGCCGGTGTCGAAACCGTCGCCGCCGTTCGGCTCACCGCCGTCGCCGACGTCCACGTCGAGCGTCGAGCCGTCGTCGAACCGGACGTCGTCGCCGTCGTAGACCCCGGTTCGAAGCGATACCGGGCGCCACGTCGACTCGACGAGTTCGGCGTCGAGCCACGAGGCGATGTCCGCGGGGTTGTCGACGGTCGCCGAGAGCGCGACGATCTGAACGCCCGGGGCGCGACGCTGCAGCGTCGCGAGCGTGACTTCGAGCGTCGGGCCGCGGCGCTCCTGCCCCAGCAAGTGGACCTCGTCGACGACGACGCAGGCGAGGTCTTCGACCCACGAGGCCCCGTTCCTGATCGCCGAGTCGACCTTCTCCGCCGTCGCGACGACGACGTCCTCGTCGCCGAGTTCCTCGGCTGGCGAGTCGAAGTCGCCGGTCGAGATGCCGACGCTGACGCCGGGAAGCTGCGCGAACGACTCGTACTTCTCGCGGGCGAGCGCGCGGAGCGGGACGGCGTACAGCGCCGGGCCGTCGGCGGTCAGCATCGCCAGTTCCGCGATCAGCGTCTTCCCCGACGCCGTCGGGATCGCGGCGACGACGTTCCGGCCCTCGGTGATCCCGGCGTCGACGGCGGCAGCCTGTGGTGGATAGAGTTCCTCGATCCCCGACTCGCGGTAGTGCTCGCGGACGGCCGCGGGCACGGGGAGGTCGCTGACGTGCACATCCGGGTGTGGCGCCGTGAACGTATAAAAACTCGCGGGCGAGGGACCCCGCGGCGGTCGCCTCACGTCTCTTCTTCGTCGCGCTCGGCGATCATCCGCGCGGCCAGCGCCGTCCAGTCGTCGCCGGTGATCTGAGTCGCGACGATGGCCGCGCGCGCGGCGTACGAGAGGACGATGCCGACGAAGACGCCGGGGAGACCGAACCCCAGAGTGATCGCGAGCAGGTACGAACCGCCGAGCAGGAACACGTACGAGCCGACGACGCCCGCGTAGAACGGCGTCCGCGTGTCGCCCGCGCCCTTCAGCGCACCGGAGAACGGGAAGTAAACGCCGATGAAGAGCAGCGCGACGGCGAACGCGCGGTTGAGTCGGTCGCGTACGCGACCGTCGCCGCGTCCCGGGTGAAGAGCGTCGCGAGCGGCTCGGCGGCGACGAACTGGAAGACGCCGACGACGCCGAGAGTCGCGACGCTGAACAGCGCGACGATCGTCGCCGTCTCCCGAGCCTCGTCGGGCTTCTCAGAGCCGAGCGCCTGCCCGACGAGAATGCTCGAGACGGTTCGGAACGCCCGGAAGAACGGGGCGGCGAACTGCTGGTAGATGCGGTTCGCGACGTGGTAGGCGGCGCTCGCCTCGGTCCCGAACAGGAGCACCAGCGAGTTGAACGGGAAGTTCGCGATCTCGGTGCTCAAGCCCCCGAGGATGTCGGGGACGCTCACTTCGAGCAGCTGTCTGGTGAGAAGCAGCCCCCGCGGCCGCGCGAGCGACACCGCCGAGCGACCGCCGAGGAAGACGCCGACGACGAGCAGCGCCTCGACGGTTCGACCGACCGCCGTCGCGATCCCGACGCCGACGATCCCCAGCCGCGGCGCGCCGGCGAGTCCCAACCCCAGCGCGACAGACAGGAGGATGTTCAGCCCGGTCGCGACGCCGTTGATCGCCATCGGCGTTCGCGTGTCGCCGGTCCCCTGCAGCGCCCGCACGCCGACGAAGCCGACGATCCGCATCGGCGCGGCGGCGAAGATGATCGCCAGGTAGCGGCCGCCCTCGCTCGCGACCGCGGACTCGGCTCCGAGGAGGGCGATCAGCGCCTCGCCGAACAGCAGGCCGACGAGAACGAGCGGGAGGCCGCAGAGCAGACCGATGAGCAGCGCCTGCGTGACGGCGTGATCGCGGGTGACGGTGTCGCCGCGACCCGTCTCCTGACTGGAGAGCGCGATCGCCCCGCTTCCGAGGCCCATCCCGACGCGGAGCGGGATCCGCGAGTAGAGGTCCGCGAGGCCGATGGCCGCCACCGCGACCGGCGAGAAGAAGCCGGTGACGAGGATGTCGACCGTCCGCATCAGCGTGTTGAGCGTCTGCTGGAGGGCGACCGGCCAGCCGAGGTCGAGCGTCCGCCGCCCGATGGAGCGGACGCGCTCGCGGGGTACTGAGAGCAACGGCTGAACGTCTTCGTGCGTGTACGAAATAGGTTGCCGTCAGTTCGAGGGGCCGCAGTCGCCGTCAGTCAGCGACGAATCGGCGTCGCCGACCGCTCAGAGGTAACCGTGCTCGACGAGTCGGTCGACCGCCTCGCGGAGCCGCTCCTCGCTGGCGGCGTAGGAGATCCGCGCGTAGCCGGGCGAGCCGAACGCCGAGCCCGGAACGGTCGCGACGTGGGCGTCCTCGATCGCGCCCGCGCACCACTCTTGATCGTCGTCGTCGACCGGGAGCATCATGTAGAATGCGCCGTCGCCGACGGGGACGTCGACGTCGTGCTCGGCGAACAGCTCCGAGAGCATATCGCGTCGCTCGCGGAACGCGTCGCGCATCTCCGTGACGGCCTCGTCGGTGTTCTGGATCGCTTCGAGGCCCGCGTGCTGGACGAAGTTCACGGCGCAGGAGACCGAGTGGGAGTGCAGCTTCGCGGCCTGCGAGATCAGCGACTCCGGGGCGTGGAGGTAGCCGAGCCGCCAGCCGGTCATCGAGTACGCCTTCGAGAAGCCGTTGATCGTGACCGTCCGGTCGCTCATTCCCTCCAGCGATCCGAGGCTCGTCGGCTCGACGCCGTAGGTGATCTCCTGGTAGATCTCGTCGGAGATGACGGTGACGTCGTGCTCGACGGCCAGATCCCGGACGCCCTCGAGCGCCGCGTCGGAGTAGACCGCGCCCGTCGGGTTCGACGGCGAGTTCACGACGAGCAGTTCGGTGTCGTCGGAGATGGCTTCCGTGAGGTCGTCGAGTGCGGGCTCCAGTTGGAAGTCGTAGGGTGCGAGATCAACGCGGTTGAGCGAGCCGCCCGCGAGCTTGGTCATCGCCTCGTAGGATACCCACGCGGGGTCGAGCAGTACCACTTCGTCGCCGTCGTCGATGAGCGTCTGGAACGTCTCGAAGAGCGCCTGCTTGCCGCCGGGCGTGACGATGACCTCGTCGCTCGCGGCGTCGATGCCGTCGTCGCGGAGCTTCGCGGCGATGGCCTCGCGAAGCGCCGGGATCCCGTTCGACGGGGTGTAGCCGGTGTGTCCGGCGTCCATCGCGTCCTTGCCCGCCTCGACGACGTTCTCCGGCGTCGGGAAGTCCGGTTCGCCGACCGAGAGGTCGACGACGTCGACGCCGTCCGCTTCCAGTTCGCTCGCCTTGTTGCTGATCGCCAGCGTCGCGCTCGGTTCGACCCGTTCGACGCGGGCTGCGAAGTCGAAACTCATGCCAACGTCTCCACCATATCGACGGCGGCGTTTACCGCTTCCGCACCTTTCTCGACTCGCTCTCTCGCCTCGGCCCCGCTCTGTCCGGGGCCGGAGACGCCGAAGGTGACGGGCACGTCGCGGTCGAGGCTCACTTCGGTCAGCGACTTCGCGGTCGCGTCGGCGATGACGCGGTCGTGGTCCGTGTCGCCGGTGACGATCGCGCCGACGACCGCGACGGCGTCGACCTCGTCGCGTCGGGCGAGCCGATCCGCCGCCAGCGGCGAGTCGTACGCCCCGGGGACGGGGAGTTCGGCTTCGATCTCAGCGTCTCGTTCCGCGGCGGCCTCTCTCGCGGCGGCCGCCATGGGCTCGGTGACCGAGGCGTTGAATTCGGCCACCACTAATCCGAGCGTTACCATACCGAAGCGGTCCCCCGGCGCGCTCAAAGAGGTATCGGCACGCGTCCGTCGCCCGAGCCGTAGCTCGGTTGATACGTTGAGTTGTCGTGGGCCGCGAGCGCCGCTGCCCGGTCGCAAACACAAGAGTTGTAACGAACTGGGGAGCACAACGAAGCAATGAGCCCTGACGAGGGCCCCCGCGACACGGACGCTCCCTCCTCCGAAGCGGCGCGACCGGAGGATGCCCCCGGCAGCGACGCTGAAACCGACTCTCCCGTCGAACGGGTCGAACTCGACGACGACATCGGCACCATCGATAGCGACCCCGACAGCCGCGGCCGACCTGCGAGCGCGAGCGCCGATTCCGGCCGCGGGCCGAACCGGCGTCGCGCGCTGTTCGGCGTCCTCGGGTTCACCGCCGTCGCGCTCGCGCTCCGCCTCGTCGCGCTCGGCGGGCGGATCTTCCACTGGGACGAGGGCCGCGTGGGCTACTGGATCCTCCGCTATCACGAGACCGGCGTGCACACGTACCGCCCGATCGTCCACGGACCGTTCCTCCCGATCGTCAACGACTGGCTGTTCTTCGTCCTCCCGGTCTCGGACTTCACCGCGCGGCTGCCGGTCGCGCTCGTCGGCGGCCTGTTCCCCCTGGCCGCGTGGCTGTTCCGCGAGCGGCTTCGCGACACCGAACTCGTGGGGCTCGCGGCGCTGCTGGCGCTGAACCCGCTGGTCGTCTACTACTCCCGGTTTATGCGAAACGACGTGCTCGTGGCGGCGTTCTCCGTCGTCGCGCTCGGGTTCGTCGTTCGCGGGCTCGACACCGGTCGGCTCCGGTACGCGTTCCCCGCGACCGCCGCTCTCGCGCTCGCGTTCACGACGAAGGCGAACGCGCTGCTGTACGTGCTCTGTTTCCTCGGCGCGGGCGCGCTTCTCTTGGATCACCGGCTGCTCGGCGCCCGAGCGCGCGGGGAGCCGGTCCGCGGCGTCGCCGGGCGGTGGCGCGCAGGGGTCACGCGGAGTATAACCTCGCACGGACGGACGCCGCAGGCATCGCTCGCTCGGGTGGCCGGGACAGCGGCCGGCGCAGTCGTGCTGTTCCTCGCGGTCACCGTGTTCTTCTACGCACCGCGGCCGGACCTCTGGGTGGCGCTCTCGAACCCCGCACAGCTCCCGTCGGTCCTCGACGCGGGCACGATCGGCGCGGCCGAGAAACTCGCGGACACGTGGGGCGGCGGCGGCCACCAGGACCACCCGTACCTGCCGTACCTCGTCGACCTCGTGGAGACGCTCGTCTACGGCGCACCGGCGCTGATCGCGTTCGGGCTGCTCGGGATCGTCGCCGACCGCTACGGGCTCTACGGGGACGGCCCCCGCGAGGTCGTCACGTTCGCGACGTACTGGGCGGTCGCCTCGCTCTTCGGCTACCCGATCGCGACCGACATCGAGGCCCCGTGGGCGGCGGTCCACGTGATCGTGCCGCTGGCGATTCCGGCCGCTGTCGGCGTCGCGTTCGTCGTCGAGTCCGCTCGCGACGCCCTCGACGCGCGCGACGCGGTGAGCGTCGGCCTCGCGGCGCTGATTCTCCTCTCGGCCGTCGGCGGCGTCGCCGCCGCGAACGCGACCTACTTCAACACGACCGATCAGGACGACAGGGAGGTGCTGCAGTGGGCGCAGCCGGAGAACTCGCTGAAGCCGACGATCGAGGTCGCAGGCGAGGTCGCGGCCGCCAACGACGACGGCGCTGACGTCCTCTTCGTCGGGACGAGAGCGCCGGGCAGCGACGAGACGCTGTTCTACGTCCGCAACGAATCCTCGCTCGACACCGCGCCGCCGGGCGGGCCCGCGTGGCACGACCGCCTGCCGCTGCCGTGGTACCTCGAACGCGCGGGCGCGAACGTCACGAGTTCGTCGCCCGACGCCGACCTGAACGAGACGCTCTCGGACCCACCGCCGGTCGTGATCGCGAAGGGCTTCGACCGCAACGACGTCTCCGGGGAGCTGTCGGGGTACGCCGCCTTCGAGCACAAGTTCCGGCTCTGGAACGACGACGTCGTCGTCTTCATCGAACGCGAGGAACTGCAGCGCGTCGCGCCCGAGTACGAATCCGAGTCGGCGTCAGCGACGTCGTAACCCCGGTTCCGGCCACGTCGAAACTCCGCCGGTGCGTCGCGGCTGTGCGCACGATCGTGTGCATCCGCGCGCAGTGTTCGGCAAACTTTATTCAGTATCGTCCAGTATCAACGCCCGTGACCGTCACCGTACCCGGACCCACGCTCGGCGTCGTCGGCGGCGGCCAACTCGGCCGGATGCTCGCCGAGGCGGCCGCCCCGCTCGGCGTCGAGGTGGTCGTCCTCGATCCGACGCCGGAGTGCCCCGCCTCGCCCGTCGCCCGCGAACAGGTCGTCGGCGACTTCGACGACCCCGAGGCGTTCCGCGAACTCGCCTCGAAGGTCGACGCGCTGACGTTCGAGATCGAACTCGCCGACTCCGAACTGCTGGAGGAGGTCGCCGAGGAGTTCGGCCTCTCCGTGAACCCCGACCCGGCGACGCTGTCGACCATCGAGGACAAACTCGTCCAGAAGCGCGCGCTCGCCGACGACGGCGTGCCCGTCCCCCCGTTCCGGAAGGTCGACGACGCCGACGACCTCCGCGCGGCGCTCGACGAGTTCGGATCGGTGATGCTGAAGGCCCGCACCGGCGGCTACGACGGTCGGGGGAACGTCCCCGTGACCGACCCCGCCGACGTCGAGGACGCCATCGACGCCGTCGGCGGCCCCGCGATGGCCGAGACGTTCGTCGACTTCGCCCGGGAACTGTCGGTGATCGCCGTGCAGGGCGACGGCGAGGTCCGCACGTTCCCCGCGGGCGAGAACGTCCACGAAGACGAGATCCTCCGGGAGACGATCCTGCCCGCGCGCACGAGCGACGAGGTCTTAGAGCGCGCCGAAGAGGTCGCCCGCGACGTCCTGTCGACGCTGTCGGGCCGCGGCGTGTTCGGGATCGAACTGTTCGAGACTCGCGACGGAGAGATCTCGGTCAACGAGATCGCACCGCGGCCGCACAACTCCGGACACTGGACGATCGAGGCGCGCGCACCTCCCAGTTCGAACAGCACGTCCGCGCCGTCCTCGGGTGGCCGCTCGGGTCGACCCGCCTGCGCTGTCCGACCGTGATGTCGAACGTCCTCGGGACCGTCGAGGAGCCCCGACCGGCGCGCCTCGGCACCGTCGAGGCCGTCCTCGAAGACGCGGACGCGTCGCTGCACTGGTACGGCAAGGACGAGGTGCGCCCGCTGCGGAAGATGGGCCACGTGACCGTGACCGGCGACGGCGAGACCGGCCGCGACGCTGACGCGCTTCTCGCGCACGCGAGAGAGGTCAGAGAAGCGCTGACGTTCGAGTGACCGAGTCGACAGAAAAGCGCGACGCCCCGAAGCCACTACACAACGAGCCAGCAATGACCGACTACACCCCAGACGACGAAAGCGACGTGACAGTACAGGACCTGATCGACCGACTCCGCGAGGAGGCCGACGCAGACGTCGACCCCGAGACGACGCCCGACGTCGGGATCATCATGGGGTCGGACTCGGATCTGGAGACGATGTCGGGCGCGCACGAGGCGCTCTCGGAACTCGGCTTCGCCGAGCAGACGGACTTCCGCGACGCGCCCGAGGCGCGCTTCACCTACGAGACGTACGTCGTCTCCGCGCACCGGACGCCCGAACTGATGTACGCCTACGGCGAGACCGCCGAGGCGCGCGGGCTGGACGTCGTGATCGCGGGCGCGGGCGGGAAGTCCGCCGACCTCCCGAACATGACCGCCTCGATCGCGTACCCGATCCCGGTCGTCGGCGTCCCGGTTCAGGAGAAGTCCGTCGACTCGGTGATCGGGATGCCGACCGGCGCGCCCATCGTCGCCGTCGACGCGGGCAAGTCGTTCAACGCGGCGCTGTCCGCGGCGCAGATTCTCTCCCGCGAGCACGAGCAACTGCGCGAGCGCCTGATCGAGTACCACGAGTCGCTGGTCGGACAGGTCGCCCGCGACTCCCGCGATCTGCACGATCTCGGCGTCGACGCGTACGTCGAGAGCCGAGCGGACGAGTGACCGACCTTTCGGAGCACGAGGCGTCGGCAGCGGTATAAATCAACGCTTATGGGGGGGCGCTTCTAACCCCCGAACGTCAGGGAGACTACGGAATGAGTGAATGGATAGCAATCGGGGCCCTTGCGCTCGTCGCCGTCGGCATCCCACTTGGGATGATGGCCGTTTCGGCGATCCTGCGCCCGTCGGTTCCCGAACAAGGCAAACGCGCCACCTACGAGAGCGGTGAGGTACCGACCGGAACGGCGCGCGTCCAGTTTAACATCCAGTATTACATGGTCGCGCTGCTGTTTCTCGTGTTCGACATCGAGACCGTTCTCATCTTCCCGTGGGCCGTGATCTACCGGCCCGCGTTGGACCAGGGCGTCGCCCTCTCGACGGTCCTGCTGCCGATGCTCGCTTTCGTCGGCGTGCTCGTCGTCGGACTGGTCTGGGCGTGGCGCAACGGCGCGATCAAGTGGGTCAAAAGCCCGCTTGCGAACCGCCAGAAGACGGAGAGAAACGCATGAGTAGCGAACGAGACACACCATTCGTCACGGACGACACGCAGGTACAGACCGAGACGCGGGACGCCCGGATGACGGGCGCGGGAGCGGACAACCGCTTCAACTCGAAGCTTCGGGAGGCGTTCGGCTCCTCGCCGTTCATCCTCACGAAGTTCGACCAGTTTATGAACTGGGTCCGCGGCTCCTCGATGTTTATGCTGCAGTTCGGGATCGCCTGCTGCAGCATCGAGATGATGCACACCTACTCGGTGAAACACGACCTCGACCGGTTCGCGGCCGGGGTCCCCCGCGCGTCGCCGCGACAGGCGGACGTCATCATCGTCCCCGGAACGATCGTCTCGAAGTTCGCCCCGCGGATGAAGCGCGTCTACGACCAGATGCCCGAGCCGAAGTTCGTCGTCGGGATGGGCTCCTGTACGATCTCGGGCGGCCCGTTCCAAGAGGGCTACAACGTCATCAAGGGCGCAGAGGAGGTCATCCCGGTCGACATCCACGTCCCGGGCTGTCCCCCGCGTCCCGAGGCGCTCATCTACGGCGTCGCGAAGCTGCAACAGCGCATCGCCGAGGGCGAGTCGAGCCCGGTGACGGTCAAACCCTACGAGCTCGAACAGTTCGACGACCTCGAACAGGACGAGATCGTCGAGCAGCTCGCAGACCAGATCGACGAGGACGACCTGGTTATGCGGTACAACTGGGCTGATTCGCCATGAGCCTCGAAGAACCAACCCCAGAGGACGGCGCGGTCGAGGTCCTGCCGACCGAAGGCGACGAGATCGCCGAACTGCTCGGCGACCTCGTCGTCGATCGCGAGGAGCACGTCAACGCGCCCGGGTTCGTCATCCGGCCCGACAGCGTCCAAGAGACGCTGCGTCGCCTCCGCGACGAGGCCGGGTTTGACCACCTCTCGTGTGTCACCGCCGAGGAGCGCGAGGACCGTTACGAGTCGATCTACCACCTCACGAGCTTCGACGACCGACAGCGCGAAGTGAGCGTGGTCGTGCCGACGACGAAGGACGATCCCGTCAGCGAGTCGGCGGAGCCGGTCTTCCGGACGGCCGACTGGCACGAGCGGGAGGCCTACGACCTGATCGGCATCGAGTACGACGACCACCCGGACCTGCGGCGGATCCTGCTTCCGGACACGTGGCAGGGCCACCCGCTCTCGCAGAACTACGATCAGGACCGGCCGCAGATCGTGACGCTCAAAGAGTGGGAGAACCCCCTCGCCGACGATCACCGCGAGGACGCGGGCGACACGATGTACGTCAACATCGGCCCGCACCACCCCGCGACACACGGCGTGCTGCACGTCAAGACGGTCCTCGACGGCGAGCAGGTCGCCGACGTCGACCCCGACATCGGCTACCTCCACCGCTGCGAGGAGCAGATGTGCCAGACGAAGACGTACCGCCACCAGATCATGCCGTACCCGGACCGCTGGGACTACGCGTCGTCGGGGCTCCTCAACGAGTGGGCGTACGCCCGCGCCGCGGAGGACCTCAACGACATCGAGGTTCCGGAGTACGCGCAGATCATCCGGACGATGGGTGCGGAGTTCTGCCGCATCGCCTCGCACATGCTCGCCGTCGGCACGTTCGCGCTCGACGTCTACGGCGACTTCACCGCGATCTTCATGTACGCGATGCGGGACCGCGAGAAGGTGCAGAACGTCCTCGAAGAGCTCACCGGCCAGCGGATGATGTTCAACTACTTCCGGCTGGGCGGCGTCGTCTGGGACCTCCCCGAGCCGCGCGAGGAGTTCTTCGAGCTGATCCGGGACTTCCTAGAGGACCTCCCGGAGGCCGTCGAGGAGTACCACGACCTCATCACCGGCAACGAGATCCTGCAGTCGCGGACGATCGACACGGGCGTGCTGCCGCCGGAGGTCGCGAAGTCCTACGGCGCGACGGGCCCCGTCGCACGCGGTTCAGGGATCGACTACGACCTCCGCCGGGACGACCCCTACGGCTACTACGACGAACTGGAGTGGGACGTCATCACCGAGGACGGCTGCGACAACTTCAGCCGTCTGCTCGTCCGGCTGAAGGAGGTCGAGGAGTCGGCGAAGATCATCGAGCAGTGCGTCGAACTGCTCGAAGACTGGCCCGAGGACGAGCGGAACATCCAGGCGAACGTGCCCCGGACGCTCCGCCCGGAGGACGACAAAGAGATCTACCGCGCCGTCGAGGCCGCGAAGGGCGAACTCGGCATCTACATCCGCGCGGACGGGACCGAGAAGCCCGGTCGCTTCAAGATCCGCAGCCCGTGCTTCTCGAACCTGCAGACGCTGCCTGAGATGTCCGCCGGCGAGTACATCCCGGACATGGTTGCCTCCCTCGGCAGCCTCGACATCGTGCTCGGCGAGGTGGACCGCTGATGTTGCCGCTGCAGTCTGAGGTCCTCCTTCCCGAGCGGATCGCGGGGATCCTCGGTCTCTCCGGGACGGTCGGACAGATCGTCGGCGGCCTGATCGGCGCGTTCCTGATCGCGAACATCCTCTTGATCCAGACGGCCGTCGCCGGCCCGTGGGCCAAGCGGAAGATCACCGCCGCGTTCACCGACCGCATCGCGGTCAACCGCGTGGGGCCGTTCGGCCTGCTCGTGATCGTCGCCGACGCCGTCCGACTGCTCTCGAAAGAGCTCGTCATCCCGGAGGGCGTCGACCGACCGGCGTACGACCTCGGCCCGCTTCTGGTTCCCTTCTCGGCGCTGCTCGGCTTCGCCGTCATCCCGATGGGGAACGGCATCCACCTGGCCGACCCCGAGACCGGCGCGGTGTTCGCCTTCGCGGCGTCCTCTATCGCGTCGCTCGGGCTCGTGATGATGGGCTACGCGTCGAACAACAAGTACTCGCTGCTCGGCGGGCTCCGCGCGATCGCCTCGAACATCGCCTACGAGATCCCGCTTATCGTCACCGCGGTGTCGGTGATCATCTTCACCGGCTCGCTGCAGATGAGCGAGATCGTCGCCCAGCAGACCGATCCGCTGCTGTCGGTCGCTGGCGTGACGATCCCGCAGTGGTTCGCGTTCGTGAACCCGTTCGCGTTCGTGCTGTTCGTGATCGCGAATCTCGCTGAGGTCGGTCGGAACCCCTTCGACGTGCCGGAAGCGCCGACCGAGATCGTCGCCGGGTACCAGACGGAGTACTCCTCGGTGTACTTCGTGCTCATCTACCTCGGGGAGTTCATCCACATCTTCCTCGGGGGCGCGCTCGCGGCGACGCTGTTCCTCGGCGGACCGGCCGGGCCGGTCCTGCCGGGGTTCGTGTGGTTCCTGATCAAGATCTGGGGGTTCTACCTGTTCACCCAGTGGGCGCGCTCGGCGATCCCCCGCCTCCGCATCGATCAGTTCCTCGACATCGGATGGAAGGGGATGCTCGTGCTCTCCTTCGCTAACTTGGTGCTCACGGCCGTAATCGTGGGAGTGATAGCATGATCGGCGTACTCAAATCGATGGCGACGACGATGAAACACGCGCTGGACGGCGAGACGTTCACGGTCGAGTACCCGGACGTCGCGCCCGAGGTGAGCCCCCGCTTCCGCGGGGTCCACAAGTTCAGCCAGGAGCGCTGCATCTGGTGTCGGCAGTGCGAGAACGTCTGTCCGAACGACACGATCCAGATCGTGCAGGACGACCAGCGCAACGGCGAACAGTACAACCTCCACATCGGCCAGTGCATCTACTGCCGGCTCTGCGAGGAGGTCTGCCCCGTCGACGCCATCCTGCTCACGCAGAACTTCGAGTTCGTCGCCGACACGAAGGACGACTTCGTCTACAACAAAGAGCAGCTGAAGAACGTCCCGTGGTACAAGGACATCGACCCGCTCAACTCCCGCGAACCCGACCGCGGCGCGTGGATCGGCGAGGGAGAGGGCGAGGTGGACTATCAGTGAGGTGAGTCCACGCCACGCGGGACAGTCCGCCGATCAAAGTCCGTTCGCCCGGGAGGAGCCCGGGCGCGGACTTCTCGAAATCTTCAAAGGGATACCTCAAGGAGACACACACAATGGTTTATGAGACCATCGCGTTCGCGCTGTTCGCCCTCGTGACCGTGGGCTGCAGCCTGGGCGTCGTCCTCGTGCGGGACGTCTGGCACTCCGCACTCCTGCTCGGGGGCGCGCTCTTGAGCGTCGCGGTGCACTACGTGATGTTGCAGGCGGAGTTTCTCGCCGCAATGCAGATCCTCGTCTACGTCGGCGGGGTTCTCATCCTCATCACGTTCGCCGTGATGCTGACGCGTACACAACCGGAGGTGAGTAACACATGACCACGAAACCCGAACTGAAGCTGGGTTCGCATCTCGTTCCCGGCCTGGCCGCGGCAGCGCTGTTCGTCGTGATGGCCGCCGCGATCCTCTCGTCGTCGATGCCGGAACCGCAGGGGTTCGCAGAGGGTGCGAACATCACGGCCAGCATCGGTTACGCGATGTTCAACCTCGATCTCGGCGACGTCGCCGGCGAGAGCTTCCTCGTCGCGTTCATCGTCATCGCGATCACGCTCGACGTCGCGCTCGACGGCGCGGTCCACCTCGCTCGTCGCGAGGACGGCGGCGGTCGGCACCTCGTCGCCGACGGCGGTCGCGCGCTCAAAGAACAGCTCTTCGGAGGTGAGGAGTGATGGTTCCGCCGGAGTACTACCTGCTTCTCTCCGCCGCGGTGTTCTGCATCGGGCTGTTCGGCATCCTGACGCGGCGCAACGCGCTGCTGTTCCTGATGTCGGTCGAGCTGCTTCTGAACGCCGCGAACGTCAACCTCGTCGCGTTCTCCCAGGTCTGGGGGAACGTCACGGGACAGACCTTCGCGCTGTTCACGATGGCGCTCGCCGCCGCCGAGGTCGCGATCGGGATCGGGATCATCCTCGTACTGTACCGCAACTTCGACGGCGTCGACGTCACCGACGCGACGACGATGAGGTGGTAAGATGGCAGGAATACTCGACTTCGCACCCGCGATCGTGTTGTTGCCGTTCGTCTCGTTCCTCGTCGCGCTCTCGGTGGGCGATCGCCTGCCGAAGGGCGGGGCCTACGCGGGCATCGCCGCGACGGCGGGATCGCTGATCCTGTCGGTCGCGACGGTGCTCACCGTGGCCGGGGGACAGACGTACGACGCGACCATCTACACGTGGGCGGAGGGCCTCGACGCGGTCGATCTGACGTTCGGCGTCCTGATCGATCCGCTGTCGGCGATGATGCTTCTCATCGTGACGCTCATCGCCTTCCTCGTCCACGTCTTCAGTCTCGGCTACATGAACGACGAGGGTGAGACCGGCCTCCCGCGGTACTACGCCGGCCTCGGCCTGTTCACGGCGTCGATGCTCGGTTTCGTCGTCGCTGACAACCTGCTGATGGCGTTCATGTTCTTCGAGCTGGTCGGGCTCTGCTCGTACCTGCTCATCGGCTTCCACTTCCGGGAGCCGGGGCCGCCGAGCGCCGCGAAGAAGGCGTTCCTCGTCACCCGCTTCGGGGACTACTTCTTCCTCGTCGGCGTCGTCGCCGTCTTCGCGACGTTCGGCACGGCGGCGTTCGCGGGCGAAGGATCGTTCCCCGCCCTCGCGGAGGCCGCACTCAACGGTGAGGCGAGCGTGACCACGTTCGGGCTCGACCCGCAGACGTGGTTCACGATCGTCGGCCTGCTCGTGCTGGGCGGCGTGATCGGCAAGTCCGCGCAGTTCCCGCTTCACACGTGGCTGCCCGACGCGATGGAGGGCCCGACGCCGGTCTCGGCGCTCATCCACGCCGCGACGATGGTCGCCGCCGGGGTGTACCTCGTCGCGCGGATGTACGGCTTCTACGCGCTCTCACCGACCGCGCTCGCGATCATCGCGTTCATCGGCGGTTTCACCGCGCTGTTCGCGGCGACGATGGGCGTCGTCAAGCGAGAGATCAAGCAGGTGCTCGCGTACTCGACGATCTCGCAGTACGGCTATATGATGCTCGGCCTCGGCGGCGGCGGCTACGTCGCCGCGACCTTCCACCTGATGACGCACGCCTTCTTCAAGGCGCTGCTGTTCCTCGGTGCGGGGTCGGTCATCATCGCGATGCACCACAACGAGAACATGTGGGACATGGGCGGGCTGAAGGACAAGATGCCCGTCACCTACTACACGTTCCTCGCGGGGTCGCTCGCGCTCGCGGGCATCTTCCCCTTCGCCGGCTTCTGGTCGAAGGACGAGGTGCTGTACGAGACGCTCATCCACGGCCTCGGCGGAAGCCCGCTGCTCCTCGGCGCGTACGCGATGGGGCTGCTCGCCGTCTTCTTCACCGGGTTCTACACCTTCCGGATGGTCTTCCTGACGTTCCACGGCAACCCACGGTCACAGACCGCACGCGATCCGCACGGCGTGCGCTGGAACGTCAAGGGACCGCTCGTGGTCCTCGGCGTCCTCGCGACCGTCGCCGGCGTCGTCAACATGGTGCCGATCGAGAAGCTCTTCGGGATCGGAGGAATCGACTTCCTCCACCAGTGGCTCGACGGTAGCTTCGAGGGGCTGACCGCGCACCACTACGCGGATCTCATTCCGTACAGTTCGTCGTACATCGGATCCGAGGCGACGACGGTCGCGGTCGGGGCCGCGCTCTCGCTCGGCCTCGCGCTCGCGGGCTCCGGGCTCGCGTACCTGCTGTACAACGTCCCCGAGCCGGTCCGACACACCGACCGCCTCGGTCGCATCAAGGGCCTGCTGTACAACAACTACTACCAGGACGAGTACCAGGTCTGGCTGGCCAACGGCGTCACTCGGCCCGTCGCGCGCGCCGCCAACAAGTTCGACGGCGGCGTCGTCGACGGCGTCGTCAACGGCGTCTCCGGCGTCAGCCTGTTCGCCGGCGGTCGCGTCCGCCGGATCCAGACGGGCGTCGTCAGTAACTACGCGGCGCTTCTGACGCTCGGGCTGACGGCGTTGCTTCTCGCCTTCGGGATTCTCGGAGGGTGGTTCGTATGATAATTGAAGCGCTCATTGCGGTCACGTTCCTCGCCGCGCTGGTCGTGTTCGTCGCTCCCGACGAGTACGCCGGTCGACTCGCGGCGGCACTCAGCGCGCTCCCGATCCTCGGGAGCCTCTGGATGTGGGCACAGTACGACGCGAGCGGGAACGCCCTGCTGGGCGGCTCGATCGCGTTCGAGACGGACGTCGTCTGGCTGACGCTCGGCGGCCTCGATCTGCACTGGTTCGTCGGCGTCGACGGCATCAGCCTCCCGCTCGTCGTTCTCACGACGATCCTCACGACGCTGGCGATCGTCAGCGCGTGGACGCCGATCGCGGAGCGACAGTCGCAGTTCTACGGGCTGATGCTCTTCATGGAGGCGAACCTCATCGGCGTGTTCACCGCGCTCGACTTCTTCGCGTGGTTCGTCTTCTGGGAGGCCGTCCTCGTCCCGATGTACTTCCTCATCGGCGTCTGGGGCGGTCCGAACCGCCGCTACGCGGCGATCAAGTTCTTCGTGTACACGAACATCGCGTCGCTCGTGATGTTCATCGGCTTCATCGCCTTAGTGTTCGGCCTCGGCGACTCGGTGTCGTCGCTGCGGCTTCCCGAGATCGCCCAGGCCCTACGGGCGGGCGAACTCGGCGGCTTCGCCGGCCTCGACGCCGCGACGCTGAAGACCGTCGCCTTCGTGGCGACGTTCCTCGGCTTCGCGGTGAAGGTGCCGGTCGCGCCGCTGCACACGTGGCTGCCGGACGCTCACGTCGAAGCGCCGACGCCGGTGTCGGTGATGCTGGCGGGCGTCCTTCTGAAGATGGGGACGTACGCGCTGCTTCGGTTCAATTTCACGATGATGCCCGACGTCGCGACCGCGCTCGTGGTCCCGATCGCGGGCATCGCCGTCATCAGCGTCATCTACGGCGCGATGCTGGCGCTCGCACAGGAGGATCTCAAGCGCATCGTCGCGTACTCTTCCGTCTCGTCGATGGGCTATGTCATCCTCGGACTCGTCGCGTACACGACCTACGGGGTCGGCGGCGCGACGTTCCAGATGATCGCCCACGGCCTCATCTCGGGGCTGATGTTCATGGCGGTCGGCGTCATCTACAACACGACGCACACCCGGATGGTCGGCGACATGTCCGGTATCGCGGATCGGATGCCCCTCACCGCGGGCATCTTCGTCGCCGGCGCGTTCGGCTACATGGGACTGCCGCTTATGGCCGGCTTCGCGGGCGAGTTCTTCATCTTCAAGGGCTCGTTCGAGTCGACCGTCCACAGCGGGATGCCGGTGTTCACGGCGGCAGCGATGTTCGGCATCGTCATCGTCGCGGGCTACCTGCTCTTCGCGATGCAGCGGACCCTCTTCGGGCCGTTCAGCTTCGACGGCGAGTACGAGGTCACGAACGCGCCGTTCCACGACGTCGCGCCGCTGGCAGTCCTGCTGCTGCTGACGATCGTGCTCGGCGTCGCGCCCGACCTGTTCTTCGGGATGATCCAAGACGCCGTTAACCCGATCCTCTCGGGAGGTGGGCTGTGATGTTCGACGTCGCACTGCAGGCCGAACCCGTCGCCGCGTGGACCGCGATGCTGCCGGCGATCCTGCTCGGGGTGACCGGTCTCGTGCTGCTCGGGATCGACACGCTCTATCCGGAGGAGACGTCCAACGCGCTGTTGGCCGTCACTTCCGCGGCCGGATCGCTGCTGGCCTTCGGCGTCGCGGCGTGGTTCCTGGTCGCCGGCACCGGACAGGAGCACACCGGCGGAGCGATCTCGCTGTACGGCGACACGATGGTCGTCGACGGGATGAGCCTGTTCTTCACGCTCATCTTCACCGTCGTCACCGCGATGGTCTCCGTGGCCGCCTACGACTACCTCGCCGATCAGGAGTACCGCGCGGAGTTCTACTCGCTGGTGCTGTTCGCGGCGACCGGGATGACGCTGATGTCGATGGCGAACTCGCTGGCGACCGTCTTCATCAGCCTCGAACTCGCCTCGCTGCCGTCGTACGCCTTGGTCGCGTTCCTCAAGCGGAACCGCGGCAGCGTCGAGTCGGGGCTGAAGTACTTCCTCATCGGCTCGGTCTCCTCGGGCGTGATGCTCTTCGGCATCAGCCTCGTGTACGCCACCACCGGATCGCTGATCCTCGGTGACGTCGCCAGCGCGCTGGGCGAGGGGACCGAAATGGTCGGCGTCCTCGGCGTCGGCGTGCTGATGATCGCCGGCGGGGTCGCCTACAAGACCGCCTCCGTGCCGTTCCACTTCTGGGCGCCGACGCGTACGAGGGCGCGCCCGCACCGATCTCGGCGTTCCTCTCGTCGGCCTCGAAGGCCGCCGGGTTCGCCGTCGGCTTCCGCGTCTTCGTCGAGGCCTTCCCGCTCGGGGCGATCCCGGCGGGCGTCGACTGGGTGCTCGCCTTCCAGGTGCTGGCCGTCGTCACGATGACGCTCGGTAACTTCGCCGCGGCGACCCAGGAGAACGTCAAGCGGATGCTCGCGTACTCCTCGATCGGGCACGCGGGCTACGCGCTGATCGGTCTCGCGGCGTTGACCGCGGGCGGCCCCAACGGGGACGTCCTCGGGGCGTCGATGGCGCACCTGCTCGTCTACGGCTTCATGAACACCGGCGCGTTCCTGTTCATCGCGATGGTCGAACACTGGGGCGTCGGCCGGACGTTCGAGGACTACAACGGCCTCGCGTCGGTCGCGCCGATCGCCGCGGTGGCGATGACGGTGTTCATGTTCAGCCTCGCGGGCCTGCCGCCGTTCGGCGGCTTCCTCTCGAAGTACGCCCTGTTCTTCTCGGCCATCGAGGCCGGGTTCTGGTGGCTCGCCGCCGTCGGCGCGATCAACAGCGCGCTGTCGCTGTTCTACTACAGCCGCGTCGTCAAGGCGATGTGGATCGAGTCGCCCGCGGGCGACTTCGAGATCGAGAGCCGGCCCGTCGGCCTCTACGCCGCGGTCCTGTTCGCGGGACTCGGCACGCTGCTGCTCCTGCCCGGCTTTGGTCCGGTCATCGAGACCGCCCAGTCGGTCGCTGCGGCGCTGTTCTAGCACCCCACTTTTCTAGCGGTGGATTTTCCCCGCTCACTTCGTTCGCTGCGGGAGCCCATCGTACAAAATCGAGAGGAAAAGTGCCGCCGACCTCGCGGCCCGCGGCCGCTCGTCGGCGAGATTGACTCGACGGTGAATCGAGGGCCGAGATCATCGACGGTCCGTCCCGTAGTTTGACGTCGCGCCTGCTCGAATCACTCACCGATGGTCGATCCCGTGACCGATCCGCTCGTCGAGATCCTCCTGCACCTCTCCGTGGGCGTTGCACTCGGCGCGCTTATCGGGTTGGAACGAGAGCAGAGCGAATCCGGCGGGACGTTCGCTGGGAGCCGTACCTTCCCGCTGTTCGCGCTCTACGGGGGGCTCGTGCAGGTGTTCTTCCCGTCGGCGCTGCCGCTCGCGATCGGTGTCCTGGTCGTCCCGCTGACCGTCGCCTACGCCGGAAAGATCTGGTACGAACGGGACATCGGCCTGACGACGCTTACCGCCGCGCTCCTCACCGTGATACTGGGGGCGACGGCGGTGCACTCTGACACCGGCGCGACCGCGGCGATCGTCGTCGGCGGTCTCGTCACGGTGCTGCTCTCGGTCAAAGATCCGGTTCACGAGTTCGCCGATCAGATCGACGAGGCCGAGCGAACCGCCTCGGTGAAGTTCATCCTCGTCGTCCTCGTCGTCCTCCCGGCGCTTCCAGACCGGTCGCTCGACGTGCTCTACGGGCTCAATCCGCGATTCATCTGGCTGATGGTCGTCTTCGTCACCGGGCTCGGGTTCGTCGCGTACGTGCTCGGGCAGTTCCTCGGGCCCACGCGGAGTATTGCGGTGACCGGGATCATCGGCGGGTTCGTCTCCTCGACGGCGACGACGGTCTCGATGGCGGAGAAGACGGTCCAGAACGAGTCGCTGTATCACGTCTGCGGGTTCGCGGTCGTCACGGCATCCATCGTGATGTTCCCCCGGGCGCTCATCGAAGTCGCCGTCGTCAATCCGAGCCTGTTGCCGAGCGTCGCCGTCCCGCTGGGAGTGATGACCGCCGTCGGGACGGTCGCCGCCGGGGCGCTGTACTGGCGGACGGCGACCGACGAGACCGTCGAACCCGGCGAGTTGAAGAATCCGTTTCGCCTCCGACCGGCGCTCCTCTTCGGCGGGGTGTTCGCGGTCGTGCTCTTCGTCTCCGAGTACGCACACGAGTTGTTGGGCACGTCGGGAGTGTACGCCACGGCGTTTCTCTCCGGTCTTGCCGACGTGGACGCGATGACGATCACGTTGAGTCGGCTCGCCGCCGAGGGGACGATCTCGACGGAGGTCGCGACGACGGGCATCGTCATCGCGGCCGTCGCGAACACCTTCCTCAAGGCCGCCCTGGCGTGGTTCCTGGGGACCTACCGACTCGGGCGGCTCGTCTCCGTCATCTTGGGCGTCGTCGTCGTGAGCGGTCTCGTTCTCCTCGCGGTGTAGCGAACGGGAGAGCGATCGGCGGCACCGCCGCTGGGTTCCACCACCTCACTGGTCGCGCTGGCTGTCTTCCAACTCGCGTGCGCGCTCGTCGATTTTCGAGAGTTCGCGAACGACCTCGTCGTCCCGTCCGCCGTGGCCGACTCGAACCGACAGGTCCAGAGGCGACGGGACGAATCGACGACCCTCGTCGGCATCGTCGCCGTCGTCCGCGTTTCCGATGCGGGCGAGGAACACGTCCCAGAGACTGCGGATCATAGTCGTTCGAAGGTGCTGGTCGCCGATAAGTATGCGGACTGAAACTATTATGTGGGCGTGGGCGGATGATTCCGGAGAACGATGGGTCGAACGCTCGATATCTCGAGCGACTCCCTCGGCAGCCTCCTCTACGCGGCGCAAGCGGCTGCGCTCCTGTTGGCCCTGCTCTACGTCGCGTTCCCGTTCGATAGCGCCGCAAGCGCCCTCTTGGGGGTCGCGTTCGGGTCGTTGGTGATCGCAACGGTCGTCGGCCTGTGGCGAAAACAGACCGGCAGGGAGGACGGTACGTATCCGCAAACCGCCGAGGACATCACGTACGATCCGTTCGGCGATCCCGGTCAGGCGGCCAAAGAGCGGTGGCAGAAGGCCGTCGATCGCCTGCCATCCGGCGACGACGAGCGAGACTGATACTGCGATCGGACTCCCGAGTGACGGTTCGGACACGCGTTCGTAACGACCACCGAACGCACGCGCGACCCGACGAAGTGAAATGGCGTGAACACGGATACCGGCCTATGCAACGGCGGCTGGTCCTCGGCTGCGGGTCGCCCGTCCGCGGGACCATCGATCGACTCGCCGAGTGGCCGGGTGAGCTGACGGTCGTCGGCGAATGCGATCGGGACGCGCTCGGATCGGGTCTCTCCGGCGTCACCGTTACGCAGTCCGCGCCGGACGACGTGGAGGCGTACCCGCCGGAGGCGGATCTGGTGTTCGTCGGGAGCGACGACGGTCCGACGAACGCGGCCGCAGCGGAGGCCGCCAGATCGGCGTATCCGGACGCGGAACTGGTCGCGTACGTCGGCCTCGAGGCCGACGAGGCGCTGCGAGACCGGATCGAGTCGGTCGCCGACCGGACCGTCGACGCCGTCGAGGCGATCCACCGGCGGCTTCGGGACCTGACGATCGGGCTGGGCGCGAGCCGGCTGCACCGGCTGTACACGGCGCTTCGGCGGATCAACGGTCGATTGGCCGTCGTGATGCACGACAACCCCGACCCCGACGCCATCGCGAGTGCGCTGGCGCTGTCGCGGATCGCCGAGGCCATCGGCATCGACGCCGACCCGTGTTACTTCGGCGACATCTCCCATCAGGAGAACCGCGCGTTGGTGAACCTCCTCGGGTTGGACCTGACCGAACTCGACGAGGCGGGCGACGTTACCGAGTACGGCGGCGTCGCCCTCGTCGACCACTCGCGGCCGGGGGTCAACGACGGCCTCCCCGAAGATACCGACGTCGACATCGTCGTCGACCACCACCCGCCGCGCGCGCCCGTCGAGGCGCACTTCGTCGATCTCAGACGCGACGTCGGCTCGACGAGCACGTTGCTGGCCGAATACCTCCGCCGAGCCGGGATCGATCCGGAGGAGTCGCTGGCGACGGCGCTGCTCTTCGGGATCCGGATCGACACGAACGACTTCTCGCGGGAGGTCTCCCCCGTCGACTTCGAGGCCGCCGCGTGGCTGTTGGCGCACGCGGACCTCTCCCTGCTCGACCGGGTCGAATCACCGAGTATGAGCCCTGCAGTGGTGGAGACGCTCGCGCGTGCGATCCGCAACCGCGACGTCCGCGGCGACGCCCTCGCATCGAACGTCGGCCCGATTTCGGACCGCGACGCGCTCGCGCAGGCGGCCGACCGACTGCTGAACATGGAGGGCGTCCGAATCGCCGTCGTCTACGGCTTCAAGGACGGGACCGTCTACGTCTCCGGACGGGCGCGCGGGACGGACGTCGACCTCGGTGAGACGCTTCGGGACGCGCTCGACGCCATCGGAAGCGCCGGCGGGCACGCCGACATGGCGGGCGCGCAGATTCCGCTCGGGATCCTCGGTGACGTCGACGACGACTCCGCCGCGGAGTTGACCGACATCGTCACGGAGGTCATCGCCAGTCGGCTCTTCGAGACGCTCGAAGACGCGACGACGCTGCTCGAAATCGGTATCGACGGCGCGGAGTGGACGTACGAGTCGCCGTTCGAGTCGCTGGAGGAGTGATGCCGCACGTTTTTGCGTTCGCGCCGCGTAGCGGAGACGATGAGTGGGCGACCGAAAGTAAAGGAGTATATGACGCGGGAGGTACAGACGGTCGCACCGACGGACACCGTCTCCGACGTCGCGCGGCGGATCAAAGAGAGCGAGGGACACAACGGGTTTCCGGTCTCGGAGGGACGGAAAGTCGAGGGGTTCGTCTCTGCCAGCGATCTTCTCTTAGTCGACGACGACGCCCCGATCTTCACCGTGATGGCGGAGAACATCATCGTCGCCCACCCGGAGATGGACGTGATCGATGCCGCCCGGGTCATCCTCCGATCGGGCATCCAGAAGCTCCCGGTCGTCGACGACGCCGACAACCTCGTCGGGATCATCTCCAACACGGACGTCGTCCGCTCACAGATCGAGCGGGCGACCCCCGAGAAGGTCGGCAAACTGATGCGGACGCTCGAACAGATCCACGAGATCCGCCTGCATCAAGAGCCCCGCGTCGTCGAGCTATCGGACCTCACGCCGACGCAGGGGCGCGTCTACGCCGACGAACTCGAAGGTCGCAAGTACGAACTCGAACGCGGACTCGCCGAACCCCTCGTCGTCATCGACAACGCCGGGGAACTGCTCCTCGCGGACGGTCACCACCGGGTGATGGCCGCCCACCAGCTCGGGATCGAGGAGATGGACGCCTCGGTGATCGTGTTAGAAGAGCGCGTGGATCTGGGAATGCAACGCACCGCCGACGAGGAGGGACTCAGGACGATCGAAGACATCGAGATCGCCGACTACGGTCGCCATCCACTGATCGAGACGACGCGTCGGCTCCAGGAGAAGTGAGCCGGTCGCAGTTGGCCTAGCGAGTCGACCGCGACGCGCCGAACCTGTTTCTGAGAGCCAGCGTTCTGTCTCACTCGATCGGGTCCGACGTTTGCCACGCCTCGACCAGTTCATCGGCCGCCTCGAGGTCTGCGACCCGCTCGCGCCGGTAGCCGCTCCCCTCGGGGGCCTGATACAGTCGGTCGTAGTGGACGACCCACCCGCCGTCGGCACGCTGTCGACGGCGAATCGTGGCGTAGCCGTCCTCACGCGTCCACTCGACGAACGCCTCGCCGTCTTCGCTCCGTGACCACTCCATACCGCTTTCTCGTCTGTCGGCCGCCTGTATCTTCCGGCTCGGCGGCCGCGCGGCGACGCGTTCAGTCGGCGATCTCGGGCTCGACGCCGTCCATCGCGTCGAGACTGGCGAGCGGGCCGGTTCGCGCTGCACACTCCGGACACTCGGGGTATCCGAGGTCGTCGTACCGGACCGCGTCCGCGGGGAACTCGGCACCGCACGCCGCGCACTCGAAGTATGTTGGCCAGTCGAAATCCATACGCTCACCTCGGAGTATGTGGTAATAGTTAATGGCTGGTTACACCCACGCTGCGGACGGATTCCCGGCCAAATTGGCGGCTCCGAGACGACGGAATCCCCGCGGCCTCCGACCGCTCACGAGTCACTTCGACCGTCGTCAGTGCCCTCGCTGTCGCCGTCGCTGTCGTCGGTCTCGGGGTCGATCGGTGCGTCCCCGCCGATGATCGCGTCGACGTCGGCGTGGTCGTGCAGGAGGCGCTGCATCCGCGAGATCGTCTCCTCGTCGCGCGCGCGGCCCGTGTTGACGATCGCCTCGGCGCGGTCGACGACCGAGAGCGTGTCGCCGGTCGCGAGCAGGATCGGGACGCCGCGCTTCTTCGCCTTCCCGAGGACCGCGCCGGTCGGTCGGTGGCCCCCGGTGAGGATGACGGCGTTGACGCCCGGGGCCTCCAGCGCGGCGGCGATGATCTCCGAGCGGTCGCCGCCGGTGATGACCGCGGCGTTCTTCGTCCGGCGGAAGTACCGGAGCGCGGCGTCCCCGCCCATCGCGCCGACGAGGAAGCGCTCGACGTAGCCGTCGGCGTCGCCCTCGGTGACGAACTCCGCGCCCAACTCCGCGGCGAGGTCGTCGACGTGGACGCCCGCGAGTTCGCGCTCTCGGGGGACGACGCCGAGGACCGGGACGCCCCGATCTTCGAGGAAGGGGACGGCCTCGCCCTCGAGTTCGTCGAAGGCGGCGTCGCTCACGCCGTTGAACAGGACGCCCGCGAGTCGGTCGCCGAAGGCGTCGGCGGCCGCGACGACGTCGTCGAGGTCGTTCGCGCGCTCGTAGTTCGCCACGAGGAGCACGCCGGCGTCGAGGCGCTCGGCGAGGTCGGCGTCGGTCAGGTCGACGATGCCGCCGGTGGTCCAGGAACCGCCGCCCTCGACGAGCATCAGGTCGGTCTCGGCGGCCAGTTCCGCGAAGTGCTCCTCGACGATCTCCCCGAGATCGTCGGGGTTCTCCCGGCCGCGCAGGACGCCCTCGACGAACGTCGGCGAGTACACGATCGGCTCCATCTGGTGCATCTCGCTGTCCAGACCGAGCAGTTCGCGGGCGAGCATCGGGTCCTCGTCGAGCGTCTTCCCGACGTTCGACTGAAGTCGCGTGCCCTTCGGCTTCATATATCCAACGCGGCGGCCGCGTTCCTGCGCAAGCCGCCCGAGCGCGAGCGTCACTGCCGTTTTTCCGGTGCTGTCTTCGATCGAGGTCACGAGTAGGGTGTTGTGCATTGGTGGGGCTCCTTAGCGTTCGTCGGGGTCGACGGTGAGTCGCACGTCGACGGCTTCGACGCCGTCGGGGGTGGCGACGAGGGGGTTGATGTCTAATTCGAGGATCGACGGGAAGTCGGTCACGAGCTGTGAGAGGCGCTGTATCGTCTCGACGACGCCGGCCACGTCGGCGGGGTCGCGACCGCGCGCGCCGCGCAGCAGCGGCGCGGCGTCGATCTCGCGGGTCATCGCCTCCGCCTCCGACTCCGAGACCGGCGCGACGCGGAACGTCGTGTCTTCGAGCGTCTCGACGAAGATGCCGCCGAGACCGAAGAGCAAGAGCGGACCGAACTGCGGGTCGCGGTTCATCCCGACGATCGTCTCGACGCCGCTGTCGAGGTCGACCATCTCCTGTACCTGCACGCCGATGATCGTCGCGTCGGGCTGGTAGTTGCGGGCGCGAGAGACGAGGTCCTCGTAGGCGTCTTCGACGTCCGCGTCGGCGACGCCGACTTTCACGCCGCCGATGTCGGACTTGTGCAGGATGTCCGGGCTGACGATCTTCATCACGACGTCGCCGTCGATGCCCTCGGCGACGGTCCGCGCCTCCGACGGGGAGTCGACGATCTCGCCGTCCGGCGTCGGGATGCCGTAGGCGTCGAGCAGTCCCATCGCCTCGACGCCGAGACGGTTGTCGGCGCGCCCCTCGACCGACGAGAGGATCTCGCGGACGCGCTCGCGGTCGACGTCGAACGTCGTCGGCGACTCGTACTCCCGCTCGGTGATGTCGCGGAACCGCGAGAGCGCGTCGAGTCCGAACACCGCCCGCGCGGGGTCGAAGTAGTTCGGGATGCCGGCGTCCGAGAGGATCTCCGCGGCCGGTTCGACCCGGTCGCCACCCATGAAACAGGCGGCGACGGGCTTCCGGTGTTTCTCCTGCAGTTCGACGGTGTCGGCCGCCAACTGCCCGTAATCGAGAACCGCCGTCGGGCACGAGAGGACGATCACGCTGCCGACGTTGTCGTCGCCGAGCGCGACGTCGACGGCGTCCCTGAAGCGCTCGTTGTCGGCGTCGCCGACGACGTCGACGGGGTTGTAGATGTTCCCCTCCGCGGGCAGCGCCTCCGAGAAGGCGTCGAGCGTCTCGTCGGTGAACGACGCCATCGAGAGCCGGGAGTCGCCGATAGCGTCGGTGCTCATCACCCCCGGGCCGCCGGCGTTGGTGACGACGGCGACGTCGTCGGTCTCCGGCAGGGGCTGGTTCTCCAGCACGCGCGCGGCGTCGAACAGCTCTTGGACGGACTCGGCGCGGATGACGCCAGCCTGTTCGAGGCCGGCCTCGTAGGCCTCGTCGGAGCCGGCGATCGTCCCCGTGTGGCTGGAGGCGGCCTGCGCGCCGGCGTCGGTGCGGCCGGACTTCACGAGGACGATCGGCGTCTCCTGAGTGACCTCGCGGGCCGTCTCGATGAACTCCTGCCCGTCGTCGATGCCTTCGAGGTAGCCGATGATGACGTCTGTGTCCTCGTCGTCGCCCCACTCCCGGACGAAATCGGATTCGTCGAGGACGGCCTTGTTTCCCAGCGAGACGACGTCTTTGAACCCGATTCCCTCGGCGTTCGCCCAGTCGAGGACGGCCGTGATGAACGCGCCCGACTGGCTCATGAACGACATCCGACCGGACAGCGCGTTCTCGGGGCCGAACGTGGCGTTCATCCCGACGGGCGTCGACATAATCCCGAGGCTGTTCGGGCCGACGAGGTCGATGTCGTACGCCTCGGCGACCTCGATCAGTTCCGCCTCTCGGGTCGCGCCCTCGCTGCCCGTCTCGCCGAACCCGGCGGTGATGACCACCACGCCCTCGATGCCGGCCTCGCCGGCCTCGCGGACGACGTCGACGGCGATCTCCGGCGGCACGACCACCACGGCGACGTCGGCGTCCGCCTCGCCGACGCCGTCGACAGCCGTGATGCCGAACACCGAAGCCTTGCCGGGGTTGACTGGGACGACGTCCCCCTCGAACGCGTCGAGGAGGTTCTGCATGATCGCTCGCCCGACCGAGCCCTCGCGCTCGGTGGCACCGACCACGGCGATGCGCTCGGGCGCGAACAACGCGGATAACTCTCCCATTGGTCTGAACTACTCCCGGACGGGGTTTAAATTCGGGTATTTCTTACTCGGTTTCGAGTATTCGATCGTTCGGATCCCCGCCGCCCTCAGATCAGGTCCTCGGGATCGTACTGCTCGCGCGTCCGTTCGGCCTCCGCGGCGTAGCGCTCGCGGACGTCGGGGTCGTCGACGTCGCCGAGACTCGATTCGCGGGCGAGCACGGCCGCCGTGGTGTCTCGCGCGTCGTCGAAACTCGTCAGCGCGCGCTCCTTGCGGAGGTACCGCGACCCGTCGGGGGTGGCGTATACGAGGATGACGATGTTCTGCTCGTCGTCGGAGTAGGTCCGTTCGACGAGCCAGACCCGCTCGCGGTCTCGATCCGGATCGTCGGCGTCGTCGTCGACCGCGGACTCTGTCGGCATACGCTGGGATAGGTGCGCCCGACACGAAATCCTATCGGCGAGTGTACGATGTCGAGAACGGGCGGAGTCAGACGTCGACGGGCGTCGCCTCGGCGAGTCGCCGGAGGTCGTCGGGGTCGATCGGGAACACGGCGGAGGGCGTTCCGGCGGCCGCCCAGACGGTGTCGTACGCCAGGAGCGACTCGTCGAGGAGCGTCGGCATCTCGGAGTCGTGACAGATCGGCGGGACGCCGCCGATGCTCCAGCCGACGACGTCGCTGATCGCGTCGGGGTCGGCCATCCCGACGTCGTCGACGCCGAGGTGGGCCGCCAGTCGATCCTCGTCGACGTGGTTCGCGCCGCTGGCCACGACGACGACGAGGTCGCCGTCGGCGTCAAAGACGAGGCTGCTCGCGATCTGCCCCACGTCACACCCGACGGCGTCGGCGGCGTCGGCGGCCGTCTTCGTCCCTCCGGGAACTCTTCGACTGTCGGTTCGAGGTCGTAGCGCTCCCGCGCTCGCTCGACGAACTCCGCGGCTCTGCGGTGCATACGACTCACTCAGACTGCCGCCCCAAGAGCGCTTCGACACGGGTGATCGCCGCCGCCCGGTGGAACTGCGTTTGCTGACCAGTACAATCAGAAATATGACTATTTTTCGTCGTTGCAATCAGCTCGGTGGCGGCGGGAGGCTGTTTTAGGCCCGCCAAAATAATCAGAAATGTGAAATGTTTATCTCCGTCCGACGCCAACCGCCGGTATGGTCGAGTTGTGGTCGCTCGGGTTCGTCTTCCTCGCGGGACTGATTACCGCGTTCGCGACGGGGCTGGGGGCGCTTCCCTTCTTCTTCGTCTCGGAGATCAGCGACCGATGGAACGTCGCGCTGTGGGGGATCGCCTCGGGAATTATGCTTTCGGCGTCGGTGTTCGGCCTCGTCCTGGAGGCCCTCGGCGAGTACGTCCACGTCTCGTTGGGCGGCGTCGCTCTCGACCCCGTTCCGCAGCGGCAGTTGCTGTTGCTCGGACTCGGACTCGCGGCCGGCGTCGCCCTCGTGTACGTCGCCCACGACGTCATCGAGGCCGCGGAGGTCGACCCGCAGCAGTACGCCGAGGCGGACTTCAAGAAACTGGTGTTGATCCTCGGCGTGCTGACGGTGCACTCCTTTCCGGAGGGCGTCGCTGTCGGCGTCTCGTTCGCGGACCTCGGGATCGAGGGCGGCACCCAGATCTTCGGGTTCGTCGTCCCCCTCCTAGCGATCTTCATGACGGTCGCGATCTCGATTCACAACGTCCCCGAGGGCGTCGCCATCTCGATCCCGCTGCGATCGATGGGGGTGCCCAACTGGAAACTCGTCTGGTGGTCGGTCTTCTCGAGCCTCCCGCAGCCGATCGGCGCGGTGATCGCCTTCTACTTCGTCCGCGTCGCTCGGGAGTTTCTGCCCGCCGGCTTCGGCTTCGCCGCCGGCGCGATGATCTATCTCGTCCTGACGGAGTTCATCCCGGAGGCCCGCGAGGTCGGAAAGTCGCTGCCGGGCGAGGGCCGCCGGGAGCTGATCGGCGGACTCGTCGCCGGCATCGCGGTGATGGTTCCGCTTGCGTTCATCTGACGTGAACGCCGACGCGTTCGATTAGACCGACGGTCTCAGTGACTGTGGCCCATCGCTTCGTCGAGCGAGACGCCGAATCGGTCCTCGAAGAGCTCCTCCATCTTCTCGTTGAGCGCCTCCAGGTCCGCGGGCGTCTCCCCTTGGCTGTGGTGGACGACGCCGTGCGCCTGCTGGGCGAACGACTGGATCAGGAGGTCGCCGACGACCGTCGTCGGGGACTCGCCCTGCTCCGTGAAGACGTCGACGAGGCCCGCCGGCAGTTCGATCTCTTCGGTGTCGCCGTTCGGCGCTTCGATGGTGTAGGTCTCGGTTTCGACCATACCGTCTCTGCGACGCCTCGACATAAGGGTCTGTGGGAATCAGACGCGGTCGGCGGGCGACCGAGGGAAGTCAATCACTCGGCGTCGGCCGATACGACCGGCTGACCGCCTTCCAGCGGTCCGAGCGGAACCGCCAGAGGTTCACCGCCATCGGGACGGCGGTCTCGGCCAACAGCGCGAGCAACAGGCCGGAGACGCCGAGGACCGGCAAGACGGTCCCGAGCCACGCCAGCGGCAGCGCGGCGAGATACAGGCCCGCCAAGGCGGCGACGAAGGGGACCTGCGTGTCGCCCGCGCCGCGGAGCGCGCCGGTGATCGACCCGTCGACGCCGAGCGCGACGACGCTGACCGCCGCGACCCGGACGAACCGCGCCGAGAGCGCCTGGTGTTCGGGCTCGTTCACGAACACCGCGGCGATGGGGTCGGCGAAGACGACGACCACCGCGGCGGCGAACACGTACACCACCGCCGAGAGCCGGACGATCCCCCAGCCGTAGGCCGCCGCCTCGCCCTCCTCGCCCGCGCCGAGTTTCTGCCCGACGAGCGTCGACGCCGCGATGGAGAAGCCCCACGAGAAGCTTTCGAGCAGCGCGCGGACCTGACGGCCGACGCCGATGGCCGCGACGGCGATGGGGCCGAACGTCGCCGCGATGGCGAGAAGCGGGAACACGACCAGCCCTTGAGCGGCCCGGCGGGCGATGAGCGGGGTGGAGACGCGCGCGATCTGCCGGAGCAGGGCGGCGTCGAACAGCGGGCCCGAGCGGGTGAGCGGGACCGGACTCGCGCCCCGGCCGCGGACGTAGTTCCGACCGGTCATCCCCCACGCGAAGACGACCGTCACGAGGAACGTCGCCAGCGCGGTTCCGAGCGCCGCGCCCGCGACGCCCATACCGAGCCCGAGGACGAACGCCGCCGACAGCGCGATGTTGGCGATGCCGCCGCCGGCCCGCACGGCCATCGGCGTGACCGTGTCGCCGACGCCCGCGTAGGTGCGGCTGGCGATGAGGTTGAGAAACTCGAAGAAGAGGCCGGGCGCGACGACGGCGAGGTAGACCGCGCCGTGGCCGATGCTCTCGGGGTCGTCGCCGACGAGGCCGACGAGCGGCTCCGCGCCGAGACCGAACAGCGCGACGATCGGGATCCCCAGTGCGACCGAGAGGATCACGCTCAACCGGACCACGGCGGCCGCGCGGTCGGTGTCGCCGCCGCCGTAGTTCTGTGAGACGAGCGCGACGGTGCCGCCGGCGAGGCCGATGGCTGCGAACTTCGCGACCATCCAGAACGCCCGCGCGAGGGTCAGTCCCGCCACGGCAGTCGGGCCGATCACCAGTCCGACCAGCGCCAGATCGACCGTCTGTTTCGACATGATCGCCAGACCGGTGACGATCCGCGGCCACGCCAGGTCGACCGTCGGCCGCAGTCGCGACTCCTCGATGATGCCCGCCTCCTCCAGCGTCCGGGCGAGCGCGGAGCCGCTGCGACGGATCCGTGACACGGTTACGGCGACGCTCTGGGAGGGCTAATCGCTTCCGCTCTCGCCGAGCGGCGCTCTCGCGAATCCGACTGATGGATCACGCGGCTATTTGATCACGTCGCGGAGGCGGTCGAGGAGCTCCGGCTCGTGCGCCTCGAGGAGCGCCACGTCGGCCTCCAGTTCTCCGATCCGGCGGCGGAGTCGGGTCCGAACCGTCGACCGGTACGCGTCGCTCCCGCGCGCTCTCGTCAACACCTCTCGTTCCGTCTTCGTCAGCAGCGCGCGTCCTGTCATACTCCATCTACGAGTAGGGAGAGCATATACCCGCCTACCGTTCTCAGAAAGCAGGATTCAGACCGCGATCGTAACAGAATGTCGTTAGCACCGGAAACATCTGTCGCGGTGGGTGAGATCAGGTGCTCCCCGGAAAGAGTACGGACACTGAGATGAGCGAGCCGACGGACGAAGACGGAATCGACGGCGGAACCACCAACGACTTGGTATTCACCTGCGGCGAGTGCGGTTCCCGAGTCACGAGCGCGGGGCTCGGGGACGGAGGGACGGAACGGCCCGTCTGTGACTGCGGAACCCGATACGTCGTCACCGTTACAGTACTCGATACCGTGGGACTGTAGGCGGCCGATCGCCCCCGCCCTCGGAGAAGCGCCCGTTAGTCGTCGCTCTCGGCGGTCGCGACCTCGCTCGTCGCCGCGGCCTTCTCCTCTCGCTTCAGCTCTTCGAGGTAGTCGTCGGCGTCGAGGGCGGCCTTCACGCCCATCCCGCCCGCGGTCGCGGCCTGCTGGTAGTGGGAGTCGACGACGTCGCCCGCGCCGAAGATGCCGGGGACGTCCGTCGCCGTCTGGTTGCCGCCGGAGCCGCCCTGGGCGATCAGGTAGTTCTCGTCGTCGAGTTCGACGCCCGTGCCCTCGAGATAGCCCGTGTTCGGGGTGTGACCGATGGCGTAGAACACCGCGCCGACGTCGAAGTCGAACTCCTCGGTGTCGGGGTCGTCGAGCTTGTCGGTCGGGTGCCCCTCGGGGTGGCTGACGAGGGTGACGTGGTCGACGCCCTCCTCTTTGCTCCCGTGGAGTTCGGTCACCTCGGTGTTCCGCATGATCTCGATCTCGCCCTCGTCGACCTTCTCCATCACGCGGTCGATCCAGTAGTCCTCCGCGCGGAACTCCTCGCGGCGGTGCACGAGGTAGACCGTCGAGGCGAACTTGGTTAGGAAGTTCGCCTCCTCCATCGCGGCGTCGCCGCCGCCGACGACCATGATCTTCTCGTCGCGGAAGAACGCGCCGTCGCAGGTCGCACACGTCGAGAGACCGTAGCCCATCAGGTCGTCCTCGCCGGGGATGCCGAGCGTTCGGGCGGACGCGCCCGAGGCCGCGATGATCGCGTCGGCGGTGTAGACGTCACCGTTCTTCAGGCGGACGGTAAAGGGGCGCTCCTCCGCCTCGACGGAGTCGACGATGCCGTTTTTGATCTCCGCGCCGAAGCGCTCGGCCTGCTTCTTCATGTTCTGGACCAGCTCGGGGCCCGAGATCCCCTCGGGGAAGCCCGGATAGTTGTCGACTTCGGTAGTGAGCGTGAGCTGTCCGCCGGGCTCGTCGCCCTCGAAGACCAGCGGCTCGTTGTTCGATCGACCCGCGTAGATCGCGGCGGAGAGTCCCGCGATGCCCGACCCGGCCACGATCAGCGGTCGATGTTCGACGACGTCGTCAGCGTTGCCTGTCATATCCCACTGTTCGTTCGACCCGCCCTTTTAGATTCCGCTGTCGTGCGCGGACCCCACCAGACTGTATTGTGCGTATCGGCCAATACCGCGGGATGGAGCGTCTACGTATGCGTCAGCACCGGCGCTGGCGGGTCGTCTCGAGCGTGATCGGCAGCGAGAAGCCGAGCAGGCGATCGACCGCGTCAATCGCCGTTCGAGGTCGCGGCGTCGATCGGCTCCTGTACGCGAGCCTGCGGACGATCGGCCTCCTCCAACGGAGACGCGGACTCCGCGACGTTCGGCACTGTCACCCTGACGACGTTGCCGTCGTCGTACGTGAATTCGAGGTCGCCGTCGAGCGCCCGGACGCACCACGCGACGATCCACAGGCCGATCCCGCTGCCGTGTCGGAGCGAGGTCTCGCCGCCGTCGCGGATCGCGGCGATCTCCGTGGACTCGATCTCGGGATTCTCGTCGCGCACCTCGAAGGCGACGCCTCGTCCGTCGCTCACCGGGCGGGCCCGAACGGAGACGGTCGGCGAATTGCCGGGCGCGTGTACGATGCCGTTCTCCACGAGATTCGAGAGGACCACCGAGAGGTACCCCCGGTCGGTTCGGACCGCGGGAAGGGGGAGATCCGTCTCGGTAGTCACCGTCGCCGCCGGGTGCGACTCTCGGAGGTCCGCGAGGAGGTCGTCGAGCACTGCCTCGGGGTCGACGACGCTGTGGTTCAGGTCGCGTTCGGAGAGCCGGTCGAAATCGCTGGCCTTCGAGGAGATCGACAGCAGCCGCGCGCTCGCCCCGAGGATCGTCTCCACGTGCGCTCCCGTCGGTGAGCCCTCGGGTGCCTCGATCAGATTCGCCCGGCCTTGGATCACGGTCATCTCGTTTCTGAGGTTGTGCCTGAGAACGCGGTTGAGCACGGTCAGTTGCTCCCGCTGGCGGCGTTCCGCGGTGATGTCGTAGAGGACCAGCAGCTGTCCGACGACCGCGTCCCGGGGGTCGGTGAGCGGCGTGATCGAGACGGCGAACACCCGATCGCCGACATCGGACTCGTACTCGCCGCGCTCTCGCAGCGTCTCCAGGTCGGCGCCGACGAGCGAGTCGAGCGTGACCGGCAGCGACGCCTCGCCGCCGCCGCAGTCGAACAGGTCGACGGCGCGGTCGTTCACGTCCACCACTCGCTCGCCAGGGTCGACGACGAGGAGGGGGCTGGCGAGCCGATCGAAAGCGCTCCGCTCGGCGGCCCGTCGAGTCGTGGGGTTCGTGTCGAACATATGGGTGCCGACGAACGCGTACGCGTCGAGGGCGACATGCGGGAGGAACAGCACGGGAGCGAGGTTGAGCGCGGGCCAGGGTCCGACGCCGAGGAGCCAGAGCATCGTCCCGCCGGCGGGCGGAAGGGTACTGAGCGCGACGGCGATCGCCTCCCGGCGGTAGAGCGGCCCGTAGTTCAGGATGGTCTCGACGAGCAGCAGGACGCCGATCCCGGCCGTGACGAACGAGACCGCGACGACGAGGTACGCCGCGGGCTGGATGGCGTACTGGACCGTGAGAGACCGAACAGCGGCTCCATCCGGAACCCCCGCCACAGCAGGTCGTGGAACGGGAGGGTGAGAACCAGCAGCGATCCGCCGACCGGGACGGCGAACACCGCCTGGAACCACCGCGAGCGGAACAGTCCGGTCCGTCCGGTGTACTGCAGGGCGAACCCGAGAAACAGGGGGCCGAGCCACGCGATTCCGAGCCACGTGAGCGCTTCGGTCGCCATACGGAGGGCGGGGTCGGAGACCAAGAGCCCCACGCCATAGGCGACGGTCCAGACGGTCTGCGCACACAGCGTGAGCATAAACCACGCGGCCCCGGGGCTGCCGCGGTACCGGTCCAGATACCACACGAGCGCGAGCGAACCGGCCCCTGCGGCGAGCGAACCGGCGGCGATACCGAGAGCGAGGACCCCTACCAACGTGGCGGAGAGAGGGACATAACTACCATAAATATTCGTCTTTTTCGCCGCGCGGTTTCGCAGACGGTGGCGATACGAGACCGGCAGGGACGTGGTTCGTCTTGAGCCATCAGACGGTCGGGAAGGACTTACAACCGGTCCCGTGGGACTGTCGGTATGCCCGCGGATCTAATCGAGAAGACGGACCGTTACGAGGGGATGTTCGCCGAGGCGCTCTCGGAGGCCGAAATCGCCGTCCCGGCGTCGACGCCGCTGGGCGAGGCGGCGTCGGAGATCAGAGAGATGGCGCTGTCGTACCTCGAAGACGGTCGGCACTTCCGCGAGAACGACGACCCGGTCAACGCGTTGGCGTCCTTCTCCTACGGCTACGGGTGGCTCGACGCCGGTGTTCGGATGGGACTGTTCGAGATCCCCGAGGAAACGCACCTGTTCACGATGGAGTAGCGGCGCAGTGGCCCCCGACAGACGCGCTACTCGAAGCGGAACGTCGGGCCGTCGTCGCCGTCGTGGACCTCGACGCCGAGCGCCGCGAGGTCGTCGCGGAGGTCGTCGGCGCGCTCGTAGTTGCCCGCCTCCCGCTCGGCCTCTCTGATCTCTAAGACGAGGTCGACGAGGTCCTCTGCGAGCGTGACGGTCCCCTCCTCGCCCGCCTCGCGGCCGAACGAGAGCCCGAAGACGTCGCCGCCGAGTTCTTCGAACGCCTCGACCGTCTCGCGGAGGGCCCAGTAGTCGTAGGCGTCGTTGTCGTCGACGTGTCGGTTGCTCGCGGTCGCGAGTTCCAAGAGCGCCGCCATCGCCTCGCGCACGTTGAAGTCGTCGTTCATCGCGGCTCGGAACGACTCTCGGGTCTCCGCGAGCGCCTCGCGGAACTCGTCGTCCTCGACCTTCGCGTAGGCGTCGGTGGAGTCGCAGGCGTCGACGGCGGCCTCGTAGGCGCGTTCGAGGCGGTCCCAGCGCTCCTCGGCCTCGCGCATCTCGTCCTCGCCGAACGTCTGTTCGCTGCGGTAGCCGGTCGAGCAGTAGAACGTCCGGACGACGTCGACGCCGTACTCTTCGAGCGCGTCGGAGACGGTGAGGAAGTTGCCCAGACTGGAGGACATCTTGTCGCCCGCGGTCTGCAGCAGGCCCACGTGGAGCCAGTAGCGGGCGAACTGCTGGCCCGTGGCGGCCTCGCTCTGGGCGATCTCGTTCTCGTGGTGCGGGAAGACGAGGTCGCGACCGCCGACGTGGATGTCGATGGTCTCATCGAGGTGAGTCATCGACATCGCCGAGCACTCGACGTGCCAGCCGGGTCGCCCCTCTCCCCACGGCGACTCCCACGTCTGCCCGCAGGCGTCGTCGATGGCGGGGAGATCCGCGTGGCGGTGCTCGGCGATGTCGTCGGGGTCGACCGCGCCGGCCTTCCAGAGCGCGAAGTCCGCGGGATGGCGCTTCTCGGAGCGCTCGTCCTCGACGCCCTGCGATTCGATCTCGTCGAGCCGCTGGTTCGACAGTTTCCCGTAGTCCTCGAAGGCGGTGACGTCGAAGTACACCGACCCGTTCGACTCGTAGGCGTAGCCGCGCTCTACGAGCGTCTCGACGAGGTCGACGATCTCGGGGACGTGTTCGGAGACCCGCGGGTACACCTCCGCGCGCTTGAGGTTCAGCCCGCGCATGTCCTCGATCACGTGCGAGGTGAAGTACTCGGCGACGTCTTCCTCGCTGTCGCCGAAGTCGTCCTCGCCGATCCGCGCGACGATCTTCTCGTTGACGTCGGTGAAGTTCTCGACGTGGCGCACGTCGTAGCCTCGTGGTCCAGCCAGCGGTGCATCAGGTCCGCCTGCGCCCACAGGCGGGCGTGCCCGAGGTGCGCGTCGTCCGAGACCGTGAGCCCGCAGACGTACAACAGGACTTCGTCGTCGTTCCGCGGCTCGAACTCCTCGCGTTCGCCCGTCAGGGTGTTGGTCACGGACAGCGTCATCGACACGAGGTACTCGCGTGGTCGTTGTTAAATCGTCGGAACGGAGCCGGGACGCCGATCACGTCGCCGGACGGGGGCGGGCGTCGGTCAGCTCGTGGGGACTGCTTCCAGCGCCGATTCCACGTGTCGGAGCGCGTTAGCGCCGTCGCGCCGCGGGACGACGACGACGAGTTCGCCGCCCGCGACGCCCGCGGCGTCGACGACGACGTTCTCGGCGGCGAGTCTGTCGACGACGGTCGAGAGCGCGCTCGGGTCGACCTCGCCGTTCACGACGATGGCGGTCAGGCTGCCGTCGGCGGTGACGATCGCGCTCTCGCCGACCGAGAGCAACGTCTCCGCCTCCGTTTCGGGACTCGCCTTCGAGTCGCCGTGTTCGACGTCGACGCCGGCGAGGCCGACGCCGCTTCGCATCCGGACGGTGACGTCTCGGGTCGTCGCATCCGGTTCGGGCAGGTCGTCGGCGAAGCGTCGCAGCGCGGTCGCGACCGAGTCGGTGTCGCCGTCGACGTCGAGCGACTCCGCCGCGGCCGCGTAGTTGACGACGCCCGCGCGGAGCGCTCGGAGCAGCCACGGGCGGGCGCGAACGGCGGCCCGCGTCTCGGCGGCCAGTGACATACCCCTTCGCACGGACGAGGGGGAGAAAAATCCGCGGGTCGGTTTGGACTGCCACCACTGAAGCGCCGCGGTGCCGAAGTCCCTAAGGGCGTTCCGTCCTCCTCTCTAGGTATGCAAGCGCTGGTCATCGTGGCGCACGGGTCGCATCTCAACCCGGACTCGTCGGCGCCGACGCACCGCCACGCGGACACCATCCGCGCGACGGGCGCGTTCGACGAGGTCAAGACGGGATTCTGGAAGGAGGAACCATCTCTCAGGGAGGTCCTTAGGACGGTCGAATCCGACGAGGTCTACGTCGTCCCGCTGTTCATCAGCGAGGGCTACTTCACCGAGCAGGTGATCCCCCGCGAACTCCGACTGTCGGGCTGGGACGTCTCCGAGTGGGAGTCGGACGGCCTGAGCGCGGACACGGCGACCCTGACGGCCGAGGACACCGGCCAGACGATCCACTACTGTGGCCCCGTCGGAACCCACGAGGCGATGACGGACGTGCTCGTCCGCCGCGCCGAGACGGTCACCGGCGATCCCGACGTCGGTGAGGGGTTCGGCCTCGCGGTCGTCGGTCACGGCACCGAGCGCAACGAGAACTCCGCGAAGGCCATCGAGTACCACGCCGAGCGGGTCCGCGAGATGGACCGCTTCGACGAGGTGCAGGCGCTCTACATGGACGAGGAGCCCGAGGTCGACGACGTCACCGACTACTTCGAGAGCGAGGACGTCGTCGTGGTTCCGCTTTTCATCGCCGACGGGTTCCACACGCAGGAGGACATTCCGGAGGATATGGGCCTCACCGACGACTACCGCACGGGGTACGACGTCCCCGCCGAGGTGGACGGCCACCGGATCTGGTACGCCGGTGCCGTCGGCACCGAGGGCCTGATGGCCGACGTCATCCTCGAACGCGCCGCCGACGCGGGCGCGGCGATCGAATCGGCGATCGCGGCCGTGCGAGAGGCGACTCGCGAGGCGGGCGCGACGAGCGAGACCGACGCGGACGGCGAAACGCCGGCGGCGGGTGACTGACGTGCGCGGAGCCCAACTGGACGCGCTCGTCGACCGACTGTCGAGCGGTTCCGATCCGATCGAGTTCGACGGCCTCCGCGCGGCCGCGACCGAGGACGGCTACGCGCTGTCGACACCCGAAGGCGACGAGCACGATACTCTCAGCGAGTCCGAGTTAAGGGCGGCCGCCGGCGACGACGACGTCGCACCGTACGTCACGAACTGGTACTACTGGGAGGAGGTCGTCGGCCGCCGGGGTCGGCACCGGCGGGCGTTCCTCCGGCACGCCGAGGCCGCGAACGAACACAGCGTCCCCGAGCGCTACGCCGCGCTCGAAGACGGGATGCACACCGAGTGGGGCGAGGTCGTCGTCACCGCAACGCTCGGCGACGACGGCGAGCGCCGCTACGAGATCCGCCACGCCGACGACCGGGACGCCGACCCCGAGACGCTGGACCGCTACGACGATCCGCTCGACGCGCGGGAGCTGGCGACCTACGACGACCGCGGTCGGTACCGGCCGCTCAAGACCGCGCCGTCGCTCGTCTCCGGATGGGTGTTCGAGGATCTCGACGGCCGCGACGCCGTCGAGACGCTGGACGTGCTCTACCCCGCCTCCGTCGCCAACTGGAACCTCGAACGGGAGGGGGAACTCGACGTCACCCACTGGCGAGAGACCGCCGAGCGACAGACCGGCATCTACGACGTCGTCGACGAACTCCCGCGGGAGGCGGTCGAGTGGGTCTCGGAGGCCTGCTGCGTCGACTCTCAGTGTCTCAAGCGCCGCGAGTGGCAGTACGAGGACGGCGACGACCTCGCGGCCGACGGCGGGGCGGGCGCGTTCCCCTGCCGGGAGCCGTGTTCGCTCGTCGTCGCCGCCGCGCGCAAGTGGACGAAACTGGAAGAAGAGGGGACGCACACCTACGAGTTCGAGCTGACGCCCTCCGAGAAGGAGCAGATCGAGGCGATAATCGACGCCGTCGCCGACGGCCGCGTCGACGAGATCCGCGAGGCCGACGTCTACGAGGGAGCGAACCGCTACCGGACGCGGTACCTCCGCGCGAAGCGCTTCGACGACGAGGGGAACCTCTCGGGGACGCCGACGCACAGGGACGCTGAATAGCGGAGATCGACCGCGAAAGCCACTTACCGCTCTTCGAGAAGCTGTTCGGCGTGTTCGAGCGACTGCGCGCGTTGCCAGCGGACCTGGTCGGCGTCGCCGTAGGACAACTCCTCGCGGAGTTCGTCCGGGAGAAAGCCGGCGACGGCGTCGACGACGGTGCCGTCCTCGTCGCCGAACTCGATCAGGCCGTAGGCGTCCGGGGCGGAGCCGACCGTCTTCCGCGTCAGCGGTTTCCAGCGCTTTCTGAGCGCCATTATTCCTCGGTAGCGGTCTCGGAACCGTCGGCCTCGTCGGCGACGAACTCGTAGGACTGCTCGCTCCAGTCGTCCTCGACGAAGACGAACACCCGACCGCGTGCGACCTCGGGGTCGGCCTCGACCTCGGTTCGCATTCCTCCGGGACGCCGGACCGTCACGCCCGGGAAGATCTCCTCCGCTTCACCGTCGTCGAGGACGACTCGTCCAACGCCGGTCGATTCGAGGATGTCGTCGTGGGTCTTGAGGTCGTTGACGTACAGCATCACGCCCTCCGTCTCGGTCGGGTCCGTCACGAGGACGTGCGTCTCCTTCTTCGGCGGCGTGGTGAGCGTGTCGGTGACGGGTTCGGGAACGCCCCGATAGACGGTCGTTCTGCCGTCGGCGTACTCGACCGCGACCCCGTAGTCGAGGAGTTCGACGCCGACGGTGCTCGGCGGGACGTCGTTGCGCGCGCTCATACCCGAGGGGACGTGCGGCCGACTCAAAAGGAACGCGATGCCGACGTCCGCGACGCGTCGTGGTTACGCTGCCGAGGAGATCGCGGCGAGCGCAGCGGTTTTCAGGGCTGTCCTCGACTGCTACGTATGACTGATCCGGACCCCTCGGACGCGGACGTGGAGTCGGTACAACGACCGGACGAACCGCTGGTCTACGAGGACCTCGCAGTCGGAGACCGCTTCGAGGCGGACCGGACGGTGACGTTCTCTCGGGAGGGGATCGTCGAGTTCGCGTCGGCGTACGACCCGCAGCCGTTCCACCTCGGCGACGACGCCGACGACGCGTCGCCCTTCGACGGCCTCGTCGCGAGCGGCCTCCACAGCTACTGCGCGTGCAACCGGCTCGCGACAGAGGCGTTCTTCGGTCGCGTCGCGTTCCTCGGGGGACGGGGCGTCGACGACCTGCGGTGGTCCCGTCCGGTCGAGCCCGGCGATGCCCTCTCCGTTGACGTCGAGGTTGTCGAGAAACGGCCCTCGGAGTCGGACCCGCGGCGCGGGTACGTCGACGTCGACGTGACCGGACGCGGACCTGACGGGGAGTCCGTGGTTACCTGGCGCGTGCTGGGGATGATCCGACGCGCGGCGGTGGACCGAGACCAGAACTAGGACCTGAATTCTGACCCGGACCCGGAGTCGGCCGAATGAGCGATCGGTCTGCAACGAACAATCGCTACACCTTTCCCTCCGGTCGACAGTCTGCGAGTATGTACGGCCGTGCAGTCGCCCTGGGGGCGGGCACCGTGCTGAACGCCCTCTCGACGGGCGTCGGCTCCGCGTTCGCCATCGACGCGGAGACCTCGGCGACCGTCGAACTCGACGATTCCGGGACCGTCACCGGCTCGGTCGCGGAGGACGCCGACGCCGACACCCGGTTGATCGAGCGCTGCGTCGACCTCGCGATCGAAGCCTACGGGGACGACGGCGCGAGCTACGGCGGGACCGTCCGTACGGAGAGCGACGTTCCGATGGCCGCGGGCTTGAAAAGCTCCAGCGCCGCTGCCAACGCGGCAGTGCTTGCCACCGCCGCCGCGCTCGACGCCGACCCGGACCGATTGGAAGCGTGTCGCCTCGGCGTCGAAGCCGCCCGCGACGTGGGCGTGACCGTCACCGGCGCGTTCGACGACGCGTCGGCGTCGATGCTCGGCGGCGTGACCGTCACCGACAACGACGCTGACGAGGTGCTCGCCCGCGACGAAGTCGAGTGGGACGTGCTGGTGTGGACCCCGGCCGAGCGCGCCTACAGCGCCGACGCCGACGTGGAGCGCTGCGCGAACGTCGCGCCGATGGCCGAGCTCGTCGCCGACCTCGCGCTCGACGGTCGGTACGCCGAGGCGATGACCGTGAACGGCCTCGCATTCTCCGCGGCGCTGGGCTTTTCTGCGGAGCCAGCCGTGGAGGCGATGCCCCACGTCGCCGGCGTGTCGCTGTCCGGAACCGGCCCGAGCGTCGTCGCCGTCGGCGACGGCGAGGGACTCGACACAGTCGAAACCCTGTGGAACGATCGCAGCGGTCACACGTGGCGAACGACGACCAGAACTGACGGAGCACGCATCCTATGAGCCGAGATACATCCGAATCGAGCATCGACACGACGGGCGAAGCGGCCTCGCTGGACGAACTGCGCGAGGAGATCGAAGACATCGATCGAGAGATCGTAGAGCTGATCGCTCGCCGGACCTACGTCGCGGACTCCGTCGCACAGGTGAAAGCCGAGCGCGACCTCCCGACTACCGACGAGAACCAAGAGGAACGCGTGATGGAACGCGCGGGCCGGAACGCCGAACAGTTCGACGTCGACTCGAATCTCGTCAAGGCGGTGTTTCGCCTCTTGATCGAGTTGAACAAGGTGGAGCAACGAGAGAACCGGTAGCCGAAACCTGCTCGAAGACGCTCGTTCTCAGCGGTTCTGAAACGAGACTACTCGTGAAGGTTCACGCTTCAAATCCGTGGGTTTAAACCGACCCACGCGAGTATTCGGAAGTGAGGGCGCTTAGCTCAGTTTGGACAGAGTGCTTGGCTTCGGACCAAGTTGTCGCGGGTTCAAATCCTGCAGCGCCCATGCTCTAACAAGGCGCTTCTCCTCTAATGCGAATCGGCAGGTAGAGGCATCCTTATTTCTATTATCGCAGTTTACGGAATCGAAGATTTTCCGCTCTGAGCCGATCCAATGTGGTTACAATCCGCGGGTCCGCGCTGTCGGGCGATCGGCTTCGCATACTCGGGGTGAGAGTCGATGATGGATCTCTCAGGGTGGTCACCCGGAGATCGATCTCACTGCCGCCACTGCGGCGCTCACGTCAGCCGCGACTTCGCTCGGACCTTCGGCGACGAGGATGGGCGCGTTCACCGCTGTCTCGCGTGTGACAGCCGCGCCCGTCTACAGAAGGGCTCCGGTGCGGGTCAGCACGTTCGATATCCCGATCCCGACGAGCAGCAGGGACGGAACCACGGCCCGCGTATCCGCGCGTCTGAGGCCGCCATCGTAGGAGGTGATGACGGGTGATCCCCAGCAGCCGCGGCCGCTGCTACGGGGGTGACCCGCGTTGACCCGGACGACGTACTTCTCGGCGCTCGCGAACGACGACGACGAGATTGTCGATATTCTCCGCGCTCGCACCCGACGCCGTCGACGAGAGAACGCTCGCGACGATCGCCGATCTGGCCGCCGGGGACGCACGGCTCGCGATCGCACTGCTTCGCCGAGCAGCGAAAGAAGCGGAGGCGGAGGGACAGGATTACCTGAGCCCAGGTCTCGTCGCGGCCGTCAGCGACTCGGCGACTGCGGAGGTCCACGAGCGGAACATCGCGTTACTCTCGACGCACCAGCGACTCCTCTACGAGATCATCGCGAAGGCCGGAACGGTCGGCGCTAAAGAACTGCGTTTGACGTACGAGGCGGAGGCGTCGCGGCCGGAATCGCCGGCAACGAGACGGCGGTATCTGGACTCGCTGGAGCGGTACGGACTGATCAAGCAGCGCGGATCGACACGCGGTACGAGGTACTGCATCGCGGATTCCGCATTACGGATAACGCAGTAAGCGCCGCCGGTCTATTCCGTTGACTGGGTGATGTCGTCGCGGAGGGCTCCGTGGTTCTCGATTGCTGTACTTCCTTCTGCAGCTCGCGCCGCCGCAGAGCGACTGTCGTCCGGGTCGAAGTCGTAGAGCGCGAGCGCCGCCTGGGCGATTTTGAGGTTCTGGTCGATCTGCTGCCAGCGGGTGAGATCCTCCCAGCCGTCGTCGCCGGGCTCCAGGTCGAGCGTGAGTTCGTCGACGTCGTCGGCGTCGTGTCGCTCCTGGAGCTCCCGACGTTCCTCTCTCAGTTCCCGGATCGCTTCCCGGATCTCGTCTTTCGTGTGCTCGCGGTGAATGTCGGCGATCCGTCGCATCGCGAGCATCTGTGGCGCGCGCATATACCGGGTGCCGTCGTCGGTCGCGATCGCCTTGACGCGGCCGGTCTCCGCGAGGGCCGAGAGGTGCTTTCGCGCCGTCGGCTCGCTCACCCGCGCTCGATCGGCGATCTCCGCAGCGGTCTGGGGATCGGTCGTGACGTCGATGATCTGCCGGACGCGCTCGAAGGTCGTCGTGTCGGCCTTCCAGTCCTCGACGACGGCCTCGTTGACGTCGCCTTGCCAACGATCGTCTATGGGCTCCGGATCTGTCATACTCGTTCCTACTGTCGCGTGCGATGAAATGCGTTCCCAGAGAGAAGCATATTTTGTGTAGGTGGCTTGGAACGATCCCGAACAGTCAGTACGTAACGACTTCCAGTCCTTCGACATCCTGAAAATCGGTATCGTTCGAGACGACAGGCTCATAGAGCAGCAGCCCGTGAGCGGCGACAACGGAATCGGCTCCATCGAGGTTTTTCAGTTCATCGGAGGCCGCGTGTTTGCCCCGAAGCGTCCCCGATCGGCGGGCAACCTTCTCGTCTTGAACGGGCACGGTTGCCGAGCGAAAGAGCGTTTCATACGTACGGCGAATCCGAGCCGCCTTCTCGTCGTCGGTCATCTTCCCGAGTCCGAAAAAGAGCTCTGCGACAACGGCGGAGGGAATCCGCCGCGGGGAACCGGTGGATTCGATCTCTTCGGCCAATTCTCGGGCGTCCGAATCTTGGACGGCCAACTGTCCGAGATACTGGGTATCGAGAATCACGGGAGCTGTTCCTCAAGCTCCTCGCGGTTCTCCCCATCGGAGTTCTCAAGAGCGGTTTCGAGTTCGTCCGGATCCCAGTGATCCTCACTCAGTTCGGCCATATCGTCGGCGAAATCGAGGAGCGTATAGTCGTCGACCAGTCGTTCGAGCGCGTCACTCAGCGTCTCGCCCGGCCGCTTCTCTGATTCGATCCGCGCGTAGAGGTCTTCGCTTACCCGGATCTGTTTCGTCCCCATGCCTATGCGTTGACGCCGTTGACAGGAAAATGTACCGCCGATGGGCGCGTTCTATTCCGTCGCTGTCGTCAGTCAACGGGATGCGCGTCGGCGATCGGTTCGAGCGCCTGCAGAATGATCTCGGCTTCGAGCGGAGAGATATCGAGTTCGCGGGCGGCGATCCGGTGATTGACCGTCCCGTCGACGTACTCGAAGGCGTATTCGAGCGCGGTCGCGAGGCCGTCGAGCCCGTGGCGATCGATGTAGACATCGAGGTCCTCGTCCTCCTCCCGGCGGGCCACGGCTGCGATGAGCGCCGGCGTGATCGTCCGAGAGTCGCCGTCGATAGAGAGCGTGAGCGAGATCGGCTCGGCGTCGTACTCGTAGGGGCGCTGCTCGCTGACTTTCGTGAGGAGGCTCGCGTCTTCGAGCTTCTGCACGTAGTCGTAGGCCGTCCCCTGCGGGACGTCGAGCGCGTCGACGACGTCGGCGACGGTGATGGGTCCCTCTCGCAACGTGTAGGCGTAGATTCGGGCGAGCACCGGCGTCTCCAGGAAGTCTGCGACCGTCTGGAACTGCCGGATGGGCGTTCTGTTCGATCGCACCGGAGATTTCGACATCGTAGTTACGAATTATCCATAATTCGAAATAAGGGTTGCGGGGCTGGTGGAAGGGCTCAAAACACGTCCTGTAACGGCCCCGCGTCCTGCACGGTCTCGTGCGTCTCTCGAACGTCTTCGAAGGAGAGGAAGCGCAAGCTGCTGTGTTCAGCCGGGTCGGGGACACGCTGGAACGTGGGCCGATTGATCTCGCCGCGTACCTTGTCCTCGTCGTCGTCCTACTGGAGGACTCAGGAACTCTCGTCAGTATCAGGGTCGTCTTGGTTTTCGACGACCTCTAAACACCCCCCGCATTGCCCACATTGAAATTCGCTAGGACGCGTCACAAGCTTCGAACGTCGATAGCGTGCGTATCGGTTGCTACACGAAGAACAGGAGACCCACCACTTGGGTTCTGCAAACCGAGCACAATTGACCTCCGTATCCAATTTCGAGGCCAATCGTTTGAAATCGGGACCGTGGCTGCTGTCGCCCTTCTCGTTCAGTAGATGAATGTGAATCAATTCGTGGCGAATCGTTTCGGCGACCCGTTCCCATCCACAGTTCTCGAAGTACTCCCACGTGAGTATCACCTCCTTCGGCACACTCCCTGAATACTTGACAGCACCCGCTCGACGTTTGGCTCTCATACTAATACTCCACTCAAGCGTAGAAACGTCGACGGAGAGATCGAAGCGATCGATTACCTCACGTGCATAGACTTTTGAAACCGCAATCAGTTCCTCTCTGGAACAGTTTCGGTCGATCTCATACCATTGGTCATCCGGTATGGACCCATTGGATGTACCGTTATTCATAGATCAGAAATTCTCTTCGCTAGCGTCTCTTGCTGCTTCTTGGCGTTCTCCTACTTAGTTGTCGTCGTGACCGAGTAGAAACTGCCCGACGACGCGATCAGTCGCGCGCCGAAGGGTCTCGCTGGCCGTCGACTTGTCCACTCCGAGCGCCGCGCCCAGCTCCGTCAGGTCGCACTGCCGGGGGACCTCGAAGTAGCCTCGCTGGTGGGCGACCGTCAGGCACTCACGCTGGCGGTCGGTCAACAAGCCCTCGGAATCGTCGGTGTGGACCACGGTGAGGAGTTCGTACGGTATCTCCGAGGTATCGAGTGCCGAGCCGAACGCCTCGAACTGCTCCCGCGTCGCCGTCACGTCGAACTCCATCTCCCCGTCCTCGACGAGCATCGGGAACTCTGGCGGGAACGAGGAACCCCAGAGGAACTCATAGAGGCTCTTCTCGGCGGCCTCGTACTGGGAGATGACCCGTTCGTCGTCGCCGTAGAGTCGATCGAGCCCGGTGACGTCCGGATGGCTCCGGATCGCGTCCGTGACCGCCGCGGGGTCCGCGGCTCGGACTTCGCCCAATTCGAGTGCGGTGTCACCCATCGGAACGCCGGTGAGCAGCCGGAGCGTCGCGTCCGGAAACGATCGCGAAACCTCGCTGGCCCACACGTCTCCGGGAAGCTCGATCCGGAAGCGCGCGCGGATCACGGCCGTCGCTCCCGCGGTGTGTCTCGGCATTGAAGCGCCATCATACGCCACGGATCGAACCGGTCGATCAAAAACGTCCGGTCGGTGAGTCCCCGGATTCAGGGCCCTCTACGACTAAGACTGTCGGGAGTCGTGTCGGTACCACAGCACGGCCCCGTAGACAGATCCGGCGGCGACCGAGGCGATGAGCGCGAGGAGGACCCCGAAGGCGAGATACCCCAGCACCGGATCGGCGTAGGGGAGGATCACGTCCCGCGGCGGCTCGACGGCCCACGGGCTGACGTGGAAGTACGCGAGCATCCCGGTACTGAACGCGAAGAACCCGGCCCAGAACCTCGCGCCCACGCGGTTCGTCAGCGTCAGAGAGAGCCCGATCGCGAGCAGCGGGTAGATCGCGAGGCTGTACGTGAAGGGGTTCACCTCCGGCGTGATCGGCCAGCCGACGTGGTTCCCGCGGATGACGTGATCGACGTGATGCGCCGCACCGAGCACCGTCGGAACGGCGGTGAAGACGAGAAACGCCCTCGTCAGGCTGTCGTCGATCGTCGGCAGTTCCTCCGGAAGTCCGTCTCTGATCGCCATATTCGAGCGTCGGTCGCTATCGGGATGAGCGTTTGACCAATATGTTGGGCAGCGGGCGATTCGCTCAGCATTCGTTCATCGCGCGTTCACTCGCGAGCGCCGGATCGAACGCCGCTGGAGCGCGATTTCGCCGAACGGCTCCACTTCCGCTCACGGCCCCACCAGCGGTATCTCGGTATCGGTCGTCGACGAGATGGTTCAGAACCTCCAGCGGGGGGCCGAATGAGTACTCCTCGAGCAGGGCACCGAACGGATTCACCGGGTGTTGGTGATCGGTCGGTGGCGAAATATCGGTCTGTGTGTCAACCTCTGTTTCCCTTCCCGTGATCGAGGGCCGAGGAACCCATATCAGCAACACAACCGAAACAAACACTACCAATAAACTAATGGCACGAAACAAAACCGCATACCTGCGCAGGAAGTACGAGGAGATGAACGAACGGGGAGAAACGTGGCCGCTCAAACAACTAGAGACGGCATCCCAAGCGAGGCCGATAGTCGAGGGGCGAGAGGTCATTATGCTCGCCTCGAACAACTACCTCGATCTGGCGAATGATGCCCGTCTCCGGGAGGCGGCCGTGGACGCGATCGAGAGATTCGGCGTCGGTGCGGGATCCGACTGGTCGATCGCAGGGTACACCGAACTCCAGGACGAACTCCACACGGCTATCGCTGAATTCAAAGGAACGGAGTGTGGATTGTCTTATCAAACCGGGTTCTCGGTGAACGCTGGCCTGCTCCCGCAGTTGTTAGACGACGGCGACGTGTACGTCTCCGACGAATACAATCACGGAAGCATCATCGACGGAATCCGACTTTCCCCTGCTGATTCTCTCGTGTACGAACATTCAGATATGTCCGACCTCGAACGGGTTCTACGGTCGGCGCGCAGTGATTACAATCGAATTGTCGTGGTGACCGACGGGGTCTTCTCGATGGACGGCGACGTGGCAAAACTCGACGAGATTCACCGCCTCGCCGAGGAGTATCAGGCGATGACGTACGTCGACGACTGTCACGGTGAAGGGGTTCTGGGCGATGGCCACGGCATCACAGGCGAGTTCGGTCTCGAAGAAGAGATCGACTTTCAGATGGGTAGTTTCTCGAAGGCCTGTGGCGGGTTCGGCGGAATGCTCGCTGGCGATCAACGCGTCGTGGATTTCGCGTACAACACGTCGAGGACGTGGTTGCTGAGCGCTGGCTATCCCCCCGCCGTCGCCGCTGCAAACAAGCGCGCTCTCGAGATCATCGACGAAGAACCCGAACGCGTCCAGGACCTGTGGAGCAAGCGCGAGTACTTCCTGTCCGAACTGGAGGATCTGGGATTCGATACGGGAGCGAGTGAAACACCGATAATTCCAGTGATGATCGGAGACAGCAAGACAGCCAAGGAGTTCGCCGAGCGACTGTTTGAGAAGGGCGTTTTCGCCCTCTCGATCGTCTACCCGATGGTTCCACGCGGGGAGGCGCGGATCCGTAATCAAATAAACGTCGGGCTCACCGAAGCAGACCTCAATGAGGCCTTACGAGTCTACGAGGAGGTTGGTCGAGAACTCGATATTATCTGACCGGGCGACGAGGAACCGACCGGTGCAACCGGCAACGAGCCGGGCAGACGATGGATCAAATGTGGGTGACGTGGGTAAAGTCGTCGTCGAGCGCTTGGGCGTCCTCGGGCAGCAGTGCCACGACGTGGTAGTCCGCGTAATCGGCGAAGTACTCGACGAGTCTGGCGATCCGGTCGAGTCGATCGCCTCCAGAAAAGATAATCCGATACAACCGCTATCGCCGTTGAGGTGCCGATGGTGTTCAAAATAAAGCTGATTCTATGCGAAAGCGAACGATCTCAACCACTCGCCGGCAGTTTCTGCTTTGGCGTTGCTGAAATAGTTTGAAAGGTGATAGTTCTGCGTTTTACCCTACGAAAGACACGTTCGACACTGTTCCGATTTCTATGTCGTTCGTATTTGAAATCGACGTTGTGTTTGCGACTCACCTTTCAATCCTTATCTAAACACCGCCGGGCTTTGTTAGTCAAATAGTTTTAGAATCGATATAAATATAAAATATCTTATAAATTAGATATTCTACTGAGTTTCTGAATTCGTACTGGTGCACGCGGTAGCTGAGATGTTCTTATCGGAACCAGCCAATCAGATCGTCTGCATCATTAACAAAAATTACAGCGCCTAAGACGTCATATTTCTCGATGAACTCGGTGATAAAATTCTCCTACAACCGGAATAGTATACGTGGAAAACAGAATCAAGTCGGCTTTCCGGATTCAGTTTTGAACCGCGATCTGCCTTCGCTATCCTCCCAAGTTATCATATTATTATATTATATCTATAAATTATATATGCGCCAAGCAGTGGCGAACGCTTTTCTATAACCTTGTGGGGTGTCCGCTCTCGCTCCACATACTCCAAGTCTATCTACTCGGTAGATTCGCTGAGGCGGGCGATTGGCAAAGGCATCAGAATTCTACTTTGGTCAGCTCAGAAGAATCGCCATACTGCGCTTGGTTTCACGGTTTCACCGCTTGCCGGATGTTGTGAACGACACAGTTCACGACGAGTTCACGGAATTCGAGGTAACCAGGTTCGCGCACGCGCGGCGTCGCCGTGCGTGCGCTTAATCGACGAGAGAACGGTCTCACACATCGATCGTTGGCGGTATGAGGCCCATCGACCCGCGCGTTATGCGCGTGGTCGATGGACCTGAAGATGCGATACGTAATCAGCGGTCTCACGTCCTCTTCAGGTAATTTCTCGCGTAAATCTATCCAATCGTAGCCTTTGTCGGCGGCGAGGCTAGCCAGGTAGCCTGCGTTGCGGGAGGCGACCTGCCAGCCGAGCAGTGTGTCGTGCGTTTTCTCGGTGGTACAGTGAACGTCAAGGATAGCTTGAGATACTGGAGCGACGGGAGCGGTCGCTTTGATCGTCACGTGTATCGCGTGCGGCTGTATCCATCCAAAGGACGCGTCCTGTATACGTGGGTGAGGACAACGTCCGAGGACGGAAATTCGGGACCCACGAGAGCAACGGCTCGAAGTGTCGTTAACTGTACTGAGAGTATATTCCGCCCAAGGGAGATCTGTGACGAGGGATTTGCTACCCCCGTACTGTCAGAGGCACTCTCCCGGATGAACAGTCGCGCTCACTGCGGATCAACCCCGGATTTCACCCGAAAAGTGAATGTGATAAATCGAGTGAACCTCTGTTTAGATCTACCTTCGGGCGGTGGTGATTGTGAGCGGCAACGACTCGTCCCGACGACGGTGAGAGACCCCCGCCGGCGTCGAACTCCGAGCGACGACTCGGGGCCACTCCGCTCGGAGATGGTCCACGATGAGCGGATGCATCGTCGGATGGTGAGGATCTCAACCGAGCCACTGCGGCCGAACGGCCGCGCTACGGCTCCCACGTCCTCGGCGTGTCGTTTATCCGTTCACACCCGGATTCGGTGACGACGACGAGGTCCTCGATGCGGACCCCGAACCGCCCGGCGAGGTACACGCCCGGTTCGACGCTGCAGACCATCCCGGGTTCGAGTTCCCGGTCGTTGTTCGGCTTGAGGAACGGGGGTTCGTGCAGTTCGAGGCCGACTCCGTGCCCCGTCCGGTGGTAGTACGCATCGCCGTACCCGGCCGCTTCGATGACTTCCCTGGCGGCCTCGTCGACCGTCTCTGCGGTGACCCTGGGTGCAACGGCGTCGACCCCGCGTTCGTGAGCTTCGAGGACGGTTTCGTGGACGTCCTCGAACTCCGCCGGGGGCTCGCCGCCGAACACGAGCGTTCGCGTTTGATCTCCCAAGTAGCCGTCCACGATACCCCCGAAATCCATCATAACGGGGTCGCCTTCCCGTATCACTCGGTCGCTGTGTCGGTGGTGCGGTTTCGCGCTGTTCGGACCGGCTCCGACCATCGGCTCGAACGCGACGCCCGTCGATCCGTGGTCCCGGAGTCGCGTTTTGATCTCGAACGCGAGTTCCCGTTCGGTCATCCCGACGACGTCAGCGCCGAGTCCACGAATCTCTTCGGCGACTTCGTCCGAGAGGGACCCCGCCTCCTCGAGGGCGCGTAGTTCCTCGTCCGTTTTGCGGATACGTAGGTCCTCGAGGACGTCACTCGCGAGCCCGAACGTCGCATCTGGGAAGTACGCGTGGAACTGCCCGACGAACGTCGCCCACATTCGGTCCTCCAACAGGAGCGTCCCGTCGCGGAGGTCGTGCTCGCTCAGAAGGGCCTCGACGAGGTCCATCGCCGTCTCCGGCGATCGCCACGGCCACGTCCGGACGTCCTCGACCTCCGTCGCGTCGGCGATCTGCTCTCGGTACATCTCGGGGACGATAAAGACGGACTCCCCCGTGGCCAACACGACGAGAAACAGCAACCGTCGGTCGGGCTCGTCGGTGAACCCAGTGAGGTACTCCATATCCGGGCTGGGAGAGACGATCGCGGCGTCGGCACCGACGTCTACGAGCGCTGATTGACAATCACGGGTCCGACGCGTGAAATCGAATTGGACCATCCTGTTTTAATACCTACAAGTCATAGAACTGATTGGTGGGCTAACGACCGGCCTTCATTTCACGTTCTCGATAGTGCCGCACTCCTCACACTCCAGCGTCCAGTCTGAGAGTTTGATGTACCCCTCTCGCTCGTCTTCCGTTCGCCGCCATTCGGCCGAGCACGCGGGGCACTCACCCGACCATTTCGGCATACGTGACGGTTTTCGCATTACGTAATAAAATTGCCGATAGGCCTGCTAATGCCCGGCAGTCCGAACGGTGAATCGAGTATAACTGAGCAGGTACGTTCCGTCAAGTACGGCGATCAGAGCAACCCGAATCACCGCTCCTGTTGAAGGACAGTTGTCGGAATACGCTTTGAATCAGTCCGGATGGTTCGCGACTTGTCGTGATCCCAACATTCAAGGTTTTCGCTGGGGCTTGGGTATACCGATGGCCGCCGATTCAGACGGAACGTGTTCCTACGTTTTTCGATCCTCGGAGTGGAAATCTGATCACGGCCTCGAGGAAGTCCCACCGGACGTTCCGGACGAGTGGTCCTGTCATCACGACGCCGCGGCGGGATACGATCGCTGTCACTTTCATCTCTCACCGGCGGAGACGGATCCAGACGCCGAACGGGAGGCGCTGATCGAGGCTATCTTCGCCAGCGATTCACCGATCGTGGAGTACACGCCACGCTTTTTCGGCGCCCGATTGACCGGGATCGACCTGGGCAGCGCGTCGATCGACCTCGATCACAACCACCCTATCGACTTTCGGTGTTTGCGGGTCCACGGGGACGTCGACGTCGCGAATGCGACCCTCAGACAGGCCGTCTCTCTGGACGCGACCGTCGTCGAAGGTAGCCTCGCAGGCCACGACGTCACGATCGAAGACGAGATGATCGCGACGGGGGCGCAATTTCGGGGGGCCGTCGACCTCTCGAACGGTCAGTTCGGCGATCACGTGCGGTTCGACGAGGCCGTGATCGACGGAGACGTAACGTTCACGACGGCGGGGTTCGAGGCGGACACCTCGTTCATCTCGACGGAGTTCAACGGGGAGATCTCCGGCCACCACGCGAGGTTCGACGGCGACCTCGACTTTTCGGGCGCAGCGGTGACACAGAACGTTTGGCTCGAAGACCTCGTCGTCGACGGGACCACGAGTCTGTCGCGAACCCGCATCGATGGACAACTCCAACTCGAACGCGCGCGGTTCGGAGGGAACTGCTGGCTGGTGCGCGCTGAGATCGGCGACGGCATCCACCTCGACGGTGCCCGCTTCGATTCGAGCGTGATGTTCTCGAAGACCGTTGTCACCGGTGACCAGGGCTGTTTTCCCGGCGTGACGTTCGAAGACGAGATCGATTTCGAGGGGGCAACGTTCGCTGAGGGGGTGGACTTCTCCCGGACGCAGTTCCGCGGCATCGTCTCCTTCTCGTCGGTTCACGTGGGGGGGCCCGCACTGTTCACCAACGCGCTTTTCGAGCGCGATGCGATGTTTCTCGAGTCCGTCTTCGAGGACAACCTGGAGTTCCAACGGGCGGATTTCGAGGCTGATTTCGATCTGTCGGGGGCAGAAATCGGCGGACACGGCCTGTTCGAGGACCTCTCCGTCGGCGGCGCGATGGGGTTCTCCCGCGTCGACGTCGCCGGGCGGGCGCAGTTCGAGCGGTCGCGGTTTCACAACAACTGCTGGGTCGTTCGGACGGTGATCGGCGAAGGGGTCGACTTCGACGCGACGACGTTCGAGTCGCGGTTGCTGTTCCGTCAGAGCGGGGTCGGCGGTGCCCGCGCTCAGTTCGCTGGGGCCACCTTCGAGGACGAAGCCGACTTCAGCGACACCATCTTCGCCCGCGGCGCGGACTTCTCGGAGACGCAGTTCCTCGGCCACGCGGAACTGCAACCGGTCTATTTCGGTGGCGAGACGACGTTTTCGGACTCGAAGTTCGAGCAGAACGCCTCGTTTCTCACCTCGCGTTTCGACGGCGACGTCTACTGCCGGCGGAGCGTGTTCGAGAAGGACGCCAACTTCTCCGGGGCGGTCGTCGACGGAAACGCCTGGTTCGAAGACGTCGAGGTCAGGGGCACGCTCGGCTTCTCCCGCGTCGAAGTCGACGGGTTGGTTCAGTACGAGCGCTCGACGATCGAGGGCAACACCTACCTGAAATACACGGAGGTGAGAGACGAGTTGCACTTCAACGACGTCGTCCAGAACGCGGGGTACTTCGACGAGATCGCTGTCGGCGGCGACGCACATTTCACTCAGACCGTGTTCTCGGACGACGTCACGTTTCGCGGGGGCCAGTTCGGCGGGCGGTTCAACTTCGACGGCGCGATCGCCCGCGAGACGGTCACGTTCGCCGAGACGACGTTGCACTCGACGCTCTCGCTGCGGGAGGCGAGCTTCGGCGAACTGATCGTCGCGGGTGGCAGTCACTCTCGGGAGAATCTGACGGTCGATCTGTCCGAGAGCGTCGTACAGAGCGGCTATCTGGCTCATCCGAACGAGGGGTGGTTCCTCTACGATCTGGAGGACGCCGAACTCGGCGAAGTGACGCTCGAAGCCGTCGACGGGGCGGACACGCTCCAGTATTTCCGGTTCAAGAACACGTCGTTCGACGGGTTCGACTTCGGGAACCACAACAGCCTCTTCTCCGCGACGAACTGGACAATCCACAACTGCGTGAACGACGACGCGTTCGAGGCTCTCTCGCCTGCGGACGTCGAAAACACGTATCTGAAAGCCAAAAACGGGGCGAAGCAGGTGGGAGCGACGAAAGCGGCAGCGGAGTTCTTCATCAAAGAACTGCGGTACCGACGCCGAAAATACGGAGACCAGTTCCTGGCGGTCGGGATACGGAACAAGGCGGGGCTTCTCAGACGGTGGTTCGGCAACGTGACGCTGTCGGTCGCGTCGGGCTACGGTGAACGGCCGGGGTACGTGGTTATGTGGTCACTCGGGATCATCGGGGTGTTCAGTCTGGTGTTCGCGCTGCTGCTTCCCGAACAGCCGTACGACAGTCCGATCGGCTACCTGATCTTGAGCACCGAGTCGTTCGTGACGCTGCTGCTCGGAGGAGCAACGCCGGTCACCGACCCCAGCATTCGACTGCTCGCGCCGCTGGAGGGGTTCTTGGGCGCGTTCCTCATCGCTCTCTTCGTGTTCACGCTGACTCGGTCGATCGACCGGTGAGTGTCAAGGAATCTCAGTTCGACACTGTAAGAACGACCGTAACACTGGCCGATGGTGGTTCGTTCGGCTGCGTTAAGGACCCTTCATCGTGGATCACCCGCTCGGAAGTAGCGGATTTCGATAAATAAATGTTTGCTGGGAGAGGGGTCACCCCGCGCGGTCACGAATCGCTCCCGACGGCAGCGGTCCCGCAGTTCGGGCAACGGGCTCCGACGAGCAACCGGTCGAAATCGGCACCACAGTCGGGACAGCTACGCCCCTCGACGTCCCGCGAAGCGCCGGCGGCGTCGATCGCGAACTGCCTCGTTCGTCGGTCACGAGTCGGAGACCCGAATCGGCTGTCCGCGGTCGAATCCTCCGAATCGGAAGTCAACAGCGCTCGAAGCGTTCGTTCGATCGGAGCGGCCTCCAAGACCACGACGAAGCCCACGGCCAGTCCAACGCCGATCAACAGCGCCTCGCGGAACGCGACTGCCACGGCGGCGAGCGTCACGACGGCGACAGACGCGGCGGCGTATCGGCCGCTGCGCGACAGTCGCGGCCACCCGAAGGCGACCGCTTCGTACAGGAGATATGGCGCGAAAAGCGGGATCGCCGAAAACGATGCCTGCCACCCGAGCAAAACGCAGACCACCGCCGCAACCGCGAGACGGAGGAGGCTCGTCGTCGACTCGATCGATCCGCGACTGACCATACCGATACTCGGAACCCGTCTCATAATATAGTAGCGGAGCGACCGACGACGGCGTGGGGCGGCCGACGGGGCGCGCCCATCGTCGTGACGGTTTTCATACGTGTACGACAGTCAATCAATTTTATATAAACCACCACAGAATGTGGGGCTATGCTCTCGGAGTTCTTCGGGCGAAAACTCACGCTCGGTGTCGTTGTCCTCGTCGGGATCGGACTTCTCTCTACGCCGGTCGTCGCGAACGTGACGATGGACGCCGACACCACGTACAGTGGCGTCGAGGCCGACGATCAGACCATCGAAGCGACCGTTACGATCGGTCCCGACGACGCGCAGATCGACGACGTCGAAATCGAGGTCGACGCGACCGACCGGGGCGTACTGGACTTTCGGACGTTCTCGGAGTCTCTCGAACCCGCGAGAGCGGACGCGGAGGTCGATTACTTGGGACAGGGAGAGTACACGGTGAGTCAGATCAACCAGGGCGAGCAGTTCGTGATCTCCTTCGACGCCTACCCGAAGACGATTCGCGAGGAGAACCTGACGGTCGCGACGGTCACCATCGAATACACCCAGCGCGGCCAGCGGCTCTCGGACACGCGTGAGGTCAGCGCGAATCTCTCGAACTCGGAGTATTTCGCCCTCCAGCAGTCCCAACGGGAAGTCAGTAATCTGGAGGGCGACCTCCGGAACCGGCAGTTGATAACCTACGCGAGCGTCGGGCTGCTCGTTTTGATCCCGCTGTTGGCGGTCTTCCGCTGGTGGGAGAAAAACCGGGGCGGCATCGGCGGTAGCGGAGGCGACGGCGGAAGTGGTGGCAGTGGCGGTGGCGGCGGCGGTCGGTTCGATTAAGCACGGCGAACGGTCGCCTGCCGGACGTCTCTCCTCTCTTACTTTCGATCGAGCTGTTTCAGCCGTTCGGCGATCGGGCCGTCGGTGAACAGTTCGGGGTACGCGAACGATTTCGCGATCTCCTCGTCGGTGTATCCCGCTCCGAGTTCCTGTTCCGTGTCCTGATTCGCGTCGGTGAACACCATATCGATCGTCCCGAACTCGCTGGTGTTCTCGAGCGTCACCGGCATAAACCACGTGACGAACCGGACGGAGAGGCCGTCGGCGATGGCGACGCTCTCGCCGACCTGGTGGTCGAACTCGTCGATCACCACCTGATGGACGTTGTTCTGTCCCTCGATCTCCAGAGACATGATGTCGTTGACGACGGGGAAGTCCTCCTCGTTGTCGCGGCTCATCATCGAGCCGACGATCTTGTCGGCGTACGCCTCGACGTGTTTCTCGTCCTGGACGGGATCGTCGGCCACGGCGCTGGAGTTCAAAAGCGCAGAGAGCTTGCGGGCGACCTCGTCGGACTCGACGATGTCCTTCTGGACCATGTCCGCGATGCTGGGCCACTCCAGCACCATCTCGTCTGTCAGTTCCGCGATGTCCGCCTCGGACAGCAGCCCGTGGCGTCGGAGCTTTTCGACGTTCGCGTCCGATTCGATCCCCGCTTCCTCGAGTTCCGCTTCGGTCACCAACTCCGCGTCGACGAGCGCGTCGACGTCGAGGATCCGGTAGAGATCCGCCTCTCGCAGCCGGTCGACGTCCTGCAGCGCGGGTTTGAAATACCCCTGCGTGCGGTCGCCGCTCCGGAGGGAGTCACGGACGTTGTCGTACCGCTTCTCGAGGGTCTCCAGTTCGTCTTCCTTGTCCGCCTTCTCGCGCCGTTTCGTTCGGATGAGCCCGTCGCGGGGGTGTTCGAGCCCGTCAGTTTTGGCGTCGCCGATCGACTCGCTCGCCCCCTGGAACCGGCTGCTGACGACGTTCTGCAGCACGGTGAGCTTCTTGTACTGCTCGTATTTGTCCGGGAGGGTGTCGTAGTACGCGCCGAGTTCGTCGATCTCGTTGTTCAGTTTCCACCGCTTGACCGGCCGGATCGTGCTGTCACGCTCGTTTTCCAGTTCGGAGCCGTACTCCTTGATGAACTCCTCGACCGCGTTCTCCCACTTCGCGTCGGCCGGTTGCGTGTCGAGCGACCGGAACTGCTTGGGGAACCGCGACTGGATCTCGTCGTTCCACTTGGGGTGGTCCCAGATCTCCTCGACTTTCGCTTTGAACTCGTGATTCTTCACCCGCCGTTTCAGGTGTCTGTCGAGCGCCTCGGTGTAGAAGCGGTCGACGACGTCGTCGGCCTCGAACGGCTCCCCGTACTTCGGCGAGCGGGCGTGGTCCCGGAGGTTCGAGCGCGCGGTCTCGAGAACGTCGTCGACGACCTCGTCGACGTCGGATCGGTCGACGCTGTTTCCGACGATACTGACCTCTTCCTCCAGTCGATCGGAGATGTTGACGTCGCTCGGGGCCTGAGCGCACTCCTCCAGCAAGTCGTGGTCGAGGTGTTCGAGGCCGTCGGGGACGCCTTCCACCGGATCGAGCGTGATTCGCCGGGCCTCGGTGAGGTAATCGACCGTCTCCTCGTGGTGGGAGATCTCTTCGTCCAGTTGCTGGGCCTCGGCCTGGACCTCGTCGATCCGTCGCTTGGCCTCGACGAACTCCCGAGCCTCCTCTGTCGGGAATCGCAGTTCCGCGGAGGTGATCGCCGCGAGGGGCTCCTCGTCGTAGTTGTCGTAGTACGGGAAGTCCTCCGGCTGATCTTTGTTCGCCAGATAGTAGATGCCGTTCGCCGCGATTCGATTCATCCGCCGGCGGTAGGCGAGCTGTTCGCTGTTCTCCTCGGAGAACCCGATGAGCCAGTACTTATCGAAGAGCGTCCCGTCGATCTCCAGCCCGTCCTCGCCTGGATTGAGCACGTCTGACTGCACGTCGATGAGCGGGGGCGACCAGTGCGGGTCGTCCCGGTCGTTGATGAGTTCTCTGAGTTCCGCGAGCGCCGCGTAGGCGTTCGCATAGAGGACCTTTCGCCCGTACGGCGGGAACTGATCGTCCTGCAGTCCGACCAGGCGGGGCAGGGAGCCCACACCGTTGAGGAGGAAGTCCTCGCTCATCGGTTCGGTGATGCTCTGGACGAGCGCCGCGATGATCGGGAACGCGCCGCTTCCCGTCCCGCCGCCGAGGGAGTTCAGGAGCCAGATCTGATAGTACGAGGAGTTGGTGTCGCGATCGATTTTCGTGTCGGAGACGAACGACTGGATTCCGTCCCGCAGTTGATTGCGCACCTTGTCGTGGTTCTGGCTCCACTCGACGTGATAGCGTGAGACCGGGCGGGTCCGACCCGTCCCCTCCTCGGTCTTCAGCGAGAACTGCTCGCCGAGATAGCGATAGTCGTGTCTGTGTTCCTGATTGAACCACTTCTCGTCGGGCTTGTCGAGGTGAATCCGCGTGACGTTCTGCCCGACTTGCGGCGTTTCCTCCGTCAGGTCGCTGCTACTCGAATCGATAGTGAAGAACTGAAACGCGTCTTGGTTGCCCTCCTCGTGGACGAGAGAGTGAACCGACTCCAGCATGCGACACCCGGCTTGCCCGATCCCGATGACGATCGTTGGACGAGACATTCGGATGCCCCTTCTAAGTGTGTGTTAATAGGTATTATGCCGACACGTTCGTACGCCGTCGGGGAAATCGAAAAACGGAGCGTCCTCACTCGTCGAGGACCGTCTCGTCGCTGTCTAAGTCCGGAGCGTCGTCGTCCGAAAACGCTCTTGTGAGGTCCGAGTCGGCCGCCTCCGCCTTCGCCGGCCGGCTCTTGTCGGCGAACAGCACGACCGAGAAGTTGTCCGTGCCGCCGCGTTTCTGGGTCAGTTCGAGCAACCGTTCGGCGGCCTCTTCGAGCGTCCACGCGTCCAACACCCGATCGCGGATCTCGTCGTCGGTCACGACGTGCTCTCTGATCTTCGCCTCGACGGCCTCCTTGTCGTCGGCGCGGAGGTACTCCTGATAGAGTTCGCGGGAGCGATCGTAGGCGTCGAGGAGGCCGTCGCTGGTGAACAGCACGACGTCGTCGCCGAAGATCGGGACGCTCGTGAACTCCACGTCGGGGTTGCTTCCGCCGACGGCGCGCGAGATGGTGGACTTGTCCGTGTGAACTCTCGCCACCGTGGGGGAGATCTGCCTTCGGCGACGTAGTAGGCCACCGCGGAGTGATCGCGGGTCACCTGCTCGATCCGTCGGTCGCCCCGGTTGATGACGTAGGCGGGGCTGTCACCGACCCAGCCGACGTGGAGGCGACCCGGTTCGTACACGCCGACGACGATCGTCGTCGCCGACCCCTGCCCGCGGCGTCGCTCTCTGATCTCCTCGTCGGCCGTCGCGACGGCATCGGAGATCGCCGCGCGGATCTCCGACGTGTCCGGTCGGGAGGGGAACCCGTCGGTGTCCATCTCGAGGTCGTCGAAAACGGGGTTTTCCGCCCGGGCGAGCCGGAGCGCGACCGAAGACAGTTCCTCGGGAACGACGGTGGTCGCGAGGTAGGAGGCGACGTCGCCGCCGGAGGTCCCACCGACGCCGTCGGCGAGGACGAAGACGCCCGTGGACTGGCGAACCGAGTCGCGATGGGACTCGTCGAAGACCATCGCCGCGACGCTGTCTTCGTTGATCCCCCCGTCTCTGTGCGCCTTCCGTCGACCGATGTCCACCCTGGTCGCGTGGTTCATACCGCAATGCGTGGGGCCCACATCTTAAACATTCACCCAGGGCCGTCCCTCGAACCGGAACCGCGCGCCGTACCGTTCGTCGACGGGGACGATCACGTCGCCCGGGACGAGCCTGCGGCGCTCCGGGAACCGCTCCTCGGAGCCGATCGAACGTTCCCGCCGTCCGCGGCGGCTGAGCACTCGGTGAAAGTCACCGTGCCGACCGACGAGGGTGCCGTTACGTCCGGTGTCGATCAGCTCCCAGCAGTTCCCGTCGAGGGCGAACTGGGCGTGCTGTCGGGAGACTGCCGGCGGATGGTCGTCCGCGACGGGGACCGCCGGGTCGGTCGTCTCGTCCACTCGTCCGATCCGGTCGCCGGGCGAGATCGCGTATTCGGCGTCCGTGTCGGGATCGACGACCGTCGCGCTCGGAGGGCCCGGATCGGGGTCGCGACGGTACAGCGCGTCACCCAGCGCGAGGGCGTCCGGGTACCGTTGTTCGGGGTCTGGATCCGTGGCGCGATCGATGATCTCGGTCAGGTACGCCGGCGCATCGACGCGCGCTCCGGCGTCGAACTCCCGCGGCGGGACGAATCCCGCAAGGAGGCGAAACAGCACTCGGCCGAGCGCGTAGACGTCCGTCCACGGGCCCGGGGATCGCCCCGGGTCCCGTTGCTCCGGCGCTTTGTACCGCCCGCGGTCGTGGTCGCCGATCTGGATGACTTCGTCTAGATCCGCGTCACACGCCTCACAGGTCGCGCTGTTCGCGGCCTCGTGTCTGACGAGTCGGCCGCAGTCCGGACAGGCGGGCGTGACGCGACAGGTGTTCAGATCGATGAGCACCGGCCGGTCCGATCCGGTGAGGATCAGGTTGTCCTCCTTGAGATCTCGGTACACGATGTCGCCGGTGTGGAGCCGACCGAGCGCCGAACAGGCCGACAGGCCGATCGATCGGACGACCGAGGGGTCGAACCGCTCGGTCCGCTCCGAGAGCACCGCGCCGTCGACGTAGTCGACGACCAGGAAATCGGTTCCCCGCTCCACGAAGTGCTCGTGGAGCGTCATGATGTTCGCGTGCCCGCCGAGCGTCTCGATCGTCCTGAGCGCGCGGACCTCTCGGGAGACGAACGCGTCGATGTCGGGGTTCGTGCTCCCGAAGAACGGGTACTTGATGCAGACGTCCGCACCGCTCTCCGTCTCGGTGGCCCGGTAGACGGTGGTGAAGCCACCGGTGTCGATGTACTCGACCAGTTCGTACTCGCCGTCGGCACCGACGAGGCGATCGCCGACGTCAGGTGCCCAGTGCAACTACCTGATCCGGACGGTCGCGGTCGTGACGCCGGCGATGTCGAGCGCGTCTCCGTCCTCGATCTGGTACTCCTCGTTGGCGGCGAGCTCCTCGCCGTTCAGTTCGGTCCCGTTCGAGGACTCGAGGTCGACGACGACGAACCCGGGGTCGGTCCGCTTGAACAGGAGGTGCTGGCGACTGACCCGCTTTGCCTCTCTGGCGTCGACGCCCTCGCCGTGGAGGTGCTTGCGGATCTCGCGTCCCAGTATCGTCTCGTCCGTCGCGGTCAGCGCGCCGCCGTGGTCGAACTGGAGTTCGACCTCGCTTCCGCCGCTCCCGGGACTGTGTACCGGGCCGCGGGGATCCGCCGGTTCGGAACCGCCGCCCCGCCCGTCGGCGGGACTGTCGGCTGCGTCCCCGGCGGCATCTTCCGCACCGTCTCCCGCACCGACGCCAGCGTCGGCCGTTTGGAGGTCGTTGGTGCACATCGGGCAGAACTTCTCGTCGCCCGTCAGGTCGTCGTAGCCGCACTCCGGGCAGGTCGTTATCGGATCGGCCCCGCCGTCGTCCCCCGACAGCGGCTCGGTACATTGCGGACAGAATTTGAACGAGGGGTCGACGTCGGCACCGCACTCCGGGCACTGCGAGCCGTCGGCGGCGTCCGCTCCGGACTCGCTTCCGGCCGACGGCGACGAGGCGTCTCGCTTCTGTCGCGGGTCCCGAGCCGGAGAATCCCGCTGTGACGCGTCGGCGGATTGCTGCTCCGGCGTGCCGTCGGCTGATCCTTGCTCGGGGGAGCCCTGCTGCCGTGGATCTTTCGGGCTCGCTTCCTCCGCCCGTCGCTCGCGCAGTTCCGGGATCGGGCTGCCGCAGTCCGGGCAGGCGATCGAGTTCGGGTCGGGATCGACGTCCTTGTCACAGATCGCACAATGTGCCGACATAGTAGAACAGGTCTAGCGCCTGATACATAACAGTTTCTCGCTACTGGCGGCTGAACTGCAGTCTGACGCCGCGGTCGGGTCGGGGGACGCCGATCACGGTGAGGTCGTCGAGCGTCGCGTACTGCGGCGGTGCCTCGCCGGGCTGGCCGTCCCACGACTCCCGCTGCAGAATGCCGTCCCAGTCGGGGAGCCGCGACGCAGACGGGTCGCTCGCGTCGATGACGGTGCCGTTCGTGCTCTTGTCGACGATAACCCACTGGTCGCCGTCGAAATCGAACTTCGCGTGGACGCGCGAGATGATCTGGTCGTCGTCCTCGAAACCGATCGTCGGAAACGGCCCCGAGGCGTTCTCCCGACCGATCGTGTCGCCCGGAGCGACCGTGTATTTTTCACCCGTTTCGACGTTCGTCAGCACCGCCTCGGGGAGGTCCTTGTGCGCGTCCGCGTCCCGCTGTTCGAGGCAGTATCGCATCACCCCGGCGTTTCGATACCGGTTGATCGGCTCCAGCGCGGTCGCACGAACGACGATGTCGGCGAGGTAGTCCGGACAGTCGATCCGTCCGCGGGGGTCGTCCATCGGGTGGGCCGTCACGAGGCCGGTCGCGAGGAAGTACAGCAGCTTCCCGATCGAGTACACGTCGGACCACGGCCCCTGGATCCCGTCGGCGTTCTTCACTTCCGGGGGTTTGTACTTGCTCCGGCCGGCCGGGCCGGCGCGGATCTGCGTCTGCCTGTCGAGGCGCGTGTTACACTGCGGATTCGGACAGTACTGGTCCGTCGAACTGTCGAAGTCCACCTTCTGTCCGCAGTTGCCGCACTTCGGAATCGTCCGTGCGGTGTTGAAGTCGATGAGGACGACGTCGTCGTCGGGCGTGAGCATCGCGTTGTCTGGTTTCAGGTCCCGGTAGACGATTTCGAGGTCGTGGAGGACCGAGAAGATCCCGCACAGTTGCGTTCCGATGTCCGTGACGAGATCCGGGTCGTCGATGCCGCCGTGTCGTTCGAGTTCCTCGCCCGCGACGAACTCGACGATCATGTACTGGACGCCGCGTTCGACGACCGTTTCGCGGAGCGACATGATGTTCGGGTGCGAGCCGTTCCGCTCGATCGTCCGCAGGGCTTCGAGCTCTCGGCCGAAGTACTTCTCGACGGCGTCCTCACTCTTTCCGGCCCCGTAGTTCGGATGCTTCACTGCGACGGTGTCCCCGGTCCTGCCGTCGGTCGCCTTCCAGACGACGGTGAAGCCACCGCGACCGACCTGCTCGTCGATCCGGTACCGGTTCCCGATGCGGTCCCCCACCGAAAGTTCCCGTCGCATACCCCTGCTTGTGTCACACACGCAATTAATCGTTCGCCTACCGGGACGTCGAGTCGGCACGAGGATTTAATAACCAATCTGTCATCAAGCGGGATATGAAGTTTCAGGCGCGGCTCAACCGCCCGTACATCTCGACGGGGGGCGGGGTGGCATACTGCGAAGTCGACATCGAACCCGGCGGAGAGCACAACCCGGCGACGAGGAACGTCGTGCTCTGTATCGACGTGAGCGGATCGATGCGCGGCGACGAGATCGAAGACGCCAAAGAGGGGGCGTCCTCTGTCCTCGCCGACCTGAACGGGAACGATCACATCAGTATCGTTACGTTCGGCGACGACGCCGAAACCGTGACCGAGCCCGTTCGGTGGGACGACGCGAATCAGGAGGCCATCGAGTCCCAGATCGACGCCCTGAGCGCCGGCGAGTGGACCAACATCGAGGCCGGACTCGAAGCCTCCCGCGACGCGATCGCGCAGATGGACGGCGGGGAGACGACCGCGAAGCGGGTCCTACTCTTGACCGACGGGAACCCGACCGCGGGCGAGCAGTCCGTCGACGGCTTGGCGTCGATCGCGCGGCGGATGGGCGATGCGGGCATCTCCGTCATCTCCGCCGGCCTCGGGCCGAACTACGACGAACAGGTCGTTCGGGCGTTGGCCGAGCACTCGCAGGGCCGCTGGGAGCACATCATGCGGGCCAGCGAGATCCTGCAGTTCTTCAACGACGCCGTCTACGACGCCGGGACGGTCGTGGAGTCGAACCCCCGGTTGGAGATCGACCTCGGCAACATCGAGATCAGCGAGGTGTTCAAACGGATGCCGCAACTGCAGCCGGTCCCGACCGACTGGCAGGGCGACACCGCGACGATCCACCTGCAGGACCTCCTGCAGCGGCGGAAACAGGAGCTCGTGTTCAAGCTCCACGTCCCCGAGGGAACCGACGAGGAGCGCCGACAGTTGGCGTCCGTCGAACTGGTCTCGGACGGTCGAACGCTCGGATCCGACAGCATCGAGGTCACCTACACGACCGAACCGCAGAAGTACGGCGAGGAGGAGTCGATCCGCGCGAAGTTCATCGAGGCGAAGGCGTTAGACGCCGGTATCGACGGCGACACCGCGGAGGGAAGCCGGCTGCTGGACGCCGCGCAGGACACGTTCACCGATCCGCAGGCGAGAGCGCTCCTCGAGCGCGGGCAGACGAACGTGAGCCAACTGAGCGACGCCGAAGACGAGAACGCCCGGCGGCAACTGAAAGAGGACACCTCACAGCTGTCCGATCAGGGCAAGTGGTTCTGAGGGATGGTTAGCGAACGCGCGGTCGAGCGGCTGACGCACGAGGCCGTGAACAACGTCCGATCGGTTCGGGATCTCCCGACCCTGCAGGCCGACCGCGACCTGCGGCACATCGCGCGCCGGCACAGCCTCGACATGTCCGACCGGCAGTTCGTCGGCCACAGCACGCCGACGGGGACCTCGCTGGGGGACCGCTACGAGCGGTACGACTACGACTGTCGCGCGCCGATGGAGTCGCCCGGTCGGTACGCGACCGGCGGCGAGAACATCGCGCTGTTGCATCTCGGCGTTCCGAGCAAGCGGAGCGACGGGAAGACGATGACCTACGAGACCGCCGAGGAACTCGCACACGGCGCGGTCTGGGGCTGGATGAACTCGCCGGGACACCGGGAGAATCTGCTTCGGTCCTACTGGCGGCGAGAGGGAATCGGCGCGACGATCGACGGGACCAGCGTCTACATCACGCAGAACTTCTGTTGAACCGGTCGCGGCGGAGCCGCGCACCGGTCCGACGGGTCGTTGCCGGGGTTATTCGAGGTCGAAGCGGTCGAGCTTCATGACCTTGCTCCAGGTGTCGACGAAGTCCTCGATGAACTTCTCCTCGCCGTCGGACGCGCCGTAGACCTCGGAGATGGTACGGAGCCGTGCGTTCGACCCGAATGTCAGGTCGACGCGGGAGGCCTTCCACTCGACGTCGCCGGTCTCGCGGTCGCGCAGCTCGAACACCTTCTCGTCGTCGGAGACGGCTTCCCACTCGTAGTCCATGTCGAGCAGGTTCACGAAGAAGTCGTTGGTCAGCGTCTCGGGCTCGTCGGTGAAGACGCCGAGCTCGGAGTCCTGGTAGTTCGCACCCAGCGCGCGCAGCCCGCCGACCAACACCGTCATCTCGTTTGCGGTCAGGTTCAGCAGTTCCGCCTTGTCGACGAGAAGCTCCTCGGGCTTTCGCTCGACCTCGTCGGCGTCGAGGTAGTTGCGGAAGCCGTCCGCGTCCGGTTTGAGCGCGTCGAATGACTCGACGTCGGTCTGCTCTTGGGAGGCGTCGACGCGCCCCGGCTCGAACGGGACCTCCACGTCGTAGCCGGCGTCCGCCGCCGCCTGCTCGACGGCCGCGTTGCCGCCGAGGACGATCAGGTCCGCCAGCGAGACGCGCACGTCGTCGGACCGCGACCCGTTGAAGTCCTCCTGGATCGATTCGAGCGTCCCGAGGACCGTTTCGAGCTCGACCGGCTCGTTCACTTCCCAGCTCTTCTGGGGTTCGAGCCGGATGCGAGCGCCGTTCGGGCCGCCGCGCTTGTCGCTGTCGCGGTACGTCGACGCCGCCGCCCACGCGGTCTTGACGAGTTGGGAGACAGAGAGGTCCGAATCGAGAATCTCGGCCTTCAGCTCCTCGACCTCGTCCTCGCCGATCAGGTCGTACTCGGCGTCCGGGAGGGGGTCCTGCCAGACCATAACCTCGTCGGGGACCTCGGGACCGAGGAACCGCTCCGGCGGGCCCATGTCGCGGTGGATCAGTTTGTACCACGCCTTCGCGAAGGCCTCTTGGAACTCGTCGGGGTTCTCCTGGAAGCGTTCGAGGACTTCCCGGTAGTCGGGGTCCCGCTTCAGGGCGACGTCCGTCGTCAGCATCATCACGTCTTCCTTGTCCGCCGGGTCCTGCACGCCCGGCGCGGCGTCGTCGAGTTCGCCTTCCTCGGTAGTCCACTGCCACGCGCCGCCGGGGCCTTTCTCCGGCACCCACTCGTGACCGAGCAGGTTGTCGATGTAGCTCATATCCCACTGGGTCGGCGTCGTGTTCCACGGCCCCTCGATACCGCTCGTGATGGTGTCGGGGCCCTTGCCCTCGCCGAAGTCGCTCTCCCAGCCGAATCCCTGCTTCTCGATGGGGGCCGCCGCCGGCTCGGGGCCGACGTGTTCGTCGGGGTCGTCGGCACCGTGGACCTTCCCGAACGTGTGGCCGCCGGCGATGAGCGCGACGGTCTCCTCGTCGTTCATCGCCATCCGGCTGAAGACTCTCGGATGTTCTTCGCCGAGCCTTCGAGGTCCGGTTCGCCGTTCGGACCTTCGGGGTTGACGTAGATGAGGCCCATCACCGTGTTGCCGAGCGGCCACTTGAGGTTCCCTTCCTCGTCGAAGCGCTCCTCGGAGGTCGTCTCCCACTCGTCTTCCGGACCCCAGTCGACGGAGTCGTCGGGCGTGTAGTCGTCCTCGCGGCCGCCCGCGAAGCCGAACGTCTCGAAGCCCATCGATTCGAGGGCGACGTTTCCGGCCAGGACGATCAGGTCGCCCCACGAGAGCTGGCGACCGTACTTCTGCTTGACGGGCCAGAGCAGCCGTCGGGCCTTGTCGAGGTTCACGTTGTCCGGCCAGCTGTCGACCGGCGGGAGGCGCTGGTGTCCGCCGGACGCTCCGCCGCGGCCGTCGAACGTGCGGTACGTACCGGCGCTGTGCCACGCCATCCGGATGAAGAGCGGCCCGTAGTGACCGTAGTCGGCCGGCCACCAGTCCTGCGAGTCGGTCATCACCGATTCGATGTCCGCTTTGACGGCGTCGAAGTCGAGTTTCTCGAACTCCTCGGCGTAGTCGAAGTCCTCGCCCATCGGATCGGTTTCCTGGGCGTTGCGGTCCAGAATCTCCAGATCCAATTGATCTGGCCACCAGTCTTTATTGGACATATTGCTCGGTCAGACGTTGTTCCTTTTGCGTGATAAGATTGTCTACATCGGTGAGGAAGTCTTCGCTACAGACCAAGCGATTTATCGAATTTCACAACTTTTCTCAGACGAACCGGCGAAAGACGTCGTAAGATGACGCCGACTGTCGAATCGATGGGCCGAAACGCTCGCCCCGGGAACTGGGGACGCCGGCACAGCAATATCCGCCGATCTGACGTGTCCCACGTCGCATCTTTCGGCCGACTCTCCGTCTTCTATCCGTCGCCAACCGACCAGACCCCGTCCGCGATGTCAGAGAGCGGACCGGGAACGTCCCGAACGGACACCGCGGCCGAACGGCCCGACCGCCGGTCGGTGGGTTCTTGCGCTGTCCCGACGTGGAGAGCGTATGTCAGACGATCGATCGGCATCGACCGTCTCCGTCGTCGCGGTGTGCGGGAGCCTTCGCGAGGAGAGCTACACGCGCCGCGCGCTCGAACGCGCGCTCGACGGCTCCAGGGAGGCGGGTGGGACAGGTGAGGTACTCGACCTCCGAACGTACGACCTTCCGGTGTTCGACGCGGACCTAGACGCACAGGGCGACAGCGCGACGGTCGTCCGGCGGATCCGCGAGGCCGACGCCGTCCTCCTCGGAACGCCGATGTACCACGGCTCGTACTCGGGCGTTCTGAAGAACGCGCTGGATTACTGCGGATTCGACGAGTTCGAGGGGAAGACCGTCGGTCTGCTGGCAGTCGCCGGCGGCGGTTTCCCCGTGTCCGCGCTGGACCACCTCCGCTCGGTCTGCCGGGCGCTCGACGCGTGGGTCCTCCCGCACCAGGCGGCGATTCCGAACGCCTCGAAACGCTTCGAGGGCGACGACCTCGTCGACGAGGGGCTCGACGAACGCGTTCGCGTGCTCGGTCGTCGGGTCGTCGAGTACGCGCGGATCGAACCGGACCCGTCGACGTTCGAGGCCGACGAGAACGTCGGCGGAGCGGGGCGGTAGGGTCGAACGCTCGGCGTCCGTCTCTCGTTCGACAGTCGCCTAGCCGGGCGAATGAACAACGGTTTTGCCGCTCCACCGCGCTCGAACGTCGTATGCACGCCATCACGAACAGCGGGTGGATCGAGGTCGTCACGGGCTCGATGTTCTCGGGGAAGACCGAGGAGGTCCTCCGTCGGCTGCGACGCGCGGAGATCGCGGGCCAAGAGATCGCGGTGTTCAAACCCGCCGTCGACGACCGCTACGGCGAGACGACCGTCGGGTCGCACGTCGGACGGCAGTGGGAGGCGACGGTCGTCCCCAACGAGGGCGAGGACGTCTGGGAGATCCGCGACGAACTGGACGGCGAGGACGTCGTCGCCGTCGACGAGGCGAACTTCTTCGCGCCCGAGCTCGTCGAGGTCTGTCAGCGGCTGGCCGACGACGGGCGGCGTGTCATCGTCTCGGGGATCGACCAGACGTACCGGGGAGAGCCGTTCGAGCCGCTCCCGCAACTGATGGCGGTCGCCGAGTACGTCGACAAACTGCAGGCGATCTGCGCGCTGTGTGGCGAGCCCGCGACGCGCAACCAACGGCTCGTGGACGGCCGGCCCGCCCACGCCGACGAGCCGACGATCGTCGTCGGCGCCGACGAGTCCTACGAGGCGCGGTGCCGGAACTGTCATACGCTCCGACGCGACTAGTTCGAACCGAACGTGACGACCTGGGTCGAGAATCCGAGCGGCGGTCGCGAGCGCGGACCGCGGGGGCTCGCGCGGGCGTGGATCGAAGTGCTCCTGCGCCCGGAGCAGTTCTTCCGGAACGGCGTCGCCCCGGGCGATCAGGCACCGGGACTCGTCTTCGCGGTCGTCGTCGCCGTCGCGTACGCGGTCGGGCTCTTCGCGTTCAAGCCGGGACGGATCCCGTCCCTCGCGGGCGGGCAGGCGGTCTCCGCCGCCGTCTCGCTCGCGCTCGTCGCCCTCGTCCTCGCTCCCGCGGCGCTCCATTTCACCGCCGCGATCCAGACTGTCGCCCTGATCCTCACCGTCCGCGACCGCGGGGGCATCAGCGAGACGGTGCAGGTGATCGCGTACGCGACGGCACCCTGCGTCCTGGCCGGGTACCCCTCGCCGTGGCTCCGAGCGGCCTGCGCGCTGTACGGGGCCGCGCTGCTCGTCGTCGGACTCCGAACGGTCCACCGGACGACGACGACCCGTGCGGCCGTGGCCGCCGCGATCCCCGCGGTCCTGCTCTTCGGCTCTGCGTTCGGCGGGATCGACGCCGGAAGAGCGGTATTCCGCGCGCTGGGGCTGATCTGACGTCGCGGGCGGCCGACGGCGACCGGTCGCTCGCCGAGCAGGAATTCGACAGTCGTTTTAGGCGCGACCCATTTTACTCTCGCAATGGATTGGATTACGCACGACGAGGACGTCTGGTTCGATTTCAGGGGAGATTCCCCAAAACAGCTCACGCCGGGACGGTTCTACAAGGGAACCGTCGATGGATTCGCGGATTTCGGCGTCTTCGTCGATCTCGCGCCCGGGGTCACCGGGCTCCTGCACCGCAGCGAACTCGACCGTCGCCTCGAAAGTCTCGACTGGGAGTCCGGCGACACCGTCTTCGTCCAGGTGAAGAACGTCCGCAGCAACGGGAACATCGACCTCGGGTGGTCGATCCGGCAGTCCGAATCGGAGTTCCGCGGCGCTCGCGTCCACGACCCCGACGGCGACGCCGACGGTGAGCCGATCGAGAGCGACGAGGACGACGGCCCGACGCCGGTCAAGAAGACGCCGAAGGGAGGAGCGACGAAGTCGCAAGCGGGAAACGGGACTGAGGCGGCGGCGAAGCGGGAGTCGCCGACCGCTGAGAGCGAGCGAACTGACGACGCTGAGGACGAAGACGAATCGACGCACGAAGACGAGGCAGGCGCCGCGGACAGCGCGTTCGAGTTCGACGGCGAGACCGCAGACGAAGACGCGGCCGCCGAGACCGAAGAAACGGGCACGGAGCCCGAAACCGACGAACCGTCCACCGAGAGCGAGGAGAGCGACGAGGAGCCCGAACGCGTCGGTGTCGACTCGCTGGGCGACCGCGTCGGCGACCTCGTCCGCATCGAGGGCGAAATCGTCGGCGCGCGCCAGACCGGCGGCCCGACGATCTTCGAGGTCCGCGACGAGACGGGCGTCGTCGACTGCGCGGCGTTCGTCGAGGCGGGCGTCCGCGCCTACCCCGAAGTCGACGAGGGCGACGTCGTCCGGCTCGACGGCGAGGTCGAACTCCGACGCGGCGAACTGCAGGTCGAGACCGAGGAGCTGACCGAACTGACCGGCGACGACGCCGACGCGGTCGCTCGTCGGCTCGCCGACGCGCTCTCGGAGAAGGCCCGGCCCGAATCGGTCGTGCCGCTCGCGGCGGACGACGCCGTCGACGCCGTCACAGAGCAGCTCGCTGACGCCGCGGAGTCGATCCGCGCGGCCGTGCTGGAGTCGCGACCGATCGTGGTCCGGCACGCCGCCACCGCCGACGGCTACGTCGCCGGCGCGGCGATCGAGCGCGCCGTGCTCCCGCTCATCCGCGAGGAGCACGCCCGCGCCGACGCGGAGTACCACTTCTTCACGCGCCGCCCGCTCGACGACCCGGTCTACGGGATGGACGCCGCGACGAACGACGTGACGCGGATGCTGCAGGACAACGAGCGCCACGACGAGAAGCTCCCGCTCGTCGTCCTCGTCGGCGTCGGCGGCACGACGGACTCGCTCGACGGTCTCGGACTCCTCGGCGTCTACGGTGCCGAAAAGGTCGTCGTCGACGCCGAGTCGGTCGACGCGGAGATCGAAGACGAGGCGAGCGTGCTCGTCTCGCCGAGCCTCGCCGACGTCGACGCGGCCGGCCTCTCGACGGGCGCGCTCGGCGCGAACGTCGCCGCGGCCGTCAACGCCGACGTGAGAGAGGACCTCGGGCACCTGCCCGCAGTGAGCTACTGGGAGAACGCGCCGGAGGCGTACGTCGACCTCGCGGCCGAGACGGGATACGACGCCGACCGGACGCGCGAGCTCCGCGAGGCGGTCGCCCTCGAGGCGTACTACCAGTCGTACCAGGACAAGCGCGAGCTCATCACCGACCTGCTGTTCGAGGACGAGGGCGGCCTCGCCGGCCACGTCTCCGAGCAGTATCGGATCAAGCTCGAGGACGAGGTCGAAACCGCCGAGGCGAACCTCGAGACCCGGACCGTCGAGGGCGTCGACGTCGCCGTCCTCGACGCCGACTCCTACAGCCACCGGTTCGACTTCCCGCCGACGTCGCTGCTCGCGGACGCGCTGGACCGACAGGCCGAGGACGACCGAGCGGCGACCGTCGTCTACGCGACGGACGAGCTGTTCGTCCGCGCGGACGCCGACATCGACGTCCGCGCCGCGGCCGCCGACGCCAGCGAGGCCGTCCCCGAGGGCGGCGTCACGGCGGTCGGCATCCGGCAGAACCGCGTGGAGTTCCTCTCGGGCGCACGCGAGGACGTCGTCGACGCCGTCACCGAGGCGGTCGTCAGCCAGTTCTGAAGCGGGCGTTCGGTTCAGACCGACCGATTCTCTCGGTTCTCTTTCGGTCACACGTTCGACGCGCACGTTCGGGAGCGACACGCTTAACCGCGAAACGGGACGAAAGAGCGGTAATGACTCGCTCGTCGCGACCGCCGGAGGTGAGCGTCCTGTGAGCAGCGATGCCGACGTCGACGGCGGGAACGCCGAACCGGAGCCGACCGAGACGGAGGCCTTCCGGCGCACCTGCGAGGACCTCGTCGAGCGGATCCTCGACGGCGAGGTCGACCGCGACGACCTCGAGTCGGCGAAGATCGACGCCTGCTCGACGCACTCCTCTCCGAAGGTCCCGAAGAACGCCGAGATCCTCCGGCACGCGCCGGATGGTCGGCGCGAGGAGGTCAAAGAGGTCGTCCGGCGCAAGCCCGTTCGGACCGCCTCCGGCGTCTCGCCGGTCGCGATTATGACGTCTCCGCACATGTGCCCGCACGGGAAGTGCCTGTACTGCCCGGGCGGCCCGGCCTCCGAATTCGACTCCTCACAGTCGTACACGGGCCACGAGCCCGCGGCCGCGCGCGGAGAGCAGAACGACTACGACCCGTACGGTCAGGTGACGCTCCGGCTCGAACAGCTCAGGCACATCGGTCACCCAGTCGACAAGGTCGAACTCATCCTGATGGGCGGGACGATGACCGCGCGGAGTCACGACTATCAGGAGTGGTTCGTCAAGCGCGCGCTGGAGGCGCTGAACGACTACGGCCTCGACTCGGAGCCGCAGCCGGCGGAGGACCAGTCGTTCAAGCCCGACCCCGAGGACGTCGACTTCCGGTACGTCGAGGACGTCATCGCCGAGAACGAGACCGCGGACATCCGCAACATCGGGACGACGTTCGAGACGAAGCCCGACTGGTGTGACCCCGAGCAGATCGACCGGATGCTCGACCTCGGCGCGACGAAGGTCGAGGTCGGCGTGCAGACGACCTACGAGCGCATCAACCGAGAGATGCACCGCGGCCACGGCGTGCAGGCGTCGATCGACGCGAACCGGCGGCTCAGAGACTCCGGGTTCAAGGTCGGCTTCCACATGATGCCGGGACAGCCGGGGATGACGAAGGAGATGATTCTGGAGGACTTCCGGCAGCTCTTCGAGCGCGAGGAGTACCGCCCGGACTACCTCAAGATCTACCCGACGCTCGTCGTCCGCGGGACGCGCGTGTACGACCAGTGGCGTCGCGACGAGTTCGAGCCGCTGGGCAACGACGAGGCCGCCGAGGTCGTCGCCGAAGTGATGGGGATGATCCCCGAGTACACGCGCTTACAGCGCGTCCAGCGGGACATCCCCGCGGACTTCATCGACGCGGGCGTCTGGAAGTCGAACCTCCGACAGCTCGCCGAGCAGCGGGCCGAGGAGAAGGGAATCGACGTCCGGGACATCCGCGCCCGCGAGGCCGGGATGAACGACGCGGACCCCGACCCCGAGCGGGTCGAGTTGAACGTCCAGACCTACGAGGTCGCGGGCGGGACCGAGCACTTCCTCGCGTTCGAGGACCCCGTTGAGGACCTGCTGGTCGGCTTCTGTCGGCTCCGCTTCCCGAACGACCCCGTGCGACGCGAACTCGAAGACGCCGCCATCGTCCGAGAGCTCCACGTCTACGGGAGCGAAGCCGGAATCGGGACGGGCGAGGGCGAGTGGCAGCACAAGGGCTACGGACGCCGCCTGATCCGCCGCGCGGAGGAACTCGCCGCCGACGCGGGGTACCGCGACCTCGCGATCATCTCCGGGATCGGCGCGCGGGAGTACTACCGGGAGAAGCTCGGCTACCACCAGGACGGCCCGTACGTCTCCAAGCGGCTGTCCTGATCGCTTTCGGCCCGCTCTCTGGGATGGGTGTGGCGAACAGTCGGCACCGTTAGACGGTCCCCTGACCGTCGCTGCCGCACCCGCGTCGACGTGCCGAGCAACCGCGCCCGACGCGGGGCGAGCGTCAGATCACGGCGGGAGTGGCCGCGTCATCGTTGATAAACTCCGGGTCGTTTCGACTCCTCCCGCCGCAGCGATCCGGAGACACTGGGTCGAGTCACCCGGGAACCGTACTACTATGTCGGTGTCGGCGGAACGGTACGCTATTACTCGATGCCGACGACCATAGGAAACGGTCTATCGCTACTGCAGTTTCCGGTTCTCCCCCAGCTTCCAGTGCAGGTCCCCGTCCCCATCGACGTCCTCGTCGTGCTCGCGGTGGTCGCCACCGCCCTCGTCCTGTTCGTGTGGCAGCCGGTCTCGATCGACACCACCGCGATCGCGCTGATGGTCGCGCTCATCCTGCTCGGGCCGTGGACCGGCGTCTCACCGGAGGAGGGCGTCTCCGGGTTCTCGAACCCCGCGACGCTCACCGTGCTCGCGATGTTCGTCCTCAGCGAGGGCGTTCGACAGACCGGCGTCATCCAGATACTCACCCGGAAGATGGAGTCGTTCGCCGGCGACAGCGAATCCCGGCAGCTGCTCGCGACTGTGGGGCTGTCCGGGCCGACAGCGGGGTTCGTGAACAACACGCCGATCGTCGCGGTGTTGATCCCCGCGGTCACGAACCTCGCACAGAAGACCGGGACGTCGCCCTCGAAGCTACTCATCCCCCTCTCGTTCGCCTCGATGCTGGGCGGCACGCTCACCGTCATCGGGACGTCGACGAACCTGCTCGCCAGCGACGTCTGGGCACAGATCGGCGGTCCGGGGGCGGAGCCGTTCTCGCTGTTCGAGTTCACGCAACTCGGCGTCGTCGTGCTCGCGGTCGGTATCGTCTACCTCCTGACCGTCGGTCGATACCTGACGCCCGCGCGGATCTCCGCGAAGGGGACCTCGACTGACCGGTTCGGGATGGCGGACTACCTGACCGACGTCGTCGTCCACGAGAGCTCCGAACTCGTCGGCTCGGAGGTTCGGGAGGTCAGAGGCGGCGACCTCGATCTCGACGTGTTCCAGATCGTCCGCGACGGTCGCACCGTGGTCCGCGGTCTCCCCAGCGAGCGGATCAGGGCCGGCGACATCCTCTCGGTGAGAGCGAGCCAGGAAACCCTCGAACAGGTCATCGAAGACGAGTCGCTCCAACTGCTTCCGGAACTCGTCGACGCCGCGGCCGAATACAGCGAGCAACTCCCCGAGGGATTCTCACCGACCCGTCACGCGTGGCACCCGACTGCGAGCGACGCGGACGCAGCGGGGAAGCAAACGGAGGGGGCGGACCGATCGGAGGATGGCGACCCCCGAGAGGCCGGACCGGCAGACGACGGCGCTGATGCGGCGGACGGATCCGAGGAGGAGGCGTCGACGGAGAAAGAGCGAGAGACCTCGCTCACGGAGGTCGTGTTGCTCCCGCGGCGGTGGTCGATGGGTCGCAGCGGCGTCGCCGGATTCGAACGGGAGTACGACGCGACCGTCCTCGCCGTACGCCGGGGCAACGAGGTCATCCGACAGCGACTCAGGGACGTCGACCTGCAGGCCGGTGACGTGCTGTTGATCCAGACGAGCGAAGACGTCCTCGATCGGCTCCGGGGAGACACGCACATCATCGTCTCCAGCGACGGCCGCTGGGAGCAGTTCGATCGGCGGCAGATCCCGGTCGCGCTCGGTATCGTCGCGGGCGTGGTCGGACTGGCCGCCCTCGAGTACCTCCCGATTATGGTGAGCGCGCTCACCGGCGTCGTCGCGATGCTCTTTTCCGGCATCCTCCGACCCGAGGAAGCGTACGACGCGGTCGACTGGGACGTCATCTTCCTCCTCGCGGGCGTCATCCCCCTCGGGATCGCATTCGAGGCCTCCGGGACCGCAGATCTGATCGCGACCGGCATCGTCGCGGCGAGCGCCGTCCTCCCGCCGGTCGCGATGCTCGCGACGTTCTATCTCGGGACCGCGATCATCACCGAGATGGTGAGTAACAACGCGAGCGTGGTGTTGATGCTCCCGATCGCCGTCGAGGTCGCGAACCAACTCGGGGTCGACGCGTTCGCGTTCGCGCTCGCGGTGACGTTCGCCGCCAGCACGCCGCTTCTCAGTCCCGTCGGTTACCAGACGAACCTGATGGTCTACGGTCCGGGCGGGTACAAGTTCACCGACTTCGCCCGCGTCGGAGCACCCCTCCAGGTGATCCTGACAGTCGTCACGACCGCCGGGATCGTGTTCTTTTGGGGACTCTAATTCCACCCGAGGGATCCCTTCACGGGCGCTTTCGCATCTTGACGTGCGGGATCTCCGCCTCCTCGAACTCCTCGCCGAACGCCTCGTAGCCGAGCGTCTCGTAGAATCCCCGTACCGGAACCTGCGCGTGCAGGAGGAGCCGATCGATCCCCCGTTCGCGCGCGTGCGATTCGACTCTCTCCATCAGTTCCCGCCCCCAGTCCTCGCCGCGCCTGTCCGCGCGACGGCGACTCGCTCGACCTTCCCAGTCACCGGTTCGTCGTCGCCCTCGACGACTCTGAACCGCGCCGCGCCGACGACGTCGCCGTCGTCGTACGCGACGAAGTGGGTCGCGTCGGCGTCGGGTTCGTCGTGTTCGTCCCACTCGATCTCCTCGTCGACGCCCTGCTCGTCGACGAACACCGTTCGCCGGACGGCGAACGCGTCGCGGCGCTCGGGATCCGCGGAGACGACGAAGACGCCGGTTCGGTCCCGGCGTCCGGATTGTCCGCGCGCCGCGTGTCTGCTGTCCGGGTCGCGCTCGGAGTTCATACCGTACGGAACGGAGTCCGTGAGACTGAGCGTTTCGGATTCCGGACCGATCACTGGGGAACCGTCGCTGATCGGCGTGAGAGATTCCGAGGCGCTCCCTGGGAGTTGACGCGTCGCTCGGTCACGTTGTAGTTCGCCCGAGGGAAACTCGGGAAGAACGAAAAGCCGTCTGCGGTCGCCGCAAAGGGCGACTGAAGTCGGTATTAGTTACGGACGAGGTTCGTCGCGCGCGGGCCCTTGGGCGAGGACTCGATCTCGAAGTCCACGTCCTGCCCCTCCTCGAGGTCCGGACCGCCAACATCTTCCATGTGGAAGAACACGTCGTCGTCGGAGTCGTCAGTCGAAATGAAACCGTAACCGCCAGTGTCGTTGAAGAAATCAACCTTACCGTTTGCCATTGCAAACAAACGTACACCCCATTCACGGATAAGGCTTGTGCGGGTCGCGGTACCACGGCTGTCACGGGCGATGCCGCGGCGGTTCCGGCGTCGGGTTATCGTCGAAGCGGCCGAGTGAGGACCGTTACTCGGAGTCCGCTCCGCGCTCGGCGAACTCTGCACCCTCGGGTTCCGAACGGTCGTCGGTCGCGTCGCGAAGTTGCAGATACGACGCGGCCATCACGCCGTACAGGAAGATGAACAGGACGCTCCCGATCACGATCGTGAGGACTTCGCCGAGCACCGCCGCGCCGACGAGGTCGAACACGGTGCCGACGACGCCGATGACGGCCCCGATCACGCCGCTCAGGACGACGATGACCGAGAGTTTCAGCCGGTTACCCCGCGAGAGGTCCCAACTCCGTCTGAGCGCGCTGATAGGGCCGCGGTCCTCGACGCCGACGGCGAAGATGAAGCACAGAAAGCACGCGCTGAGGAAGATCCCCGGAAGGAGCACGAACGCCAGCCCGATCGAGACCGAGATCCCGACGACGAGGCCGCCGAGGAGCATCGAGATCGTCGCGCGACCGAGTCGACGCCGGTAGAGCGTCTCCGGGAGCGTCGACAGTTCGCCGGTGGGTCGCGTGAGCGCTCTCGCGAGCGCGACGAAGTAGATCGACGTCGCGACCAGCGCGACGAGGAGGAGTGCGGCACCGACGGATCCCGAGACGGGAAGCGTCAGTCCGAGGCTGCCGATCTGGCCGGACGCTTCGGGCGGTACGAAACCGAGAACCGCGGTGTTGACCGACGCCTGGACGAGAAATTGAATGAGCAGCAGCGTCCCGAACAGGATCGCCCCGGTCCGAGTGAGGACCCGTTTGATGCCGTCGCCGAACGCGCGCGTGAGATGCAAGCCCATAGCCGATTACGGTCCATACGAGAAATAAGCCTACGGGAGACTCACACCCAGATTTCACTCACGGCTACGGGGTCGCGGCTCGCCAAAAAAATATCGGGGGTGTGCGCGGTGCCGTTACTCGAAGAGTTCGGCGGCCTGCTCGTAGCGGGCGCTGGGCTCCTCCCAGTCGACGACCTCGAAGAAGTTCTCGACGAAGTCGCCGCGGGCCGGACCGTAGTCGTGGTAGTAGGAGTGCTCCCAGACGTCCAGCGCGAGGACCGGGTGACTGCCCCAGAGCGCGCCCTGGTCGTGCTTGTCGACGACCACGTTGCGCAGCTGGTTCGAGAACGAGTCGTAGACGAGAAGCGCCCAGCCGCCGGCGGCGGACGCCGCGGCCTCGAACTCGCCCTTCCAGGCCTCGTAGGAACCGAAGTCCTCCTCGATGCGGTCGGCGAGCGCGCCGGTCGGCTCGTCGCCGCCCTCCGGCGACATCGAGTTCCAGAAGAGGTCGTGAAGGATGTGACCGCTGCCGTTGTGGGTCACGTTCCGGATCGCCCCGGCCGACGAGGAGAAGTCGCCCGCCTCGCGGTTCTCTTCGAGCGTCTCCTCGGCCGAGTTCCAGCCGTTTACGTAGCCCTGATGGTGGGTGTCGTGATGCCACGTGAGGACCTGCTCGGAAATGTGCGGTTCCAGCGCGTCGTAGTCGTACGGAAGGGGATCGAGTTCGTAGCTCATTAAGATAGCCTCCAGCTTACCACACGGTCGGATCGCTGTTAAAGTTTAAGGGGAGTGTGATAACAAGGCACGTTCGAGGGCGGTTCTGCGAGTCAGTCGTCGTCGCCGCGAGCCGCCTCGAACATCGCGAGGGCGGCCTCTCGACGCTCGCCGTGGTCGACGATCGGTTCCGGATAGTCCGGGGCGGTCCGCGCGCGTTGCGTCGGCGACAGTTCGTGCCACCCGTGGATCAGGTCGGGGTCGACGCCGCGTAGCTCTGGAACGTGTTCGCCGATGTACGCCGCGTCGGGATCGTAGCGCTCGCCCTGCGTCATCGGGTTGAAGATGCGAAAGTACGGTTGGGCGTCCGTCCCCGTCGACGCGGCCCACTGCCAGCCGCCGCTGTCGTTCGCGGTGTCGTGATCGGCGAGGTGGGCACGGAAGTGGTCGTACCCCTCCCGCCAGTCGGTCAGGAGGTCCTTCGTGAGAAACGACGCGACGATCATCCGAACGCGGTTGTGCATGTACGCCTCTGTCTTCAGCTGCCGCATCCCGGCGTCGACGATCGGATAGCCCGTCTCTCCCTCCTTCCACGCCCGCAGCTCGTCGGGGTCGTTACGCCACTCGATGTCGTGTTCGTACTCCCGGAAGTTCTCGTCGACGACGTCGGGATTGTAGAACAGCACGTGCGCGTAGAACTCCCGCCACGCGAGTTGCGATTGGAACTCCTCGATCGACTCGATCTCCTCCTCGCCGTCGGCGCGCTCTCTCGCCTCCTCGGTGGCCGCGTAGACCTCGCGGATCCCGATCGTCCCGAACTTGAGATCCGCAGATAGGTGGGAGACCGCCCCCCGCGTCGGGTAATCTCTGTCCTCCTCGTAGCGGAAGATGCCGTCCGCGCAGAAGTCGGCGAGTCGCTCTCGGGCGGCCTCGGTCCCCGCCGGTTGGACGCCGGCTTCGGGCTCGGCGAACCCGAGTTCGTCGATCGTCGGGAGCGACGTGCCGGCGACGTCCGGAGGCGAATTCTCGGATACTGCCGCGAGCGCCTCGGCGTCCGGGGCGGGGAGCGGCCCGGGCTTCTCGCGCGTCCGCCACTTCTTCCAGAAGTAGGTGAACACGGAGTAGGGCTCGCCCTCGTTCGTCGTGATCGACCCGGGTTCGTGGAAGATCGCGTCGTGAAACGACTGCCTGGCGACGTCGGCCTCGTCGAGCGCGCGTCGAACGGCGGCGTCGCGCTCGTTCGCGAGCCCCGAGTAATCCGCGTTCCAGACGACGCGGTCGGCGTCGTAGGCGACGGCGAGGTCGGGAATCACGTCGACGGGGTCGCCGCGGGCGAGGAGGAGATCCGAGCCACGCTCGCGGTACCACTCCCGCAGTTCCGCGAGGGAGTCGAGGAGATAGCGGACGCGCGGCGGCGCGGCGTGTTCGAGGACGGCGTCGTCGAAGACGAACACCGGGAGGACCGGTCCGTCGGCGACGCCGGTCGCAGCGCGGCTCTCGTCGCGTCTGAGCCGTCTGTATCGGCGCCAGCCGCCGTTTCGTCCTCGTCGACGCCGGCAGCCGCCGCGAGCGCCCGGTTGTCCGACGCTCGGAGGTCCCTGCGGTGCCAGTGGATCTGCATACCGGTCCGACGGACGCGGCCGCCGTCAACGTAACGGCAGGTCGAGCAGCCGTCGACGGGCGCTAGCCGATCGGAATCGGCTCGATGGAGTCGCGGCGGCCGTCGAGAACCGAAAACCGCTCCTCGCGACGCCGTTCGAGGAGGTGGAGCAGGCGCTCGGCCCAGCGGAGCTTCCTCGCTTTCGACGCCGAGACGTCCGGATCGTCGAAGTCCCAACCGACGAACCGGAGTTCGGACGCCCCGAGGGCGTCCGCGAGGAAGGCGGCGCGGTCGCCGTCGGTGAACCCGCCGAAGTTGTAGACGGCGTCGGTGGGGGCCGCCTGCGTCGTCGCGATCGTCTGAGCCGGCTCGAACCGGGGGAGCCACTCCTCTACCGCCGGGACGTTGTCTCCGTGTGCGTGCGCGGCGACCGGCGTTCCCTCGCGGGTCAGCGTCTGTGCCGTCTCGGGGTTCTTGTCCAAGTCGGTGACCATCAGGTCGACGTCGAATCCGGCGTCGCGGACGACGTCCGCGGCGGTCGAGGCCGCAAACGCGCGGTCCGCGTCGGCGATGCTGTCGACCTCCTCGGCGAGCGAGGGCGCCGCCCCGACGACCGCTACGGCATCGCCCGAGCAGTCGAGTCGGCCGAAATCGAACGGTCTGGCGTACGCTGCGATGACGTCGCGAGCGCGCTCGTCGGCCTCGCGGGGGTAGCCGAAGTCCGTCAGGATCGATTCGTAGACCGGCTCCCACGTCTCGAAGTTCATAGCTGTCGCTCCCGGGCGTACGGTACGAGCCGGAATGGCACCAAGTACCCCTACCCGCGTGCCCTTCCGGCTTCCACGTGTCGGGTTTAAATCGATCCGTCATAAGCTTTCCCGTGTTTACTCGCGTCTGACGCGGAGATACGAGGTGTCTGACGCACGATATCGGGACAATAGCCCCTCGGTCGTGGATGCCGCGTGAGCGAGTCACGGTTTCAATCGGCAGTCGACGTGAGTTCCAGCGCCGCACGGAGTCCGCCGTCGCCGTCGAACTCGCGGACGCGCGCTTCGAGCGATTCGTACGCGGCCGGCGTGCCGAAGAGCAGGACGGATCGCCCCGCAGCGTCACTCGTCGACCCGTGTTCACCGCCGTCGGTCGCCGCCCCCGCCACCGCTGCGGGGTCCGACACGACGGTCACTCCGGCGTCGGTGGCCGCCGTCGAGAGTCGACCGACGGCCGGGTCGGACAGCCCCGACAGCTCGAACGCCCGTACGACGGCTGATTTGGCCGCTTCGGACGGGGATTCGGCACCGACGCGGTCGAGGTGGCGTTCGGCCTCACGCGGCGTCGTCACGTCGAGTTCCTCGACGGCGACGCCCCCGCCCTCGCTGTCGTGGACGGCCTCGCGGATCCGCGAGCGGGCGAACTCGTAGCCGACGAGCGCGGCGTCTCTGGTCTCCTCGACGTCGTGCGTTCGGACGATGCGCGCCCCGCGTTCGACCGCCATCGACGTCGCCGCCAGAGAGACGGGGAGCGCCGCCTCCGTCGACCGGCCGGCGATCTCCCGGAGGAAGTTCTTCCGGTTGATCGAGACGAGGATCGGGTATCCCAACCCGCGGAACTCTCGGAGCCGACGGAACGTCTCTCGGTCGTCCTCGAGGGATTTCTCCTCGGACCAGCCGCCGAAGGCGGGGTCGACGATCGTCTTGTCGGTGAAGCCGTTCAACGAGAGGGCGTCGTAGACGTCGTCGGCGTAGCTACGGCTTCGCTCTCGATCGGCGTCGCCTCGGGCCGCCCAGTCGACGGACTCGACCGCGCCGGGACGAGTGAGGTCGGGCGGTGACGCCATCTTCGCGACCGCCACGTCGTAGTCCGCACAGACGCGCGGCATCTCCGGGTCCGCGAACCCGCAGATGTCGTTGACCATATCGAACCCGCGCGAGAGCGCCGCGTCGGCGACCTCGTGGTACCGCGTCTCGATCGAGAAGACGGCGTCGCCGGAGACGCTCTCGATCGTCTCGACCGCCGTGTCGAGCCGTTCGAGTTCCTCCTCGGCGGAGAGCACCTCGAACCGCTTGTTCGCGGATTCGAGCCCGACGTCGACGATGTCCGCCCCCTCGTCGACGAGTTCGCGGTCGACGTACTCGGCGGCCTCGCCCGGGTCGTCGAAGACGCTCGGATCGTACGGGGACTCCTTCGAGACGTTCAGCACGCCCATAATTCGCGGCGGATGTTCGTCGCCGATCTCCAGACCGGCGGCGTCCACAGTTCGCATACCTGTCTCTTGGACGGCGAACACATATACTGACTGGCAGCGGCGGCTCGGTCCGCGGCTCCGCCGACCCGACGGAACTTTTCACCTCCGCGGAGTACCCCTTCTTATGCCCAAACCGAAGTCCGCCTTCGAGACGCTGTACCCCTACCAACTGTACGATCCCGAGGACGTGCTCGATCCGGAGCTGATGTACACGGTTCCGGAGATCGCTCGGTTGCTCCAGGGTCTCGACCCCGACGCTCCGCTGGACGCGGACACCGAGGACCGGGTAGTCACGTGGACGGTCCCGTGGCTGATGGCGCACACCGACGAGTTAGTGATCAACGACCCGGTCGGCGACGAGCCCGGATACTTCGGTCTCGCGACCGAGGACCGACCGCCCGAAGAGATCCCGGACGACGCCGACGAGTGACGCGGTTCACGCCAGCCGGTTCAGAAAGACCCACCGACGCGACCACAGTTGGTACAGCGTCGACCCCGCCAGCGCCGCGAGCGCCACCGTCGCGATCGCCAGCGGTCCGATCGCTGAAACGACGGGGACGTCGACGAGCGAGAGGACGACCAAGAACAGCGACAGCACGCCGACCGTGCGATAGAACGAGGCCCACGTCATCCCGTACTTCGTGACGACTTCCATATAGACGTCCACCGTGCGCGCGTGCTTGCAGAGAGAGATGGTCTTCCGGTCGCGGTCGTAGTCGACGACCCCCGCGTCGTCGAGTTTCGGGAGGTGGCTCTGGTGCAGCGAGATGTACACGCTGTCGCGGATGTTCCGCGGTGCCGGTGACTCCCCCGTTTCCCGCTCGGCGATCTCCTCGGCGAGGTCGCGGAGCATCACCTCCCGGCCCTGCGACTGCAGGCACTTGATCGTCTGTCGCCGCCGGTCGTTTCTGAGGAGGTCGTGAATGTCCGTCTCCGAAAGACGATGCTCGGGCTGAATCGCTGAATAGCTCATGTATGGCTCCCATACTGCGGGTGACGAGGTGACAGTATAGTAATGGGTTCGGCTAATTCTCGGCTATTCGGTTGAATCGGCCGTTAAGACGCGTTACTAGCGCCTTACTGGAGCGCCGAATCTCGGTATACGGTGACTTCTGTGAGCACGTGGCCAGTAATGCGTTCGTACTCTCGCTCACACAGATCGAGACTGCGGAACCGTGTTCTGACTTGTTTTGTGGCATCTATTCGTCGAAAATCGGCCGTTAGCGGCTCGATCGGGGCGTTAGCTCAACAAACTCGCAATTAGCTATGGAGGTATCTCCGGTGAGGTTGGGTGTGGACGACCCACACCGGGGTCCGCGTCGGCTCCGCCATCGAGGCCGGCGCGGCGGCGGTTCGACTCCGCCGGTGGGCATCCCCCGGACGGGGGAGCGCAAACCATGACAGAGAAGTTCGAGATCTCGCGGCGGAAAGCATTGACCGCGCTCGGAACCATCGGCGTCGCCTCTGCGGGCGCTGGGTTGGGAACGAGTGCGCTGTTCAGTGACACGGAATCGTTCGAGAATAATATGATCACGGCGGGGACGCTCGATCTCGCCGTCGACTACGTGGTCCACGAGGACCAGGGGAGTGCGGGGAGCTACACGATCAACAGCTTCACCGGCGAAGTGAACGGTGAGGAGAGCGACGACGCGGTTACGGTCAACGGCGAAGGCACGGAGATCAGCCAGGAACTTGACGACGTGAAACCGGGCGACTGTGGGTACTCGCGATTCTGTTTCACTATCGACGACAATCCGGCGTATCTCTGGGCCTGTGGCGAACTCACGAGTACGAAAGAGAACGAGTACACCGAACCCGAGCCCGAGGACGAAAACGGCGAGGGCGAACTCGAAGAGAACATCGACGTCGAGATGCGGTACTGTGAGCTCGACGACGAGGGCGAATTAATCGAAGACGGCGAGGGGGACATTATCTTCGAGGGCACGCTCAACGAACTCCTCGACCTGCTCGACGGCGGCATTCCGCTCGACGGGACCGGTGACGGAGACGCCGAAGCGGGCGACCAAGAGCCCTTCGCCGGAACCGGCGACGAGAACGACAACGGAGGCAGCGATAACCCGTGTGTCTGCATCGATTGGAAGGTCCCGAAGGAGGTCGGCAACGAGATTCAGTCGGATTCGATGGAGTTCGACCTCGAATTCTACGCCGAACAATCTCGCCACACCGATGGGACGCACAACCCCTGCCTCAAGGGAGAAGTGGAGGAAGGCTACGCCAAGGACCGCCGTGATTTCTCACCTAGCCTGAACGCACGCGGCCGCTTCGGTGACAACGATCCGGGGACTGGAACCGGTCTTCGCGAGCTCGACATCCGCGACGCGTCGGACGCTCCTGAGGCACAGGGCGGTCACAGCTGGGAAAGCGGCGTAGCACAGGAGTTCGAGCTATCGTACGACGGAACGGAGACTACGTTAGAGGTTGGCGGAGACACACTCAGCACTAGCGACGTCGCTCCATCCGACGACGATGCCGCCATCGGTGTCGGCGCTAGTGACGGTCAAGTGTCCGTCGAGAACGTCGAAGTGAACGGACAGACGCCGAGCGGTGCTGCTAGCGTGAGTGCCGATGGAGACACAAATTACCTCTTCATCGCCGGTGGCGGAATCGCCGACGAGGGGAGTATCACGGGTGAGGTGACCTTCACTTGGGACGGCTCGCCCGGTGAAGAGGGTCTGAAGTTCCGTATTGACGCCTGAGCGGAGCTAACGGTTCACACCTCTCCGGTCCAACCCACGCTGGTACCCGCTACGCGCGGCGGCGGTTCGACTCCGCCGGTGGGTTTTCCCCCGAGTGGGGGCAGCGACCGCGGCTGAGACGGTCACGAACGCGAGGACACCACGATGACAGAACACGAATTCGATCTGACGCGGCGCAAAGTGCTCGGCTCCATCGGAGCCATCGGTGCAGCCTCGGCTGGAGCCGGCCTCGGCACGAGCGCGCTGTTCAACGACCAAGAATCGTTCGAGGAGAACACCATCACGGCGGGCACGCTCGATCTCAAAGTCGATTGGGAGGAGCACTACTACGACGGCTCCAGCGGCGGCGAGTACGTCAGCTACAGCGATCCCGAGGACGGCTCCGTCGGCTTCCCCGATCCGGAAGACCCGCAGATCTGGATCGACGAGGACGACATTCCGGCGTTCATGACCGCGACCTCGATCGAGGCGTTCCCGGACCCGAACAACGACGGCGTCCAGGAGATGCAGTACGTGGGCGATAACGGGGAATTCGTCTACGATGCCTGTGAGGATGGAGCCGACCTCCCGCAGCATCTGGACCCGACTGCGGACGGTGCCCTCCGAACGGATAACGACGACACGTACGACGAAGAAGTCAAACCGCTCGTCAGTCTCGACGACGTCAAGCCCGGCGACTTCGGCGAACTCACGCTGAGCTTCCACCTCTGTGACAACCCCGGCTACGTGTGGTTGCAGGCGGCGAACGTCTCGGAGGACGGGGGCGCGAACCCCGAACCTGAGGGCGAAAACGACGAGAACCTCGCCGAGAAGATCCGGACCGTCTGGTGGTACGACTCCCGCGGCGACAACGTCCTCCAGACGAACTGCGAGGAGAAGCTGTACCTAGTCGACAGCGGAACCGACCCAACGACGCTGTTCGAGGTCACGCTTGACGACGGCGATGCCGAACTGACAGAACTCCTCGGTCCCGGTGAGTACAGCGACGACGACTTCGATCAGACGGACGCGATCGCGGCGACGCCCAACGGCGACGAGATCCTGTTCTACGACAAGGAGTCCGGACACCTCGGGACGTACGACGTCGACGGTGACATGTTCACCGACGAGGGTGCGATCTCTGGCGATCCCGGCGGCATCGTCCTCGCCGGCTACTCGCCCTCCGGAACGCTCTGGGCGGCGAGTCAGGACACCGACGAGCTCTACACCGTCGATCCGTCGGGGCCCTCGGCTACCTCCCAAGGCGACACCGGCATCGACCTCTCGGGAGCCGATCTCGTGTTCTCCTCGGACGGGACGATGTACATCTGGACGGCGAACACCGACGCGGACGGTCTCTACAAGGTCGACGAACCGAGCAGCGATCCGACCGCAGAACCGGTTGATGCGAGCAACATCGGTGAGAAAGACGAGCGGATCACCGGTCTCGCAGTTCTCGACGCCGGCACCGGAAACCTCGTCGGCTCCGATCGGGATAACGACGAGATCGTCGTCATCGACCGAACGGACGGCAGTATCACGGATACCTACGCGATGACGCTCGGCGGCGAGTCGTACGACTACGACTTCGGAGATATGACCTCCGGAGCGTTCTGCGGGGAGGTGTTCCGCCGCGGCACGCTTGCGAGTGATCTTCCCGCGCTGGCGTCCGGAAACGGCATCCCGCTGGACGGCAACCGGGCTAGCCAGTTCGAGGAGATCGGTGGGGATCCGACCAGCGAGGGCCGCGAGTGCTTCCCCCCGAGCGTCAATCACTTCGTCGGCTTCGCGTGGTGGCTTCCGCGCGACGTCGGCAACGAGGTCCAAGGCGACTCCGTGAGCTTCGATCTCGGGTTCTACACTGAACAGTGCCGGAACAACGACGGCTCCGGACCGGAGGTCGAGGACTCCGAACCTGTCTGAATCAATCCAGTCAGCGAGGCCTCTGGCCTCGCCCCTCACTCACGCCGGTGCGACGCAGGTTGCGTCGGGCGGTTCGACTCCGTCCGTGGGTTTTCCCCGGAGGTGGGGAGTGATCAGAATGGCAGACGAAAGCTTCGAACTGACGCGGCGCAAAGTGCTCGGCTCCATCGGAGCCGTCGGTGCGGCCTCGGCCGGTGCCGGCCTCGGTACGAGCGCGCTGTTCAGCGACACGGAATCGTTCGAGAACAACAAGATCACCGCAGGTGAACTCGACCTCAAAGTCGACTGGCAACAGACGTACTCCGGCCCCGATGGGATGGTGCCGGTGAACGCCTACCCCGACCACGACGGAGACGGTCTCCAGTCGACCGACGATGATAACGAGTACGACATAGGCTCGCCGTTGACCCTCGAATGTGGACAGCTGCAGAGTGGCTCGGAACTCGATATTCCGAGCGTCTTCAATTCACCCAACCGCCCCGAACCGGGTCCGATCGAGGGACAGGAGCACCTCATCGAACTTGATGACGTCAAACCGGGCGACAGCGGCGAGGTTACGTTTTCGCTGCATCTCTGTGACAACCCCGGGTACCTCTGGATGCGACTGGAGAATATTGTGGAGGGGCCCGGGGAGACCCCCGAGCCGGAGCCAGAACCCGACGAGGGCGAACTCGCGGAGAATATGTACGTCGAGATCTGGTACGACGCCGACTGCGACAACGAACTCGACGACGGCGAGGCAGTCATCCTCGGGGTCGGCGACGGCGTTCACAACGAGGACGTCACGCTCGCAGAGGCTCGCGAGGAACTCCAGTACACCGACGGGCAGATTCCGCTGAGCAACGACGGGATCAACGGCTTCAACATCGCCGAAAACGGGGTCTCGCGGAACTGTTTCGACGGGGACGAGCAGTACTGCATCGGCTTCCGGTGGTGGGTCCCCGACGACGTCGGCAACGTCATCCAAGGCGACACGCTGGCGTTCGATCTCGGCTTCTACACCGAGCAGTGTCGGCACAACGACGGCTGTGACCCGCGCAACCTCGACCTGAGCACGGGTGTCAAAGACTGGACGGTTTCGTCCGGCCCCCAGACCGGGCCTGCGGAAGTGCAGACGCCCCACAATCGGTGGATCGATCCAGCCAACGACTGTGAATGGATCGCCCCGCCTGACGAAGGGAACACCGACGCGAACGGCGATATCGACCCTGAAGGCACGTACACCTTCGAGACCACGTTCGAGGTCGATCTCCAGGAGACGCCAGCGGGCGAAGGTCCGTGTATGCTGGCACTCGAAGCCGCCACCGACAACCAAGCGACGTTCTACCTCGATTCCGTCGCCGAGGAGAACGAGATCGGTTCGATCGGCGGCCCCCAAGACACGGAGACCTACTGGTCGACGGAGATGATCGGGGGACCGATCACGACCGGCGAGCACACGCTCATCGCGGAAGTCGTGAACGCGCCCCTCGAGAACGGTGGCGACAATCCGGTCGGACTGCTCGTCTGCGGCGGGGTGGCCTGCACCTGTGGAGATGAATTCGAAGAGATGTTCCTAGCGTAAGTGAGCCGGGCGTTTCCCACGCAGGTCGCCGGCCACGTGAGGCCGCAGCCGGTTCGATTCCGCTGGTGGGATTCCCCAGACGGGGACAGACTGTCAGACGACAGTTTCGGTGATGACAATGGAAGAACCAGAATTCGATCTGACGCGGCGCAAAGTGCTCGGCTCCATCGGAGCCATCGGCGCGGCTTCCGCCGGTGCCGGCCTCGGCACGAGCGCGCTGTTCAGCGATACGGAATCGTTCGAGGAGAACACGATCACGGCGGGGACGCTGGATCTCAAGGTCGACTGGCAACAGACCTACGACGGGCCGGACGGCCTCGTTCCGGTGAACGCCTACCCCGACCACGACGGGGACGGCCTCCAGTCGACCGCCGACGGGAACGAGTACGACCTCCAGAACCCCGGCCCGATCGACCTGGCGTGCGAGGACCTCGCAAGTGGTGACGAACTGCCCGAGGACGTCTTCGGCGACCAGGACACCCTCGTTAGCCTCGGCGACGTCAAACCCGGTGATTCCGGCGAGATCACGTTCAGCTTCAACCTCTGCGATAATCCCGGGTACGTCTGGCTGAACGGCGGGCTAGTCAGCGAGAGCGAGAACGGCATCAACGAAGCCGAGGCCGAGAGCCCCGACGAGGACGGAGAACCCGTGGTGAACGGCGACGGGAATGTGGAGTCGTCGCTGTGGCCGTTGGCTGCCCTAGCCGGGGTGCCGGCTCTCGGGAGGAACGATGGTGACGGCGACGGCGACCGGGCAGGTTCGGAAGCCGATATCGAAGCGAACAGCCGGCGCTCAGCCGTTCGGAAGGGTGCCGGGGCTGCCGGAGCCGCTGCAGGCGGACTGGCGCTCGCGTCACAATCGGCGGCGGCCGAGGAGAAGGGATCGCCGCCGGATCCCGACGGGAACCTCGACGTGAATACGAGTAATTCGAACCTCAACGTCACGGTCGGCGAACTCGGTTCGAGTGGGTTCTCGTACAATGGAGAGGGAACCTTGTTCTTCGAGGAGTACGGCTTCAGGGACGGCGATTCGGGAACTCATATCGAGTCGAGCCAGTTACCCAGCGGCAACATTACCGACCCGTTCCCGTCGAGTGTTCCAGCGGGCGATACCGCCACGTCAACTATCTCCTACCCCGTCCCGACTTCCGGTGGGACCACGGTCGACCTCGAAGTCAATCGGAACGTGACGCTCGACGCGACCGAACCGATTCTCCGCGTCGAGTACGAGGTTTCGAACCCGAGCGGGAGCGGCGCTACCTTCGACGATCTGCGTCTCTCCCAGTACGTCGACTACGACATCGGGGGAATCAGCAACAACGTCGGCCGGTACTTCTTCGACCCCGAAACGAACTGCGAGTTCATCTACCAGGAAACGACGGGGTCGGACATCTTCGCCGGATTCACGGCCGAAGAGACGAGCGTGAACCACCACTTCTCGACGTACTCTGACGGCGTTAGCAACTTCTCTTCGGATGATCCGACGTTTGACAACGACGAAGTCTGGCCACCGCAGGATCCGAACGATTCGGATCTCGAAACGGAAGACGTCGAACTCACGTTCGAGTGGAGCCTCGGCTCGCTCGCTCCGGGCGAGACGACGAGCTTCCGCACCTCGTTCGTGTACAACCAGACGGGGTTAGAGGAGTTCCAGCAGCAGATCTGTCAGGAGAGCCCCGGCGCACCCACGACCGGAGACGTCGAACTCACCGATCGGGTCCGCGCGCGCGTCTGGTACGACGACGGCGACAACGCCCTCCAAAACGACGAGGAGGTCTTCCTCGAAGGGAGCCTCCGCGAGGTGCTCTCCGAACTCGCGTCGGGGAACGGCGTTCCTCTCGACGGAGATCAGGGCGACGACTTCGACGAACTCGGCGGCGATCCCACCGCAGAGTCGCGAGGGTGCTACTCGACCGGAACACACTACCTCGGCTTCGAGTGGTGGATACCGACTGAGGTCGGCAACGAAATCCAGTCTGACACCGCGACGTTCGATCTCGGCTTCTACGCCGAGCAGTGCCGCCACAACGACGGCGCAGGGCCGACTGACGACTGAGACACCTCGAAACAACTTCAGTGAACCACAGGATTCCCGATCCACGCAGGTGCCCGCCTCGCGCGGCGGCGGTTCGATTCCGCCGATGGGTCTTCCCCACGACCGGGGGATCGATCGCTCGACGATCGATCAATCAGACAGCTATGTCCACAGACGAATTCGAACTCACCCGACGGAACGTATTGGCAGGCATCGGCGGAATCGGCGTCGCTTCGGCGGGCGCTGGCCTCGGCACGAGCGCCTTCTTCAGCGACACCGAGAGCTTCGAGAACAACACCATCGCCGCGGGGACGCTCGACCTCAAGGTCGACTGGCAGGAGCACTACTCCTACCCGCAGCTCTACGACGGCTTCGACGATCCGACCAGCGGACTCGACGTGACGCGAACGGAGCCCTCCGACACGACGGAGTACGTCGGCCTCCCCGATCCCGAGAATCCTATGGTCTGGGTGCACCGAGACGATCTCTCGGCGTATATGGACAACACGTCCATCGAGGCGTACCCCGACGTCGACGGCGACGGCGTGCAGGACGCTTTCGCCGCCGAACCCGGAGAGACGACCGAGGGCGGAGTCGGCTACATCTGCGAGGACGGCGCGGACACGAGCGAGGATATGGACCCGACCGCGGACGGGGCGCTCCGCACGAACAACGGTGACACGTACGACGAGGAAGACGGTGTCAAACCCCTCGTCAGCCTCGACGACGTCAAGCCCGGCGACTTCGGTGAACTCACGCTGAGTTACCACCTCTGCGACAACCCCGGATACGTGTGGCTGCGTGGCTCGCTCGTCGCCAACGACGAGAACGGCGTCTCGGAGGCCGAAGCCGCCTCGGACGAGGAGAACGGCACGGTCGAAGAGCCCGGAAGCGACGGCGAACTGCTCGACGCCATTCGCACGCGGCTCTGGTACGACGACGGCGACAACGTCGTCGAAGTCGACGGCGAGGAGCCCGACGACGCCGGGTATCTGACGCCCGAACTCTCGATCGGAGAGCTGCTGTTGTTCCTCGAAGGCGACGGTGGCGTTCAGCTCTGTCCCGACGATGGCGGGTCGATCGTACAACCGCCCGCTGGCGACTGTCCCGACGAGAAGGACTACGACTCGGTCCATACGCTGGGCGAAACCGTCACGATCGACACGCCACAGACGGACGGACCGACAGACTTCGAGATCCCGCAGAATCCCAAGTGCACGGACTTCGGGTTGATCCAGGGCGTTAAGACCGACGAAGCGCCGGAGGGGCCGCTTCCGGACGACGGCGAAACCACGTACGAAACTCCGTACGGAGACATCACGGTGACGACGGAGATCGTCGAGGGGGATCAGACTGTCACCGACTGGGAGATCGACAGCGACGACGGCTACTGCGTCGCGAAAGTGATCGTCAAGGGAGGCGGCGGCCAAGGCGGCAGCGCCGGGGCGAACGTCTACAGCTACGACAACGCCGACGGCGACGACGACTTCACCGAAGACGACGGTGCAATCGGCGCGATGAGCGACGAGGACACCGAACTCCAGACCCCGACGGGTCAGGACATCAGCCACGTGAGTTTCTGTCTCGCCGTATCGACCGACGGCGGGAACGGCGGAAACGGCGACGGCGACTGTTGCTTCGAGGCCTCGACGGACCACTACCTCGGTCTCGCCTGGTGGCTCCCGACCGACGTCGGCAACGAGGTCCAAAGCGACAGCGTGGCGTTCGATCTCGGCTTCTACGCCGAGCAGTGCCGACACAACGAGCAACAGGAGTCGGTCTGAGCCGCGAGGCGATCGACGACGACCGAACAGGAGAACGCCGATGTGCAAAACAGGAAGACGACGCGGTCGCTGTCGGCCGGACGGTCCACGCCCCGTCGCGAGCGGTTGCGACGCTCATCGAGGGGTGCGGGCGAGACTCCGCCCTCCGCGAGTCGCGTTCCGTTCACGAACGCTCGTTAACGGGTGGTTACCCCGTCGCTGCCGGCGTCGGCCAGTTCGCTCGGTCCGCGTCCCGACCGGTAAACACCCGTTTATCGTGGAGCGAGCGCGGGCTAATCGGCCGATAGCTAAGCCCGATACCGCGGTTCGGACACCTGTGAACGGGGAACATCGTGCTATCGGCGGGCTAGAACCGACTGCGAGTCGTTCGTCTTGCCTGAGCTCTACGAATCCGAGCGTCGCGAGCGCCGCGGATCCGCGACCCGGACGGGAGGTCACAGATGGGGCTCCGTGATCGCGATTCCCTTCGAACGGCGGCAAACGTCGTCGGCGTGTTGGTCCTGCTCGCCGTCGTCGTTCCGTTCGTCGTCTACGGATTCCCCCAGGTCGTCGGAGCCGACCACGGGTTCGTCGTGCTCTCGGGGAGTATGGAACCGGCGATGTCGCCGGGCGACGCGATCATCGTCCGCGAAGCCGACCGCGGGGAGATCGAGGAACGAGAGATCATCACCTATCGAACGGACAGCGAGACGCCGACGACGCACCGCGTGGTCGACGTGATCGAACGGGACGGCGGCGTCGCCTACCAGACGAAAGGCGACGCCAACGAGGACCCAGATCCCGGATCGATCCCCCACGAGCAGGTACTCGGCGAAGTGCTGTTCGTAATCCCGTTCCTGGGCTACGTCGTCCGGTTCGCGAACACGACCGTGGGGTTCGTCGCCCTCGTCGTCGCGCCGCTGGCGCTGTTCACGCTCTCTGAACTCCGCGCGCTCCTGCGGTCGGTTCGAGACGGAACGGATTCGAACGCCGCGGCGAGCGCAGCCGGTACCGATCGAGCTGACAGCGCCGAGACGAGCAGCGCCGCCACGAGCGATGGCGGTGACGCTGCTCCGAGTACCGCCGCGAGCGCTGCCGAAGGAGCGGGATCGGAGGACGACGCCGAGTCCAACGGGTCGATCACGCTGACGAGATCGAGCCTGCAGTTGCTCGGGCTCGTCTTCGCGCTGTATCTCCCGTACAGCGCGTACGTGGCGTACACGATGCGAGCGGCGTGGTCGATCACGGCCGCGATCGCGACCGGGATCGCGTTGCTGTTCGTTACCGGGCTGTACGCCGGAAGCAGCGGCTCGAAGACGGCTGATTCCGGGGTTGACGAGGACGCTTCCGAGGGGACCGAGACGCCGTCGCCGATAGCCCCGAAACGGGGCATCGAGGCCGACGGCGGCGAGCGGATCGACGATGGGGAGAGTGAGGACGACCCAGACAGCGGCGCGCAGAGCAGAGCGGACGACGAACGCGGAGAAAAGGACGATACGGGAGCGGACGACGACAGCGAACCGGAAGACGCCGACACCGAAGTTGACGACGTCGGCGAGCCGGGACGCGAAACTGTCGCTTCGGATACTGTCGAACCGCCCGAAGGGAGAATCGAGCGGCCGAAACCGACGAGGGAGATTCGGATCTCGACTCCGACATCTCCACGTTCGGTTCGGTCGGGAACCGCGGCGAAGGGGGGTCGTCCGATGCGTGAGCCCCAATCGGACTCTCCCAGCGGGCGTCGTCTGTCCCGGCGGGGGGTGCTCTACGGCGTCGTCGCCGCGGGCGCAGCGGCCACCTCCGGCAGCGGCGTCGCCGCGTTCCTGACGGACGAAGAGCGCGTCAGCGCGTCGTTCACGAGCGGAACGCTGGATCTCGACGTCGACGTGCTGCGGCCGACGGCGTGGCAAGACGGTCCCTACACCGCGTCGATCGGTGTCAACGAGACGGAGACCGCCGAGTTCGAGCTCTCGGTCGACAGCAATCCCGCGTACGTCTGGCTGCTCACGCCGTGTCCGACGTGCGAGCCGATCGAACCCAACCTCGACGTCCGCGTCGAGTTGGATCGTCCCGAAGGAGATCCGTCCGTGCTCTTCGACGGCACGCTCGGGTCGTTCCGCGACGAGTTCGCCACCGGCGGTCTCCTCTCGCCGGAGGCACTGCCCGCCGAGGAGTCGTGGACGGTCACGGTCTCGTGGACGCCACGGACCCCCGTCGACGACGACGTCGCGTTCGACTTCGAGTTCCGTGCGGTGCAGGCGCGGAACCTCGACGCGCCGGCGGAGTTCGGATTCGATCGATCGGAGTGCGAGGGCTGTCAGTCGGATTCGCCGACGGAGTGCGGCGAGGACATCAGCTTCGTGGCGTTCTGCGGCGAGGACCCCATCGACGAGGCCGACGTCGAATTCGAGACGAGAGAGTGCGGAGACAGCGGACGAACGGCGACGATGGACGTCACGGAGATTCCCGACCACGTCGACGAGGTCCTGCTGAAGTACGCTACGAACCTCGACGTCTTCGCGTACGACGGCGAGTCGACGCCGTTCAGCGTCACCACCGGGGGGCACAGCGACGATCTCTCGCTCGTCGCCACGTACGACCAACAGGACGGCGAGTACCCCGAAAGCGGTGACCCGCCACGGCGCAACAGCGACCCGTGTCCCGGGAAGCACTGGCTGAAGTGGGAGGCCGACGGCGGCGTCGAAACGGGCCAGCCGGGGAATCCCGGAGGGGGGAACCAATGACCCGGAGTCTACGGCTCCCGATCGACCGTTCGCAGGCGCTCGCAGCGGTGCTCGCGCTCGCGCTCGTCGCGTCGGCCTCCGGGGCGGCGACCACCGCGCTCCTGTCCGATCGAGAGGACGTGAGCGTCGAGGTGTCTGTCGAGCAGTCGCCGGTGTCGGCGTTCCACGTCGAACCGATCGACACCTGTGAGCCGGCGATGCTGAACGGCGACGCGGAGGCGGAGCTGATCGAACAGTTCGACGTCGACGGCGAGGGCTGCGCGCACGTCTCGGTCTGGGTCTCGAAACAGTGGGTCGAACAGTCCGCCGGAGCCGTCGAGGCGGTCGTGATCGGCCACGACGACGGCTCGGACTGGACGTACTTCGAGACGACTGTCGTCGACGAGCGTAACGGCTGGTACGAGCTCCGAGCGACGACGGACGGCTTCAGCCCGTTCGGGCTGTTCGTCGCCAACGAGTCGAACGCGACGGCCGACTCGGGATCGACCGTCGGCGACGGAACCGCCGGGAACGGTACCGACGGCGGAGCCGCCGAGAGCAGCGCCGGAAACGAGTCGGTGACTGCGAACGGTTCCGCCCCGGTGAACGGGACGGCGCAGAACGCGACCGACGATACCGTCTCGGAGGTGCAATCGGGCAACGCGAGCAGTTCGACGAACGAGACGGTTGCGTCGAACGAGCCGTCGACGGACGAAACGAACGAAACGAGCGAAACGACCGCAACGAACGGGTCGTCGACGGCGACCAATTCGACCACAGACGCCGGCGGCCCCGAGTCGACGTCGACGCCCGAAAACCAATCGACTCAAACGCCCAGTGACCCCCCAGAACCCGACGGTAACGAAGGAACAAGCAGCAATGAGACGACGACAGAAGCCCCCCAACCGACTGAAGACGACGAGACGGAAACGGCGTCTACGACCGAGACGACGACCGCCACGGCGACGGCGACATCGACCCCCGACGGGGAGTCGGCGTCGCTCTCGCGGGTGGTGATCGAATGAGCGCAGCGGACCTCCCGATTTCTGTCACCGGGACACAGCTGTTCGTCGTGGCAGTCGCGGCCGTCGTGATCGTCGGCGCGAGCCCGGGGTTCCTCGTCGACACACTTCAGGGCGGCCCCGGCGACCTCGAACCACCGGGCGCGAGCGACGCACGAGGATCGGCTACCGAGATCGATGTGACCGCGTCTGATCCAGCGAACGTGCGAGACGACGACGGGACTGTCGGCGTCGTGGCCGGACGGCTCGGCGGGACGGTGACGCTCGACCGGCCGGTCGATCGGGTCGACATCGTCGTCCGGAGTCGGCTGCCGAACGGGAGTTGGGTCGTCCTCGAGCGCGCCGCGGTCGAACCCGCCGGAGCGGAATCCATCGATCTGACCGAGGCCGTCGGCGGGTCCGAGTTCGTCTACCTCGATCGGGACCGATCGAGCGGCTTCGACGTCGACACGCCCGGCTCGACGGCTCGTCGAGAGGGAGCCGTCTCCGTCACTGCTCGGGTTCACGTCGACGGAGACGTGATCGACACGGTGACCGACGCCGACGGCTACGCGTTCCTGGTCGACCGCCCGGCCGCGACGACGGTCGACGCCGGAGCTACCGGGTCTGAATCGTCCGACTCGGACGCGGGATCCGACGAGAGAGGAACCGACGACGGTCAGTCGGCGAGCGCCGCTGCGAGCGTCGAGTCGACGCAGCCCACAGATGGCGACGCCGAACCCGCTGGGGGGAACGGCCACCCCGACGGCGGTTCCGAAAGCCACGGCACGGATGCCTCCGACGGCGTCGGTGACGGCGACGGCACCGACGGCGACGAGACGGATCGTCGGACGCTGCTTTTCGGGACCGGCGACGCGCTCCCCGGAAGCACGGGCTCTGATTCGGCGGTCGTGTCGAACCCCGCCGAGGAGGAAGTCACGGCGACGTTCGCCGTCGGTGCGCCGATCGACGAGGAGAACGGGATCACGGAGCCGGAATCCGCCGTCGACGACACGCCGGACGTCGGCGAACTCTCCGAGCACCTCGACGTCCGAATCCGGATCGAAACCGGGGACGGTGAGACGATCGCCGTCGGTGGCGACGGATTCGTCTCGCTAGCGGACGCCGCGGGAGCGTCGCGGTCGATCCGGCTCGATCCCGATGAATCGGTCACGGTCGTCGTCGAGTGGCGGATCAGCAGCGACGTGGGCAACGAGATCCAGTCCGACAGCACGACGCTGTCGGTGCACGGTTCCTTCGAGTCCACGACGGGACTCTCCGCGTCGGTCCCGCTTCTGTGACGTTTCGGGGACTCGCCTCGATACTCAGGACCACGCTGTGAGCTGATTCAGCACCGAGACCACGCGCAGAATCGACCCCGCGTCGCCAGGCTCGTAGACGAGGTCGTCCGTCGAGCGGACGTGATCGAGGACGGACTCGGAGGCGTGTCTCGGTGCCGCAGCGAGGCCCGCGTCGGCGTCGTGCGCCCACTCCATTACCCGCAGATCGGACTTGCTGTCGCCCATCACGAGGCAGAACGGGTCGTCGATGTCCAAGACGTCGAGAGCGCTCCGGACGCCGGTCGGTTTGTCGAGATCGAGCGAGCCGATCTCAGCCGCATCGGCGTGGTAGTAGGCGACGTCGATGCGCTCGAACCGCTCTCGGACCTCGTTGGGGATCTCCTCGACGTCGCACTCCGACGACGCCTCCTCCGCTGTGAGTACCGACGCGATCTCGGGGTCGGCGTCGGCGTAGTACGCGCGCGCCCACTCGCCGGGGCGGTCGGTCGTCTCCCCCGCGTCTCGGGCCTCGATCCCGACGTCGTCGACGCCCTCGACCGTCTCGGCGACGGTCCGCCCGAGGAGATCGACCAGGTAGACGAGCGCCTCGTCGATCACTTCCGCGGCGGCGTCGCTGCCGACGTCGAAGTTCGGCTTCAGCGTGACGTTGAACTCGTTGCCCTGGAGGTGCAGCGAGCGGCGCAACTCCGACGGAGCGGCGGTGAGGACGCGGGAACGGACCAGCGAGAACACCTCCTGGATCTCCTCGTCGAGCGTCTCGTAGAGGAGCCGCTTCGTGTCTGAGCCGTGGCCGGGCGTGAACACGCCCGTCCCGGCCTCGTAGACGATACTGAACGAGCCCGAGTGGACCAACTCGGTTCCCAGCCCCTGGATCATGAACCCTTTCACGTTTTCGAGCGTCTGGCCCGTGCAGATCACGATCGGAATGCCCGTCTCGTGCAGTTCCGTCAGCAGGTGCAGCGTCTCTCGCGGGATCTCGTTGTCGGTCCGGCCGGCCGAGCGGAGCGTCTCGTCGACGTCGAGGACGAGCGCGTTGACCCGCCGGCCGTACTTCGAGTGGAGGTCGAGCGCGGTGAACGTCTGTTCGCGCGTCGCGCGGGCGGCGATCTCGGCCATCGCCTCTCCCGCCGCGAACGACTGCGAGATGTCGCGTTTGTGCGCGTCGAGTTCGTCGCTGGCGTCCTGCCAGTATTCGAGGGCGACGCGCGAGTCGACGGGCGGAAAGAGGTCGACGAAGTTCTGCAGATCGCGGAGCGTGTCGGTCTCGTACTCCTCGTAGAGTCGATAGAGGAGGTCGTAGCGGTCCATATCTGTGTCCCGTCCGCCGGCGATAAAAACGCACTCCTCGGAGACGACGCCGACGGCCGTGAGGGAAACGCTCAAACCGACGACTGACCAACAGACGTGTATGGCTGATTGGACCGACAGCATCGTCGGGGATCGTATGGCTGTCGACCGCGAGTTCAACGAGCAGGTAGAGCGCTCGGAGTTTTCGAGCCAGGAGTGGGGGCTCATCATGACGGCGACCGAACTGGACATCGAGCACGCCGACGATCCAGAGCACGCGCGGATCGTCGCCGACACCGAGAAGCTCCCGCAGATCATGCCGGAACTGGACAACGTCCGCAAACAGATGGCGCAGATGGGCGGGCCGACCGGCGACGACCAGTCGGGCGGTGGCGGCGTCCTCGACTCGCTCAAGGGAGCACTCGGTCTCGGCAACGGAACCGGAGGGTCCGATCAGGAACGAATCGAAGCGGCCGAGCGACTGACGCAGGCGTACGCCGACGCCCTGCAGTCGCACCTCGAATCGAACGGCAAGTGGGAGCAGGTCAGGATCGCGTACCAGGAGTGAGGCGCTGAAAACTCCGGTTCTCTGATATACCTCGGCCCCGAAGTCTGCCGCCGGGCCGTCCGAAGGGAACGCTTTCCTCGCGGGATCCCGTTACCACTCGTATGAGCGACCACGTCGACGACAGCGACCGCGACGTCAGCGAGTACGACGGCATCCGTCTCGAACGCGTGCGCGAGCACGTCGGGAGATCCCGCGCGAGGGCGAGATGCGGGTCCCCGCGCGAGTGCTCGCCAGCGAGGCGCTGCTCGATCAGATCGGCGGCGACAAGACGCTCCAGCAGCTCCGCAACGCGACGCACCTCCCGGGCATCGCCGAACACGCGCTCTGTATGCCCGACGGCCACCAGGGCTACGGCTTCCCCGTCGGCGGCGTCGGCGCGACGGACGTCGAGACCGGCTGTATCTCGCCGGGCGCGATCGGCTACGACATCAACTGCGGCGTCAGGATGATGCGGACGAACCTGACGTACGACGAGTTGGTCGGCCACGAGGAGGAACTCGTCGACGCGCTCTTCGCTAACATTCCCTCCGGACTCGGCGGGGGCGGCATCGTCGAGGCGACCGCGACACGCTGGAGGAGATCCTGAACCGCGGCGTCGACTGGGCGCTCGAACACGGCTACGCCGTCGAGGACGACCTCACGCACTGCGAGGACGAGGGGATGCGCCCCGACGCCGACCCCGACGCGGTGTCGCAGAAGGCCAAAGACCGGGGCAAGAACCAGGTCGGCAGCCTCGGTTCGGGGAACCACTTCCTCGAAGTCCAGCGGGTCACCGACGTCTTCCGGCCGGACGTCGCCGCGGAGTTCGGACTCGAAGAAGACCAGATCGTCGTCCTCATCCACTGTGGGTCCCGCGGCCTCGGACACCAGATCTGCTCGGATTACCTCCGTGAGATCGAGAAGCGACACGGCGACCTCCTCGCGGACCTCCCGGACCGCGAACTGGCGGCCGCCCCGGCGGGATCGGAGTTGGCCGAGGACTACTACGGCGCGATGTGTGCGGCGATCAACTTCGCGTGGGTGAACCGCCAGCTGATTATGCACCGCACGCGGCGCGTCTTCGAGCGCGTGTTCGGCCGCGACTGGGAGGAGATGGAGATGGAACTGCTCTACGACGTCGCACATAACATCGGGAAGAAGGAGGTCCACGAGGTCAGCGTCGACGAGGACGGCCACCCCACCAGTCCCGACGAGGCGGTCGGCCGCGCAGAGCGAGAGCTCTACGTGCACCGGAAGGGCGCGACCCGAGCGTTCCCCGCGGGTCGACCGGAGCTTCCGGCGGCCTACCGCGACGTGGGACAGCCGATCATCATCCCGGGAAGTATGGGCGCTGGCTCGTACGTGCTCCGGGGGGGGGAGCACTCGCTGGATCTCTCTTTCGGTTCGACGGCCCACGGCGCTGGCCGCACGATGAGTCGGACGCAGGCGAAGCAGGAGTTCTGGGGCGAGACGGTGCGGGACGAGCTCCGCGACCAGCAGAAGATCTACGTGAAGGCGCAGTCGGGCGCGACCGTCGCCGAGGAGGCACCGGGCGTCTACAAGGACGTCGACGAGGTGGTTCGTGTCTCCGACGAGTTGGGCATCGGCGACAAGGTCGCGCGGACGTTCCCCGTCTGCAACATCAAGGGGTAGCAGTCGCTATCGACGCATCCGCGTCGGTTCCCTCCTTCTGGCGAATGTGGCGGCTCTCTCTGGGCGAGCAGGCGGCGCATCGACTCGCTCCGCGACGGCGCGCCGCGCACCCGCCGTGACCGTCGCGGTCGGCGTTCAACTCACGGCGGTGCTGGCCGCGTTTTCGCATAAAAAGGCTCGGCTCGGACGTGGGACGACCGCAGCGTCGACGCTCTCAGTCCAGCTCTTCGATGAGTTCGACGTGGTAGCCGTCGGGGTCGGTAACGAACGCCAGCCTGACTTCGCCGCCGACGACCTGCGGGTCGACTACGACGCTGCTGCCCCACTCGGCTTGCGCTTCCTCGACTGTGGCCTCGACGTCGTCGACGGCGACGGCGACGTGATCGATCCCCGCGGGCTCGACCGGCTCGTCGACCGCCAGGAACTGGAGTTCCGCGTCGCCCTCGCCGCCGACCCACACCATCCGTTGGCCATCCAGTTCGGCCGTTCTCGTCCGTTCGAGGCCGAGCAGCGATTCGTAGAAGTCGATCGTCGCGTCTAGGTCGACGACGTTCAACGCCGCGTGTAGGACGTCCATCGACAGTAGGTGCACGACAGCGACCGATAAATGTACCTCAGATTTCGAGGTGGCCGCGTCATCGCTCGTGCGTGCACACGAGTAGCCGGTCCGCCTCGCGGGCCACGCAGAGCCGGTCGGTGTCGCCGAGGTCGAACGAGTGAGACCGCCGCTCGGTGAGCAGCAGCCGATCGAACGGCTCCTCGCAGGCCGGACAGGGGACGTCGTCCCGGTTCGCATACAGCGTGACGTCGCCGTCCGACCGGAGCAGTTTCATCCGGTGGCGGACCGCGTGTTGATCGAATCGATCGGCCATCGGAAACACGGTGTGCGGCCGGTCACCAAAGTCGTTGCCGTCGGAGGATTCGGGGGGCCGGCGGTCCTACTCGACCTGCGAGAGCCGCGATTCGGCGCTGACGAGTGCCGTCTCGTCGCCGTCGGTCAGATACGCGACGAGGTCGCGGGACGCGCGGACGAGTCGTTCCGACTCCGTCGCGGAGACGTCCCCCTGCATCGCTTCGACGCGTCGGAGGTTCGTTTCGAGCGTCTCGCGGACGCGCTCGGCCTCCGGATCGGGGTGATCGTCGAGCCACGTTCCGAGGTCGCTGCAGAACGTCGAGAGGACCTCGCCGTAGCCGAGACCGCGGGCGGGTGCCATCGAGTCGGGGACCGCCGACGGCTCCGGGCGTTCGCCGTCGTCGGCCCCTCGGAGGAGTTCGAGGACGTACAGGCGCGCCTCATCGGAGGGGTCGTGGGTTCGAGATAGTACGTCGACGGCCTGCAGCAGTTCCGCCGCCGCGAGCACCGTGTCGTCTACGGGCTGGAGGTCACCGCCGCGGACGAACCCCCGCTGACGGACGTAGTCTCGCAGCGTCGCTTTCAGATCCTCGGCGACGTCTTCGACCGCCGTGTGTTCGTCGAGTTCGGCGCGGTGCGGAGACAGATCGAGCGTCACCGCGCTGTCGGTGTGTCTCTCGCGGTCGCCGATCCCGACGCTCCGCAGGCTCCCGCAGTCGGGGCAGTTCACTGTCCCCGTCTCGAAGTACGACCACTCGCGCTCGCACGCTTTGCAGCGCCGGCGGCCACGGATGCGCATACTCGAATCTCGGGAGCGACTCTGAAAAGCGCGTCGCGAGCGGCCGCCGGGAGCGGCGAGTACGGAACGCCTCTCCGAGGCCGATATATTTATGTGTGACAGTCGGTTACCACCGAGTGACGCTTCGCTTTGGAGGGCCGAAGCGTCAGCGGGGACCAATTCAGGGCGGCAAGCATCCGCGTGAGTTCACGCGGCTTGCTTCCTTTTCGAACGTACGAGGCAGACTAGCGTCCGCCAGTGCCGTCGATCCGAGTCGGAGCACTCGGTGAGCCGCACGGTCCCGTCGTCGACGGCGGACACCGGCGTCCAATCACCGCACGGCACACGAAAGATAGGTAATTGGACATATTTGTGCGTTGACTACGGACGTATAAATTAATAGATAGATCCGTTCTACAAGGAACCACCCGAACCGACGCTGCCGCGCCACAGATGCCGTTCCCCAGCTACTACGGGTCGATATGTTTATTTTGGAGAACACTAATATACAACTAGAATACTTCGATGTACGACCTGACAGGATTCCAGCGCGACTTGCTGTACGTGATTGCCGGCCTCGACGAACCCCACGGACTCGCCATCAAAGAGGAACTCGAAGAGTACTACGAGAAGGAGATCCACCACGGGCGGCTCTATCCGAACCTCGACACCCTCGTCGAGAAGGGCCTCGTCGACAAGGGCCAGCGCGACCGGCGGACGAACTACTACACTCTCACGCGGCGCGGTCGACGCGAGATCGCCGCGCGAAAGGACTGGGAGAGCAACTACATCAACGTCTCGTTCGAGGGGATCGACGACTGAGAGAGGAGAGCACGGCTAGGAGAGATCGACGCCGAACTCGAATCCCTCGTCCGGATCGGACGGCTCGGTTCCGCCGTCGGCCTCGGTGCCTCTGCGTTCTCGCGACGGTCCGTCGGTCCCTCCGGTTTCTTCGTCGGTCCCCGTTCCCTCCGGTTCCGTGCCCCGCTGTGCGGACGGCGAGTCCGGGCTCGCGATCGGGCGGATCGAGTCGTCCGCGGCCGCGACGCCCGGATCGACCGCGTACGGAACGAGCGGTTCTCGCGCGATCAACACCGGGAGCACGTGCCGCGCGAAGTTGACCAAGAGCACGAGGATGATCGGACCGAGGAAGATTCCGTACCAGCCGAACAGCAGCGGTCCGAGCGTGTAGGCGATCATCACGGCCCCGACGTGGAGGTTCCGGCCGGAGACGTACGGTCTGAGCACGAGGTCCGGGATCGTGTCGACGACGATGAACGAGACGGCGACGAACGCCGCGGTGAACCACATCGTCGTCGGATCGGCGAAATACGAGGTGACCCCCATATAGATTGCCACGGGCACGTAGACGAGTTTCATCCCGACGACGGGGATGAGACTCGCGACCCCGGCGAAGAGCCCGACGAGCGCCGCGACCGGGATCGCGACGCCCGGCGGTGCGAACAGGTTCAAAACCGAGTAGGCGATGACGCCGATTGTCCCGGTGAGCACCGCGTTCAGAATGTTGCCGAAGAAGATCTTCGTGAAGTCGCGGTCGACCGCGCCCAGGAACGCCTCCATCACGCCTCTGTCGTCGGCGATTCGGGACCGCGCCCACCGCGAGAGTTTCCGGTCGTCCCGGAGCAGGTAAAACGCCAGCGCGATCATCGCGAAGAGGTGGACGAGGCCGATGCCGACGAAGCCGAGGACTTCGCTCGCGGAGCCGAGAGAGGACAGCACCTGTTGGATCCGCTCGCCGGTGATCGACTCCGGTTCGATCGTCAGGAGCCGCTCGAAGTCGGTGAGCTGCGCCAGTTGCTCCGAGGAGATGGGATACCGCGAGAGATCGAACAGTCCCGTGTTCGTCAGCCGAATGATCTCGCTGACGGCGACTGCACCGGTGTAAGCGACGAGCGCGAGTACCGGAAGCGCCAACAGGAACAGCGCGACGGCCGCGGCGAGGCTCGGCGGTCGAATCCGCGTCTTGATGCGCCGGTAGATCGGTCGCGTCGCGTAGTAGATGAAGAGCCCGAAGACGAACGTCCCGACGAAGGAGTAGATCACGAACGACAGCGCCGCTCCGAGAGCGAGCCCCACTGCCCACCACGAGAGCCGCGAACGGCCCATCCCGAGAACGGACATACCGAACGGGGACCGCGACGGGACAAAAATCTACCGCGCGTCGCCGTCAGATCCGGCCGTCTACTCCGCTCGGGCCCGGTCCGCTCAGTCCGAGACCGTCAGGTCCACTCGTCCAGTCCCGTCTGGACGAGCGAGGATTCGATCCGCTCGAAGCCGCGGTCGACCTCGTCGGCGGCGACGCCCCAGTCGTCGACGACGTACGCTCGCGCGGCGTCGACGTCCGGCGAGATGTCGGTATCGAACTCGTAGTCGTCCGTCACCGGCGGATCGAGGAAGAGCTCCCGCACCCGGTCGGCGTTCTCGATGTAGGCCTCGCGGGCGTCGAGAACCGCCCAGAGGTCGCCGTGCTCGCGGACCGCCGAGAGCGCGGTTTTCGGACCGACGCCGGAGAGCCCCTCGTTGAAGTCCGTCCCGCAGAGGATCGCCACGTCGACGAGCTGTTCGCGGGTGATGTCGTGCTCGGCGAGCGTCGCTTCGAGATCCATCAACTCGGGGTTCCCCTTCGAGGTGAGTTGTCGGAGCGTGTAGGGAGCGCCGAACAGCAGCGTGTCGTAGTCCTCGCTGCCGACGTAGTCGACGTCGCCGCGGAGCGCCATGTGCGACGCTTGCGCTTCGCCCTCAGCGGGAGCTTCGACGACCGGCACGTCGAGCAGTTCGAGCAGGTCGCGCGTCGTCTCGTGGATCACGTCCGTCAGGCGCTGCGTCCGGGCCTCCAGGCGGGCAGCGGCGACCGCGTCGCCGCGCTCCTCGGCGTCGGCTTTCAGCTCCTCGGCCTTCTCTCGGGCCGCGCGGCGCTCGGCCACCTCGTCGTCTTTGAGGTCCGTGACGCCGCCGTCGAAGACGAACACGGGGACGAGGTCGTGCTCGAAGAACTTCGGCAGCCCCTGCACGAGGCCGATGAGGTTCGCCACTTCCTCGCCCGAATCCGTCGTGTACGCCTCCTCGCGCGTGAACTTGACCGTCGTCGTCAGATAGCGGTACAGCCAGTTGTGCGCGTCGACGGCGACGACGCTCCCGGAGAGCTCCTCGAAGGAGATCTCGGACAGCGCCGCGAGGCTCCGCAGATCTGCGTTTCCCATTTGTCGTGACGTCGGCTTCGGGACGATTTAATCCTCGGGGTTACCGTCGCCTCGCGGACCGGGGACGGCGCACAGAGCCGGCGGGTCCGCGCCGACGCGCTCGCGGAGGAAGGACGCCTCGGGATCGCCGAGGTCCCGCGCCCGGTAGCGATCGAGGCCGGTCCGATAGGTCTCCGCCGTCTCGGGTTCGGACGCCGCGGTCGACGCGGTCGACGCCGGTCGACTCGCGGGCCGTTCCAGCACCAGTTCGGCGACGCCGGTCTCCTCGCCGGTCCAGGCGAACCCCGCCTTGTACATCGCCTCGTAGGCGAACGGGTTGTTGACGGCGATCCTGAGACGCTCGTATCCCCTTTCTGCGGCGCGCGGGGCGACGAACGCGGCCAGACGCGGGCCGCGTTCCGAACCCTTGGCGTCCGAGCGAACAGTGACGTATCGGTACCAGAGAACCGCGTCGTCGGTCCGGTCGGCGTTGAACGCGAGCGCGGCGACGACGTCGGCAGCGTAGTCATCGTCGGGGTCGGCGTCGGCATCGCCGTCGCCTCCCTCCGTGCCAGTCTCGGGTTCGCGGACGACCGCCTTGCCCGTGTTCGACATCACGAACTTCCCCGCGTAGGCGAACCGCCGGTAGTCCAACCGGAGCGTCGGACCCTCGGGCGGCCAGCCCAGAACCACAAACTCCATCGGTCGCGATACGTCGCGGGGGCCAAAGAGTCGAGCGATTCGGTAGGCCCTTTCCGTTCCGGTCCGTACGACCGCTATGACCTCGCGCTTCGGCCCGGGCGACGTCCGCTTCTTCGATCGGTTGGCGCGACTGTACGACCTCGCGATGCCGCCCGCGCGGGTGCGGCCGCTCCGCGACGGGTTCGCCTTCGCGGACCGGCCGATCGAGCGGGTGCTCGACCTCGCAGGGGGGACCGGTCGGGCCTCGCGCGGTCTCCGGCGCGTCGGCTTCGACCCCGTCGTCGTCGACATCTCCGCGGGGATGCTCGCCCGCGCACGCGAGGCCGGTCACGAGGTCGTCAGGGGCGACGTCGGGGCGCTTCCGATCGCCGACGACGCGATCGACGCGGCGGTCGTCGTCGACGCGCTGCATCACCTTCCCGATCCGGAGGCGGGGCTCCGCGAGGCCGCGCGCGTCGTCGCACCCGGCGGCGTCCTCGTCGTTCAGGAGTTCCACCCGGGGACGACGCTCGGGCGCGCGCTCGTCGCCGGCGAGCGGGTGATCGGGTTCGACTCGACCTTCTGGACGCCCGCGGAACTCTGCGCGGCGCTGTCGGACGCGGGCTTCGAGTCGCGGATCGTCCGCGAGGGGTTCGAGTACGTCGTCGTCGGGCGAGTCCCCACGGAGTGACGGTCACCGCCGGAATCCGAGAAAGCCTTTAGGGTGCGTCCGAATGTCCGCGTATGTCATCCTCGGAGGAGTCGTTCCTCGCGCGACGCATCGACGCCAGCGCCGCGCCGCTCGTCGCCGTCGACGCGCTGGCGCTCTCGGCAGTGCTCACGGTCGGCGTGATCAACCACAACGGCGTCGAGTACCTCTCGACCGCGCCGGTCGGGTGGCTCCTGACGCTCGTCCCGTTCCTCGTCGGCTGGGCGGTCGCCGCACCGCTCGTCGGCGCGTACTCCGCCGGCGCTGCCGAATCCGCGAAAGCGGCGATTCCGCTGGCGGTCCGCGCGTGGGTCCCGGGGTCGATCGTCGGCTTCGCGCTCCGGGCGTCGCCGCTGTTCTCGGGCGGCTTCCAGCTCTCTTTCGGCGTCGTGATGTTCGTCACCGGCGGCGTCGCGCTGGTCGTCGGCCGCTGGCTCTTCTTCAAGGTTCTCGGCTGAGCGAACGGATTCAACTTTCCCGGCTGCGACGCCCACGGAGCAGATAGAGTCCGACAGCCGATCCGACGGCACCGAACCCCGCCAGCGTCGCGAACAGCGCGGCCGGCGACGCGTACGTCAGGAGTCCGCCGGCGATCGCCCCGCCGAGCGCGCCGACGCCGAAGACGCCGAGGTACGTGAAGCCGTACGAGAGCCCGCGCGTCCCCGGCGGGGAGTACTCCGCGACGGTCGCCTGATACAGCGGCTGGACCAAGAAGAGCGCACAGCCGAGCACCGCCCCGACGACGAGAAGCGGCGTCAGACCGGCGTTCGCGGCGGGGAGGAAGACGACAGCGAGCACCGCCAAGAGCCCGAAACCGCCGACGAGGCCGGCCTCGACCGGGATCCGGTCGGTGAGCTTCCCCCCGACGTACTGACCGAGAACGCCGATCATCAACAGTCCGGAGTAGAAGTACCGCTCGGGGTTGATCGCCCGGGCGGACCCCGCCTCGACGCCGAGCGCGTCGGTCACGGCGGCGGGCAGTACCGACGTCAGCGGGATCGGCTCGAAACCGGGCAGCGACTCGAGGAGGTTCGGCAGGAACGTGAGCACGCCGCGGTAGTACAGCCCCGAGGCCATCACGACGACGAAGACGAGCGCGAAGCCGCCGAGGAACAGCCGTCGGGACTCGGTGAGGAACTCCGCCAGCGAGCGGACGTCGGTCGACCCGCGGTCGCTTCCGCTGTCGCCGTCGTCGCCGCCAGGGCCGTCGTCGCTTTCGCCGCCGTTTCGAGCGACTGCTGCGTCGACTGCGGCGGTTTCATCGAACCGAGCGCGCGTCGCATATGCGCCGGCTACGAGCGCGGGGACCGCCAGCAGGGTCGCGACGACCGTCCAATCGAGGAAGAGCAGGAGGACTGCGGTCGCGAGCGGACCGAGACCGGTGCCGACGTTCCCCGCGATACCGTGGTACGCGAAGCCGGTCCCGCGCGCGGTGACGCCCTTCGAGAGCAGCGTGAGTCCGGCCGGGTGGTAGACGCTCGCGGCGACTCCCCAGAGGAGCAGCGCGACGGCGACGACGAGCAGGTTCGGCGAGAGGCCGAGCAGGAGGAACGAACCGGCCATTCCGAACAGACAGAGCGTGATGAGTCGGGCAGATCCGACGCGGTCGACGAGGACGCCGCCCGGGAGCGCGCCGACGCCGAACACCCCGTATCCGACCGTCACGATCAGTCCCAGCGTGGCCTGCGTGACGGGGACCTCGGTGAAACCGAGCGACAACACGTCGAACTCGGTCAACCAGATCGAGACGAAGATCGGGATCGACAGCTCGTAGGTGTGGACCATCCCGTGAGCCAACGACACCAGGGCGACGATCGACCGATCGTTCGAGTTCACGTTCGAATTTCCGCGAGCGAGCAGTTCAACACTTTGGTGTCGGTCGGACTTGCGGCACATTCCACACGGTCTTTTGCTCATTTTCCGTGCGAGAGCGACTCACGCACGCACTTTCGCTCATAAGTTATGAGAATCGTCTGCCACACTAACACCACATATATCAGTCATCGATGGAAAACAATTATATGGGCTACTCCCGTAGTATGTAGTATATTATGACAGGGTACTACGACTACGTTCTCGGCCTGATTCCACTGACGCTCTTCGGTCTCACCGGTGGCCTCGTACAGACGAGCCTCTCGCTCACGCAGGCCGTCCCCATCGCAGCCGCCGTCGCCGCGGTCATCGTCGGCCACGCCCTGTTCGTGCGCGCGCCGGTGAACGCCACCTCCACGTCCGAAGCGGTGGACACGGGTAGCTCTATCACGCTGCAGAACGCCGACTAGGCCCGCTTCGGCGCTGCATTCGGGTTTCTTTTCGTTCGTCGACCGGTTCACACGGACGCCGTCGAGGCGAGCCCCGCACGTTCTTACTACTGGCCGTCGAAGCCGCTCGTATGACCGAGACGCTGTTCCTCACGAGCGACGACGTCGACGGCCTCGCGACGCCCTCGGAGTTCGTCGACGCCGTCCGCGACGCGTATCGAGAGCGCGGCAACGGCGCGCCCGCCGAACCGCGGACGAAGCTCACGAACGCCGATCCGCCGGGTTTCTTTACGACCTACGCGGCCCTACTGCCCGAAACGGGCACGATGGGCGGCTATATGTACTCCGCCGGGTTCGGCGCGAAAGACGCGTGGTTTATGACTCCCCTCTTCGACGCCGAGTCGGGCGAACCGCTCGCGCTCGTCGACGGCGCGAGTATGAACCCGTTCAAGACGGGCGCGGCGGGCGCGGTCGCGGCCGACGAGCTCGCGAGGGAGGACGCCACGTCCGCGGCGATCATCGGCAGCGGGCCGCAGGCGAGGGGACAACTGCGCGCGCTGGCGACGGTGCGAGACCTGGAGACGGTGTGGGTGTTCTCGCCGACGAAGGAGCACCGCGAGTCGTTCGCGGGTGAGATGGACCGCCGACTCGACGCCAGCGTGGCCGCCGTCGCCTCCGCCGCCGCGGCCATCGAGGACGCCGACGTCGTCGTGACCGCGACGAGCGCCAGCGAGCCCGTGTTCGACGGCGACGCGCTCGAACCGGGGACGCACGTGACCGCGATGGGGCAGTACGACCCCGAGAAGCGGGAACTCGACGCCCGGACGATCGAGCGGGCGACGTACGTCCCCGACCTGCGAGAGCGGGCCTTTCAGGACGCCGGGTCCTTCCTGCACGCGCTGGAGGAGGGCGTCGTCGACGAGGACCACGTCCACGGCGAACTGGGCGACGTCGTTGCCGGCAACGTCCCCGGACGGCAGTCCGACGACGAGATCACGCTCTTCGACAGCGGCGGCACCGGCATCGAGACGGTCGCCGGGGCGACCCTGCTCTACGAGAAGGCGCGCCAGGGGGGGCTGGGACAGACGATCGACTTCTCGCCCGGTAGCGAGGCGTTGACGGGGGAGTAACCCACCCCAGATGGTCGCGCTCGCCCTCGTGGCGGTCCTGTTCGTCGGAAGCCTCCTCGTGCTCTTAGCGGCCTCCGACGTGTTCACGTCCGCCGCCGAGGACGTCGGACTGGCGTTCGGCGTCCCCCCGTTCGTGATCGGCGTCACGATCGTCGCGGGCGGGACCTCGCTGCCCGAACTCGTCTCGTCGGTTCTGGCGGTCCTCCAGGGTGCCCCGGAGATCGTTCTCGGGAGCGTCGTCGGCTCGAACGTGGCGAACATGCTGCTCGTCCTCGGGATCGCCGCCGCCGTCGCCGGCGACGTCCGCATCATCCGCGAACTCGTGGAAGTCGATCTCCCGCTGCTCGTCGGCTCGGCGGTGTTCCTCCTCGTGGCGACGTGGGACTCGCCGCTCGTGTGGTACGAGGGCGTCCTCGCGCTGGCGGCCCTCGCGGTGTACATCCAGTTCACGATCGCCGAGAAGGACCGCTACGTCGGACTGCTCGTCGAGGAGTTCGTCGGGGGCGACGGCATCATCGACGGGACGCTCCCGACTGGGACGGGGTCGCCCGGGACGAGTGACGCGAGTGACCGAGTCGACGAGAGCGGAACCGCGGCCGATCCAGAGCAGAGCGCGGTCGACGGCGAGCGGGATTCTGCGGCGGCGGCACCGGAGGTAAGCGGCTGGACCTTCGTTCGCCTAGTTTCGAGTCTGGGTGCGCTCTTCGGTGCGGCGTACGTGCTCGTTCGCTCCATCGTCGACCTCGCGGCGATACTCGGCGTCGGGACCGAACTGATCGCGATAACGGCAGTCGCAATCGGGACGTCGCTTCCGGAGGTCTTCGTGAGCGTGATCGCCGTTCGGCGGGGAGTCCCCGAGCTGGCAGTGGGGAACGTGTTGGGCTCGAACCTGTTCAACAGTTTTCTCGTGACCGGCGTCTCGAGTCTCGCGGGCGACCTCGTCGTCCCGGCGAGCATCCGATCGTACGGCCTCCCCGTGATGGTGATCGTGACGGTCCTCTACTTTTTCGTCACGCAGGACCGAGAGATCACTCGCTCGGAGGGGCTGACGCTGCTGCTTCTGTACGCGCTGTTTTTGCTCAACCTCGGCACGTTCCGCTGAACGACCTGCGTCGGCGGAGAAATCGCACCGCCGTCGTCACTGCAACCGGTAGCGCAGCAGCGCCGCGATGCCGCCGAGGTTCCGCAACTGCTGGCCCGGGTCGAACTCCCCGGAGAACACCGTCACCTCGCCGCCCTGTCGCTCGACGGTCTGGATGACCTCGTTGACGTCGACGTCCCAGTCGCCGTCGCCCTGCCGCTCCTGTCGCAACCGGTCGTCGACGACGAGCAGCGTCTCGACCGCGCCGAAGTCGGCGGCCTCGGCGACTTCCTCGATCCCGTAGGCCACCTTCTCGCCGGTCGCGATGCCCTCCATCAGGTCGTCGAGCAGTTCGGCCTCCTTCGAGATCCGCGTCTGGGTCTGTACCTCGTCGACCGCGCCGCGCTTCAGCACCTCGTGGACGCCGCGGTCGCCGACGCCGGCGGTGTCGACGACGGTGATGAGGTCGGCGACTTCGGCGTGGTTCTCGGCGATGTAGTCGCGGGCGTCCTGCTTGGTGAAGCCCGGGCCCGCGAGGATGATCGCGTCGACGTCCATCCGGGCGAGCGCCTTCCCCAACTCGGCGAACAGCTCCGAGCGCGGCCGCGCGTACTCGCCTTTCCCCGTCGGCGCGGTGAAGGAGAAGCGCTCCTCGGTGCCGTACTGCGCGACCGTGTGGATGTGCGCTTCGCCCTCCTCGACGGTCGCGATGGCGACGTCGGCGTTCTCGGCGGCCTCCTCGGCGGCCTCGATGCGCTCGACCTGGTCGGGCTTGAAGTGCTTCTCGATGGTGATCTCGTCGTGTTCCTCGACGTTCAGCGTGTGGTGGTGCCCCAACTGATCCTCCCGGGAGCAGTCGATGATCTCGCCGCCGACGCGCAGGCGGTTCGCGAACCGCGCGAACTCCACGTCCTCGACGGCGATCGTGACGAAGAGGTGTTCGCGCTGACCGCCGGTGTCTCGCATCTTGTCGTCGTCGCGCTGGATCCGGCGGGTGGTGTCGCCGGAGACGCGGTCGCCGGACTCGAGGACGTGCGAGAGGTGCCAGAGGTCGTCGACGTTCTCGGGGACGAGCGTCATCCGCTCGCGACCCTCCTCGCCGCGGCCGCGGCTCGAAATTCGCATACGTGGGGGTCGACGGGGCAGGGAGAAAGGTCCTGCTATCCTACTCGTTTCCACGGTCGGCGGGGATATTCGGGGGAGTGTAACGGCATCAATCACGGCCTACGTAGTTCCAACTAAACAACACATTCCGTGTCGTAAAATAACATAATTATTCTAAGGTGTTTAAGCTCTGAGACGTCCTATCAGAATACGACTATGCCCCTATACATGGACGTGCACAGGAACGTCGACGGTAGTGCCGAGGACGTTGCAGAAGCTCATAAAAAGGACCTCGAAACGCAAGAGAAACACGGCGTGAAATACCTGAATTACTGGGTCGACGAGGACCAAGATGCCGTCTTCTGCCTGTTCGAGGGCCCCAGCAAAGAAGCGGGAGAGAAGGTACATCGCGAAGCCCACGGCCTCGTCGCGGATGAGATCTTCGAGGTCCAACAGGGAGAGTGAGCTACCGGCCGAGAGAGAATCCGATTTTTCACGGAGGCGGATCGGCAAAGTTCGCGGAGCCGCCCACCGACTGTTTCACGAGCGATCGAGGCCGAACGAATCCGAATAACAGCGGAGCGGGAGCCGGCTAGTACGTCGTCGCCGCCGACCCGCCGCGCTTCTCATCGAGTCCGTCCGCGAAGCCGCGTCCGAACAGGTAGTACGTCACCACCTGCACGTAGAACAGGACGAAGACCCCGACGATGACGACGCTGAGGAGGCTCGCAATCGTTCCGAGCACGAGGCCGACGACGACGGCGAGCACCCACGCGGTGAGGTATTCGATCGTCGTCACGCCCGCGACGATCGTCGAGACGTCGAACGCCGCGGCGATGGAGTCCTCGCGGGCGAAGTTCGCGAACATCCCCGGTGCGACGTAGCCGAGAACGAGCGCGAACGCGATGAACAGCAGGAACCCAACGACGCCGAACGCCGCGAAGGCGCCGCCGGCGGCGGCACCCGGATCGCCGCCGGCACCCCCGGCGGACAGGAGCGATCCGGCCCCGAAGATCACCGCGACGACGCCCAGCGCGAGGAAGGCGACGAGTCCGACGACGAGGTTCACCGCGAACAGTTTCAGTCCGTCGACGAGGAGGTCACCCCAGTCTCTGAACTCCGGGGGGTTGGGGTCGTCGTTGGTCACGCCGCGAAGCACGCGAACGTAGTAGCCTTGGAGGAAGAATATCGGGACCACGAACACCGTCAGGAGGCTCAGCAAGCCGCCGATCAGGACCGTTCGGATCCAGCTATCACCGTCGAGCGGGTACGAGAGGGCATCTGAAAGCATCGAGTCGAGCCTCTCGACACTAACAGGTAATTCTTGCGACTATTGACGGGGAAATCGCGAGACGAAATCGGTGCGTGGGCTCACACCGCGGGCGACTCGCCCATCGCGTCGTCGCGCTCGGTCATCTCGACGTCGCGGAGTTCGCCCCACGCGTGGCCGATCAGGTAGTACGCCGACACCGTGGCGTAGAAGCCGAGGAAGGCCGTGGCGATCTGTCCGATGACGGGAACCGCGTTCAGCACGCCGGCGATCAAGCCGGCCCCGAGCAGGATCGCGACGCCCGAGAGCCACGCGGTGGCGTACGTGCCGGAGCCGAGGACGGGGCGAAGCTCGCCGAACGAGAACGCCGCGCCGATCCGGTCAGTCTCGGCGAAGGCCGCGATGGCTGCCGGGATGACGTACGCCGCGAGGAGGCTCAGCACGAGCGCGAGCAGGCTTCCGAGGATGATTCCGACCATCCCGAGGCCCATCAGGCTCCCTGACTCCGACCCACCGCCGACGGCGAAGGAGAGGATCCCTCCGCCCACGACGACTGTGGCGATGACGGCGGGCACGAGCCCGTAGACGAACGCGACGACGAACGCCTTCAGCCCGTCGACGAAGAGGTCACCCCATTCGTCGAACACCGGCGGGCGGTCGTCGTCGTGCATCGTTCCGCGGACCACGCGGACCAGATAACCGAGGACGAGGAACGTCGGAACGACGAGCACGCTCAGCAGGCTGAGGATGCCGCCGATGAGAACGGTTCTGACCCACCGATCCTCGTCGGTTCGAAGGTACTGTAATGACTCTTGTATCATTGGGATTCACCGAGCGGGGTCGTCGACGCCGCGACGGCCGTATTCGCTCAGGGTGAGAGATACGTCCTCATCGGAGATAAACATATGCCGAATACTGGGAGTATGTCCGCCATACGGCCCGACCGGTCGCCAGCGGTACCGATTACTACCGCTACTCGTCGACCAACTCGCTGCCGCCCGGCGGGAGGAACTCCTGGATCTTATCGGGGGTCGCGACCTTCCGGAGGAACTTCTGGTCCGCGAAGCGGTCGCGGAACTCCCGGTAGAGCATCTTCGCGGCGTCGTTCTGGGCGTACCGACCCGGCCGTACCGTCACCGACGTCGCCACGCGGTCTTCGATGGCCGCTGGCGGTCCGCCGATCACGCGCGTCTCTCCCTCACACTGGATTCCGACGGTGATCTCGGCGGCGACGTCGCGGAAGTACGTCCGGTCGCCGCGGATGACGAACGACCCCTTCTCGATGTACTCGCCCGATTCTGGCGTCTTCGAGACCTGGTCCGGCGTGACCATATACGCCTCGCCGGCGTAGCGGCCCTGCTTCCAGATCGAGGAGTACGAGACGGCGAACTGCGCCGCCTCTTCCTTCGTCGATTCGGGGAATTCCACCGCCTCAGAGGGCTCGGAGGGCCCCGTCGCCTTCACGACCGTGACCGGCCCGCCGTGCGCCTGCGTGTGGAAGAACAGGTCGTGCTTGTTCAGGTACTTGGTGACGATCTCCTCGTTCTGGTCGGCGTTCCGCCCGCCGATGACGAGGAAGCCGTCGGAGGTGTGGAACCACCGGAACCGCTCGTACCACTGCTCGGAGCTCCGGATCGGGATGGACTCCATCTCCAGCCAGTCGCGGTCCTCGAACTCCTCGTCGTCGGTTTCCTCCTCTTCCTCGTCCCCGTCGTCGGCCTCCCACTCCTCGCGGCGTCGCTTGACCGCTTCGAGTTCCTCGCGGGTGTTCTCGATGGCGGCCAGCGCGCCCTCCTTCTTCTCCTCGATCCGCTTGGCCTCCGTGTAGAGCCGATCCGCGTTCTTCTCGACGCCCGTGTCGACGACGACCTCCACCTCGGTCCCGTCGAGTTCGATCGTCACGGTCCCCTCCGCGCCGTCGACGTCGACGACCGCCTCCGCGGCGGGGATTCCCCGTTCTGCTCCCGCATCGAGGGTCTCTCGGATCTCGTCCCACGGAACCCCGTCCGCCCGCGCCTCCCGGACCGTCGAGAGCACGTCGTCGACGAGGTCGTAGTTCGCGTACAGCAGTTCGGCGCGGCGGCGCTCGGTCTCGGCCTGCTGCTCGAATCCCTCGATCGCGCCCTCCTGCTGGTCGATGATCCGTTTTTTCTTCTCGATCTCCGCCTCGAAGTCGGGGCGCGTACTCCCGATCTCCTCCGCGTCCTCGCCGTCCTCGGGTTCGAGCCGGAAGAAGTACTCGTCGAGCGCGTCGTTGAACGTGTCGTACGCCTCGCTGTCGAGCCCCGTTCGTTCGTGCTCTTCGAGCGGGAACGGCGTCGCGTCGACGACCGCGCCGTCCTCGTCGGTGTAGACGCGGGGGTCGAAGTCGCCGGAGCGAAGCCGCGTCCGCAACTCCTCGATCGCGCCGTGGACCGCGCGGTACTCGTCGTCGCCGGCCTCCTCGATCGGCGTCGTCTTCTCGACTCCCGCGCGGGTGCAGAGCTCCTCGGCGTAGAGGCCGCCGAGGTTCAACTGCGTCGCGAGCGTCCGCACGACGTCGGTGTCGGAGTCGTCCATATTCCGCGCGAACGCCTCGTAACTCACGGTGAGTGGATTGAGCCGCGAGGCGGGGAACTCGTACTGCGATCCCGGCGCGACGGTCCGCGACTTCAACCGCACCGTCTCGAGGCTCTGGACGACCTCGCCGGCCTCGTCGAGGACGGCGACGTTGCCCTGCCCGAACAGTTCGACGACCAGTTTCGTGTTCTCGTCGTCGCGCTCGAACTCGAAGACGAGGATGCGATCGAACTCGAACTGCTCGACGCCCGCGAAGTCCGCCCCCGAGAGGCGGTTGCGGAGCATCATCGCGAAGTTCGGCGGGCGGCCGGGGGCGTCGGGAACCCGTTCGGGGTCGGCGAGGTGCGCGCGCTTGACGTCGCCGACCTCCAGCAGCAGTTCCACGCGGCCGCGGTCGAAGTCGCGCATCTTGAAGCGGAGCAGGTCGTCGCCGTAGAGGTAGGCCTTGTCGACCTTCGCACCCTCGTACCGGTTCAGTTCGGTGACGAGGGCGGCCAGATCGACGCTCGTGAGCTCCCGCTTCGGATCCATACCCCTCCGTTCTCGCGGGGGAAGGAAAAGCCGCACGTTCCGCGGTGCGGTCGAACGGGACGGTACCGAGGTACCGAAACCTCGAGCCTGTCCGACCGACGCGCGGAAAAAGAGCGCTGCGCGCGACGTGCGTCCCGCTCATTTCAAAGTATCTGATTTCAAAGAATATTACCAATACGCCCCCGACGATCTACCGATCACCCCGTGAGAGACACCTACGACGCGGTTATCGGCGGGAGCGGAATAGCCGGATCCACCATTTCGATGATCCTCGCGAAGAACGACCTCGACGTTCTGCTGATCGAGGCGAAGAAACACCCCCGGTTCGCGATCGGCGAGGCGATGTTACCCCTGAGCGCGGTGTGGATGTGGATCGTCGGGGAGTACTTCGACGTCCCCGAGATCCAGCACCTGAGTGACGCGAACAGAATCGTCGATAACGTCACCGAGTCCTGCGGTGTCAAACACTCGGTCGGGTTCGCATACCACGAACGCGGGCAGCCGTTCAGCGGCGAGCACGCCCACCAACTGGTTCCGCCCGAGATGCCGTTTTACAAGGAGAGCCACCTCCTCCGCGAACACGTCGATCACTACCTCGTCGAGTCCGCCGGAAGCTACGGGGTCGAGTACGTCGACGAGACGCCGATAACGGACGTCGAGATCGACGATGACGAGGTGACGGTGACCACCGATCGGGGGACGACGACCGGCGCGGTCTTCGTCGACGCCACCGGCGGCAACTCGATCCTCGCGGAGAAGCGGGGGTACCGAGACGAGACGCCGGACCTCGAAACGGACACGCGGGCGATCTTCGCCCACGTCGAGGGGCTCGAGCCGTTCGACGAGCTGATCGACGAGGAGGACCGTCCCGGGCAGACCAATCGGCTGCACGACGGGACGCTACATCACGTGTTCGAGGGAGGGTGGCTGTGGGTCATCCCGTTCGATAACTTCGACCGCTCGACGGAGACGAAAGCGAGCGTGGGACTCATGCTCGATCGAAACACCCGTCCCCGCGACGAGTCGCTCAGCGCCGAGGAGGAGTTTCACGAGATCATCTCGGCGTATCCGGACGTCGAGCGACACCTCGGGCCGGTTGAGCCGGTGATGCCGTGGATTCGGACGGGTCGGTTACAACGAAGCGCCTCCGAGTCGTCCGGCCATCGACATCTGCTGACGAACCACACCTACGGGTTCGTCGATCCGCTGTACTCGCAGGGAATGGTCCACACGTTCGAGTCGGTGTTTCAGTCCGCGAAGCTCCTCTTGGAGGCGTTCGAGGTGGGTGACTTCTCGGCGGAGCGGTTCGCGCCGATCGACGACCTCCACCGACGACAGTTGGAGACGGCCGATCTGCTCGTGAGCAACGCCTACACGTCGATGGACGAGTTCGACCTGTGGAACGCCTGGACGCAGTTGATCCTCGTCGAATCCGTGTTTCCCGACCTCTACATCCAACGGCACTGCCTGAAGTACCTCTCCTCCGGCGACCCCGCGGAACTCGATCGGTTGCTTCGGGAGACCCGCCCCGGCGACGACGCGCCGTTCGCCCCGGAAAAAGACGCGTTGTTGGACCGTTCTTCGGCCGTCCTCGACGCCTACACCGCGGGGGAGATCAGCGCAGGCACCGCCGCCGAATCACTGTTCGATGCGATGAAACGGGCTGATTGGCTCCCCCGGAGCGTCTACGACTGGGGGAACGAGGATGAGCGGCACATCGACTTCGCAGACCCGGCGGTCACTGGCGAACTGCTCGCGTGGGGACGGACCGATGCCCCCGCGCACATCAGAGAGGGACTCTTCGACTTCGAGATGCCGGAGATGCCGTAGCACGGGGCGAGGCTCACCGCTGGTGTGACCCGTCCAGCCACTGGTCCAGGGGTTCGGATCGAGCGGCGTAGTAGTCGTAGAGATCACGGGCCCACTCGAGCGCCGCTGGGTTGGCGGTGTCGACCAACGCGCGTGGGTGTCCAGTCTCCTCGTCGTGAACGGTTAACGTGAGTCGGTCGTCGAACAGCCCGAATTGGACGGGAATCGGATCGGGCGAGATCAGCATCCCCGCGTTCGGTTCCGCGATCCACAGGGACTTGATCTCCGGGTACGCGTTGAGGTACTGTTCCGCCGCCGTCGCCGTCCAGACGCTTTCGACCGCCACGTCGCCGCGGAGTTTCGGTTTGATCCGCTCGACGATGTCGGGCGGAACCGCGCTAATGCTCCGCGCGCCCTTCACCTGGTCGGTATCGTCCCAGAACCCGAGGTACCGATCGTGCATCCCGTAGGTTCCTCGGAGGTCGCCCTCGTCACCGTCGCCCCGTCGAGGAGGCCGATCTCGAACGGAACCGGACAGCGCGAGAGCTGTTCGACGAGCTTCGGAAGCCGGGCGGAGACGTCCAACGGGTGGCAGAACTCCTCTAATTCCTGCAGAACGATGGTCCCGAACTCGGTGAGCGCGTGTTCTCCGTTCGTCGTCGTGACGAGGCCTCGCTCGCGGAGGGCCGCCAGATGGCGATTGATCGTCGCCCGCGAGTAGTCGAGCGTTCCTTCGAGTTGGCGGCTCGTGAGAGCTGTGTTCTCCCGGAGAGACGTCACCAGCTCGTGGTGAGCGACGACGAGTTCCGTCAGTTCGAGTCCCCGTTCGATATTCATACCCATACCAGCGATCCGCACCACAAAACGATGCGTGTTCGAGATGTGTGAGCCCCCCGCACACGGACGCTGCGGTCCCGCCACAGGAGACTCCCGACGGCCGAGACACGCTCTTTTTATCCGCTGGCCCGTTACCGACCGCTAATGGCCAAAGTCAGCATCGGCCTCCGCGGCTGGCGGTTCGACGAGGAGGAGGTGTTCACCGACGAGGGGGAGTTCCGCCCGCTGGATTCGGTGCCCGAGGAGACGCGGAAGCGACTCATCCGACTCACCTATCTGCAGGAGAAGCCCTGCGACGCGTGTTACCTGATCCACGGCGAAGCTGAGAAGCGCCGCTGCAATCAGGCCGAGATCGTCTACGGGGAGCCGATGGAGGAGGTCCTCCTCTGCTCGGAGCACGAGGCCGACTTCCTCTACTGGTTTCGCGAGGCCGGCGGCTCCGAGGCCGCCGGGACCGAGACGTTCCGCGATCGGTTCCACGAGTGGTTCCTCGACGGCAACCGCGCGCCGGAGGGCTACGGCGGGCTCGATCACGTCGACACCGACCCCGACACGCTCCCGACGCCGCCGGAGCCGGCCGAGTTGAACCGTCGGCTCAACGAGAACTACGAGGGCGAGCGCAAGCGGATCGACCTCCGCACGGGCGAGATCAAGACCGTCGAGGACGACGAGGAGGACGAACCCTCGCTCGGCGACGTCGACCTCGGACGCGAGTACCCCACGAAGTAGATGGTGTCGGAGCCGTCACCCCGACGCCGGAAGCCGGTCGTCGTCGTCGTCGAACCCGAGACGCCGGGGAACATCGGCACGATCGCCCGCGCGATGAAGAACTTCGGGCTCTCGGAGTTGAAACTGGTCGACCCGCCCGAACTCGACAGGGACAGCGAGGCGTACGGTTTCGCCGGGCACGCCCGCGAGGACGTCCTCCCGAACGCCGAGGAGGTGACGTTCGACGAGGTCGTCGAGCGGTACCACACGATCGGCACGACCGCGATCACCAACGAGGACAGCCGCAAGCACGTCCGCTTCCCGTTCAAGACGCCCGTCGAAGTTCGAGAGAGCCTGGAGACTGTCGACACCGAGACGGCGCTGGTGTTCGGACGGGAGGGGACCGGCCTCGACAACGAGGAGCTGAAACGCCTCGACGAGGTGTGCTCGATCCCCGCCAGCGGCGAGTACCCCGTCTTGAACCTCGGGCAGGCCGCGACGATCCTCCTGTACGAGCTCCGACCGCTGACCGTCGACGAATATCAGCTACCGAACGTCGAACGCGAGCGCGCCGACGAGCGCGACATCGACCGCTTCTACGACTTCTTCGAGACGTTCCACCGCGCTATCGACGACCGCCAACACAAACGCGAGAAGACGTCGGTGATGATGCGCCGACTCCTCGGGCGCGCGCATCCGACCGAGCGCGAGATCACCACGCTCACGGGGATCTTCAGGCGCGCGAACGACCTCCTGGAAGACCGGACGTTCGGCGACCACGTCGACGACGGATCCGGAGAAACGGGCGAGGGCGCGAACGGGATCTCGAACGAGACTCCCAATCGAAGCGGCACGGGGAACGAGTAGAACGCGGCACCGAGTGAAAAGCCGAAACGAGTAACGGCGCCGACCGGTCAGTCGAACTGGCCGTCGTCGCCGAGCGCCACGTCAGATCCCGGAGCCCCGTCGGCGTGTGGGGGCCGCGAGCCCGAATCGGCCGCTCTGACGTCGCCGTCGCTCACCTCGAACGCGCCGACGAGGGTCTGCAGTTCCTCGGCCTGCTCGGCGACGGCTCTGACGTTCGAGCTGACCTGTGAGAGCGAGGACGCCTGCTCTTGGGCGGCCGCGGAGACGCTCTGTGCCTCCCCCGCCGTCGTCTTGCTGATCTCCGCGACGGACTCGACCCGCGAGACAGCCTGCTCGGCGCTGACCGCCTGGTCGTCGGTCGCCTCGCTGATCTCCTGGATCCCCCTGTCGGTCTCGTCGGTGTTCGCCGCGACCCGCGAGAACGAGTCGAGCACGTCTTCGACGGCTTCGACGCCGTCGCGCATATGTTCCTCCGCCGTCCGCGCCTCCTCGACGGTCGTCGTCGTCTGCGCCTGCGTCTCGTCGATCAGTTGCTCGATCTCGGTGGCGGACTCCTGGGTCTCCTCGGCCAACTGCTTGATCTCGTCGGCGACGACCGCGAACCCGTCGCCGTTGACGCCGGATCCCGCCGCGCCGACCCGCGCCGCCTCGATGTTGGCGTTCAGCGCCAAGAGGTTCGTCTGCTCGGCGACGTCGCTGATGAGTTCGACGATCTCGCCGATCTCCTCCATCTGGTCGTCGAGGCGTTCGACGTGGTCCACCGTCGAGTCGATCGCCGACTGCCCGTCTCGGGCGTCCGCGATCGCGCTCTCGGCGGTCTCCTCGCCCTCGGCGGCGACCCGCGCCGTCTCGTGAGACGTCTGGGCGACGGTCTCCGCCGAGGAGGCGACCTCCTCGATCGTCGCCGAGAGGTCGGTCATCTTCCCGTAGACCTCTTCGAGCATCTCCCGCTGTTCGTCGGTGCCGCCGGAGATCTCCTGGATCGCTTCGCTCACCTCCTCGCTGGCTCGCCTGACTTCCCCGGCCCCGGCGTCGGCCTCCTCGCTCGCCTCGGTCACCTCGCGGGTGAACGACTGGATGTCCCGGACCGCCGACTCCATCTCTCCGATCATCTCGTTGTAGGCGGCCGCTATCTCGGTCATCGCCTCGCTCTCGCTCTCGGGGTCCAGTCTGACGGTGAGGTCGCCGTCCGCGGCCTGCGCCATCGCCGCGCTGTAGCGGTTAGCCTTCGTTTCGAGGTGCTCGTTCAACTGCGCGACCTCTCGCTCCCGAGCCTCGGCCTCCGCCTTCATCGCTTCGGCCTCCTCGGTCTCCGCGAGTTGCTTCCGCGCCTCCTCGCGGGAGCGCTCGATCGAGTACCAGTTCGTCATCAGCGCGGTGGCGAGCATCAACACGAACACCGCGTGGATGCCCGCCCACACGAAGGGGTTCGTGACCGCGGCGTTGTGGTTGTACACCATCTCGGGCATCAGCAGGCCGAACAGCCCGTGCTGCACCGCCACGAAGACGATGCCGACGAGGAACGGGACCCAGTCTTCGTACACCGCGACGATGCCCATCACGACGAAGAAGTGGAAGTGCGCCTCGATGTAGCCGCCGGAGAAGTAGACCAACACCGCCGAAGACATCGCCAGCGCCGCCGTCGCGAGGGAGGACCGAACGCGCCGGCTGAACCGCGGCCACGCGGCCAAGAGGCCGACTGCGGCGACGACGCCGACGCGAGTCACGACGGCACTCAGCGGGAGTTCGGGGATCTGCGCGCCCGTGAACGACTCCGTACCCTCGTATATGCCCAGCAGGAACAACAGCGGGATGTGCGCCAAGATGCCGAGGAGTATGTTCCGGTGGCGCTTTCGCCACCGATCGTCCGGAATCGTGTCGCCGCTCGGCGTGTATCTGACGAACTCCCGGATCTTGTGCTCGATTCGCTCCAACCCGGATCCCCCCTCCCGAGATCCGACCGAACTGGCTGCCATACAGTCTCCGCTCAGCCACTACGGAAAACTGTTGACACCTAATTATCAAGAGATGTAATCTGGATCAGACAGCCGCAGAAGCGACCGCTCACGCCCGCTTTTGAATCTCCTCGCGGAGCACGTCGCTGACGATTTCGCCGTCCGCCTTCCCGCGCAGCGCGCCCATCGCCTCGCCCATCAGTCCCGAGAACGCTCCCATTCCCTCGGATTCCACCTGCTCGGCGTTGCGCTCGACGACCTCGACGACGGCCTCGCGCACGTCGTCCTCGGAGACTCCGGAGAGCCCGGCCTCCTCGACGGCCTCGGTGGCGCTCATCGTCGGATCCGCCGCCAGCGCCGAGAGCACGTCGCCGACGCCCTCTTTCGCCAACTCACCGTCCTCGACGAGGTGCATCACCGCGAGCAACTGCTCGTCGGTGAGGTTCTCCACGGCGACGTCGTCTCGTCGGAGTTCCGTCAGCGTCGACTCCAGCAGTCCGGCCGCGAAGGTGGCGTCGACCCCCTCGTCGACGGAGCGCTCGAACAGCGGCATCCGGCGGCCGTACGCGACCTGCTCTGCGAGGCCGCTGTCGAGGTCGAACTCGGACTGGTAGCGGTCGACCTTCTCGGTCAGCAGTTCGGGCGTCTCGACCTCCGAGGGATCGAGTTCGACCGGCGGGACGTCGGTCTCGGGGTACATCCGCGCCGCTCCGGGCAGCGGGCGGAGGTACCGTGTCGTGCCGTCGTCGTTGGCGCCGCGGGTCTCCTCCGGGACTCCCTCCAGCGCCGTCCGGGCGCGGTCGGCGGCCGCATCGGCGGCCAGTTCGGCCGTCTCCGGGTCGTCGGCGACGATGGCGACCGCGTCGTCGTCACCCGCGTCGACCGCCTCGCGCAGGGCCTCGACCTCCGACTCGGTCACACCGTAGGCCGGCAGTTCGTCGGTGTGGAAGATGCCGCCCGCGCCGTGGCGCTTGGCGTGGTCGGACAGTTCGGTTCCGAGGCGTCGATCGGGCTGGATCTCGCGACCGACGAGGCCGTCGAACCCGTACAGCGGGACGGCGATCACTCTGCCGCCCCCCGAGAGCGCGCCGCCGATAACGCCGGAGTCGGTCCCCTCGAACACGCCCGAGACGTCGACGACGTCGCCGACGCTCGCGTCGCGCTCGCGCAGTTCTGCGCGGATGTCGAGCAGTTCGACCTGGCGACCCACCTCTTGGCGGACGATCTCGTCGATCTGATCCAGCGCCTGCACGCCCTTGATCTCGACGCGCGCGCCCTCGGCGATCGAGACGTTCACGTCCTGTCGGATGGTGCCCAGGCCGCGCTTGACCGCGCCGGTCGAGCGCAGGAGCATCCCGATCGTCTCCGCCGCCTCGCGGGCCTGTTCGGGCGAGTCGATGTCCGGGCGCGTGCCGATCTCGACGAGCGGGACGCCGAGCCGATCGAGGGAAAACGTGACGCCGTCGTCGCGCTCTTCGACCCGCTGGGCGGACTCCTCTTCGAGCATCAGGTCCTCGACGCCGACGGGGCCGTCGCTCGTCTCGATCTCGCCGTCCTGGGCGATGAGCGAGGTCCGCTGGAATCCGGAGGTGTTCGACCCGTCGATGACGAGCTTTCGCATCACGTGCGCCTGATCGATCGGCTCCATATCGAGGAGGTCGGCGATCTGCAGCACGACCTCGCGCGCCTCGGCGTCGAGTCGGTGGGGGGGCTCCTCGTCCTCCTCGACGAGACAGGTCGAGTCGTACGCGAGGTACTCGAACTCCCGGTCGACGCGGCTCTCTTCGAGGGCGGCCTCGTCGAGTTCGCCGAGTTCGCTCTTCGTCGGGTGGAGATAGCGGGTGAACGAACGCGTCGCCGACTCGGGCTCGCGGGCGTCTGTCAGGCACTGGCAGAACAGCTTCGTCGCGGTGTCGAGCTGCTGGTGGATCTCCAGTCCCGCGACGAGGCCGAGGTCGTCGTAGTCGTAGGCGGTCATTGTCGGAACGTGCGCCGCCCGGCGTAAAAAATGATTCAGTCCGCGTCGACGGTCGCGGCGCGGGCGACCCGGCGAACCTTACAGCCGCCGCAGCCCGTCGCCGATCCCGCTGGCCTCCTCGCACTCGGGGCAGGCGTAGTGCCACCCGTCGGTCGTCGCTCTTCCCTCGGGGAACGTCGCCCCGCAGTGCCGGCATTCGAGGAGGTCGCGACCGCGGTCGCGACTGTACTGGAGGCCCTGCATACCTCGGATTTCGACGGATCGAGCCATCAACGTATCGATTCCCGGGCGAACGCGAGATCGCACTCGTGCGGCGCTCAGCAGCGCTCAGACGTCCCCGTCCGCGCTCAGGAACGCCCGGCCTGCACGCGGATCGTCCCGAACACGTAGTCCTCGACGGCGACCTCGTCGGTGCAGTCGACGAGCGCGCGCCGGGACGCCTCGGTCCGCGCTTCGAGTTGGCCGAGCGGATCGCCCACCTCGAAATCGAACAGCCGGGCGTTCAGCCGGGCAAACGCGCCCAGAGCGGCGTTCGCAACGCGACCGCCGTGCGGCGCGAAGTTGGCGACGACCACCGAGTCCGCGAGGTCGCACCAGCGAGCGACCACCGCGTACGGGTCCGGAAACAGCGAGGTGACGAACGTGGCGAGCGCGCCGTCGGCCCGCGATATCGGCGGGCGCGTCGCGTCGCCGCGAACGACGGAGACGTTCGTCCAGCCGCGACGCTCGACGAGCGCCCGCGCCCGGTCGAGCATCGGTCCGGTGACGTCGACGCCGACGACCCGCCCGTCGGGACCGACGGCCTCCCGGAGCGCCGGGAAGTTCACGCCGGGCCCGCAGCCGAAGTCGACGACGGTGTCTCCGGGGTCGAGATCCAGCGCCGCGACACAGCCCGCGCGGACGCCGCCGACCGACGCCGTCGCCCGCGCGAACCAGTCGTAGACCGGTGCCCACGCGCCGTACTCGCGGACGATCCGCCGGATCGATTCGGGATCTGTCGTGGCGGGGCCGTCGCCTCCGGCGGAGTCGGTCACCGCTGCACCCCGAGCGCCGCCGGCGGCGTCTTCGGCCACCACTCCCGCGGTCCGTCGCGGGCGACCGACGAGTAGCACCGCTCGGAGTCGGCGCAGCCACGCGGCCGCTGATAGTCGATGCCGCGTTCTTCTAGGTACGTCACGTAGCCGTCGTCGACGCGATCGAGCTTCTCGTGGCACACCCAGCGTTTCCCGCACGCTCCGGCGGCGACGTTCCGGTACGGGCAGGTGAACGTCGTCCGTTCGGTCCCGGCCTCGGTTTCGGTCGTCTCGATCCGCACGCCGACCGCGCGGTACGCCACACGCAGCCGTCGGACCACCTGCTCGGGCGACGACGCTCCGAGAAACAGCACGTGCGCCAGCCCGTAGCCGACGTCGTGGAGCAGGCGTTCGAGCGGGGACAGCCCGTCCCGAGAGTCGGCGAGGAGCCCGCAGAGGTCGGCGTACCACGTCGAGACGGCGGCCACCGAATCGAGCGTCTCGGCCGCGCTCGCGAGAGCGTCGCGCCGCTCCGTCAGTGGCGTCGCCCCCTCAGACAGTCGGAACGACGGGACCGACTCGACGTGTTCGAGCACCGTCTCCCGGAGCACTTCGCCGTCGGCGTACGCCGCGGAGCGGCGCTGTAGCTCCGGGTACCACGAGTCGGCTATCGCGCCGTACGTCCCGTCGAGGAGGTCGTCGGCGCGGTCGAACGCCGCCGAGTCCGGCGGCCTCGGGAAGCGGTCGACGACGGACAGCAGTTCATCGGGCTTCGGCCCCGCCATAGGAGTTCATACGGTCGCATCGGCAAAAGCGTACGTCCGAGAACTCGACTGGTCGTAGGGTGCCCGCGGTCGTCGACCGAGTCGCGACCGCCTCAGTCGTCGCCGAGGATGCCGCGGTGCGTCATCGACTCGGGGTCGAGCACCTCGTCGGCCTCCGACTCGGTGAGATAGCCCTTCTCGACGACGACCTCTCGGACCGTCTTGCCCTCTTTGAGCGCCGTCTTCGCGACCTCGCTGGCCTTGTCGTAGCCGATCGTCGGGTTCAGCGCCGTCGCGAGCGCCATCGAGCGCTCGACCTGCTCCTCGCAGACGTCCTCGTTGGCTTCGAGCTTCGCGACGAAGCGCTCGGCGAAGACCTCGCTTGCGTTCGAGAGCAGTTCGGCCGACTGGAGGAAGTTGTGCGCGAGGATGGGCTTGTAGAGGTTCAGGTCGATCTGCCCCTCGGCCGCGCCCGCGGAGACGGCGGCGTCGTTGCCGACGACCTGTTTGTGGACCTGATTGACCGCCTCGGCGACGACCGGGTTGATCTTCCCGGGCATGATCGAACTGCCGGGCTGGTTCTCGGGCTGTTCGATCTCGCCGAGGCCGTTCCGCGGCCCCGACGCCAAGAGACGGAGGTCGTTCGCTATCTTGTTCAGCGAACCCGCGACGGTGCGGAGCGCGCCGTGGGCTTCGCTCATCGCGTCGTGGGCGGCCTGCGCCTCGAAGTGGCTGTCGGCCGGGCGGAAGTCGAGGCCGGTCTCCGCAGCGATGTAGTCGGCCGCGCGCTCGGGGAACTCGGGGTGCGTGTTGAGCCCGGTTCCGACCGCCGTCCCGCCGAGCGCGAGTTCGCCGAGGTGGTCGCTGACGTTCTCCGCCCGGGTGATCCCCTTCTCGACCTGCGTGCGGTAGGCCCCGAACTCCTGGCCGAGGCGGATCGGCGTCGCGTCCTGCAGGTGCGTCCGTCCGGTCTTGACCACGCCGTCGAACTCGTCTTCTTTCGCCGCGAGCGAGTCCGCGAGCGTTTCGAGCGCCGGAATCAAATCCTTCTGGACGGCTTCGAGCGCCGAGACGTGCATCGCGGTCGGAATCACGTCGTTCGAGGACTGCCCGTAGTTGACGTGGTCGTTCGGGTGGACGACGCGGTCGCCGATCGACTCGCCCATGATCTCGGCGGCGCGGTTGGCGATGACCTCGTTGGCGTTCATGTTCGAGGACGTTCCCGAGCCGGTCTGGAAGACGTCGACGGGGAACTGCTCGTCGTGGTCGCCGGCGATGACCTCGTCTGCGGCCTCGACGATGGCGTCTGCGACCTCGTCGTCGACGAGTCCCAGGTCCCGGTTCGCCTGTGCGGCGGCCTTCTTGACGATCCCGAGCGCCCGGACGAACCGACGGCCGAACGCGATTCCCGAGATCGGGAAGTTCTCGACGGCCCGCTGGGTCTGTGCGCCCCAGTAGGCGTCTCTCGGCACCTGCATCTCTCCGAGGCTGTCCCGCTCGATGCGGTACTCGTCGTCGGACATACCCGAACCGAGGGGAGGCCGCCGCGTAAAACCCGTCGGTTCGGCGCTCGATGCCCGGACGTCCGGGGCTGCGACCGCGGGGAGCCAGACCGTTTAAGCTACTGCGTCGACAGTCGTCGAAGCGTGAGCACGTGGCAACGACGCGTCGTCGGGTACGCCGTCTTCCTCGTCGGGGTGATGCTCCTCACGGCGCTCGGGTACCAGTGGGGGATGCGGGTCTACGAGTCGGACCCGGTCACCTTCCTGCACTCCCTGCAGGTCGTCGTCGAGATGTTCACGACGACCGGATTCGGCGGCGATTCGCCGTGGACGAGCCCCCAGATGAACGCCTTCATCATCGTGATGGACCTCGTCGGGATGGCGCTGTTGATCGGCGCGCTGCCGGTGATGGCGACGCCGTTCCTCGAGGACGCCTTCTCGACGACGATCCCGACTGCCGTCGAGGAAGCACTGTCCGACCACGTCGTGATCTGCACGTACACGCCGCGGGTCGACGCCCTCACCGCCGAACTCGACTCCTACGACGTGCCGTACGTGATCGTCGAACCCGACCGCGAGCAGTCCGCGACGCTCTACGAGGACGGCCACCGCGTGATCCGCGCGGATCCGGAGTCGACTGAGGGGTTACAGAACGCGCGGCTGTCGTCAGCGCGGGCGCTCGTCGCCGACGGCGACGACCAGGTCGACGCGAGCATCGTTCTCGCGGCGAAAGAAGTGGCCGAGGACGTCTCGGTTCTCAGCGTCGTCGAGGAGCCCGACAGAGCGAAGTATCACCGGCTGGCGGGCGCGGATCAGGTGCTATCGCCGCGCTCGCTGCTGGGAGAGAGTCTCGCCGCGAAAGTGACGGCCGCGCTCCGCGCGGAGATCGACGAGTCGGTCGAGGTCGGAAACGACATCGAACTCGCGGAGGTGCCGATCTACCACGGGAGCCGCCTGGTCGGGAGCACCCTCGCCGAGAGCGGGATCAGAGAGCGGACGGGCGTGAACGTGATCGGCGCGTGGTTCCACGGCGAGTTCAACGCCGTGCTCTCGCCGAATGAGACCCTCTCGGCTGGAACGGTGCTGTTCGTCTCGGGGCGTTCGGACCAACTCGACGCGCTCGTCTCGATGACGCAGGCCGGTCTCCGACAGTTCCGCGCGGGAGAGACGATCGTCGTCGGCTACGGCGAGGTCGGCCGGACGGTCACAGGCGCGCTCGACGACGCCGACATCTCCCACACAGTGGTCGATCTAGTGGAGAAAGACGACGTCGACGTCGTCGGCGACGCGACCGAGCCGGAGACGCTGGTGGAGGCGGGGATCGAAGACGCACAGACGATCGTCCTCGCCCTCTCGGACGACACGACCACGGAGTTCGCGACGCTCGTGGCCCGGGATCTGGCACCCGAAACCGAGATCGTCGCCCGCGTCAACGAGAGCGGGAGCGTCCAGAAGACGTTCCGCGCCGGCGGCGACTACGTGCTCTCGCTGGCGACGGTGACGGGACGGATGATCGCCTCGCGGGTCCTCGAAGGCCGAGACGTGCTCTCTTTGAACCAACAGGTCGAGGTCGTCCGGATGCAGGCCCCGGCGATCGTCGGGCAGACGCTCGGCGAGGCCGACGTCCGCGCGAAGGCCGGCGCGACGGTCGTCGCCATCGAGCGGGACGGTGACGTCCTCACGGACGTCGGCCCGCAGACGGAAGTCACCGCCGGCGACCGTCTCGTCGTCGCCGGCACCGACGAGAGCGTCCGGGAGTTCGAGCGGTACTTCGGCTAGCGTCGCGGGAGCGCGCCGAAGCGGTCCGGACCCGTTCGGTGGGCGTCGCTATCGCTTCTCGGTCGACATCGCTACCGCTCGTCGTACTCCTCGGGCGTGAACGTCTTCATCTCGAGGGCGTGGATGTCGGTCGTCATCGCGTCGCCGAGGGCGTCGTACACCAGTTGGTGCTGCTGGACGAGCGTCTTCCCCTCGAACGCGGGCGAGACGACGACGGCGGCGAAGTGGGCGTCCTCGTGGTCCTCGTCGGGGACCCGCGGCAGCGTGACCGTCGCCTCTGCGTCCGGGATCCCCTCCTCGATCAGGCGTTCGACCTCGTCTGTGTCCATACCCGGTATCGGTGGCTCGGGGGAATAAAGCTCACCGCTCTGCGGTTGCGCGTGGACGAACAGTCGGCACACCGCTTACGGTGACGGAGGGTGCCTGCACTCACCCGCGTCACCGCCACTACCTCCCGCGCCGACGTGCCGAACAACCGCGGCGCGACGCGGGGTGCGTCTCAGATCACGGGGGTGCTGGGCCCCCGTTCGTATATAAACGCTCGTCCGATCGTTCGCTAGTTCCGGCTGTTCACCGGTTCCAAGCGTCCGCGCCTACATCTGATAGCGGCGCTCGTCGTCGCGCGCGGGGTACTGGTCCTGACCGGTCATCTCCTCGAACGTCATCCCCGACAGGTACTCGTCGTAGGTGACGTCGTACCCCTGTCGGAGGTGGAAGTCCAGCGTGCCGCGGTCGACGGTCGTCTGGAACAGGAGATGGACGGCGCGCCGCAGCAGTTCGTCGGTGTCGTCGGTGCCGAACGCCGCCGCGAGCATCGCCAGTTCGTGTCGTGTCTCCCGATCGAGCGAGACCGACTGCTCCTCGTCGACGTCGCCGTAGGCCGCCTGCACGTCTTCCGTGAGTTCGTCGAGGCTCATACCTCACCGAATCGGGCGACGCGGGCAAACGACTTTCGTCTCGGCGTCGGCGGCCTTCGGCCAGTCGCCGAAGACGAACGGCACGCGAGCCGCGACCAGAATCCACAAATCCCGGCGGGCCTACGTCTCGGTAATGACCGACGGCGAGGGGCCGAAGTTCGAGGGAGAAGACGTGGCGCTCGACCCGGACGACGTCGACGCCGTCCGCGAGGCCCTGATCTCGTGGTACGAGTCAGACCACCGCGCGTTCCCCTGGCGGGAGACCGACGACCCCTACGAGATCCTCGTCTCGGAGGTGATGAGCCAGCAGACCCAACTCGACCGCGTCATCGACGCGTGGCGCGACTTCCTCGAGGAGTGGCCGACCGCCGCGGACCTGGCGGCCGCCGACCGCGCCGACGTGATCGCCTTCTGGAGCGATCACTCGCTGGGGTACAACAACCGCGCGAAGTACCTCCACGAGGCGGCGGGGCAGGTGATCGAGGAGTACGACGGCGACTTCCCGCGCACGCCCGAGGAACTCTCCGAGTTGATGGGCGTCGGCCCCTACACCGCGAACGCGGTCGCGTCGTTCGCGTTCAACAACGGGGACGCCGTCGTCGACACCAACGTCAAGCGGGTGCTCTACCGCGCCTTCGACGTCGAAGACGACGACGCCGAGTTCGAGCGCGTCGCCGCGGCGCTGATGCCCCCCGGCGAATCCCGCGTCTGGAACAACGCGATTATGGAACTCGGCGGGGTCGCCTGCGGGAAGGCCCCTCGCTGTGACGAGGGGAGCTGTCCGTGGCGCGAGTGGTGTCACGCCTACCAGACCGGCGACTTCACCGCGCCCGACGTGCCCACGCAACCGAGCTTCGAGGGGAGTCGGCGACAGTTCCGGGGTCGGATCGTCCGCTTGCTCGGCGAACACGAGGAGATGGAGCTGGATGCGCTCGGTCACCGGATCCGCGTGGACTATACACCCGACGGAGAGAACGGACGGGAGTGGCTTCGGGGTCTGCTCGCCGACCTCGCGGACGACGGCTCGTCTCGGTTGACGAATCCGAGGACAACCCGTCCGTCTCCCTGCGACGGTAGGTGGTATCTCCCTCGATCGGGTTGGAAGCGACGTTCGGAGAGCCCAACCGTTATGGCTCCCAGCGGCCGAACAAGAATATGAAGCTCTCCGCCGTCGACCTCTCGCCGGTCCCCGCGGGCGGCACCGCGACCGAGGCGTACGCCAACACCGTCGAGGCCGCACAGCAGGCAGAAGCGCTCGGGTTCACCCGCTTTTGGGTCGCCGAGCACCACGGGATGGGCGACGTCCTCGCGGGGACGACACCCGAAGTCCTCCTCGGCCACCTGGCCGCCGAGACCGACTCGATCCGACTGGGGTCTGGCGCGGTGCTTCTCAACCACTACAGCCCGTTCAAGGTCGCAGAGCAGTTCGGGTCGCTCGACGCGCTCGCGCCCGGCCGCATCGACGCCGGGCTGGGTCGGGCGAACGGCTCTCCGGCGTCCGATCGGGCGCTCGGGACCGACCGACACGCGGACGATCCCGACGGCGACCACCGCGAGAAGATCGAGGCCGTCGTCTCGCATCTCTACGACGACTTCCCGGACGAACACGCCTACAGCGATCTCACGATCCCCCGATCGGACGCGGAGCCGCCCGTCCCGTGGGTGTTGGGATCGAGCCCGTCGAGCGCGAGGATCGCGGGCGAACTCGGCCTGCGGTACTGCTTCGCGGCGTTCATCCGTCCGCAGTTCGCCGTTCCCGCCTTCGAGGAGTACCGCGAGGCGTTCGAGGCGTCGTCCCGTCCGGGCGGGCTCAACGAACCGGCGGGAATCGTCGCCCTCAACGCGATCTGCGCGGACACCGACGAGGAGGCCGCGCGGCTCCGGGCGGTCGCGGAGGCCTCCTATCAACGGCTCCGACGCGGCGAGGTAGGAACTCGCCCATCCGTCGAGGAGGCGATCGACGAACTCGGCGGCGTTCCGGAGCCCACGCCGGCGACCTTAGACGACGACGAGTGGCCGCGCGCGATCTCTGGCAGTCCGGAGACGCTGGCGGGGCTACTCGAACAGCTCTCCGACCGCATCGGCGTCGACGAGGTGATGCTCCAGCACGTCGTCAGCGAGCCGGAGACGGGGCTCCGATCGCACGAACTTCTCGCCGACGCGGTGGACCTCGATCCGCAGTGAAAAGCGATCGAAACCGACTATAACGTAACAGAGAGACCGGCCGTCGGGCCCGAAGCCGAACCTCGCGGTCAGTACTTCGGATCCGCGCCGGTGACCGCGTAGATGTCGTCCATCAGGTCGTCGCGCTGCTCCTGCCAGACGTCGAGCGCCTCCGGACGGCCCGGGTAGCGCGCGTAGTGCTCCATCAGGTCGTCCGCGAGACGCTTCGTCTTGTAGAAGTTGAGGATCTGTCCCCAGTAGCCGAAGGAGTCCTTCGCGGTCTTCGCGACGAGCGCCGGCCCGAAGGAGGTGGTCCCCGAGTACAGCGCCTCCGCGAGTTTCTCGCCCGGGAGCGAGGCCAGAAGGCCCATCAGGTCGTCGACGTCGACGGCGGTCGAGAGGACGTTGTACACGTCGAGACCGGCGTACCGACCGCCGAAGTGGTCCATCACGCGCTCGTTGTAGCGCCACAGCGACTCCTCGCTGACGTCGCCGTCGCCGATGGCGTGGACGATCTGCTGGCCGGCGTAGGTGCCCGCGTAGGCGGCCCCGGCGATGCCGCCGCCGGTGGTGGGGTTGACGTGGCCGGCGGCGTCACCGACGGCGACGAAGCCGTCCGCGACCGCCGAGTCGTACGGACGGCGCGTCGGCAGCGCCGCGCCGAGTTTGTCTTTGACCTCCGCGCCCTCGAACTCGGGGCGGTTTCGCAGGTCCCGCTTGAGGTCCTCGACGAGCTTCATCGGCTCCTCGTTCATCTGGAAGCCGAGCCCGGCGTTGATCGTCGTCTCCGTGCGCGGGAAGTACCAGAGGTAGCCCGCCGCGCGCTCGGTCGGTTTGAACACCAGCGCGTCGTCCCACTCGACCGGCTCGGGGACCTCGACGATCTCCCGGTACGCCGAGCAGAACTGCGAGTAGGAGACGTTCGTGTCGAACGTGGCGTTCGAGAAGTCCGTCTTGTCCTGCAGGATCGACAGCGAGCCCGCGCCGTCGACGACGACCTCGGCCTCGAACTCGACGACCTCGCCGTTCGACTTGCCGCGGACGCCCGTGACGGTGCCGTCGTCGTCCTGCACGACGTCCTGCACGACGGTGTCGTAGTGGAAGTCGGTGCCCGCCTTCTCCGCACCCTCGATTATGAGTCGACCGTACTCCCAGCGGTCGATGACCGCCAACTCGCCCGGCACGGGGATGTCGAGGACCGTGTCCTCCTGGGGAATCTCGAAGCGGCCGTGATCGACGTCCGTGTTCGTGAACGCGCCCTCGATCTGGGACTTCGGGATCGCTTCCGGGAAGGCGTCAGCGCCCTTCAGCGCGTCGCCACAGGCGATGTGTCCCGCCTCTTCGGCGGATTTTCGTTCGACGATCGCGACGTCGAGGCCCTCGCGGGCGACGGTGGCCGCGGCGTAGCAGCCCGCCGTTCCCGCACCGACGACGACGACGTCGTACTCCTGGGTACTCATCGTTCCGACTCTCGCGTGCGTGCGGAAAACTCTTTATCTGTCGGTCGGCACAGCCGGAATCCGTTCGGAGCCGCCGCGAGGCGATTACTCCTCGCCGGACTCGTAGTGGTCGCCCGCGGCCTCGGGAATCCGCGTGCGCCCGACGAGCGCGAGGACGACGATCACGACGACGAACGGGGTGATGCGAATGAGCTGTCGGGGGACGCCGATCCCCTGCAACTGGAGGTACGTCTGCATCGCGTCGAGCCCGGCGAAAAGCAGCGTCGAGAGGAACGCCCCGACCGGGTTGTAGTTGCCGAACAGGTACGCGACGATGGCGATGAATCCCTTGCCGTTGACCATCGTCGGGCCGTTGCCGGTGAACTGCCCGAGGTCCAGCGAGAGCGCCGCCCCTCCCATCCCGGAGAGCACGCCCGAGATGAGTACCGCGGCGTATCTGACGCGCGTGACGCTCACGCCGGCGGTGTCGAGCGCCTTCGGGTTCTCGCCGCTGGCGCGGACCCAGCGGCCGAACGTGGTCCGCTCGAAGACGTACCAGGAGAGCCCCACCGCGAGGAACAGCAGGTACACCGACGGGGACGCCGAGAACAGCGCGCCGAAGAACGGGATGTCGGCCAGCACCGGCACCGAGATCGCGCCGGGCGTCGCGACCGTCGGCGTGTTGGGACCGCCGAAGATGACCTGCGAGGCGAACGGCGCGAGTCCGAGCGCGATGAGCCAGACGGCGAGCCCCGCGATGATCTGATCCGCGCGGAACTCGATCGTGACGACCGCGAAGAGCAGCGCGAGGAGCACGCTAGCGACGACGCCGCCGCCGAAGCCGATCCAGACGTTCCCCGTGAGATAGGTGACGTAGATCGCGGTGAACGCCGAGATGATGAGCAGCCCTTCGAGCCCGATGTTGATGACGCCGGACTTCTCCGAGAAGATGCCGCCGAGCGCCGCGAACGCGATCGGTACCGAGAGTCGAAGCGCCGCCGAGAGCGTGTTCCGACTGGTGAGCACGTCCGCGAAGGTCCCGAGGATGGTGTCGGGGAACAACCACCCGCCGACGAGAAACAGCGCGAGCGCGGCGAGGGTGACGCCGGCGACGAGCACGCGCGAGGAGTAGCGTTCCAGCACGCTCTCGTCGGCGTCGGCCGAGCCGGCCGTCGCCTCACTCATCGGACTCACCTCCCGGCCGGCCGCCGTCGGTGGCGACGGCCTTCTCTCCCGCGTCTGTCACCCGCTTTCCGATCAGCCGGAAGAACTCCGGCATCGCGACGAAGAGGATGATGAGCCCCCGCAGGACGCCGACGAGTTGCGGCGGGACGTCGGTCGCGAACTGCACGACCGTCGTCCCGCTCTTGAGGACGCCGAAGAGCAGCGCCGCGACGCCGACGCCGATCGGGTTGTTGCCGGCGAGGATCGAGACGGTGATGCCGTCGAAGCCGTAGTCGGGAACCCCCGTCTGGAACGTCCCGAGGACCATCATCACGTACATCGCGCCGGCGATACCGCCGAGCGCGCCCGAGAGGGTCAGACTCGACACGATCGTCTTGGCGGCGTCGACGCCGCCGTACTCCGCCGCGTCTGGCTGGATTCCGCTCGTCCGGACGTCGTAGCCGAAGGCCGTGTGTTCGAGGAGGTAGTACAGCCCGCCGATGGCGACGAGTCCGAAGGCGAGCGCGATCAGCGAGAAGTCCTGCCGGCCGCCGAAGAGCACGGCCGGGAACTGCGCGTACTCCGGCAGCGGAACCGTCTGGTTCGCCGGACTGTTCGGGTCCTTGAACACGCCGCTGACGAGATACAGCGTGACCCCGGTCGCGATGAAGTTGAGCATGATGGTCGTGATGACCTCGTTGGCGTCCGCGTAGGCCTTGAGCAGGCCGGGGATCGCGCCGTAGAGCCCGCCGAAGACCGCGCCGACGAGGATGCCGAACGGGATCAGGAGTACCGTGCCGACGACCCCGGAGACCAGCGGCGACACCCAGAGGACGCCGAGGGCGGTCGCGAGCGCGCCGACGACCATCTGGCCCTGCGTGCCGATGTTGAAGATGCCCGCGCGGAACGCCAGCGCGACCGACAGCCCCGTAAAGAGCAGCAGCGTCGTCTCGCGCAGCGTAATCGAGAACTGCCCACCGGGCGACCAGCCGCCGCTGAAGGGGTCGCCGAGCGCGCCCAGGAACAGCCGATCGAACACGAGGACGGGATCGTAACAGAACCCGGTCCCGAAGTAATAGACCGCCTCGTTCGCCGTACACGCCGTCATCCGACCGGCGACGAGCACGAGCACGGCCCCGACGAGGATCGAGAGCACGAGCGCGGCCGTGCTGATCAGGATCCGTTCGGTCGCCGACGCGATCGCGAGCCGTTCGAGGACGTCGCGAGCGCGGTCGCGGACGCTCACGCGCGCTCACCCCCGGCGGACGCGCCGACGTCCCGCTCGGTCTCGGCTGTCGCGGTCGAATCCGCGTCGGGCCGCTCGCCGGCCATCAGCAGCCCGAGTTCCTCTTCGGTCGTCGCCGTCGGGTCGACGACGTCCATAAACTCGCCCTCGTACATCACGGCGAGTCGGTCCGAAAGGCCCTGGACCTCCTCGAGTTTCGAGGAGACGAGCAGGACCGCGACGCCCTCCTTCCGGAGCTCCAACAGCCGCTCGTGGATGAACTCGATCGATCCGACGTCGACCCCGCGGGTCGGGTGCGCGGCGACGACGAGTTCGGGGTCGCGCTCGAACTCGCGGCCCACGATGAACTTCTGCTGGTTCCCGCCGGAGAGCGACTCGGAGGTCGAATCGGCGTTCGGCGGTCGAACGTCGTACTCGTCGATGATCGACTCGGCGTGCTCGCGGGTGTGCGGCCAGTCGATGCGGCCGTTCGGTCCGAACTCGGCGGTGTGTTGGCTCCCGAGGATCGCGTTCTCGACGAGGTCGAAGTCCATCACGAGGCCGCGGTCCTGTCTGTCCTCGGGGATGTACGCCATCCCGTCGTCGATCCGGCTGCGGCGGGAGTCGTCGGTGACGTCTCGGCCGAGGAACTCGATGCGGCCGCCGTCCGGCGTCGAAAGCCCCGTCAGGGCCTCGATGAGCTCCGATTGGCCGTTGCCGTCGACGCCCGCGATGCCGAACACCTCTCCAGCTCTCACCTCGAAGCCGACCCCGTCGACGGCGCGGACGCCGCGTTCGTCCTCGACGACCAGATCGGACGCGGCGGCGACGACGTCGCCGGTTTCCGCTGGCGGCTTGTCGACATCCAAGAGCACCTCGCGACCGACCATCAGCTCTGCGAGCCCCTCGCGCGTCGTCTCAGCGGCATCGACGGTTCCGACGTTGCGGCCGTCGCGGAGCACCGTGATCTCGTCGGCCGCGCGCATCGCCTCGCCCAGCTTGTGCGTGATGAAGATGATCGTCTTGCCCTGGGCGGTCAGCTCTTCGAGCACCTCGAACAGCTCTTCGACCTCCTGCGGCGTGAGCACGGCCGTCGGCTCGTCGAGGATGAGCACGTCGGCCCCGCGGTAGAGCGCCTTCAGGATCTCGACGCGCTGCTGTTCGCCGACTGAGACGTCCTCGATCCGCGCGTCGGGATCGACGTCGAACCCGTAGCGTTCCGAGAGGTCGACGACCGCCGACCGCGCCGCCTCCCGATCGACCGCGAGCCCGCCCCACTTTTTGGGCTCGTTGCCGAGCGTGATGTTCTCCGTGACCGTCATCGGATCGACCAACATGAAGTGCTGGTGGATCATCCCGATCCCGGCGTCGATGGCGTCCCGCGGCGACTCGAAGGAGCGCTCAGCGCCGTCGACGAGGACGCGGCCAGCAGTCGGATCGTAGAGGCCGTAGAGAACGTTCATCAGCGTCGTCTTTCCCGCACCGTTCTCACCGAGGAGAGCGTGTACAGTCCCGCGCTCGACGGCGAGGTCCACGTTGTCGTTGGCGACGACACCCGGGAACCGTTTGGTGATCCCGTCGAGGTGGACGGCTGTATCCATAGATCTGTCTCTCCCTTGGTCGGGGGATCAACGAATAGGTTTGGATATCGCGTCGCTGAGTCGTCACTCGGCTGTCGAGACTCCGCGAGTCGGTGAAGAAACGCTGACCGAATGGGCGTTCCGAGCGCGACGGTCGGCCAGTCGCGCGGACCGCGTTACTCCGGCGAGTCCGGGACGTCGATGTCGCCCGCGATGATCTCCTCGCGGGCGGTCGCGACTTCCTCGGCGACGTCGTCGGGGATCTCCGAGCCGAGCTGATCGCCCCAGACGAGTTCGACGCCGTTCTGGTCGAGGCCGAGTTCGATGATGTCGCCGCCCTCGAAGTCGCCCTCGACGACCGACTCGATGGAGTTGTAGACGGCCGTGTCGACGCGCTTGACCATACTCGCGAGGATGACGTCGCTGTAGGAGGGCTTCGTCACCGACTGGTCGCGGTCGACGCCGATGGCGAACTTCTCCTGCTCCTGCGCCGCCTGGAAGACGCCGGTCCCGGTGTTACCGGCCGCGTGGTAGACGATGTCAGCGCCGCTGTTGTACATCGCGGTGGCCGCCTCCTTCCCCGCGGCGGGGTCGTTGAAGCTGCCCGTGTAGTTCGTGCTGACGTCGACGTCGTCGCTTCCGGCCTGCGCGCCGGCGACGAAGCCGGCCTCGAACTTCTGGATCAGGTCGGACTCGACGCCGCCGACGAATCCGAGGTTCGTCGAGTCGCCCGCCGTCGACCCCGCACCGGCCGAGAAGTCCCGCGTCGTGAGCAGGCTGGCCATCAGTCCCGCGAGGTACGAGCCCTCGTGTTCGGCGAACACGTAGTTGTCGACGTTCGACGCTTCGACCACGGAGTCGACGAGCATGAAGTTCTGGTCGGGGTACGACTCCGCGTTCTCCGAGAGCGCGTCCGTCTGCAGGAAGCCGATACAGCAGACGAGGTCGTAGTTCGGATCAGTCGACTCGGCGAACTGCTGCTGGAAGGAGCTGAACTGCGAGACCTCGTCGGGCTGGGCCTCGTTGAACGAGATGCCCAGTTCCTCCTCGGCCTGCAGCGCGCCCTGCTGGGCCTGGTCGTTGAACGACCCGTCGCCGAGGCCGCCCGTCGCGTAGACCATGCCGACGTTGGCCGCCGGGCCGCTGCTCCCGGCCGTGGTCGTCTCGTCGCTCCCGGAGTCGCCGGAGCCGTCGCCGCTCGAATCGCCGGAGCTGTCGCCGGATCCGTCGCCGCCGCCGGTGGGGCCCCCACTGCAGCCCGCCAGTCCGGCAATTCCCGCGACACCCGTCGCCTTCACGAAGGTACGTCTATCCATAGCTGTGGACACCTATAGAACAGTGGGTAGGGAGATGTGCATAAAATCGTCGCTTCGAGCCGTGCACTCCAGTTACTGCCTCCGAAAAGTGGACAGGCATCCGATAGGGGTCGATGGTGGGGCGATCGAGCCCCTCGCGCCGTTCGGTCCACGGCCGTCGGCGGAGCCCGCAGTCGCAGACGGAGACAGACGCGGGACGATGGTCAGTCTTGGACGGCCGCGACCGCCGCCTCGACGACGTCCGTCACTTCGGCGACGAACGCGTCGACGTCGTCGGACTCGGCGTAGACGCGGACGTACGGCTCCGTTCCGGAGGGTCGAACCAGCGTCCACGAGCCGTCCTCGAACTCCAGTCGGACGCCGTACTCGGTGTCGACGCCCGCGTCCGGGTAGGCCTCGGGAAGCGTCCTCGCCAGTCGCTCCATCGCCTCGCCCTTCCGATCGTCCGGGCACTCGACGCTCACCTTTCGATACGGCCGCTCGGTGACCGGCGCTCGAAGCCCGTCGAGCCCCTCGCTCGCGACGAGTCGGGTCAGCACGGCCGCCGAGGCGATGCCGTCGATCCAGCCGCCGTGGGCGGGGTGGACGTGCTTCCACGGCTCGGCGGCGAAGACGACGTCGCCGCCGCCCGCTCGCGCCGAGGCGATGCCCTCGTGCAGCGCGCCGAGGCGAACGCGCTCGACGCGACCGCCCGCGTCGCGAACGCGCTCGTCGATCCGTCCCGAGGCGTTCGGCGTCGTGACGACCACCGGGTCGTCGGTCTCGGACGCGCGGACGAAGTGAGACGCGAGGATCGCGACGACGGTGTCCTCGTGGACGACGTCGCCGTCGGCGTCGACGACGACGATGCGGTCGGCGTCGCCGTCGTGCCCGATTCCGAACTCGAACGCGCCGTCGGCGACGAACGCCCGGAGGTCCGCCAGCGTCTCCGGCGTCGGCTTCGACTCCCGACCGGGGAAGTGGCCGTCCACCTGTCCGTTGAGCGTGACCACGCGCGCGCCGAGTTCGCGGAGGACCTGCGGCGTCCCGAGCGCGCCCATCCCGTTGCCGAGGTCGACGGCGACGTCCAGCCCCGTCGCGTCCGCGCCGTGGGACTCGGCGTAGTCGACGACCGACGCGCGGTACGGCGAGAGCACGTCGAGCGACTCTGCCGCCCCCCACGCGTCCCAGCGGACAGGGCCGTCCCCTGCTTCGACCCGGCGTTCGACGCCCCGCTCTCGCTCGCGGTCGTACTCCTCGCCGTCGACGAACACCTTGATCCCGTTGTCCGTCGGGGGATTGTGCGAGGCGGTGAGCATCACCCCGAATCGGCCCTGCGAGGCGAACGCCAGCGCCGGCGTGGGCACGACGCCGACGCGGCGGACGTCAGCGCCAGCGGATTCGACCCCCGCCTCGACCGCCGCCGCGAGCGCCGGTCCCGTCGTCCGCCCGTCCCGGCCGACGACGACAGCGGCGCCGGCGTCGCTGTCCCCTGCGGCGCCCGTCCCCGCGGATTCGACGGCGTCAGCGCCCACCGCCCGTCCGACGGCGAGCGCGAGTTCCGGCGTCACCCGTTCGCGGGCCGAGCCGCGGATCCCGGCGGTTCCGAAGAGTTCCATACGCTCTGTCCCCCCTCGATCACCTATAAACTCACGCTTACGCGGCGGCCGACGCCGAATCGGAGTCAGTTCGCCGAGGCCCTCGGAAGCGTGATCCGGGCGACGGAGCCGCGAGGCTCGTTGTCGACGAACCGGATCTCGCCGCCGGACTCGACGACCGCCGCCCGCGCGACCCAGAGGCCGATGCCCTGGGAGTGAAACAGCGGCTTCTCCTCTCCCTCCTCGACGACCGCCCGTTCGATGTCGGGGATCCCCGGGCCGTTGTCCGCGATGTCGAGGTCGACCGTCTCGTCGGTCTCCGAACCCATCGAGACGCGGATCGTCGGTCGCTCGGCGTCGTTGTGTTTGATCGCGTTCTCGAACAGTTCGTCGACAGCGTCGGCAAAGCGGGCGTGGGCGCGAACGAGGCACTCCTCCGGGAGATCCACCTCGAAGTCGACGTCCGAATCCGGGTGTTCGGACTCGAACGCGCGGACCCGGGCGTCGATGAGCGACGGGAGATCGACGGACTGGACCGAGTCGCTGTCGTCGAGAACGATATCGCGGAGCAGGTACGATTTCTCGCTCAACCGCACCAGTTCGTCGACGTGCGTCTCGATGATCGTTGCGACTTCCTCGTTCTCGCCGTCTCCGCGCTGTTTCAGGACCTCGACGTATCCCTTCACGACGTTACAGGAGTTCCGCAGGTTGTGCCGGAGGATCCGGTGCAGGATCGAGATCTGCTGGAGCGCCCGCTCCAACTGGTCGTTCTGTTCGGCCAATTCGGCCTCGCGCCGGGAGATGAGGACGTAGATCAGCCCCGAGGTGACCCCGACGAACGCCCAGCCCTTTCCGGTTTGCAACTGGGTGTAGAGGGCGGGGTCGGCGACCATTGCCGCCAGCAATCGATCGGAGAACAGGATCCAAGCGGCGCTCACCACGGCGTAGATGATCGTGATCCCGCGTGCCGACGACACCCCTAATCCGGATCGGATGTCGTCGGAAGTCATATGCGGCTATTGTACTACGAGGTGATAAAACCGGACATCCGAACGGTCCCCGAAAGAAGACGAAGAGGGGCAGACGCCTTCAACGGAAGCGGTAGATCACGATCGCACCGATCGCGACTACGCCGAGTGCGCCGACAGGACCGTATTGGGCCAACGGTCCACCCCCGAGCGAGGTTTCGATCCCGCCATCGCCAACGACGTTGCCGGGTGTGGGCTCCCCGGTGTCGACGGTCTTCGTCTCTCCCGACTCGTCGGCGGTCGGCGCGTCTGTATCGTCGTTCTCACCGTCATCACCGGGTGGTTCACCGGACAGCGACTCCGCACTGTCGGACTCTCCGGACGACGACGCGCCCGCATCCGACCCGTCGGACGAGCGACTCGATCCGTCCGACCCGCTGCCGTCGGACCCGTCGGCGACCGTCACCGTGGGACGCTCGATTCCGGCGACGGTGTAGGCGTTTCCGCCTTCGTCGCCGAGCGCACGCGCGTTCACGTCGATTGCAGTCTGACCGGAAGCCTCGCCGCGGAGGACGAGGGTGAGGATCGTCACGCGCCCGGTGTCCTCGGTGTCCGCGAGAGCCGCGCTTATCTCGACGCCGTCGTCGTGGTCGGTCACGTTTTCGAGCCGGGGATCGCCGTGGATCGTCACGTCGGCGACGGTGGCGACCTCGGGGTCCGACAGCGTGACAGACGCGTTGATCGCGCCGACGCCGCCGTCGGCGCTCTCGACGACGACGTCGACTTCCGTCGTGTCTCCGGGCGCTACGTTGTCTGTGTGCGGGGCGACGCCGAGGTCAGTCGTGTCGGCGGCGGCCGCGACGCCGACCGCCGCGGCGAGGAGCACGACGAGTGCGAGTGCGCACGCCGCACAGCGACTGCGAGACCGGGTCGTGGTCGCGGCCATCGTCGATCAGGCGACCTCCTCGTAGTAGAGGCTCTGCACGTCGAGGATGTCGAACTCGCCGTCGCCGTTGAAGTCGAACGCGTCGGGCGAGCCCTGCACGACGTCGCCGTTCCGCTCGGCGAACAGGAGTTGGACGTCCAGCTCGTCGACGGTGCCGTCGCCGTTGACGTCCTCGTAGACGCCGTCGTCGTCGAGGTCCTGGGCGGGCTGGTCGGACGCGCCGACGACGAGCTCGGAGACGGTCAGCGTCGCGCCGTTGGTCTCCGTGACCTCGTACGCGTCGCCGGATTCGGTGCCGAGGCTGGACACGTCGAGCGCGAGATCGGTCGTGCCGTCGGCTTCGCCGTCGACAGTCACTGTCGCGACGGTCACGGGACCGGTGTCGTCGGTGTCGAGCAGTGCCACGTCGGCGCTCGCCGAACTCCCGTCCCCGGCGACTTCGACGTCCGAGAGCGCGCCGTCGTCGACAGAGAGGTCGGTGATCGCCGCGGCCGACGCGTCGTCGACGGAGACGCCGAGGCTGTACGCGCCGACGCCGCCGTCGGCGTTCTCGACGACCACGTCGAACGTGGTCGAGCCGTTCACGGCGACGAGGTCTTCGTCGGGCGACAGCGACACCGCCGTCGACTGCTCGGGACCGGGCTCCGACGGCGCAGCGACCGTCACCGTCTCGGTGGCCGTGTCGGTCGCGCCGTCGTCGTCGGTGACGGTCAGTTCGACCGTGTAGTCGCCGGCAGTTTCGTACGAGTGCGTGGCCGTCTCACCGGTCGCCGTCTCGCCGTCGCCGAAGTCCCACTCGTAGGAGGCGATCGAGCCGTCCGCGTCGCTCGACGCCGCCGCGTCGAAGGTCACCGTCTCGTCCGTCTCCGGATCTGCGGGGGAGACGTCGAACGCAGCGGACGGGGGCTGGTTGTCCGGCGGCGCTTCGTTCACGGTGAGCGTCGCGCTCGCGCTGTCGTCGTCGGTCGAGAGCGTCACGTCGTGATCGCCCACCGAGAGGCCGCTGGTGTCGACGTCGAAGCTCACCTGCTGGCTCGAGTCGCCGTCGATCGTGACGGACTGACTGTCGACCTCGCTGCCGTCGACGTCGAGCGCGACAGTCTGCGTGCCGGACTCGCCGCCGACGTTCTCGACCGTCGCCGTCACCGCGGCGTCGGTCCCCTGTTCGACCGGCGACTCCACGTCGAGTGCCGACAGCTGGAACTCCGCCGGATCGGGCTGCGGCGCCTGGCTGACCGTTATCGTCTCGGTGGCCGTGTCGGTCGCGCCGTCGTCGTCGATAACTGTCAGTTCCACGGTGTAGTCGTCGGCCGAGTCGTACGTGTGCGCGGCCGTGGGCGAGGATCCGGTCGCATCGACCGTTCCGTCGCCGTCGAAGTCCCACTCGTAGCTCACGATCGAGCCGTCTGCGTCGCTGGAGCCGGAGGCGTCGAGGCTGACTTCCTCACCGACGTCTGGCGAGGCGGGACTCACATCGAACGAGGCCGAGGGGGCCTGGTTCTGGTCGGGCGCTTCGACGGTGATCGTCGTCGAGTCCGTCTCGGCCGTTCGCTCGCCGCCGGGGGCGAGAGCCGACCCCTCGACGCCGACCGCGTAGTCTCCGGGGTCGGCGTCGTCGGGGACGCTCACGGTGTACTCGACGGTGTAACTCACGTCGACGCCGTCGTCGTCGCCGGCGAGCCACGTCCACGTGCCGTCGTTGTACGCCACCGGGCCGTCGGCCGACTGCGATTCGATCTCCCAGCCGTCGGGGATCGTCGACTGCAACTGCGGGGCGTTGAGTTCGGAAACGGCTAACTCGGTCGTGAAGGTGACCGTGTCACCGGGTGAGACTGTCGTGCTGTCTGCGGACTGCTGGACTGACACGCTCGGGTCCGCCGCCACCGTCCCCACCGGTCCGAAGACCGAGAGGACGATCGAGACGGCCACGAGCGCGGCGATGGTCTGTCTGAGATATCTGGGTACTGTGTCGTTCATCGGTTGCTGGTGTGTCGTGTGATTCGCTGTTGTCGCTGGATCGGTCGTCGCTCGATTCGTACGCCCCACGGCGACGTGGCCGGCGCGCGTCGGCGTCGGTGGTTACCCCCGAACGCGATCGGCCGCCGTCGCGGAGCGGTGTTCGCAGGAGTCGTCTCGTCGACTGGCCGCGCGTTCGCCTCGCCGTCGCTCTCGGTGCCGACTTCGGGAGTCGGCCGCGAGCAGGCGGCGGCGAACGGCGGACCGTCGATCATCGTCGATCGCCCCTACTGGGAGCCCTCCTCCGATTCGATGATCTCGATGGCTCTGATCTCGGGATTCTCGGCCGTTCCCGTCTCGAAGTCGATCGTGATCGTGCCGTCGCCGTCGTCGGTCGCCGCGAACTCTTTCATCGCTCCCGTCGCGTGACCGACGTCGGCCACGGGGTCGTACTGCGTCAGCACTTGATCGCCCTCGACGGAGACGTTGAACTGCCGCTCGCCGGGCTCAGATGCCCCGTCGAACGAGTTGGCGAAGTAGAGGCGAACGTCGACGTCGGCTCCGTCGTCGACGGTGAACTCCCACGTGGAGTTCCCGTAACGCTCGCAGTCCCAGACCCCGTCGGGCGTGGTCGAAGGGACGTCACTGCCGGGAGAGACGTCGTCGCCGCCGCAGAAGTTGCCGGCGCTGGTGCTTGCGACAGACGCGAGGTACGGCGAGTTCGTGTCGGCGACGCCCGTCCAGTCGGGGCCGTCGTCGGTCGCGTCGACCGTGGTGTCCTCACCGGCGTTCACGCGGTGGAGGACCTGCGCGGGCTGGGGCTCCTCGGCTTCTTCGACGGTCACCTGGAACGACTCCGTCGCAGTGCCGCCGTTGCCGTCAGTGGCGGTGACTTCGACGGTGTAGGTGCCCGCATCGCCCGATTCGGGAGCGATGGTTACGTCGCCGTTCGAGAGATCGACGAAGTCGGGACCGTTCACCGCGAGCACCAGCGAGTCGCCGTCGGGGTCCTGGGCGGTGACCGAGACGTTCGCCGACTCACCTTCGGTGACCGTCTGGTCGTCGATCGCGTCTATCGTGGGTGCGGCGTTCTCGTCGCCGCTGTCACCGTTCCCGTCGCCGTCGACTTCCGTGATCTCGATCGCGCTGACCTTCGCGTTGTCGTAGGTCGCCGCGAAATCGACGTTCAGTTCGCCGTCGGTGACCTCTGTCGTGAACGTCTCCTGCGTCGCGGTCAGCGGGCCAACTTCGGCGAAGATGTCGTAGTCGGTGAGGACCTGCTCGCCCTCGATGCTGACGTTGAACACGCGGTCGTTCTCGTTCGTGCCGTCCTCCGGACCGGTCGAATCGGGCGAATCGCTGTCGGCGACGCCCTGATAGATCTCGGCGAAGTGGAGGGTGACCTCGTACTCGCCGTCATCGAGCGGGACGTCGTAACTCAGCGGGTCCGAACCGGGAGCGCCGCCGTAGCGCTCCGTCTGGTAGAGTTCGTCGTCCTGCGTGCCGTCGATCGACTGCGTCGTGCTGTAGGTGTCGCCGCCGTCGAAGTTGGTGTCGGCCTGATAGACGGTGCCGTCAGAAGCCGTGTACTCGTCGCCACCGGCGTTCACGGCGAAGGCGACGTCACTCGGCTGATCGGGCTCACCGCCGTCGCCGGCGCTCTCGTCGTAGTGCAGGACCACGACGTTCGAGGCGAGCCCCGTGTCCGCGTCGGGCTCACCCTGCGCGGCCACGAGGTAGTTGTACCCGCCGACGTCCGTCGAGTTGAGCAGCGTGACGGGCACTTCGGCCTCGCCGCTCGAGTCGAGCGTGACCGTCTCGTAGTTCACCTGCTCGATCTTGTTGGCCTCGTAGGCCTCCACGTCGTACCCGGGCGTGCCGTCGTACTCGGGGACGTTGCTCAGTTCGAGTTCGCCCTCGAAGTGCAGCAGCGTGACGGTCGCCCCGGGGTCGCCCGTGACGGTCACGGTCTGGTCTGCCTCGCTAACGGTGGCCGCGCTGTGGTGGTCACGGAGCGCGGCGTCGTCGAGGGCGACGTCCTGCACGTCGACGCTCGGTGCCGACGCGACCGACTCGTCGAGGGTCGCCTGCGCGCCGCCAGCGCTGCCGTCACCGAACAGCTGGGTCTCTTGGACGCCGCCGTCGGCGTACTCGACGCTCACCGTCGAGCGGGCCAGTTCGAGCCCGGAGATCGGACCCGCCTCTTGGGAGGAGATGCTCGCGTCCTTGATGCTCGTCGGATCGTTGTCGACCGAGAACGACACCGACTCACCGGGGTCGAAGTCGTCGAACTCGACGGTCATCACGTCGTAGCCGTCGGACCCGTTCACGCCGTTGTGCGGCTGGCTGAACACGTCCCCGTCGTCGGTGCTGACGACGCCGACGCCGTCACCCGACTGCGAGTCGATATTCAGTCCCTTCGCGGCCTGGTCGCCGGCGGTCCCCTCGGGATCGAACACCACGTCGGGCATCGCCGACGACGAGAGGTCGAAGGTAACCGACGAGACCTGCTCGTCGCCAGTGTTCGTGACTTCGAAGGAGCCGCCCCCGTAGGTAGACGCCTCGACGCCCGAGTCGGGCGTGACCTCGACGAACGCCGATCCGGTCGTCCCGTCCTCGTCGCCGCCGTCGTCACCCTCACCGACCGCAGCGTCGGTCGCCCAGAGGTTGATGAGGCTCTGTATCTCGGCGTCACCGACGGTCTGTCCGCCGGTGTTGGGAACCTCGGCGTCCGTCGACCACCAGTTGATCGCCTCTTGGATCTCCGCGTCTTCGATCTGTGAGTCGTTCTCGCCGCCCATCGCCACGGCCTCGGCGACGGTCAGATCGCCGTCCGCGGGCGGTTCGTCACCGTCGACGGCGACGACCTCGATCGCCGACACCTTCGGGTTCTCCTGTCCGTGGAGGAACTCGACGTCGAGGCTGTCGTCAGCGGGCGTCACCTCGAACGACTCCATCGCTCCGACGTCGTGTCCGTACGTGTCGTAGAGGTTGTAGTCGTCCAGCGCCGTGTCGCCTTCGACAGTCACGTCGAAGGTCCGCGGCCCTTGCGACTCCACGTTCGAGGCGTCGAGGAAGATCTCGGCGAAGTAGAGGCGGACCTCGTAGGTCTCGCCCTGTTGGACGTCGAAGGACCACTGCATCTCGGTGTCGTCCGCCGCCGAGCCCGTCGTGTTCACGTCGTACCGCTCCGTCTGGAACAGGGACGCTGGCGTGTCCGCGGGCACCGAGCTATCGAGGGAGACGGTGTCGTCCGTGCTGTAGGTGTTGAGCCCGTTGTCTCCGTCAGCGTTGACGTACGGCGAGGGGCTGCCATCGGTGTCCGCGCTCCACGACGGGCCACCATCGCTGGCCGCGGTCTCGGAGCCACCGGCGTTCACGCGGTAGAGGACCTCGCCGTCGGTCGGCCCGTCGCCGGAGTCGTCGGTGGGCTGCACCGTCACGTTCACCGTGTCGGTGTCGCTGTCCTGGCCGTCGGAGACGCTCACCTCGAAGGTGTACGTCGTCTCCGAATCGACGTCGGGCGCGGTGAAGGACACCTGCTCTCCGTCGCTCATGTCCAGCAGTCCGTCGGGCGTTCCGGCGGTCTGCGTCCACGTGTAGCCGAGCGCGTCGTCGTCGCCGTCGGGGTCGGTCGATCCCGAGGCGTCGAGCGTGACCTGTTGTCCCGCGTCGACGGTGACGTCAGCGCCCGCGTCGGCCACTGGTGGTTGGTTCTCCGGCGGGGTCACGTACTCGACGTCGAGATTCGTCCACGTAGCGTCGAACGTCGACCCGGCTTGGTAGGACGTCGAGATGACGCCCACCGCGGTGCCGTTGCCGTCCGAACTGTCGAGCCACGACCCGGGGATCGTCGTCGAACCGACGTACGTCTCCTCGCCGTCCTCGGGCGTGTAGTACGCCTCGACGGTGTCGTTGCTCGGGTACACCGTCATTTCGAGGTCGGTGTCGCTGTCGGAGCCCGCGACAGCCGAGTCGTCGGGCTGTTGAACGCTCTCGAAGGAGCCATCGGTCTCGCCGGCGAACTGGACGCCCCCGGTGCCGCCGTTCGCGGCGGCGACCAGCTTCAGGTAGTTGTCCTGATCGCCGTTGCCGATGTAGATCCCCAGCGACTGGTAGTCCGAGGGGTTCTCGGGCAGACCGTTCACCGTCGTCGAGACCGTGAAGGGTTCCTCGGGCGCGTCGAACCCGCGCTGGAACGCGTACTGCTGGTCGTCGTTCGTCGCGTCACCGGCGGGCACGTCTTCGACGGTAAGCACCTGCGCCGCACCGCCGACCGTCATCTGGTCGGGGTCGTACAGGTCCTGGTAATCGGTCTGGCCGTTCGTCATCAGGCCGGTCCAACCCTGGCCGTTCTCGCCGAACAGCTCCGTCTCAGAGAAGTCCATCTGAATCGGGAGCGTCGTCGTGGTCCCGTCCTCTGGATCGACCGCGAACGGATCGCTCGTGTCGGGCTGTCCGTCGTTGTCGTCGTCCGGATCGTTCACGTTGGACGTGCCGTCGTCGTCGAAGTCGGGCGGCGTCGAGGCGGCCGAGCACGGGTCCGATCCCGCGTCGATCTCGTCGGCGTTGTCGTAGCCGTCACCGTCCTCGTCGAGCGATGGGTCGTCGGCACCGGTGCACTGCTGGCCGTCGCCGGTGCCTTCGTAGTCGTTCGGCTCGAACACGGTGAGATCACCGCGGGCGGTCCAGACGGTTCCCGGGAAGGGACCCTCGTCGCCCTGTGCGGCGATGCCCAGTGCGCTGATGTCGCTGAAGAAGTTGCTCTCCTGCTCGGTGACGCTCGTCCCGCTGGCGTCGAGTTGGACGCGCTCGACGGAACTGGCTCCGACGACGACGAGCAGGTCGCCCTGCATCGCGCCCCTGAAGTTCGAGGCGGTGTACTCGTCCATACCGCCGGTCCAGCCGAAGGTGTCTCCGAGCGAGTTGTCCTCGTCGGGGCTCTGGTAGTCGCACTCGATCGGGTTCACCTGCGAAGCCGGGACGGGACTGTTCGACTCGTTGATGTCGAAGATGACGTTCCCGTCGGCGTCGTAGATGTCAGCGCCCGTCGGATTCGCCCGGATCGGGGCGGGGTGACCGCCGTAGGACCCCTCGGTCGCGAGGTGGAGTTGGTCACCGGAGCCGCCACCGGGATCGTTCGGCTCGTTCGTACACATCCCGTCCGGACCCTCGTTGACGGGCTGGCCGCCCCAGCCGCCGTTGGGACCGTTGTCGATGACGTACAGCTGATCGTCCTCCGAGAGGACGAGGTCGTAGGGATTGCGGTACCCGGTCGAGTAGACCTGCACGGGACCGTCCTCGATCCACTTGGCCTGGTTGATCCCGTCGTTGCCGCCGAACGGCAGGTCGTCACCCTCGGTCCCGTCGTGGTTCTGGATCGTCGGGATCGCGTACCAGAAGTCCAGGTTCGGATAGTCAGCGTCGTAGTCCTGCAGGTTCTTCGGCTGGTGGTCCGTCTCGATCTGTGCCAAATCGATTTCGAGAACGGCCGCGGAGAGGGCGTATTCGGGCGTGTGACCGAAGTTGTTGCTCGGTGCGCCCTGGTTCGTGTGCCCGCCCTGAGCGACGTACAGCGTCTCGCCGTCGTCGGCCAGATCGAGGCCGTTGGTCGCGTGGTTCTCCTCCGAGCGCGGCAGCCCGAGGACCATCACCTCGTGGTCGACGCCGTTCAACGTGTCGTCGCTCTCCCAGTCGAACGTCAACCGGGAGATCGCACCGGAGTTGGTGTCCGTGTCGTCGTCGTCCTCCCCGACGTCGATCGTCGGATCGCTCGACGAGACGTACACGACCGGTTCCGAGGCCGTCCCGCCGACGGTCAGGCCGGTGATCTGGCGGGCCGTCTCACCGGACTCGTGGTTCCCGAAGTCGTCGTGGTTCGGGATGTCCTGAACGAGGTCGACGGATTCCTGCGATTCGACGCTGTAGTCGTTCTCGCCCTCGCGGGTGACGTTCAGCGCGTACACCATCCCGTTCTGTTTGGCGACGTAGAGCCGACCGTCCGGCCCGAACTCGAGCGCCGTCAGTGAGCTCTGATCGAACCCTTGCAGGCTGCTCTTGCCGAAGCCTACTTGCGCAGTGCTCGTTCCCTCGCCGGCGAGGTCGATACTCAGCGGGGAGTTACTCCCCGAGTGGGTGATCTCGACGGCCCCCGACGCCGACTGCGCGTCGTCCGGGGAGAACGTGAGTGGGATGTCGGCGGATTCGCCTGGGGCGAGCGTCGTTTGCGACGCCGCTCCAGCCGAGAATGCGCCGTCACCCGAGACGGACACGTCGTCGATCGTGATGTCGGCGTCGCCGTCGCCACCGAGGTTCGTCAGCGTGACCGTCTCGCTCTCAGCGTCGCCGACGACCACGCTTCCGAAGTCGACGTCCGACGGTCCACCGAGCGTGTCGGGCTGGGGTTCGGACTCGACGATCTCGATCGCGCTGATCTTCGCGTTGTCCTCGACGTTGGTGAGACCGATATCGATCTCTCCGTCGGCGGGCGTGACGGTGGCGGACTTCATCACGCCGACGTCGTGACCGACGTCAGCGTGGATGTCGTAGCCGTCGAGCACCTGCTCGCCCTCGACGGTGGCGTCGAAGAGCCGATCGCCGTCAGTGGTCTGGTAGATCTCGGCGAAGTAGAGGCGGACCTCGTAGGTCTGACCGCTCTGAACTCCGTCTGAGAACGTCCACTCCTGCTCGCCGTACACTTCGGACTGGAACACGCTTGCGGGCGTGTCAGTCGGAACTGAGGCGTCCAGAGAGATCGAATCGCCCGTGCTGTACGTCGAGGTGCTCCCGGAGTGGTACTGCTCCCACTCGCCCGTCCAGTCGGGGCCGCTGTCGACCGCCACGGAGTCACCTCCCGCGTTTACGCGCGCGATCACCTCCCCGACCGCGGTCGTGTCGGCTACTTGGGCCGCGTTCAGCGCCCCGTCGTCGACGTCTGCCGCGCGCAAGTCGCCGTCGTGCGCGCCGGTCGCAGCCGACGCACCGACGACGCCGGCCATCGGCGACGTGATCATAAAAATCGTCGCCAGCAGGACCAACGCGCGTCTTGTCCTATCGTTCGTCATAGCGATACCATCTCGAAGGGTGTCTGTCTGGATCGACCATACGTATCATCCCGGCGACAGTTGCGGGCGGCCGGGTCGGCCAGAACTACCCCGATAGCGACCGTGAGTATTAGTCCGATACGTCGAAAAAACGAATTATTCAAGCCCTGTAGCCACTCTATAACGGAATCAGAGAACCCAGTCGGCCACCGGGCTCAAAATAACCGACAGTCAGGTGACGAGGTCTGTCACGAACCAGTAACACGCGAACGTCGCACAGAGCGCGACGACGGTCGCCAGGAGGACGCTCGAGGGGTTCGAGCCGGGATAGAGCGCGATCGCACCGGTCGTGGAGAACCCGACTGCGAGCGCCGTCGACCAGACGTGCGTCCGGTGAGTGAGGCCGTCGATCTCTCGGGTATCTTCCATCCGCAGCGCGTCGTCGTCGAGGTGGGACTCCAACACCGCCGCGCGCTCCGTCAGTCTGAGTCCGACCCACTTCCTATCCGCTGCGACGAATCCCGCATCCGTCAGTTTCGGGAGGTGGTTCTGGTGCAGCGACGTGTAGACGCTCTTCCGTTGGCCGTGTGTGACTGATTTCGAATCGATTCCGTTCTCGTGGGCGGCGATGCGCGTCGAGAGCGTTCCGATATCGAGCGGTCGCGAGGCCTTACGTAACTCGCGAACGACGAGTCGTCGTCGTCGATTGCTCAGGGCGTCGAAGACGATGTCCGCCATCGCCCCACGTTCCTCACTGTCACGGCTCGGCCGTCTGAGCTCCCCGGTAGCCATCTCGAACTATCTCACGCTAGCTACGCACATTGTAAGGACCAACGTACGCCAATTGAAGGCAAGTAGATCCAAAGTTAACAATCTCGAAACAACCGGCGGACACCACCACCTAGTGGTTCGTTAAACCGGAGGCCGATCCACGTCTCCGTGTGCTCTCACCGACCACCGGAGGCGACACGCTCTTTCGGCCGCCGAACGAATCCCTGCCTCGATGAGCGACGATCGAATCCGAGCGCACGTGTACGTCAGCGGACGTGTACAGGGAGTGTACTACCGGGCGTCGACCCGGGATGCGGCCAGCGAGCGCGACGTCGACGGCTGGGTCCGGAACCTCGACGACGGCCGCGTCGAGGCGGTGTTCGAGGGGCCGGAGTCGCTCGTCGAGGAGATGATAGCGTGGTGTGAGACGGGAAGCCCGGCCGCCTCGGTCGACGACGTCGACGTGACGTACGAGGATCCCGAAGGGGAATCGGGCTTCACGATTCGGCGGTGAGCACGTGAACGGAGCGGGAATCGACGGCCGCAGCCCCTACTTCCACTCGACGCCAGACCCGCGAACGAACGAGTCGATGCTGCCGGCGATGGCCTGCGCGAGGATCCGCGCCATCGCGGTGTCCGCCGACCAGATCGCCGTCTCCTCGCCGCTCTCCGTCGCGGGCACCGACGAGAGCAGGACGGCCCGGTCGTCGACGAGCAGGACCCGGCCGGTGTAATCCATCGGCTGTGACTCCTGGGGGGCGTCGACGTCGACGCCGTCGAGCGCCGCGAAGCGCTCTCTGACGGTCGAGTCCTCGCTGACCACGCTGACGGCGACGCCGTTCTCGCTCCGCTCGGCGATCGCGGCGACGATGTCCTCCGAGACGAACTCGGGCGCCGACGCCGCGAACAGCAGGGTCTCAGTCGCCTGCTGGGCGAGTTCGACGACGCGGCCGCTCACGGGTTCGCGACCGCGAACGGTCCAGACGTCGTCGCGCGTCTCCTGCTCAGTTCGGGCGCGCCGCTGCGCTTCGAGGAACGAGAACGCCCGGTCCGCCTCGTTCTTCAGCTCCTCGGCGAGCCGCCTGCGGGCGGTGTCCAGCCCCATCGGCCGGTAGCGCTTCGGCGTCGACTGCTGGAGTTCGACGAGCCCGCGGTCGAGCAGTTCCTCGGCCGCACCGTACACCTGCGAGCGCGGCACGTCCGTCTCCTCGTGAATCTGCTTGGCCGTCCCCACCCCGAGTCGGTGCAGCGCGACGAACACCCGGGCGGCGTAGTTCGAGAGCCCCAGCCGTTCGAGCGACTCGACCGCCTCGTGTTCGGACGGGACGCTCTCGTCTTCGAGGCTCATAGCTGCCCCCCGTCGGAGAGGTTCTGGCCAGAAGCCCGCGTCGTCCCGTCGACGTCGGCCGCGGGACCGGCGGCGTCGCCGCGCTGGCCGATCGGCACCGACGGGTCCCCGTTGACGAGGCGGTCCCACACGACGAGCGCCGAGGGGAGCACGAGCAGCGACGCGAGGAACGAGTAGATGATCGAGATCGCCGTCAACACGCCGAACTGCCCGAGGACCGAGAGGACGGCGAGGACCAAGACGCCGATGCCGAACGCCGTCGTCGCCATACTCCCGAGGAGCGCGCCGCCGGTCCCGACGACGGTGCGCTGCAGCGCCGGCATCAGCGCCCGCTCGCGCCGCTCGTCGACGAAGCGGTGGACGACGTGCACCGAGTAGTCGATCCCGAGCCCGATCGTCAGCGAGAGGATCGTCGCGGTGAAGGCGTTGAACGAGATGCCGAGCACGCGCATCGTCCCGGCGACTGAGGCGACCGCGACGACGATCGGCGCGAGGTTCGCGATCCCGAGCGACGGGAGCCCCTCCAAGAGCCAGTAGATGAAGACTAAGAAGACGACCGTCGCCCCCAGCGCGAGCGCGAGGCTCGTGATCGCCGACTCGAAGATGAGGTCCGAGACCTCCTGGAAGACGACCGTGTTGCCCGTCGGCGTCGCCTCGTAGCGGAACCGGTCTGCGACCTCGTCGGCCGCGGCGGTCGCTTCGCTGTCGGAGGCGTCCGCCGATACGGTGTAGACGACCCGGGCGCTCCGGCGGTCCTCCGCGAGGTACTGCGACGCCTGCGATCCGGCCGACGACGCCGCCAGTTCGTCGTAGACCGTCCCGAGGTTGTCGTCGGGCACGCCGTTGTCGTTCCGGTCGTTGCGCTCGACCACCGCGGCGAACTCGGGGTCTCGCTCCGCCTGATCCCGAATGATCGTCACGATGCTCGTCGACTCCGCGCGGCGGTTCCCGTCGGTGACGAACTCCGAGGGCGGGTCCTCGCCCGCTCGGTGGATCCGTTCGAGGGCGGCGTCGTTCTCCATCCGCCCCTCGACGTATATGGTCACTGACCCCCCCTGTGTGCTGGTGAACTTGTCTTCGAGGAAGTTCAGCGTCCCCACGACCCCGTAATCGCTCGGCGCGAACGGCTCCGGCAGCGACTTCAGGAGCGGTGAGACCTCCTCCGGCGGGAGGAAGTCCTCCTGCGTGAACGACGTATCGACGCCGGTGGCGTAGCCCGCCGCGCCGACGCTGAAGAGCAGCGCCAGGACGAGGACGACGACCGGGGCGTACCGCGAGAGGACCACGCCGACGGAGAGTACCTTTCCAAGGGCCGACCCCTCCTCGCCCAGCGGGCGCTGGCTGAACGTCGGGATCGGCCAGTTCTCTCGGCGGCGGTCCATCCAGACTTTCGCCGCGGGCAGGAAGATCCCGAAGATCAGGAACACGAAGATGATGCCGACGCCCGCGACGATGCCGAAGTCGCGGATCGGCGGGAGGTCGGAGGCGAGGTTCGAGAGGAAGCCGATGACGGTCGTCCCGGTGACGATGAAGAAGGCGACGAGCAGTTGGTCGGTGGTGAGCTGCATTGCCGACTCGACGTCCAGTCCGGTGGCCCTGTCCTCGCGGTAGCGGTTGATCGCGTGGATCCCGAAGTCGATGCCGACCGCCAACAACAGCGGCGGGACGGAGATCATGATCTGGTTGAACGGGATGCCCGCCAGCCCGAGGAAGCCGAACGTCCAGATGACGGCCATCCCGAGCGAGGTGATACCCAACAGGAGATCCAGCAGGTCCCGGTAGGCGATCACGAGGAATCCGACGATGAGAAGCACCGCAGCGGGCGTCACGATGAGCAGCGAGTCGGTGATGACGGTCCCGAACTCGTCGGCGATGATACCGCTCCCGAAGACGGTGATGTCGGCGTCGAGTTCCGCGTCGATGATCCGCTGGGCGTCGTTCTGGATCGACGTCAGCGGGCTGTCGCCGGACTGCCCCACGGAACCGCCGCCGGAACCGCCGGGGAGGTCGTGCTGGACGACGCCGATCGTCGCCGACGCCGAGGCCGCCCGGCGGTTGAAGTCGTTGCTCAGCGACCCCGTGAGCGCGGAGTTGTCGGCGTTCTCACGGACCGCGCGGTCGATCTCCGTCGCCGTGGCGCGTTCGAGCGTGGTGATCTGCCGGTCGAGCGTCGTCGCCTCCGGATCGATGCTCCGCGCGACGACCGCCGCGGACGACGACGTGCCGGAGACGTACATGTCGTCGCGCTCTTCGAGCGCCTGCTGGGCGCGCAGCATCGCGATCATCGATCGCTTCGAGAGGACGTTGCGGTCCCGCTGGACGAGCTGGGTGCTCCCGGGGCTCGTCGCGAACGGCGACTCGAACTCGTTTTCGATCCGTTCGAGCGCGTTCGACGCCGGGATGTCCTCGGCGAACTGCTGGGTCCCCGCCTCCGTCGAGACGTTGCCGAGCCCGCCGGCGAAGATGAGCGTGACGAGCAGGAACGCCAGCATCACTTTCTTCGGGCGGTTGACGATGTTGTCGTCCGCCCAGTCGACGAACCGCTGGAAGTCCAATCGCATCGGTCAGCCCCGGCGTCGGTAGTAGAGGAAGCCGCCGACCGCGACGAGGACGACGACGACCGCGACGATCGGAACGATCGGGAGCCCGCCGGAGGTCCCTTCGGTCACCTCGGCCGGCACCTGGTAGGTGTTGGAGATGATGGTGTCGCCGTCATCGTCGTCGTACTGGAAGTCCATCTTCACCGGGTAGGTCTTCGCGGTCGCGCTGCCGCCCGCGCTGACCTGGAAGACGATCTCTCTGGACTCGCCGGGTTCGAGTCGTTCGATGTATGCCTCGTCGTCGGAGGTCGACAGCGGCGAGTCGGCGTAGATCTTCGCGGACACGTCCGAGACCGCGTACTCGCGCGTGTTGGTCACGGTGACGCTGAACTCGTCGCCGGAGCCGGCCTCGAACGTCGCGTTCACGGGTTCGACGTCGAACTCAGGCGTCTCGGGGGCGACCTCCACGCGCGTCGGGATCGCGTCGGACTCGCGCTGTCTGTCGGCCTGATCGCGGTACGCGACGCTGAGATCGAACTGTCGCGGTCCGGCGCTGCCGGCCGTCGTCACCTCGGTCTCGAACGAGAAGTCCGCAGACTCGCCGGGGGCGAGCGAGCCGACGGCGACCGAGGTCTCGATCGGCGTCACGGTCGGGCCGGGGTCGGCGAAGTTGACGACTGCGGCGTCGGCGGTGATCGGCCCGGTGTTCGTGACGGTGCCGCTCAGCGTTCGGGTCTCGCCGACGCGCAGCGAACTCTCGACGTTCGACACCGAGAACGTCATCTCGGGGAGCGTCTCCATCGGGACGGTGAGCCTCGGCGTCGACCCGGTGGTGCCGTCGGGCTTCTCGTAGTCGACCTGCGCGCCGAGGGAGTAGTTGCCGGCGGTCGCGCTGTCGCCGACCGTCGTCTCGAACTCGAACGTGCGGTTCTCGCCGCGCTCCCACGCGTCGACGTACCGCGTGCTCGACTCGCTCGACCCGAGTGTCACGTCCGGGGTCGACGTCGAGAGCGTGAGCGTCGAGTCGCGGGCGGCCGAGTCGCCGACGTTTTGCATCGTCACTTCGAGCGTCCCCTGTCCGTTCACGGTCGCGGTCGAGTTCGTGTCGACGACGGAGAACCGCGGGCCGGGTTCGATACGAACGGGGAGATAGATCGTCGTACGGCGTTCGACAGTATCCGCGGCACCGTTATCGAACTCGTACGTGAGTCGCAGGGGGATCCGGTACGTGCCGCTCTCGACGTCGGAGGGGACGTTCAACTGGAGCGAGAGGTCCGCGGGGACGCCGTCGGCGAGCGACTGCACGTACAGTTCGTCGGTTTCGACGTCGATGGGGCCCGCACTACCGGGGCGGACGCGGACGTTCGTCGCGGTCCGGACCTCGTCGTCGGGCCCGTCGGGGTCGTTCACCAACTGGAAGGAGAGTTCGTTGACGCCCCCGGGCTGGAGGGTCGCGTTCGGCGTGACCGTGCGGATGTCCGGGTTCGACGTGGTGTATCCCGCGACCGGCACGGAACTCGCGAGCAGCGATACGACGAGAAATGCGATGACGAATGTGCGTTTCATTGCGAGGGACCTGGTGGGTTGCGATGCCGACCGAGGCGACCGGTCGGCGGCTGAATCGGGGTCGGTACCGTGACATGGGACCGGTGCTACATAAGGTATTGTAAATTTCTACAAACAGAATCGGCGTTCCCGGGGAACTGTCGAGAACGGGCCGGACGGCCCCCGTTACACGACTGTCACCCGGTATCAGCGATGTCCGGAAAACGATATATCAGTTCGTATCCTTACCAACTAACGAGATGATACCAGATATCTCCGCGACGGTACTGCAACTGGATACCGGCTCCGCCGGGATCGCGTTCCTCGTCGGACGCGTCCTCTTCGGCGTCGTACTGGCGTTTATGGGATTGAACCACTTCATGAACGCCGAAGGGATGGCGGGATACGCCGAGTCGAAGGGGATTCCGGCCGGCCGCGCGTCGGTGCTCTTCAGCGGTGGAATGCTGCTCTTCGGCGGACTCGGCATCGCACTGGGCGTCTATCCCGCGCTGGCCGCCGGGGCGATCGCCCTGTTCCTCGTCGTCGCGACGCCGACGATGCACGACTTCTGGGCCGTTCCCGAGGAGCAACAGCAATCGGAGATGACGAACTTCCTGAAGAACGTGGCGCTGCTGGGCGGCGCGTTGGTCTTCCTCGCGCTCGCGGGGAGCGCGTGGCCGTACGCCGTCGGCATCGGTCTCTAAGCGGGGGCTCGACACGCCGGTCCCGCTCGATGTATCGGGACGTTTAACCCGGCGTCTCCCCCGCGTAGGGGTATGAAAGCGACCGCGAAGGCGCACCCGATCCAGGGACTGATCAAGTACCACGGGATGCGCGACGAGGAGCGTCGCCTCCCGTATCACGACAGCATCAGCGTCTGCACCGCGCCGAGCCACACGAAGACGACCGTCGAGTTCCGACCCGACGCCGACGAGGACGTCTACCTGATCGGCGGCGAACCCGTCGAGGGCCGCGGCGCAGAGCGCATCGAGGCCGTCGTCGACCACGTCCGCGGACTGGCGGGGTTCGACCACGCCGTCCGACTGGAATCGGAGAACTCCTTCCCCTCGAACATCGGGTTCGGCTCCTCGTCGTCCGGCTTCGCCGCCGCTGCGATGGCGCTCGCCGAAGCGGCCGACCTCGGGCTGTCGCGCCCGGACGTCTCGACGATCGCCCGCCGGGGCTCCTCCTCGGCCGCCCGCGCGGTGACCGGCGCGTTCTCGCACCTGTACTCGGGGATGAACGACGAGGACTGCCGATCGAAGCGCATCGAGACGGATCTCGAAGACGACCTCCGGATCGTCGCCGCGCACGTTCCCGCGTACAAGGAGACCGAGGAGGCGCACCGCGAGGCCGCCGAGAGCCACATGTTCCAGGCGCGGATGGCGCACGTTCACCACCAGATCGACTCGATGCGGGACGCGCTCTTCGAGGCCGACTTCGACCGCGCGTTCGAACTCGCCGAGCACGACTCGCTGTCGCTGACGGCGACGACGATGACCGGCCCCGCGGGCTGGGTCTACTGGCAACCGGAGACGATCGCGGTGTTCAACGCCGTCCGAGAGCTCCGCGAGGACGAGGAGATCCCGGTGTACTTCTCGACGGACACCGGCGCGAGCGTCTACGTCAACACGACCGCCGAACACGTCGAGCTGGTCGAATCCGCCGTCGCCGACGTCGGCGTCGACACCGACGTCTGGAGCGTCGGCGGCCCCGCAGAGATCCTCTCGGAATCCGAGGCGCTGTTCTAGACGGCCGGCCCGATTCGAACGGCCGCTGTGTGACTAATTTCCACGTGTGATTCGCCCGTAACGGTCCTAATTTTTCGTATATATAGAACTACTAGTCAATAACGTATTCAGACTAAGAACTTATTTCAACACTTTAGTGCTGGATTTAGAGGGTTTCGAGATTTAATGATATATTATTTGTTAATAAATTTCTTCTTACTAATTATATTTTATACTCCGGCGAGACGGGGACCACAGATAACATCAGTACATATGTTATGTCCGGCAGCCGCAGCGGACGATGCCAGTCCACGGTGAAGGCCACACAACGATTATGTGGATTGGCACCACAGCGAACGTATGGCAGACGAAAGCTGGCAGACGGACGATCCGAACCTCGAACTGGGTCTCGAACGCGTGATGGAACTGGAGATCGACGTGGAATCGCCGATCGAAATCGGCCAGACGGGCGACGGCCAGCGGCGGATCATCCCCATTCTCGGCGGGACGGTCACGGGTCGCGTGGAGGGCACGGTCCTCGAGGCGGGCGCGGATTATCAGCTCTATCGGGAGCGGCGACCGACCGAACTCGTCGCGAAGTACGCCTTCGAGACGACCGAGGGCGATCGGGTGTACGTCGAAAACAAGGGGATGCGACTCGCCGACCTCGAAACCAGCAAGCGACTCCGAGACGGGAAACCCGTCGATCCCGAGGACGTCTACTTCTGCTCGGTTCCGGAGTTCGAGACCGCCGCCCCCGAGTTGGAGTGGCTGACCGAGAGCGTCTTCGTCGCGTCCGGGACGAGACAACCGAACGGGGTCCGACTCGCGGTCTACCGCGTGTCGTAGTAGTCCCGACCTCGGAAACGGAAATTCGTAATGCCCGAACAGAAAAACTAAGATGGTGAACGGTGTCGGCTCCCGTATGAGCAATCAGACGGAGCCGAAGACGCCGGTGAAAACCGCACAAACCACGTTTCGGATCGTCGAGACGCTGAAGTCACACGACGGAGCCACGGTGACCGAACTCGCGGACCTCCTCGACATCCCGAAGAGCAGCGCGCACAACTACCTCCGGACGCTCGAACACGAGGGCTACGTCGTCGAGACCGACGGGGAGTACGAGGTCGGCCTCCGGTTTCTGGACCTCGGCGGGTACGCACGGTCCCGCGAGCGACTCTTCTCGGTCGCGACGCCCGAACTGAAGCGGTTGGCGGACGCGACCGGCGAGTACGCCAACCTCCTCGTCGAAGAGCACGGCCTCGGCGTGTTCCTCGCGCGCGACCGCGGCGACCAGGCCGTCAGCCTCGACTCCTACACCGGACAGTCGGTCAGACTGCACACGACGGCGCTCGGAAAGACGATTCTCGCCTACCTACCGCGCGAGCGCGTCGAGGAGATCATCGACAGACACGGCCTCCCGGCGAAGACGGAGCGGACGATCACCGAGCGCGAGGAGTTGTTCGAGGCGCTCGCGGAGATCAGGCAGCGCGAGTGCGCCTACGACAGAGAGGAGCGAATCAAGGGGCTCAACTGCGTCGCCGTGCCGGTCCTGAGCGGCGACACGATCACGGGCGCACTGAGCGTCTCCGGTCCGGTGAGTCGGATGGACCAAGACAGAATCGACTCGGAGATCCTCCCGGAACTTCGACGCGCGGCGAACATCATCGAACTGAACCAGACGCACTCGTGAGCACGCGGTGAACAAGATAGAGAACACTGTTTCGCGAAATACGAACGTATTGCGTTGCTACGATGGTGAGTTCTCGGATCGTGACGTACTACGCCGCCAGTGCGGTTCAAAACAAAAGATGGTGTGGTATTAGTTCGCTGTGAGTGAATCTCAATTCGTGCTCTGCGAATTTCCAGACAAAAACTTCGCGTTACAGATACGTACTTTCGTCAGAGGGGAACAAATCGATCGTCTGTATCGCAGAACGGGTCAGACGACACGGTTCCACGGCGTGCCGCCGTTCGTCAGGCGGTCGACGTTCGTCGCGACGAGATCCGCGATCCGGTCACCGTACGTATCGGCCTGTGCCGCCGCGTGCGGCGTGACGACGACGTCGTCCATCTCCCAGAACGGCGCGTCCTCCGGAAGCGGTTCGTCGTAGAAGACATCCAGCGCCGCCCCGGCGATCTCGTCGGTTTCCAACGCCTCGACGAGATCCTCTTCGACGACGATTTCGCCGCGACTGACGTTGATCAGGTAGGCATCCTCGCGCATCGCCTCGAAGACCGACTGATCCACCAGCCCGCGGGTCGACTCGTTCAGCGGCGTCGTGAGCACGACGAACCGCGCGTCGGAAACGGCCTCCTCGATCTGTGCGGGGTCGTACACGCGGCCGAGTCCGAGCCCCGACACGGGTCGGACGTCGACGCCGTCGACGTCCATTCCCAACACGCCGAGCCGCGTCGCCGCGCTCCCGCCGAGTTCGCCAAAGCCGACGACGCAGGCCGACGACTTCCCGACCTCGAACGGTCGTTCCCACGAGAGCCGCGCCCACTCGCGGTCGCGCTGCTGGTCGCGGAACCGGTGGAGCCCCTTCGCCAGCGTGAGCACGAGTCCAGTGACGGTCTCGGCGACGAGGTCGCCGGCGACGCCGGTGCTGTTGGTCATCACGACGCCGCGGTCTCGGTAGTCGTCCAGCGGGAAGTCCTCGTAGCCCGAGCGGACGTTGTGGACCCACTCGACGCCGTCGAGGAACTCGTCGTGGTGAAACAGCGTCACGACGCCGTCGTGGTCTGCCGCGTCGTCGGTCGAACACACCTCGAACTCGCAGTCGAGATCGTCGCGTCCGTCGAGCAACTCGCGGAGGCGTTCCGGGGGGACCGGGTGCGTTCCCCACTCGTGGATCCCGACGCTTCGAATCGGTCGCTCCTGCGTCATAGTCGACACACCGCGCCGGGGAAAATAGTTCCTTGGGTCGGTCGGGAGCCGCCGCGATGCGGCCGGAGAACAGTCAGCGGTTCAGCGTGTGGATCGCCTGTCCCTGCGCGTTCTCGGCGGCCTCCATCACGGCCTCCGCGAGCGTGGGGTGGGTGTGGATCGTGCCCGCGACGTCTTCGAGGGTCGCGCTCATCTCGACTGCCAGCGCGACCTCGGCGACGAGTTCGGAGGCGTTCGGGCCGACGAGCTGCCCGCCGAGGACGATTCCGCTCTCCTCGTCGGCGACGATCCGGACGAATCCCTCGGACTCGCCCATCGAGAGCGCTCGACCGCTGGCGCGCAGCGGCATCTCGCCGACGACCGGATCGAAGCCGGTCTCTTCGGCCTCCGCCTCGGTCATCCCGACGGTCGCGATCTCCGGATCGGTGAACACCGCGGCGGGGATCGCCTGCTGATCGAGGGCCGACGGCTCGCCAGCGGCGACCTCGGCGGCGACGATGCCCTCGGCGCTCGCCTTGTGCGCGAGCATCGGTTCGCCCGCGACGTCGCCGACGGCGAAGACGTTCTCGACGTCCGTCCGCGCGCGGTCGTCGGTCGCGAGGAAGCCGTTCTCGTCGGGTTCGAGCCCGATGTTCTCCAGTTCGAGCGTGTCGGTCACGGGCTGGCGACCGACCGCGACCAGGACCGCGTCGCCCTCGTAGACGGACTCCTCGCCGTCTTCGGTCTCCGTGGAGACGGCGACGCCGTCGCCTGACTCCTCCCACCCGGTCGCGCCCTCGCCGAAGTGGAACTCAATGCCGAGATCCTCCGCGCGCGAGCGGACGGTCCGCTGAACGTCGGACTCGTAGTTCGGCAGCACGTCGTCGAGCATTTCGACGACGGTCACGTCGGTGCCGAGCTTCGCGAGCATCGTCGACAGCTCCATCCCGATGTAGCCCGCGCCGACGACCACGAGGCTCTCGGGCAGCGACTCCATATTCAGGAGGTCCTCCGAGGAGAGCACCGGCTCGTCGGCGAAGTCGAAGCCGGGGACCTGGATGGGTCGCGAGCCCGTCGCGACGACCGCGTGCTCGAACTCGACGGTCTCCATTCCCTGCCCCTCGCCGCCGTGGGCGATTCGCGCGGTGTGCTCGTCTTCGAACGCCGCGGTCCCTTCGAGCAGGGAGACGCCGTTGGCCTTACAGAGCTTCTCGACGCCGCCGGTCAGCTGATCGACGACGCCCGATTTCCACTGCTGCATCTGGCTCATATCCACCGCCGGGTCGGCGTGGATGCCGAGCTCCTCGGCGTTCGACGCGTCGTGGACGACGTCAGCGCCGTGGATGAACGCCTTCGAGGGGATGCATCCCCGGTTGAGGCAGGCCCCGCCGTAGGCGTTCTTTTCGACGAGCGTCGTGTCCAGCCCCTTCTGTGCGCCGCGGATCGCGGCCACGTAGCCGCCCGGCCCCGCGCCGATCACCAGCAGATCCGTCGCCGTCGCGATGTCGCCCATTACCATACGGGATCACTCACGCTCCCGGGTCAAAAAGTCACCCGTCCGCCTCTGTCCGTCTCGCGCTTACTCCAAAAGTAGGCGCGTCG
>NZ_BBJO01000003.1 GCF_000739575.1 Halobellus rufus | reverse complement strand
GAGAAGATCAGCCGCGGCAACGAGCGGACGCAGGAGTCCGCTGTCGACTCGCAGGTGAACGCGCTCTGCATCTTCGGCGAGGAACGCGGCCTCGCGCGGCTGTTCGCGACGCACCCGCCGATGGAAAAGCGCATCCAGCGGCTCCGGAACTGACGGGAAGAGCCCGATGAAGACTCAGGAACGATGACCGACGTCCGGACGCTCGCGGCGGCCGTGTTGGGCGTCGCGCTCGGGATCCTGTTCGTCGCGGCCCCCGAGACGGTCATCCAAGTGCAGACCGCCGGGCGGCTCCCACAGGACCGACGCGGCCGGTACGGCGAGGACGGGATGTCTGACGGCCAGGACGACGAGGCGAACGCGGGAAGCGGTTCGGGCACCCCCGCTCGCTGGCGTCGGCTCGTGCAGGTCGTCGGCGTCGCGTTGATTCTCGGCGGCGGCTACTTCGCGTGGACGCTCGTCTGAGCTACAGCAGGAGCGCCGCGAGCGTCGCGGACTGCTGGAGCTCTTCTGCGCCGACGTATCGGATCGCGAGATACAGCAGCGAGAAGAGCGTCGCGTTGTACGCCCCGTGGATCAGCGCGGGGACGACGATGTTGTCCGTGAGTTCGTACATCGTCCCGAAGACGAGCGTCGGGAGGACGAGCACCGTGATGCTGACGACCCGCGCCTGCGGCGCGCCCGACAGCGAGAAGTAGTGGATCGACGCGAAGATCAGGCTCGCGAGGAAGATCGCGAGCGGTGCGGGCAGCGCCTCGCTCAGTCGGTTCTGGACGACGCCGCGGTAGAGCAGTTCCTCCCCGGGGCCGATCAGGAGAATCGACGCCGGGATGAGCAAGAGCAGGATCTCGGGGTTCTCCATCCCCATCTCCGCGGTCGTGTTCGGGGCCGCCTCCGCGCCGACCGTCGTGATGACCGTCGACGCGAGGATCAACAGCGCGAGCGAGGCGACGTAGCCGGCGACGACGAACGCGACCTCGCGGAGCGACGGCACGCGGAGGCCGACGTAGTCGATGCCCGCGCCGCGGTATCGGAGGTACGCGAGCGCGACGCCGCCGAATCCGATACCTGTCGCCAGCGCCAGCGAGAGGATGATGCTCAGAAGCGGCGTGATCGAGACCCCGGCGGCTCCGAGTGCGAGGGCCGTGAGAACGACGAGGACGCCCCCGACGCCGATCCCGACGACCGAGAGCAGTACGGCGGCGGCGAGCGCGCGGAGGACGGTGAGAACGGCGTCGGACGGCGGACCCGAGTCGTCCGCCCCCTCGGTTGAGTTCAGTTCGGAGGACACGGCTCTCCTTCGCACTCGCGCGTCAAAATCCTGTCTCCCCGGGACTGCGCCGGGTGCGCGGAGCGCCGAGAGCGAATCAGCGCCAGCGGTCGGCGAGTTCGTACCGCGTGACGCCGAGCACCGTGCGGCCGTCGCGGATCTCGCCCTCGACGACGTCGCCGAGCAGTTCCTCGTAGTCCGCGAGGTCGACGCGGATGCTCTCGTTGAAATCGAGGTCCTGCTCCCCGACCGGTTCGCAGTCGCGGGCGACGAAGAAGTGGTGGACGCTGTTCAGCAAGCCGTTCGCCGGCTCCGCGGCGAACAGGTGTTCGACGTCGCCCGCCTCGTAGCCGGTCTCCTCCGTAAGCTCCCGGCGGGCGACCGCCGCGAGGTCGTCGTCCTCGGGTTCGGCGCTCCCGGCCGGCAGGCCCCGGTTGACCCGTCCGACAGCCTGCCGCCACTCCTCGATGACGACGACGTCGCCGTCGGGCGTGAACGGGAGCACGACGACCGCCGCCGGCTCGTCGACGTAGTGGAAGTCGGTCTCGGTGCCGTCCGGGAGGACCACGTCGTCGCGGCGGACGTCGAACCCGGGACAGGTGTAATCGATGCCGCTGTCGGTCGTCTCCCACGCCAGGTCGTCGACTGCGGCCTCGCGGTCACCGCTGTCGGGGGAACGGTCGGTCATATCGGCTCCTCTGTCCGGACGGACAAGAACCCGTGGGGTGAAGCGTGTCGGATGTGGGGAGCGGGAGTACCGCTCAGCCCCGCGTCAGCCGGTCGCGGACGACGATCCCGAACCCGGTGAGCACGCTGACGAGCGAGACGATCGTGACGGCGACGTGGCCCTCGTTGAACCAGAACGGCGTCTGTAGCCCCGTCTGGAAGATGACGAGCAGGAAGGAGAGGACGGGAATGTCGCGACCCTCGCCGATCGTCGTGGGCTCGTCGCCGTCGCCGTCCGCGTAGGAGGTCGCCCCGACCGTCTCACCCTCGGGGAGGCGCTCGGCCTCGTAGGGCACTTCGGGCGTCCCGTAGCTCCAGACGGTCGCGCCCGAGCGGTTCACCTCGACGACCCGCTTGTTCAGCGAGTCGGTGATGAGCGTGTTGCCGTTGTCGAGGCGGTCGGCGTCTCGCGGCCAGTTGAAGTTCACGCCCTCGGCGGCGTAGATCTCCCAGGCGACCTCCCACTCGCCGCCGTCGGTGCGTTCGAGTTCGACGACGCGGTCGTTGTGGCTGTCGGCGACGAGCACGCGGCCGTCGCCGAGCCACTGCGGGTTGTGTTGCTGACGGAGGAGCGTCGGGTCGCCCTGCGTGGTCTCCTCGTCGCCGTTGACCACCTCGACGACGCCCTCGCCGCGCTCGACGATCACCAACTGGTGGGCGTTGCGCACGGACACGAGGTAGCGGTCCTCGCCGATGACGTCGACGTCGTTGATGTGCAGCCAGTCCGTTCGGGTGGGGTCATCGGGCGCGTCGTACCGCGAACTGGCGTTCCACTCCCACGTGACCTCGCCGTCTTTCACGGTGAAGATCCGCTCGTGCTCCATGTCGCTCACGAGGAACTCCCCGGAGTCGAGCAGTTCGACGTCGTGGACCTCGCTGTTGGCCTGCGAGCGCACCGGGAATGAGTACTCGTACTCGATTTCGGGCGCTGCGTCGCTATCGTCGTTCGGATCGATGATCCGGAACCCGGTGTGCGTACACGGCGACTCGTAGGGGCCGCAGGCCTCGTAGCCGCCCTGCATGAAGCCCGCCATCACGCTGCCGTTGTCGAGCATCGTGACGTCGAAGTAGCTGTCAGTGCCGCCCGTTCGCCACTCCGTCTCCCGGCCGTCTAACAGGTAGACGGAGCCGTGGTCGTGCAGCCCCGGCCCGCCGCCCTGCGATCCGACGAGCGTCTGTCGGGTCTCGTCGTCGTCGGCGGCACCGACGTCCGGGGCGAACGCGGCACCGAGAACGAGCGAGGAGACGAAGAGGAGGACGCCGAAGGCGACGAGCGCGACGCCCGTCCGTCCGTCGAGCCGAGAACCACCGCCGAATGGGACCAGATCACGCATCGATTGGGTAGTTCAACCACGACCGGCGAGAAAAGCGGTTCGATGCGCCGTGCGCGCGGACCTCGACGTCGGGCACGCGTTCGCGTTCAGCCCGTCCACGCCGTGCGCCGACCGACGTCAGTCCGACGCGTCGGCCTTCAGCTCGATCCGGTAGCCGAACGGGTCGGTCACGTACACGGCCGGCGCGACCCCGGTGGCCCCCAGCGGTTCGAGTCGTCGATCGATCTCGACGTCCGCGGCCGAGAGCGCGTCGGCGATCCCGTCGATCGTGTCGTCGATCCGGACGGCGACGTGGTCGTAGGCGTTTCGGTCCGAGGCGGGGTCGAACGACGGGTCGGGTTCGAGATGGATCACCGCCCCGGGGGCCAGCCGGACCGAGAAGAACGGTTTCTCCCCCGACTCGTACAGTTCCATCCCGTCGACGTCGAAGCCGAGCGCGTCGCGGTAGAAGGCCAGCGCCGTCTCGACGCCGCCGTCGGGAATCCGGAGTTTCACGTGGTCGATCGCGGTTCCGTTCACGGCCGACGTTCGGGCGCGAGTACCAAAAGGTGAACGTCGATCCGCGAGTCGGACGCGCGAGTTCGACATCCGAAGAGCTATTTTCGGCGGCGGGCAGGTCCGACGTGACCGATGTTCGTCGGCCACGAGTTCCTCGCGTTCGCGCTCGCCGGGTGGGGGGCCTCCCGGCTCGGGGGCGCTCCCGACACCGCGCTCCGACTCGGCGCGGTCGCGGCGCTCGCGGCCCTCCTGCCCGACCTCGACGTGCTCTACGCCGCGGTGACGTACGCTGCCGCCGTCGCCGGCGGGACGCCGCTCGGCTGGGAGGCGTTCTGGGGGGTCGCAAACGGCGTCCACCGCGTCGTCACGCACCCCCTCCCCGTCGGCGTCGCCGCCGCCTTCGCCTTCGGCTTGGGTGCCGTCGTCGACGCGCGAGCGTCCACGTCCGGCAGTGCTTCGGGTTCGCTGGGCGTGATCGGCGTTGCCGCGCTTCCAACGGCGCTGTACGCGCCGGTTCTCGTGCTCTCGTTTCGGACCGCCGTCGGGGCCGCGGCCGCGATCGTCGCGGGCGCGTTTCTCGCGGTCGTCGCCGTCGCCGGCGTCGTCGTCGGCCGTCGGCTCCGCCTCCCGACGACTGCGGTGACGGCTGCCGCCGCCGTCGGATTCCTCACGCACCCCTTCGGCGACGTGTTTCTGGCTGCGCCGCCGCCGCTGCTCTCGCCGTTCGGACCGCCGGTGCTCACCGAGCGGGTCGCTCTCGCGGCCGACCCGACGCTCGAGATCTTCGGCGTGTTGTTCGTCGAACTCGCGGCCGTCTGGCTCGGCGTCCTCGTCGCGTTGGACTTGGGGCGGGCAGAGGCAGTTCCTCGGCCGCAGACTCCCCGGTTCGCGATGCTCCGACGACTCCGCGATTCCCTCGATCGGCGGGCCGGCGTCGGCTTCGCGTACGCGGTCGCCGTGGTCGCGCTCCCGCGGCCGACGGTCGTCGACGCCCACATACTGGGGTTCACGATCGTCCCGCTCGCCGTCGTCGTCGGGCTGTGGGCTTCCCTGCGCCACCGGGAAGGGGGCCTTCGATCACTTCCGTCGACGTCACCTCTCGGTGGTGGGGCGGTGACAGTCGGCATCGTCACCGGCGTCGCGACGCTCACTCTCGCAGCGATCGCGTACGTGGTCACCTACGAGCTTTCGGCCGTCGGCGTTCTGCCCGTCGCGCTCGGCTGAGCGAACTGTCCTGTCATCGAATCCAAACGTTTAGTACGCTATCTGTCGAACCGGTATCACGATACCGAGGCAGTCGTTCACACGACTCGTCCTGAATAGATCCCTCCATCGACACCATGAACACCGATCTCGACGCCTCGATAGACATTCTGGAGGAGAACGCCCTCCTCTGGTGGTACGGCGCCATCGTGTTCTTCCTCGTCGGCGACGTCGTCACGACGCTCGCCGGCCTGCAGTTGCGGACGGTCGTCGAGGCCAGCCCCGTCGCGGCGTGGTTGATCAACGCCTACGGACTACCGATGATCCTCCCGCTCAAGATACTCGTCGTCTGCGGGTTTTACGGGTTCTACCGGGTCGTTCCACGACCTCACTGCATCGGCGTGCCGCTCGGCCTGTGCGCGCTCGGCTTCGTCGTCACGGTGTGGAACGGCGCGGTCATCGTCGCCGCCCTGCTGTGACTCCTCTCGAACCGCTCGCTATCGCTCGCGGTTGATGAGAGGTGGGGAAAATATGGGCCGGCTCAGATTCGAACTGAGGTTACGGCCACCCGAAGGCCGAAGGATACCAAGCTACCCCACCGGCCCGCACTCGGACAGTCGTCGTTGGATCTTTTAACGCTTCCGAACCGGGGCAGGGCGTCGGGGCGTTTCGGCGAACGCGACCGTCACTCCTCGAAATACAGCGCCCGGTGCCGACGACACCCCGGATTGAACGCCGCGCCGCAGTTCGGGCAGGCGTCGTCGCCGTCGAGGTACACCCGCGCCGACAGCGTCGTCCCGCAGACGCCGCACAGCACCGCCGCCTCGTCGAAGCGGTCCCGGGGCCACGGCTCCGGGTCGTGATCGGCGGTCTCGGCGTGGCAGGCGTGACAGGGCGAAAACACCTCACAGCAGCCGAACCGGAGCGCGACGACGTCGACGTCGGCGTGCCAGTGCGCGCACCGCGTCTCGGAACCGACCGCGACGCCCCTGAGCGACACCGGAAAGCGGTCGTCGACGGCCGGGGCAGTCGCCGTCCGAAGCGGATCGATCCGGGCGTCGTCAGGCCCTCGCTCCGGGCGAGAGTCGACCGCGCACGAGGCGCGATCGACGCGTGACTCGCGATCCTCGTCCATCGTCTCAGTACTCGGTGTATCCGTGGGTGTCGAGGTAGTTGTGCGCGACGGTGATCGTGTGGTCCGCGTGGAGGACCTCGGGCCCGACGCGGACGCGCTCGTCGGCGCGCTCGGCGAGGAGCGAGCGCTCCTCGTCATCGAAGTCGTGGTGGTCCGAGAGGACGAAAAGCGGGTCCTCGGGCGGCTCGACGTCGGCGATCGGGTCCCCGTCCTCGTGGAGGGTGAGAAGCGTCGGCTCGTCCGTAACGGCGTCGGCAACGTCCTCCAGCGTCTCCGCGAACCCCATCCGTCGGATCGAGACGCCCGGGCTGCTCTCGGCGGGCATGTGGCCGATCGCGTCCTCGCGGTGTTCGAGGGCCTGCCGGACGAGCGCGGCCGTGCTCCGCTCGTCGGGGTTGAGCCGCCGGAGGTCCGAGCCCTCGAAGCGGACGGTGAACTCGTCGCCGAGCACGAGGTGGACGCGCACGTCCTCGCGGATCGAGTGCGAGAGGAAGAACGCGCTGTTGACGCAGCGGCAGAGGACGTCGAGCCGTCCCGCCGCGCCGGCGAGGTCGTCGAGCGAGAAGTCGGGCGTCGTCGGGGCGTCGTGTCCGACGATTACGAACTGGCGCATACGACGTCTCGCGGCCGGAACACCAAGAGTCGGTCGTTCACGCCGCGAGTGGGACGTGCGGGGCTACTCTGCCAGCCCGTAGCCCCGGCGGAAGAGCGCGACGTCGATCGCGAGAACGACGACGGTGAGCCCGGCCAAGACCGCCAGCGAGGCGTTCGGATCGACCTCGCTGACGCCGAGGAATCCGTAGCGAACGCCGTTGACCATGTAGATCATCGGGTTCAGCAGCGACACCTGCTGGACCGCCGCCGGCAATTCGTTCAGCGAGTAGAAGACGCCGCCGAAGAACACCAGCGGCCGGAGGATGAACTGATTCAGCATCGTGAGGTCGTCGAAGTCGTCGGCCCAGAGCCCGGCGACGACGCCGAGGCTCGCGAACAGCGCGGTGATGACGACGCCGAACGCGACGAGATACAGGGGACGGACGACCCCGACGTCCGTGAAGAACGCGCCGATGAGCGCGATGAGCGTGCCGACGATCGCCCCGCGGATCGCGGCCGCGAGGACGTACGCGCCGACCATCGTCCCGTACGACAGCGGCGAGGTGAGCACCTCCTCGATGTAGCGGTTCCAGCGGCCGTGGAAGATGTTGAACGAGGTGTTCTCGAAAGCGTTCGAGATCGCGCCGAGGACGACGAGACCCGGGAGGATAAAGAGGATGTACGGGACGCCGGCGATCTGATCGATGCGCTCGCCGAGGATCACCCCGAAGACCGAGAAGTACAGGACGTTGGTGATGAAGGGCGGCAGGAAGGTGTTCCGCGGGCGGCGGAGAAAGCGGAGGATCTCGCGCCGCAGCAGCGCGAGGAAGCCGGTCGTATCGACGCTCATCGGCTCGCCACCTCCGGCGTCGCACGTCCGTCTTCGTCCGCGCGCGTCATCTCGACGAACACCTCTTCGAGCGACGTGCGCTGGATTTCGAGGTCGACGATCTCGTGGCCGCCCTCGTCGAGGAGGCTGACGACGTCGGGGGCGACGAGACCGCCCTGTCTGGCGGTCACGACGAGGCGCGTCCCGTCGAGGTCGACCGACTCGATCCGGTCGTCGTGCGCGGTGAAGTCCGGGACTGCGGTCGGCTCGTCGCGCAACTGTATCACGACGTCGTCGGTGCCGCGGTCCATCAGCTCCTCGGGGCTGGCGACGTCGAGGACGCGGCCGGAATCGAGGATCGCGACCTCGTCGCAGAGCCGCTCGGCCTCCTCGATGTAATGCGTCGTGAGCAGGATCGTCGTTCCCCGCTGGTTCAGGTCGACGATGGTATCCCAAAGCTCGTGGCGGAGTTGGACGTCGACCCCGGCGGTCGGCTCGTCGAGGATCAACAGGTCGGGCTCGGTGATGAGCGCCCGAGCGAGCATAAACCGGCGCTTCATCCCGCCGGAGAGCCAGTCGAAGCGCGTGTCGCGCTTGTCGTAGATGCCGACGCGCTTGAGGACCTCCTCAGCTCGTTCGGCGGCGCGCTCGCGGGGGATCCCGTGGTATCCGGCCTTGTGTTCGAGCACCTCGCTGATCGGGAAGAAGCGGTCGACGTTGAACTCCTGGGGCGCGAGGCCGATGCTGTCGCGGGCCTCGCGGTAGTCGTCCTCGACGTCGTGGCCGAACACTCGCGCCTCGCCGCCGCTCTTGCGGACGAGTCCGACGAGGACGTTGATGAACGTCGTCTTCCCCGCCCCGTTCGGGCCGAGGAGACCGAAGAACGACCCACGCGGGACCGTGAGGTCGACGCCGTCGAGCGCCTGTACGTCTCCGTAGGACTTCCGCAAGTCGCGGATCTCGATCGCGGGCTCCATTCGTTCACCGCTCGGCACCGCGTGGACCTAAGGACCACGAAGTCCGACGGCGACCGCTCGGTCCGCCGTGGGTGTCCGAACCGCGGCGAAATCGCCGGAACACCGAAGCGCGTTCGCGCCGACGAGCGACTGTGGACCGGACGAACCGCGAGGAACGCACCGAGGACGGTGTCCTCACCGGTGACGACACCGCCGATGCCGACGGCGTCGGCGTCGACCTCGACACACTCGATAGCCGCGCGCCCGACGCGGCGGCGCGACTGGACCGCCTGCGACGGCTGAGCAGCCTGCTCGACAGCGCGTTCGAGATCCCGCGGACGAACGTGCGGATCGGGCTCGACCCGATCTTGGGACTGCTGCCGGGCGTCGGCGACGCGACCGCCACGGCCGCGTCGGCGTACGTCGTCGCCGAGGCCGCCGCGCTCGGCGCGCCGCGGGCGACGCTCGCGCGGATGGTCCTGAACGTCGCCGTCGACGCCGTGCTCGGATCGATCCCGCTCGTCGGCGACGCCTTCGACGCGGTCTGGCGCGCGAACGACCGGAACGTCCGACTGCTCGAACGACGGCTGACCGGCCCGACCGAGGACGACGTACGTCGGGACCGGCGCGTCGTGCTCGGGTTGGGGCTCGCCGTCTTCCTCGGCACGCTGACGGTGAGTGTGCTCGCACTCGTCACGCTGTGGTGGCTGCTCGGCGTTGCCGGCGTCGTCGGCTAGGCGATTGCTGACCGTCGAACGGCGGCGGGTGGGCGTCCGGGGAGTGAAACGAGCGAGACGTCGATGGACGCGGCGCATCCATCTGGAAACGTCGCTGACTCCAACTCTCAGGCACGACGGCGAAAGGACAAGAACAAAGCGAACACCCCCACAGATACGCCTATGAGCATTCTCGCCGACGCCCGCGCGCTCGCCGCGCAGGAACCAGTCTGTGACGCCTGTCTCGGTCGGGCCTTCGCGGATCGGAGCTTCGGGCTGACGAACGCCGAGCGGGGCAAGAGCCTCCGGATCGCGGCCGCGCTCGACGACGACGAGCCGTACGAGCCGGTCGACACGGCCGACTGCTGGGTGTGTGAGGGCCGCTGTGCGGAGTTCGACGAGTGGGCAGAGCGCTGCGCCGAGGCGATCGAGGGCGTCGAGTTCGACACCTACCAGGTCGGCACGCGAACCCCGCCGCTGATCGAGGAGAACGAGATACTGCTTCGAGAGGGCGCGGGCCTGCCAGAGGACGCGGGCGAACTGTTCAAGTCCGAGTTCAACCGCGAGGTCGGAAAGCGCGTCGGACGCCTCACCGACACCGACGTCGACTTCGGCCGTCCCGACGTCCAGTTCACGCTCGATCTGGAGGCCGACGCGGTCGACGTCGACGTCCACTCGGCGTTCGTCTACGGCCGCTACCGGAAGCTCGAACGCGACATCCCGCAGACCGAGTGGCCCTGCAACGCCTGCCAGGGCTCGGGCTACGTCGGCAAGCAGCCCTGTGAGAAGTGCGACGGGACGGGCTACCTCTATCAGGACAGCGTCGAGGGGCTGACCGCGCCGATCGTCAGCGACGTGATGGACGGGACGGACACGAAGTTCCACGGCGCCGGGAGAGAGGACGTCGACGCGCGGATGCTCGGAACCGGTCGCCCGTTCGTCATCGAGGTGATGGAACCGCGCCGCCGCCGGATCGACGTCGAGCGGTTAGAGGGCGACATCAACGCCTTCGCGGAGGGCCGCGCCGAGGTCGAGGGCCTCCGGCTCGCGGACTACGAGATGGTCGAGCGCGTCAAGAAGCTCGACGCCTCGAAGCGCTATCGGGCCGAAGTCCAGTTCGGTTCGCCCGTCGACGGCGACGCGTTCGCGGAGGCGCTCGACGAACTCGAAGGCGCGACGATCGAGCAGTACACGCCGCACCGCGTCGACCACCGGCGGGCGAGCCTCACGCGAACGCGAGCGGTCTACGAGGCGAGCGGCGAACTCGACGACGACACGCACGCGACCGTCGAGATCCACGGCGCGGGCGGGCTGTACATCAAGGAACTCGTCTCCGGCGACGAGGGGCGTACGGAGCCGAGTCTGGCCGGACTGCTCGGCATCGACGCCGAAGTGACGGCGCTGGACGTCGTCGGCGTCTACGGCGAGGACGAACCCTTCGAGGACGAGGACTACTTCCTCGACGAACCCGGCGTCGCCGCCGACGCCGCGGAGGCGGCCGGCGAAGGAAGCGACGCCGCGGACTCCGCCGACGCCGAGGAATGAGCCCCGAAGACGCGATCGTCGGCAGCGACGAGGCCGGCAAGGGCCCGGTGCTCGGACCGATGGTCGCCGCCGGGGTGCGCGCGCCGCCCGAGTCGGTCCCCGACGACGTCGACGACTCGAAGCGGCTCGCGCCCGGGACGCGCGAGTCGATCGCCGAGCGACTGCGAGCGGACGAGGACGTCGCGGTGGGCGTCGCGGTCGTCCCGACCGACCGGATCGACGACCCCGAGACGGATATGAACTCGCTGACGGTCGCGGCGCACGCTGAGGCCATCGCCGCCGTGGCTCGGGAGGGCGACGCGGTCGTCACCGACGCGGGCGACGTCAGCGAGTCGCGGTTCGCGCGGCGCGTCCGCGACGGCGTGGTCGCGGCGTCGGCCCCGGACACACTCTCGATCGACGTGCACGCCGAACACCGTGCCGACGAGACGTACCCGCTGGTCGCCGCCGCCTCGGTCGTCGCGAAAGTGCGACGCGACGCCGAGATCGACGATTTAGCGGAAGAGTACGCCGACTACGGACCGCTCGGCAGCGGCTACCCGAGCGATCCGACGACGCGGGACTTCCTCCGCAGGTACGTGGCCGACACGGGCGAGCTTCCGGCCTGCGCCCGCGCGTCGTGGTCGACGTGCGCGGACGTCCTCGCGGCCGCCGAACAGTCCGCGCTCTCGGAGTTCTGAAGCGAGAGGCTGCCGGCGAAGCGTCGGGGGGCGGGCTACCGCATCGAGTCGAGAGCGACGAACGACCCCTCTTCGGCGGAGATCCACGTCGTCTGCAGCGCCGCCGCCTCCGCTTCGACGGGGTAGATCGTACACTCGTCGGCGTCGCCCTCGTAGGTCTCGACGCGAGCGACGAGGACCTGTTCGCGGTCGTCCGTTCCGGTGTCGTCGACGGCGCTGTCGGCGGGCGTGCCGTGGTCGGCGGGCGGGGAGTCGGTGGGGAGATCAGTGTCGATGGGCATTGTGTGTCTCGCGTCCTCCGTTTCCGACGGAGGTTCGGTGGTAGTCGTCGCCCAGTACAGTTCGTCGTTGTCGCGGGATCGTATTTAAACGGTCGCCTATTCCTGTAGGGTGAGATTCGATCGCGAGAAGGTGGTACCGCGCCGCCCGCGGCGGGCGTGCGCTGTCGTACCTCAGCGATCCACGGTCGTCAGCGACCGGAGGATGTCGCCGTAGGCCGGTCGGGTGACGAGCACGCCGACGACGACCCCGAGGATGGTGAAGATGGCGAAGCCCTGGAGGTCGCCGAGCGAGAGCACCGCCAGCGGCGACATCGCGATGATCGTCGTCGCCGCCGCGGCACCGATCACCCAGAAGGCCTTCCGGAACCGCGACTGGAAGACCCGACGGGAGTCGATCTGTCCCTCGGCCATCACCTCGTCGGCGATGATGATGAGGTCGTCGACGCCGGTCCCGATGACCGCGATGAACCCGGCGATGACAGAGAGGTCCAGCGGGTAGCCGATCCCGGCCGCGAAGCCGAGGAGGATGACGACCTCCGAGAGCGCGGTCACGACCATCGGCGCGGCGACCCGGACGTCGCGGTAGCGGAAGAAGACCGTCCCGCTGACCGCGAGCACGGCGATGATGCCGGTGATGAGCGAGTTCGTCCGGAAGTCCGCCCCTTGGCTCGGCGAGATGTAGGAGGTCGTCCCACCGCTCTCACTGGAGAAGTCCAGTTGCGCCGGGAGCGCGCCGGCGCGGAGGTTGATCGAGACTTCCTGCGCTTCAGAGGTGTTCGTCGTCTGCAGTTGGAAGACCGGGTTCTGCGCCCACTCGCCGCTGCGCATACTGTCTGCCAGTCCGGGACTCATCCCGAACGCGTTCGTCACCTCGCCGTTGACGACGAGGAGGAGACACGGCTCGGTGTTGTTCGGGTTCCGCTCGTAGTCACAGCGGGTGCCGCCCGATTGGGCGAGTCCGGTGTCCCGCATCGACTGCTGGAAGTCGGGGGCGATCGATTCGGAGACGGTCACCGGCACGTACGCGCCGCCGCCGTCGCTCTCTTGGGCGGTGCCGATGCTCTGGAAGTCCTCCTGCTGGAGGACCACGTCGCGGTTGTACCCGCTGTCGTTTTCGGCCGGATAGTACGCCTCGATGACGACCGTCCCGCGTTCGCCGACGAGGTCACGGACCTCCGAGGTGTCCTGGTTCGGGACCTCGACGAGGATGTACTCGTCTCCCTGGGCGGTCGTCACCTGCTGGACGGTCCCGCCGGAGAGCCCCGCCTCGTTGATCTTGTTCTCGAGGATGCGGACGACCTCCTCTCGCGTGGTCTCGGTGACGCCCTCTCGAGTGTTCTCGTAGCCGTAGCCGGCCGCATCGAGGGCCGCGGCGAGGTCGTCAGTGCTGACGCCTTCCGCGGTCACTTCGACCGTGCTCGTCGGCCCCTGCGAACCGGGCTGTGCGGTCGCCTGCCCGCTCTGCGCACTGGTCCGTGCGATGACGTCTGCCGGCCCGGCTCCGTCGAGTTCGTCGGCGACGTTCTGTTCGACGGTTCGCGGCTCGTCGCCGCCGAAGTCGACGTCCTCGGCGGTCACGCCGACGAGCGGCGCGCGGACGCGGGTCCCGCCCGAGAGTTCGAGGCCGTACTGGAGGTTGGTGATGCCGCGCTCCGCAGCGGCGTTCCCGCCGCCCTCGCCACCGCCGTCGGCGCCGAGCGTCGGTGAGAACAGCGCGAACGCGGAGACGAGGATGAAGACGACCAAGAGGAGCACTCGCCAGTTGTCGCGGACGTCCACCATCAGCTGTTCACCCCCTCGAACTTGTACCAGCGAAGCAGACTCAGATTGAGCATGTACGTGTTCATAAGGTCGGTCGCGAGCCCGAGGACGAGCACCGTCCCGATCGCCGCGAGCAACTGAATGCCGAACAGCGTCGCCGTGATCGTCATCACGATCATCGCGACGATCGAGGTCAGCGTCATCGTCACACCGGTCCGCATCGCCCGGTACGTCGACTCGTAGAAGTCACCCGAACGGCGGAGGATATGGTTGTTGAGGAGGATGTCCGAGTCCACGGAGTACCCGATGAGCATCAACAGCGCGGCGACCGTCCCGAGCGAGAGTTCGATCCCGAGCACGTTCATCAACGCCAGCGGGATCACGATGTCGGAAAACGCGGAGATGACGACGGCGATCGAGGGCACGAAGACGCGGAACATCGCGAAGACGAGGACGCTCATTCCGACGAACGCGATCGCGAGTCCGCCGAGTGCCAGCGTCTGCGTGTCGCCGCCGAAGTTCGCCGAGACGGTCGAGATCGACCGGACGTCGATTCCAGCGTCCTCAGCCTGTTGTTCCAACTCCGACGCCTGAACCGAGTCCGCGCCCGGACCGGACTGGAACGTCACGACGTAGACGTCCTGTGCGGGGACCGACCGGATGCTCTCGGGTTCGGCGGAGAAGGCGGCTCGGATCTGCTGTTCGGCCTCCTGCTGCGGGCCGTCGATCGCGACCTGTACCTCCGTTCCGCCGGTGAAATCGATGCCTTGGTTCACCGGCGACCCCGTCATCACGTACCAGCCGCCGATGACGAGGAGCGCCACCGCCAAGATGGCGAGCGGTATCGCTGCCAACTGGCGGTTCGTGTACCGGGTGTAGTCGACCTCCGGTACCGTAAACTCGACCATAGATGCCGGTGGAGAGCGCCGCCGAATAAGCCTTCTTATGCTCGGCTACCGATCCCGCCGCAGAGCGCCCCCGTCAGCGCGTCACGGCATATACCGCACCGACAGCACGCCCGGCGACGACCGGACTTCGACCCGGTTCACGCCGAGTCTGGCCGCCCGCGAGAGCAACTGTTCCTCGTCCTCGAGGACGTCGTCGACGGCGGCCTCGGTGCCGTCCTCCGGCACCGTTATGACGTGGATCTCGCCCGTTCCGGCGCGCTCCTCTCGCGCGAGGCCGCCGACCGCTTGGTTCGCCGCGAGTTCCTTCGATTTCGCCGTCGGCGGCTCGTCGCTCCGTTCCACGGAGAGCGAGCGCCGAGACGCCGTCTCGACGAGTTGATACGAGACGTTCAGCGGCGGGTCGGGGGCGACGACGCCCTCGACGACGTCGGCGCGTTCGACCCCGGGATTCGACGAGAGCGTGTGTACCTGCCCGCTCTCGACGTTTTTCAACACCGCGGAGTCGGGTTCGGCCGCGGTCACGAGGAACGTCCCCTCGATTTCTCCTTCCTCGTCGGATTCGGTAGCGACGCCTCGATTCGGTTCGTCGAGGTCGCGATCGGCGTCAGTCATTGCCCTCGTGTAGTCGGTCGGCGCACTTGCGGGTTTCGTCCGATCGTCGGCCCGTCGAAGTCACCTACTCAGCCGAAAATGCGGTGGGCGGCGGCGACGAGTGCCGCTCCGGCGAGCGGCACGCTCCACGAGAGCACGGGCGGGATCGCGTACAACGCCGCGATGACCGGGGCGAAGACGCCGCTCGGCGTCGGACGCGTCACGGTTTCGCCGTCCAGCGCGAACGTCTCCGGCATCGACGCGACGAGCCCGAGATACAGCGAGAGCAGGAAGAGAAACCCGGCCGCGGCGAGCGCCGCCTCGTGGCGCGCGGAGCTCTCCTCGCCGCGTCGCCGCCGCCGGGCGACGACGAGAACCGGAGCGATCGCAGGAAGCACCACGAGCAGTCCGATGACGATGTAGAACGCGCGCGAGAGGGTGAGCGACCCGCCCGGGACGCCGGCGGTTTGGCCGATCAGGACGACGACCGCGATGCCGACGAGCAGGGCGATGAGTCCGATCGCCAGCGCGCTCGCGAGGACGTAGCACTTGAACAGCCGCGACTCGCTGGAGCGCAGCGCATAGGGGAACGCCCCGAAGACGCCGTCGTACCCGGATGCCATCGGGAGCGACTTGGGCTCGGGAGGGTTTGAACGAACCGGTCGCCGCCCGCCCCGGCACGATCTCGGTCGCCGGCAGACCGACCGGTTTTTCGTCGGGGGCGGTCGTTGACGACGTATGTACGTCGATCTCGGCAGTGCGCTCGACGCGACGCCCGGCGTCTCCCGGGAGTCGCTGGAGCGACTGGACGAACAGGTGGCGGTCGCTCACGAGCGGATCCAGTCCGGTCGGAACGACCGCGAGCACGGCTACGAGGCGCTGAACCTCCCGTCGACTGTCGACCTCGACGCGATCCGCGCCGCGGTCGCCCCGTTTTCCGACGCCGAGGCGATCCTGACCGTCGGGATCGGCGGCAGCGCGCTCGGCGCGGCGACGTTCGCCGACGCGCTCGCGGAGCCGGACGACCCCGACGCGTACTTCCTCGACAACGTCGATCCCGAGCACGTCTCGCGACTGCTCGATTCGCTGCCGCTCGACCGGACGGCCGTGAACGTCGTCTCCCGGTCGGGGACGACGGCGGAGACGCTCGCGAACTTCCTCGTCGTCCGCGAGGCGATGGCCGACGCCGGCGTCGATTGGACCGACCGGACGTTCGTGACGACCGGCGAGTCCGGGAACCTCCGGTCGCTCGCGGCGAAACACGACCTCCCGTCGCTGTCGGTTCCCGACGGCGTTCCGGGCCGTTTCTCGGCGCTCTCGACGGTCGGGCTCGCGGTGGCGGCCATCCAGGGCCACGACCTCGACGCGATCCGCGCGGGGGCGAGCGCCGCGGCCGACGACCTCTCGGGGTCGCTGTTCGAGACGCCCGCGTACGCCTACGGAGCGACGAGCTACGCGCTGGCGAACCGCGGCGCGGTGACGAACGCGATGATGCCGTACGCCGAGCGGTTGGAGACGTTCGCCGAGTGGTTCGCGCAACTGTGGGCCGAGAGCCTGGGCAAGGACGGCCTCGGACAGACGCCGGCGCGGGCGCTCGGCGCGACCGACCAGCACTCTCAGCTCCAACTCTACCGCGCCGGTCCCCGCGACAAGCTCGTCACGCTGGTCCGCCCGCGCGAGTACGCCGATCGGTCGATTCCCCAGACCGACCTCGACGGCCTCTCGTACCTCGGCGGCTCCTCGCTGGGCGACCTGCTCGACGCGGAGTTCGAGGCGACGGAGGCGAGCCTCGTCGAGTCCGGCGTCCCCGCGATCCGCGTCGAGATCGACGCCGTCGACGAGCGGAGCCTCGGCTCGCTGCTCTACGAGATGGAGGCCGCCTGTGTGCTCTACGGCGAGCTCGCGGCGGTCTCGACGTTCACACAGCCCGCTGTCGAGTGGGGGAAGAAGGCGGCCCGCGGGCTGCTCGGTGGCGGCGACTTCGCAGAGGCCGAGGCCGTCGACGAGCGGACGAGTCTCGTCGTCGAGTAGTCGCGGTCGCAGTTGTGGGCTTGCAGTCGGCACCCGCGTCGGTGGCGCGGCGGCGTCGGTCCCGGCGCTCGCGACGACCACCCGTTTCCCGCGTCGACGTGCCGAGCAACCGCAGCCCGACGCGGGACCGTTCTCAGATCACGGAGACGCTGGCCGCTCGCTGGAATATAAACGCCCGTCCGCGTCCGCCGGCGGAGTCGACGGGAGCGATCGCCCGGTTCGGACGGCTCGCCGCAACACCTTTATTCGGGACTCGCGTGTGTCAACGCAACACGAGTGCTGAGGGTACTCGTGATGGTGAGCCGTGCTTATCCGATCCGGAGTTGGCAAGGGTTAAATGGCTCCCATCCGAACCGGGCTGTAGTATCCCGTGAGAATTTCTTCCCCAACAGAACCCCACTGCACTCAGACATGGTAGACGTAAGCCAACACGAGCTCGTCCCGGAGCACACGCTCATCGATGAGGAAGAGGTCGAGTCGATGCTGACGCAGTACGACGTCAAGCGCGCGGAACTTCCGAAGATCAAGCGGAAGGACCCCGCGCTCCCCGACGAGGCGGAAGTCGGCGACGTCGTCAAGATCGTCCGCGACTCGCGAACGACAGACAAGGCAGTCTCATACCGACTGGTGATCGAATGAACCGACAGGACCGACGCGCCGTATCTAGAGAGTACTTCTCCGAGGAGCGCCTCGCAGAGCACCACTTCCGCTCGTTCAACAACTTCCTCGAACGCGGAATGCAGGCGTCGTCACCGAGAAGGAGCGCATCGAGACCGACATCGGCGACAAGGAGGGCGAAGAGCCCGTCTACGTCGAACTCGGCGACGTCCGCGTCGAGACGCCCCGCGTCCGCGAGGCCGACGGCTCCGAGGAGCTGCTGTTCCCGCAGGAGGCCCGCCTGCGCAACATCACCTACGCCGCGCCGGTGTTCATGGAGATGTCCATCGTCCGCGGCGGCGAGGAAGAAGAAGAGATGGTCGTCGACACGACCGAGACCAAGGTCGGCCGGATGCCGATCATGGTCGGCTCGACGAAGTGCAACATCGCCGGTCTCTCCGAGGAGGACCTGATCGAGATCGGCGAGGACCCCGTCGACCCCGGCGGCTACTTCATCGTCAACGGCTCCGAGCGCGTGCTGATGACGAGCGAGGACCTCGCGCCGAACAAGATCCTCGCCGAGTACGACTCGAAGTACGGCGACGAGATCCAGGTCGCGAAGACGTTCTCCCAGCGCCGCGGCTACCGCGCGCTCGTCCTCTGTGAGCGCAACCGCGAGGGACTGCTCGAAGTCTCGTTCCCCTCCGTCTCGGGCAGCGTGAACTTCGTGACGCTCGTCCGCGCGCTCGGGCTCGAATCCGACGAGGAGATCGTCCACCGCGTCTCCGACGACCCCGAGATCGTGAAGTTCATGCTCGAAAATCTGGAGGAGGCCGACGTCCAGACCGAGCAGGAGGCGATCGAGACCCTCGGCGAGCGCGTCGCCGGCGGCCAGGGCAAGAACTACCAGCTGAAGCGCGCGAACTACGTCATCGACCGCTACCTCCTGCCGCACCTCCACGAGGACGGCGTCGACGACGAGGACGTCCGCATCAACAAGGCGTACTACCTCTGCCGGATGGCCGAGGCGTGCTTCGAGCTCGCGCTGAACCGCCGCGAGTCCGACGACAAGGACCACTACGCCAACAAGCGGCTGAAGGTGTCCGGGGACCTGATGAAGGACCTCTTCAGAACCGCGCTCAACAAGCTCGCCCGCGACGTGAAGTACCAGCTCGAACGGGCGAACATGCGGAACCGCGACCTCACGGTCAGCACCGTGGTCCGCTCCGACGTGCTCACCGAGCGGCTCGAACACCCGATCGCGACCGGTAACTGGGTCGGCGGCCGCTCCGGCGTCTCCCAGCTCGTCGATCGCACGGACTACATGGGCGTGCTCTCGCACCTGCGTCGGCTCCGCAGCCCGCTCTCGCGGAGTCAGCCGCACTTCGAGGCGCGCGACCTGCACGCGACCCAGTGGGGTCGCATCTGCCCCTCCGAGACCCCGGAGGGACCGAACTGCGGACTGGTGAAGAACTTCGCGCAGGCGATGGAGCTCTCACAGAACGTCGAGGACGAACAGTCGCTCAAGCGCGAACTGGCGTCGATGGGCGTCGAAGGAATCCCCGGTATCGAGGGACCGGCAGCCGGCACACCCGCGGACGACTAAAACGATGGCTCAGGCACAACGAGAGGCGAAAGTCTACGTCAACGGCAGTCTGGTCGGGACGCACCCCGACCCCGAACAGCTCGCAGAACAGATCCGAGAGGCCCGGCGTCGCGGCGACGTCAGCGAGATGGTGAACGTCTCGGTGAAAGAGCGCACCCGCGAGGTCATCGTCAACGCCGACTCCGGTCGCGCCCGCCGCCCGCTGATCGTCGTCGAGGACGGCGAACCGCTCCTCGGCGACGAGGAGATCGAAGCGGTCACCGAGGGCTCCCTGGAGTTCGAGGACCTCGTCGACCGCGGCTACGTCGAGTTCATCGACGCCGAGGAGGAAGAGGACATCTACGTCGCCGTCGACGAGGACGAGATCAACGACGAGCACACGCACCTCGAGATCGACCCGCAGCTGATCTTCGGGATCGGCGCGGGGATGATCCCGTACCCCGAGCACAACGCCTCGCCCCGGATTACGATGGGCGCGGGGATGATGAAGCAGTCGCTCGGGCTGCCGGCGGCGAACTACCGCATCCGCCCCGACACGCGCCAGCACCTGCTGCACTACCCGCAGCTGTCGATGGTCAAGACCCAGACCACCGAACAGATCGGGTTCGACGAGCGCCCGGCGGCGCAGAACTTCGTCGTCGCCGTGATGAGCTACGAGGGCTTCAACATCGAGGACGCCCTCGTGATGAACCAGGGCTCCGTCGACCGCGCGATGGCCCGTTCGCACTTCTTCCGGACCTACGAGGGAGAGGAGCGGCGCTACCCCGGCGGACAGGAGGACCGCTTCGAGATCCCGAGCCAGGACGTGCGCGGTGCGCGCGGGGAAGACGCGTACACGCACCTCGACGAGGACGGCCTCGTCAACCCCGAAACCCGAGTCGACGAGAACTCGGTGCTTCTCGGGAAGACCTCCCCGCCGCGGTTCCTCGAAGAGCCCGACGACATGGGCGGGCTCTCTCCCCAGAAGCGACGCGAGACGTCGGTCACGATGCGCTCCGGCGAGTCCGGGGTCGTCGACACCGTCACCCTGATGGAGGGCGAGGACGGCTCCAAACTCGCGAAGGTGTCGGTCCGCGACCAGCGGATCCCGGAACTCGGCGACAAGTTCGCGTCGCGGCACGGCCAGAAGGGCGTCGTCGGCCACCTGGCACCGCAGGAGGACATGCCCTTCACCGAGGAGGGGCTCGTCCCCGACCTCGTGCTGAATCCGCACGCGCTCCCCTCGCGGATGACGGTCGGTCACGTGCTGGAGATGCTCGGCGGGAAGGTCGGCGCGCTCGAAGGCCGACGCGTCGACGGCACCGCCTTCCAGGGCGAAGACGAGGAGGAACTCCGCGGCGCGCTCGAAGACCACGGGTTCAAATCCTCCGGCAAGGAGGTCATGTACTCCGGCGTCACCGGCGAGAAGATCGACGCCGAGATCTTCGTCGGGACGATCTTCTACCACAAGCTGTACCACATGGTGAGCAACAAGCTGCACGCCCGTTCCCGCGGGCCAGTGCAGGTGCTCACCCGCCAGCCCACCGAGGGTCGCGCCCGCGAGGGTGGCCTCCGGCTGGGCGAGATGGAGCGAGACACCGTCATCGGCCACGGGGCCGCGATGGTGCTGCAGGAGCGCCTGCTCGACTCCTCCGACAAGGAGACGGTGTACATCTCCGCGGAGACGGGGATGGTCGCCGTCGAGGACCGCGGCCAGCGCCGCATCTACGACCCCGTCACCGGCGACGAGGACGACATCCACGAGATCGAGATCAGCTACGCGTTCAAGCTGCTCCTCGACGAAATGATCGCGCTCGGCATCCGACCGCGACTGGACCTCCAAGACGCAGTCTAACCAACAATGTCAATGCAGACACCCAAAGAGATCGGTGCCATCCAGTTCGGGCTGATGGACCCGGAGACGTACCGAGACATGTCCGCGACGAAGATCATCACCGCGGACACGTACGACGACGACGGTTACCCAATCGACATGGGGCTGATGGACCCCCGGCTCGGGGTCATCGACCCCGGGCTCGAATGTCGGACCTGCGGGTCGCACTCGGGGTCGTGTAACGGGCACTTCGGCCACATCGAACTGGCCGCGCCCGTCATCCACGTCGGCTTCACGAAGCTCATCCGCCGACTCCTGCGGGCGACCTGTCGGGACTGCGGTCGGCTCTCGCTGACGCCCGAGGAGCAAGAGGAGTTCCGTGACGGCCTCCAGCGCAACGAGGAACTCGGCGAGGACTGGACGAACGTGCTGAAGGCCGCCGTCCGGCAGGCGCGGAAAGCGAGCCGCTGCCCGCACTGCGGCGCGCCCCAGCACGACATCAAACACGAGAAGCCGACCACCTACTACGAGGTCCAGGACGTCCTCGCGGGCGATTACTCCGAGCGCATCGCCTCGGCGATGCAGCCGGACCCCGACAACGAGGACGACAGCGGCGTCTCGCCCAGCGACCTCGCGGAGGACTCCGGGCTCGACCTCAGCCGCGTCAACGACATCCTCTCCGGGGAGTTCCGCCCCGTCGGCGAAGACCGGAAGAAGCTGGAGAAGGCCCTCGACGTCGACCTCACCGAGGAGGATATGAACAAGCTCATGCCCTCGGACATCCGCGACTGGTTCGAGGACATCCCCGACGAGGACATCGAGACGCTCGGCATCGACCCGAGCCGCTCGCGCCCCGAGTGGATGATCCTCACCGTGCTCCCGGTCCCGCCGGTCACCGCGCGGCCGTCGATCACGCTGGACAACGGCCAGCGCTCCGAGGACGACCTGACGCACAAGCTCGTCGACATCATCCGCATCAACCAGCGGTTCATGGAGAACCGCGAGGCGGGCGCGCCGCAGCTGATCATCGAGGACCTCTGGGAACTGCTGCAGTACCACGTCACCACCTTCGTCGACAACGAGATCTCCGGTACGCCGCCGGCGCGCCACCGCTCGGGCCGCCCGCTGAAGACGCTCAGCCAGCGGCTGAAGGGCAAGGAAGGTCGCTTCCGCGGATCCCTGTCCGGGAAGCGCGTGAACTTCTCCGCCCGTACCGTCATCTCGCCGGACCCGACCCTGTCGCTCAACGAGGTCGGCGTCCCCGAGCGCGTCGCCCGCGAGATGACCCAGACGATGAACGTCTCCGAGCGGAACCTCGATCGGGCCCAGCAGTACGTCCGGAACGGCCCCGAGGGCCACCCGGGCGCGAACTACGTCAAGCGCCCCGACGGTCGCCGACTGAAGGTGACCGAGAAGAACTGCGAGGAACTCGCCGAGAAGATCGACGTCGGCTGGGAGGTCAACCGACACCTGATCGACGGCGACATCGTGATCTTCAACCGGCAGCCGTCGCTGCACCGGATGTCGATCATGGCGCACGAGGTCGTCGTGATGCCGTACAAGACGTTCCGACTGAACACGGTTGTCTGCCCGCCGTACAACGCCGACTTCGACGGCGACGAGATGAACATGCACGCGCTGCAGACCGAGGAGTCCCGCGCTGAAGCGCGCGTCCTGATGCGCGTGCAGGAGCAGCTTCTGAGCCCGCGCTTCGGTGAGAACATCATCGGCGCGATTCAGGACCACATCTCCGGCACGTACCTGCTCACCAACGGCAACCCCGAGTTCACCGAGACGCAGGCGCTGGACCTGCTGCGGGCGACGAGCATCGACACGCTCCCCGAGCCCGCCGGCGAGGACGAGGGCGAACCCTACTGGACCGGAAAGCAGCTCTTCAGCGAGCTGCTGCCCGACGACCTGAACCTCGAGTTCACGTCCTCTGCGGGCGACGAGGTCGTCATCGAGGACGGCCAGCTCGTCTCTGGGACGATCGACGAGGACGCCGTCGGCGCGTTCGGCGGCGAGGTCGTCGACACGCTCGCGAAGGTCCACTCGAAGACGCGCGCCCGCGTCTTCGTCAACGAGGTCGCGTCGCTGGCGATGCGCGCGATTATGCACTTCGGCTTCTCGATCGGGATCGACGACGAGTCGATCCCCGGCGAGGCCAACGAGCAGGTCGACGAGGCGATCGCGAGCGCCTACGACCGCGTCCAGGAGCTCATCGAGATCTACGAGGCCGGCGAGCTGGAGTCGCTGCCGGGTCGGACGGTCGACGAGACGCTCGAGATGAAGATCATGCAGCAGCTCGGCAAGGCCCGCGACTCCGCGGGCGAGATCGCCGAGGACCACTTCGCCGACGACAACCCGGCGGTCGTGATGGCCCGCTCCGGTGCGCGTGGGTCGATGCTGAACCTCACGCAGATGGCCGGCTGCGTCGGCCAGCAGGCGGTTCGGGGCGAGCGGATCAACCGCGGCTACGAGGGGCGGACCCTCAGCCACTACCAGCCGAACGACCTCTCTGCGGAGGCGCACGGCTTCGTCGAGAACAGCTACCGTGGCGGCCTGACTCCGCGGGAGTTCTTCTTCCACGCGATGGGCGGCCGCGAGGGCCTCGTCGACACTGCGGTCCGGACGTCGAAGTCCGGGTACCTGCAGCGTCGCCTGATCAACGCCCTCTCCGAGCTCGAAGCGCAGTACGACGGCACCGTCCGCGACACGTCGGGGACGGTCGTCCAGTTCGAGTTCGGCGAGGACGGCACCTCGCCGGTGAAGGTCTCTTCCTCCGAGGACAACCCGATCGACGTCGAGAACGTCGCCGACCGCATCCTCGACGCCGAGTTCAGTTCCGAGGAGGAGAAGGCGGAGTTCCTCGGCCGCAAGGAGCTGCCGACGAACATCTCCGAGTACGCCGGTCCGGGGCTTGACAAGGCGCGGAGCCTGGAGGTGGAGTCGGATGACTGAGACGTACGCGCACGTCGACGACGACGTCCGAGCGATCGTAGAGGACTACAACCTGCCCGAGAGCCTCCGTCACCGCATCTACGAGACGATCGAGGACCGCGGCGGCGTCGACCTCGAACAGGCCGACGAGATCGCCCACGCGGTCTCCTCGCGCTACGAGGACTCCCGCGTCGAGGCGCACGACCCCGTCGGTACGGTGTCGGCGCAGTCGATCGGCGAGCCCGGAACGCAGATGACGATGAACACGTTCCACTACGCGGGCGTCGCCGAGATCGACGTCACGCAGGGGCTGCCCCGACTCATCGAACTGGTCGACGCGCGGAAGACGCCCGACACGCCGATGATGACGGTCCACCTCGAAGACGAGTACGCCGAGAACCGCGAGCGCGCCCACGAGGTCGTCTGGCAGATGGAGGCGACGAAGATCCTCGCGCTCGGGGACATCTCGACGAACGTCGCGGATATGATCGTCCAGGTCGACCTCAACGAGGAGACGCTCGCCGAGCGCTGGCCGACCGTCGACGACATCGACACCGTCGCCCAGGAGATCGCCGAGACGATCGAGGACGCCCTCGGCGTCGACACCCGGCGCTCGGAGACGCTCATCGAGTTCGGACCCGACCAGCCCAGCTACCGGCGGCTGCTCCAGCTCGTCGAGGAACTGCGCGACATCGTGTTCAAGGGGCTGGAGGACATCTCCCGCGTCGTCATCCGCAAGGAGGAAAACGAGAAGACCGACGGCGAGGAGTTCGTCCTCTACACCGAGGGATCCGCCTTCGGCGACGTGCTCTCGATCGAGGGCGTCGACGCCACGCGAACGACGAGTAACAACATCCACGAGGTCTACCGCAACCTCGGCGTCGAGGCCGCCCGCGAGACCATCATCAACGAGACGATGGAGACGCTGCGCGAGCAGGGTCTCGACGACGTGAACATCCGCCACCTGATGCTCGTCGCTGACATCATGACGAACCGCGGCGAGATCGAATCGATCGGTCGCCACGGGATCTCCGGCTCGAAGGACTCCGTGCTCGCCCGCGCCGCGTTCGAGGTGACGGTCAACCACCTGCTGGACGCGGCGGTCCACGGCGAAGAGGACGACCTCGACGGCGTCATCGAGAACGTCATCGTCGGCAAGCCCGTCTCGATCGGGACCGGCGACGTCGACCTCCGGATGGGGTCGATCGAGGCAGACGGCGGAGCGGCCGACGTCGAACTCGAACCCTCGGACGACTGAGCGATGCGGGTCACGCTGTCGGACGAGGCGCGCCGGTTCATCGCTCGCTTCGAGGACGAGACGGGCGCGACCGCCCGCGACTGCCTCGTCTTCGACGAGCGGATCGTCATCCTCGTCGCCGCGGGCGAGATGGGCTCGGCGATCGGCCCCGGCGGGAAACACGTCCGCGCGGTCGAGGAGTCGATCGGGCGCGACGTCGAACTCGTCGAGGACGCCGACACCCCCGCGGCGTTCGTCGAGAGCGCGCTGGCCCCGGCGGCGGTCCGCCACGTCACGCTCTCCGAACAGGGGGGCGAACGCGTCGCCTACGCCGAGGTCCCCGACGCGGACCGCGGCGTCGCGATCGGCTCGGAGGGGAAGAACATCGAGACCGCGCGGACGCTCGCGGAGCGACACTACGAGATCGACGACATCCAGTTGACGTAGTCGCGCCGGCGACGATCCGCCGTCGACGCCGGTCGGGGCTCCGTCGCCCGACCGCACGCTACACTTTTTGCGTTCGTCGCTGTCTGTCCGGCCGTGCTCTCCGAACTGTTGGGACCGGCGCTCGCTGGGACGGCCCAGTTCGCTCCGCCCGGACTGTTCGACGGCGTCGTCGCCGACCAGTACGCCGACCTCGCTCGCGGCGTGCTCGGGTTCGCCGTCGCCGCGGCGGTGACGTACTCGCTGGGCCGTCTCGTCGCCGTCCCGCTCGCCGTCCGCGTCGTGGCCGCGCGAAACCGGAACAACCCCACGATCGCGTCGGCGGCGCGGACGTACGTGCACGCGCTGGTGATCGTGATCGCGGGGCTCGTCGGCATCGCCGGCGCGGGGTTGTGGTCGCTCCTGACGAACCTCTCGATCGTCGTCGCCGCGCTGACGCTCGTCGTCGGGGCGGCGAGTCAGGACGTCGTCGGGTCGCTCACGAGCGGGCTGTTCCTCGTGGCCGACCCCGACTTCAACGTGGGCGACTGGATCGCGTGGCCCGGGGGCGAGGGCATCGTCGAGGAGATCGACTTCCGCGTGACGCGCGTCCGGACGCCGAACAACGAGACGATCACCGTGCCGAACACCGAACTGACCGCGAACGCGCTGACGCGCCGTACGGGCGAGATCGATACCGCATCGTCGAGTCCTTCGAGATCGGTTACGACGACGACGCCGAGCGGGCGCTGCGGGAACTCGTCGAAGTCGCTCGCGACGACGACCGGGTGCTGGAGGATCCGACACCGACGGCGACGCTCGAGGAGTTGGGGCCGGGATCCGTCCGGATCCGCGCGGAGCTCTGGATCGGAGACCCGATGGACGTCGATCTGGTCACGCTCAGGTCCGATTTCAGACGGCGAGTGAAGACCCGGTTCGACGAGGTCGACGTGACGCTCGGCCCGGCCGCGACCCGCGAACTCAGCGGTTCGGTGTCCGTCGACGTCGAAGAGGGGCTGACGAGCGACGAACGCGCCGAACGCTGAGCTCCAGCCGCGGCGAAACGACCGCCTCTCAGCGCCGTTCGGGTCCTCTCCCTCCTCCAGCGCCCGTATCCGAGATCGAAACGACGGCCTCAGATCCGTCCTTAGGGGTCGCTAATCGGACCTGCGGCCGTTTCGCCGGATCGGAAAAGGGAGGCTTAAGTAGCTCCGTGGGGAAATTCGGGTCACTATGGCGAACGGCAAATACGCCGCGCGGAAACTCAAGCAGGACCGGCAGAAGCGTCGCTGGTCCGACTCGGAGTACGCGCGACGCGAGCGCGGTCTCGGCGCAAAGTCCGACCCGCTCGAGGGTGCCCCGCAGGGTCGCGGGATCGTCCTCGAGAAGGTCGGTATCGAAGCGAAACAGCCCAACTCGGCGATCCGAAAGTGCGTCCGAGTGCAGCTCATCAAGAACGGCAAGCAGGTCACGGCGTTCTGTCCCGGCGACGGCGCGATCTCCTTCATCGACGAGCACGACGAGGTCACGATCTCCGGGATCGGCGGCGCGAAGGGTCGCGCGATGGGCGACCTCTCCGGCGTGAACTACAAGGTCGAGAAGGTCAACGGCGTCTCGATGATCGAACTGGTCCGCGGTAACGCAGAGAAACCGGTGCGCTAAGATGTCTGAAAGCGAAGCCCCCGAACCCGACGCCCCCGCAGACAGCGACGAGGCCGAGACGAACGCTCAGCTGTTCGGCGTCTGGGACGTCACCGAGATCGAGTACGCGGACCCCTCGACGGAACGCTACATCAACGTGACCCCCATCGCGCACACGATGGGCCGTCACGCCGGAAAGCAGTTCCAGAAGTCCGAGCTCAGCATCGTCGAGCGGCTCGTCAACCGACTGATGCAGACCGAGGAGAACACGGGCCACAAGCAGAAGACGATGAAGATCGTCAAGGAGGCCTTCGAGACCGTCCACGAGCGCACCGAGGAGAACCCGGTGCAGGTGCTCGTCCGCGCGGTCGAGAACGCCGCTCCGCGCGAGGAGACCGTCCGCCTGAAGTACGGCGGGATCTCCGTCCCGCAGGCCGTCGACGTCGCGCCGCAGCGCCGCGTCGACCAGGCCCTGAAGTTCATCGCCGAGGGAACCCAGCGCGGCTCCTACAAGAAGCCCCAGAGCGCCGCTGAAGCGCTCGCGCAGGTGCTCGTCGGCGCGGCCGACTACGACGTCCAGTCGTACGCCATCGGCCAGAAAGAAGAGTCCGAGCGCGTCGCGGAAGCGGCCCGGTAGACCGTTCGCAACGCTCTCCTCTCGCGGATTTTTCTCGTTTCTCTCCACTCTCTCGCGTCTCGTAGTCACGAGCGACCGCTTCTTCGAGCGCGATCTGTGCCGTTTCGACTCCCGCCGCCACCGCTCCGGGTCAGTCCGCGGCGACGTCGCCCCCGCCGGCGTCGCCGACGACGTACGCTCGCGTGGCGTCGACCAGCGCCTTCCGGTACTCGCTGTCGGAGGGGTCGTCGCCGAGCGACCGGAAGCGTCGCTTGAACGCGTCGAGGTCGACGCCGGGCGCGTCGTCGGCGGCGGCGTGCGCCAGATCGTAGAGCCGGTGACTGCGGTCGACGACGTCGTGCCGCTCGACGAGCCCGAGCGCGAAGGCGGCGTTGACCGCCGTGATCTCGGGGTCGGAGCCGGCGGTGACGCGGCGCGAGTCGGGCCACGGCGAGGGCTCCGAGCGGGTCGCGACCGCCCGCGCGAGTTCGGATTCGAGGAAGGAGATCAGCTTCGCGGGCGGCGTCACCGCGAGGGTGATGTCGTCGGCGTAGATGTCCTTCATGTGGTTCGCGATCTGATAGCAGTGCGCGACCTTCCGCCGTTCGACCGACTCACCCGAGAGCGCGAGAAAGAGCGCCTCCTCGGTCTTGAGGTGGTGAGAGACGTGTCCCTCCTCGTTACGGGCCATGTGCGCGAGTTCGTGGACGATCAGCTCGCGGGCCATCGCGCTCGTCGCCGCCTGCCGGGAGATGTTCAGGACGTGATAGTCCTCGTAGTGGGCCGCCCACGTCCGCTCGTCTGGGTCCGTCCGAACGTCGACGTACACCGGAAGTTCGAGGTCGCACTCGGTCTCGAAGAGGTCGGCCGCGCCGAGAAACGGCCCGGCAGGAACGTCGCCGCGTACTCGTACGTCCATGCGTACTATTCGCACGGATCGGCCGACCAAGACTCTTACCCCGAGCGCGACGACGGCGTGCGACTTCCGTTTGTGGCCGATAGTTCGCCCGATCGCACGACAGCGTGCGATCGAGTGGGCGAAGCCGGGCAAACCGAGCGGTTTTCGCCACCGGTGGGAGCACTCCGTCGGCGCAACCGGTGTTGTCACCGCTCGCGTGGTAATCTGAGTCATACCTGTCCAGCGACGGCCGTATCCGGCGATTTCGCCACCGACAAAACACTACCCTTTTGACCCTCCTGCCGGTACTGGCTCGTATAATGGGCCGACGAAAGAAGATCGTACAAGAGTGTGAGCAACTGATGGACAAACCGGAGCAGATCCGGAACATCGCCATCGCGGCTCACGTCGACCACGGGAAGACGACGCTGACGGACAACCTCCTCGCGGGGGCGGGAATGATCGCCGACGAGGGCGAGGCGACCCGTCTGATGATGGACACCGAAGAGGACGAGCAGGAACGTGGGATCACCATCGACGCGGCGAACGTTTCGATGACCCACGAGTACGAGGGCAACAACCACCTCATCAACCTCATCGACACGCCCGGCCACGTCGACTTCGGTGGCGACGTGACGCGTGCGATGCGCGCGGTCGACGGGGCGCTCGTCGTCGTCGACGCCGTCGAGGGCGCGATGCCGCAGACCGAGACGGTCGTTCGGCAGGCGCTGCGAGAGGGCGTCAAGCCCGCGCTGTTCATCAACAAGGTCGACCGCCTCATCTCGGAGCTCCAGGAGGGCCCCGAGGAGATGCAGGAGCGACTGATGGACGTCATCGGCGACGTCAACGAACTCATCCGCGGGATGACCGAGGACCGAGACGACATCGACGACTGGACGGTCTCCGTCGAGGACGGCACCGTCGCGTTCGGCTCGGCGCTGTACAAGTGGGGCGTCTCCGCCCCGTCGATGGTCCGTACGGGCATCGGCTTCCCCGAGATCATCGAGATGGAGCGCAACGACCAGCGCCTCGAACTCCACGAGCAGACGCCGCTTTCGGACGTCGTGCTCGATATGGTCGCCGAGCACTTCCCGAACCCGCTCGACGCCCAGCCCCGCCGTATCCCGCGCGTCTGGCGCGGTGACGACGAGTCCGAACTCGCGCGCCAGATGCGCGAGGTCGACGACGACGGCGAGGTCGTCTTCATGGTGACCGACATCTCGATGGACCCCCACGCCGGCGAGATCGCCACCGGACGGCTGTTCAGCGGGACGATCAAGCAGGGTCAGGAACTGTACGTCTCCGGGACCGCCGGGAAGAACCGCGTTCAGTCGGTCGGGATCTTCATGGGCGGCGAGCGCGAGGAGCTCGACCGCGGCGTCCCCGCCGGGAACATCGCGGCCGTGACCGGACTGCGCGACGCCATCGCCGGTTCGACCGTCTCCTCCGTGGAGATGACGCCGTTCGAGTCGATCGAGCACATCTCCGAGCCGGTCATCACGAAGTCCGTCGAGGCGGAGAACATGGACGACCTGCCGAAGCTCATCGAGACGCTCCAGCAGGTCGCGAAGGAGGACCCGACCATCAGGGTGGAGATCAACGAGGACACCGGCGAGCACCTCATCAGCGGGCAGGGCGAGCTGCACCTCGAGGTCATCACCCAGCGAATCCAGAAGAACCAGGGCATCCCGGTCCAGACCGGTGAGCCGATCGTCGTCTACCGCGAGGCTCCTCAGAAGCAGTCCCGCGAGGTTGAGGGCGTCTCCCCGAACCGCCACAACAAGTTCTACATCACCGTCGAACCCCTCTCGGAGGACATCGTCGACGCGATCAAGCTCGGCGAGGTCTCGATGGACATGCCCGAACTGGAGCGCCGCGAGGCGCTGCAGGAGGCCGGGATGGACAAAGACACCTCCCAGGAGGTCGAGCACATCCACGGCACCAACATCCTCATCGACGACACGAAGGGTATCCAGCACCTCAACGAGACGATGGAGCTCGTCATCGAGGGCCTCGAAGAGGCGCTCGACGACGGTCCGCTGGCCAACGAGCCCGTGCAGGGCGCGCTGCTGCGACTCCACGACGCGAAGCTCCACGAGGACACCATCCACCGCGGTCCCGCGCAGGTCATTCCCGCCGTTCGGGACGCGGTCCACCGCTCGCTGATCGACGCCGACATCAAGCTGCTCGAACCGATCCAGAACGTCCGCATCGACGTTCCCTCCGAGCACATGGGATCGGCGTCCGGCGAGATCCAGGGTCGCCGCGGTCGCGTCGACGATATGTTCCAGGAAGGTGACCTGATGGTCATCGAGGGCATCGCGCCCGTCGAAGAGATGATCGGGTTCTCCTCGGACATCCGCTCGGCCACGGAAGGCCGCGCCTCGTGGAACACCGAGAACGCCGGATTCCGCGTGCTCTCGGACAACCTCCAGCGCGAGAAGATCATGGAGATCCGCGAGCGCAAGGGAATGAAGCTCGAACTCCCGAGCTCCGTCGACCAGTTCTAATCCGGTCGACGCCTCCCCCGAATCGATCACAGACTCCGTCGGCCCGCCGGTTCGCGGTTCGGCTCTTTTCGCGACCGTCGCTCGTCGTTCTCGCCTCCGATACTGGGGCCAGTAGTTTCAAGCGACGGTCGGCCCAGTCAGACACCTATGCGAACGCGACTGCTCTCTCTTCTCGATCAGATCGGCTTCGGATCGCCGCCCGAGGCGGTCCGCCCCCACGGCGGATCGATCGCCCGTCTCCTCGCCAGCGGTGTCGTGTCGCTGACGGGCCTCGTGCTGTTGGTGCCGAACCTCTTTCCCCTGCTCGACGGCGGCGGGACGTTCGCGGTCGTGCTCGGACTCCTCGGTGCGGTCGTCTCGGTCGGACTCGTCGCCGTCGGCGGCCTGCTGTACACCAGCGGATTCAGCGACAGGAACACCGTCCGGATCGCGGTCTGGAACGTCCTCGGCGTCGTCGTCTTGGGGGGCGTGATGTTCGCGCACGCCGTCGCGCAGAACCGCCTCTCCGGCGGGATCGCACCCTCGATGTTCACGGTCGGCAACCTGCTGGCGATCGGCGCGGCCGCGCACGTCATCATCGGGGTCTACGACGCTCGGCGGGTCCGCGCGGAGCAGCTCGCACGCGAGCGGCGACGGACGGCGGTGTTGAATCGCGTGCTCCGACACAACCTCCGCAACGAGGCGCAGGTGCTCGCGGGGCACGCGGACATCGTCGCAGGCGTCCCCGACGCGGAGCAGATCCGACGCTCGGCCGCCGTGCTGAAACGCAGCGCCGACACCGTCGGCAGCCTCGCGGAGGGCGCGAAGACGATCACGCGCGAGCGCGACCGCGCCCCCGACGAGTTCGAGCCGACGGACCCCGTCGACGTGTTCGGGGCGGCCATCGAGCACGCCCGGGATCGGTATCCCGACGTCGAGTTCGACTTCGACGCGCCGGACCGGATCGACGCGACCGTTCGCGCCAGCGGGGGCCTCCGGACGGCGCTGAACGAACTGCTCGAAAACGCAGCCGAACACGGCGAACCGCCAGTAGAGGCGTCCGTTCGCGTGCTCCCGGAGGCGGTCGAACTCTCCGTCACCGACCACGGCGGCGGGATTCCGGACCACGAGCGGGACGTCGTCGTCGGCGACGCCGACATCACCCAGCTCACTCACGGGAGCGGGCTGGGGCTGTGGGTCGCGGAGACCGTCGCGGACACGCACCGCGGCTCGCTGTCGTTCTCGGAGGGGGCGTCGTCGACGACGGTCACGCTGTCGATTCCGCGGACCTGAGTCGAGATTTCTCTGCCGTCTCTCCCGCTGACGACGCGTGCGTCTTTCGCCCTCGGCAACGCGTGCCATCGACGAAGGCTTATATCGGTCCGGGAGTTGACGTTGGAGTATGTGTACGAAATCGATCTCGCGGTCTCGCTCTCGGTCGGGCGGAACCGACCCACGGGTCGCCGCCGCGAGGGCAGAATCGGGTCGTGAGGTACCGAACTGCGCGGGAGTGACCTGTCTGTGACGCCCGCACTCGGCTCTGACTCCGAGACGGAGCGAGAAGCGGACTCCGCCCAGTCCTCGCGCTCCCGCGGCGACATCGACGACGCCGAGCGCGACCCCCAGCCGCACACAATCCGCCTCGAACTCGCGGACGAACCGGGGCAGCTGCTCGCCGCGCTCGAACCGATCTCGGAGAACGGCGGGAACCTCCTGTCGATCTTCCACGAGCGCGGGAACGTCACCCCGCGGGGACGGATCCCAGTCGAGGTCGACGTCGAGGCCACGCCGGACCGGTTCGAGGCGATCGTCGACGCGCTCCGTGAGGGCGGCGTCAACGTCGTGCAGGCGGGCGCGGAACACTACGCCGAGGAGGTCGTCGTGCTCCTGGTCGGCCACCTCGTCGACACCGACCTCTCGGATACGCTCCGACGCGTCGAGGAGAACCCCGCGACGTCGATCGCGGACTTCTCGCTGAACGCGCCCGAGGGTCGAAACGACACGTCGAGCGCGCGCCTCCGGATCGCGACCCGCTCGGGCGAGACGGCCGCGGCGCTGGAACTCGTCCGCGAGATCGCTTCGGAGAAAGAACTCCACGTCGTGGAACCGCTCGCGGGAGGTGCGCTATGAGCGACGGGAAGCGACTCGCGGTCCTCGGCGCGGGCGCAGTCGGCAGTTCCGTCGTCGACCTCGCCGCCGAGTACGGCCACGAGGTCGTCGCGTTCGCGGACTCCTCCTCGGCGGTCGTCGACGCCGACGGCATCGACGCCGCGGCGACGCTCGAACGGAAGCAATCGGCGGGGACCGTCGGCGACGACGACCCCGACGCGGCGCTCGAAGCGGATTACGACGTGCTCGTCGAGGCGACGCCGACGACGCTCGGCGACGCCGAACCGGGGTTCTCGCACCTCGAAGCGGCACTGGAGCGCGACCGACACGTCGTCCTCGCGAACAAGGGACCGGTCGCGGAACGCTACGGCGACGTCCGCGCGCTGGAGCGCGAGAGCGCCGGCGAAGTGCGCTTCGAGGCGACCGTCGGCGGCGCGATCCCGATCATCTCGACGGTCGAGGACCTCTCGCCCTCGCACGTGACCGCCGCCCGCGGCGTGCTCAACGGGACGGCGAACTTCATCCTCTCGCGGATGGCCGCGGAGGGGATCGACTACGAGCACGTGCTCGCGGAGGCGCAGGACCTCGGCGTCGCCGAGGCGGACCCGACGTTCGACGTCGAGGGGACCGACGCCGCGCTGAAGTGCGTGATCCTCGCGAACGTGCTCTCGGAGGGCGAGCGGGAGTTCACGCTCTCGGACGCGGACGTCGAGGGGATCACGAACGTGCCCGGGAGCGCGCTCGAACTCGCGGCGGAGGACGGGCGGACGATCAGACTCGTCGGCGAAGCGACCCGCGAGGGGATTCGGGTCGGGCCGCGACTCGTTCCGCAGAACGCCGCGCTCGCGGTGACCGGCACGCGCAACATCGCGCAGTTGGAGACGACGAACGCGGGGCAGTTGAACCTGAGCGGTCGCGGCGCGGGCGGTCCTGAGACGGCCTCGGCCGTTCTCGGCGACGTGGGACGCCTCGATTAGCGCGAGTGGGACGTCGTTTTTGCCGTCGATTGCGTGCTGTTTCGATGTCGCTACTCCCGCTCTGACTGTGGTAGATGGTGCCACAAACCGCGATACGACGGCGTTTCGGCCGTCTACGTATCGAAATGGTTTTAGGGCTTTCTGGCCAAAGAAGCCGGTACAGAGCGCCTTAGCGCGTGACCCACACTATGAGTGACAAACCGCACCAGAACTTGGCCATTATCGGCCACGTCGACCACGGAAAAAGTACGCTGGTCGGGCGACTCCTGTTCGAGACAGGGTCCGTCCCCGAGCACGTAATCGAGCAGCACCGAGAGGAAGCCGAAGAGAAGGGCAAGGGCGGCTTCGAGTTCGCCTACGTCATGGACAACCTCGCCGAAGAGCGCGAGCGAGGCGTCACCATCGACATCGCCCACCAAGAGTTCGACACCGACGAGTACTACTTCACCATCGTCGACTGTCCGGGCCACCGTGACTTCGTCAAGAACATGATCACGGGTGCCTCGCAGGCTGACAACGCGGTCCTCGTCGTCGCCGCCGACGACGGTGTCGCGCCGCAGACCCGCGAGCACGTCTTCCTCGCCCGCACGCTCGGCATCAACGAGCTCATCATCGGCGTGAACAAGATGGACCTCGTCGACTACAGCGAGGACTCCTACAACGAGGTCAAAGAGGAGGTCAACCAGCTCCTCAAGCAGGTTCAGTTCAACTCCGACGACGCGCTGTACATCCCGATCTCGGCCTTCGAGGGCGACAACGTCGCCGACGCGTCCGAGAACACGTCGTGGTACGACGGACCGACCCTGCTCGAAGCGCTCAACGGCCTGCCGGAACCGCAGCCGCCGACGGACGCGCCGCTGCGCCTGCCGATTCAGGACGTCTACACGATCTCCGGCATCGGGACGGTCCCGGTCGGACGTGTCGAGACGGGTACGATCAGCCCCGGCGACAACGTCTCCTTCCAGCCGTCGGACGTCGGCGGCGAGGTCAAGACCGTCGAGATGCACCACGAGGAAGTGCCGCAGGCCGGCCCCGGTGACAACGTCGGGTTCAACGTCCGCGGCATCGGCAAGGACGACATCCGCCGCGGTGACGTCTGTGGCCCCGCCGACGACCCGCCGTCGGTCGCCGAGACGTTCAAAGCGCAGATCGTCGTGATGCAGCACCCCTCGGTCATCACCGCGGGTTACACGCCGGTCTTCCACGCCCACACGGCGCAGGTCGCCTGTACGATCGAGTCGATCGATCAGAAGCTCGACCCCGCCTCGGGTGAGGTCGCCGAGGAGAACCCCGACTTCATCCAGTCCGGCGACGCCGCGGTCGTCACCGTGCGCCCGCAGAAGCCGCTCAGCATCGAGCCGTCGGGCGACATTCCCGAACTCGGGTCCTTCGCAGTCCGCGACATGGGTCAGACCATCGCGGCCGGGAAGGTCCTCGAGGTCAACGAGCGATAGATGCAGCAGGCACGCGTCCGTCTCGCCGGCACGAGCCCGGACGACCTCGACGACATCTGCGACGACGTTCGCGAGATCGCGAACAAGACGGGGGTCAACCTCAGCGGGCCGATCCCGCTGCCGACGAAGACGCTCGAAGTGCCCGCACGGAAGTCCCCCGACGGAGAGGGGACGGCCACCTGGGAGCACTGGGAGATGCGCGTCCACAAGCGTCTCATCGACATCGACGCCGACGAACGCGCGCTCCGGCAGCTGATGCGGATTCAGGTGCCGAACGACGTCAGCATCGAGATCGTCCTCGAAGACTGACCGTCGATCGGTTCCGAAGGCTGACGCCCCTTCGCCCCGTTGTCGCGTTCTCGCGACCCATCGGGTGTGGCGCTAAGGCGTCGACGTCACCTCCTGTCGTCGCCTCGCAGTGATGTGATCCGCACGCACGCGAGGGACGAAACAGAAGGTACAAATGACGTGCCGCCTTCGAACGTAATGCGGGCTCGTAGATCAGTGGCAGATCGCTTCCTTCGCAAGGAAGAGGCCCGGGGTTCAAATCCCCGCGAGTCCATTTCCTTTCGCTCGTTACACTCGCTCCAGTCAATGGACTCACTTGCCCCCGCTCGCTTCGTCGCCAGCGCGTTGCGCCGGCTTCCAGCGGGACCTTCGGTCTCGCCGACTCGCGGGGATCCCGCGAGTCCATCAACTTCTGTCGGTATCACCGGTGATCAATATCTCGCGAATCTGTCTTCGGTCCCTCTCCTGACGGACGTTCTTCTTCTTTCCGAGCCCAGTTAGGCTGAGTGCTCTCCGGGTGCAACTCTCCATAGAGTTGCTCTCTTTTGAAAACGCGGCCTCACCAGTCTACCAAGACAGTCGCGTTATCTCGGGGTAGACCTGTACGGCCGGCTCTTCGCGTATTCGCTTCCACCGTTTGGAACCTCTCGTTTCGACGTACCGTTCGATGCTCATCTCCTCGGGCACCTTGTTTCGCATCACCTCGACTTTCAACCCGCCGTACTCGCCGATGATTTTCGGCATCCCGTAGGTAGAACTGACAGACGACCGGTCTGAGAAGAAGATGTTCAGATCGAAATCCCCCGGCGCGTGATCCTGCCCAACGAAGTTCTTCGCCGCCCCGCCGTACAGAACCACTGCCCGAATGTTTGCTGCCTCATCACGGTAATACTCCGTACACAGGTCTCGGAGATCTTCGAGCACGGACTCGGTAACGTCCATACCCGGGGTACGGACGCGGGTGAATTATCGCTACTTACCAAAGACTTCGATCAGCCCCGTCGTATCGTTTCGACTGCACGGTGACTCGGGCGGAGAAGAAAGTCACGACCGTAGCGTAGGCGGCGAATCGCCGTGCCCGAATGTTTATCATCCGAGAAAATACCTCACAAACGAGATAATACAAATGGGTGACAGACAGACGACTCGGCGGGCTCTCGTTCGAAGCGCAGCGGTCGGTCTCGGTCTCGGCGCGGTCGTGACACCGGTCGCAGGACGCGGATCGAACGGCGGCAACCGGAACGGTCGCGGACGCGGATCGAACGGCGGCAAAACCCCGCTCGTCGACGGTGCCGCGGAGTATCGAATCTACGTCGCGACCGCCGATGGAGACGACCCGGTCGACACGCCCGAGGCGTTCGACTATCCGGGCGGGCCGGTACTGGCGGGCGAAGACGTCGGCGACGGTGGGCTCTTCGACGCGAGCGACATCGAGAAGACCCCGAACGGGCAGACGCTGCACCACTCGCTGCAGTTCTTTCAGGGGCTGCTGATCCGTAAGGACCGCGGGAAGCCCTACGTGATGGTGCATCAGGGCGACGGACGCTTCGTCTCGAAGGGGCAGTCGCTCAACTTCGAGGCGCGGTCGACCGAGGAGTTGCGGGCGCTGTTCGCGGCGGCGGGCTATCCTGATCTGAGCGACACAGAACCGTTCGCGACGCTCGCGGGCGGGCGCTGGCGGGCCGTCGCGCGCGACGTCGTGCAGTTCGTCGGCGACCCGGAGACGAGCGATACCATCGCCTGGTCGCTGACGCGGGTCGACTTCTACACGCGAGGCGGCGGGAAGCCGTCGTTCGAGCTCTCGGCGCTGTACGTCATCTATCCCAACCTGAACGACGAAGGCGAACCGACGACCGCAGATCCACAGGATCCGACGATCAGACCGATACTCCCGCCCGCGAAAGCGGCGGGGTTCGATCTCGTCGAGGACGGGCGCGCGAATCTCGGCGGGCAGTAGCGCCCCGCGGTTCCGGTGCGGCGTCGCGGACGAGGACGAACCACCGTGGAACCCCGAGGCCGTCGACTACGGCCGCCCGACGCGCTCGTGTCGCTGCCAGAGGTAGTACCCGCCGGCGGGGACGGAGAGTAGCCAGATCATCGGGACCAAGACGTTGAGCAGGTGGACGACGCCGACCGCCGCCCACAGCGTGCGGTTCGGCTCCCACCCGACGTCGCTCTCGCCGACGGCGCGGGCGTCGAGGTACAGCGAGACGCTGAACACCGGGATGAGCAGGACGCCGAGGACGAGCGCGAGCACGAGGACGAACGGGAGCAGGGCGGCAAACGCGGGGACCGTGTCGTAGAGGAACGCCGCGTTCTCTTGGACGCCGATCAGCGTGAGGACGATCGGGGCCGACACGAGCACGACGACGTAGGTCGCGATCGTGAGCGCGACGCCGTAGTACCACCGCGAGATGCGGTCTGAGCGCGGACGAGGTTCTGCTTCCGACGGTCCGCCGTCCTCCACGTCGAGTGCGCCGTTCCCCTCGTCGCCTGCGCCGTTCGCCGTCGAGTCGTCGTCGTACCAGCCGTCTGCGTCGTACACGTCGCTCGCGACGTCGACCGACGCGTCGGTGGAGCGCCACCGCCGGAGCAGGTACGCCGACCCGACGAAGAGAAGCAGTGGCGAGTCGACGAGAACGAACCCCACGACCGGCACGGCGATGCCGACGACGCCCCAGAGCCGGTAGTTCGGCGACCACGACTCCGCGCTGCGGGCGACCGCCCGAGCGTCGAAGTACAGCGACACCGCGAACACGGGGATCAGAAGCATACTCACCACGACGAACACCGCGGGGACGAAGTCGAGGGCGGTCGGGGACGCACCCGAATCCCAGTCCACCAACTCGATGCCGATCCAGCCGGCGACTTCGAGCAGCGGGGGGAGGGCGACGCCGACCCACCAGTCTGAGTCGACCATACGCTCTCGGCGCGCGCAACCCGTAGAATCCTTTCGGTCGTTCAAAGCGACGGGCTACCGACGCGGAGACGGAGCAGTCGCTCCGCGACTGGGGACGAGAAAAAACCGCTCGACGTGGGATACTCAGGTAACGATCACGCGACGTTGAAGCCCTTGTCGCGGAGGAAGTCCTCGACGCGACCGGTGTGGTTCCCCTGGAGTTCGATCGAGCCGTCCTCGACGGTGCCACCGCAGGCGAACTTCGACTTCAGGTCCGAGGACAGGCTGTCCATATCTACGTCCTTGGGGTCGAACCCTTCGATGACCGTTACCTCTTTTCCGTAGCGGCGCTCGTCGATGCGGATGGTGATCTCCTGGGACTCTTTTGCGACGTCCTCGCAGACGCAAAGCTCCTCAGGGAGTCCGCACGTCGAGCAGACTTCCGACATTACAGTCCGAACCTACAGGATGGGGATATTAAACAGTATCGGGAATTCAACGCGACCGCACGGCGGCGTGGGGGAGGACCGCTTCCGTTCCCGTCTCACCGGAACCGTCGAAGCAGCGGGGTCGACTCCCGGACCAGTCGGTCCACCCGCTCCACCGCGTCGTCGGCCTCCGCTGCGGTCACGCCGTCGCCGTACTGCGCCCGCTCGTACAGATCGAGCACCCGACGGACGCTCGCCGCGGTCGGTTCCGGGGTCGGTACCGACTCGACGTACGCCCGCCGTGTCTCGCCCGGCCGACGCGGTCGATACTGCTGTGCCAACAGCGCCATCAGACGGCGATTCGCGCGGCGCACGTCGGCGTCGGGATCGCCCCGTCGCTGAACCTGAATCGAGAGCAACTGCCCCACCCGGTTGGCGGTCCGGCTGTGGCGCGCGCCGGCCCCGAGTCCGACGACGCCGACGAGGGCGACGAGGAGCGTCCGCCGCGACGGCAGCGCCGGAACTGGGAGCGGCCCGCTGTCGGAGGATCCCGGCGTCGCCGCACCGGCGTTCGGACCGGCCGGCGCGTCGGTCGCGTTCGTCGGCTCCGTCGTGGTGATTCCGCCGGGCGCCGAGGGGTCAGTATCGGTCGGCGTGGGGCTCTCGGAGACGTCTCCCGGCGTCCCCGGCGTCGCGTTCGAGTCCGCGGGGTCGAACCCCCCGACGCCGTTCGCCTGCGCTTCCTCTATTCGAGCGCTTTCGACGCTCTCTCGCGGCCCCGAGGGCGTCGGATCGAACCGGACCCACCCCACGTCGGGGAAGTACACCTCGACCCACGCGTGGGCGTTGAGGCCGCGGACGACGTAGCTGTCGTTTTCGACCTGCTCCCCGGGCGTGTATCCCGTCACGAACCGCGCGGGGACGCCCTGCGAGCGGAGCATCACGACCATCGTCGTCGCGTAGTAGGTGCAGTAGCCCGCGTCCATCTCGAAGAGGAACTCGTCGGCGACGTCGCCGCCGGGGGCGGGCACGTCGAGGGAGTACTCCTTGTCCGATTCGAGGTACTCCTCGATCGCGACGGCCTTGTCGTAGGCGGTCGGTTCGTCGCCCGCGACCTCCGCGGAGCGCTCGCGGACCCTGTCGGTCGTGCTCGCGGGCAACTGGAGGTACGCGTCGCTCACGGCGTCCGGATAGTCGGTGCCCGCCGCTCGGAGCTGGTCGTCGGTCGCGTTCGGGACCTGACTGGTGACGGTGTACGATTCGCCCGCGAGGAGCGTCCCGTCCGGCTGGAGCGTTCCCTGCGGCGTCACGGCCGTTTGCGACGCCACGTCGCCGTCGACTTCGACGGGTTTCCACGCGGCCGGGAGAACGGAGATCGCGCCCTCGGCGGTCACCGTCTGTTCGAGCTCCTCGCTCGGGCCGGGTGGCTCGCGGAGTCGCCCGTCGTAGGGGCGGACGTTCCCGGTCCGGACCCAGCCGTCGCCCGTGTAGCGATCGTACGCGGCGGTCCCCCAGTACGCCGACCGCGGGCTGTCGACGGTGAACCGCACCTCCGGCGAGAGCCGGATGCTGCCGACGACGTCGACTTCGTCCTCCGCGTCGACGAGGCTCGCCTCGACGGTCGGCGACCCGCGGTCCGGCAACACCGGCGACCCCGCCGCCCCCGGGAGGACCGACACCGTCGCCGACGCGACGATCATCGCGGCCAGCAGCGCCGTCAGCACGTCGGCCTGTCGGAGTCCGCCGCCGTGCCGTTCGATCGTCGCGGCCGCGACAGTCACCATCGCTCCGAGGACCCCGAGCAGGGTTCTGAGCCCGCTCGCGTCCCCGGTCAGTACGACGAGGCCGAGCGCGACGCCGCCGGCTGCGGCGGCGGCGACGTAGCGCCGCCTGACCGCGAAGTACCACGACAGGAAGACCGGCCCGGGCACGATCGCGACCGCCCAGACGCCGGCACCGACAAGCCGGAGGATCGAGAGCCCCGTCAACAGCGCGATCGTGTCGGAGACGGCGCGTTCGGGCGTCAGCAACTGGGCCTGACTCTGCGGCAGCGCGCCGAGGTACCCGACTAGTCCCAGCGCGAGCAGGACCGAGGTGACGCCCAGAGCCACGCGAACGCCGACGAACCGACCGACGACGAGGGCCAAGGCGAGCGCGGCGGCGACGACGACGAGGAACTCGCCGCTGCGACCGACGACGTCGGTCACCTCCCACAGCACGCTGGCGTACGATCCCGTCAGCGCCAGAAGTCCGGCGATCGCGAGCGCGCGGTCGCCGTCGATGTCGAGTCGGCGTGCCCGCTCGGGCAACCCGTACCGCGGCCGTTCGGCGCTCATACTTCTCTCACCTCCGGGTTCGTTTTCTCGTCGCCGTCGGCGGCGTCGCTCCCGCTGTCTGCCACGGCCGGTTCCGACACGAGGCCGTCGAACTCCCGAACCCGGCCGTCGAACCGGACCGCGACCGACTCGTCGGCGGCGACGACCCGCACGTCCGCTTCCTCCGTCGCCGCCGCGGATGCCGCACCGCCCTCGACGGCAGCGAGGTGTTCGAGCAGCGGCCGCGTCCGACCCGGGGCCGCCTCAACGCGCCCGGACGGCGTCGAAAGCGTCACCGACGCGCCGTCGCGAACGAGCCCCAGGCACACGGTCGCGGCCGCCGCCGCCATCGCGTCGACCGTGGCGTCGGTGGGGCCGTCGGTCGCTGTGGCGTCAGCGGATCCACCAGCCGCCGCGGGATCTTCGGCCGTCTCCGCGGCGACGGTGACCGTCTCGACCGCGGCCTCGCTGGCGAACTCGCGGACGATGAGTTCGTTTCGCTTCGCCGAAGACTTCCAGTGGACGTCCCGGAGGCGTCGCCGCTGACGTACTCGCGCAGCGTGTCGAACTCGTCTCGACTCCCGGCGAACCGGCGCTGCGCTATCGCCTGCATCTCGCCGCGGATCGACTCCGACAGCGGGCGAACGGGCGGGTAGACGACGACTGCGTCTCTCGCCTCGATCTCGTGAGTCCGCCGAACGAGCCCGAGGACGTCCGTGACGTCGACCGACGCGGGACCGATCTCGTGGCGACCCCGCCCCCGCCGCTCGATCCGGTAGGCGACCGACGCGCCGCCGGCGGTGGCGTCGACGGTCGCCACCGATTCGGTCAGCGAAGCCGACTCGGTGAGTTCGGTATCCGCTTTCTCGTCCGACGCCTCCACGGTGTCGATCCCCGGCGGCAGTCGGTCCCGCAGGGTCACCGGGTAGGGTCTCGACGCCGACACGGACACTTCGACCCGCCCCGTCGTTCCCGGTTCGTCCGGCGAGGGCACTCGCCGTTCGATCTCGGGCGGCTCGGTCCGCCAGACCTGCAGAACCCCGGCGACGAGGGCGACGACGGCCGGCAGGACGACGGCGTCGAGCGTTCGCGGACCGTACAGCGTCCCGGCCGCGAACGCGGCGGTTGCGACGCCGAGAACGGCGTATCCCCGCCGCGTCGGACGGACGTTCGGCCTCATCGCTTCCAGTCGACGCGCCCCGTCACTCTACGGGCACCTCCGACAGCGCCTGGTCGACGACCGCCGAGCCGTCAGTCCCCGTGTCCGTCCGCACGCGGTGGCTCAGCACCGTCGGTGCCTCGGTCTGGACGTCGTCGGGGGTGACGTACCCGCGGCCCTCGAAGACCGCCCGCGCCTGGGCCGCCCGCAGCAGCGCGATCGATCCGCGCGGGCTCACGCCGAGTCGGGCGTGTTCGCGCGTGTAGCCCGCCAGCCGCGACACGTACGCGCGGACCGGTTCTCGAACCGTGACCTGGGAGACGGTCTCGCGCGCCCGCCGGACGTCCTCGACGGTGGCGACGGAGTCGAGCGACTCGATCGGGTGTTCGCCCGCGACGCGGCCGAGCAGTTCCGTTTCCTCGGCCTCGTCGGGGTAGCCGAGCCGGATCTTCTTCGTGAACCGGTCGATCTCCGCGACCGGGAGTTCGTACGTTCGCCCGGGCTCGACGTCGTTCTGCGTGGCGATCACGGTGAACGGATCCGGGACCGCGTGAGTCGACCCGTCGACGGTCACCGTCTGTTCGGCCATCACCTCCAGCAATGCCGCCTGCGTCTTCGGCGGCGCGCGGTTGATCTCGTCGCCGAGGACGACGTTCGCGAACACCGGACCGGGCTGGAACTCGAACTCTCGGGTCTTCTCGTTGAACACGCTGACGCCGGTCACGTCCGACGGGAGGAGGTCGGGCGTGAACTGCACGCGGTTGAACGAACACTCGAGCGATGTCGCCACCGCCCGCGCGAGCATCGTCTTCCCGACGCCCGGGACGTCTTCGAGGAGGAGGTTGCCGCGGGCGAAGACGGTCACGAGGATGTGTTCGATCGCGTCGCGGTGACCGACGATGACGCGCTCGACGTTGTCGACGATCCGTGCGGTCAGTGCTGCGGCCTCGTCGACGTCGAGCGGATCGATCGACGAGTCGGCCGGCGTCGGCTCCGGGATGGCGTCTGCGTCTGTCATAGGTGGGACCAGCGCGCGCGAGTCGGGATCTCACCGCCGCCACTGCGCCCCCGCTCGCGCTCTCACCGGCCACTAGCCGCCGCGTCCACGTAACTCTGCTGGGGGTCGCGGGCGGAGCCGGCGCGGACTCCTCGGCGACGTCCTCGCCGTCGCCGACAGTCGTCGTCACCCGTCCCGCTCGGCCGGTCGGATCTGCGTGCCCGCCTGCCCGGCGAGCCCCTCGTGGAAGTTCTCGGGCGTCGTGACGACCGCTCGCCGCCCGCCCCGCTCGACGAAGCGCCGGCAGGCCTCGATCTTCGGTCGCATACTCCCGGGCGCGAACTCGCCGGCGTCGAGATACGCGTCGAGGTCGGCCGGCGTGGCCTCGCGGATCGGCCGTTGCTGGTCGGTCCTGTAATGCTCGTAGGCGTACTCGACGTTCGTCAGCACGACCAGCACGCCCGCGCCGAGCGCGTTCGCGAGCACCTGCGAGGTGTGGTCCTTGTCGACGACGGCCTCGACGCCGCGGAATCGTCCGTCGTCGCCGCGGACCACCGGCACGCCCCCGCCCCCGCCGCAGACGACCGCGCGACCGCGGTCCAGCAGTCCCTCGATCGTGTCGGTCTCGACCACGTCGAGGGGTTCCGGCGAGGGCACGACTCGTCGGTGCGACTTCGGGCCCTCGTCCACCTCGCGGGTCTCGAAGGGTTTCTCTGAGGCTTCCGCGGCGCTGTAGAAGGGCCCGACGGGCTTCGTCGGCGTCGAGAACGACGGGTCGTCGCCGTCGACGACCACGCGGGTCACGACGGTCACCGAACGGGCTTCGTCCGACCGCCCGCCGTCGCTCCCCTGCGGTGACGCGCTGTCGCGAGACTCTGCCCGCGCGTTGTCGAGCGCCTGTTGCAGCAGATAGCCGATCTGCCCCTGCGTCTCCGCGACGACGACGTCCAGCGGTAGTTGGGGCGCGTCGGACTCGGCCTCCTGCTGTAAGAGCAGATTTCCGACCTGCGGGCCGTTGCCGTGGGTGACCACCAAGTCGACGCCGTCCTCGACGACGGTCGCGACCCGACGCGCCGTCTCCTCGACGGCGGCCAACTGCGCGTCGGCTGTCCACGGCTCGTCGGCGTCGAGCAGCGCGTTCCCGCCCAGCGCGACGACGACGGGACCGTCCAGTTCCGGAGGTCCGCCCGAGGATTCGGTCGGTTCCATACCTCACGCTTCGCTCGCGGGCTCCGAAAGTATTGACCCGGGAACGGGGGAAGGCGTCACACGGAGCCAATTTCTATCACGGTTCCGCGAGTACCGTCCCGTATGGCCCCCACGCGCGTCCTCGTTATGGGTGCGGCCGGTCGCGATTTCCACGACTTCAACACCGTCTTCCGGGACGATCCGGAGACCGAGGTGGTCGCGTTCACGCGCACCGACACCCAGAACCTCGGCGAACTCGACGCCCCGCCGGAGCGTCGGTACCCCGCGGCGCTCGCGGGCGAGCGGTACCCCGACGGCATCCCGATCCGCCCGGAGTCCGAGTTGGAGACGCTCGTCGAGACCGAAGGCGTCGACACCGTCGTGTTCTCCTACTCGGACGTCTCTCACGAGCACGTGATGCATCAGGCCTCGCGCGCGCTGGCCGCGGGCGCCGACTTCCGACTCGTCGGGCCCGATCGAATGATGCTCGACGCCAGCGCCCCGGTCGTCGCCGTGGACGCCGTCCGGACCGGCTGCGGCAAGTCGCAGACGGCGCGGAAACTCGCGGACCTCCTCGACGCGCGCGGCGCTGACGTCGTCGTGGTCAGGGAACCGATGCCGTACGGCGATCTGACCGCCCAGCGCGTCCAGCGCTTCGAGTCGCTCGCGGACCTCGACGCGGCCGACGTCACCATCGAGGAACGCGAGGAGTACGAGAGCCACCTCGAATCCGGCCACGTCGTCTACGCGGGCGTCGACTACGCGGCGATCGAGGAGCGCGCGTCCGCGGAGGCCGACGTCGTCGTCTGGGACGGCGGCAACAACGAACTGCCGTTCTTCGAGCCCGACGTGCACTTCGTCGTCGCCGACCCGCTCCGCGCGGGCGACGAACTGCGGTATCACCCCGGCGAGACGAACCTCCGCCTCGCCGACTACGTCGTGATCAACAAGGAGAACAGCGCCGACCCCGCCTCGATCCGAACGGTCGAGGCGAACGTCCGGGCGGCGAACCCCGACGCCGAAATCGTCCACGCGAACTCGACGATCACGGCCGACGGCGACGCCATCGCCGGCAAGCGCGCGCTCGTCGTCGAGGACGGCCCGACGCTCACCCACGGCGGCGCGTCCCACGGTGCCGGGCTGATCGCCGCCCGCCGGTACGGCGCGAGCGAGATCGTCGATCCCGAACCGGCCGCCGTCGGCTCGCTCGAACGCGTCTTCGACCAGTACGACCACCTCGACACGGTGCTCCCCGCGATGGGCTACAGCGCGGCGCAGATCGACGACATCGAGGCGACGATCCGCAACGCGGACCCGGAGGTGGTCGTCTCGGGGACGCCGCACGACCTCGCGCGGCTGATCGACGTCGACGTCCCCGTCGTTCGGGTGCGCTACGAACTAGAGGAGACTGGGCTGACGCTTTCGACGATCCTCGACCGACACGCAGAGACGCTCGGGCTCTGAGCCCCGATGCGTTCGCCGATAGACCGCCTCCGCGCGCGGATCGACGCGGGCACGCTGTTCGCCTCGCCGCGGCACCGGCGACAGTTCCTCGTGCACCTCGCGCTCGTGACGCTCGCGGTCGCGGCCCTCTCGCTTCTCCTGCGCCCGCATCTGTCGCTGTTCTTGGACGCCGACGAACTCCGCGCGTTCGTCGCACAGTACGGTCCGCTGGCACCGCTCGTCTTCGTCCTCCTGCAGGCGCTGCAGGTCGTCGTCGCACCGATTCCGGCCCAGATACTCGCGGTCGTCGGCGGGTACCTCTTCGGCCCGTGGTGGGGGACGCTCTACAACGTCCTCGGCGTCACGATCGGGAGTACGGTCGCGTTCGGGCTCGCGCGGCGCTTCGGCCGCGCGTACGTCGAGCGGATCGTCCACGAGGACGCGCTCGAACGGTTCGACGCCGTCGGCGACGAGTACGCCCGCTCGACGCTGTTCGTGCTCTTCTTCCTCCCGGGATTCCCCGACGACGCGATCTGCTTCCTCGGCGGGCTCACGCGGGTCCCGCTGTGGCAACTCGTCGCGATCGCGGTCGTCGGCCGGACGCCCGGGTTCTTCCTCGCGAACGCGTTCGGCGACCTCCTCGGAACGGGGCGGTTCCTCTCTGCGGGAGTACTCGCGGCCGTCTTGCTCGCGCTCTCGGCGGTCGGCGTGCTGTATCACGACCGCATTCTGGACGCGATCCGTAGCGAGGGATGAGACTCGGGCCCGTTCCCGTCCGCTTTTGGTCCTCGGCGCCCGTTAGGTAGGTATGGAACCGGGGGCGAAACCCGACGAGGGAGGCGCAGAGGAGGAGCCGGAGCGACGGCCCGAAGGCCCCCCCGAGAAGATGCTGGCGCGGCGCGAGGAACTCACGCCGATGCTCTCGCAGTATCTCGACCTCTGCGAGCGCCACCCCGACGCGATCGTCCTCTTTCAGGTCGGCGACTTCTACGAGGCCTTCTGCGAGGCCGCAGAGACGGTCGCGCGCGTCTGCGAGGTCACGCTCACCCAGCGGGAGGACTCGACGGGGACGTACCCGATGGCGGGCATCCCGATCGACAACGCGGCGTCGTACCTCCAGTCGCTGCTCGATGCGGACTTCCGCGTCGCCGTCGCCGATCAGGTCGAGGACGCCGAGGAGGCCTCCGGCCTCGTCGACCGCGCGGTCACGAACGTCGTCACTCCAGGGACCGTCGTCGACGACGACCTGCTCGACCGCGCGAGCGCGACGTATCTCGGGGCGGTGGTCGATGCCGAGAGCGGACGCGACGCCGACGACGCGCGGGCGCTCGCGACGCTCGACGTCTCCACCGGCGAGTGTCAGGTGACGAGTGGGCCCGCCGCGCGGATTCGTGACGAACTCGAACGGCTCGCCCCCGCGGAGCTGCTCGTCGCGCCCGACGCCGACGTCGCTCCCGAGGCGCTCGGCTTCGAGACGATGGTGACCGACCACGAGTCGGCCACGTTCGATCTCGTCGCCGCCGAGGAGACGCTCGCGGGGTACCTCGCGGAGCCGACGGCGGTGCTCGACTCGTCCGCCGAACGACGCGCGGTCGGCGCGCTGCTCTCGTACGCGGAGTACACGCAGGGCGGCGACGGTGCGCTCTCGTACGTCTCCCGCGTCCGCCGGTACGACCTCCGCCGGTCGCTCCGTCTCGACGCGACCGCGATGCGGAGCTTGGAACTGTTCGACTCCCGGCACCCCGGGCGGGGGGAGACGCTCTTGGACACGGTCGATCGCACCGCCTGCGCGCCCGGCCGCCGGAAGCTGGAGGCGTGGCTGCGGCGACCGCTCGTCGACCGCGAGCGGATCGAGCGCCGCCACGACGCCGTCGGCGAGTTGCTCGATCGCCCGCTCGTCCGCGAGACGCTCTCTGAGCACCTCGCGCAGGTGTACGACCTCGAACGGCTGGCCGCGCGGGTCGCCAGGGAGCGCGCGAACGCCCGCGACCTCCGCTCGCTGGGGGCGACGCTGGCCGTCGTACCGGACGTCGTCGAGGCGCTCGGAGACGTCGACTCGGCGGCGCTTCGGGACCTCCGCGACTCGCTGGACGAACTCGCCGACGTCCGCGAGTTGATCGATCGGGCGATCGTGACCGACCCGCCGCAGGAGATCACGGAGGGCGGCGTCGTCCGCGACGGCTTCGACGACGAACTCGACGCGGTCCGCGAGACCGAGCGGGAGGGCCGCGAGTGGGTCTCGTCGCTGGAGAAAAAAGAGCGCGAGCGCACCGGCATCGACTCCCTCGAAGTCGGCTACAACCAGGTGCACGGCTACTACATCGAGGTGACGAACCCGAACCTCGACCGCGTCCCGGAGGACTACACGCGGCGGCAGACGCTGAAGAACGCCGAGCGGTTCTACACCCCGGAACTGAAGCGCCGCGAGGACGAGATCCTCTCCGCGTCGGATCGCGCCGACTCGCTGGAGTACGAGCTATTCTGCGACGTGCGCGCGAGCGTCGCCGAGGAGACCGACCGGATCCAGTCGCTCGCGGACGCCCTCGCTCGGCTCGACGTGTTGACGTCGTTCGCGGCGGTCGCGGCGGGCAACCGCTACGTCCGTCCCGAGATGGGCGCGGACACGCTCCGGATCGAGGAGGGGCGACACCCGGTCGTCGAACGGACCCAAGAGGAGTTCGTTCCCAACGGGATCGACTTCGCCGACGGCTCCGTCGCGGTCGTCACCGGACCGAACATGAGCGGCAAGTCGACGTATATGCGGCAGGTCGCGCTCGTCTGTCTGCTCGCGCAGGCCGGGAGTTTCGTCCCGGCGAGCGCGGCGGAATTGCCCGTCCTCGACAGCGTCTTCACGCGCGTCGGCGCGTCTGACGACATCGCCGGCGGGCAGTCGACGTTTATGCGCGAGATGGCGGAGTTGACGGAGATCCTCCACGACGCGACCGAGGACTCGCTCGTGCTCCTCGACGAGGTCGGCCGCGGCACCTCGACGGCCGACGGCCTCGCAATCGCCCGCGCGACCACCGAGTTCCTCCACGACGAGGTGGGCGCGGCGACGCTCTTTGCGACACACTACCACGACCTGACCGACCTCGCCGAGTCGCTGCCGAACGCGTTCAACCTGCACTTCACGGTGCGCAAAGCGGGCGACGATTCGGACCATCCCGACGACGACTCGTCGGCGACGAAACCGGCACGCGGGTCGGACGTGACCTTCCTCCACCGCGTCGCGGAGGGACCCTCCTCCTCGTCGTACGGGATCGAGGTCGCGACGCTGGCGGGCGTCCCCGACCGCGTCGTCGAACGGGCCCACGAGTACCTTCGGGCGTCGTCCGAGAACGAGCCGTCGACGGCGTCTCCGACCCCCGGCGACCGGCCGTCGACGACGGCGGCCCGCTCGGAGGACCAGCCCGCGGCCGAAGACCGCGGTGACACTCTCGCCGCCTACGTCGAGGGACTCGACGAGTCGGCCGAGGAAAGGCGAGAGAACGGGGCGGGGAATCCCGACGACGACGCCGAATCACTCTCGGACGCCGAACGGGCCGCCCTCGAAGAGCTTCGGGAGGTCGACGTGGCGCGGACCACGCCGCTCGAAGCGCTCAACACCCTGGAGGCCCTACAGCGCGAACTGGATGAGTGAGACTCCGGGCCCGGGGGCCGACGCCGCCCGCGTGCGACGCCTCGACGACGCGACGGTCGCGAGCGTCGCCGCCGGCGAGGTCGTCACCCGACCGGCGGACGTCGTCGTCGAACTGGTGGAGAACGCGCTCGACGCGGGGGCGGCGCGGGTCGACGTCGACATCGTCGGCGACGGCACCGAGCGCGTCCGCGTCAGCGACGACGGCCGGGGGATGAGCCGCGTGGACGCCGAAATCGCCGTCGAGCGGCACACGACGAGCAAACTCGCCGGCGACGAGTCGCTCGCGGCGGTCGACACCCTCGGATTCCGGGGCGAGGCCCTCGGGAGCGTCGCGACGGCCGCCACCTCGAACTGGTGACGAACGACGGCGGGCCGGCGGGGACCCGCATCGTCACGGACGGACCGCGCGCGGCGCTAATCGAACCCGCGGGCCGCGCTCGCGGGACGACGGTCACCGTCCGCGACCTGTTCGCCGACGCGCCCGCGCGCCGGGAGTCGCTCGGAACCCCGAAGACCGAGTTCGCCCGCGTGAGCGACGCCGTCTCGCGGCACGCGCTCGTGCGTCCGGACGTCGCGTTCACGCTCGCACATAACGGCAGCGAGGTGTTCTCGACGCCCGGGACGGGCGCGTTCGACGACGCGCTGCTGGGCGTCTACGACCGGGAGGTCGCCGCGCGCACCCTCGACTTCGAGTCGACGCGGTCGCTGGAGGTCGGTCCCGACGCAGTAGGGGACATCCGGATCGAGGGAACACTGGTCCAGCCCTCGGTCACCCGCGCTCGTCGCGAGCACGTCTACATCGCCGTCGACGGCCGCCCCGTCCGCAACGATCGACTGGCGCGCGCGGTCGTCGACGGCTACGGCGGCCTCCTCCCGGACGGGCGGGCACCGATCGCGGTGACGTCGCTCTCGCTGCCCGAGTCGTGGGCGGACCACAACGTCCACCCCAGAAAGCGCGAGGTCCGGCTCCGATCGGCCGACGACGTCGCGGCCGCGGTCGAAGAAGCCGTCCGCGACGCCCTCTCGACCGCCGACCGTCGGCGAGTCGAGGAGCTCTCGATGGATCTCGGCGACTCGCTGGAACCGCTCTCGGGGGCCGACTCGGCGTTCGAGGGGGTCGCGGTCATCGGCCAGTACCGGGACCTGTACCTGCTCTGTGAGCGCGAGGACGACCTCCTGATCGTCGATCAACACGCGGCGCACGAGCGGGTGAACTACGAGCGCCTCCGGGAAGCGAGCGACGGCGACGTCCCGAGCGCGCAGATCGACCCGCCGGAGAGCGTCGCGCTGACGCCGGCGCAGTACGCGACCGTAGAGTCGTCTATGGAAGCTCTCGCCGCGCTCGGCTACGACGTCGAACCGTTCGGCGAGACCACGGTCCGCGTCCGGAGCGTCCCCGCGCCGCTGGGCCGCGCCGCGGCACCCGAGAGCGTTCGCGACGCCGCCGACGCGCTCGCTCGCGGCGAGTCGCCGACGGACGGCCGCGACGACCTCCTGAAGGACCTCGCGTGTCACCCCTCCCTGAAGGCGGGCGACGCGCTCGACGACGACGAGGCCGCGGCGCTCCTCGACCGCCTGGGGCAGTGTGAGAACCCCTACGCGTGCCCGCACGGTCGCCCGACGGTGCTCTCGGTCGACGAGGCGACGCTCGTTCGAGGGTTCGGCCGGCGCGGCACGCGGATGGACTCGGGCTCCTGACTGGCCGCGCGGCGGTTCACCACTCCTTGCAGTCGGCACAGACGCGCGCGTCGCCGTCGGTCCAGAGTCGATCGACGACCCGCCCGCAGGCCGCGCACTCGACGCCCTCGGGATCCCACTGGTACGTCGCCGACGCCGGTTCGACGTCGTCGACGGTGTCTGCTTCGATGCTGTCGTCGCCGCTCCCGCCGTCGACGTCGCTGTCGTTGACGTCGTCGCTGTCGGCTCCATCGCTGTCGCCTCGACCGTCGCGGTCGTCGCCTTCGCCGACGTCTGCGGGCTCCTCGGTGGTGCTGCCGGCGAACTCGTCCAGCGAGCGGTCCCGGGTCATACGTCGAGCAAGCGCCGGCAGCGGCTTAGCCGTGGCGACTCTCCGAGCGACGGATCGGGCTACGAGGGCGACGCTCCCGACGCCGTTCCCGCACACACATATACGATGACGCCCAACGCCTCGTATGGTCACGGTCATCGACTTCGTCGTGCAGTTGCTCACGAGCATCGTCAGCCTCGTTCAGATCTTCCTCACCGACGTCCTCCTCGGCGTCGACCCGATCACCGCGATATCCTTCCTCGTCGGTGCCGGGCTGACGACCTTCGCCGTGGTCTTCTTCGGCTACCTCGTTCTGGGCGCGCTGGTGAACCAGCTCACCGGCCTCGGATCGAGCGCGCGCTAGCGTCGACGCAGAGGACTAACGGTCACTCGCGGTTCGTCCACGCGCGGATCGCCCGCCGGACGACGTCGGTCTCGACCTCCCGGAAGTGCGCGTCGCTCTCGGCGTGATCGCCCCACTCGAAGTCGCGGACGACGACGACGGGCGTGCCGCCGTCGCCCTCGCCGGCGAGGAGATTCGCGGCCGCGGCGAGTTCGTCGGCGACGTTCTCGACGGTGATGTCGAGTTCTCGTCCGTCTCTATCTGTTTCACCGCGCCAGTCCCGACCGGGTGAGAGCCCGGCCCAGCCGATCGCGACGCCGCGCTGACCGTGGCGGAACGGCCGCCCGCACGTGTCGGTGACGATCACCCGGTCCGCGGGCAGCCCGTCGCGGATCCGCGCGGCGCTCTCCGATGGCTGCTTCGGAAGCAACAGCAGATCCGCCTCGGGGACGTTCGAGCGGTCGATGCCCGCGTTGACGCCGATGTGGCCGAACCGGGTCTCGGTGAGGAGAAACGGCGTCTCCAAGAGCACCTCGACGCTCTCCTCGAGGACCGCCTGTGCGAACCACGGTGGGAGTTCCTCGCCGGTCGTCGCCGCGATGTTCGAGGCGATCTCGCGGGCCCGCGGTCCAGCGGGGAAGTCCGTGCGGTCGGCGCTTCGCCCCTCGGCCTTCGAGACGACGGTGGAGGCGACGCAGACGACGTCGTCGGGGCGGAGGTCGACGCGCTCGCGGATCAACGCCGCGATGTCGTGGCCCGGGCGGATCTCCGGGAGGTCGGGGGCGGCGAACAGTTCCATAGCGGGGGCACTGCGCGCGCGGGCAAAAGCGGTCTGGTGCCGGACGTCGCCGCCCGGCGACCGAGACCCGACGCGTCCGCCTCGGCCCGACCGAAACACCGTTTCACCCGGCGTGCGAACGTACGCTCGATGTCGCACGTGGTGACGTGTTTCGTCCGCTCGCGCGGGGCGGTCCTCCTCGTCCGCCGGAGCGACGCCGTCGGGACGTACTCGGGTCGCTGGGGCGGCGTTTCGGGCTACGTGGAAGGCGATCCCGCGGACGCCGAGCGCGACGCCCGCCGCGAACTCCGCGAGGAGGTCGGTCTCGCGGACGCGGACCTCGAACTCGTTCGCGCCGGAGCGCCCCTGTCGGTCGACGACGACGAGGGCTCGTTCACGGTCCACCCGTTTCTCTTCGAGTGCGACGCGCGCGACCTGACGACCAACGAGGAGATCGCCGCCGTCGACTGGGTGGACCCGACCGATATCCGCGGGCGAGCGACGGTCCCGCGGCTCTGGGAGACGTGGCGTCGCGTCGCGCCGACCGTCGAGACCGTCGCAGCGGACCAAACGCACGGGTCGGCGTGGATCTCCGCCCGCGCGCTGGAAGTCCTCCGCGACGCGGCCGCCGAAACCGTCGACGCCGACGGAAGCCGGCGCGACGTCGCCGCCGTCGCGCGCCGCCTCCGCGACGCGCGCCCCGAGATGGCCGTCGTCGCGAACCGGGTGAACCGCGTGCTCGCGACGGCGACCCGCGCCGCCGACCCGTCCGGCGTCGACTTCGACCCGAACGACGTCGTCGACGCCGCCGTCTCGGCGCTTGGGGACGCGTTCGACGCCGACGCCGCGGCGGCCGCGGCGGCCGCGGCGCGACTGCGGCGCGACGGGTCGACGTCGATCGCGACGCTCTCGCGATCCGGAACCGTCCGAGAGGCGCTCTCGGATCTGGAACGCGACGGTCCGGGGCTGTCCGAGATCGTCGTCGCCGAATCCCGCCCCGAGCGCGAGGGCGTCGCGGTCGCCGAACGGGCCGCCGGGGAGACCGACGCCGACGTCACGCTGACGACGGAGGCGGCGCTCCCCACGGCGCTCGAAGAACGCGACACCGACGCCGTCCTCGTCGGCGCGGACGCGATCCTCCCGTCGGGCGACGTGGTCAACAAGACCGGGACGCGGGTGCTCGCGCTCGCCGCACGGGAGGCCGACGTCCCTCTCTACGCGGTCGCCGCGACGGACAAGGTGCTGGCGTCGTCGGAGGCGGTGATCGAGACGAGCGTTGCGGCCCGCGCCGACGTCGAGTCGCCAGCGGACGCCGTCTACGACGGCGACGCCGACGTGGGCGTGCACGCGCCGACGTTCGAGACGACCGCTGCGGCCCTCGTCGACGGCGTCGCCACCGAAGACGGGCTACTCACTGTCGACGAAATCGGCGCGGTCGCCGACGAACACGCGCGGAACGCGGCGTGGGACGAATAGTTCTCCGAGCGCACGCCGACGCCCGAGGACGTATCGAGGCCCGACCGTCGGGAGATATCGACGGCCGCCGTCCGGAGACCGACCGAAGCGAGGAATATTTCACGCCCGCGCGCTCACTCACACTCGGTGGCGATGACGAGGGTTACCCCCACTCAGCCCCTTGTGATGACAGCATTTCACCGAGCCACCGTTACGATTCGCTGACGCGTCGCGTCCGTCGATTCAGGAGACGAACTTCAGCAGGTCGTCGCGCTTCTGCTCGTGAAACCGCGTCCTGAGCGCTTCGTTCAGTGCGCCGACGTCGCCGCGCTTGGCGCTGATCGGCGCGATGGTCTCTCGCCACTGTTTCCAGGGTGGGTGGAGCCCGAGGCGGTCGCAGAGGTCGTCGAGCCGCTCGTCGCGGTCGTCGACTTTGTCCATCTTGTTGACGGCGACGATCGTCGGCACGTCCAGTTCCCACAGGAAGTGGAACAGCTCGACATCGTGGGGGATCTCGTCGGGGCCGGAGTGCCGGTCGATGATGTCGATCACGCTCTTGCCGTCGACGACGAGGACGGCCGCGAGGATGTCGTCGGCGTTCGACTCGATGTAGCGCACGATGTCGGTTTTGATCTGCTCGCGGCGCTCCTCGTCGACGCCGGACATGAAGCCGAACCCGGGGAGGTCGGTGAACATAAACTTCTCCGAGACCCAGTCGAAGTGGTTCGGCGAGCGCGTCACGCCGGGCTTCCCGCCGGTCGTGAACTTCGAGTGGCCGGTCAACTCGCGCATCAGCGTGGACTTTCCGACGTTCGACCGGCCGACGAGGACGACCTCCTCGCGGTCCGGGCGATCTTCGAACATAGCTGCGAAACGCTCCCGCGTCGGTTAACGCTGACGTTCAAGCGGTCCGAGAGCGCTCACAGGAGCCCTTCCTCGCGCGCCAGCAGCACGCCCTCGATCGTCGCGTCGTTCGTGGGCTGTGTTCTGGCGACCTCGACTGCCTCCTCGACCGGGACCGACCGGACAGAGAGGAACTCGTTGTCGTCGAGGTCGCGTTCGACGGGGGTGAGGTCGGTGGCGAACACGATCCCGCGGCGGTGACGGAGCACGCCGGTAGAGCACCAAAAGTCCTCCAAGAGCGCCGTCGTGTCGGCCGCGAAGCCCGTTTCCTCGCGCAGTTCCCGGGTCGCGGCTCCGGTGAAGGACTCCCCGCGCTCGACGATGCCCGCGGGCAGTTCCAGTTGCGTCTCCCGGATCGTCGGGCGGTACTGCTCGACGAAGAGCATCGAGCCGTCCTCGACGGCGACGACGACGACCGCGGTGGCGAGTTCGGCCCAGTAGTACCGCTTCGTGGTTCCGTTCGGCTGCTCGACGAGGTCGTAGCCGCCGGTGTACCAGCCCGTCTCGTACTCCGTCGCCGACTCGTCGACGGACCACTCGGGATCGGGCAACGGCTCGTGCCTGCGTCCGTCGTCGCTCATCTGTCGATCGCTCCGTCGGGGTCGCCCGCGCTGTCGTCTCCGTCGTCCGGTTCGGCCACTGCCTCGCTTTCGGACTCGAAGCGCGGGCGGTAGATCCGCCCGAACGCCTGTCGCCGAAGCGTCCCGACCGCGGCGTCGCGCTCGTTCTGGAAGGTCGCGGCCACGACCGTCTCGGCGAACGGCGCGGCGTGCCAGACGACCCGGTCGACCTCGTCGCTCCCGTTACGTTCGACGTCGTACCCGGGGTGGTCCGCCACCCACGCCTCGAACTCCTCGACAGTTCCGATAGAAACGGCGAGCCGATCGGCGAAAATGACGTTCCGAGCCCGCTCGACGACCTCGCCCGTCACTCGCTCGCGGTACTCCTCGCGGTCGAACTCCATCGCCTTCGCCGTCTCGCGGACGACCTCCTGGGCGGTCGGCCCGGCGGCGTCGAACGCCGCCTTCGCCGCCGCGAACGTCTCCGGCGACAGCGTGCCTTCGGTCTCCATACGCGAGGGACGGCCGCTCGCGCACAAACGCTTTCGGTCTCCCGTTCGTCGATAGCGGAGATTCGGCGCACGAGCCTTTTTATGCGATGCCGGGACCAGACGCCCCGTGACGTAGAACGTGCCCCGCGTCGTGCCGCGGTTGCTCGGCACAGCGGCGCGGGGAGACGGTCCCCACTATCCGGCGGACCGAATGCGCGTGCCGACTGTTCGCCATCGCTGCCGCGTCTAGTCTCGACGTTCGGTGTCGTCCTCGCCAGCGCTCGATTCGTCGTCCCGACCGGCCTCGTCCCCCTGCCCGAGCATCTCGGCGGTCAGCTCTCGCGCCTCTTCGAGGATCGCCCTCGTCTCCTCGTCGAGCGTACCGCTCCCGGCGGCCGCGGCGAGTTCGGGGTCGAAACCGGCAGGGCCTCCGCGATCGCCGCGTGCGGAGCCGCGGCTGTGGTCGTCGGATCCGTGCTGGTGGCCGTCTCCGCCGTGGCCGTGAGCCCGCGCGGTGTCCTCGAACACCTGCTCGTAGTCGGTCTCCTCGGCGAGTGCTGCGACTTTCGGCGCGAGCTCCGACTCGCCGTGCGTCTCCCAGTCGGGAACGTGCTCGTCCAGCCACGTCTCGTGCTCGTCGCCGTTGACCATCGCCGTGAACGCGAGGTGGTTCGCGAGGTGCGCCGCGTCCTGCTGAGGGGTCTCACAGACGGGACAGGCGAATCCCATAGCTGCGGGTACGCCGCGGGCGTACAAGTGCGTGTGGTTCCGATCCGAACCCCGCGCCCACCCGAGTCACTACGCCGTCGAGTACCACGAGTCGACGTCGACGACGAGGATCAGCGCGTCCTCGCCGTCGCCGTAGTACCGCGGCACGCGTCGCGTCGGCTCGAAGCCCTCCTCGCGGTACAGCGAGCGAGCGGCCTCGTTGCCCTCGCGGACTTCGAGCTTCGCGACCGCCGCGCCGGCGAGCGCGAGGCCGAAGAGCGCCTCGCGGAGGAGCCGTCGACCGATCCCCCGTCCCCGAGCGTCCGACCGAACGGCGAGGTCCTTGATGTGGCCGATGTCGCGACCGTGGTTCGGCATCACGTCGCCGACGACGTACCCGAGGAGCGCCTGCGGGCCGTCGACGCCCTCGCGGCTCGCGGCTCGTTTCTCCCCGCTCGCTTCCTCCGAGGCCGAACGCTGTTCGACCTCGCCGACGGCGACGAGGAACGCCGGCGCGTCGAGCACCGACTCGAACGCCGCGTAGGGCCACGGCTCCGAGAAGGCGTCTCGTTCGATCCGAAGCACGTCGAGTAAGTCCGCGCGGTCAGCGGGCCGGACGGTGACCGACGGTTCCTCCGCGCTGCCGGGGCCGTCCTGCGAACCCCGTATCTCCTCGTCGGCGGACGTGTCGCTCACGATGTGGGTTACGATCCGTCGCGGCAAAAGTCCGCTGGCTCCGCGCCGGAGCGGAGTCCCGTCGAGCGCTGCCGCTCTACGGTGGCACGAAAAAAGGAAGTCGGTGCGTCCGCGTCGCGCGGTCCGCTCAGTCGTCGGCGGGGGCCGCGCCGCCGGCGTCGCTCTCGTACTGCTCCTTCGTGAGGCGGAGCTTGCCGCCGGCCTCGAGGATGCCTCGCTCGCGCTCGGAGGCGTCGAGCTCCGCGGTGGCCTCCCAGTCGTCGTTCACGCGGATGACGAACTCGGTCTCGCCGGAGGCGACGGCCTCGGCGACGTCGGTGACGATCTCGACGTTGTCACCCTGATCGATCTTCGCGTAGGTGTCCTCGTCGATCGCCAGCGGGACGATCCCGAAGTTGAACAGGTTCGCCTTGTGGATGCGGGCGAAGGACTCCGCGAGGACGGCCTCGATGCCGAGGAACTGCGGGCACATCGCTGCGTGCTCTCGGGAGGAGCCCTGACCGTAGTTCTCGCCGGCGACGAGGACGCCGCCGGGAGAGTCGAGCGCGCGCTGTGCGAACGTGTCGTCGACGCGCGAGAGCGTGAACTCCGAGAGCTTCTCGATGTTCGAGCGGTACTTGAGGATGTCCGACGTCGCGGGGATGATGTGGTCCGTCGTGATGTTGTCTTCCATCTTCAGGAGCACTTCGCCCTCGATGTCGGATTCGAGCGGCTCGCCGATCGGCGCGGAGCCGATGTTCGGGCCCTTGACGAGTTCGTCGTCGACGGCCTCCTCGGGCTCGATGATGTCGGTCTTCGAGCCGTCGTACTTCTCGGGGAGTTCGACGCCGGGGGCTTCGAGGTCGCCGAGCTCCTCGGCGAGGTCCCGCGGGTCGACGAGTTCGCCCTTGATCGCCGCGGCGGCGGCGACCTCGGGCGACGAGAGGAACACGGAGTCGTCCTCGATGCCCGAGCGACCCTCGAAGTTGCGGTTGAACGTCCGCACGGAGACGGAGTCCGAGGCGGGGACGTGGCCGATGCCGATACAGGCACCACACGTCGCCTCCGAGAAGTTGACGCCGGCCGCCATCATCTCGGCGGTCCAGCCTTCGCGGGCGAGAATCTCCGACGCCTGCTTGGAACCGGGCGCGACGATCATCTCGGTCTTCATGTCGACCTCGCGGCCTTCGAGCATCTTCGCGGCCGGGAGGATGTCCTCGTAGCCGCCGTTCGTACAGGAACCGACGATGACCTGCTCGACGGACTCGCCCGCGACCTCGCGGACGGGGACAACCTTGTCGGGCATCGACGGCATCGCCACGAGCGGCTCGATCTCCGAGAGGTCGATGACGATCTCGTCGGCGTACTCGGCGTCCTCGTCGGGCGAGAGTTCGACGTACTCGTCCTCGCGGCCCTGACGGGCGAGGTAGTCTTCCGTCTTCTCGTCGGTCGGGAAGATCGAGGAGGTCGCGCCGAGCTCCGTGCCCATGTTGGTGATCGTCGTCCGCTCGGGCACCGAGAGCGTCTCGACGCCGGGGCCGGTGTACTCGAAGACCTTGCCGACGCCGCCCTTCACGGAGAGGCGTCGCAGCATCTCGAGGATGACGTCCTTCGCGCTGGACCACTCGGGGAGTTCGCCTTCGAGCCGGACGTTGACGACTTCCGGCATCTCGACGTAGTACGCGCCGCCGCCCATCGCGACGGAGATGTCCAGCCCACCGGCACCGATCGCGAGCTGTCCGAGCCCGCCGGGCGTCGGCGTGTGGGAGTCCGAGCCGAGCAGCGTCTTGCCGGGCGCGGCGAAGTTCTCCTTGTGGACGTTGTGGCAGATGCCGTTGCCCGGGCGGGAGAAGTACGCGCCGTACGTTCCTGCAGCGGAGCGCAGGAAGCGGTGGTCGTCGGTGTTCTTGAAGTCGAACTGGTACGTCTGGTGGTCGCAGTACTGCGCCGCCAGCTCAGTCTGGACTTCGTCGAGCTCCAGCGCCTCGAACTGGAGCCAGACCATCGTTCCGGTCGTGTCCTGTGCGAGTACCTGGTCGATCTCGATCCCGATCTCCTCTCCGGGTTCGAGGTCACCCTCGACGAGGTGATCGTCGAGAATCTTTTCTGTGAGCGTCTGTCCCATAACGTCCGAGGATCGGCCGTCTACGATTATAAATCCCGCGTGTTTGAGGTCAAAGATATGTTCATTATACACATACTTTGTCCTAATTCGATACGAACAACCACGCCGCAGTCGACCGGTTTGTGGGATTCTCACCCTGAGAGGGCTGCTGATTTCCGCCGAGAGCGACACCCCTTTGCGCACGCACGCGAGCCATCACGGTATGTACCGACCCGGTTCATTCGTGGCGCGGCACGTCGATGCGATCGACGACGAACAGGTCCAACCGAACGGCGTGGATCTCACGCTCGGGGACGTGCTCGAACAGGTCGAGGCGGGCCACGTCGGCGTCGACGACAAGTCCGTCGGCGAACGCGACTCCCTCGCGGCCGAGGACGACGACTATCGGCTCTCTCCCGGGGGATACGTCCTCCAGTACGCCGAGACGATCGCGATCCCCGAGGGCCACGTCGGCTTCCTCTACCCCCGCTCGACGCTGATGCGAAACTCCTGTATGCTCAACACCGCGGTCTGGGACGCCGGCTACGAGGGGAAAGGCGAGGGGCTGCTGCAGGTGCACCACCCGATTCACCTCGAACGCGGCGCCCGCGTCGCACAGCTCGTCCTCGCTGAAGCCGAGCACAACGACGTCTACGACGGTTCCTATCAGGGCGAACGGGTCGAACGGGCCGAAGAGTAGCGGCAGCGACACCCACAATCGAACGGGGCTACCCAAAGGCACATTTACGCCCGACTCCAAAGCCGGATATCTGATGTCCCGGAGCCCCTCTCTCCCAGATCGTCCGCGTCTGGACTTGGATCCAGAGATGTCGGACGCCGAGCGGTTATCGGCGATCCGCCAGCACTACGAGCGCCTCGTGAACGTCAATGACGAACTCGACGAGCGACTCGACGCCGCGACCGACCGCCAGGAGGAACTGCGCGAGGAAGTCGAGCAGCTCAAGCGTCGCAACGAGACGCTGAAGACGTCCTCGCTGTACCTCGCGACTGTCGAGGAGTTGACTGACGACGGCGTCGTCATCAAGCAGCACGGCAACAACCAGGAGGTGCTCACCGAGGCCTCCCCGCACCTCGACAGCGAACTGCAGGCCGGCGACCGCGTCGCGATCAACGACTCCTTCGCCATCCAGCAACTGCTCGACGACGAGACCGACTCGCGCGCGCAGGCGATGGAGATCGACGCCTCGCCGTCGATCACCTACGACGACATCGGCGGCATCGACGAGCAGGTCCGGGAGGTTCGCGAGGCCGTCGAAGACCCGCTCACCAGCCCCGAGATGTTCGAGAAGGTGGGGATCCAGCCGCCCTCGGGCGTGCTGCTGTACGGCCCGCCCGGCACGGGGAAGACGATGCTCGCGAAGGCCGTCGCCAACGAGACCGACGCGACGTTCATCAAGATGGCCGGCTCCGAACTCGTCCGGAAGTTCATCGGCGAGGGCTCCCGACTCGTCCGCGACCTCTTCGATCTGGCCGCCGAGCGCGAGCCAGCGGTCATCTTCATCGACGAAATCGACGCTGTCGCCTCCAAGCGGACGGACTCGAAGACCTCCGGCGACGCGGAGGTCCAGCGGACGATGATGCAGCTGCTGTCCGAAATGGACGGCTTCGACGACCGCGGCGACGTCCGCATCATCGCCGCCACCAACCGCTTCGACATGCTCGACGAGGCGATCCTCCGCCCCGGCCGCTTCGACCGCCTCATCGAGGTGCCGAAACCCGGCCGCGAGGGCCGCGAGCAGATCCTCCGGATCCACACGCGCGAGATGAACGTCGACGACGACGTCGACTTCGCGGAGTTGGCGGCGGCGCTCGAAGACTACTCGGGGGCCGAGATCGCCGCGCTGGCGACCGAGGCGGGGATGTTCGCCATCCGCGACGGCCGCACGGAGATTCACCGGCGCGACTTCGACGACGCCTACGACAAGATCGAAGACGCGGACGAGCAGCCGACGATCCCCGGGCCGACGACCTACCAGTACTGAACTTCGCGGGAGCCGCGACTCCGATCCGTAACCGCTTATTCTCCGGGCGGTCGTTCTCCGGTATGAACACGATTCGAGTCGTTCGCGGCGTGGGCGACGCGCCGACCAAGATGGCCTCCTACGACGCCGCCCTCGCGGACGCGAACGTGCACAACTACAACCTCGTCCCCGTCTCCTCGGTGATCCCGGCCGACGCGACCGTCGAGGCCGTCGACGCCGCGCCCGACCTCGGCCCGGCCGGCAACCGCCTGACGGTCGTCGAGGCGCGGGCGACGACCGGCGGCGTCGGGACCGTCTCCGCGGGCCTCGGGTGGACCACCGGCCCGGGACCGGGACTGTTCTACGAGGCGGCCGGTGAAGACCCCGCGGCCGTCCGCCGGAGCGTCGAAGTCGGCCTCGCCGCCGGGCGCGACCTCCGCGAGTGGACGTTCGACGAGCAGGAGGTCACCGTCACCACCGCCGAGGCCGACGGCGAGGGGTACACGACGGCGGTGACGCTGGCCGTCTACGGCGACAGCGAACCGATACTCTGAGCGTCGCGAAATCGCCCGTTCGAGCCGATCTCGTGGTTCAGTGACGCTTCCGTTGCCGCCGACGGTTTTATACGCCGTCTCCCCCTACGTTCGGGGACATCACGAAATGAATGGAAACAACCCGTACGCGGGCGCTCCAGGCGTCGTAGACGCGGGCCGTCCCGAGGACGCAGAACTCTCGGACGCACAGGTACGTAGACTCCGTACTGCCGTCGCGGGAATCGTCTCTCGCACGGAGACGTACCTGCCCGAGGGGTACGCCGTCGGCTCGGAACTCTCCTTCGGCGCGAACGGTCCGCAGGCCACCGTCGCGGTCCGTCCCCCAGCCGGACATCCGGTCAGCGCGGGCTTCACCCCGGACGAGGAGGACCTCGAATCCGGGCTCTCGGACGAGGACCGCGACGAAGTCGCCCGCGGTCTCGCCGCGAGCGCGGCGCTCCAGGTGATGAACACCGTCGGCGACGGACTCACGCCGACTGCGAGATAGTCGCTGCAGGAGCAGTTTCGGTCTCCGGTTCTCGAAGTCCGATCAGGTCGACCGCCCGCGTTCCCGCATCCGTTCGGGACGCGGCGCGTGGACGAACAACCCGTATGCGAGCAGCAGCGCGGACGGGACGCTGCCGAGACCCGCGGCCGCCGCGAGCGGTAGGTCGGTGAGGACGCCGCTACCGATTCCCAAAAGCAGCGGGATCGGCAACGCCGCCAAGAGGAGATCGTAGCGCGATACGCTCTGTGATCCAACCGTAGTTATCGGTTCTATGCGACTCATAGGTCCTCATCCCCGTTGTAATCTACTCTATCTTCGATTGTAAAACTTACTCCGGACACCAGTACGCGTTCGCTCGAAGCGCGGGAGAATATGCGAAGAAAATACGCAAATAATATCGGAATACGACATACGCTGGTGGCCAGTTAGCGAAACGGTGGGCCGTGAGAACGCGCCAGCTACTTGCCCCAGAAGGGATCGCGCTTGCGGTGCTTGTCGAGATAGCTCGTCAGCGCCTCCAGTTCGTCGGCGGGGATGTCGTCCGACAGCTCCTGTTCGAGGATCTTCGCGTGTTTCTCGGGCAGATCGATCCACAGTTCGTCGCCCTCGTCGATCTGGCGACCCACGGTCGGGCCGTCGATGGCGACGGAGACGCGCGTTCCGGCGCGGGCCTCCGAGACGTCCTCGCCCTGCTCTTGGATGCCCGAGAGCTGTCCCACGCGCGTCGTCTCGTTGCCCTCCCACTTCACGACGTTCTGGTTGTTCTTGAGAGTCCCAGAGAGCACCTCGACGCCGACGACCGCCGGGTCCGACTGCCGGAAGACGTGATCCTCCAGAATGCGGAAGCGACACGGCCGGACGATCTTGTCGAGGACGGTCTCCTGCTGGGCGCGCTCGATCGCCTCGACGTGGCCCTCGTACTCCTCGATCAGTTGGTAGATGACGTCGTCGTCGAACAGTTTCACGTCGCTCTCGTCGAGTTCGCGCTCGGCGTTCGGCAGCACGTCGACGTTGAAGCCCAAGATCACGCGGTGTTTGTCCTCGTTGGCGGTCGAGGCGACGGCGACGTCCCGCGGGGCGACGTCGCCGACCTCCGCGCGGAGGATCGGGACCTCGGCCTCCCGCAGCGCGTTCGCCATCGCTTCGAGGCTCCCGAGCGTGTCGGCCTTGACGACGACGCCCTCCTCCTCGGTGGTGACCTGGATCTCGGCGAGTTCGGACTCGACCTCCTCGATCACGTCTTCCAGATCGCGGTCGCGGACGACGCGGATCGGCGCGCCCGCCATCGCGTCGTCGAGTTCGGGGGCGGCGATCTTGATCCCCGCCGCGGCGCGGACCTCCTCGACCTTGTCGAAGCGTTTCTCGACCCTGATTTCGGCGTTCGGGCGCGGTTGCAAGAGCGCCCGCACCTCCGTCACGATGGGGCCGTCGATCCCGCCGACGACGATTTTGTCGTCCGCGCGGACGCTGCCGTCGTAGAGGACGACGTCGACGGTCGCGCCGAAGCCGCGCTCGTCTTTGACCTCCAGCACCGTTCCCGCGCCGGGGCCGGTGACGTTGACGGCCATCTGCTCTTTCATGTACCGCTGGGAGAGGCCCATCAGCACGGCCAGCAGGTCGGGAACGCCCTCGCTCGTGATCGCAGACAGCGGGACGACGCCGACGTTCTTCGTGAAGTTCTGGACGCGCCAGTACAGATCGGCGGAAAAGCCCTCGTCGGAGAGGTCGCCGATGATCCGATAGAGGTTCTCGTCCAGCCGGTTACGGGCGCTCTGCGATTGCTCCTCGTAGGTCGCCTGGATGGGCATCCCCTCGTTGGGGTTCCACCCCGGCGTCGTGTCGATCTTGTTGGCGGCGACGACGAACGGGGTCCCCGTCCGCTGGAGGATTTCGAGCGCCTCGATCGTCTGCGGCTGGAAGCCGTCGTTGACGTCGACGACGACGACCGCGATGTCGGCGAGCGCGCCGCCCCTGGACCGAAGCGTGGTGAAGGAGTGGTGCCCGGGCGTGTCGATGAACAGCAGGCCGGGCAGGTCGAAGTCCGTCGGGTCGACGAGGTCGCCGGCCATCTCCGAGACCGTTTCTAGCGGCACCGCGGTCGCGCCGATGTGCTGGGTGATCGCCCCCGCCTCGCCCTCGCTGACGGCGGAGCCGCGGATCGTGTCGAGCAGCGTCGTCTTGCCGTGGTCGACGTGGCCGAGGACGGCGACGATCGGCGTCCGCAGTGCGTCCGGTTCGGCTGTCGAGGCGGCGTCGGCGTCGGTGTCAGACATAGAGAATCACCCCGGAGAAATTCCTTACCGTAACCCACTGCTGGACTGTAGTTAAGTCCATCGTCATCCACGGACGACGCCGATCACGTGGGTCGCTGTCGCCCCGCGAACGGACCCCATTCGGGGAGTGCTGTCCGGGGCGGAGCGCTTCCAGCGCGTCGGTCGCGCCGTCGCCGGCCGCTCGTCCGAACCGAACGTTCGATGCGTCGGCCCGTGGCGTTTATGTAACAAGACGCAGTAGCGTGGGGTATGCCGGACGAACTCGCGGAGGACCTCTCCGGGAAGGGCGTGATGGGATCGAACGGCGCCCAACTCGGGGAACTGTACAACGTCGAAATGAACCTCAAAACGGGGGCGATAAGCGACCTGCTGGTCTCTCCCTACGAGGACACCAACCCGAACCAACACGGCTTCGAGACGGACACCGACGAGCACGAGCAGATCATCCGCATCCCCGTCTCGCACGTACAAGACGTCAGAGACTACATCGTCGTCCAACCGTAACCTAAGCACTGTCCGATGCAGATTCTCGATTCTTCGGCGTTCATCCACGAGTACCACACTACAGACGACATCGCGTCGATCCCGATGGTCCGCGAGGAACTGGAGGGCGAGGCGTCGTACCGCTACGACGCCGACGAGGGCTCCGGGATGCACATTCACATCCCGGCGGCGGGCACCGTCGAGAAGATCCAGCGCGCCGCACGCGAGACCGGCGACGCGGAGACGCTCTCGGAGACCGACGTGCGGCTGCTAGCCGCCGCCTTCGAACTCGACGCGGTGCTCGTCACCGACGACTACGCGATGCAGAACGTCGCCGACCACGTCGACATCGACGTGAAGATCATCGCCCGGGAGGGCATCTCCGAGAAGCGCGAGTGGACGTTCCAGTGTCAGGGCTGCGGTCGCGAGTTCGACGACCACCGCGATCGCTGCCCGATCTGCGGCACGGAGCTGGCGCGGAAGAACCCCGCCTGAATTCGCGCCGTTCGGAAGTTCACACAGACACACAGCGACCGTACGAGGCGTGCGGTCGGCCGAGCGTTTTGTTACAGCGCGGTAGCCGTTCGACCCGGCGTACGACGCGTCGACTCAGCCGACCAGCCCGGTCGTCGTGGCGTAGAGCACGACGAACTGCGCGGTGTTGAACAGGCCGTGGACGACCGCCGGGACGACGATGTTCTCGCTCTTCTCGTAGACGACGCCGAGCGTCCCCCCGAGGACGAGGATCATCCCGAGCGTGACGAACAGACCGTCGCCGCTGTACGAGGAGAGGTGTACGGCCGCGAATATCGCGCTCGCGGCGACGACGGCGATCCGGGTGCCGTAGGCGCGGCGGAACAGCCCTTGGACGATCCCGCGGAAGATCAGCTCTTCTGCCGGCCCGACGAGGAGGATCGTCACCGGGATCAGATACAGGAAGTAGACCGGCTGGCCGCTGCCCTGCTGGGCGATCACGCTGTCCGCTCCTTCCCGACCCAGCGCGCTGAGGATCGCCGACGAACCGACGTACAGCGCGAGCAGTGCAGCGAATCCGATCGCCAGCCACTTCAGATCGCCGCGGGTCGGGCGGCGAACCGGGACGAGGTCCAACTGGTCGGTGACGGCGAGGTAACCGACGCCGGCGACACCGAAGCCGACGAACTGGAAGGCGCTCCGGAGCGCGAGGCCGAGCGCGCTCTCGCGGGCGATCCCCGCGGCGTCCAACAGCGGGTAGCCGAGCGAGACGGCGATCGACGCGAGGAGGACGACGAGCGCGACGACGACGAACGTGCCGCCGAGCGCGCGGAGGTGCGTCCGCGGGTCGGCGATCGACGAGGAACGGGCGTCGGATGCCATTGCTGGGCGGCGCTACGGTTTCGGCGCGAATAGGGGTACCGATACGAGCAGCGAGGGGATCTCCCGTCCCGGGACGCCTTTGGGGGCCGTCGGCGTATCGCCGCGTATGCAGACGCACTGCCCGCACTGCGAAGTGCCGCTGGTCGCCGTCTCCGTCCCCGAGAAACTCCGAGCGCACGCCCCCGAGAACGCTGCCGCCGTCGGGAGTTGCCCGCGCTGTCTGCGGGTCCTCGCGCTCGATTCGGCTGCCGCTCCGGCGGAACCGTCGACGGCGTCGCTCCCGCCGGCGGTTCCCGACGGCGATGGCGGCGTCGCGCTCCTCCTGCTGCTCGGAAAGCTCGATTCGCTCGCGCTGAACCGCGCGGCGATCCAGTCGCTGCTCGAATCCGCGGAGTCGGCCGGGACGGACGTCTTCCTCGCGATCGATCGGCTCGCGGCCGACGACGCGGTCGACGCCCACGTCGACCTCGCGCGTCGAAAGCGACAGCTCGAATCGCTGCTCGACTACTGATCAGCTGGAAGTGTGTAAAGCGAACAGTGTGTTTTAGTGATAGTTAACCCGAATCGATCAAGACAGCCACCTTTTTGCTGACTCGGGTGCGCTTCCGGCGCACCGCTCGTTGCAAAAAGCTGGACCAAAAAGCGTCCGACTCCGCCGCCTCCGGCGGCTCCGTCGGTGAACCGCTCGCTCCGCTCGCGGATGCTCAATCCGCACGCCCAGTTATGCAGCTATTCCGTCCCGAATGACCTTGGAATTACGTTTGAGGAACCACTCAGGACGGCGAGAGCTATCGGGCAATCGTCGGAGCTGTTCTCCGGCGACCGAGTGGCTCGAAGAGCCCGGAAGGTCGCCGGGTGACTCCCCTCAGTCGTCCCCCGAGCCTTTGCTCGCTACCGCTCGCAAAGACGCCGGTTCACTCGCCGAAGGCGAGGCCCAGAGCCGACCGAAGGGGGGGCTCGCAGGCTTTTGGTGCAGATTTTACCAGCGAGCCGAAGGCGAGCGCAGTAAACGGTGCGTTCTAGACGCCCGTCGAGTACCGCAGGATCCCGGCGATCCCGCCGAAGGCGTCGTAGAGCTGTTCGCCCTTCTCGAAGTCCGTCGAGATGAACTTCGTCTCCGTGCCGCGCTGTTCGGCGATTCCCATCAGGTACTCGATCACGTCCTCGCGGTCGACCTTCTCGGCCTCCTCGCCGCACTCGGTGCAGGTGTGTCCGGGATCGCCGTGCCGGCGGTCGACGACCTCGTACTCCTCGTGGCCGTTCGGACACTCGTAGATCACGACGTCCGAGCGGAGGTCCTCCGAGAGCAGCAGTCGGTCGACCGACCCCATCATCAGGTTCTGCCGCGTCGGGCCGAACCCGTAGGTCGCCTCCTCGCCGGTGTGCAGTTTCTTGAAGAACTCCTCCATCTCGGATTTGTCCTTCATCACCTCCTGGTCGGCGAGGACCTCCTGCGCGGCGTCGACGAGGTCGTGCAAGCCGGACTCGTCGGTGTAGGAGACGTCGAACTTCCCGACGACGAGGTCCTGAAGCTCGTGGTGGAGGTAGTCGCCGTCGAGGAACTCGTCTTTCGTCGGCGAGGGGCCGCCCACGAGGATGCCGTCCATCTCGTGGCGCTTCGGGACGAACAGGTCGTCGGCCATCCCGGCGACCTCCTGATAGAAGTTGTCGATCGCTTCGAGTCGGAGGCGGGCGAACCGCTGGGCGGACTGGCCACCCTTCCGCTGCTTGCCGGGGACCAGCGACGAGGCGGACTTGACGGGCTCGACGCGCTTGCCCTTCAGCCAGCCGACGTTCGCCTCGCGGCGGTCGAGGACGATGAGGCCGAACAGCCCCTTGTCCGTCAGCATGTCCTCCAAGGGCTCGGTGAGGAAGTCCGAGTCGCAGTGGTAGCGGAACGACTGGATCGGCTCCGGCGGGCTCTCCAGTGCGCGCGTGACCATCTCGGTCTGGCCGCCGCCGGAGTTGACCGCGCCCGAGAAGAGCACGATGCCGTTGTCCGGCGGGAACGTGTCGTAGTAGCGGAGCCGGTCCTTGATCGACGTCAGCGCGTCCTGCACGTTCGTCCGGGTCTGCTTGGACTTGATGTTGGACGCCTCCGAGTGCTCCTGGGTGACGTGGGCCACGACGTCGGAGATCTGCTTGTCCGGGGGGATGTAGATCGTGACGAGCTGCGTGCCGGAACCCTCGTACTCCTTGAGCTCCTCGATGACCTTCCGGAACTCGTACTTCCGACGGTCCTCGTTCACCTCGTCGGCGTCGGTACTCATTACCCGTACTAGCCGCTCCAGCCGGTAAGTAACCTGCGACTACGGGCGGCACGCTTCGCTGGCGGCCACTCCGAGCGGTCGTCGCCGCACGCGCCAGTTATCAAAACGGGCGATTCGCCGGACAGATTTATAAGCTCAACGCGGGAGTCACGGAATGAACCTATGGGTCGTGTCTACGCAGTCGTCAGTGCGAAGGGGGGTGTCGGCAAGACGACGACGGCGGCGAACCTCGCCGCCGCGTTGGCCGCCGGGGGATCGAGCGTCGCCGTCGTCGACGGCGATCTGGGGATGGCGAACCTCGCGAGCGCCCTCGGCGTCTCGCTGGGGGACGCCACGCTCCACGACGTCCTCGCCGGCGAGGCCGACGTCGAGGAATCGATTCACGAGGGGCCGCACGCGATGGCCGTCGTCCCCGGATCGCCCGACCTCGACGCGTTCTCGCGGGCCGAGCCGGACGAACTGGAGTCGGTGCTCGACTCCCTCGGCGAGGAGTACGAGTACGTCGTCCTCGACACCGGCGCGGGGCTCAGCAACGACACCGTGGTCCCGATGACCTTCGTCGACGAGGTGCTGCTCGTCTCGACGCCGACGCGCGACTCCCTCGGCGACACCGACAAGACGCGGCAGGTCGCCGGCCGCCTCGGCGTCAGCGTCGCGGGCGTGGCGCTGAACCGCGCCGACCGCGAGACGCTCGATCCCGACGTCGTCAGCGACCACCTCGACGCGGAGATCCTCCAGATCATCCCGGAGGCGACCGCGATCTCGGAGGCCGGTGACGCCGGTGAACCGCTGACGACCTTCGCACCCGGTAGCGACGCGGCCTCGGCGTATCGATCGCTCGCGGCGGCGCTGACCGGGGACGAGGCGCTCGCCGACGAACGCGACGAAACCGGGAGCGTCGAGGGAGCGGACGAGGAGGCGGAGTCTGATGGAGACGACGCCGAGAGCGTCGAAGAACCCGATTCCCGCGACGCCGACGACGAGGGCGGGGAAGACAGCGACGACGATGATCGCGACGTCGCCGACGAAGACAGTGAAGACAGCGACGGCGAGGACCGCGCAGACGACGATGACGACGCCGCGAGCGACTCGGAGGCGAACGATGACGAGATCCTCGTCGCCGGTGCCCACGAGGAGGACGGTTCGGAGGACAGCAGCGATCCACTGGCCGAATACGACGTCGGAGCGGATCCCGTCACCGACGAGACGGCTGACGCTGATGCGGCAGACGACGGCAGTTCTCCGGACGACCTCGACGCAGAGAGCGAGGCCGACGAGGGCGAACCCACGGAGGAGGAGTCGGACCCGCTGATCGAACCGGCGAGTCCGGAGGAACTCACGGGCGGCAGTGACGGCTCGGATGCGGATCCCGACAGCGGCGTCTACACGACGTCGCTGTCCGATGACGTCGATGGAGTCGAGGACGCCGAAGGCGGCTCAGCGGAGGAGTCGGTGGTCGACGACGCGTCCGGGACTGCCGACGACGAGACGATCGAAGACGCCGAGGACGCTGACAGCGAGTCTGGCGGTGGCGACGACGAGGAGACGAACAGTTCTGCTGACGACGACAGCGAGGGTGGCGACGATGACGACGGCGGAAAGAAGAAGGGTCTCTTCGGTCGGTTCTTCGGATAGCCTCGGCGCGCTGAAGCGGGAACTTCTTTTATGCGGGTGCGGTGAGTCGTCGATATGGCAGAAACTGATTCGCGCGTTCCGTTCTGGTGGCTCGTCCTGTTCCTCGCGCTGGCGCTCGGTGCCGGCGTCGCAACCGTGTTCGCGGTCGGCGGGGATCTGACGGGGATGCTCGCGCCGCTGAGCGTCGCGCTGTAATCGGCCCAACGGGCTCGACGCCGTCGAGACCGGCTCTCACATCGATTCGGGTGCCTCGATGCCGACCGCGTCCAGCGCGTTCGCGACGGTGTGTCGCGACGCCTCGACCAGTGCGAGGCGCGCCGCGGCGACCTCGTCGTCCTCCGCGTTGAGCACCGAGCACTCCCGGTAGAAGGTGTTGAACGTCTCGGCGAACTCGCGGGCGAACGTCGCGACGACGTGGGGTTCGAGGTCCTCGGCGGCCTCCTCGATCACCGCGGGGAACCGCGCGACGTCGGCGAGCAGTTCGCGCTCGGCGTCGGTGTCCAGAAGCGAGACGTCCATCTGGGGTTCGATGCCCGCGGCGGCGGCCTCGCCCTCGATGCCGCAACAGCGCGCGTGGACGTACTGGACGTAGGGCGCGGACTGCGCCTCGAAGTCGAGCGCGCGCTCCCACTCGAAGGTGATCCCCTTCGTGGGCTGTTTCGAGACGATGTCGTAGCGGACCGCGCCGATGCCGACCTGGTGGGCGATCCGCTCGATGTCCTCGTCGCTCAGTTCGTCGTTTCTGATGCGCGAGTCGAGTCGGTCTTCGACCTCCTCGCGGGCGCGGCGGATCGACTCGTCGAGCAGGTCGTCGAGGTCGACGCCGGTGCCCTCCCGGGTCGACATCCCGCCCTCGGGGAGGTTGACCCACGAGTAGAACGTCTGCCGGAGTTTTTCGGTGTCGTTGCCGAGGACTTCCAGCGCGGCTTCGAGCTGTTCGGCCTGCAGTTTGTGGTCCTCTCCGAGGACGGTCACCGCCTCGTCGTAGTTCTCGAACTTCCACTCGTGGTGGGCGAGGTCGCGCGTCGTGTACAGCGTGGTGTCGTCAGAGCGGAGGAACACGAGGTTCTTCTCCAATCCGAATTCGGAGAGATCGAGCTGCCAGGCGTCCTCCTCGTAGACGGCGTGGTCGGACTCCTTCAGCCGCTCGACGACGTCGTCGGCGGAGCCGTCGCGGATGAACTGCGTCTCCTTCACGAAGCGGTCGAACTCCGCCGGCAGCCGTTCCAGCGAGGCTCTCATCCCGCCGAGGACCTGATCGACGACGACGGCGACGCGCTCGAACGTCTCCTCGTTTCCGGCTTCGAGGCCCTGCATAATTTCGGCGATCTCCGCTTCCGCCGCCTCGACGGCGTCGCCCTCGGCGTTCTCCAAGAAGTCGTTGCCCTTCCGGTAGTACCGCACGAGGTCGTAGTCCGCGCGGTCGCGCTCCGGCTCCGGCAGGTCCGACTCGTCGAACGTCTCGTAGGCCCACGTGAAGACGGCCACCTGCCGCCCGGCGTCGTTGACGTAGTAGTGTCTTTCGACGTCGTTGCCGGCGTAATCGAGCACTCGGGCGACCGCGTCGCCGAAGATCGGGTTGCGCGCGCGGCCGACGTGGACCGGCCCGGTCGGGTTCGCGCTCGTGTGCTCGACGACGACGGACTTCCCCGTCGGCGGGAGCGTGCCGTAGTCCGCTCGCTGCCCCGCATCGAGCGTGTCGGCGTAGTAGGCCTCGGAGACGTAGAAGTTCACGTACGGCCCCTGCGTGTCGACGCGGCCGACGTACTCGCAACCGTCGATCTCGATCGCGTCGGCGACGTCCTGTGCGACCGCCGGGGGCGCGGCACCGACCTCCCCGGCGAGGCGGAACGCGACGCTCGACGCCAGCGTCGCCGGAACGTCCTCCGGCGGTTCCTCGACTCCGAGGTCGTCGGTCGGCAGGTCGAGGGCGTCGAGCGCCGCTTCGACCGCGTCCTCGACCTCCGATCGGAAGGATCTGAACATACTCGCCGTTCAGCCACCGCGGCTAAAGGCCTTTCCGAACGGCGTTGGCCGCTCTGTCGGGGACCGTTCTCGGGATGCCCCGCCGCCGGTATCGACGCCTTTAGGAGCGATCGAGCACAACATCGTGACACGACCCAAAATCGAGAAGTCGGTCCGGGAACCGACGAGCGGAAATGAACGGCGCTTCTTTTTCCCACTCCACTATCTCATTTCTGGAATACATTCCAAAGCCGTTATACTTAACACGCACGGAACCAAACGTCGGACAATGTCAGAATCGGCAGTCTCCGCCGTCGGCCACGACGAGTTGGCGGCGCTGAAGTTCGTCGCGCTCGAGGGCGCGATCTCGGCTCCCGTCAAGATCTCCTGTTCGGCGCTCGCCGACCGCCTCGACGCGTCGAACCAGACGGCCTCGCGTCGGCTCCAGCGGCTCGAAGAGGCCGGCCACGTCGAGCGCGACGTCGTCGCGGACGGACAGTGGGTCTCGCTGACCGAGTCGGGCGAGGCCGCGCTGCACCGCGAGTACGCGCACTACCGACGCATCTTCGACGGCAGCGATCCATCGACGGTCGAACTCGACGGCACCGTCACGAGCGGGATGGGCGAGGGCCGACACTACATCTCGCTGTCGGGATATATGGAACAGTTCGCCGAACGACTCGGCTACGAGCCCTTCCCCGGCACGCTCAACGTCGACCTCGACGAGGAGAGCGTCCGGTCCCGATCCGCCGTCTCGTCGCTCTCGGGCGTGCCGATCGACGGCTGGGAGGACGACGAGCGGACGTTCGGTCCAGCGACGTGCTACGCCGCGACGGTCGAATACGACGGCGAGACCGCCGAGACCGCCCACATCATCGTCCCCGAGCGCACGCACCACGACGAGACGCAGTTGGAGATCATCGCCCCGGTCAAGCTCCGGGACGCCTTGGGTCTCGAAGACGGCGACACGGTGACCGTCGAGGTGGAGGCGACGCGATGACGCGAACGACCACCGACGTCGCGCCCGAGAGCGCTCGCGAGACGGAGCAGGAGGGGGACCGGACCGCCGAACACCGCGATGCCGGGGACGCTGGCGGGCGAGCCGCCGACCGGGCCGTCGACCGCGCGCTCGCTGCGTTCCGACGCGGCGAACCGGTCCTGATCCACGACGCCGCCGACCGCGAGGGCGAGACGGACATCGTCTACCCCGCGAACGCGGTCGACGCTGCAGCCGTCGCGCGACTGCGCCGCGACGCCGGCGGACTCGTCTGTACGGCGGTCTCCGACGCCGTCGCCGACGCCGTCGGACTCCCGTTCCTCGAAGACGAACTCGATCACCCCGCGGCGGCCGATCACGACCTCGCCTACGACGACCGCTCGTCGTTCTCGCTGCCGGTGAACCACCGCGAGACGTTCACGGGCATCACCGACGACGACCGCGCGCTGACGATCCGCCGACTCGGCGAGGCCGCTTCCCGCGCTGCGACTTCCCACGAGAGCTACGACGCCGAGACGTTCGCCGACGAGTTCCGGACGCCCGGACACGTCCACGTGCTCCGCGGCGCACCCGACCTGTTGGACGACCGCCGCGGTCACACCGAACTGGGGCTGGCGCTCGCGGACGCCGCCGACCTCCCGCCCGCGGTCGTCGTCTGCGAGATGCTCGACGCCGACACCGGCGGCGCTCGGACGCCGACCGACGCGGCGGCGTACGCCCGCGAGCACGATCTCGTCTACGTCGAGGGTGCGGACCTCATCGACCGACTCGGGTAACGACTGAGCCGATCGACCACTGAGACAGCACTCGTCTACGGTACTCGCCCTCTATCCCGCCTCGGCGGTCCTGTATGGTTTTATATCCCGGGGAGTAAACCACGGGATATGGGATTCGACGAGATGGACGTCGACACGATCTGGCAGGACGGTTCGTTCGTCGACTGGGACGACGCGACGGTTCACGTTCTCACGCACGGTCTTCACTACGGCTCGGGCATCTTCGAGGGCGTTCGCTGTTACGACACCGAGAACGGCCCGGCGATCTTCCGCTGGGAGGAGCACCTCGAACGGTTCTACCAGTCGGGCGACCCCTATGATATGGAGATTCCGTACTCCCGCGAGGAACTCACCGAGGCGACGCTCGAACTGCTCCGACGCGAGGAACTGGAGTCCTGTTACATCCGCCCGGTCGCGTTCTACGGTTACGGCTCCCTCGGCGTCAGCCCGAAGGACAACCCGGTCAACGTCGCGATCGCGGCGTGGCCGTGGGGCGCGTACCTCGGCGAGGAGGCGCTCGAACGCGGCGTCGAGGTGATGATCTCCTCGTGGCGCAAGCACGCCTCCAGTCAGATTCCGACGAACGCGAAGACGACCGGCCTGTACGTCAACTCGCTGCTCGCCGGCGAGGAGGCCCGCCGCAACGGCTACACCGAGGCGATCGTCCTGAACAAGGAGGGCAACGTCGCCGAGGGGCCCGGCGAGAACATCTTCCTCGTCCGCGACGGCGAGATCTACACGCCCGGTCTCTCCGAGAGCATCCTCGACGGCATCACGCGCAACACCGTGATCGAACTCGCCCGCGAGCGCGGCTACACCGTCCACGATCAGGCCAGCATCTCCCGCGGCGAACTCAACACCGCCGACGAACTGTTCTTCTCCGGGACGGCCGCGGAGGTCACGCCGATCCGGAAGGTCGACAACGTCGTCATCGGCGACGGCTCCCGCGGCCCCGTGACGGAGGAACTCCAGCAGGCGTTCTTCGACCTCGTCGAGCGGCGGACCGACGACCACGACGAGTGGTTCACGTATCTCTAGGAACCCACCTTTTTCCGCCTCGGGTTCGCTACGCGAACCGCTCGGCGCAAAAATCTGGACCAAAAATGCCGCTCGGCTCGCGAACGCGAGCCTCGCGGTACAACCTTCGGAAACCTGCACGGCACCGCTGGCTATTCTGATTCTGAGACGGGTTCGCTCCCACCGTTTCCGGCCACTACCGCGGCTTCGACGCCGGTGAACAGCCCGTGGGCCGCGAGGAACGCTCCGGCGAGAAAGAGCGCGCTGTACGCGAGTTGCAGGCCGACGACGAACACCTCTACCGCCTGTCCGTATCCGAGGAGGGCGACTGCGAGGCCGAACGCGACTTTCGATGCGTGGTAGACGTAGCGCATCTCACTCGTCTGCGCGGGCGTCGATGTCGATGGGGGCCGTCTGTTCGTTCTCGCCGAATCCGGCCGACAAAACCCGGGTGAGCGCCTCTTCGACGCTCTCGTCCGTCTCGGTGATGTCCTCGGGATCGACTTCCATCACGAACCCCGTGGTGATGTTCGGCGCGGTGGGCATAAACAGGACCACGCGGCCGTCGTCGGTCGTCTTGCCGGTCTTGAACGCCGTCATCCGCATCCCGTTCCACGGTTCGATCTTCACCGGCTTCTGGAGGTCGTCGGTGCCGGACACCGCCGTCTCGACGGCGAGTTTCGAGGCGTTGTAGAGCACGCGGATCAGCGGAACCCGGTTCATCGCCGCGTCGAGGTACGTCTCGAACAGCCGTCCGACGGTCGTCCGCATCAGATAGCCGATCGAGAGCACGAGCATGATGAAGACGACGACCGCGACGACGAACCCCAGCGGCTCGTCCAGCCGTCGGATCACCGGCAGGTCGACGATCCGTGAGTACAGGTAGTTGAGGACCAACAGAATGACGAGAATCGGCGTCAGGACGACCAATCCGCTCGCGAAATCGCGCCTCCAGGAGGACATTCTCAGTAGATACGTCTCACTGGGGGGTTAAAGTGACTGGTGTCGAGTGTGCCCATCACGCGCCCACGCTGCACGTCAGAACCGGGGGACCTTTTGCACTCGCCACCGCAGCCGACACCGATGCTCGTTGACCTCGTCGCCGTCGCGTTCTGGACGATGCTGCCCGCGTACGTTCCGAACAACGCCGCCGTCCTCGCCGGCGGCGGCGCGCCGATCGACGGCGGCCGAACGATGGGCGGTCGGCGGCTCCTCGGCGACGGCAAGACCTGGCGCGGAACCGCCGTTGGAACAGCCGTCGGCGTCGTCCTCGCGCTCGCGCTCAACGCCGTCGCTGCAGAGGTCGGCAGCGCCGCAGGCGTCGATCTGCCGACGTTCCCGCTGGCCGCGGCGTTCGGCTTGGCATTCGGCGCGATGCTCGGCGACGTTGCGGCGTCGTTCCTCAAGCGCCGGACGGGTCGCGAGCGCGGCGCGGCCTTCCCGGTCGTCGATCAACTGGACTTCGTCGCGGGCGCGCTCGTCTGTACCGCGATCCTCGATTACGGGTGGTTCGCGGAGACGTTCACGCTCCCGGTGATTGCGGTCGTCGTCGTGCTCACGCCGGTGCTGCACGTCCTCACCAACGCCGTCGCGTACCTGCTCGGGCTGAAAGACGAGCCGTATTAGACCCACCTTTTTCCGCCTCGGGTTCGCTACGCGAACCGCTCGGCGCAAAAATCTGGACCAAAAATGCCGCTCGGCTCGCGAACGCGAGCCTCGCGGTAGAACTGCTGGTGGACCGCTCCCGCTTCCGCCTCGCCCCTGCCTCCGCTCGCGCCTCCGCCTCTACTCTCGCCCCGAATCGTCCCGTTTAAGCGCCCCGCCCGCGCGTTCACACCCAATGGCCAACGACGAACTGATCGCGGCGCTGCGCGCCGCCGACGCCGTCCGCTTCGGCGAGTTCGAGCTCTCCCACGGCGGGACCTCCGAGTACTACGTCGACAAGTACCTCTTCGAGACCGATCCGCACTGCCTCCGGCTGATCGCGGAGGCGTTCGCCGGTCGCTTGGACGGCGAAAAGCTCGCGGGAGTCGCCCTCGGTGCGGTGCCGCTGGTCGCCGTCACGAGCGTCGAGACCGACACGCCCTACGTCATCGCGCGAAAGCAGGCGAAGGAGTACGGCACGGGCAACCGGATCGAAGGCCGACTCTCGGAGGGCGAGGAAGTCGTCGTCCTCGAAGACATCGCCACCACCGGGAAAAGCGCGCTCGACGCCGTCGAGGCGCTGCGCGAGGCCGGTGCGGTCGTCGACCGCGTGCTCGTCGTCGTCGACAGGCAGGAGGGCGCACGAGAGCGACTCGCCGAGGCGGACGTCGAACTCGACGCGCTCGTCACGGCGGAGGACCTCCTCGAAGACGACGCCTAGCGACAGTCTACAGGACGGCCGGGCCCGTTCGGATCTGGCACGCGCGATCGACGTCTCCTCACATCTCGTTCTGTCGCCGTCGCTCGGGGCGACAATCCACGTTCGTGGTGGTTCTCTCGTGAATGCAGATCGATATATTCATACTTACGCAACCTCGCATACCCTCATATGAACAGAGCGGAGAAAGCTGCCCTCCAGCTACAGTCTGTCGCGGTTCTGCGGATGCTCAAAGAGACGCGGACGTACGACGAACTCGCGGAGCTCACCGGGCTCCCGGCGGGCGACCTCAACCGGTACGTCAACGGTCACGTCCTCCCCGGCACCGAGCGCGCCCGCGAGGTCGTAGAGGGCGTCGGCCGCGAGGCGCTGGCCGCGGAACTCCGCGCCCGCGTCGAGTTCGACGACGAGGGCTACGTCGACAACTCTGCGATCGTCTTCGATCAGTCCTTCTTGGACCTCGTCGCGCCCGCCGCCGCCAACGCGCTCGGCTTCGAGCGCCCGGACGTCGTGCTGACGGCGGCGACCGACGGCATCACCCTCGGCGCGGCGATGGCGAGCTACTTCGACGCCCGCGTCGCGTACGCGAAGAAGTCGAAGGAGACGGCCGTCGAGGAGTTCATCGAATCGCGCCAGCGCCTCGCCTCCGGCATCGAACTGACCTACTACCTCCCGCGGCGGGCGCTCTCCGGCGGCGAGAACGTCCTCATCGTCGACGACCTCATCCGCTCGGGCGAGACCCAAGAGCTGCTCCTCGACATCGCGATGCAGGCGGAGGCGAACGTGTCGGGCGTCTTCGCGCTGATCGCGGTCGGCGACGAGGGGATCGATCGGGCCCGCGAACTCACGGACGCGCCGGTCGGTGCGCTCACGACCTTCGACGACGACTGAAATTCTCACGCGGCTGACGCCCTCGGCGACGCCTCGGTGGCCGACCTCGTTTCAACTGACGATAGAAATACTTATCCGGTGAATCCGTGCTATGCTCAGACGTGCATTATGGGGATCAGTGAATCCGTCTCAGACTACTTCGATGTGCAAGAACACGGATCATCAGTCCGGACCGAACTCCTCGCCGGACTGACAACCTTCCTGACGATGTCCTACATCGTCGTCGTCAATCCGGCCATCCTGATGGGCGCGATATCCATCGAGGGCTACTCGGAGGGGCAGATCATGTCGATGCTCGCCATCGTTACGATCATCGCCGCGGCCGTGGCGACGTTCATCATGGCCGTCTACGCGAACAGACCGTTCGCGCAGGCTCCGGGACTCGGGCTCAACGCGTTCTTCGCGATCACGGTCGTCGGCGTCCTCGGCGTACCGTGGCAGACCGCACTCGCTGCCGTCGTCGTCGAGGGGATCGTGTTCATCCTGCTCACGGCGATCGGCGCGCGCGAGTACGTGATCAACCTCTTCCCCGAACCCGTGAAGTTCGCGGTCGGGACGGGTATCGGACTGTTTCTCGCGATCATCGGGCTGCAAGCGATGGGGATCGTCGTCGACGACCCCGCGACGCTCGTCGGTCTCGGTGCAGTCGCCGCCGATCCGGTCGCGATCGTCTCCGTATTCGGACTCTTCCTGACGCTCGCGCTCTACGCCCGCGGCGTCCCCGGTTCGATCATCATCGGGATCGTCGCGACGACGGTGATCGGGTGGCTCGCGACGGCCTTCGGTCCGGTCGCGGCCGACGCCGGTCTCGTCGCCGGCGGAATGTCGGCCACCTACGACATCACGCCGTTAGCCGGGGCGTTCCTCTCGGGCTTCGGCAACGTCGAGGCGTTCTCCTTCGCGCTCATCGTCTTCACGTTCTTCTTCGTGGACTTCTTCGACACGGCGGGGACGCTCGTCGGCGTCGGACAGGCGGGCAACTTCCTCGACGAGAACGGCGACCTCCCCGACATCGACAAGCCGCTGATGGCCGACGCCGTCGGCACGACCGTCGGCGGGATGCTCGGGACCTCGACGGTGACGACCTACATCGAGTCCGCGACGGGCGTCGAGGAGGGCGGTCGGACCGGTCTGACCGCGCTCACCGTCGCCGCGCTGTTCGTCGCGTCGCTCGCGATCGTCCCGCTCGCGACGGCGATTCCGCAGTACGCCTCCCACATCGCGCTCGTCGTCATCGGCGTCGTGATGATTCAGAACGTCGTCGACATCGACTGGAGCGACCTGACGAACGTGATCCCCGCCGGATTGACGATCCTCGTGATGCCCTTCACGTACTCGATCGCGTACGGCATCGCCGCGGGCATCGTCTCCTACCCCGTCATCAAACTCGCCGCGGGCGAGCGCGAGGACGTCCGCATCGGCCACTGGATGCTCGCCGGGGCGTTCGTCGTCTACTTCGTCGTCCGGACCGGCGGCGTGCTCGCCGCGCAGGTGTAGCGCCGCCCGGCGTCCCATTCGATTCGGCTTCCGAGCGTCCCACTCGGTTCGGTTTATTCGAGAGACCGAAAGAGATTCACCGACTACCCCGCGAGTGCAGTACGTGAACGTCCCCTCGCTCTCGCGGACCTCCGCCGTTCGGCTCCTCGTCTTCTTGGTGATCGTCTCGCTGCTCGCGCCCGCTGCGGTCTCGGCGCTGACCTACGACCCCGCCGAGCAGACGGACCTCGAACGCGGAACCATCACGAGCCCCGCGAACAACTCGACCGTCATCAGCGCGCAGGGGTACACCTTCCAGGGGAACACGAACCCGAAAAAGCCCGCGCGCTTGGTCTCGGTCGACGAGCGCGGTAACCTCGAGTGGACGCACGACGACAGAGTCGGCGGCGACGCGTGGTTCTTCGACGTCGACCCGATGCCGAACGGGAACCTGCTCGTCTCCTCGCCGCGGGCGGGTGACACGCTCGTCTTCGAGCTCGACCCGGACACCCAGGAGCGCGTCTGGGAGCAGCGATTCGATATGACCGACACCCACGACGTCGCGTATCTGGGCGACGACCGCATCGCGATCGCGAACATGCGACAGTGGAACGAATCGGCCGACAGAAGCGACGACCGTGTCGTCGTCTACAACCGCTCGACCGAGGAGTTCACCTGGGAGTGGTACTTCCGGAACCACTACCCACCGAGCACCGACGGCGGCTACAGCGAGGACTGGACCCACGTCAACGACGTCGACCACATCGGCGAGGACCGACTGCTGCTGTCGCCGCGGAACTTCGATCAGGCGATCGTCGTCGATATGGAGACGAAGGAGATCGTCGAGCGTCTCGGCAGCGACGACGACTACTCGGTGATGCGCGAGCAGCACAACCCCGACTGGTTGCGCAGCGAGAACGGCACGCCGACGATCCTCGTCGCCGACAGCGAGAACAACCGGGTCGTCGAGTACGCCAAGGAGGACGGCGAGTGGGTCCGCACGTGGGAGGTCGGCTCGGAGTCGCTCAACTGGCCGCGGGACGCCGACCGCCTCCCCAACGGCAACACCCTCGTCACCGACACGCTGAACCACCGCGTGATGGAGATCACGCCGACCGGCGAAGTCGTCTGGGAGTACTACGCGACGTGGGGGCCCTACGACGCAGAGCGGATGGGAACCGGGCCGGAGTCGTCGGGACCGACGATCCGAGATATGAACGCCAGCGGGAGTTACGCGATCACCGGCAGCGCGAACCTCACCGCCGGTGGCGAAGGCGGCGTCGGCTTCGACGGCCGGATCCGCGCGACGTTCGCCGACACGCCCCTCGAGGGCCCGATGAACGAGTTCGCGACGCGCTGGGCGCACGTGACGCCGTGGCTCCGACCCGTCTGGATGTCGGGGTGGGACTTCGTCTGGGCGATCGGTGCCGTCCTCGTCGGATTCGGCTGGGCGATCGGCGAACTGGTCGCCGGCCGCCGTAAGATCGCCGCCGGAGTTCGCCGTCTCGCCGATCGGTGACGGCCGTCGCGCTGAGCGGCCTCTGGATCACCTCTGTGCGTTCTGCGCGCACTCGACCACGTGTCTCTTTACGTCGGCGTTCCTATCCGGACGTGATGTCTAATCTGGTGCTTTACGAACTCGACGGCTGTCCGTACTGTGCGAAAGTCACGAGCAAACTGGAGGAACTCGGCCTGGAGTACGAGTCGGTGAAGGTCCCCTCCGCACACAGCGAGCGGACGGAAGTCGAGGAGGTCAGCGGACAGACCGGCGTTCCGGTCCTCGTCGACGAGGACAACGGAGTCGAGGGGATGTCCGAGAGCGACGACATCGTCGCGTACCTCGAAGAGACGTACGGCAACGCGGCGAACTGAACGGGCGACGGCGGACGCTTTTTTCGACGCGAGGAAGCCGCCGTCCAGTCGCGTATTCACTCTAACGGCGATTCGAGCTAGGCTAAATTAAGGACCGCTGAGCTACGCTTCCGTCGGCTCCTGCGAGCGGTCGCGGATGAGATCGCGGATCTCGTCGGGGTCGTCGATGCCGGCGAGCTCCTCACAGCTCACGAGCGCGGTCCCCTCGACGGCCTCGCGCTTCGACTGTCCCTCGGTGAAGTACACCGATCGGGTCTGCGTGACTTCGCCGAGCGAGGACATGATCCGCGCGCGCTTTTCGGCGCTGCGGGTGAACTGCGAGTGGCCGGTGAGCATCGGCATGAAGTCGCGACGGCGTTCGTCGTCCTCGCTGACCGCTTTGAACGGCGCGCGGGCGGTCGGGTGGACGGTGAAGCCGGCTCGGGTGAGCACGTGGACGACGTGTTCGTCCCCGGATTCGGGATCCGGATCGTCCGGCGTCGGCTCCGCGTCGCGGACCTCCTCGGCCCCCTCCATCACCTCGACGGGGCTGGAGAACGGCTGATCGAACATCTCTTCGAGTTGGATCGCGACGTCGATGCTCGCGTTCATCCCGTCCTCGTACTTCGAGACGGTGCGCCGGGAGACGCCGAGCTCCGTCGCCAGTTGGCCGAGGCTCCAGCCGCGTTCGCGGCGTTCGTCGGAAGGAGGTCGCCGTCGATGTTGACGTAGAGTCCGCCCGGCGCGGCGTAGATCAGCGGTGGCACGCCCTCGACGAACAGGTCCATCGCGGTGTCGGGGTTGAGAACCGGCACGCCGTGGCGGAAGTAGACGACGCCCGGTTTCAGGTCCTCGTCGCGGGTCCGTAGGCCGACGACCATCGGCGTCGCGTCGAGGTACGTCCCCAACCGTCGCATCTCCTCGCCGGTCGTTCCGTCGAACGCGTCGATGTTACCCAAGACCTTCAGCAGCACGAGGTCCTCGCCCCGCCGCGCGGCGACGTCGAAACTCTTCGGTCGGATCGCACAGCGCTCGCTGACGAGGAACCCGGCGTCCTCCAGCATCGCCGTGATGTTTCCGACTAACGCCGACCGAGACATAGGCGGACATAGGGGATTCAGGCCATATATGCGTTGTGCCGCGAGAACCGCCCGCGTCCGGTGATTTTGCCGGTTACAGGTCGAGTTCGGTCGCAGACTCGACCTCGAACTGCGTCACTGTGGGTTCGCCCGCCAGGAGTTCAGGCAGGCGGTCCTCGAACGCCTGAAAGTGCGCCGAGGCCGCGTGTGCCTCGAAGGCCGCTTCGTCCTCGTACTGCTCGAAGAAGCGGAGCACGGTGTCGTCTTCGACGTCTATCGCCGCCCGGTACTCGATCGTTCCCGCCTCCTCGTTGGACTCCTCGACGAGCGTCGACGCGAGGTCGAGCGCTTCGTCTCGGTGCTCCGGATCGATCGGAAAACTCGCGTGGAGTACGATCATCGACCGGTTGGTGTCTCTGTACCGACAAATACTCTGTGCAAGCTCCGGGTCGTCGCCGCGTCCCGAAAGCCGTTAGCCGACGCGTCGCCAACTCGCGGGCGATGACCGTCATCGGCCTCGACGACACCGACTCCCGCGAGCGCGGGATGTGCACGACGTACCTCGCGGCGCGGCTCGCCGAGCGTGTCGTCGCCGAAGGCGGGACGATCGATCGACGCCTCCTCGTCCGGCTCAACCCGGCTGTCGAGTACAAGACCCGCGGCAACGCCGCCCTCGCGCTGCACACCGACCTCGATCCCGACCGGGCGCTGGAGCTCGCCGCCGCGGAGTTGGAACCGCTCGCCGAGACCGACGATCCCCGGACGAGCCCCGGTGTCGTCGTCGCCGGCGACGCGCCGGAGGCGGTGCCGGACGCCGTCGCGGACTTCACGCGCCGCGCGATCCGCGAACTGCTCGACCCCGCCGAGGCGCTCGCCGTCCTCGACGCCGCCGGGTACCGTCACCGCGGCTGGGAGGGCGGTCGAGGGCGGATCGGCGCGCTCGCCGCCGTCGGCGCGTGGGCCGCCCTCGAGGAGTGGACGTACGAACGCATCTCCTATCGGGCGTTCGAGCGCTGTGGGACGCCCCGTGACGTCGACGAGGCGTCTGTCTTCGAGGAGGCAGAGCGGTTCTACCCCGACGCGTGGGACACCGTCGACCGCGTCGAGCGGCAGGCGGTCTGCGTCCCCAACGCCCCCGGGCCGATCCTCTATGGGATCCGCGGCGACGAGGCCGACGCCGTATCCGATCTCGCGGACCGGATCGAGAGCGAGCCGACCGAGCGCTCTGCGACGTTCCTGACGAACCAGGGGACCGACGCGCACCTCGCCGACGGCCGGATCGGCGACCTGCGCGACGGTCGCGCCTACCGGGTCGACGGCACCGTCGCCTCCGACCCCGAAACGCGGCGCGGCGGCCACGTCTTCTTCGAGTTCGAGGGTCCGGCCGGATCCGACGCCCGCGTCGACTGCGTCGCCTTCGAGCCGACGAAGCGGTTCCGCGACCGCGTCCGCGCGCTCCGCGTCGGCGACGACCTCACCGTCTGCGGAGAGGTGACCGACGGGACGCTCAAACTGGAGAAGTTCGCCGTCCGCGCGCTTCGGCGCACCGCGGAGACGAACCCGACGTGCCCCTCGTGCGGCCGTTCGATGGCCAGCGCCGGGCGCGATCAGGGCTATCGCTGTCGCGACTGCGGGACGTCGGCGGCGGAACCCGCGACCGTCCCGCTCGACCGCGACCTCGAACGCGGCTGGTACGAGGTGCCGCCCTGCGCCCGTCGGCACATCGCGAAACCGCTGGTCCGCGGCGGCTTCGACGCGCCAGTTCACCCCGAACGGTGAGCGGACCGGGGATTTCCCGAATCTCTCACTCCTCGACGACGAGGATCTCGGTGTTCTCGCGGCGGTCGACGTACTGACTTCCCGACGGCGGCTTGACGTCGACGACGAGCGTCCCGGTCTCTTGGTTCGCCCGCGTGTCGACGTCGACGGTCACGCTCGCGACTCCGTTCGCGTCCGACTTCGCGGTCACCACGCCCTCCGTCTCGGCGCTGCCGTCCTTCACGATCACCGTCGCGCCCTCCACGCCGTCGCCGTCGTCGTCGACGACGACGAGTTCGAGTTCCTGTTCGCCGGGCTCGACGACGTCCGGCGTGGGCCGCACGTCGAGTTCGGAGACGGCGAGCCCCTGCACCCCGGAGAGCATATTCAACATCACGCTCATCGTGGCGACGCCCACCACGAGGGCGATGACGAGTCTGATCGGCAGTCCTTCGATCGCGCGGTCGTCTCTGACAAACCGTCCGAGGTCGTCGAACATACCGCCCGTGGTCCCGTCTCCGTATATAAACGCTCGTCCGGGGGTTCAAGTCGGATCGCGCGGCCACTCTCGCCGATGCACACCGAGGTTCTCGGTCGTGGCGACGGTACCGACGCCGCCGCCGACTCCACGCCGACGTTCGCCGGGCGGTTCGGCCACCACCGCGCCCGCGATGGGAGCCGCGGCGCGCCCGTCGCAGTCGACTTCGACCGCCCGCACGCCGCGCTCGTGGTCGGCAAGCGCGGCTACGGCAAATCCTACACGCTGGGCGTCCTCGCCGAAGAGGCGGCGCGAACGCCCGGGGTCGCACCCGTCGTGATCGATCCGATGGGCATCTTTCGCGGTCTCGCGGACGACGCCGTTGGCGAGGCCGTCCCGGCGCGAGCCGTCGACGCGCCGCGAATCCGCGCGGACGCGATACCGCCAGCGGACTGGCCCACCCTCGTCGGCACCGGGCCGGACCACCCCGTCGGCGCGCTGATCTGGCACGCGGCGGACGCGACGGCGACGCTCGACGGGATGCGCGAGGCCGTCGCCGATTCCGACGCGGGATCCGAGGTCCGCCGCGCGGCCGCCAATCGGCTCCGTCGCGCCGCCGCGTGGGGCGTTTTCGACCCCGACGGACTGGACGCGGGGTCGCTCGCGGACGGGTCGGCGACGGTCCTGGACTGCTCCGGGCTCGACGACGCGCCGTCGAACGCCGTCGCCGCGGGCGTCGCGGCCGCCCTGTACGACGCTCGCCTCGGCCGGTCGTCGTCGGGAGCGGCCGATTCCGCCGCGTCGATAGACCGCCTGCCGTGGCTCTTCGTCGACGAGGCGCACGTCTTCTTCGAGGGCGTCGCCGGCGGGCCGCTCCGGACGCTCCTCACGCGCGGTCGCGCGCCCGGCGTCTCGCTCGTCGCCGCCACCCAGCGGCCGAGCGCGCTTCCAGCGGTCGCCGTCTCGCAGTCGGATCTCCGGATCGTCCACCGGCTGACGGCCGGCTCTGACGTCCGGGCGCTCGCGGCGGCCGACCCCGCCTACGTCGACGGCGACCTCGCGGCGTCGATGCCGACTGAACCGGGAGAGGCGCTCGTCGTCGACGACACCGCGGAGGCGACTCGCACGGTCGCGATCCGCTCGCGAGACACCCCGCACGACGGTTCCAGCCCCCGCGCGTCGACGGCGGTGCGGTCCGCTCACTCCGGAGCGGCCGCCACCGAAACTGACGAGTAGCCCCGCGGAAAACCGCAGTCGATGGCCGATCGGCTCCTCCCGGCGCTCGTCGCGCTCGGCGGCTTCCTCGGAGCGACCGCGCGGTATCTCGTGGGAACGCTCGCAGTCGGTCCAAGCGGCACGCTCCTCGTCAACGTCGCCGGGAGTTTCGCGCTGGCCGCCGCCGTCGGAAACGTGCGGTCGACGCGCGCTCGGACCTTCCTGATGACCGGGCTGCTCTCGTCGTTCACCACCTACAGCACCTTCGCGATGGAGACGGCCTCCCTCGGACTGCCACTCGGCCTCGCCAACGTCGCCGCCACCTACGCGCTCGGATTCGCCGCCGCGTCGCTCGGGCTGTTTGCCGGGAGGCGATGGGCGTGATCGCCGACGTCGTGGGGGTTCTCGACGCGCTCCCGACAGCCCTGCTCGTCGGACTCGGCGGCTCACTCGGCGCACTCGCTCGCTACGCGGTCGACGTGGCGCTCGACGGCGGTCGACGGAGCACGTTCGCGGTCAACGTCCTCGGGAGCCTCGCTCTCGGCGCGCTCGTCGCCGTCGCGCCCGCGGACGCGACGCTCGCGCTCGCCGGGACGGGCTTTTGCGGCGCGTTCACGACGTTCTCGTCGTTCGCGGTCAACGTCACTCGCGCGTTCGATACCGGAGACTACCGACTCGCCGCCGTCGACGCGCTCGGTACGCTCGCGTCTGCGCTCGTCGGCGTCGGGATCGGCTCTTGGCTTGCCGCGCTTGGGTAGGTGCTCTGTTTGAGAGACGACTCGGATGGGCCGAAGTTGGATAGGCGATAGCTGATAGCATATCACTGGGGGGAATGGAAGGGGGCGCGCTTCCGGAGTGTCCTCGGCCTACTCTGCGCCAGAAAAAATCCGCCTCTCGGACTGGATCGGCGGGATTTGAACCCTGCACAGATGTCCTTGCTCGCTCACTGCGTTCGCTGCGCGGGCGTGCGACTGCCGGTGTTCAAATCCCGCGTCTCGTCCGTTCGATTTTCAACGGCGTCGTTCGGCGACGAGACGCCTCGCTGGACGTTGTAAAATCAAAGCGCCCGGAGCGGGATTTGAACCCGCGTCACGACCGTGACAGGGTCGTATGATGGGCCACTACACCATCCGGGCATCCATCGGAGCAAAACACGAAGCGCCCGAGGCGGGATTTGAACCCGCGTCACGACCGTGACAGGGTCGTATGATGGGCCACTACACCACCCGGGCCTTGCTCCATCTCCTGGTAGCCCGGTAGTCTAATTAAGACTTATCATCTGGTGACGGCGTGGGAGCGACCCCCGCGGCGTACGGCGGTGGCTCTTGGTTCCCGTGAACGTCGCGAAAAGCGTGGCCGAAGGCGTTCGACTCGGACGGTACAGCACGCGGGCTGGAACTCGCGGCGTCAGTCGTCCGCGGGGGCCGCGGCGGCCGCTTCCTCGGCTTCCTTCTCCGCCTTCTCTTCTTCTTCCTTCTTGTTCTTGATCTTCTTCAGTCGGAAGATCTCCTCGCGCTCCTGCTCTTCGAGCTTCTGCTCGATGTACTCCTTGTTCTCGTACAGTTCCGGCAGGAGCTTGAACTCCAAGGCGTTGACGCGTCGCTTGGTCGTCTCGATCTCCGTGAGCATCTTCTTCATCGCGGTCTCGACCTCCGCGGCGAGGATGATCGTCTCCAAGAGTTCCTCGTAGGCGTCGGCGGCCTCGTCGATCCGCGCCGAGGAGCCGAGCAGGCCGTAGCCGCGCTGATCGAGGCTCTTCTTCACCCGCGAGGACTCGATCTGCGGGACGACGACGCCCATGATGTTCTTCGACTGGGTGGTGATCTCGGGGTGCTCTTTCAGCGCCGCCGCGGCACCGCGGACGGCGACGTCGCCCTCCATCGCCCGCGCCATGTTGATCTTCTCCTGGGCGGTCTGGTAGTTCTCGTCGAGCTCCGAACGGACGTCCTGGGCCTGATCCAGAATGTCCATAAACTCCATAATGAGGCCGTCACGCTTCTGTTCGAGCGTGTCGTGGCCCCGTTCGGACAGTTGGATCCGATCCTCGATCGCCATCAGATTTTTCCGAGTCGGTTTGACGTCTTCGGCCATCTTGTAGGAGGCTAGTGGACCGAGGCTGTTAACCTTTTACTGTTCGCCCCGGATTCGGGCCACACCGGCGTTCTCAACCCAGTCCATCCAGGTGACGATCGCGACGTGCGGCAGCGTCAGCACCGAGATGAACACCAGATACAGCGCGGCGGCCGCCTCCTGCCCCGCCTGCGTGTTCGGTTCGACTCCGCTGATCACGCCGACCGCGAGCAACGTGGCGAGCGCGACGACCGTCAGCGGCAGCGCGTCCAGTCCGGTCCGCCCCAGCGCCGCCGCGGTTCCCCGCTCGTCGAACGCCCGCCGCGACGCCGGATCGACGGCGACCAGCCGAGCGATGTGTCGCAGCGAGTGCCACACACAGAAGTACACGCCGACCGCGAAGATCGGCGGCACGACGAGGAAGAACGCCCACAGCAGCGCCGTCTCCGCGGCGTCGAGTCGCCACGCCGTGTCCCCGCTACCGGCGCGCCGCCGACCCGCGAGCAGCGTCCCGACCGTCACGAGCGCGAACCCGACGCCGAGCCCCGTGCGGACCGTCGGCGACACGAGCCACGCCGCGTCGAGCGAGGAGCCGAACAGGGCCACCCACGAGTCGACGACGGCCCGGTACGCTTCGGGGTGACCGACCAGCGGAACCAACATCGGGAGCCCGCCGCGAACCACGAGCGAGCCGAATCGGAGGCGCCGGTCGTCGAGGTGATCGGCGCCGAGGCCGTCGAGCGCGTAGAGGTCGCCCTGCCCCCAGTGGAACCACGTCATCGCGATGAACGCCGCGGCCGCGGCGACCGGAGAGAGAAACCACACCGCGGCGTAGGCGACGCCGAGAACGAGGTAGACAACCCCAACACTCAGCAGCCATCGGACGCTCGGACGCTGACCGGCGGCCCGCGCGGGAGCGAGGTGGTCGACCGCGCCGTGCGGAAGCCCGAACAGCACGAGGCTGGCCGCGAGCGGGAGGTAGCGAGCCCACGTCGGCAGCGTCGCTCCGATTCCGGTGCCACCGACCTCGACGATTGCGACGACGGCCAGTACGGAGGCGATGCCGACCCAGGCGGGATAGCCGCCGACGGCGAGCACGATCGGTCGGAGCAGCGGGGGACGGCCGTGGACCCGGTCGTCGCTACCCCTAGTTGATCGGCTCTCCGCTGCCGATTCACTCATCGCCGTTCGCTTCCCCCGCCAGGCGATCCGCGGGGGCGGTGTCGACGTCCGCCCGGTGGCTTCGCTCGACTGTGCGACCCGCCGTCGAATCGGTGACATCTCGGTCTGATGCGGACTCCCCGTCCCACCGCGCGATCACCAGCCGGTACAGGAGCAGCCCCTGCACGACGAAGAGGTTCGTCACGAGGAAGAACGTCGCCTCCTCGACGGGGAGTCCGAGAACCGTCAGGCCCGTCGTGTACTGCTCGGCGATGATCCAGATGCCGTACTCGATGGCGATCCGGTCGGCCAGACACAGGTACGTCGCCGGAACGAGCGTCCCCAGCGCGACCGTTCGCCGACGAGCCCACAGCTGCGGGGCTCCGACGGCCCACTGCAGGGCCAGCACCGGCGCGGCCCACGCGAGGATCGCGCCGAGATAAAAGGTCGCGTCGGTCGCAAGCAACCGCCACCCGACGGCCCCGACCGCGACGGCGGCCGCGACGGCCAGCGCCCGGTCCCGACGCGGGTGCGAGGCCGCCGGCCACGACGGGCGCACCGAGAGGTGCGCAAGCCACAGCGCGGTAAACAGCGGTTGGACCAGGATGAACAGGTACTCCTCGACGGGGGCGCGCCAGATCGTCGCGACCGTCGCCGCTTCGCCGTACCACCAGACGCCGCGGCCGATCAGGAAGTTGTCCCACGGCGTCGTGTACGCCAGCGCGACGACGGTGACGATGGCGACGCCGCCCCAGTACTCACGCCATCCGGTGAGCCGCGCCCGAAGCCGCTCGGGGATGTGCGACCGACTCACGAACCCAGTCGCGGCCAACAGCAACACTGCGGGGACGACGAACGCGAAGTGAAACTGTAGGTACGTGAGCGTGCTCATCGGGTTGGGTCTCCGAACGCCGAACGGGGAGCGAGCGGGCGGGACGACTCGACGGCGTCAGTCCGCCGGTTCGGCGCTGGTCGCGGTCGCACCCGCGGCGTCCAGCACCTCGCGGCTCGACAACAGGATGATGCCGAATCCGACCTTGGCGACGAGGTCTAACACCATAAATCCGGCCGTCTCGATCGTCAGCGGGAGGAGACGGAGTCCCTCGGTGCCGACGATCCACCAGACGGGATAGATCAGCCAGACCACGACGATCAGCGTCCGGAGCCGACTGAACGTGCTCGCGGCGGCTCCGGAGAGCTGGCTGGCCTTCTCGTCTAAGGATCCGTACAGCATATACAGGAGCACCAGCAGGAACCCCGTCGAGACGCCCCACCAGATCAGCCGGCGCGCGCCCTCGGAGAACATCCCGGGGCCGGCAGACAGCGTCGCGACGGCCCCGGTCCCGATCATCAGCATATCCAGTCCGACCAGCGAGGCGAGTTGGTTCCGGTTCGCCCCGGCGAGCAGGCCGAGGTCGATCAGCAGCAGCGGCGTGGTGAAGAACCAGTCCGTGTATCGCGCCCAGTAGATCGGTAACTCCTCGCCGGCGACCGTCACCGTCGTCAGCCCGAAGCCGAGCGCCATCGCGAGGTAGTTCACGAACGCGATGGCGGTGATGAATATCGTGACGATGTAGAACTCCTGTCGCCGCCTGTCAGTTTCGCCCCAGCCCCTGGCGATGAAGTACAGCATCCCCAGGAACATTCCGAGCGTGCCGATCCAGAGCCAGATTCCTTCGCTTCCGGGTTGTGGCATAGTACGCCTTAGCGTAGGAGGGGAGACGTGGTAAGCGACGTACACAACCAGTTGGGGACGGCGCGGATCCGCGGCGGTCGGCGTGCTATCCTTCCAGCACCGCAGCCGCGAGTTTTCGCTGTGCCGCGCGGAGGTGCTGGTGGAACGTCGACCGACAGACGCCCATCGACTCGGCGATCTCGTCCCCGCTGGTCTCGTGGGGCCACTCGAAGTAGCCCGTCGTGTAGGCGCGGACTAACGCGGCGTGCTGGCGGTCGGTCAGTCGCGACCGGAGGTCGGCGACGAACTCGCGTTGGGTCTCCGCCCGGCGCTCTCGGCGGCGGTACCCGATCAGTTCCGCGGCCTCGAACTGTTCCAGCGCGGTGTCGGCGAACGACTGGGCGAGGGGCTCTCTGCCGACCTCGACGGTCACCCGCGCGAGGCCCGCCTCCGCAGTCCACTCGGTTACCTCCCCGCTGTGATCGGCCAGCAGCGCGCGGAACGAGCCGTCGTCGACCGACAGTTCGACCACCGGCACGTCCGTCTCCGTGGCGAGTACGGCGTGGATCGTCACCCCTCGGCGAGCGGCCGCAGCGCGCACCGCCTCCGCGTCGAGGCCGTCCCCGTCGCCGACCTCGAACAGCAGCGACGTGACCTCGCGATCGCCGACGGTCCCGACGTACCGCAGTCGGCAGTCCAACGCGGACGCGAGCGCTACCACGGGATGGGCCTCGACTCCGAGTTGGACTTCGATAACCTCCTCGCCGTGGCGCGTTCGACGGCTCTCGATCGCGTTGATGCCGGTTGCGACCGTCCGACCGAGTGCGGTCAAGACGGCCCGCTCGTGGGTGTGGAAGTCCTCGGTCGCCACGTACACCGCGACAGCGCCGTAGGTCGCCGTCCCGAAGTGTAACGGCACGCCGGCGACCGCAGACGCCTCGACACCCGCCCTTTCGATCGGTTCGATGTGGACGTACTGCGCGTCGAGCGCGCCGGCGACGGCGGTTTCGACGGCTTCGATTTCCGCCGCCGGGGTGGCGGTCGACTCGGCCACGGAGAACTGACGCCCCACGACGTCGGGATCGACCACGCCGGCACAGACTTCCGGGACGACCGTCTCGCTCGCCGGGTCGTACGTCCCGAGCCACGCCCCCGCGTACGTGTCCGCGATGCTCTGAGTGACCCCGCGTTCCAACTCGGCTCTTGAGGTCGCCCGCGTCACGGACTCGGTGACGTCCGCGACGACCCCGTCGAGCCGATCGAGGAGCCGTTCCTGGGCGGTCCGCTCGCGCTCGATCCGCTCGGCCCTGTTCGCCGCCGCCTGCTCGGCCCGCTTGCGGCGCGTGACGTCCTGTTGGAATCCCACGTAGTAGGCGACTGCCCCCGACTCATCGCGGAGCGGCGCGATCGTCACCTCGTTCCAGAACTGCTCGCCGTTCCGCCGGTAGTTTCTGAGGACGACGGTCGTCGCGCGCTCCTCTTCGATCGCTGCGCGCATCCGCCTGACCGGCTTCTCGCGAGTGGCTTCCCCCTGCAGAAACCGACAGTTTCGACCCACCGCGTACGTCGGCGGGTAGCCGGTGATCCGCTCGAAGGCGGCGTTGGCGTACACGAGCGGCTGATCGGGCTTCGTCGCGTCCGCGATGGTGATTCCGACCGGCGCTTCGTCCATCGCGCGCGTCTTCAGCGCCTCGTCGACGGCGTCGGTGCTCGCAGACTGGAGTTTCGTGTCCGCTTCGTCGACGGGCTGAGACCCCGTCGTAGGCGTCCGCTCGCTCGGTTCCGCCCCTCGCGCCATACGATGACACGGGATCACAGGAATAAAACGCGTGTGGCCGTTTCCGACCCAAGCGTACGGCTTTTGGCGGACGCTGTCGAGACGGGAGAGCACACGAACGACGCAAAAAACGAATCCGGCTCGATCGATCCGCCGACGAGCGGTCGACCGATCAGTCGGCCGTCGCTTCGGTTTCGGTGTTGTCGGCGTCGGTCGCGTCCTCGTGGTAGTACTCCTCGATGAAGTCCTCGTCGACGCGGTTGAGTTCCTCCTTCGGCAGCATCGAGAGGAGTTCCCAGCCGATCTCGAGCGTCTCTTCGAGTTCGCGGTTCGTGTCGAAGCCCTGGTCGATGAACTCCTCCTCGAAGCGCTCGGCGAAGTCGAGGTACTTGTTGTCACGCTCCGACAGCGCCTCGCGGCCGACGATGTTCACGAGGTCGCGCAGGTCCTCGCCCTCCGCGTACGCCGCGTACATCTGGTCGGAGACGTCGGCGTGATCCGCACGGGTGAGCCCCTCGCCGATGCCGTCGTCCATCAGTCGCGACAGGCTCGGAAGGACGTTCACCGGGGGCTGCAGTCCCTGACTGTTGAGGTCGGGGTCGACGTAGATCTGCCCCTCCGTGATGTACCCCGTCAGGTCCGGGATCGGGTGGGTGTCGTCGTCGCCGGGCATCGTGAGAATCGGAATCTGCGTGACCGACCCTTCGCGCCCTTCGATCCGGCCGGCGCGCTCGTACAGTTGCGCCAGGTCGGTGTACATGTACCCGGGGTAGCCACGTCGGCCCGGGACCTCCTCGCGAGCCGCACCGATCTCGCGGAGCGCCTCGCAGTAGTTGGTCATGTCCGTCAGGATGACGAGCACGTGGTAGTCCTTCTCGAAGGCGAGGTACTCCGCCGTCGTCAGGACCATCCGCGGGGTGACCGTCCGCTCGACGGCGGGGTCGTCCGCGAGGTTCATGAAGACCACGGAGCGCTCCAGTGCGCCGGTGCGCTCGAAGTCCTGCATGAACTCGTTGGCCTCCTCGGCCGTGATCCCCATCGCGCCGAAGATGACGGCGAACTCCGAACCTTCGCCTTCACCCTCTTCCTCCTCGGGCACGCTGGCCTGCCGGGCGATCTGCATCGCCAGTTCGCTGTGCGGCTGGCCCGAACTCGAGAAGATCGGGAGCTTCTGGCCGCGGACGAGCGTGTTCATCCCGTCGATGGCCGAGACCCCGGTCTCGATGAACTCCTCGGGGTACTCCCGGGAGTAGGGGTTGATCGCCGCGCCGACGATGTCTTGTCGCTCCTCGGGGACGATGTCCGGGCCGCCGTCGATCGGTCGGCCGGAACCGTCGAGGACCCGACCGAGGAGGTCCTCGGTGACGGGCATCTTCATCGTCTCGCCAAGGAAGCGAACCGATGCGTGCTGGTCGATACCGCTGGTGCCCTCGAACACCTGGATGGCGACGACGCCCTCCGAGGATTCGAGCACCTGACCGCGCAGCGTCTCGCCTTGGGCCGTCTCGATCTCGACGATCTCGTCGTACCCGATCGCCTCGTCGACCTCGGCGAACACCAGCGGGCCGCTGATCTCGGTGATAGTTTGGTACTCTTTCATTGTTAGTAGAGACTCCGGAGTTCGTCCGTGATGTCCGATTTGAGTTCCTCGACGTACTCCTCGTAGTCCTCCTGGACGCCGATCCGGTTGATCTGCGGCGCGGAGTCGATGTCGATGATCTCCTCGACCGGAACGCCCGCTTCGAGGGCGTCGAACGCCTCGTCGTGGAACGTCTCGATCGTGGTCAACATCAGGTACGTCTTCTCCGGCGGACAGTAGGTGTCGACCGGGTGGAACGCGTTCTGCTGGAGGTACGCCTCACGCAGGTAGCGCGCGATTTCCAGCGTCAGCTGCTGGTCCTCCGGCAGCGCGTCCTTGCCGACGAGCTGAACGATCTCCTGCAGTTCGGCCTCCTCGTCGAGGACGTCGACCGCCCACTGGCGCTTCTCGGGCCAGTCGTCGGAGACTTCCTCCTGGAACCAGGGGTCGAGCTGGTCCTTGTACAGCGAGTAGGACTCGTTCCAGTTGATCGAGGGGAAGTGCCGGCGCTCTGCGAGGTCGGCGTCGAGCGCCCAGAACGTCTTCACGATGCGCAGCGTGTTCTGCGTGACCGGCTCGGAGAAGTCGCCGCCCGGTGGCGACACCGCGCCGATCGCCGAGACCGACCCCTCGGTCCCGTTGACGTTCTCGAAGTAGCCGGCGCGCTCGTAGAACTGCGAGAGCCGGGCGGCGAGGTACGCGGGGTACCCCTCCTCGCCGGGCATCTCCTCGAGTCGGGAGGAGATCTCGCGCATCGCCTCGGCCCACCGCGAGGTGGAGTCGGCCATCAGCGCGACGTCGTATCCCATGTCGCGGTAGAACTCCGCGATGGTGATTCCCGTGTAGACGCACGACTCGCGCGCGGCGACGGGCATGTTCGACGTGTTCGCGATGAGCGACGTCCGGGCCATCAGCGGGTTCCCGGTCGAGGGGTCCTCGAGCTCCGGGAAGTCGTCGATGACCTCGGTCATCTCGTTGCCGCGCTCGCCGCAGCCGACGTAGATGATGATGTCGGCGTCGGCGTACTTCGCGAGCTGGTGCTGGGTGACCGTCTTCCCGGAGCCGAACGGCCCCGGAATCGCGGCCGTCCCGCCCTTCGCGATCGGGAACAGGCCGTCGAGGATCCGCTGCCCGGAGACGAGCGGCGTCCGCGGGGTCTTCTTCTCGACGGTGGGTCGGGCCTCGCGGACCGGCCACTCCTGCAGCATCGTGACGTCCTCGCCGTTGTCGAGTTCGACGACCGTCTCCTCGACGGTGAACGACCCCGACTCGACGGCGACGACTTCCGCCATCTCGTCCTCCTCGAGGGCGTCCGGCGGGACCATCACCTTGTGGTCGATGGTGATCGTCTCCTCGACGACGCCGACGATGTCGCCGCGGCCGACCTCGTCGCCCTCCTCGACGGTGGGCTCGAACTCCCACTGCTTGTCGAGTTCGATCCCCGGCGCGTCGACGCCGCGGTCGAGGTAGGGGCTCCCCATCTTGTCCTCGAGGACGTCCAGCGGACGCTGGACGCCGTCGTAGATGGTGTCGAGAAGCCCGGGGCCGAGATCGACGCTCAGCGGCTCGCCGGTGTTCTCGACGGGCTCGCCGGGGCCGATCCCGGAGGTCTCTTCGTACACTTGGATCGTCGTGATGTCGCCTTCGATCTCGATGACTTCGCCCATCAGACCCTCGTCGCCCACGTAGACGACGTCGTTCATTCGGGCGTCGAGATCGCGGGCGGTCACGACGGGACCACTCACGCTCGCGATGATGCCGTCTTCGCGGACGGCTTGCTCTGTCTGACTCATAAATTAGTTGTCCTCCTCCATCAGATCGATTCCGATGGCTCGCTTGATCTGGTCTCGGAGGCCGCCCGCGCCCGCGCCGCCGCCGAGGGTGACCAGCGTCGGTTCGATGCTGGTCTCGACGTCGTTGCGGACGTTCCGCGAGAGGTACTCGAGATCGTCGTCGTGCATCACCACGATGCCGACGTCGTCGTCTTCGAGCACTCCGCTGACGGCCTCGTCGAGCTGTTCGTCCTTCTCGTCGTCGGCGACGGTCTCGAACTTCCGGACGCCCGCGAGGCGGAACCCGGTGGTGAAGTCCGGACTGCCGACGACGGCGATCTCCTGGCTCATAGGATCACCAGCTCCTGTTCGATCTGCTCCTCGGGGAGGCCCGCCTCGCGTCCGCGCGCGATCGCGCGGATGTTGTCGACTTCGCGCTCCTTCGCGAGGATGTACGACGCGATCGGCGTGATCGACAGGGGGAAGACGTGCCCGAGCGCGTCCGTGTACTCGAGCAGGGCGATGTCGAGGGCCCGCTCGAAGTTGATGAGGCTCTCCGCGGACTCGAGTTCGTCGAGCGCGGCCGAGAGGTCGTCACCGTACTTGGACTCGCGGATCTTCGTGACGAGTTCGTCGCGGTTCTGCGACAGCGTCGCGAGCTCGCTCGCGGTGAACAGCGAGCCCCCGTCGATGTAGTAGTCGGCGGGGTCGATGTCCGCGCCGCTCTGTGCGAGCCGCAGCGCGTTCCGCGCGTTCCGGAAGTCGATCTCGGCCTCGAGGAACTCGCGGTACTGCTGGGTGGCCTCGTCGACGACGAGCCCCTCCAGCAGGTGTTCGTAGTACGTCCTGTCGATCGCGTTTTCGAGGGGAACGAGGACGCCGGTGTCCTCGTAATCCTCGTAGGCGTCTTCGAGGTCGTTCCCGAAGATCGTCCCCGACAGGCGGTCGACGACGTCCTCGATGGTCGGCGCGTCGAGCAGCTGATCGAGCAGGTCCTCGTCGAACTCGCCGGCCCGGATCAGGTCGTCCGCGATGGCGTCGCGGTCGGCCTCGGAGTAGATGCCCCGGATGACCGTCTTGACGTTCCACGCGTCGAACTTCCGCAGGTACCGCGCGATCAGGTCGTACAGTCGACCGTCGGCCCAGCGCAGCAGGTCGTCGAACTGCTTCGCGAGGTTGCGGTTGAGGGCGTACTCGATGAGGTCGACGCCGGAGTGCCGCGAGCCGAGGGCGTTGATCTCGTCCTCGTAGTCGGACTCCTCCATGAACCGAGCGATCTCGGCCGGCCCCATCCGAATCAGTTTGCGGTACTCTTCGTCCCCGTAGAGCGCGCTTCGGCGCGCTCTGACGCGGGCCGTCACGTACTCGGGGTTGGAACCGCCGGCGGTGCTCATTGGTCGAACAGTCTCTCGCTGACGTTCTTGAGGTTGTTCTCCCAGACGCTTCCGAGCACGGAGTCGAAGGTGTTGTTCACCCGAACGCGGGAGTCCGCGCCTTCGACGACGACGCCGCCGAGGCAGTCGTACTCCCCGGCGTACTCGAATCCGTCGTACTCCTCGCAGAGGGTTTCGAGCAGGTCAGCGTCGTCGGCTCGTCCGTAGACCGACACGGACTCGCCCTCGTCGAACTCGGCGGTCGCGTCCTCGAGCAGCGCGCGAGTCAGCTCCTCGCGCTTCTCCTCGGGGAGCGAGGCCAGTTCGTCTTCGACTCGGCTGCGGACGTCTTCGAGGACGTCGCGTCGGGCTTCGAGCCGTTCTTGCTTCGCTTCGAGCTTCGCGCTCGACAGCGCCTGTTCGCGCTCCTGCTCGATCTGGCGCTCGACGGACTCCTTTCGCGCTTCGAGGAGTTCCTCGGCGTCAGTCTCTGCCGTCTCGACGATGTCCTCGGCGCGACGCTCGCCCTGCTCGCGAATCTCCTCCGCACGCGCGCGGGCTTCGTCTCGGATGTCTTCGACGACGTTGTCCAAACTCATTGATGGAAAGAGCGGGGGGCGTTCAGACCAGGAATACGACGACGAGCGCGAGGATGACGAGCGTCTCCGGCAGGACGGTCAGGATCAGACCGTTGACGAAGAGACTGTCGTCTTCCGCGATGGCTCCCATCGCGGCCGCGCCGATACCGCGCTCTGCATACCCTGCGCCGAATGCCGCGAGACCGACCGCGAGTGCGGCGGCGGCGGTTGGTTCAAGAGCCGGGGCAGCTTCTGCCTGCTGTAGGAGTGCTTCGAACATTGTTGGTAGTGTTGACCGGATAGTCGTCTCCGAACGTGCGTAATTGAACCCACGTATCTCATAAAGCTTCCCAAACTAACTCGCCGGATCCGGTGCGAAGCGCCCAGAATCGCCGATATTCGTGCGATTTGAGAATGAGTTGCACGGCTGTCCGCACCGGCGCGGAGGTTCTCGAACGGACCCGGCGGCCGCGGTGGCCGCCCGGCGCCACTCTCGTCAGTCTTCGGTGGTAAAGCGTCGCTCGTAGCCGAACGGTTCGTACTCGCGGCCGCCGCCGTCGAAGAACTTGTTGAAGAACTCGACGTACTCGAGACGCACCGCCTGCAGGCCGGCGCTCGTGACGCCCAGCGCGAGCACGAGCAGGTGGCCGAGCACGAGCACGAGCAGTCCGACCAGGATCGTCGCGGCGTCGCCGTGGACGAGCCCGCCGAACATGATCTCGGTTACCTCGTAGCCGTGGTAGCTCAGGGTCTCACCCTGTCCGAGCGCCGCGACGGCCTCCGCGTCCGGCATCCCGGTGAGCCCGAAGTGCCAGCCGCCGTGGTCGTCGACGTACACGCCGAAGAACAGGAGGTTGACCGTGAAGGCCATCCCCGCCTTCGCGAGCAGCACCGCGGCGATACGCGTGTACGAGAGGACGTTCACGAGGACGTTCAGGAACTCGACGACCTCGATCGGTTCACCGACCGCGAGCAGGACGAGGCCGGCGATGAACACGAGGAGCGGGACCGTGATCGGCCCGACGCCGGGGATGGTGAAAACCTCCATCGCCGGGAAGCCGCTGAAGCCGAGCGGGATGACGCCCTCGCTGGAGAACGTCGTGTAGAGGAAGCCGGGGGCGACGCTACTGAGCGCGTCGCTGAAGACCCACACCCACAGGCCGTTCATCATCAGCAACCACGAGCCGTTCTCGTAGACCGCGTGCTCGAGGTCGTGCAGCTGGTAGTCCTCGACGAAGCCGAAGATCCACGCGACGTTGAGGTGGAAGATGCCGATGAGGACGCTCACGACGAGCCAGCCGCGGGCCCAGTCGACGCCCGCGGGCGAGAGGCCCTTCTCGATGGGCGGGTGCGCCATTCCGAGCGCGCCCTCCCAGAAGTACGTCGAGATGACGTGGAGGCCGAACAGTTCGCCGTAGAGGATCCCGAAGATCACCGTGAAGATCCCCGCTGCGATCGTCACGCCGCCCATGCTCCGGAACGCCGGGCGGTCGGCGAAGTTGGTGTAGAGGTAGTAGCCGATCGCGGTGTAGATGATCCCGTACCCGAGGTCCCCGATCATGAACCCGAAGAACGCCGGGAACGTCAGAAAGAGGATGATCGTCGGGTCGAACTCGTAGTAGCTCGGGCGGTTGACCGCCTGCACGAGGATCTCGAACGGCTTGACCGCGCCGGGGTTGTCCTGCACCGTCGGCGGCTCGTCGTTCTCCATCACGACTGCGCTGCCGCCGTCGGCGCGCGCCTCCGAGCCCCCGTCTGCGGCCGCGGCCGCGCCGCCGGCACCGCCAGCGGCGACCTCCTCGCGGACGTGGTCGGTCCCGTCCTTCGAGAACTTCGCTCGTTCGAGCTCTTCGATCTCGACGCGCTCGCCGACGGCGTCTTTGATCGCGCTCTTGAACTCGGTGTAGCGCTCGGAGGGGATCCACCCCTCGGCGACGAACGCGTTCTCCGTCGTCGCGAACGACAGCGGCGCTTCGGTCTTCTGGACGTCGATCGAGAGCTTCTCCTCGGCGGCCAAGAGGAAGCCCGCGGCGTCCATCTTCTCGGACTCGAGTTCGTTCTCGACGGTCGCGAGCTTCGACTCGAGCTGCTGTTTCTCGTGTTCGAGCTCAGCCTTGTAGTCGCTGGGGCTGCCCTCGCCGTCCGGGATCTCGTAGGCGCTGAAATCGGCGCTCACCAGCGCGTCGACGAGCGCCGAGTCGTCGGCGTCGTCGGTCGGTCGCGCGAAGATGCCGAGGACGCCGTCTCCGTCGAAGACCTCGTGGGAACGGAGATCGTCGGCGTCGATGACCGCGCGCTCGATGGCGTCGCGGTCGCCGGAGCCGACGGCGACCTGCAGCGAATCGTACCCCGACAGCAGGTCGAGGTCGATGCCGAGGTCGACGAACGGCTCGATGCCGTCGAGGCGCTCTTCGAGCGTTCTGATCTCCTGGCGGAGCCCCTGTCGGCGGTCGTCGAGTTCGTTGACCCGCGTGCGGATCTCCTCGAGTTCCTCGTCGAGCGCCTCGTCTGTGACGATCCGGGTCGGGCCGGCGTCGTCGGCGTCGACGTCGAGAATGCTCTCTAAGGAACGAACCGTGACGAGTCGGTCGGAGGACTCCTCGGCTCCCTCGACGGGGTCGCCGGGGTCGAAGCCGTCCCAGGATCCGTCGTACTCGGTGACGTGCAGGAGGTTCAGGCCGTGGGCGGTCTCGATGACCTCGTCCATCACGGCCTTCGATCCCGTCACCGAGACCTTGCTCATCTGCTCAGGTCTGAGCATGTACCGCCTCCTCGAACTGACTGATCGCGTATTCGACCGCCTCGTCGGCGTTCTCCTCGGCGGACGCGACCAGCTTCTCGCGCGCTTCTTTGCCCTCCTCGATGAGTTCCTCCCGCTCGGCCTCGATCTCCTCGCGGGCCTCGGCGAGTCGCTCGGACTCGTACTCGTCCGCCTCGGTCTCTGCGTCGGCGCGGATCTCCTCGGCTTCGCGTCGAGCCTCCTCGATTCGCTCGTCGCGATCCTCCTCGGCCTGTTTCACGATGTCTTCGGCCTCGGATTCCGCCGTTTTGATCCGTTCGAGAACCTCTGGTCTCGGCATACTCGTATCACCGAAACGTTGCGCAAGCGGCGTATAAGGTGTTTGCGGAACACTCTCGCCAACCGTTCGGTTCTCCGACGTGACTGTCCTGTTTCCGGCGTGTCGTCGGCGACGGATCCGCACCGTTATGATTCTCCCGTGCTAACCGCCGACCGATGGGTGTCCTCGAAGACAAGGCCAACGCGCGCCTGTTCTACAAGTACCTCTCGAAGGTCTACGACCGCATCAACCCGTTCATCTGGAACGAGGCGATGCGCGACGAGGCGCTGGAGTGGTTCGACCTCCAGCGGGGCGACCGCGTGCTCGACGTCGGTTGCGGGACCGGCTTCGCGACCGAGGGTCTGCTCCGCTACACCGACGACGTACACGGCCTCGATCAGAGCCGCCACCAGATGGAGAAGGCGTTCGAGAAGTTCGGTTCGCGCGACCGCGTGCGCTTTTATCGCGGCGACGCCGAACGGCTCCCCTTCGCCGACGACTCCTTCGACGCCGTCTGGTCCTCCGGTTCCATCGAGTACTGGCCGAACCCGGTCGCCGCGCTCGAGGAGTTCCGGCGCGTCGTGAAGCCGGGTCACACGGTCCTCGTCGTCGGCCCCGACTACCCGAACAACCGCCTCTTCCAGCACCTCGCGGACGCGATCATGCTCTTCTACGACGAGGCGGAGGCCCAGCGGATGTTCGAGGAGGCGGGCTTCGTCGACATCGAACACCACATCCAGCAGGCCTACCCCGGGAGCCCCCGAGCGATCACGACCATCGCGCGTGCGCCCGAGGAATAACCCCTCACAGCCCCGACCGACTCAGGCGCAGGACACCGCTCAATCGACGGTCCCCCGCACCACACCAACTCTCGCGGATTCGACGTAGAGCGTCACCGAGACCGTCCTCCCCGGCCGCACTTGCGGATCGTTGGTCCCGGCGACGCGGAACGACCCCGTCTCTCCCTCTGCCCACACCCCGTCGCTCGCGAGGTTGAACGGGCCCGTCGGGCCGCCGCGAAACCCCGTCGCGGCGAAGAACGGGACGGGCGGTTGGTACCGGAGTCGCTCCCCGTCGATCGCGACGACGAGCCGAACGTCGTCGAGCGGAAGCGCCGTCCCGCGCTCGTGGGTCACGGCGACCGCGTCGCCGTCGAGTCGGAGCGACAGGGCGACCGTCTCCACCGCCGCGTCCGAGGCCGAGGCCGCGCCGCCCGCGATCCCCGGTTCGCCCGTCGCCGACGCGACCGCCTCCGCACCCGCGGCGACGACGCTGCCGAGCACGACGCCGACGAGGAGGAGCAGCACGATACCGATCACCGAGGCCGATGCGCGGGAAGACACGGGGGCGCTGGCCGCCCGATGGGATAAGAACGTTCGGCCTGCGCCGCCGCCGGGCGCTGCCCGGTCGAACCGCGGCGACGGTTCAGTCGGTCGGCGTTATCGTCTCGGTCTCGCCTTCCATCGCGCTGTCGTTGACCGCGCCGTAGACGAGCGGCGTCCGCGTCGGCTCGACCGAGAGCACGACGACGGAGCTCCCGTCGATCGCCGTCACCTGATAGGTCCCGGACGGCGCGAGCGTCCACAGCGACCCGTCGCCCCCGGTTCGTCCCACGACGGAGCTCTGCCCGGCGGGGGGCCCGACCGTGAGTTGCGCGTCGACCGGGTCGTCGCTCGATGTGCTGTTGAGCTGCAACCGGACCGGACCGCCCGGATACGTCCGGTGAGCGGTCAACTCTAGTCCGTCTTTGACCGCCGAGACCGACGACGTCGTCGTCACCTGATCGATCGGACGGTACTGGTACTCCTTGAACACGCGCTCGCTCCCGCTGTCGACGAACGCGACCAGCCGTCCGCGCTCGTGTTCGATGCTCACGCGCGTACTGTCGCTCTCGGGGTTACCGACGACGTCGTCGCGGACTCGGAGGTCGGTGATCGTCGGGTACGCCTGCTCGGTCGCGTTGACCGCGTCGCCCAGCGAGAACGAGTTGCCGTTCCCGACGCGGAGCGCCCCGCGGTACGTCTCGCGGACGTACGTGTCGTTGCGGACGACGGCCAGTTCGACGCTGTCGGGTCCGGACTGGACGAAGAAGCGCGTCGACGCCGCCTCACCGCTCAGCACCGCCCCCGCGTGACTGCGGACGGGGCCGGTGAGCGTGTTCAGTTCCAGTTCGATGTTCCCGAAGCGCGAGGAGGAGATACTGAACCCCGGCGTCGAATCGACGAGCGACTGGAGTCGGTCGCGGCGCTGCTGGAGCTCCCGCGCCTCGGCGTCGATCAGCGCGAGCTCGTACAGCAGCCGTCTGGGCGTGATCTCCCCGTCGCCGTACGACGCGATCACCTGTCGCTGCTGGGACCGCAAGGTGACCGATCGCTCTTCGATCGCGCTGACCTCCTGCAGCAGGTACTGCTGTCGCCTGTCGGTCGTCTCGGCGGATTCGATCCGCTCGACGATCGACGCCGTTTCCAGGCGGAAGTCAGCGGTCTTCGACCCGAACGCCAGGCCGCTTCCGAGTTCGACGTACTCGGTTTCCAGCGTGCTCCGGGCCGCCACTCCCGGCGGGACCCCGAGAACGTTCAGCGCCGGTTCGCCGTCGGTTCCGTTCGGTGACGAGACCTGCAGCGGGGCAGACGTTCGGAGGTCGGACGCGTCGCTGGCGGGCGGTCCCGCGCCGTCGTCCGGAAGCGCCGGAACCGCGCCGGCGACGGCGGAGAGCACCAGGAGGAGGGCGAGTGAGAGGGCGGCAGCGCGCATACGGGAAGCGTATTCTCGGGTCGTTATTAAAACGCGCCATTTCTCGGGTGGACTCCCGCTCGTCGTTCGATTGGCCGGGGACTCGCGTCGAGTGATTTCTAACGTCGTCCTACCGGCCGACGGGTGAGGGAGACTCCCACGATGGAAAGCGTTTTGAGCGTTCCACGTGCACTCCCAGCAAATGCGGACGTCCGCGCCGTTGGTTGCCCTCCTCCTCGTCCTCGCCGCCGTCGCTCCAGCCACCGCCCTCGCGGTCGACGATTCCGGTCCGTCGGACTCGCTGTCGCGGACGACAGCGCCCGATCGACTCTCGGACCGCGTCGACGCGATCGGCTCCCCGGACGGCGTCTCACAGGTGACCGACGACGAACCTGCGCGGACGACGGTCGAGATCGATCTCCAGTCCGATCGCAGCGCCGAGTGGCGCATCGAGACGCACTACGCGCTCGACTCCGAGAACGAGACGCGCGCCTTCCGGACTCTCGCCGAGGAGTACGAGGCTGGCGAGTCGGACGTCGGGCCGAACGCGCGGCTGTTCGAGTCGCTGCAACAGCGCGCGCGAGAGTCCACGGGGCGACCGATGGCGATCGAGAACGTCACGTACCACAGTTCGGTCGACGGGGAGGCCGACCGCGGGACGCTCGCGCTCACGTTCCGGTGGACGAACTTCCTCCGACAGGGTCAGAACGAGACGCTCGTCCTCGACGACGTGTTCACGCTCCCGACCGCCGAGGCCGACGAGCAGCGGACGTGGCTCTCGATCTTCGACGACGACCAGGAGATCCTCATCCGACCGCCGGACGGCTACACGGTGACAAGCACGAGCATCGCCGTCCAACAGCGAGAGAGCGCGATCATCCTCGCAGAGCCCTCGGACTTCGAGGGCGAGGACGCGGCGCTCGAGGTCACGTACACCGCCGTCGGCCCCGCGGGACAGCTCCCGATCGAACTCCTCGCGGGCGGCGGGTTCCTCGTGGTCGTGACGCTTCTGGTCGGCTTCTGGGCCATCCAGCGCAGCGAGACGCGCACCCTCCCGTGGGAGTCGCCGCCGCCCGATGACGCGACGGCCGAAGCCGCGAACCGGGCTCCGGCCTCGACGACCGAGAACCCGGAACTGAACGGCGGCACCGACGCGCCGGCGGGTCACTCCGACGACGAGCAGACAGTCGCGGGCGCTCCCACTGCGCCGACGCAGTCGACCGAGGGGGCCGGCCAACACGCGGAAGCGGGCGGAGCGTCGGACGGCGGCGACGAACCGGACCTGTCGCTGCTCTCCGACGAGGAGCGCGTCGAACATCTCCTCGAACAGAACGGCGGGCGGATGAAACAGGCGACCATCGTCGACGAGACGGACTGGTCGGACGCGAAGGTCTCACAGCTGCTGTCGGCGATGGCCGACAACGGGAGAGTTGACAAGCTCCGGCTCGGACGCGAGAACCTCATCTCCCTCCCCGAGAACGCCGAGGAGTCGACCGACGACGAGTGACCGAGGACGCCGTGCGTGACTGACGGAGAACGGCGGTCGGACGCCGCTACCCCGTCGGATACGGCCCCTCGTCGGCGTCGGGGCCGACCGCTCGTCGACCGATCGACTACCCAGCCGACCCCTCTCGGGAACCGTTTTCCGGAACCTCTTTTGCCGCCCCATCCTCAGCGAGGGGTAATGGAGTATCTGGAGCGTCGGGTGTCGCTGGTCGAGGCGCGCCTCGAGGAGGTCATCGAGGCGGTCGACCCCCCGGAGCTATCCGACGAGGTCGCACACGTCGCACTGGCGGGCGGAAAGCGCGTCCGCCCCGCAGTCACGGTTCTCGCCTGCGAGGCCTGCGGCGGCGAACCCGCCGACGCGGTCGACTTCGCCGTCGCGATCGAACTGGTCCACAACGCGTCGCTCGTCATCGACGACATCATCGACCGCTCCGACGTCCGCCGCGGCACGGCCAGCGCGTGGGCCGAATACGGCTACGGGCCCGCGATCATCGCCTCCGACGGCCTCTTGGGCGAGGCGTTCGCGCTGCTCTCGCGGAACGACCACGCGACGCAGATCGTCGCCGAGTCGATGGTCGAACTCGGCGAGGGAGAGGCGACCGAACTCGTCGCGCGGCCGACCGACGAGGGCGAGTATATGGATCTCGCGCGCCGGAAGACGGGCGCGCTCTTCCGCGCTGCAGCCGAACTCGGCGCGGTCGCGGCGGACGCCGACCCGTTCACCGTCGAGGCGTTCGGCGAGTACGCGGAGCGGGTCGGCGTCGCGTTCCAGATCCGCGACGACGTCCTCGACGCGACGGCGGACCCGGACGATCTCGGCAAGCCGACCGGCCAGGACGCGGAGATGGACCGGCCCTCGCTGGTGCAGGTCACCGGCCTCTCGGCCGAGGAGGCCAACCAGCGCGCGCACGACCAGTCCGAGCAGGCGCTCGACGCGCTCGCGGCCTCGAGCGTCGACGACAGCGAACCGCTCGGATACCTCGAAGACCTCGCGGAGTTCGTCGTCGTCCGCGAGCGCTGACGGCGTCGACGACGCGGCGTCGGCGACCCCGCGCCCGTTTCAGCCCTGTGTCGCCTCCGCGGCCGTCGGAAACCGCGACTCCGCGATCGCGAACGCGAGCGTGCTGAACACGCCGAGCAGCGTCCCGGCCGTGAGGCCGATCGCCAGCTGCGTCATCGAGAACGACTCGACGCCGGCGATCCCACGGGGGAGGAAGAACCCCGAGACGACGTAGAGCACGACCGCGATCGCGACGACGTAGAACGGCGCGTTGAGGTAGCGCCACTTGAACCGGTCGGCGAGGTACTCGTCGGTCACCTGCCCGAGGCTCGAGGTGACCCCGGCCGCGGCGAACCACTGGACTGCGCCGTGGACGAGCGCCGCGAGGACGAGCGGCGGCGTCGCGTTTGGGACGCTGGCCCGGAGGGTCTCGACGAGGGCGTATCCGCGGAACCCGCCGACGACGAGGAGCGCCGCGGCGGCGACGTACGTGATGAGCGTGACGCGGCCCTCGTAGAGCACGTCGCGGACGCGCTCTGCGGTGTCGTCGACGGCGTCCTCCAGCCCGAGGCCGCGAAAGAGGGTGTACAGGCCGAGGAACGCCGAGATGAATCCGAGCACGACCGCGCCGGGGACGTCGAAGAGGCTAGCGATCGTGACGAACGGGTAAATCAGGAGGAGGATCCCCAGCGGCACGAGGATCGTCCCGCGCGTCTCCGGGTCGGCGAGGACCTGCTTCATCGTGTAGTAGATCGATTCGAGGTCCTGCGCCTGCCGGACGACGACGCGGCGCACGCTGTCGATCGGGACGCGCGATCGGATGATCGGCAGGACCGATTCGTCCTGCGCGCCGTCGGTGATGACGATCGCGCTGACGTTCTCGCCGGTCGAGAGCCCCGCCAGCACGCGGTCGATCTCCTCGCCGATCGCGCGGTTGGCCTTCACGTCGCCCCCCTGCGTGCCGGTGACCGCCGCGACGGTCACTTCCTCGTCGACGCCGGGGTCGCTGGCGAGGGCGTCGTGCTCGTGGATCCCCTGAAACAGCACGTTGACGTCGGAGTCCTCGGGGTCGGCCGTCGCTAGCGCCACGGCTGCGGATTCGACGGCGTCGCGGCCGACGACCGGCGTCTCCAGCCCGGTTTTGCGGCCGAGATCGTCGTCGAGGTCGACGCAGAGGACCAACAGCATCTGCCGTGGGATACGCCATCGTGGTATATCTGTTTTCGGGAGCGTCGCGATCGACTCGGCGTGACTCGCGAAGGTCGCATCTCCGGCCGGTCTAGATAGCACGACTTTTGGGCCTCCGGCCGGTAATCCGTACGACAGAATGATCTCGAAGGGCTGTGAGCAGTGCGCGAAGGGCGGCAAGATGGTCCTGTTCGTGTACGGGTACTGCGACCAGCGCGACTGCTTCTACTGCCCGCTCGGCGAGAACCGCAAGAACGTCACCGACGTCTACGCCAACGAGCGCCTCGTCGAGTCCGACGACGACGTCCTCGAGGAGGCCCACCGGATGGACGCCCTCGGCACCTCGATCACCGGGGGCGAGCCGCAGGAGGCGCTCGACCGGACGTGTCACTACCTCTCGCTCTTGAAAGACGAGTTCGGCGAGGACCACCACACCCACCTCTACACCGGGATCACCGGCGGTCGGGAGAATATGCGCCGCCTCTCGGAGGCGGGGCTCGACGAGATCCGATTCCACCCGCCGTACGAACTGTGGGGCGACCTCCACGGAACCGAGTGGGAGGAGATACTCTACGTCGCCCGCGAGGAGGGCCTGACGCCCGCCTTCGAGATCCCCGGCATCCGCGCCGAAGAGGAGTTCCTGGAGTTCCTCGACGAGGGCGCGGCCGACTTCTGCAACGTCAACGAGTTCGAGATGAGCGACGGGAACTACCGACGGATGCAGGAGGAGGGCTACGAACTGCAGGAGGGCCACATGTCCGCCGTCGACGGCTCCAAGGATGAGATCCTCGAAACGATGGGCGACCACGAACGCGTGTACTTCTGCACCTCCGTGTTCAAGGACGCCGCCCAGCACCGCAACCGGCTCAAGCGGATGGCGCGGACGATCCGCCGGCCGTTCGACGAGGTGACCGACGACGGGACGCTCGTCTACGGCAAGACGTGGATCGGGAGCGAGGAGTTAGACGCCCTCGGCGTCCCCGAGGAGTTCTACACCGTCAAGTCCGAGCACGTCGAGGTCGCGTGGTGGCTCTTAGAGGAGATGATCGAGGAGGGCGACGTTCCCGAGGGCGAGATCGTCGAGCAGTACCCCACCGCGGACGGGACTGTGGTCGAGCGGACGCCGCTGGCGTAGGGACGTCGCGAGCGCGGTACGCGCGAGCGGCCGAGCCGATAGGCGAGGCTTTTGGTCCAGCTTTTGCCGAGCGAGCGCAGCGAGCGCAGCGCAAAAGGTGGGACTGGGACGGTGGTCGAGCGGACGCCGCTGGCGTAGGGACGTCGCGAGTGCGATTCGTCTCGCCGCTCCGCTATTTAGCTCGCGCGCGTCGATCCATCGTCAGCGCCGCGTACAGGCTCGGGACGAACGCGACGGCCACCCCGACGAGGAGCCACTCGCCGAGCGGGCCGGCGGTGACGACGCCGACGGCCGCGATACCGAGGCCGACCACCCCACCGGCGGCCGCAGCGCGCCGCTTCGTCCGGCGCTCGAAGTCGACGCCGCGCGCGGCCCCGTAGAGCGCCGCGCCGAGCGCGCAGAGCACGCCGGCGGCGACGCCGACGAGCGGTTCGCCGACGAGCGGGCCCGAAATTGCGAGCACGACTCCGGTTGCCGCACCGACGGCGACGGACGTCCGCGGCGAGAGGGGGTTGACGCCGGCCCCGAAGTGCGCGGCGTACCCAGCCGGAGGCGCGACGAGCACGAGGCCGACGAGCGCCGCTCGGAGCAGCCCGGCAGCCGTGGGGTCTTCGAGCACGACTCCGAGCGAACCGGCGGCCGCGACGACGACCCCACCGGCGAGCAGCCAGCGCGGACGGAGCGTCGCCGCCGGGTCGTCGTCGCGGACGATCCCGAATCCGACGAACGGGTAGGAGACGAGCGCGCCGAGCACGACCGTCGCGTAGAGCCCCCAGCCGAGTGTGATGCCTGTCACAACGACCGAGAGCCCGAGGAAGATGCCGATGAGGACCGCGAACTCGGGGACGCGACGGCTCATACACCGAGTCGGAGCGAGGCGGCAGAAAGCGTTGCGGTCGCGGTCCTGACGGCAGGGTCACAGCCGGTCGTCGGGACGGCGTCACAGCCGCTCGAACGACCAGCGTCGCGGCCGGTTCGCAGACCCGCAAGCGTTTAGACGGCCCGTCAAGTATCTCCCGCTATGTCAGACTGTCCGTTAGCCGACGACTGCCCCCGGTACTCGGAGCGAATCGACGGGATGGGGTGTCAGTACTACGGCGACCGCGGCGGCGCGGAGTGGTGTAACAACTACGAACAGCCGATCCGCGACCTGAAGGCCCAGCCCGTAAAGCCGGGCGAGGAGGTCGTCGTCGAGGTCGACGACATCCACGAGAGCGGCTCGGGCGTCGGCCGCACGGATGACGGCTTCATCGTCCTGATCGACGGCCTCCTGCCGGAGGCCCGCGCCGTCGTCCGAATCGACCGCGTGAAGTCGAACCACGCGACGGCGAAGAAGGTCGTCGAGCGGCTCCCGCTCGACCCCGACGCGGTCGACGACGAGGAGGACGAGGAACCGACCGAGTCGGGCGACGGCGACGCGGACGACGGGACCGACGACACCGACGACACCGGCGGCCGCGGACGACCGACCGCGCTCGGAAGTCGCGACAACTTCTGGGGCGGGTAGTCGGCCGCATCGACCGGGCGAGACCGAACGGACAGTCTGCTCTCCGTCTCGACCGACGACCTCCGCCGCGCGGACGTGCGCCGCTCGCCTGCTGATGGTACTTCTACCGCTCATTTTCACCGACGCGACGGACGGTCCATCTTCTGTAGCTTTTTTGCGGCCGCCGCGCAAACACACGGTATGGCTGATGGCGAAGGCGACGGCGTGGAGTCGGCCGAGTCGGACGACGCGGGGACGTTCGACGTCGACGCCGCGCTGTCGGAGGTCGGATTCGACCCCGATGAGAGCGTGTTGACCCGTCGGCAGGCCGAGGTGCTGGTACTCCGCGAGCGCGGCATCCAGCAGTCGCGCATCGCCGAGATGCTCGGTACCTCGCGCGCGAACGTCTCGAGCGTGGAATCGAGCGCCCGCCGAAACGTCGAGAAGGCCCGCGAGACCGTCGCGTTCGCGGAGGCGCTGGCCGCGCCGGTGCAGATCGCCGTCGAGAAGGGAACCGACCTCTACGACGTCCCGAAGCAGGTGTACGACGCCTGCGACGAGGCCGGCGTGAAGGTGAACCGGACCGCACCGGAGCTGATGAAGGCCGTCTCCGACGCCGCCGGCGACGCCATCCAGGGTCGGGAGGTCCGCGAGCCGCTGCTCGTCGGGGTCACGACCGGCGGGAAAGTTCAGGTGCGCCGAACCGCCGAGTAGGCCCCGAAAGCGTCGGGTCGACGCTCAGAACTCGCCGCGTTCTTCCAGCGACCGTACGAGCGATTTGACGTCCTGTGCTCGCGATTTCGGGACGACCAGCACGCGGTCGTCCCACGCGACGACCGCGAGATCCGACACGCCGACCAGCGAGACGTGTGCGTCCTCGGCGACGACGACGTTGTCCGCGGCGTCGATCGTCCGGAGCGCCACGTCGCCGTCGGTGACGTTGCCGTCCCCGTCGGCGTCGAGGACGCGCTCGAACGCGTCCCACGAGCCGACGTCGTCCCACGGGAAGGACACCGGGACGACAGCGACATCGTCGGCGGTCTCGAAGACCGCGTTGTCGACGCTGACGGGATCAGTCGATTCGAACGCCTCGGTTACCTCTTCGGCCGTCGTCTCCGAGCGGAGCGCGGCGGCGAGCGACGCCAGCGGCGACGACTCCACGGCGTCGAAGAAGACCGTCGGTCGCCACGCGAACAGCCCGGCGTTCCAGTAGTGACCGGCCTCGACGTACGCCGCCGCGGTCGCGGGGTCGGGCTTCTCGTGGAACGACCGGACCGGAGCCCACGCCTCTCGCTCGCCCCCCTCGACGGCTCCGTCCGCGGGCTCGATGTAGCCGTATCCGGTCTCGGCCCGCGTCGGTTCCACCCCGAACGTCACGAGGCGATCCTCGCGCGCGGCGACGGCGGTCCCCCGCCGAACTGCGGGCGCGAACCCCTCGCCGACGAGGTGGTCGCTCGGGAGCGCCAGAACCACGCAGTCGTCGTACTCCGTGGAAACCCGGTGCGTCGCGTACAGCAGCGCCGGTCCGGTGTCGCGGCCCGCGGGCTCGACGAGCACCGTCGCTTCGCCCACTCGCTCGGCGACCCCCTCTCGGTACGACTCGCGGGTGACGACGACCACCTCGTCGGCGACGTCGCGAGCGCGTTCGACGGTGCGTTCGAGGAGCGATCCCCCCTCGCTCTCGCCGTCGCCGTCCGCGGCCAGCGAGAGGAACTGCTTCGGTCGGTCGGACCGGCTCGCGGGGTAGAGCCGCGACCCGGTGCCGCCGGCGAGCACGACGGCGACAACCGGGAGCGAGTCGTCGCCGTCGGAGTCGGTCCCCGTCATCACCACGTCTCCACGATGCCGTCGCAGATGTCGTCGACGCAGCCCTCGCAGTCCGGGTGTCCGGCCTCGTAACAGGCCGGGGTCCCCTCGTCGTCGACGGCGACGGCCCGGCGCTCGGCGTGGCGGCGGCAGACGAGCCGGACGCGCCCCTCGTCGTCGCGGGGGAGCGAACTCGCTACCGCGTCGCTGTCGTTTCGACCGCCCGATTCTCTCCCGTCTCGGTAGGCGTCCCGGGCGCGGGCGTACTGTCGCCCCGCGGCGCGGAGCTTCTGACGCAGGATGTGTTCGAGACGGTCGTCCATCGTTCCGTCGTGGGGCACGGATCGACATAGGTCCGTTGGTGGGTCTCCTCGAATCCGACGGACCGCTCTTTCGACCCCTCCACCGCTAGTATCCCGGCGGTGTCCGACGGACTTCACTTTCACCCCGGTTACGATACTTTATTACTCATCGCGCACCAAACGCCCTGTGCCTCCCATCGGAAAACAAGGCGGAGGCGAGTGAAACTATGTCAGACCTGCGAACACACGCAGCGGAGATAGCCGAACAGTTCTCGGACCACCTAGACGTCAGCGAAGACGAGGTCGAGGAGCGACTGGAGAACCTCGTCGAGGAGTACCGCGTCCCCGTCGAGGAGGCGCGCCGATCGGTGATCAACAGCTACCTCGAGGAGGCCGGCCTCGACCGCGACGAGATCGGTCGCGGCGGTAACGACGAGGTCCGCCTCGCCGACATCGACGAGGACGAGCAATGGATCGACGTGACCGCCAAGGTCGTCGAACTGTGGGAGCCCCGGAGCGACTCGATCGCGCAGGTGGGCCTGCTCGGCGACGAGTCCGGGCGAACCAAGTTCGTCGCCTTCGAGACCTCGGACCTCCCGAAGCTCGAAGAAGGAGCGGTCTACCGCCTCGGCAACGTCGTCACCGACGAGTACCAGGGCAACTTCTCGGTGAAGCTGAACAAGACGACCTCGATCGAAGAACTCGACGAGGACATCGAGGTCGGCGACGACTCGACCACCGTCGAGGGCGCGCTCGTCGACATCCAGTCGGGCAGCGGCCTCATCAAGCGCTGCCCGGAAGAGGGCTGCACGCGCGTCCTCCAGAACGGCCGCTGTTCGGAGCACGGTGACGTCGACGGCGAGTTCGACCTCCGGATCAAGGGCGTCCTCGACGACGGCGAGCGCGTCCACGAGATCATCTTCGGCCGCGAGGTCACGGAGGACCTCACCGGCGTCACGCTCGACGAAGCCCAGCAGATGGCGATGGACGCCCTCGACACGACGGTCGTCGTCGACGAGATGCGCGAGGACCTCCTCGGCACCTACTACCGCGTCTCCGGGCCCGAACTGGGGCGCTACGTCCTCGCCGACGAGGTCGAACGGCTCACCGAACCGGCGGATCCCGAAGCGGTGCTGATCAAAGCGAGGTCGATCTGAGATGAGTTCCAACGAAATCCCCTCCCGAGAAGTCGCCCGACGCGTGTTCGCAGACGAGTTCAACGACTCCGCCTTCACGTTCAAGGAGTCCGACGACGACCGCGCGCCCGTCTACCTGCTGCTGCCGACGGGCGAGAAAGCCAACCGCGTGTTCTTCGTCGGCACCCTCACCGAGAAGGACGACGTCGGCGAGGACAACGAGTACTGGCGCGGTCGCATCGTCGACCCGACGGGCACGTTCTTCGTCTACGCGGGGCAGTACCAGCCGGAGGCCGCGAGTATGCTCCGAGAGCTGGAACCGCCCGCGTACGTCGCAGTCGTCGGTAAGCCGCGGACCTACGAGACCGACGACGGCTCCGTCAACGTCTCCGTCCGTCCCGAGTCGATCCAGGTCGTCGACGCCGCGACCCGCGACCGCTGGGTCGTCGAGACCGCCGAGCGGACGCTCGACCGCATCGCCGCGTTCGACGAGGAGGGCAACGAGTACGCGCGGATGGCCCGCGAGGAGTACGACCTCCCGATCGACCGCTACAAGGACTCGGCCGTCTCGGCGCTCGAAAGCCTCGAAGAGTCCGACAGCGACGAGTTCGGTCTCGACGGCGGCAGCGCCGTCGAGGACGCGGACGCCGAGTCCGACGCCGACCAGTCGAGCCTCCAGACCGAGCCGTAGGCCGGATTAGGGAGGCTCGAAAGCGAGCCGCTCGGCGGTTTCACGACGCGTCGTGTGAGCGTCTGACGAAGGGTTAAGTGGATCGCCCGACGAGTTAGAGACGAGATATGGGCAACAAGAACAAGACGATCTCGTTCCGCGTCAACGAGGACGCCTTCGAGACGCTGCGCGAGATCGCCGAGGAACGGGACATCTCGCTTTCGGCGGTCTTCCGCGACTACGTCGACACGCTCGTTGCCCACGACGGACAAGTGCAGGTCGTCTCCGAGCACGAACTCGAACAGTTGCGCACCGGCGGCGACGAGCAGGAGTTCCCGCCGACGGTGACCGTCCCGAAGAGCTTCGTCCGCGAGCACGAGCGTCTAGAGTTGGAGGCCGAACACCTCCGCGAACAGCTCGAGGAGCACAAGCAGTACGTCAACCACCTCCGCGAGCAGCTCGACGCCGAGGACGAGGAGGTCATCCACTTAGAAGACCTCGACGCCGAGGCGGAAGAGCCGTCGTTCCGGTTGGGCTGACAGCGGGATCACACGGTGGAATCGCTCGGAACCACCCTGAGGAGGCGTGTCGACAGCGGAACTGGAAACTTGGCCTTGTGGCCTGTATTTATGCCGACATCTATATAGCTGTACGTCGCCTGACTTCTCCGTGACTTCGTTAGACGAGGTATTCAAGCTACTCAGCAAGGAACGGCGGCGGTACGCGCTCTACTATCTCTATCAGCGAGACCACGCGGTCACGGTCGAAGAACTCGCAGAGGCGGTCCACGAGTGGGAAGCCGCTTCGGCTGACGTTACGGAACCCGACAGGCGGTTCGAGGACGTATTGCTGACGTTGCATCACACTCACCTGCCGGAGATCGAATCGTTCGCGAGCATCGAGTTCGATCGCGAGCGTGAGCGGGTCAAATCACCGACGCCGCTCGGGAAGTCGAGATACTGCTCTCGATCGCGAAGCACCTCGAGAAGCCGTCACTGGATATCGACGCCGTCGACGTATCAGAGTTGCTCAACTAGCGACGCTACCCCGACAGCGCCGTTCGCGCGCGGTGTAGCTTCTGTTCCATCTCCTCGTTGCCCTCGACGCCAGCGAGCGTCTCGGCCGCTTCGAGCGTTCGGACCGCGTTGTCCAGAAACGAGAGCACGTCGCCGGGATACGCGTACAGCATGTACTCGTCGCCCATCACGTCGACGATCGCGTCTGGGCCGAGTCCCTGCGCGCGCAGTTCGAGGAGGTAGCGGACGAACTGCCGCTCGGGGTAGCCGGTGTAGAGGTCGTCGGGGTTCTCCGGGTCGAGGAAGTCCTCGGCGAAGTCGAGCAGGCGGTCCCGCGTCGCGTCGTCGACCTTCGAGAGGCCCTCGCCGGAGTAGAGCACGTCCATCGTCGCGCCCTTGAACGCCCCCTTCGGGATGTTGACGTCGAGTTGGGAGACGATCTGGCGGTGGTTCTTGAGGTAGACCTTGTCCGTGATAGCCACGGTTACGCGTTCGTAGGTCGCTGCGGGCGAAAAGCCTCCCGATTCCGTGTGACTTCGCCGCACTCCGGTGCGGAGTCGTAACGTATTTGACTGCGACGGGGGTACCTGAAGGTGCGTGTCCGGGTTAGGGTAGTGGACTATCCTTCAGCCTTGTGGAGGCTGAGACGCGGGTTCAATTCTCGCACCCGGACCTTCTGAGGAACGTAGTGACGAAGAAGGACGGAAGGCGAGAATCTAACTAGACTGAGGTTCTGCGCGGAGCGCAGGTTCTCGGGTGAGGTTCAATTCTCGCACCCGGACCTTTCTGTCTGCGAACGACGTGAGCAGACGAACGTCCGACCCCGACGTGCCTGTCGCACGTGCTCCGACGACCGCCCGCTCTCAGACCGAGATCAACACGATCGCCACGATACTGAAGAAGATCCCGCCGACCTTCCGGGGAGTGAGCGTCTCCTCGAAGGCGACGATGCCGATCACCGAACTCACGACGATGAAGAGGCCGTAGATCGGCACGACGACGCTCACCGGACCGAGTTCGAGGGCGCGGTAGTACGTCAGCAGGCCGACGGTGAGCAGGACGCCCAGACCGACGATGTGCGGGGTGTATCGGTGCCGCAGATACGGGACGGGCGACTCGCCGCGGTAGTACAGCACGCCGCCGACGACGAGGAGCAGCACGAAGTTCGAGAAGAAGACCGCCGGCGTGCTCGGGATCGTCTCCATCGCGACCTTCAGAAGCGGCGCGACGAGACTGTAGGTCACGAACGCGAGGATCGAGAACTGCAGGTACGAGCGCGCCATCACTCGGCCCCCGAACTGAGATAGACCGCGACGATCGCCGAGGCGATGCCGCCGACGCGCGTGAGCGTCAGTTCCTCGCCTAGGAACGCGATCCCGATGACCGAACTCCCGACGATGAACATCCCGTAGATCGGGACGACGACGCTGACGGGGCCGCGCTGTAGGGCGAAGTAGTACGAGAGGATCCCGACCGCGAGAAACGCGCCGCCGACGTAGATGTAGCCCGCGCTGGGCAGGAGCGCGTACGTCAGCGGGTTCGTCTCCGTCGCGACCATCACCCCGAGCGTGAGCACGAGAAAGACGGCCGTGGCCAGAAACAGCGAGACGGCCGGCGGAACCTCCTGTGTCACCTTGCTGGTCAGCGGCGCGAGCGTCCCGTACGACACGAGCGCGACGATCACCCACGGAAGGTACTCCATAGCAGACGATCCCGCGTTTGGTATAACGCTCTTACGCACCCGATCGAGTCCGTCAGACGCCGCCGCCGGCGGCGCGGGGAACCAATCGTACGGTAGTCGTTCACTCGATTTCTACAAAATCGGGAACCGTATTCCCGTTATATGCTCCGAGCGTGCAACTGTTCAGGTGTAAGGTGAACGATTATGAGCACAACCCCCACCACCCGAACCGCGGCTGAGACGACCTTCGGAAACGTCCTCGACTTCGACCTGCAGGGCACCCTCGCCGGCTACTGGATCGCCGTGCTGCGCGTGATCACCGGCTACTGGTTCCTGCACGCCGGCTTCACGAAGTTCAGCTTCGTCGCCGGCGAGCCGTTCGACGCGAGCGGCTACCTCCTCAACGCCTCGGGCAGTCCGATCGCGGGCCTGTTCACGTGGGTCGCGAGCACCCCGTGGATGCTGGAGTTCACGAACCTGATGATCCCGCTCGGCGAGTTCCTCATCGGGCTCGGACTGGTCGTGGGCGCGCTCGTCCGGCTGGCCTCGTTCTTCGGGGTCGTCCTGATGACGTTCTTCTACCTGGGGAACGCCGACTGGGCGCACGGGCTGGTCAACGGTGACCTGATGGGGCTCCTGCTCTTCGTCACCGTCGCGACCCTCGGCGCGGGCCGGATCCTCGGCCTCGACGCCTACCTGGAACAGCTCGACTTCGCGGACAACCGGATCGCGAAGTTCCTCCTCGGGTAACTCCCGCATCCCGTCGTAGTTTGTCGCTCTCTTTTCTCGCTTTCAACCGCTGAGAGCGACGCATACCCGCGGATACTTTGCCTCCGACGCCGACTGGTCCACTATGTCGATCGACCTCCGAAGCGACACGGTCACGCGGCCCTCAGAGGCGATGCGCGAGGCGGCCGCGGACGCGCCCGTCGGCGACGACGTCTACGGCGAGGACCCGTCGGTGAACGAACTCGAAGCCGCCGCGGCCGAACGCGTCGGCACCGAGGACGCCCTCTACGTGCCGACCGGCACGATGGGCAACCAGATCGCCGCCCGCGTCCACGCCGACCGGGGCGAGGAGGTCCTCCTCGACCGGAAATCGCACATCTACTGCTGGGAACTCGGCGGACTCGCCCAGTTGTCCGGCATCCAGCCGCGTCCCGTCGACGCGGACGAGGCCGTCCCGACGCCCGCACAGATCGACGAGGCGTACGTCGAGGCGGATCTGCACCGCGCCGGAACGGGGCTCCTCGCGCTCGAGAACACCCACAACGGCCGCGGCGGCGTCGCGGTTCCACCGGACCGTATCGCCGCGGCGGCCGAGGCGGCGCACGACCGCGGCGTCCCGGTGCACCTCGACGGCGCGCGGCTGTTCAACGCCTGCGTCGCGCTCGACGTCGACCCCGCGCGGATGGTCCGCGACGTCGACTCGGTACTCTTCTGCCTCTCGAAGGGCCTCGGTGCCCCGGTCGGCTCGATCCTCGCGGGCGACGAGGACTTCGTCGAGGAGGCCCGCCGCGTCCGCAAACTGCTCGGCGGCGGGATGCGCCAGGCCGGGATGATCGCCGCGCCCGGGCTGCTCGCGCTGGACAACGTCGAGCGACTCGCCGTCGACCACGAGAACGCCGCCGCGCTCGCGAGCGGTCTCGACGCCCTCGACGGCGTCCGCGCCGCGGACCCGGACACCAACATCGTGCAGGTGTTCACCGACGACCTCGGCGTCCGCGCCGAGACGTTCGCCGAAGCCTGCGAGGCACGCGGCGTCCTCGGCGGCCACCACGGCCCCTACCTCACGCGCTTCTGTACGCACCTCGACGTGACCCGCGAGGACGTCGACGACGCCGTCGATCTGATTTCCGACGTCGTCACCGAATTGAGCGCCTGATCAGAGCCGAGTCGAGACCTCCGGTTCGACGAACACGTGCGTCACGCGGTCGTCGGCCCCGCGGAGTCGCGCTTCGATGTCCTCGATGATTCCATCGAGGTCGCCGGCCTCCGTTTCGGGACCGACGGTGACGTCCATCGTCACGAGCACCGTCTGCGGACCGACGTAGACCGTCCGAAACGTGTCGATGTGGACGACTTTCGTCGACTCGCGAACCGCGTCGCGGAGGTCGGCCTCGACGTCGGCCGGGAGGCTTTCGCCCAGAATCAGCCGCTTGTTCTCCCACGCCAGCGCGAGCGCGAACCCCATCAGCATCAATCCGATGAGTAGCGCGGCGATCGCGTCGAACACCTCGTTGCCGGTCGCCTTCGACAGCAGGATCCCGATGAGCGCCAGTCCCGCGCCGAGCAGCGCGATGGTGTCCTCGGTGAACGCGGTCAGCGTCGTCACGTCGCTCATCTTGTCGAACGCCTCCCTGATCCCGCTCCAGCCGTAGTGGTCGATCTGCCGCTGCATCTCCGCGTTCGCCTTCCACAGCGCGTAGCTCTCGAACCCGATCGCGCCGAGTAATACGACGACGTTCACGTACCACGAGGGGAACGTCGACCCCGCGACCGTGAGCGTTCCGCTCGCGGCGTGGCCCCCGTGCATAATCGCGTTGTAGCCGTGCTTCGCCGACTCCCAGCCCGCGATCCCGAACAGGAGCACGGCGACCAGAAACGAGTAGAAGAACTGCGCTTTCCCGTATCCGAACGGGTGCTCGCGGCTCGACTCCTTCTCGCTGAACCGGATCCCGACGAGGAGGAACACCTGGTTGCCGGTGTCGGAGATCGAGTGGTACGTCTCCGACAGCATCGATGGACTGCCGGTGAGGAGGAATCCGCCGAACTTCATCACGGCTATCGCCCCGTTCGCGAACAGCGCGGCGAGGACGACGCCTTTGCTTCCGGCCATACGCTCATCACCGAGGACGGGAATAAAGTGGTTTGCACCTGCGGACGAACCGGTGGTGCGTCTCGGGCCGAACCGCACCGTCTCGGCAGTCGGACGGTTCTTGAGGGTCGACCGCCTACGCCGGCTATGCTCACCGTCGTCTCCGACACCCACAGCACCGATTCGCACCGCCTCGCCGGACGGACGCTCGAGGCCGTCCGCGAGGCCGACGTCGTCGCGCACGCGGGCGACTTTATGCGGGAGTCCGTCCTCGACGACTTCGAGCGCGAGTCGACCCGACTGCTGGGCGTCACCGGCAACAACGACGACGCGGGGATCCGCTCGCGGCTCCCCGACGCCCGGAACTTCACGTACGGCGGGCTCACGTTCGCGATGACGCACACCCGGCCCGGCGGCCCGACGGCGCTCTCGCTGTTCGGCCGTCAGCGCGGTGCCGACGTCGTCCTCTTCGGGCACAGTCACCGACCGACGTACGACGAAACGGGCGAGGTCACCCTGCTCAACCCGGGCAGCCACGCCCAGCCGCGCGGCAACCGCGCGGCGCACGCCGAACTCGAAGCCCTGCCCGACGGCGGCGTCGAGGGGCGACTCGTCACCGTCGACGGCGACGTGTTCGAGTCGTTCGTCGTCGACGGCGAACCGTAGCGCCGTCGGACGGCCGGACAGACGAGCGGTAGGTGCTCATGAGAGCCACCCGCGCTGCCACGCGACCGCGAGGAACGCCAGCGCGACGACCCCGCCGACGAAGAAGAACGCGCCCGGCGGGAGCGTCGACAGCGCCGCGCTCACCGCCTCTATCGGGCCTTCTCCTCCCCTTCCGACGGCTTGGACTGTCTCGGCGGCTGTCTGGGTCGCCTCCGCGACCGTTTCCGTCGGGGCCTCGGTCGCCGTGGGCTCGGCTGTCGGCTCGGCGGTGGGCGCGGCAGTCGGTTCCGCGGTCGGCTCCGGAGTCGGCGTCTCGGTCGCCTCGGCGATCTGAAACCCGCCGTCGTCCGACGCTTCGGTCGTCGGCTCCGGAGTCGGCGTCGCCGTCTCTGCCTCGGCCGGGGTCGCCGTCTCGGTGGCTTCCCCCGCCGCTGTCTCCGTCCCGCTGGTATTCGCCGCCTCCCCGCCGGTGCCGCCGCCGCTCCCGCCGTCCGCGTCGGGGGTTCCCCCGTCCCCGCCAGCGCCGCTCGATCCGAGGGACACCGTCGGGGCCGCTCCGGAGCGCACGAGCCTGTCGACGAGCACGCTGCCGAGCGCGACGACCCCCAGTCCGCCGAGCAACTGCCCCAACACCGACTGGAGGCCGCTCGTGTCGTCTTCCGTGCCGGCGACGACGACGAGCGCTCGGTCCGCGGGCGCGTAGACGGTCATCTCCCGACCCTTCTCCGAGTACGCCGTCCCGGCGGACTCGATGAGTCCGGCGGTCTCGAGTCGGTCGAGGTGGTACTGGGCGTTCTGGATCGAGGTGTCGACGCGGTCGGCGACCTCCGAGGGCGTCCCCGGCTCCTCGTGGAGTTCGGCGAGGACCGTTCGGGCCGTCCCCGATCCGATCGCCGCGAGCAGCTCGTCGACCTCGTCGCTGTCGAGTCCGACGACGCGCGGGTCCTTGTCCTCGCCGTCGGAGACGTCTGGCCGGGAGGGCAGAATGTCGGCCATCTCTCAGATACCTTTCGACGCACCTGTGATGAGTCTTGCTCTCGCTCCCGAGACCCACGCGCCGGAGCCGACGGCGAAACGCCTTTACTGACGCCGGGGGAAGCGGCGGCTATGTTCGTCTCACCACCGGGTGCGATCGGCCGATCGGGAGCCGTGGATCCGGGTGGCACCCCCGCGCAGATCGACGCCGTCGTCGACTTCGTCGCGAGTAATCCGGCGCTCGTCGTCCTCCTCGTGTTTCTCTTGGGCTTCGTCTTCTTCGCGTATCTGTTCGTCCGGCGCACGCTGACCGGGCTCCGCGACGGATTCGACGAGGGATACCGAGGGAAGTAGCGAAATGGTCGCAACCGGGACGCTTCTCACCCTCGTCGTCGCCGCGCTCGCGAGTATGTTTATGGCGTGGTCGATCGGCGCGGGCTCCTCGGGGTCGACGCCGTTCGCCCCCGCCGTCGGTGCGAACGCTATCTCCGTGATGCGCGCGGGGTTCGTCGTCGGCGTGCTCGGTCTCTCCGGGGCCGTCCTCCAGGGCGCGAACGTCACCGAGGCCGTCGGCAACGAGCTCGTCGTGGGCTCCGTCCTCACGCCGACGGCGTCGACGGTGGCGCTGCTCGTCGCGGCCGCGCTCGTCGCGATCGGCGTCTTCGCGGGCTATCCGATCGCGACGGCCTTCACCGTCACCGGCGCGGTCGTCGGCGTCGGCCTCGCGAACGGCGGCGGGCCGGCGGTCGCGAAGTACCAGCAGATCATCTCGCTGTGGGTGCTCACACCGTTCGTCGGCGGCGGCATCGCCTACGGCACCGCGAAACTGCTCCGCAACGAGTCGATCCCCGAGCGGGTCGCGATCCCCGCCCTCGGAGGAGTCATCGGGCTGTTGGTCGCGAACATCCGATTCGCCGCGCTGGGCGGGGAGTCCGGGCGGTCGCTGGCGGAGGTCGGCGCGGCCGCGACGCCGCCGACCGTGCTCCCGCTCGTGGGCGTCGATCTCGGCGTCGTCGCCGTCTCGGTGGCGTTCGCCCTCGTTGCGGCCGGGCTGGTCCGCCGGGAGATAAGCGCCGACGCGACGCGCGGACAGCGCCGGTTCCTCCTCGTGTTGGGCGGACTGGTCGCCTTCTCGGCCGGCGGCAGTCAGGTCGGTCTCGCGATCGGCCCGCTCGTGCCGCTCCTCGACGATGTGGCGGTCCCGCTCCCGGCGCTCCTCGTCGGCGGCGGACTCGGGCTCCTCGTCGGTTCGTGGACGGGTGCCCCGCGGATGATCAAAGCGATCGCGCAGGACTACTCCTCGCTGGGTCCGCGGCGGTCGATCGCGGCGATGATTCCCTCCTTCGCCATCGCACAGGCCGCCGTGGCCCTCGGGATCCCGGTGTCGTTCAACGAGATCATCGTCAGCGCGATCATCGGCAGCGGCTACGCCGCCGGCGGCGCGGGCGTCAGCAAGGAGAAGATGCTCAAGACGGTGCTGGCGTGGATCGGTTCGCTCGCTCTGGCGTTCGGCGTCGCCTACCTCGGATTCCTCGGTGTCGACGCGCTCTTGTCGGTCTGAAGGGACCGTACTTCGAGTCGACCTTCGTTCTTTTCCGATCGCGAGGCCGACGCTACTCCTGCGTCGCCGACTCGGACTGCTCGTCTGCTTCGGCCTCTGCCTCCGCCTCCTCGGTCGTCGGTTCCTCGGGGATCGTGATCCGCGCCTTCATAATCCGGGTGTTGTCGACCTGCTCGATGCGGATGGTGATGCCGTCGTAGGTGATCTCCTCGCCCTCCTCGACGAGCCGACCGGCGCGGTTGAAGATGAACCCCGCAAGCGTCTCGAACTCCTCGCCCTCCGGCAGTTCGAGGCCGAGTTCCTCGTTGACCTCGTCGATGTTGACCTCGCCGCGGACGAGCGTCACGCGGTCGTCGACGTACTCGAAGGACTCCTCCTCGTCGTCTTCGAGGATGTCGCCGACGATCTCCTCGACCATATCTTCGAGAGTCACGAGCCCCTCGGTCGTCCCGAACTCGTCGATGACGATGACCATCCGCAGGCGGTTGTCCTGAATCTCCGTCAGCAGTTCGTCGACGTTCTTCGACTCGGGGACGTGCAGCGTCGGCTGGACGAGGTCAGTCAGCGACGCGGTGCCCGAGCCGTAGTGCTTCTCTCGCACGAGGTCGCGGATCGTGACGATCCCGATGATGTTGTCGAGGTTGCCGTCGTAGACGGGGACGCGCTCGTGGTCCGACTGGACGCACGTCTCGATGGCCTCGTCGAGGGTCGCGTCCTTCGGGACGGCCGTCATGTCGAGCCGCGGCGTCATCACCTCCTTGGCGATGGTCTGGTTGAACCGGAAGATGCGGTCGAGCATCTCCCGTTCCTCCTCCTCGATGACGCCCTCGCGCTCGCCCGTCTGGATGAGGTCCTGAATCTCGTCGCGGGTGATGTAGGAGGTCTCGATCGCCGAGCGACCGCCGGTCACCTTGTTGATGACGCGCGTCAGGTAATCGAAGACGACGACCAGCGGGAGGAGGGCGTACTCGGAGTACTTCAGCGGTCGCGCGATCCGCAGCGCCCACGATTCGGTGTTCTCGACGGCGTAGGACTTCGGCGCGCTCTCGCCGAACAGCAGGACGAGCGTCGTGATCCCGAACGTCGAGGCCAGCACGGCCGTTCCGGGGTCGAAGTAGATCCCGACGAGCGCCGTCGCGATCGAGGACATCGCGATGTTGACGATGTTGTTCCCGACGAGGATCGTGACCAGGAGTCGGTGGGGGTTCGACTTGAGGTCGCTGACGGTCTTCGCCCTGGGGACGTTGTCCTCGACGAGCGAGTCGACGCGGTGTTTCGCCAGCGAGAACATCGCGATTTCGGAAGACGAGAAGAAGGCCGAAAAGGCGGTCAGGATCAAGATCGCGACCGCCCCCGCGACCGTCACCGTCGAATCGGTGATCGGAACGAGTTGCAGCGGCGCTCCGGCCGTGGAAAGCGGGTCGACCGCCGGATCGAACGCGGCCGCGTCGCCGGCGCTGCGCGCCACCTCGACGACAGGCGGGACTTCGATTCCACTGGGGTCTCGGGCGGCGAGAGATGCGAATGGCGGAGACAAACCCATATAACTACGTCACCTTGTTGTGCCCCGGAATTAAGAGTTACCCTCGCGGGCGTTCCGTTTCGGGCGAACGACGTCCGTCAGGGGCGACGCTGCCGCTGCCGACAGCCTTAGGGGCGATTCGGCCCTACACCGGATATGAGCGAGTCCGACCCACAGATCACGCTGTATCGGTTGCAGGCGTGTCCCTTCTGCGAACGCGTCGTCCGCGTGCTCGACGAACTCGACCTATCGTACCGGTCGCGGTTCGTCGAACCGATGCACGCCGACCGCGACGTCGTCAAGCGTATCTCCGGCAAGCGGAGCGTCCCCGCGATCGTCGACGAGGCCACCGGCGTCACGATGTCGGAGTCGGCCAACATCGTCGAGTACCTGACGAAGACCTACGGCGACGGGGGTGCCGCCTGATGGAACTGGACTTCGAGGTCATCTCCCTGCCCGCGAGCGACCACCCGACCGAAGGTGAGACCGCGCCGGACTTCACCCGCCCGCTCGTGAACGACGAATACTGGGAGGACGCGTCGCTCTCGGCGGTCACCGACGAGGGCCCGACGCTCCTGCTCTTCCACCCGATGGACGGCGCGTTCCCGACGACCTACATCTGGAACGAGATCGACGACCGCGGGTTCGCCGAGGACATCCAAGTCGTCGGCGTCTCCGTCTCCTCGCCGTACGAGCACAAGTCCCTCTTGAAAGAGCGCGCCGCCGAGGCACGGCTCTTTTCGGACCCAGCGGCCGACGTCGCGGCGGAGTACGGCGTCGAGAATCCCCTCGACGGGATGACCGGGATCACCGAGCACAGACCGGCCGCGTTCCTGCTCGACGAGTCGCGGACGGTCCGGTACGCGTGGGTCGCCGACGAGTGGCCCGCCTTCCCCGAGTACGACGAGATCGAAGCCGCGATCGACGAGCGCGTCTGACCGCGCTGTCGCCACCGCCCGCGACCGTCGGAACCGACACGGTCGAATCCGCCACGCTCTTTTCTGCCGCCCGCGTCAGTCCCACTAGATGACGGATTTCGACGAGACGGCGGCTCCCGAACTCGCGGCTGCGCTCGACGAGGCGGCCGCCGCGATCGACCGCGGGGAGGCCGTGGTCTATCCGACCGAGACGGTATACGGGCTGGGCGCCGACGCGGCGGACGCGGCGGCCGTCGAGCGCGTCTTCGAGCTCAAGGGCCGCGACCGCTCGAAGCCGCTCTCGCTGGGCGTCCCGAGCATCGAGGCCGCGCGCCGCTACACCCGCCCGAGCGAGCGGGCGATTCGGTTTATGCGCGCCTTTCTCCCCGGCCCCGTCACCGTCGTCGTCGAGCGCGAGCCCGCGCTGCCCGACCCGCTCACGGCCGGCGGCGACCGGGTCGGCGTGCGGATTCCGGACCACGAGGTGGCGCTCGCGCTGTTCGAGCGCGTCGCGCCGACGCCGGTGACGGCGACGAGCGCGAACGTCAGCGGGTCGCCGAGCGTCACCGACGTCGCCTCGCTGGACCCGGCGCTCCGAGAGTCGGTCGGGGCCGTCGTCGACGCGGGTCCGACTCCCGGGACCGAGAGCACGGTCGTCGACCCCGAGCGCAACGTCGTCCACCGGCGCGGCGCGATGGCCGACGCGATCGTCGCGTGGCTGGCCGAGGAGACCGGACGCGACCCGGTCGTCGAAGACGACTGACGGCGCGTCTGGGGCGGACGTCGGCGCGGACGCCGTCCAGAGGTCGACCGCTGCGCTCAGCCGAGTCCGAGTAACGTCTTCAGGGACCGCGTCTTCGTCCCGCAGCGCTCGCGGTACTCGCAGGCGTCGCACTTGGCGGCGTCGCGGACGCGGGCGGGGACGCCCGCCATCGACCGGACCGTCCACAGGGTCCGCCGGTAGGCGCTCTTGTTCCGCGTCGTCAGTCGAACGGTCCGGACGACGCCGTGGGCGGGGTACTCGACGAGCGCGCGGGGGACCGCCCGCTCTCGCTCCCACGCGAGCGCCTTCGCGACCGCAACGGCGCGGACGCGCTGGGGCTCCCAGACGCCCTGCGGCGGCGGATCGCCCGGCGAGACGACCGTCGGCGTCGGCGGCGATCCTCGCTCCCCGTCGCCCGTCGGGTCGTCCGGCTCACCGCCTGCGGGTCCGCCTCCGGCGTCGGGAGCGGTGTCCGGCTCCAGTAGCTTGTGGACGATCCCGTGGCAGTCCCGCCCCCGGAGGAACGCCTCTCGCTCCGAGGGAGCCGCGAGCCGTTCGTAGTCCTCCCGCTCGGCGAGCGAGGCGAGGTTCGCCCGGTAGTCTCCGGGCGCGACCGCGATCGGAAGCTTCCGGAGCGTCTCGTCGGTCGCCGTCCGGTGTCGCTCGTAGGCGAACGCGAGGTCGCGGACGGCCGCCACCTCCGGCGGCGGTTCGTGATCGTCGTCGCGACGCGCGTAGTAGAGCTGTCGCGGGCAGTACGCGGCGCGCGCGAGGTGTGAGATCGGGATCGAACTGTCCGCGGGCGACGCGGCGTCGATCGTGTCCGACTCGGTTCCTCGGTGGAGTTGGTCTGGCGGAGCCACGGGGGCCGTGGTCGCGCCATCCTACTTGAACGCTCGCGGAGGTCCGCGTTCGACGCGTCGCCGGCGCGCCCGGTCGCTTCGCCTCAGCCGACCGCCTCACTCGCCGTTCCCGTCGACGCCGACGACTTCCACGTCAAAGACGAGCGTCCGCCCGGCGAGTTCGTGGTTGAAGTCGACCTCGACGGCGTCGTCGGTGACGGCGACGACGTCGCCGTGGAGGCCGTTCTGCGCGTGGACGTGCAGGCCGACCTCGGGCGGCTCGCCGACCATCGACTCGAACGTCTCGGGGTCGTACTCGCGGACTCGCTCCTCGCGGACCTCGCCGTACGCCGCCGCCGGCGGCACGGTGGCGGTGGCCGTCTCGCCGACGGTCATCCCGCGAACCGCCTCGTCGAGCCCGTCGATCACCTCGCCCGCGCCGACGGTGAACGAGAGTGGCTCGTAGTCGCCCTCCTCGCGTTCTTCCGCGTCGTCGAGCCCGTGCTCGGACGCGACTGCGTATCGGGAGGTGCCGAACACCGTCCCGTCCTCGAACCGGCCGACGTACTCGATCGCCACCCGGTCACCCGCGTCGATGGTCATACGGCACGTTCGGACGGGGTCGAAAACAGGCTGTCGACTGCTCGGTGTCGTCTCGCTCCCGGCGCGATCGATTCGGAGCCGAACGCTTATTGAGCGGCCGCGAGTGCATCCGAGTATGACTGCGGACACCGAACGCGTCGATTCCGACGGCGGATCGGCCGACCTCTCGCGGATCGGTCGCGTCCTGTTCGGCCTCGGCCTCGCGCTGCAGGCCTCTGAGGACTTCCGCGACATGGACGGGACGATCGAGTACGCCGAGTCGGCGGGCGTCCCGATGCCGGACGTCGCCGCCCCGCTGGCCTCCGGGATGATGGTCGCCGCGGGACTCGGGATCGCGCTCTGGCGGCTCCCCCGCGTCGCGACCGGCGCGGCCGTCACCTTCCTCGCGGTCGTGACGCCGACGATGCACGACTTCTGGAACGACGAGGACGCGAGCAAGGGCGATCGCCTCGCCTTCTTCGGAAACCTGGCGATGTTCGGGGCGGCGCTCGCGTTCCTCCGCGAGGCGTACAAGTAGTCTGGTGACTGTGTCAGACAGTCTCCCCGTCGATCGACGGACGCTGCTCGCGACGCTCGCAGGCGCGGGCGTCGGGTCGCTCGCGGGTTGTTCGATGCTCGATCGAGAGCCCGACGGACAGACGACCGAGGCCGACCCCGAACTCGCGGAGTCGCTCGCGACCCGGTTCGCGCCGACGCTGTTCTTCGACGCCGCGGAGCCGTGGCTGCCGACTGATCCCCGCCCGTACGCCAGCGAGCGCGACGGCGAATCGATCGTCGACGGGTTCGACGCCCTCGACGGGTACCACGAGCGCTACACCGACGCCGGCGACCCGCCGGATCCGACGGTGTTCTACCACGCCGTCGAGTACGAGGACTCCCCGCTCGCAGTCGTGCAGTTCTGGCTGTACTCGGCGTTCGATCAGTTCACGACGAACTTCCACTGGCACGACTGGGAGGTGCTTCACGTCTTCGTCGACACCGAGACCGAGCGTCCGCAGCTGTACGTCGCCAGTTCGCACTCCCGACGCATCCCGAACAACGAGTTCCTCGACCCCGACCCGGAGATGGTCCCGCGGATCCTCTCGGAGCTGGGTTCGCACTCCAGCGCGCTCTCGGTCAACGACGAGCCGGACCAGTTCCAGCGACTGCCCGGCGCGGACCTGTTGGCCGACATCACCAACTCCGCCATCGAGAGCGTCGAGGCGCTCTCGGAACTCCCGCTCGCCTACGGTCTCCCGCGCGACGAGGGCGCGCGGCTGCCGTACGTCGTTCCGGAGTACGAGGGCGCGCCCGTGTACGACCACGAGCGCCTGCCCAACGTCGACCGGGAGTCGCTCGTCGACGAGTCGCTGACGGTCCGCTCGTTCGAGTCGCTCGCGTCGCCGCCGACGGACCTGCCCGAGCGCTCGACGGGCGTCGTGTTCAGACACGAGGAACGCACCGACGACGCGGGCCTCGACGCGTCGGCGACGCAGTACCCCTACGAGCTCGTCCCGACCGCGGAGATCGAACATCTCGTCGATTTCACTGGCCCGCAGCTCAGCTTCGAGTTCTCCGTCCCGGAGTTCGCCGAAGACGCCGTCGCGGGTCACATCTCGACGACGGGCGCGCCGTGGGGCCAACCCCGCTACGGGAACCCGGCGGCGGACATCACCGATCCGAACCACCGGGCGTCGCTCGCAGAGCGCTACGACGCCATCGGCGATGCGGCCGCGATCAACACCGTCGTCGCCACCGTCACGGAGGCCGTCACGAGCGACGACGCCCCCGATCAGGAGGGGCTGACGACCCGCGATCCGACGGTCGAAGCCGTCGCGCTGTTGGAGAGCGATCCGGTCGCCGTCCCGACGTTCGAGGGCGTCGCGGTCGTCCGCGACGTGCCCGACGGCGAGCACCGTCTCACGGTCAACGCGCCCGGACAGGCCCCGTACAGCGAGCGGCTGTCCGTCGGTGAAGACGCGAGGACGTCGGACTCCCCGTCGAGCGCGTCGGAAACGGTGTCGAACGCGTCACAAACGTCGTCGAGCGCCTCGGAAACGGACTCGTCACCTACTGCGGGAACGACGACGGACGACGGGACCGCGACGTCCGACGAGACGACGGCCGCCGACGAATCCGGCGCGTCTCGGCGCGGCGAACGCGTTTCACTCGCCGGAAACGGCGGCGAGATACCGCTCGTCGCCCGCGAGAACGCCCGAAAGCTGGAAGTCGACGCCGACGGGACCGACGCCGAACTCACGAGCCTCGCGGTCGACGACGACTTCGCCGGCCGACTGTACGACGGGGCGATCTCGGGTCCGGCCGCGGTCTACGTCCACGAGGGCGGCGCCTACACCGCCGAAGTGCGCGACGCCGAGGGCGCGATCGGCGCGTTCCGCGTCAACCCGAATCCGAGTTCCGACGGAGACGACGCCGACAGCGACAGTTCCGACGGCGGGAGCGAGAACGGCTCCGACCCCGGCCCGCCGATCCGGATCGACCGCCCCGAGACCGGCAAGGCGTCGCTCTCGTCGTTCCTCGCCGCCATCGCGGGAGAGACGAGCGACGAACTCGGGGCGCTCCTCGACGGCGGTGACGGCGCGACCGAGGACCTCGTCGGGCGAGAGAACGCCGTCCGCGGGCTCGTTCGCGCGCTCGACGCCGTCGTCTCGGGGGCCGAGCGCGCTGCCGAGAACGCCCGCGCGGGCGACAGGGCCAACGCGGACCGGCGGCTGGAGAGCGTCGCGACCGCCCTCGAACGCATCGTCGGGCTGATCGACGAGGCGAGCGAGGACCTCCCCGACCCGCTCTCGAACGCCGTTCGGAACCGCGTCGACGAGGCGACGGTGCGGGCCGAACAGGCGCGCGCGGCCGAGAAGCTCTAGCGGACCGCGGTACGCGTCCCGGACCGGGCGACGGCCCCGCGGCGCGCAGATATAAACGGTTATTTTCGGACTCCGAGTAGGCCCGGTACTGAGTTCTCGAATGGGAATCTCCGACGGCATCCGACGGGAAGCGACGGAACTGTGGGGCGACGGGAAGGGGCCGCTGCTCGTCACGATCGCGAGCGCGTGGGGGATCCTCCTCGGAACGCGGATGGTCTACCCGGTCCTCCTGCCGTACCTCCGCTCGTCGTTCGACCTCTCGCTCACCGTCGGCGGACTGCTCGTGACGGTCCTCTGGCTCGGGTCGGCGCTCGGCCAGCTCCCCGGCGGCGTCGTCGCCGACCGATACAGCGAGCGCAACGTGATGATCGCCGGCACGGTCGTCGTCGCCGGCGCGCTCGTCCTCGTCGCCACCGCGCCGACGCCGCTCGTCCTCTTCGCCGCCACGGCGCTGGTCGGCCTCGGGCAGTCGCTGTACCCCATCGCGCGGATCACGATCCTCTCGAAGATCTACCCCGGGCGGATCGGAAGCGCCCTCGGCGTGACGATGGCCACCGGCGACCTCGGACAGACCGTCCTGCCGCCGATCGGGGGCGCGCTGGCGGCCGCCGTCGCGTGGCAACTGGGTCTCGGGTTCATCGTCCCGCTGCTCCTTCTCGCCGCGGGCGCGCTCTGGGTCGTCCTCCCGGAACCGGCGTCGATCTCCTCGGAGTCGGCCTCGGACGCCTCGGCGAGCGGGTCGTTCTCGTTCGAGAACGCCCGCTCGATCGTCGCCGACCTCCGCGCGGCGGACCTCCCATTCGTGGCGTTCATCCTGTTTCTGTACATCCTGATCTGGCAGTCGTTCACGGGCCTGTATCCGACGTACCTCGTCGAGATCAAGGGGCTCTCCTCGACGCTCGCGGGGCTGCTCTTCAGCGGGTTCTTCGCCGTGGGCGTCCTCGTCAAACCGCTGGCCGGCGCGGCCTACGACCGCATCGGCATTCGGAAGTCGCTGTTGATCGTGCTCTCGGGGCCGGTCGCCGGCCTCGCCGCGCTCCCGTTCGTCGACGGGTTCTGGCCGCTCGCCGGGCTGACCGCGCTCGTGAGCACGATGCTCGGCTCGGGGGCGATCACCCAGTCGTTCCTCTCGGACGCGATCCCCGACGAGATCCAGGGGACGGGCCTCGGCGTCGTTCGGACGACGTCGGCGACGCTCGGCGCGGCGGGGCCGGTGCTGTTCGGTGCGATCGCTGATCGGGGGTACTTCGACGAGGGCTACGTGTTGCTGGCGGCGGTGCTCTTCGTCGTCATCCTGCTCACGCTGCGGTTGCCCGAGCCCGACGAGGCGTGACGCGGGGACACGTCCACTCGGCTGCAACGGCGATTCAGGGGTGCAGCACGATCTTCACGCCCGCCCGGTCGGCCTCGGCCGCGAAGGCGTCCTCGTACTCGGTCATCTCGAAGGCGGGGCCGACGACGGCGGAGAGATCGACCGACGGCGCGATCGCCAGCGTCCGCCGCCAGTCGGACTCCCGGCGGGCGTTGACGGTCTGGACCGAGACCTCCTCGTTCACGAACCCGTTGAGGTCGACCGAGACCCGATCGGAACCGTGGTAGACGCCGATTTGAACGAGTTCGCCGCCCGGTCGGATGCTCGACGCCGCGAGTCCGAGCGCGGACTCGTGGCCCGACGCCTCGACGAACACGTCCACGGGGTCGTCGAGCGGGCCCTCCTCGACGTTCCGCGTCGCCGTCGCCCCCATCTCGCGGGCGATCGGGAGCCGCGTTCCCTCGTCGGCGTCGGCACCGATCACCACGACCTCGCTCGCTCCGGCCTCCCGGGCCGCGACGAGCGCACTCAGCCCCGCCGACCCCGGCCCCGTGATCGCCACGCGGTCGCCGACCCCGAACGCCGAGACGTCGATCCCGTGGACGCCGATGGCGAGCAGTTCCAAGAACACGCCCTCGTCGAACGTGACGCCCGGGGGGAGCGCATAGAGGTTCCGCGCCGGGACGGTGACGTACTCCGCGAGCGCCCCCGGGACCTCGGTGTCGATGCCGATGGACTTCCGACCGTGCGGGGAGAACCCCGTCTCGGTGGTGCAGAGGTTCTGGCGACCCTCCCGGCAGTTGCGACAGCGCCCGCAGGAGATCCGCGGCTCGACGGCGACGCGCTCGCCGCCCGCCCAGTCTTCGACGCCCGCGCCGACGGCGTCGACGACGCCCGAGAACTCGTGGCCGAACACCTGCGGGAGGTGCGGTTCGTAGCGGTGGTACGACTCTTCCCAGCGGTAGAACGGGGCCTCCACGCCGCCGTCGATCCCGACGGACTGCACCGCGATGCGGACCTCTCCGGCCCCGGGCGTCGGAACTGGCCGCTCCGCGAGACGCATCCCTTCCCCCGCCTCCCGCTTCTCCAAGACCGTCATCCGTTCGTCGGCTGCCATCGTTGGCCCCGATTCGGCGGTACGACGGTTACCTCTTCGGGTGAGACGACGTCTCCTCGAAGGCAACCGGCCGACGCCGCGGCGAAGTCGCTGTCGCTCGCGGTTGCGACTTCCAGTGTGCGAATCGCGGGGGTGTCGAACGCGTTGTTCCGTGACTCGCTTCGCTCGTCACGGCCGCTTTTTGGTCCAAATTTTTACGAGGAGTGGTCGCGCGAAGCGCGACCCGACGAAGTAAAAAGGTGGAGTGGGACCGCCCGGATTTGAACCGGGGTCACGGGCACCCAAGGCCCGAAGTATACCAGGCTAACCCACGGTCCCGTACCCAACCCTCGGACGGTCACCGAGTAAAGGATTTCGTTCGACGCGTCCTCAAACGCCCCAGATCGCGGCGATCCCGACGGTCGTCACCGCGGCGAAGACCAACTGCAGCGGCCCGCCGACGCGGATGTAGTCGCTGAAGCGGTAGCCGCCGGGACCGTAGACGAAGAGGTTCGTCTGATAGCCGACGGGCGTCATGAACGCCGTCGACGCCGCGAAGGTGACCGCCAAGATGAACGCGAACGCGTTCGAGCCGAGCGCCTGCGCGGCCTCGACGGCGACGGGGATCATCAACACGACGCTGGCGTTGTTCGAGATGACGTTGGTCAAGAGGGCGGTGAGGAGGTAGAACACCGCGAGCACGCCCACCGGCGGGAGGACGTCGCCCGTGGCGACGACGAGGTCGGCTAAGAGCGCCGCGCCGCCCGTCGACTCCAGGGCGATCCCGAGCGGGATCACGCCCGCCAGCAGGAAGACGACGTCCCACTGGACGGAGTCGTAGAGTTCCCCGGGGCGCAGACAGCGCGTCGCGACCATCGCGAGCGACCCCGCGAGCGCGGAGACGACGATCGGCAGCACGTCGAGCGCCGCGAGGCCGACGACGGCGACGACGATCCCGACCGCGATCGGCGTCTTCGATTCGCGGTAGTCGTGCCGCTCGATCTCCTGGGCGACGATGAAGTCGCGGTTCGCGTCGAGGCGCTCGATGCTCTCGGCGGTCGCCTGCACGAGCAGCGTGTCGCCGACGCGGAGCGAGACGTTGTCCATCCGCCGGCGGATGACGTCCTGCCCGCGGCGCAGCGCGAGCACCGTGGCGTTGTACCGCTGCCGGAAGCTCGCGGAGGTGAGCGACTCGCCGACGAGCGACGACCCCGGGCTGATGACGACCTCGACGAGGTTCTGCCGGGACTGGCCCGCCTCCAGCTCGGCCTCGTCGACCGCGGTCGGCACCGGATCGAGCCCCTCGACGTCCAGCAGTTCCACCAGCGTGTCGCGGTCGGTTCGGAGCGCGAATATGTCGCCCGCCTGGATCTCCTTCGGTCCGAGCGGTTCGAGGAAGACCTCCCCGTCGCGGATGAGCTGAATCAGGTCGACGTCGAAGTCGGTCTCGACGAGCGCGCGCCGGACCTGCTGGCCGATCAGCGGGGAGTCCTCGCGGACGACGACCTCAGTCAGGTAGTCCGCCATCCCGAACTCCTCGGTCAGGTCCTGCCGAGGCTTGATCCGCTCGGGCGTCAGCCACTTACCCGCAGTGAGCAGGTACGCCGTGCCGACGACGCTCACGACGATGCCGAGTTGGGTGAACTCGAACATCGTGAAGGTGCGGCCGATGAGCCGCCCGGACAGTTCGGACGCGAGGATGTTCGTCGACGTCCCGATGAGCGTGAGCATCCCGCCGAACATCGAGGCGTACGAGAGCGGCAGGAGGAGCTTCGAGGGCGACGTGCCGCCGCGCTCGGCGAGGTCCGTCACCATCGGGAGCAGGATCGCCACCGCCGCGGTGTTGTTGATGAACCCCGAGATGGGCGCGACGACGCCGATCGTCGCCCCGAGCTGTCGGTTCTGGCTCTCGCCCGTCACCCCGGCGATCCACGCGCCGAGCCGCTGGACGATGCCCGTCCGCTGGACGCCCTCGCTGAGAATGAACATCGCGAGGACGGTCAGCGTCGCCTGACTGGAGAATCCCGAGAGCGCGTCGCCGGGGTAGTCCGCAAAGAGGACGATCGGTTCCGCGAGCAACCCCGCAGACACGGCTGCCATCGACGCCGGTTGGACGAGCAGCAGCGCGACCATCACCCCGATCGCCGTGACGTCGACCGGGATCGGCTCGGTGACGAAGAGCGCGAGCGCGGCGAGGACGACGAGGAAGACGACGGCGATCCCCGGCGATATCGGTTCCACACCGACGAAGTCGGCGCCGCGGTGCAAAATACTGTGGGATCCGGTGGACCGCATTACGGGTCGTCGTCGCGACGCTCAGAACTCGTCCTGCAGTTCCATCTCGGCGACGAGGTCGTAGGGGTCCGTTCCCGAGCGGATGCAGTCTAAGATCCGGAAGGCGTCCTTCGGCGAGAGGAAGTGCCGACAGACCGCCCTTCCCAAGGGAGTCGGCTCGAAGCCGTCGATGAACGCCCACTGCAGCAGCTTTCCGAGCGCGTGCTTCGTCGGCACCTCGCCGATCATCTGGTCGTTCAACCGCTTGGCGCGCTTGCCCGCGACGACGATGTTCGCGAGCGTCTCCTCGGCGGCGGCGGTCTCGTCGTATCGGGTCAACACGTCCTCCATCTCTCCTTTCAGGAGCGTGAAGGCGACCTCGTCCTCGGTCATCTCCATCGAATTGTGGTAGACGCAGTCGGGTTCGACCAAGAGGTACACCTTCCCCTCGTCGTGGTAGTCGGGGCGTCCCGCCCGTCCGAGCATCTGCTCGAACTCCTGGACGGAGAGCCACTCGATGCCCATCGCCAGCGAGTCGAAGACCACCTGCGAGGCGGGGAAGTCGACCCCAGCGGCGAGCGCGGCGGTCGTGACGACGGCGGCGAGGTCCTGGTTCCCGAACTGCCGCTCGACGCGCTTGCGGCGGCCGTAGTCTAGCCCCGCGTGATACGGCGCGGCGGCGTACTCCAGCTTCCTCGATATCTCGTGACACCGCCGCCGCGAGTTGGTGAAGACGATCGTCTGGCCGCGGTACCCCTTCGATGACTTCGAGTCGAACTCGCGGCGCACCAGTTTGTTGATGATGTCCGGCTTCTCCCGGCCGTCCGCGAACGTCACGTGCCGCTCGATCGGGACCGGCCGCTCCTCGAACTCGATGAGCGTCGCGCGGAGCCGTTCGGCCAGCGTCTCGGGGTTGCCGACGGTCGCCGAGAGGTAGACGTACTGCGCGCCGTCGTAGTTGTCCCGCCGATTCGACCGCTCCTCGTTGTAGTACTTCAGGCGGCTGATGAGGCCGTCGAGTCGGTGGCCGCGCTCCTCCTCTTTCAGCGTGTGCACCTCGTCGATGACGACCGTGCCGACGTCGCCGAGGTCCTTCCCCGTCCGCAGCGCGTGATCGATGCCCTCGTAGGTGCCGACGACGACGTCCGCGTTCGGGTTGAAGCGGTTGCCGTCGTCGTTGATTCGGGAGGCTCCCACGCGGATGGTCACGTCGAGGAGGTCGCCGTAGCGGTCCTCGAAGTCCTCGTGTTTCTGGTTCGCGAGTGCGACCAGCGGGACGAGAAAGAGCAGCTTCCCCTCGCCCTTCAGCGCGCGGTCGATGCCGGCGAGTTCGCCGACGAGCGTCTTCCCGGTCGCGGTCGCGCTCACGACGAGTTGGTCGCGGCCCTCGAAGAGGCCGTTCTCGACGGAGAGCGACTGGACGGGCAGCAGGGTGTCGAAGCGGTCCTCGACGCGCCGCTGGAGTTCGGGGTGGAGATCCAGCGTCGACGTCTCCACGAGGTCGACGTCGTCGGTGGTCGCGCTGACGGTGTCGAACTTCGTGAGGTCGGGATCGAGCCCGCCAGCCAAGAGGTTGGAGATGCGGTCGAGGTCCTGCGTTTCCAGCAGGAGGTCTTCGAGCCGGTCCTGGGCGGCCCCGGTCAACCGTCCGGACGCGGAGAAGTCGAGTTCGCGTTCGAGCTCACGTCGGGCGCAGTCGGGACAGATGTGCTCTCGATCCGTCTTGATCGCCGTGTCCTCGGTGATCGGCGAGTATCGGCCGTCGGAGGCGCAGTAGCGACACGTCCGGACGACGAGCGCCTCCAGTTGGTAACCGTCGAGCATCTCCTGTAGCTCCCGCCGTCTCCCCTTCGAGGTCTGCTGGGAGATCCGGATCCGCGACGCTCGGCGGGCGAGTTCGACGAACTGACTCGGGTCACGCGGCTCCTCGGAGGAGCCGCGCTTGATGCGGAACTTCGCGGGTCGCGGGCCGGCGTCCGTCTCCTGCAGTTCGAGCACCGCCTGAAAGACGCGTTCGCCGTCGCGCTCGACGACCACGAGGAAGTCCTCGCCGGTCTCGTGTAAGAAGAGCGTGTCGACGCGGCCGACCTGTTGAGACACGCCCGACGGTACGTCGAGGAGGTATTTCAGCGGTTCGTCTGCCGTCGAACCCCGTCGCCGCCCGGTATGGGGCTCCCGCCCGCGCGCCTCGAACCTACCCGACGGGCTGCGACGGGACTTAAGTCCCAGCCGCGACTACGGGAGGGTATGCGCGGAATCCGTATCGGTAGCGCGTTCGGCATCCCGATCAAGTTGGATCTCACCTTCCTGCTCGTCCTTCCGCTCTTCGCGTGGCTCATCGGCAGCGACGTCGGACAGCTGGTCGGCGTCGTCAACGACCTGTTCGGCTCCGCGATCGACGTCGCCCCGCTCACGACCGGATCGATGCAGTGGGTGCTGGGGGCGGCGGCGGCGATCGGCCTGTTCGTCTGCGTCCTGCTCCACGAGTTCGGTCACTCGCTGGTCGCGATGCGCTACGGCTACGAGATCGACTCGATCACCCTGTGGCTCTTCGGCGGCGTCGCCAGCTTCGCGGAGATGCCGGAAGACTGGAAACAGGAGCTGTGGATCGCCATCGCCGGTCCGATCGTCAGCGTCGCGCTCGGCGTCATCTCCTATCTCGTGTTCCTCGTGCTCCCCACCGCGCTCGACCCCGTGAAGTTCGTCGTCGGCTACCTCGCGCTGACGAACGTCGTCCTCGCGGTGTTCAATATGCTCCCCGGATTCCCGATGGACGGCGGCCGGGTCCTCCGTGCACTTCTCGCGCGCAACCGACCGCACGCGCGGGCGACCCAGATCGCCGCGGAGGTCGGCAAGGTGTTCGCCTTCCTGCTCGGGATCTTCGGGCTCTTCGCGAACCTGTTTCTGGTGGCACTCGCCTTTTTCATCTACATCGGCGCGTCCTCGGAGGCCCAGCAGACGGTGATGAAAGCCGCGTTCCAGGACGTGACCGTCCGCGACGTGATGACGCCGCGTGAGCACCTGGACGTCGTGGCGGAGGACACGAGCGTCGCGGAGCTGCTCGAACGGATGTTCACCGAGCGCCACACCGGTTATCCGGTGATGCGCGACGGGCGGCTCGTCGGGATGGTCACGCTCGGTGACGCCCGCTCCGTCAAGGAAGTCGAGCGCGACGCCTACCGCGTCGAGGACGTGATGTCCCGGGAACTGACGACGATTTCCCCCGACGCGGACGCGATGACCGCGATCGAGCGGATGCAGCAGAACGACGTGGGGCGGCTCCCGGTCGTCGACGACGCCGGCGAGGTCGTCGGGCTCATCTCTCGCTCGGATCTGGTCACCGCGTTCAATATCATCCAGTCACGCGGGGCGCTGTCGTCGCTCTCGGCGACTGACCGATCGAGCCTGCCGAACCCGCGGTGACGCTCACTCCTCCGCGTCCGCCTCGGTGAGCGAGAGTTCGGCGCTCTCGCGCAGCCACCCGACGGCCTCCTCCAACGCAGCCTCGTCGTCGCCGGTGAACTTGATACGCGTCTCCTCGGCCTCGCGGTTCGGATAGCTGCCGACGCGAACGTCGAAGCGCTCGGTGATCTCCCCGAGGTGGTCGGCGAGCGCGCCCTCCGGCTCCGGAGAGTACAGGGTCCGCGTGGCCACGGTCCCGTCGAACTCGCCGGCGACGTTGTCGAAGACGGCGCGCATCTCTTCGGGGATGCCGGGCAGGACGTACACGTTCTCGGCGACGCAGCCCGGTGCGAGTCCCTCGGGGTTCGGGATCGGCGACGCGCCGGCGGGCATCGACGCGTACCACTCCGCGCGCAACTCGAAGTCGAGATCGGGGTTCTCCTCGAAGATCCGATCGAGCGTCTCCTGGACGTCGGCCTTGGCGACGGGGTCGACGACCAGTTCGCGGTCCAGCCCCTCGGCGATGGCAGGCATCGTCACGTCGTCCGGGGTCCCGCCGAGACCGCCCGTCACGAGCACGGCGTCGAAGCGCTCGCGCCACTCGCGCACCGTGTCGGCGACGACTGACGTCTCGTCGGGGACGACGAGGATGCGGGCGACGTCGACCCCGCGGGCGGTGAGCCGCTCGGAGAGCCACGTCGCGTTCGTGTTCTCGATGTCGCCCGCCAGCAGTTCGTTGCCGACGGTGACGATCGCAGCGTCCATATCGATCCCTCGGACGGCGGCGAATTAAGCCTCTCGCCAGTCCCGCTCGTGACCCTCCCACCGGATCGAACCGACGCCGAGAAGCGGAAAGTCCATATTCCGGGGCGGTTACTTCCGGCTATGGGACTGTTCGATAGCACTCGCGTGCTCGCCGGTGTCGCGCTCATAGTGGTCGGCTCGCTGCTGCTGCTGCCGGGCGTCGCCCCGAACACGGCGCAGATTTTCACCTACGCGCTGGTTCCCGCCGCGGCGCTCATCACCTACGGCACGTGGCTCGTCGGCACCTCGGAAGGCAAGCCGACGGTCTGAAGGGAACAAGCTGGGCGTCTTCTCGGGGCTGCGATTCGAAGAAACTGATTCTCGACAGCCTACGGTGTTACTGAGGCCGTGTACCGGCTTCCGAAATGCAAGCCGCTGCTCGGCGACTGAGATGCGAAAAACGCGCCGGAGGAGACGCGACCGAGCGGGTTATTCGGTCGGTGCGGTGGACTGGCTCAGGGTCGCGGAGTTCTCGCCGTTCTCGGACTCCCAGACGACGCGGATAGTTTCGCCGTTCCAATCGTCACTGTTGTTAAATTCGTGACTGGACCCAGCGGATACCGTTTCGCCGCTAGGCCACGTCTGTGTCCCATTGGCGAATCCACTCACGTTGACTTGGTTGCTCTCGATCGAATCACCGCTCTCGTGGGTGATCTCGACTAACCCCGTATCGTCATCTGCTGCCGTCGTGTTGTAATCGAATCCGAAACTCGCCTGCGGCGCGGTCTGCTGGATTCCTTGGCCGAGGTTCAGCACGAACGCGCCGATGACGGCGGCGAGGATGACCGTGATAGCGACCATTAGGATGACCCCGATGACCGGTGAAACGGCCGAATCGTCCGTGAATAGTTGTTTGAAGTTCATTAGTGGTTAGGCGGTCGGTGCGGTAGATTCACTCAGCGTGGCGGAGTTCTCACCGTTCTCGGATTCCCAGACGACACGGAATGTCTGGCCATCCCACGTGTTTGAGCTGTTGTATGTGGCTTCATCTCCCGCGGAAACATCTCCGGTTAGATCCTCGAACGTCGTTGAGTTCGCGTAGTCGATTCCACCACTTGACGTCACGTTCAGTTCACTGGACGGGATTGAATCGCCTGTTTCGTGGGTTACAGTGACGTTGTTGACGTCGTCTGCGTAATCGAATCCGAAGCTCGCCTGCGGCGCAGTCTGCTGGACGCCCTGCCCGAGGTTCAGCACGAACGCGCCGATGACGGCGGCGAGGATGACTGTGATCGCGACCATCAGAATAACTCCGATGACCGGTGAAACGGCCGAATCGTCGGTGAATAACTCTTTGATTCTCATTGTTGATTTTGGCACCGTCCCACGACTCGATCCGATCGGTAGCCACCGATCGGATCCGCGTCTGTTCCGGCGTTTTGCGATCGTCGTGAGCGGTCTGAATGCCGATTCCGACTAGGGGTAATTAAGTCTACTTCCTCAAATATCAAATTCGATAGCTAGAAGCCACCTCGCGGGCAATCTCGGGCGATGACTCACCGCACGTTACCCGTCGCTGCGGGCGGGCCGACCGAGCACCGATTCGACCGATCTCACCTTCTCTCGGGCGCTATCACCGGATGTGCGCTTGTCGTCGATTTTCAACACTGTGCTCACCCGATCCCCGTCGACGGCGCGGTGAGCGGCCTCCGCGGCCGCGAAGATCGTCCCCACGTCGTCGGCTTCGATCACCGTTCCCATCGGGTTCGTCTCGTACTCGACGTCGAAGTCGTCGAGCGCCTCGACCGCTTTCGCGACCTCCTCGGCCATACTCCCCTCGATCACGGGTGCGACGCTCAGTAGGGCAACGACAGTCATACGCGGGCGTTCGTCGCTCGGGCGCTAAAGTGTTCACTCCGTGGGCTGTTCGTCCGTGCCGGACTGCTCGTCGGCGGCGGCCGCCTCGGGACCGCTCGGGTGGTCCCGAGCCCACTGTTCGAACTCGGAGTGGTCCTCGACGCTCGTCTGGTGGGTGCCGTTCGACGCACCTAGGAGCCTCGGCAGCGCGGTGTTGGCGAACGTGAGCCCGACGACGAGGAGAATCGGCGCGAAGAAGAGCCCGTAGAAACCGAGGACGACCGGGCCGAGCGTGTAGGCCAACATCAACAGCCCCACGTGCGTCTCCTTGCCGCTGAGGATCGGGCGCAAGATCAGATCCGGGATGGTGTCGACGACGACGACCGCGACGACCGTGAAGACGCCGATGTACACCAGGTTGGCGGGGTCGCCGCCGAGCGCGATCGGCAGCGCTGCGACGAACGTCACCGGCACGTAGACGATCTTCATTCCCACGACGGGAATCAGGCTCGCAATCCCGGTGAGCGCGCCGACGAGCGCGGGGTAGGGAATCTCCGCCGCCGGGGGAACGAACGTGTTGTAGATGCTGAACGAACCGATCGCGATCAGCGAGATCGCGAGCACGTTCAGCAGGTTTCCGAACAGGACCGCCTCGAGTTCGTCGTCGACGGCTTCGAGGTACTCGCGGATGATCGCGCCGTCGTCGAACTTGAGCAGCCAGCGGCTGACCTTGTGGCCGTCGACGAGCAGGTAGTAGGTGACGATGACGACGATGAACAGGTTGAGGAAGAACTCCGAGACGAGCGCCGTCAGGAACTCCGCGTGCTCGGTCGCGAAGTCGATGAACGGCGCGAGGTCGCCGGACTGGTAGGCGTCGTACAGCCCCTGGACGGTGAACTCCGGGAGTTCGTTGACGCCGCCGAACCACTCGAAGCGCTCGTTGGCGACCTCGACGAGCGCGTACTGCTCGATGAACCGCCGGGCCTCGACGATCAGAAGCACCGTCGCGTAGGTCACTAGGATGATCAACGGCAGCGCGAGCGACGCGAGGACGACGACCGCCCGCGCGCTCGCCGGCAGTCGGAACCGGCCGAGAAAGCGGTGGTACCGACGGGTGGAGTAGTAGAGGAACACCGAGACGGTCAGGGGCGCGATGAACTCGTAGGCGAGTACGGCGGTGACGAGGCCAACGAGGAGGCCGAAGAGGGCGACGACGAAGCGGTTTCCATTCATATACGTTGACGTTTCCACGGTTTCATACTAAAACGTAAGCTCTGAGGCGTCGAATTGTGAGCCGAATTCCCACTGATCTCCGCTTCTTCGAGTCGAGAGACCCAAACCGATAGAGAAAGTACCAGATCAGAAAGATATTTACTGTATATTCGATCAGCGTAACGTGAATGGTCCCCCTCGCCCGCCCTCTCCGACAGCTCGTCGTATCCCCGAGACAGTTCTTCGAGGAGAATCCTCCGGCGGAGACCCTGCCGATCGCCGGGGGTGTCGTCATCGCGTTCGCGGTCGCGCTCACCCTCGCGTTGCTCCTCGTCGGTTCGATGCTCGCCGGCGCGGTCGACGCCACAGTCACGATGGACAACCCCGAGCGCCCGCCGGACTTCGTCTGCGAACAGCACGCCGACGATCCCGACTCGGCGTTTAGCGAAGGCTGCGACGAGCCGAAAACGATCGAGTGCGACGCGGGGAAACTGATACAAGAGGCCGTCAACGACCAGCTCTGGATCGGATTGGTCGCGCCGTTCGTGCTGTGGGCCATCGGCACGATCGCACTCTTCGCCGGTGGCCGCCTCGCGGCGGGCAACCCGTCGTTCGCCGGGTCGGCGGCACTGGCCGGCTGGGCCGCACTCCCGGAGTTCGCGCGAGTGATCGTCGGACTGGCCGGGCTCTGGTACGCCCTCGACGATCTCACGATCTCGAATCTCGACGGTGCGCCCGCGGTTCTGGAGGCGGCGTTGGCCTCCGTCGAACCCGTGCTGCTCGTCGCATCGGTGCTCACGCTGCTCTGGCAGTGGTCGCTCCTCAGCGCGGGGCTCAGCGAGGACGCGGACATCTCGCGGGGAGCCGCCGCCGTCGCCGTCGGCATCCCGCTCTTGGTGTTCTTTGTCATCGGGGCGTCGTAGCTGGGCCGCCGACGCATCGGACGGGATCGTCACCGCACGAGTCGTGCGCGAGCGATAGAGACTTACTTCGGTGTTCCCTCGCTGGGGACGAAGAGGCGATGGCACGAACGACCACGGCGACGGACGAGCACGCACTCGGAGAGGACGGCGCGGTGGTCTCGCGACTGTTCACGCGGATACCGTGTCCCACACGATGACCTCGCTACCCTCCGCGGACGACCTCCCGGCGTATCTCGCCCCGTTACCCACCCGTCTGGAGACGGTGGCGCTCCGCCTCGTTTGGGTTCTGGTCGCCGTCAACCTCGCAGGAACTGTTTTCGGATTCTGGCACTACCGGTTTCAGCTCCTCGACAGCCGCCTCGTGATCTGGCCCGTCGTGCCCGACAGCCCGCTGGCGACGCTGTTTATGGTCGCGAGCCTCCTCTCGTGGAAGCTCGGGAAGAACCGCGGGTGGATTCACGCGCTGGCCTTCCTCGGGAACCTGAAGTACGGCTTCTGGGTGGTCGTCGTCCAGCTCGCGATCAACGACGTGCTCGCCACCGGCGACCCCTACAACTGGTTCCTACTCGTCAGCCACTTCGGGATGGGTCTGCAGGCGTTCGTGATCTACCGCTACGCGGAGTTCACGATCCCGTCGGTCGCCGTCGCCACCGCCTGGTTCACGTTCAACGACACGGTCGATTACTTCGTTCCGATCGTCGGGGACTACCACCACACGTACTTCGGCCCCCGACTCGGCAACGCGGTCAATCACGACGTCCCCGCACACGACGTCGCCGCCGCCGCGGCCGTCGCGCTGACGATCCTCGGGACGTTCCTAGCTCTCGCCATTCGCGTCCGTCGGTTGGAGAACCAGTCTACCGGCGACGTCGACTGAGAGTCGTTGGTCCCGCTGTTCGCTCCGATCTGTGGATTCAGCCTGTACGACACGCAAAGCGGTCGCTTTCCGGGTAGATACAGAGAAGTGCGCTGGCTGGGATTTGAACCCAGGTTGTGACCATGGCAAGGTCACGTGATACCACTACACTACCAGCGCGTGTGTGGTCTGCGTCTGCATTTCGGAGAAGACGGGATTCGTAAATAAGGCTTGCGAATCCGCGAGAAAAACCGCCCGATGGCGTGGGGGGAAATACCACGGGGCGACGAACCACGAAACGGCCGTTGGCGGCCGTGTGACGCCCTCACAACCTCCGCGAGCTTTCGCTACTCTTTTACGGAGCGCTCTGGTATCGGGTGTACAGTCTAGACGTGACGCTGAAGGGACCGGTATGACGCTGACCGTGCTCGTTCCGTCCTCTCTCGTCCGAGAGGCCGAGGACAAACGCGAGGCAACTCGCAAACTCGGCTACGTCGCCCGCGCGGCGACGGTGTTTCGGGCGGATCGGCTCGCCGTCTTCCCCGATCGGGAAGGCGAGCGGCGCTGGGGGGGCGAGTTCGTCGAAACGGTGCTTCGATACGCCGCCACGCCGCCGCACCTCCGAAAAGAGGTGTGGGGCAAACGCGACGAACTCGAGTACGTCGGTGTCTTACCGCCCCTCCGCGTCCCGTCTATGACCGGCTCCGAATCAGACGGTTCGGGGTCGTTAACACAGGGAATCGTGACCGAGGTCGGACCTGACGGCCGCGTTCGGGTCAATTGCGGACTGCAACACCCGGTCTCTCTGCTCGCGCCTCCGTCGGTGGAGGTCCAGCAGGGGGAGCGCGTCGCCATCAGGATCTCTTCGCGAGAACCGGTCCGTGCGCGGATCGTCGACGAGCCCGTTCCGGGCTTCGACGTGTCCCGTATGGACCTCGAGGAAGCACTCGGCCACGCCGACGCGGGCGTCGCGATTGCGACGTCCCGCTTCGGCGAGGCGCTGACCACGAGTCGGCTGCCGCAGCTCGCCTCGCGCGTCGAGCGCGAGGGCGCGACAGTCGTCTTCGGGTCGCCCGGTCGTGGGCTTCCGGCCATCCTCGGCGTCGACGTCGAGGATGCGGTCGAACCCGCAGACGGTCCGGGGTTCGATCTCTGGCTGAATACGATTCCGCGACAGGGCAGCGAGGTGGTGCGAACCGAGGAAGCGATGTTCGCCTCCCTCGCGACCCTGACACTCACGGAGTGATCATATGCCACAACCAAGCAGACCACGAAAAGGTTCGATGGGCTTCAGCCCGCGCAAGCGTGCGGCCAAGGAGGTCCCACGCATCCGGTCGTGGCCCGACGACGACGGGTCCCCGGGCATCCAAGGGTTCGCCGGCTACAAGGCCGGAATGACCCAGGTGATGATGGTCAACGACGAGGCCAACTCCCCCACCGAGGGTATGGAGGAGGCCGTGCCGGTGACCGTCGTCGAGACGCCCCCGATGCGCGCTGTCGCCCTGCGAGCCTACGAAGATACGCCGTACGGTGCAAAGCCCCTGACGGAAGTGTGGACCGGTGAGTTCGAGGAGAACCTCGACCGCGTCCTCGACCTCCCCAACGAGGATACTTTCGAGGACGACGCCGACGACCTTCGAGAGGCCGTCGAGGCCGGCGAAGTCGACGACGTCCGACTCATCACCCACACCGTCCCCAGCGAGATGCAGAACGTCCCCAAGAAGAAGCCCGACGTCATGGAGACGCGCGTCGGCGGCGGTTCCGTCGAGGAACGCGTCGACTTCGCGCTCGACCTCGTCGGCGAGGGCGGCGAACACGAACTCTCCGACGTCTTCCGCGCCGGCGAGTACCTCGACGTCGCCGGCGTCACGAAAGGCAAGGGGACGCAGGGTCCCGTCAAGCGGTGGGGCGTCCAGAAGCGGAAGGGCAAACACGCCCGCCAGGGATGGCGGCGCCGGATCGGCAACCTCGGTCCGTGGAACCCTTCGCGCGTGCGCTCGACCGTCCCCCAGCAGGGGCAGACGGGCTACCACCAGCGGACCGAACTGAACAAGCGCCTCATCGACATCGGTGAGGGAAGCGAACCGACCGTCGACGGCGGCTTCGTCGGCTACGGCGAAGTCGACGGCCCGTACGCGCTCGTCAAGGGCTCCCTGCCGGGCCCGGACAAGCGCCTCCTGCGGTTCCGTCCGGCCGTCCGACCAGGCGACCAACCGCGCCTCGATCCCGAGGTGCGCTACGTGTCGACCCAATCGAACCAAGGATAACCTATGCAGGCAACAATTCGCGACCTGAACGGCGACGACGCCGGCACGCTCGACCTGCCCGAGGTCTTCGAGACGGCCTACCGTCCGGACCTCATCGAGCGCGCCGTGGTCGCCGCGCAGGCGAACCGAAAACAGGCGTACGGTGCCGACCCCTTCGCGGGGCTGCGAACTCCGGCCGAATCGTTCGGCAGTGGCCGCGGGATGTCGCACGACCCCCGCGAAAACGGACGCGCACGACGCGTGCCGCACGCGGTCAAGGGCCGGAAGGCGCACCCGCCGAAGGCTGAGAAAGACCAGGGCAAAGACATCAACGACAAGGAGCGAAAGCTCGCCGTCCGCTCGGCGATCGCCGCCACGACGGACGCGGACCTCGTCGCAGAGCGCGGGCATCAGTTCGACGACGACGTCGAGCTCCCGCTCGTCGTCTCCGACGACTTCGAGGATCTGATCAAGACCCGCGAGGTCGTCGATCTGCTCGAATCCCTCGGCGTCCACGCCGACATCGAGCGCTCCGACGAGAACAAGAAGGTGAAGGCCGGCCGCGGCAAGACCCGTGGTCGCAAGTACACGCGCCCGAAGTCGATCCTCTTCGTCACGAGCGAGGAGCCCTCGAAGGCCGCGCGGAACCTCCCCGGCGCTGACGTGGTCACCGCGGCCAACGTCGGAACCGAGGACCTCGCGCCCGGCACGCAGGCGGGCCGACTCACGCTCTTCACCGAGAGCGCGGTCGAGGAGGTGGCCGACCGATGAGCTCCCTCATCGAGCACCCGCTCGTCACGGAGAAGGCGATGGACGAGATGGACTTCGACAACAAGCTCCAGTTCATCGTCGACATCGACGCCACGAAGGCCGACGTCGTAGACGAGGTCGAATCGCGCTACGAGGTGGCCGTCGTTGACGTGAACACGCAGATAACGCCGAAAGGCAAGAAGAAGGCGACCGTCCGACTCGACGACGAGGACGACGCGCAGGAAGTCGCCTCCCGAATCGGGGTGTTCTGAACATGGGACGACGAATTCAGGGCCAGCGTCGCGGGCGCGGCACGTCCACCTTCCGGGCGCCGTCGCACCGCTACAAGGCCGAACTCTCGCACAAGAAGGCAGAATCGGACGACACCGTCTCCGGGACGGTCGTCGACATCGAACACGACCCCGCGCGCAGCGCGCCGGTCGTCGCCGTCGAGTACGAGGACGGCGAGCAGCGCCTCGTCCTCGCGCCCGAGGGCGTCGCCGTCGGCGACACGATCCAGACGGGCGTCAGCGCGGAGATCAAGCCCGGCAACACGCTCCCGCTCGGGGAGATCCCCGAGGGGGTTCCGGTGTGTAACGTCGAGCGCCAGCCCGGCGACGGCGGGAAGTTCGCCCGCGCCTCCGGGACGAGCGCGCAGCTTCTCACCCACGACCGCCGCGTCGCGGTCGTGAAGCTCCCTTCCGGGGAGGTCAAGCGGCTGAACCCGCAGTGTCGCGCCACGATCGGCGTCGTCGCAGGCGGCGGCCGCACGGAGAAGCCCTTCGTGAGGCCGGGAAGAAGCACCACAAGATGAAAGCGCGCGGCATCAAGTGGCCGCGCGTCCGCGGGGTCGCGATGAACGCCGTCGACCACCCGTTCGGTGGCGGCGGCCGCCAGCACCCCGGACAGCCGAAGTCCGTCTCGCGGGACGCCCCGCCGGGACGGAAGGTCGGTGACATCGCCTCGAAGCGCACCGGTCGCGGTGGCAAAGGAGGCAAGGATAACTCATGAGTTCGGAATACCGTACCGGCCGCGAGGGTGAGTTCACCTACCGCGGTCACACGCTCGACGAGCTGCAGGATATGTCGCTCGACGAGGTCGCGGAACTGCTCCCCGCTCGACAGCGGCGAACCATCGAACGAGGACTCACGGTCCAGCAGGAGAAGCTCCTGGAGACGGCCCGCGAGGCCGACGTCCAAGAGACCGCCAACGATCCGATCCGGACGCACCTCCGAGACATGCCCGTCCTCCCCGAGTTCGTCGAGAAGACGTTCGAGGTCTACAACGGGCAGTCCTTCGAGCGCGTCCGCGTCGAGCCCGAGATGATCGGCCACTACCTGGGCGAGTTCCAGCTGACTCGGAATTCGGTCGAACACGGTCAGGCCGGTATCGGCGCGACCCGGTCCTCGAAGTTCGTGCCGCTCAAATAAACCATGGGTATCAACTACAGCGTCGAGGCCGACCCGGAGACCACCGCCAAGGGGATGCTCCGCGATCGGCCCATCAGCCTGAAGCACAGCAAGGCCATCTCCCGAGAGATCAAGGGGATGACCGTCGCGGACGCCGAGGAGTATCTCCACGACGTCATCGACGAGAAACAGTCCGTTCCGTTCAAGCAGCACAACACCGGCGTCGGACACCGCTCCGACGTCGACGGCTGGGACGCGGGACGTTACCCCGAGAAGGCCTCGAAGGCGTTCCTCGAACTCCTCGAGAACGTCTCCTCGAACGCCGACGAACAGGGATTCGACGGCGACGAGATGACGATCAAGCACGTCGCCGCCCACAAGGTCGGTGAGCGCCAGGGCCGCAAACCCCGAGCGTTCGGCAGCGCCGACCCGTGGAACACGCCGATCTGCGACGTCGAACTCATCGTCGAAGAACCCGAGGAGGTCGAAGCCTAATGGCAGACGAACACCAGTTCATCGAAGACGGGCTGCAGCGCTCCCAGATCGACGAGTTCTTCGCCGACGAGCTCGGTCGCGCCGGCTACGGCGGGATGGACGTCGCGAAGACCCCGATGGGCACGCAGATCGTCCTCAAGGCGGAGAAGCCCGGGATGGTCATCGGCAAGGGCGGGAAGAACATCCGGAAGGTCACCCGCGAACTCGAAGAGCGGTTCAACCTCGACGACCCCCAGATCGACGTGCAGGAGGTCGACGAGCCCGACCTGAACGCCCGCATCGTCGCGGACCGACTGGCCAACGCACTCGAGCGCGGCTGGTACTTCCGCAAGGCGGGTCACACGACGATCGACCGCATCATGGAGTCCGGCGCGCTGGGCGCCGAGATCGTCCTGAGCGGGAAGGTCACCGGCGCGCGTTCGCGCGTCGAGAAGTTCAACCGCGGCTACATCAAGCACAACGGCGAACCCGCCCAGGAGATCGTCGACGAGGGTCAGGGCGTCGCCGTGATGAAGCTCGGTACCATCGGCGTGACCGTCAAGATCATCCCGCCGGGTGCGGAGCTCCCCGACGACTTCGAGATCCACGAGGACGTCGAGGTCGAACCCGTCGAACAGGTCGCAGAGAGCGAAGGCGTCGAGTCGCTCCTCGAAGAGGAACCCGAAGAGGTTCCGGACGTCGGCGAGGACGAGGAAGTCGAAGTCCCCGACGAGGAACCCGAGGACGTCATCGACGAGGACGTCGTCGAGGAAGTCATCGAGGAGACCGACGAGGAGCCGGTCGAAACCGGCGACGCCGAGGCCGACGACGAGGCAGTCGAGGAGGAACTCGACGAACTCGACGAGGAGGTCGAGGCGGAAGCCGAGGAGCTCCTCGACGAGATGGAGGAAGCCGACGAGGACGCGTCCGACGACGAGACGGACGCTGACGACGCCGACGAGGAGGTCGAAGAGTAATGGCGATCCTCTACCCCGAAGAGATCCGCGACATGACGGCCGCAGAGCGCGAGGCCGAGCTCGAAGAGCTCGAGACCGAGCTGCTGAACACGAAGGCCGTGCAGGCCGCCGGTGGGGCCCCGGAGAACCCGGGCCGCGTCGGCGAGCTCAAGCGAACCATCGCGCGGATCAAGACGATCCAAGCGGAAGAAGGCGACAACGACGAGTAATCCGACGATGGCACTGACACCCGAAACGCTGACGCGACACGAACTCAACGGCCTCCGCGTGGCCGTCGTCGACGCGCCCAACCCCGACCTCGTCGGGATCTGCGGGCGCGTCGTCGTCGAGACGATGCGGACGCTGCACGTCGACGTCAGCGAGTGCGACGACCGCGCGGTCGCGGCCGGCGACGCCGACACCGCGCGTCGCACGCGGGTGAAACAGGTGCCGAAGCAGGGCTCGACGTTCGAGTTCGAGCTCCCCGCCCGGGAGGGTACACCCGGACGCACAGATGAAGCCGCCGACGCCGCGAAGGCGTCGGGGACCGCGTCCAAACTTCGATCGGATACTGCCGGCGGATTCGATGCCGGTCAGTCTGGTCGGCCCGCTGCGGACTCCGCAGCAGCTTCTCGGCGTTCAACCGGGAATTGCGAGGGCGCGGCCTACGTTACGGTGGATGGCACACGTCTGCTCTCACGACCCGCCTTGCGAACCGAGAAGGCAGGTGACACATTATGGCGATAGGACTGAACGTAGAAGAACCGGAGGAGGCCTGCTCCGACGAGAACTGTCCGTTCCACGGAACGCTTTCCGTGCGCGGACAGACGCTCGAGGGCACGGTCGCCTCCACCGACATGGAGAAAACCGTCATCGTGGAGCGTGAATACGACGTTCACGTTCCCAAGTACGACCGCTACATGAAGCGGCGTAGTCGCATTCCGGCTCACGCACCCCCGTGCGTCGAGCTCGAGGAAGGCGACACGGTGCGCATCGCAGAGACCCGACCGCTGTCGAAGACCAAGGCTCACGTCGTGGTCGAGACCCTCGGAGGTGAGGAGTGATGGAGGCGCTGAAAGCCGACGTCACCAAAGGCCTCGAACGAGGCTCGCTCATCACGTGCGCCGACAACACCGGCGCGCGCGAGCTGAAGGTCATCAGCGTGAAGGGCTACTCAGGAACCAAGAACCGACACCCCAAGGCGGGCATCGGCGACCAGGTCACCGTCTCGGTGACGAAAGGGACGCCGGAGATGCGCCGCCAGGTGCTGCAGGCCGTCATCGTCCGCCAGCGGAAACCGATCCGCCGGCCGGACGGGACGCGCGTGAAGTTCGAGGACAACGCCGCCGTCATCATCGACGAGATGGACGAGCCTCGCGGGACCGAGATCAAGGGCCCCATCGCGCGCGAAGTGGCCGAGCGCTTCGGGAGCATCGCCTCGACGGCGACGATGATCGTATAGAGCTATGACGAAACAACCACGCAAACAGCGAACACGGACGCAGAACGCGCCGCTGCACGAGCGGCAGAGCCAGGTCCGCGCGACGCTGTCCGAGGAGCTCCGCGAGGAGTACGGACAGCGGAACGTTCGCGTCAACGCGGGCGACACCGTCGAGGTGCTCCGCGGCGACCACGCCGGCACGGAAGCCGAGGTCGTCGAGGTGGACCTCACCGACACCGTCGTCTTCGTCGAAGACGTGACGGTCGAGAAGGCCGACGGCGAGGAAGTGCCTCGCCCGCTCGACGCCTCGAACCTCCGCGTGACGGCACTGGACCTCGAAGACGACCGCCGCGAGGCGCGACTGCAAGCGACGGAGGACGAAGAATGACCCGACACCAGAAGCGACTTTCGGCACCGAACGCCTGGCCCGTCGAGCGGAAGACGGAGACGTTCACGGTGAAGGCCGGCGCGGGTCCGCACGGAGAGGCGGGGGTTCCCCTGCTCGTGCTCCTGCGGGACGTGCTCGGCTACGTCGACTCGAAGAAGGAGGCGCGCTACGCGCTGAACGAGGGCTCGGTCCTCGTCAACGGCGACGCCGTCTCCGACGAGCAGCGCCCGGTGGGGATGTTCGACATCCTCGCGTTCACCGAGCGCGAAGAGTACTACCGCGTCTTCCCCGAGGAGGGCGGCCGGCTGGCGCTGACGCCGATCGACGGCGACGCCGCCGACAGCCGACTCGGTAAGATCGTCCGCAAACAGGACGTCAGCGGCGGCGACACGCAGCTGACGCTCCACGACGGCGCGAACGTTCGCGTCGAGGACGGAAGCGACTACAGCACCAAGGACTCCCTCGTCGTCGACAACGAGACGAAGGAGATCGTCGCGCACTTCCCCTACGAGGAGGGCGCGCTCGTCACCGCGGTCGACGGATCCCACTCCGGCGAGATCGGCACGATCGACGAGATCACCGTGACGGCCGGCAGCGGCGACAACACCGTCTCCGTCGACACCGACGACGGCAGCTTCGAGACGATCGAAGCGTACGTCGTCGTGATCGACGAGAAGTTCGTCGGCGACGACGATGCGGCCGACGAGGCCGACGCGGACGCCGACGAGGCGTCCGACGACGGAGGTGACGACGAATGAGCGAAGCCGAGTTCCACTCGATGCGCCAGCCGCGCGTCGAGAAGGTCGTCGTCCACATGGGCGTCGGCGAGGGCGGTCGCGAGCTCGCGAACGCCGAGGAGATCCTCGAGGAGATCGCCGGGCAGGAGGCCGTCCGCACGACGGCCACCCGCGCGGCGACGCAGTTCGGCTCGCGCGTCGGCGATCCCGTCGGCGCGAAGGTCACCCTTCGCGGCGAGGCCGCCGAAGCCTTCCTGGAGAAGGCGCTGCCGATCACGGACCTCTCCGAGCGGCAGTTCGACGACACGGGCAACTTCAGCTTCGGCGTCGAGGAACACACGGCGTTCCCCTCGCAGGAGTACGACCCGCAGATCGGGATCTACGGGCTGGACGTGACGGTCAACCTCGTCCGCCCCGGTTACCGAGTGAAGAAGCGCGACAAGGCCTCGCAGTCGATTCCGAACCGGCATCGGCTGACTCCCGAGGACGCGATCGTCTTCGTCGAAGACGCCTTCGACGTGGAGGTCACAGAATGAGTGAATCAGAGACAGAACAGACGGGCGAGCACGCGAGCCGTCGCACGGGTCAGAGCCACGAGTGCCGGCGTTGCGGTCGCAACCAGGGACTCGTCGGTAAGTACGAGATCTACCTGTGCCGACAGTGCTTCCGCGAGGTCGCCCGCGAGATGGGATTCAAGAAGTACCGATAACTATGGCAGGAAATGATCCACTCGCCAACGCGCTCGCAGGCGTGAACAACGCCGAGAGCGTCGGGCACCTGTCCCACGAGATACAGCCCGCCTCCAACGTCATCGGCTCCGTCCTCGAGGTCTTCTACGACCGCGGGTACGTCGACGGCTTCGAGTTCGTCGACGACGGCAAAGCCGGACGTTTCGAGGTCGAACTGAGCGGCGCTATCAACGAATGTGGCGCAGTCAAGCCCCGCTACTCCGCGGGCGCGGACGACTTCGAGAAGTGGGAGAAGCGATACCTCCCCGCCCGTGACTACGGGACGCTCATCGTCACGACGAGCCACGGCGTCATGAGCCACTACGAGGCCCGCGAACAGGGCATCGGTGGCCAAATCATCGCCTACGTGTACTGAGACAATGACCAGAGTAGAAATCGAGATTCCGGACGAGGTCTCTGCCGAGGTTTCCAACCTCGATCTGACCGTCGAAGGGCCGAACGGCAGCGTCACGCGGACGCTGTGGTTCCCCTCCGTCAGCGTCAGCGTCGAGGACGACGCCGTCGTCATCGCCTCCGACGAGGAGGACGCCAAGACGAACGCGACCGTCGGGACCTTCGAGAGCCACGTGTCGAACATGATCCACGGGGTCACCGAAGGCTGGACGTACGAGATGGAAGTCTACTACGCTCACTTCCCGATGCAGGTCGACGTCGAGGGCGACGAAGTCGTCATCACGAACTTCCTCGGAGAGAAGTCCTCGCGACGGACGCCGATCCGCGGAGACACGGAGGTACAGATCGACGGCGAATCGGTCACCCTGACGGGCCCCTCGAAAGAGGACGTCGGGCAGACCGCCGCCGACATCGAACAGCTCACTCGCGTGACGGACAAGGACACGCGCGTCTTCCAAGACGGCGTCTACATCACGCAGAAGCCGCAGACTGGAGGTGCCTGAGATGGCCGAAGACGATATCGAAACACTCGAAGACATCAGCGGTGTCGGTCCCTCGAAGGCCGACGCGCTCCGCGAGGCGGGCTACGAGTCGGTCGACGACGTCAAGGCCGCCAGCCAGTCGGAGCTCGCCGAGGTCGACGGCATCGGCAACGCCCTCGCGGCCCGTATCAAGGCCGACGTCGGCGGACTCGAGGTCTCAGAGGAGACCGAGGCCGAAGTCGAAGAGGAGACCGAAGACGAAGAGCAAGCGGACGAGGACGTCGAAACGGAGCTTCGTCCCCGCGGCCACGCCGACAAGACGCCCGAACTCGACGACGAGACGGCGCGTGCGCTCGGCCAGAAGCACCGCGAGGGCAAGCCGGCGTTCCGTCGGCAGAAGTACCACGCGAAAAAGCGCGTGCCCGAATCCTGGCGCAAGCCTCGCGGCAACCTCTCGAAGCAGCGCCGCGGCATCAAGGGCAAGGGCGACATGGTCGAGGCGGGCTTCCGCTCGCCGAAGGCCGCCCGCGGCCTGCACCCCTCCGGCTTCGAGGAGGTCCGCGTGCACAACGTGGACGACCTCGAAGGCGTCGACGGCGACACGCAGGCCGTTCGCATCGCCTCGAAAGTCGGCGCTCGCAAGCGCGAGCGCATCGAGGAAGTGGCTGAGGACCGCGAGATCCGCGTCCTCAACCCGACCTACGTCGAAGTGGAGGTCGAAGAATGACGGATCTGAAAGCACAGAAGCGTATGGCGGCCGACGTCCTCGACGTCGGCAAGAGCCGCGTCTGGTTCGATCCCGACGAACAGTCCGAGATCGCGGAGGCCATCACCCGCGAGGACATCCGTGACCTGGTCGATCAGGGCCTCATTCGCGCGAAAGACGCGAAGGGCAACTCGAAGGGTCGCGCCCGCGAGCGCGCCGAGAAGCGCGCCTACGGCCACCGCAAAGGCCCCGGTTCCCGCAAAGGGAAATCCGGCGGCCGGAAGAACTCGAAGGAAGAATGGGTCAGCCGGATCCGCGCTCAGCGTCGTCGCCTGAAGGAACTGCGCGACGACGGCCCGCTCGACTCGACGCAGTACCGCGAAGTGTACAACAAGGCGTCGGGTGGCGAGTTCGACGACGTGGCACGGCTCGAAGCATACGTGAGAAACAACTACGACGTGGAGATAGAATAATGGCAACAGGACCACGCTACAAAGTGCCGATGCGACGTCGGCGCGAGGTCCGGACGGACTACCACCAGAGGTTGCGCCTGCTGAAATCGGGCAAGCCCCGCCTCGTTGCTCGCACGAGCAACAAGCACGTCAGGGCGCAGCTGATCACCCCCGGACCTAACGGAGACGAAACGCACGCGGCCGCAAGCTCCGAGGATCTCGCCGAGTACGGCTGGGAGGCTCCCACTGGGAACCTGCCGAGCGCGTACCTGACGGGCTACCTCGCGGGCCTGCGAGCCGTCGAGGCCGGTCTCGAAGAGGCCGTCCTCGACATCGGACTGAACACCGCGACGCCCGGTAACAAGGTGTTCGCGGTGCAGGAAGGAGCAATAGACGCTGGCCTCGAGATCCCGCACAACGAGTCGGTGCTCGCGGACTGGTCGCGTAACCGCGGCGAGCACATCGCCGAGTACGCAGAGCAGCTCGACGAGCCGCTCTACAGCGGCGATTTCGACGCCACGAAGCTCCCTGAGCACTTCGACGACGTGCTCGAACGACTACAGGAGGACGCATGAGCCAACGCAACGACAACGGCTGGACGCCGCGCACGCGGCTCGGCCGAATGGTACAGGACGGCGACGTCACCTCGATGGAGCAGGCCCTCGACACGGGCCTGCCCCTGAAGGAGCCGGAACTCGTCGATCAGCTCCTGCCGGGGCTGGACGACGAGGTGCTCGACATCAACATGGTGCAGCGGATGACCGACTCGGGCCGCCGGGTCAAGTTCCGCTGCGTCGTCGCGATCGGTAACCGCGACGGCTTCCTCGGCTACGCCGAGGCGCGGGACGACCAAGTCGGCTCCGCGATCCAGAAGGCCATCGACGTCGCGAAGCTCAACATCATCTCGGTCGACCGCGGCTCGGGTTCGTGGGAGGACTCCGCAGGCGGACTCAACTCCCTCACCCGCAAGGCCGAGGGGAAGGCCGGCTCGGTGACCGTCGAGGTTATGCCCGCACCGCAGGGGCTCGGCCTCGCGGCCGCCCCGACCGTCCGCAACATCCTCGAACTGGCGGGCGTCCAGGACGCCTGGACCCGCTCGAACGGGAACACGCGGACGACGGTCAACCTCGCGAAGGCGACGTACAACGCCCTGCGTAACGCCTCGCAGTCGCGGACGCCCCAGCGCGCCGCGGCCAAGCAGCGAGAGCAGGAGGTGAGCGAATAATGCAGGCGGTCGTTCAGCTTCGCGGCGACGTCAATATGAGCTCGGCCGTCCACGACACGCTCAAGATGCTCAACATCCACCACGTGAACCACTGCGCGTTCGTCCCGGAGACGGAGACGTACCGCGGGATGATCACGAAGGTCAACGACTTCGTCGCGCACGGGGAACCGAGCGCCGACGCCGTCGAGACCGTCCTGCGAACGCGCGCGGAGCCCGAGGAGGGCGACGCCGACGTCGACGAGGAGTGGCTCGCCGAGCACACCGACTACGACGACTTCGGTGCGCTCGCGGAAGCGCTCGTCGACGAGGAGACGACGCTGCGAGAGCAGGGTCTCTCCCCGGCGCTTCGACTGCACCCGCCGCGAGGCGGCCACCGCGGTCAGAAGCACCCGACGACCGAGGGTGGACAGATCGGTAAGCACAACACCGAGCAGATCGACGAACTCCTGGAGGCAATGCGATGACGTCGAAGAAGCGACGCCAGCGCGGCTCCCGGACGCACGGCGGCGGCACGCACAAGAACCGGCGCGGTGCCGGTCACCGCGGCGGCCGCGGTCGAGCGGGCCGCGACAAACACGAGTTCCACAACTACGAGCCGATCGGCAAACACGGCTTCAAGCGCCCCGAGGATTCGCAGCTGACGGTCGCCGAGGTCAACGTCCAGACGCTGGACGAGGACGCGGCGCTGCTGGTTGACGACGGGCTCGCGGAGGCCGACGGCGACGCCTACCACATCGACGCGCGCGACGTCGCGGACGACGCCGAGAGCGTCGACGCCGTGAAGGTGCTCGGCGGCGGGCAGGTCCGACAGGAACTGCACGTCGTCGCCGACGCCTTCTCCGCGGACGCCGCCGAACTCATCGAGGCGGCCGGTGGCAGCGTCGAGCTCACCGAGCGCGGCGAGGAGCTCGCCGCCGAGGAAGAAGAAGCAGACGACGCCGACGACGAAGACACAGAGGAGTAACCTATGGGATGGAAGGAGGCCGCCGAACCGGTGCTGACGCGGATGCCGTCAGTCGCGCGTCCGGAGGGACACGTCCCGTTCCGCCGGAAGCTCGGTTGGACTGCCGGGATCCTCGTGCTGTATTTCTTCCTGACGAACGTCCCGCTGTTCGGGCTGCAGACCGGCGGCGCGGGCAGCGACTTCTACGGGCAGTTCCGTAGCATCCTCGCCGGCGGACAGGGATCGATCATGCAGCTCGGTATCGGTCCGATCGTCACGGCGAGCATCGTGCTACAGTTGCTCGGCGGTGCGGACCTGCTCGGTTTGGACACCAACGACCCCCGCGATCAGATCCTCTATCAGGGCCTCCAGAAGCTTCTGGTGGTCGTGATGATCTGCCTGACGGGGCTGCCGATGGTGTTCGCCGGCAACTTCCTGCCGCCGAGCGAGGCGCTCGGGCAGTCGCTCGGCGTCGGTCTCGGGGGCGTCCGCGGGATCATCTTCGCGCAGATCTTCGTCGGCGGCGTCCTCATCCTGTTCATGGACGAGATCGTCAGCAAGTGGGGCGTCGGCTCCGGTGTCGGTCTGTTCATCATCGCCGGCGTGAGCCAGCAGCTCGTCGCCGGCCTCTTCAGCTGGCAGGCCCTCGGCGGACAGAGCGGCTTCTTCCCGACGTGGATCGGCATCATCACCGGCGCGGTCGAGATCGGCTCGCCGCTGACGCCCGGTGGGCTCTCGGATCTGTTCCTCGGACAGGGGCAGATCCTCGCGCTCATCACGACGGTCCTCATCTTCGCGATCGTCGTCTACGCCGAGAGCGTCCGCGTCGAGATCCCGCTGTCGCACGCCAACGTGAAGGGCGCTCGCGGTCGCTTCCCCGTGAAGCTCATCTACGCGAGTGTCCTGCCGATGATCCTCGTTCGCGCGCTGCAGGCGAACCTCCAGTTCCTCGGGCAGATCCTGAACAACTGGTGGGCGGGGATGCCGGCGTGGCTCGGACAGTACAGCCAAGGGCAGGTCACCGGCGGCCTGTTCTGGTACGTCGCGCCGATTCAGTCACGGCAGGACTGGATGTGGTTCCTCGGGTTCACCTCCCAGGAGCCGGCCGCGATCGCCGTCCGCGTCGCGATCGACCTGACGTTCATGATCATCGGCGGCGCGATCTTCGCGATCTTCTGGGTCGAGACGACGGGGATGGGCCCCGAAGCGACGGCCCGGCAGATCCAGAACTCGGGGATGCAGATCCCCGGCTTCCGCCGGAACCCGCAGGTGATCGAGAAGGTGATGGAGCGCTACATCCCGCAGGTGACCGTCATCGGCGGCGCGCTCGTCGGCCTTCTCGCTGTGGGTGCGAACATGCTCGGCACCATCGGCGGCGTCTCCGGAACGGGGCTGCTGCTTACGGTCTCTATCACGTACAAGCTGTACGAGGAGATCGCAGAGGAGCAGCTGATGGAGATGCACCCGATGATGCGCCAGATGTTCGGGAACTGAAAGCGCCGGTTCTCGAACGACGGACATCCTCTTTTGTCGACGATCCGAACTGCTCGGCTCTGTGGACAGAGACCGTATTCGGTGAACGGTTTACTATGCCCGCCGTTGTAGCACTATCTCCAGTGTATGACTTCGAGACCTGATACAGAGCCCTCTGGTGCCTCACTCTCGTATCGAAACATCTTGGAGCGCGAGATGGAAAACGCGCTCAAGGAGATCAACCGCCCCCCGGCAGGCGTGTTTCTCTCCGGACTCTCTGCGGGACTCAATCTGAGCTTCGGCGCGCTACTAATGGGGATGGCCCTGACGTTCTCCGGCGGCTTCGAGTCGATACTCGTTCAACAGCTCACTCTCGGGGGCGTCTCCTCGATCGCGTTCCTGTTCGTCGTCATCGGTCAGACGGAACTGTTCACCGCCCATTCGACGATGGCGATTCTGCCGGTACTCGACGGCCGAGCCTCGCTGAGAGGGCTCGGTCGTGTGTGGGGCGTAACGTACACGTCGAACCTCGTGGGGTGCGCGCTATTCGCTGGCTTGATCACCTCTCTCGGGCCAGCACTCGGAATTCTCGATGCGGACGCGTTCGGAACGTTGGCCTCCGCGCTGCTCCCGCACCCGTGGTGGGTGATCTTCCTGAGTGGCGTGATCGCCGGCTGGCTGATGGGGCTAGTCACGTGGCTCTCCGCGGCCAGCCGAGACACTGTCAGCCGTATTCTCTTCGTGCTGATCGTCACGGCCGTAATCGGGTTCGGACCATTCCATCACAGCATCCTCGGGACGACGGAGGTCCTCTCGGCGATGTTTCTGGGACAAGGTGTCGCTCTCGGGGAGTTTGGTCACTTTCTTCTCTGGACCACGACCGGCAACATCGTCGGTGGGGGAGTCTTCGTCGGGTTGCTCAACTACGGCCACGTTGCGTTGGCAGGGGAGAAACAGGACGTCGACTTCGAGGCCGAAGATCAAAACGGCTGATCCGCAGCGAATGGAAATACCGTCGTTCGCGTCCATCGGGAACGCGACGCTCCGATCAAACCGTCGTAAACCGTGCCTGTATCGTCCGACTCGCCTGTCGCGTGAGCGAGATACTGTAGTAGTCCTCAAACACCTCCGGCGACGATATCTGCGACCTGCTGGCGGTCGAACAGCTCAGCATCGCCGGTCACCGGACCGAACACGTCGGGATAGAGCTGCTTCGCCGCCCGTTCGGTCAGGAACAGGTTGTGAATCGGTCCCTGATTAAGGTAGCCACCGCGGTAGACGCGCCCGTCGTTCACGGCGGTCAGTTCGCCGCCGACCGGGTGGTCCCGCATATACGCGAGCACCGTCTCGCGGAACTCGGCCGCGGACTTCCGCTCGTGTCCGCGAACGAGAATCACGTCCGGATCGACTTCCAGCAGGTTCTCGTAGTCGAGTTCGCCACGGTTCGTGGTACTGAGGTTCTCGATGTCCGTCCCCGCCAGTGCGTCGGTGACGCCGAGGTCGCGCCACTGCTTCTTGCTCGTGCCCTTGTCGTTGAGTCGGTACGGTGAGAACGTCTCTGGTTCGGTGGTTCCCTCGTAGGTGAGGAACACGTTCGGTCGCTCATCGGCCGGTGGGAGTTGTCGCTGGATTTCTGCGATGAAATCGTCGTGGAGTCGCTTGAACGCCTCGTAGCGCTCCCGCTCTTGGAACACCTCCGATACTTTCTCGAAGGCCTCATAGAGGGTGTAGTATCGGTAGTCGTGCCATCCATCGGATCGGCGGAAGATCAGGTTGCCCACGAACGGGGCGACGTTGTCGGTGATCGCCTCCACGTCGGATCGGTCCCAATCGAACCAGTTGATGAGCATATTCGGGTCATACAGGTGGACGTCGTTGTCGAGTTCGTAGAACTGCTCTTTGGCTCGCACCTCGGGATTCGCCTCGATCCGCTCCCGGTCCACGCTCACTCCCGGCAGTTCATCGTAGACGTACGTGTAGTAGCGGTCGGCTCCGCCGATGCCCGTCATCCCGTCGGCCTTTCCGAGCGCGACGCCCATATCGGCGTAGCCGCCATCGTACGCGATCCACCGCTCTGGTACCGACTCGAAGGTCACGTCTCCGACTGGTTCCATCGAGACGGTGTAGGACTGGTCGCCCGTTTCCGGTTGATCGGTCTCCGCAGCGGGGGCGTCGGTTTCGGTCGACGCCGTATCCGTTCCCGAGCCACCGATACAGCCGGTGAGGAGCCCCCCACCGACGACTGCGCCGCCGTATTTCACGTACTCGCGCCGCGTCGGGGTCACGTTCCGTTTCAGGTTATCGCCCATAATTTTAGGCTAGCCTAAGAATACAAATGACTTCTCATTTTTAGGCGTACCTAATAGCTCGCACATGAGTACCTCTGCACCTCGAAGCGGAAGCGTCACGGACGGTTCTGGCGGGGGAGTTGCACCGTATCGGTCGCTCGCTCCCGTGTTGGCATTCGTACTCCCTCCGAACCGTCGCGCTTTTGCCCGCGGGTCGGATATGCTGTATCGACTGAATGGCCCGATACCACATCGAGACGTACGGTTGCACCTCCAACCGCGGCGAGAGCCGGCAGATCGAGAGCGCGCTCCGCGATGCCGGCCACTACCCCGTCGACGGTCCGGAGGCGGCCGACGTCGCCATCATGAACACCTGCACGGTGGTCGAGAAGACGGAGCGCAATATGCTCCGTCGGGCCAAAGAACTGGAGTCGGAGACGGCAGACCTCATCATCACGGGTTGTATGGCGCTCGCGCAGGGCGAGGAGTTCCGCGAGGAGGGCGTCGACGCGCAGATCCTCCACTGGGACGACGTCCCCGCGGCGGTCACGAACGGCGAGTGTCCGACGCCCGGTCCGGGGACCGAACCGGTCCTCGACGGCGTCGTCGGCATCCTCCCCATCGCTCGGGGCTGCCTGTCGAACTGCTCGTACTGCATCACGAAGTTCGCGACCGGCCGCGTCGACTCCCCGCCCGTCGAGGAGAACGTCGAGAAGGCACGCGCGCTCGTCCACGCGGGCGCGAAGGAACTCCGAATCACCGGACAGGACACCGGCGTCTACGGCTGGGACACCGGCGAGCGCGAGCTCCCGGAACTCCTCGATCGGATCTGTTCGGAGATCGACGGCGACTTCCGCGTCCGCGTGGGGATGGCGAACCCCGGCGGGATCCACGGGATTCGCGAGGAACTCGCCGACGTCTTCGACCGCCACGACGAACTGTACAACTTCATTCACCTGCCGGTCCAGTCGGGATCCGACACGGTGCTTGAAGACATGCGGCGACAGCACCGCGTCGAGCAGTTCGTCGAGATCGTCGAGACGTTCGACGAGAAGTTGGACTACTGGACGCTCTCGACGGACTTCATCGTCGGCTTCCCGACGGAGACAGAGGCGGACCACGCCCAGAGCATGGCGCTGTTCCGCGAGGTGCGCCCCGAGAAGGTGAACGTCACCCGCTTCTCGAAGCGGCCCGGCACCGACGCCGCCGAGATGAAGGGTCTCGGCGGGACGGTCAAGAAGGAGCGCTCGAAGGCGATGTCGGAACTGAAGCGCGAGGTCGTCGCCGAGGCCTACGAGTCGATGATCGGCGAGACGCGTCGGGTGATGGCGGTCCGCGAAGGGACCGGCGACTCGATGAAGTGCCGCGACGAGGCCTATCGACAGGTCATCGTGCGGAACGCGGACGAGCGTGGTATCGAACCCGGGGACGTCTTCGACGTCGAGATCACGAGCCACCAGACGGTCTACGCGTTCGGCGAACCGGTCTGATCGCTTCGCTTCTCCGTCGCCGGCGCCTCAGCCCTCGTCGCCGTCGTCGCCACTCGCGCTGTCGTTGCCGCGGGGGCGTTCACCGCCCGGTCGCCGGCCCCTCGAGCCCTCGCCGCGCTCCCGGGCGATGGCGGTCCCGATGAGGCGTTTGGCCTCGGCGTTCTCCTTCCACTCGCCGAGTTCCTTCGGGTCGACGTGGACGAACACGTCGTCGACCTCCGGCATCGACCGGATGGATTGAACCACGGCCGACTCGATGTCGTGGGCCTCGAACAGCGTCATATCGCCCTCGACTTCGATGTGGAGACTCACGTCGACCTCCGGCCCGACGTAGTGGGCGACGACGTCGTGCGCGCCGCGGACCTCCGGGTGTTCGAGCGCACGTTCGAGGATCTCGCGGCGGAGTTCCTCCGGCGGGGCCGCCCCGAGAGGTAGTTCACGTTGTCGCGGACGATCTCGTATCCGGTGTAGAAGATGCCGAGCGAGACGACGCCCGCGGCGATGGGGTCGAGTACCGGTGCGCCGGCCGACGCCCCGACGACGCCGACGAGCGCCGCGCCCGCGGTGAGGATGTCGTTTCGGTTGTCGAGCGCGGCCGCGACGACGGCGGGCGAGTGCCGCTCCTCGCCGACGCGGAGGCAGTAGCGATACAGCCCGTACTTCGCGCCCGCGGTTCCGAGCAGCACGGCGACGCCGGCGGCTCCGGCTTCGACGCCGTAGGTGCCGTTCAGGACCGACGTCGTGGCGTTCCACAGCACCGCCGCTCCGGCGGCGAAGACGCCGAGGGCGACGAACAGGGAGACGAACGGCTCGATCCGCTCGTGGCCGTGCGGGTGCTCGAAGTCCGGCGGCTGGGTCGTCAGGTACAGGCCGGCGACGACGACGAGGCTGTAGACGCTGTCGGCGAGGCTGTTGACCGCTTCGGAGCCGATCGCGAGGCTGCCGGTGACGCCCCAGACGCCGCCCTTCGCGAGCGCGAGCGCGAGGTTGACCGCGAGGATCACGAGCCCCACGCGGCGGACGGTTCGTCTCCGGTCGTCGCTCATCGTCGAAGCGTACTCGCGGGGGCGCTAAGTCGCTTCGGTCGCTGTGCGAATCGTTCGTTGACGAACCTACCGCTCTTGACATAGAGGCTGGGAAGTCCTCGGAAGCCCCCGCGCTCTCGACTCGGTGCGCTCGCTGCGCTCCTCGCTCACTCCGTTCGCTGCGGTGCTTTCGTCGCGCGCCTTCGCCGAGAGCGCGGCCCCTTCCATTCCCACCCTGTCGCTTCGTCGGCAGCCATCGTTTGCCGAAAGTCGTCCGTTGTTGTAGAGCCGAGGCTGAGTAGTGGCGAACAGTCGGCACCCGCCGTCGACGACGTCCCCGTCCTATCGTCGCCGCTGTTGTGCCCGCGCCGACGTGCCGAACAACCGCGGAACGGTGCGGGGCTGTGCTTAGCTCACGGGCCGTCTGGCCGCGTGATCGTACATAAACACGCGGGTGAGTTAGAATCAGGAGCGAATCCGGCTCAGTCGTCGAGGTCGAGCCTGACGGCGCGCGTCGGCCCGTCGGAGTCGACATCGTCGCGCTCGTCGCCGGCTTGGCCGTCGCCAGTCGCCGCCGGCAGCGACGCGAACGCCTCGTGCAGGCGGTCGTAGGTGTCGTCGAGGGCTTCGACGATGACCTTCGTGTCGCCGATGACGGGCATGAAGTTCGTGTCGCCGCCCCACCGCGGCACGAGGTGGGTGTGGACGTGCGCGTCGATCGATCCGCCCGCGGCGCTGCCGCCGAGGTTCTCGCCGGCGTTGACGCCGTCGGGGTTCAGCGCCGCGTCGAGGGCGTCGATCGCGGCGACTTTCAGTTGGGCGTGATCGAGCAGTTCCTCGCTCGTGAGGTCGCCCCACTCGCCGGTGTGGCGGTAGGGGATGATCATCACGTGTCCCGGGTTGTACGGGTAGTTGTTCAGGATCACGAACGCGTGCTCGCTGCGGGCGACGATCCGGTTTTCGCGGTCCGCCTCGCGCTCGGGGAGGACGCAGAACGGACAGCCGTCGACGTTCTTCTCCTCGGGGTCGCGCTCGACCCACTCGATCCGCCACGGGGCGAAGACTTGGTCCATCGGTGGCTCGCTCACGCGGTCAGGATCTCACAGCCGTCCTCGGTGACGACGACGGTGTGCTCCGCCTGGCTGACCAGTTCGCCGTCGTCCTCCTTCAACACCGGATAGCCGTGGAGGACGCCCTGCTGTTTCAGCCGCGTGACGGCCATCTCCGCGCGCGGGCTGTCGAGCCAGCGGGTCGCGAACGGCAGTGTCCGGTACTCGTCTTTCACCTGTTCGAGCACCTTCCGCGCCGAGCGGTCCCGCACCGAGCGGTCGCGTTCGAGGCTGTAGATCTCCTCTTTCGACCCCTCGGTCACCTTCCCGCTACCGGTCGTCGCGAACGGCTCGATGGCGACGACGTCGCCGACTTCGAGTTCGACGCCGCGCTCGGTGCCGCGGTTGGGGATCGTCGGCCCGGTGTGGGCGTCCCACCGAGCGACGCCGTGCCCCGAGAGGTTCAGGACGGGCGTGTAGCCGTAGCCGCGGATGACGTCCTCGATCTCCGCGCCGACCGTCCCGCTCTGGACGCCCGGCCCGACCGCTTCGAGCGCGGCGTCGAGCGCCTCCTCGGCGGCCTCGACGAGTTCCGGGTTCCCGGAGAGGTCGACGGTCACCGCGGCGTCGGCGATGTAGCCGTCGACGTGGACGCCGCAGTCCAGACAGACCATCTCCTCGCCGAACTCGGTGTCGTCGTCGCGTCCGGGCGATGCGTGCGACGCTTCCTCGTCGACGCTGATGTTCGCGGGGAAGGCGCAGCCGTCGGCGAGTTCGCGGATTCGGGACTCGGCGAACTCGGCGACTTCCAACTGCGTGACGCCGGGTTCGACCTTCTCTGCGGCTTCATCCAGCACCTGCCGGAGCACCGATCCGGCCTCCCGGTACTTCTCCAGGGTCTCCTCGTCGAGTGGTCCGTCGCTCATACCGGTCCCAACGGATGAGCGACCCAAAGAGGTTCCGAAGGCGACCCTCGCGGAGATAGCGCCGGGCTACGCGTCGACCAGCGTCGCGAGCAACTCGTCGAGATACGCGATCTCCTCCTCGAAGATCCCGTGGCCCCGGCCGCTGTAGCGGTCGAAGCGCACGTCGGCGTTCAGCCGCTCGAAGACCTCGACGGTCTCCTCCGCGCGCGACACCGGAATGTGCGGGTCGTCGTCGCTGACGCCGAGGAAGAAGGGCATTCCGTCGACGTCCCCCGCGTGATCGAACTCGGTCCCCTCCTCGCCGATCAGCCCGCCCGAGAGGAGCACGAGCCCCCCGTAGCGCTTCGGGTCGCGCGCGACGAACTCGCTGACGAGACACGCCCCCTGAGAGAACCCGACGAGGAGGAGTTTCTCGGTCGGAAGCCCGCCCGAGCGCGCCTCCTCGACCGCGCGGCCGACGTGCGCGAGCGCCGAGTCGAGGTGTGGCTGGTTCCGCTCGATCGGCGCGACGAAGCGGTTCGGGTACCACGTACCGCGCTGGGCCTGCGGGGCGACGTAGTGGACGCCGTCGCGGCCGAACTCGGTCGCGAACTGGAGCATTCCGTCGGCGCGTGCGCCCCGGCCGTGGACGAGGACGACCGCCGCGTCGGCGTCTTCCGGCGACGCGCCCGCGGTCCTGATCGGCTGGTCGCCGTGGGGATCCGATCGGCTCATTCGCCAGTTCCCCCGTCGGCCGCGGTCGCCTTCGCGTCCGTCGAGTCGTCCACTGCACCGTCCAGCGACGGCAACGCCGACTCGATGCGCTCCCGGTCGTCCTCCAGCCACGAGGGGAGCCTGAGCTCCGAACCCAGTTCGTCGACCGACTCGTCGACGTCGAAGCCGGGGCCGTCGGTCGCGATCTCGAAGAGGATCCCGCCGGGTTCGCGGAAGTAGATCGAGCGGAAGTACTGGCGGTCCTTCTGCGGCGTCACGAACTGCCCGGCGTCGGAGAGGCGGTCGCGCCACGCCAGTTGCTCCTCCTCGTCGGCCGCGCGGAACGCGACGTGGTGGACCGTGCCGACGCCGGGGCGACCCCGCGGCGGTCCGCGGTGGAGGACGTCGACGACGGTCGCGTGGTCTCCGGCCGCCGCGTAGCGGACGCGCTCGGCTCCGTCGTCGGGTTCGGACTCGGAGCCGACCCGCTGGAAGCCGAGCACGTCGAGCACGTTCGCCGTGGCGTCGGGCTCGGCGGAGTGCAGCGTGACGCCGAAGAAACCGCGGATGCCGTACTCGGCGGGGACGGGGCCGCCGGTCCACGGCTCGATCGGGGAGTCGTCGCCGTCGGCCGCGACGAGTTCGAGCGGCTGTCCGTCCGGGTCCTCGAAGGGAAGCACGGCCGCGTCGAAGCGAGTCCGCCGCTCGTGGACGGTCGCCTCCGACTCGCCGAGTCGATCTTCCCAGTAGTCGAGGCTGCCCGCAGGGACGGCGAACGCGGTCGCGACCGCCTGTCCCCGACCGGGGCGGCCCGCTCGCGTCCCCTCGAAGGGGAAGAACGTGAGCGCGGTCCCCGGCGATCCCGTCTCGTCGCCGTAGTAGAGGTGGTACGTCGTCGTGTCGTCGAAGTTGACCGTCCGCTTGACGAGGCGAAGCCCGAGGACCTCGGTGTAGAAGCGGAGGTTCTCGCGTGGGTCGCCGGCGACGGCCGAAACGTGGTGAATCCCGGTTGTGCTCATCGATTGCATCAGGTATCTCTCTGATACCTACTAAAGAACCGAAACCATATGTACCTTCCCGGACCAAGACGACACCAGGTGACGTCCGTGTCCCCAAAATCCGACGACAAATACGACGAGGAGGCGTGCTCGGTGATCGACTCGCTCGAACAGATCGGCTCGCAGTGGCGGCTCATCGTCCTGCACGACCTCCAAGACGGGGAGAAACGCTTCAACGAGCTCAAGCGGTCGACGGACGCGAGCTCGCGGACGCTCTCGCGCGTCCTCGACGACCTCCAGGAACTGGGGTTCGTCAACCGGCGATTGGAGGAGGACGCCCCAGTGGCGACGTACTACTCGCTGACGCCGAAGGGGCGCTCGCTCTGCCCGGTGTTCGACGAGATCGAGTCGTGGGCCGACGAGTGGCTGCACGCGACGCCGACGGGCGAGGACCCGGCGGCGGTCGCCGCCGACGGCGGGTCGTCGGATTCGGATTCGTCCCGCGAGAGCGAGCCAGCGGAGTAGGTCCTCGGCGGTTCAGACGTTCTCGACGAGTCGTTCGAGCTGTTCGGGCGGCACGGCCCCGCGGGCGGCGTGACCCTCGTAGACGAACGTCGGAACGCCGGTGATTCCGCGCTGTTGGGCCGCGCGGAACTGGTCGCGGAGGGTCGCTCGCGCCTCGTCGTCGGTCAGCGCGTCGTGGACGATGTCGGCGTCGACACCCGCGTCGGCGGCGACGTCGACGAGGACCGCTTCCTCGCCGATGTCGCGCCCGTCGTGCCACAGCGCCGCGAAGACGCCCTCGTCGAACGCGAGCCACGTCTCGTAGTCGCACTCCTCTCGGACCGCCACCGAGACGAGCTGTGCGGGCAGGGAGTCGACGTCGGTGGCGAGTTCGACGTCCATCTCGTCGGCCCCGTACTTCTCTCGGAGCTTCCGCACGTTCTCTTTGGCCTGCTCGTAGTAGGCGTCGTCCTTCCCGTCGTCGGCGTCGTGATCGATCGTGCCGTCGGGGTTGCGTTTCCCCGAGCGGAGGTCGAAGGGTCGCCAGTCGATCTCGAGCGCCTCCTCGCGCTCGGCCTGATACGCCGAGAGGGACCGTCGCCCGAGATAGCAGAACGGACAGACGTAATCCGAGTAGACGGTCAGTCGATCGGCCTCTCGATCCCCGCGCTCGCTGGTGGCGTCGGTCATCAACTCCCCGAAAGGGTCGCGCACGTAAGAAGCCGTTCCGTCTGTGCGCGAACGCGGACGAACGGTAGCGTCGAACCCGCAGTCCGCGGCTTCCAGAAGCAGTACACCTACGGTCCCCGAGTGAGAAGCGACGGCCGGTGATGAAAGCGCAGGATTTCCTGGCCTCAGATTGGGATTACTGTCTGGTCCTCGATGCGTGCCGATACGACGTGTTCTGCGACGTCTACGAGGAGTATCTCGACGGGACCGTCGAGAAGCGCCGGAGCGTCGGCTCCTCGACGCCCGAGTGGGCCTATCGGACGTTCACCGGTCACCACGACATCGCGTACTTCTCCGGTAATCCCTTCATCAACGACCTCGGGATCCCGCTGAACGAGCTGAAGTGGGGAGCCAGCTGCGACTACGAGTGGACCGCCAACGAGCACATCGCCGACGTCGTCGACGTCTGGAAGCACGGGTGGGACGACGACCTCGGGACGGTGCCCCCCGAGAGCCTCGAAGCGTCGCTCGAGGAGCACCCCGAACTCGTCGAGCGCAACGAGCGGACAGTCCTCCACTATATGCAGCCGCACGCCCCCTATCTCTCTCGCGGCGCCGGCCAGAAACTCAAACAGATCCAGAAGGGCATCAGAAAACAGGAAGCGCGCGAGCAGGCGGCGACCGACGGCAGCGGCCCGATAGCCTCGCTCGGCGACAGCGTCCGCCCGCGGATCGAGAGCGCGCTCGAAGGCAGCGAACTCGCCCAGAAGGCGGGGCTGTGGCTCGAACTCGACCCCGTCGATCTGGTGCAGAACGGGACGCGCGAGACCGCCTTCGAACTCCACGAGGAGAACCTCCGCATCGCGCTCGAATCGATCGCGGAGCTGATCCCGAAACTCGACGGCACCGTCGTCGTCACCGCCGATCACGGGGAGGCCTTCGGGGAGGAGGGCGTCTGGGAGCACCACATCGAGACGCACATCCCGCCGCTGGTGGACGTCCCGTGGCTCGTCGTCGAATGACTCTCTCCGGTCGATAGCACCGTCGGTTCCCCTCGAAGTCTGTCGGTTTCGTCTCCCACCGCAGCCGTCCTTCGTTTCAGTAGCCGTTCTGTGACCGGTTTTCCGGGGAAATCGGACCCAGACCGGAGCGATAACGGCAGTAATTTACGCCCGGTGCGGAAAGAGCCGGATGTTTATGAGCTACGACCAGATCGAAGTCCCCGAATCCGGGGAGAAGATCACGCTCGCCGACGAGGAGACGGGAGAACTGAACGTCCCGGAGACGCCGATCATCCCGATCATTCACGGCGACGGGATCGGCACCGACGTCGGCCCGGCGGCCCAGAAGGTCCTCGACGCCGCCGCGGAGGCGACGGGTCGGTCCGTCTCGTGGATGCGCGTCTACGCCGGCGCGTCCGCCCGCGAGAAGTACGGCGAGAACCTGCCCGACGACACCGTGAACGCGATCCGCGAGCACCGCGTCGCGATCAAGGGCCCGCTGACGACGCCCGTCGGCGCGGGCTACCGCTCGCTGAACGTCGCGCTCCGCCAGAAGCTCGACCTCTACGCCAACGTCCGCCCGACCTACCACATCGACGGCGTCCCCTCGCCCGTCAAGAACCCCGAGGAGATGGACATGATCACCTTCCGGGAGAACACCGAGGACGTCTACGCGGGCATCGAGTGGGAGGCCGGCACCGACGAGGTCCAGAAGATGAAGGCCTTCGTCGAAGACGAGATGGGCGCGGACGACGTGATGCACGACGGTCCCATCGGCATCGGCGTCAAGCCCATCACGGAGTTCGGCACGAAGCGCCTCGTCCGCGAGGCCATCGACTACGCCCTCGAGAACGACCGCGACTCGGTCACGCTCGTCCACAAGGGCAACATCATGAAGTTCACCGAGGGTGCGTTCCGCGACTGGGGCTACGAGGTCGCCGAGGAGGAGTACGACGACTCGGTCATCACCGAGGACGAACTCTGGGAGGACTACGACGGCGAGGCCCCCGACGACGTGCTGGTCGTCAACGACCGCATCGCCGACAACATGCTCCAGCAGCTGCTCACCCGGACCAGCGAGTACGGCGTCATCGCGACGATGAACCTCAACGGGGACTATATGTCCGACGCCGCCGGCGCGCAGATCGGCGGCCTCGGCATCGCCCCGGGCGCGAACTTCGGTGAGGGCCTCTGTCTGGCCGAACCGGTCCACGGCTCCGCGCCGAAGTACGCCGGCGAGGACAAGGTCAACCCGACCGCGATGATCCTCTCGGGCCGCGAGATGTTCGAGTACATGGGCTGGAAGGACGCCGGACAGCTCATTCGCGACGCCGTCGAGAAGACCATCTCGGAGGGCAACGTCACCTACGACCTCCACCGACAGATCGAGGGCGGCACGAAGCTCGCGACGTCGGAGTTCGCCGACGCGGTCGTCGAGAACATCGAAGAGCTGTCGTAGACCGCTCTTCGAGCGCTCGGAAACGGATTTTTCAGAATTTCGGTACCTACGCCGGTCAACGTGACGTAGCTATGCCCGTCCCGTTTTCCGTCCGTTACCGTCGCTGGTGACACCGTATCCGGGATAGCCACACCTAACAATCACTAGGTGATATTACCCGGTATGACGGTCTTCGGAATGCTGCGAGTAACGCCCGTCACGGACGAGGACGTCACCGAAGAGATCGCGGCTGCCATCGACGCGTTGGAGGAGCACGACGTCTCGTACGAGACGAATCCGATGTCGACTGTCGTGGAGGCCGAGGACGTCGACGAACTCCTCGCGGCCGTCGGCGCAGCCCATCGGGCGGTTCCCGGCGACCGCGTGAGCACGTTGCTGCAGATCGACGACTACCGAACCGACGAGCTCGAGGCCTGTGAGAAGGTCTCGGCAGTCGAGTCGGCGCTCGGTCGAGAGGCGAGCGGCGAACGCGAGTAACCGGCTTTCGATCAGGACTCGGCGACCGTTCGCTCCCAGCCTCGCAGCCACTCGTCGAGGTTGCCCGCGAGCTCTTCGTAGGAGTACATCTGCGGATTCGGGGGTTCTTTCGCGTATTCCTCGAAGACAGACGGGACTGAGGCGTGATCCGTCACGGGGAACGACACGTTGAGCTCCGCGAGTTTGCCCTGCGCTTGCGGACTCAGCATAAAGTCGAGAAACGCCTCGGCGAGTCGGTTCTGATCGGACGGCGCGAACGTCCCCATCCCGCTCAGGTTCGTGTAGCCGTGGCCGCCCGGGAACGCGACCCGATGTTTCTCGAGGTTCTGATCGCTCCGCTCGGCGTACACCCGATCGTTCGAGTAGGACGTGACGACGTCGACTTCGTCCTCGGTGAACGACTGATAGACGCTTCCCCACGAATCCAGCACCGACACGTCGTTCGCGAGCAGATCTCGCCAGTAGTCGCGATACCCGTCGGGGCCGAACTCCTTGATCGTCCACAGCAGGAAGTACAGCCCTGTGTTGTCGGTCGTGGGGTTCTGGACCAACACGTTCCCCTCGTAGGTCTCCGTCGTCAGCTCTTGGAGCGTCGACGGCTCGGAGACGTCGGTCCCGTCGTAGACGAAACTGCAGTAGCCGGTGAACACCGGGAGGAGTCGGTTTCGCTCGTCGAACTGCCTCGACGTGACGTGCTCCCAGTTCGAGAGAGAGTCTAGATCCGGCCGCTCGAATAGCTCCCCGTCGGTCCGCTGGTCGACCCGCACCAGCTCCGGCACTTTCAGGCCAACGTAGGCGTCGGCCTCCAGCGCCGAGTCGGCGTTGAACCGCTGGATGTAGTAGTTGATCCCGCTCTCGGGCGTCGCCCACTCCAAGGTCGCGTCGGGGTACCGCCTCTCGAACTCCTCCTTGAGCCACGGTCCCGGACTGCTCGACGGCGCGTCAACGAACGAGCCGTAGGTGGCCACGGTGAGCGTTCCAGAGGGCTCGGTCGCCGTAGACGTCGCTGTCCCCGCCGACGTCGGTGACGACGTTTCCCCGGGGCTGTCCGATCCGGTGCAGCCGGCGAGACCGAGCGCGCCGCCGACGGCTGTCGCGAGATACGTTCTCCGGTCCATAATTTGGTGGTATTACTAAGTAATCATTCGTCGGAAAATAAAGGTTCTCGTTCGGACACCCGCAGGCGCATCTCGGGGGGCAGTCACACAGGCTGCTAGGGCGAGAAAACGGTCACGAGGTCGCAACGGACACGAGAGAACGCGGTCACACGGGCGGCAGCGAGAGCGGCTCTGTCAGCGGCACGTCGGAGCGGGGCGGATCGAAAGAGAGCAGCCCCAGCGCGGCGAGCGTCCGCAGCGCGTAGAGATTCTTCGCCGGGTCGAAGCGGGATTCAGCCTCCGCGGGGAAGACCCCGTACCACCGAAGCGGATAGTTCCCCCGTGATTCGACGGCCGCCTCGGCGACGTCCTGCGTGCCGAGCCACGCCTCGAAACCCGTTCTCTGGGGGTCTCCCTGCTCCGTGTGGGTTTTCTCGGGTCGCGTCTCGAAGGTACGCCGCACTTGGTCGACGGGCGTCCAGTCGCGGTCCGTTCGATTCGCGACGGCCGCCGCGTCGTCTCCCACCTCGGCGACGCGCTTTCGAGCGTACTCCCGCTGGAGCGCCTTCTCGTGCCGATGTGCGAGCGGCACGGACGCCCAGAAATCCACGTAGTCTCGATCCCAGAGCGGCAGCCACCAGTCCAACCCGAACCACTCGTAGAGCCTGCAGTCGCCGTTCGTGAACGTCGTCATCCGCGTCGCCCACTCCCATCGTTCGTAGGCAGCCGCCGCCTCGGTGGCGTCGCGAACGGTCGTGAGTCCCGCCTCCGACTCGATGCGGTCGGCGAACCGTTCGCGAAGACCGGCGTCGCTCCACTCCCAGAGGGAGTAGTGGGTATCGAGGACGTGTTCGACGACGTCCGCTGTCGTCGGCGCGTCTCCCCGTGTTCCTTCTTCGGCGGCCGCCACCCACGCGTCGGGAACGCGCTCGCTCGGCGTGGCGACGGTGTGTCCCGGGCAGACCAGCGCGTCCTCCGGAACGTCGCCCCGTTCGAGGAGTTCGGCGACCGCCGGCCACTCGGCGAGGAAGGGCAGCGAATCGAGGTTGAACGCGTACTCGTGGTAGCGCCGACGCGCGGGAGAGTGATACCAGTCGTACCAGCGGTCGGTCGTGTACTCGACCCACTCCCAGTCGATCCCGAGCGCCGAGGCGATGTCTCGGCTGACTTCGACGTCACCGTGTCCGTGCGCGCCGAACGTGAACCCGACGACTTCGACGTCCCGCGCGACGAGTTCTGCGGCGACGAGGCGGGAATCCCAACCACCGCTGAGCGGCACGAGCACCGGACGCCCGTCGGCGACGCGGACGACCCGGTCGAAGACACGGGCCATCGTCGACGCCAACGAGTCGAGCAGCTCCGCTCGGGTCGGCGAGTCCGGGTCAGCAGATTCACAGTCGGCCGGTTCGCGGTCGGCCGCGGTCGTCGGTCGATACTCCGCGTACCGGGAGCGCTCGAACCCCGCCGTCGGCCCGCGGGGAACCGTCACGACCTCGCCGGCTCGAACCGTCTCGATGTCGTCTCTGAGCGTCTCCCCGCACGTGACGTACCGAGTCAACGCGAACTCGCTCGCCGCCGTCGGATCGTAGGCGCTGGGACGCTCCGGTTCGAGTTCGAGCGCCACGTCCCCGATCGCGGTCGGCCTCCCGGTCGTGAAGTAGAGCGGGATACTCCGCGCGACGTCACAGACGAGCATATCCGCGTCAGATCCACGGACGACGGCGGCGAAGAAGCCGGACAGCCGGTCGGCCACCTCCGCCACGGCTTCGGGAGAGTCACACCCGTCGAACGCCTCGGCGGGGTCGACGGCGCGGTCGTCGGCGTCGAACGCCAGTCCCCGGGCCGTGGCGTTCCCGACGCGCGTCCACGCGTTCGAGGCGAGACGGACTTCGACCATACCCGAGAGAGATTATCGACCCGACGAACAAAGCTTCGGTCGATCGGCGAGCGATGGAGTGACAACGTGAGGATCGCGGATCGGGTTCTGAGCCGAACGTTCAAATCGGATCCCGCACAACGGGGCCGTATGTACGCCGTCGTCGGTTGCACCGACTGCGAGAACCTGTGGCTCTTGGAGGACGCGAGGGCCGCGGAGACCGCCACCTGTCCGCGGTGCGGGCGGACGCATCAAACGAAGAAGCTCCGGCGGTTCGTCGAGGAGGAGAGCCAAGACGCCGCGCGGCAGGCGCGGTCGGCGCTGCTCGCGAAGCAGGGCGGCAACAGCGAGGCGTTCGCCGAGACCGCCCACGTCGCGGAGATGGAACGCGAGATCGACGACCGCGGCTCGGTGGTCGACGACGACGAGTACCTGGCCGGATCGGGCCTCGACGCCGACGCGGTCGAAGCCGCGGGCGAGCGGGCCGAAACGGGCGCGAAAACCGGCGCGGGGAGCCGGATCGACGTCGTCCGCGACGCGCTGGAAGCGTGCGATGCGCCCACCGAGGACGACGTCGTCGCGTACGCGACCGAGCGCGGCGTCCCCGACGAGAAGGCTCGGGATCTCCTCGCTAAACTGACCCGCCGCGGGGAGGCGACCGAATCCGGTGGCACCTACCGACTCCTCTGACCACCGATGTCGAGCACTTCGCTTCCCGGCATCGCCGGTTGGATCGTTCGGATCTTCGTCGCCGCCTGCTTCGTCGGCGGCGCGGTCGCGGCCGTCTCGGGACGGCTCGTCGTCGCGGGCGTGGGCTTCCTCGTCGGGCACACGCTGCTCGCGGGCGCGGCGGTGATTCAGGGACAGCGACGCCGCGGTCTCGGGCTGTCGCTGTCGGGCGTCGGGTGGGTCGCGCTCGCGGTGGGCCTCGGTGCGAGCGGCGCAGAGAGCGGCGCGTCCCTCCCGACGACGCCGCTGATCGTCGGCGGGTTCGCGCTCGTGACCGCCGGAACGCTGCTCGTCGTCGTCGCCTTCGGGGCGACTGCGAGCGAGCCGGACGCGGCCCCGTCGTCCGAAGAGTAGTCGACCGACTCAGCGACCCAGTTCGGCGTGAGCGCTGGAGAGGTGCCGCGAGGCGAGCGCCGACAGCAGCGACAGCTCCCCCGCCAGCGCGCCGACGGCGATGTACTCGGCGAGCGCGTCGGCGTTCGAGCCAGCGGGATCGCCGCCGCCGCGGACGCCCAGCACGTCGAGCGCCTCGGCCTGCGTGGGGAGCTTCGTCCCGCCGCCGACGGTGCCGACTTCGAGCGACGCCAGCGACACCGAGAGGTAGAGGTCGCCGTCGCGCTCCTCGGCGGTCGTGATCGCGTTCGCGCCCTCGACGACCTGCGCCTCGTCCTGCCCGGTCGCGAGGAACATCGCGGCGACGACGTTCGCGACGTGGGCGTTGAACCCGAGGCTGCCCGCTTTCGCCGATCCGACGAGGTTCTTCCGGGTGTTCAGCTCCGCGACGGCACCGGGCGTCGTGTGCAGTCGGTCCTCGACGACCTCGCGGGGGATCGTCACGTCCGCGGTGACCGAGCGACCGCGCCCCTCGACGGCGTTGATCGCGGCGGGCTTCTTGTCCGTACAGAGGTTTCCGGACAGCGCGACGAGCTCCGCGTCTGTCTCGGCCTCGACGACGTCGCAGGCGGCCTCGGTGGCGATCGTGGCCATGTTCATCCCCATCGCGTCCTTCGTGTCGTAGCGGAACCGGAGGTAGACGGAGTTGCCGACGACGTACGGCGTCACGTCGAGCAGTTCCCCGTGACTCGTCGTCGACTCCGCGGCGTCGACGAGGTCCCCGACGTTGTCGCGGACCCACGAGACCAGCGCCTCGGCCTCGACGACGTCTTCGACGCGGAACACCGGCGCGCGGGTCATCCCCGTCTTGAGCACCCGCGCGTTCGCGCCGCCGGCGTCCGAGAGCACCGAGCAGCCGCGGTTGACGCTGGCGAGCAGCGCGCCCTCCGTCGTCGCCATCGGGAGGTACGTCTCTCCGGAGGCCGCCCCGCCGTCGATCGCGACGGGGCCGGCGACGCCCATCGGGACCTGGACCGCCCCGAGCATGTTCTCGATGTTCGACTCTGCGCGCTCGGCCGGGAAGCCGTAGTCGCCGACGGCGTCGAGCGTCGCGCCGGTCTCGCGCTCGACGAGCAGCCGACGCGCCGCGGCGGCGGTGTCGGCGTCGGCGTGGTCGTCCAGTTCGTGAAGCCGGAGGTCGCCCTCGCGGACGCGCGCGGCGAGGTCGGCGGCGTCTGTCATACCGGCTCATTCCCCGGGGTCGCCCTAACGGTTTCCGGTTTCTGCGACCGATGACGGCCCCCCAAGCGCACGTGAAGGGAAACCTACTCGGTCCCTGGCGGGGAGCATCGACTATGACCGCGCCGTTCTTCCAGCGACTCGGCGAGCGGATCGATCGGGTCGACAGCGTCGTCTCCGTCGGTCTCGACGCCGACCGCTCCCGACTCCCCGAACACCTGCTCGAGAAGGACCTGCCGCAGTGGGCGTTCAACCGGCGGATCATCGACGCGACCCACGAGCACGCCGCCTGCTACAAGCCGAACGCGGCGTTCTACGAGGACGCGGAGGGCTGGCGGGCCCTCCGGGAGACGATCGCCTACGCCGATGGCAAGGACGTCCCGGTCCTCCTCGACGCCAAGCGCGCGGACATCGGAAACACGACGCGGCAGTACGCGAAACTGCTCGACGACGTCGACGCGATCACCGTCAACCCGTATATGGGTCGAGACTCCCTGCAACCGTTTCTGGACCGCGAAGACAAGGGAATCTTCGTGCTCTGTCGGACCTCGAACCCCGGCGGCGCCGACCTGCAGGATCTGGAGTTGGCGAGTGGCGAGCACCTCTACGAACGTGTCGCCGCGCTCGCGGACCTGTGGAACGAGCACGGCAACGTGGGCCTCGTCGTCGGCGCGACCGCTCCCGATGAACTCGAATCGATCCGCGAGCAGGTCCCGGACCTCCCGTTCTTGGTCCCCGGCATCGGCGCGCAGGGCGGCGACGCCGAGGCGGCCGTCGAACACGGGCTGGCAGGAGGCGTCGGGCTCGTCAACTCCTCGCGCGGGATCATCTTCGCCGGCGAGGACCAGGGCGAGGCGTTCGCGAAAGCCGCCGGCGACGCCGCGCGCCGGCTCAAGCGGCGGTTGAATCAGTACCGTGAGTGACCCTCCTCGCGGCCGACGCTCCGCGCTGCGTCGGCGCTACCGGAACTCGGGAACGTCGCCAGCGCCGCCCGCGACGTCCTCGGTACCCTCGGCGGACGCGCAGTTTACGCAGACGCCCTGTTCGGTCTCGAAGTGAATCGAGCAGACGGCCGCGCCGCAGCGGTGACAGGCGTACTCGGCCTCCCGGCGCTCGCAGATCTGACAGAGCCCCGTGACGCTCATACGAGAGTGTACGCCGCGCGTTCACTTCAGTCACGGGGGCGATCGGTCCCCCTTCGAGTCCGCGAACGGGCAAACCTCTTTGCTGCGGCGTCCGCACGGGCAGGTATGAGCATCACGTTGTACGCGCTCGACGGCTGTCCGTACTGCGAGGCGGTCCACGACGCGCTACAGGAGGACGGCGTCGACTACGAGACCGTCTGGGTCGACGGGCTGCACTCCGAGCGCGACGAGGTCAAGCGCGTCAGCGGCCAGCGCGCCGTCCCCGTTCTCGTCGACGACGAGCGCGGCGTGACGATGAACGAGAGCGAGAACATCCTGACGTACGTCGAACGCACTCTCGCCGAGCGATGAAGATCTACACCGGCCGCGGCGACGAGGGGATGACCGACCTGCGCGACATGTCGCGCGTCTCGAAGACGAGCCCGCGGATCGAGGCGTACGGCTCCGTCGACGAGGCGAACGCGCTCGTCGGCACAGCCCGACCGACGGGCCACGACGACGTCGACGAGACGCTCGGACGGATTCAGAACCACCTCCACATCGTCCAAGCGGACTTCGCGAACCCAGATCCCGACGAGGGCGACCCCGTCGTCACCGCCGCGCACGTCGAAGAACTGGAGGACGCCATCGACGAGGCCGAGGAGGAACTCGACCCGCTGACCTCCTTTATTCTGCCCGGCGGCAGCGAGGCCGGCGCGACGCTGCATCACGCCCGCGCGGTCGTCCGGCGAGCGGAGCGGCGCGCGGTCGACTTCGCCGCGGACGAGCCCGCGAACGCGGAGGCGATCCGGTATCTCAACCGACTCTCGGACGCGCTGTTCGTGCTCGGGCGACTCGTCAACGCCCGCGACGGCGTCCCCGAGGAGTCGCCGTCGTACTGAGCGTCCTCTCGGTCGCCGACGCAGTCGGTCGTCGCTGGCTTCGCTCACGCCCCGAAGAAGAACGCTTAAGTCCGGCCACGCGGAAAATCGGATGCGCGGGTCGGTGGTCTAGTCCGGTTATGACGGCTCCTTCACACGGAGCAGGCCGGCGGTTCGAATCCGCCCCGACCCATGTTTCTGCGGCACATCGCGAGGAACGGAGTGACGAGCCGCGCGGCAGAACTGGCGTTCCTGACGGATTCGAACCAGGGAGGTCGCGCGCAGCGGAGCGAGCACGTCCGACCGCGGTTCGAATCCGCCCCGACCCATAGAAATCTGCGAGCGACAGCGAGCAGGATTTCGATTTTCGAGCGGGCGGTTCGGGCCCAGCGAGACGAACGCAAGTGAGTCTCGCGCGGTTCGAATCCGCCCCGACCCACTACGTCGGTATACGGATCCACAGGATGGGACCGCAGCCGAGCAGTACTGGCTCGTCGTCGTCGCAACGATCGGCTTCATCGCGATCCTGTGCTACTTCTCCGAGCGACGGGCCCTCCCAAGAATCCGAGACGGACTCCGAGCGGTGAGGACGCGAGGCGAGCGTCAGTCCTCGGCGGAACTGTCGTACATCGACGTGAACGCCTGCTCGCCGCGGATCAGTTCGTCGACGCCGTCGGTCAGCGTCACCTCCCCGAACACGGTCGCCCGGTAGTACGTATAGAGGCCGTCTTGTCCCCGCTCGGTCCGCTGCCGTTTCTCGACGAGCCCGACGTCGACGAGTTTGTTCAGGTGATAGTGCAGCGTGCTGTCGTCGACCCCGATCGCGTCTTCGAGCTCTTTCGGGCTCATATCCCCGCCGTGAACGAGCCGATAGAGAATCTCATAGCGCGTCCGGTGCCCGACTGCGGCGTGCATCGCGAGGTACTCCTCCAGGGAGAGTACGCTCTCCTCCGGCAGCAGATCCGACGGATCCTCGGGCAATCCATCTCCGAGTGCCCGCGAGTGGTTCGTCGCCATCGTGTCTCACCGTACGGACTTCGGACTCTTATCAGTTCTCAAGCCGAAGATCGCTGAAAACACGGTCTTTTTTATATTATTGCCGAGTATAGCGGAGTATGACCGCGATCACGCGCGACCTGATCGCTGATCGATTGGGCGACGTGACGTACGACCGGTTCCTGTTCTATCTGATGGGGCCGTACAAGTCGTTCAATCTCAACTACGTCCTCAGCGAGGAGGAACGCCGTGACATCGACGTCGACGATCTCCCCGGCCCACTCCGTCGGCTCTTTCAGAACACCGAGGAGATCGACGACGCACAGGCGCTCTTGCGACGGGTCCAAGGCGAACTCCGCGTCGATCCCGGGGTGAACGCGTTTCTCGCGCTCGACGTCGACGTGGACACCGACGATATCGACGCGGCGACCCAGAGCATCGAGTATACGCGATGCAGTAACGCCACTGCGTTCGTGCTGCCGTTTCTCGGCCACAACTTCGGTGTCGGCGAAGAAGCGGGTAGCATCTTAGAAGCCCTCTCGGAGACGCACAGCGATCGGCTGATTTTCCTCCACGAAGACGACGTCACGAGCGCGATGATCCGCTCGGCCCGAGTCCGCTGGGATCTGCGCGTCGACACGTACGAAACCGAATCCGAACTCGTCTCCAAACTCCGAATGTTCGCCGGCGGCGTTATGCAACGGGAGCGCCGCGGTGACCTCGAACGGCTGGACGATAGTCCCGTTTGCAACTGAGTACGCACCCGACCGCACGCCAACGCGCGGCAGTTCGGCGGGGGTTCGAAAATCAGCACCGCTGCTCTGTATGTCCAATTTCTCAGCCCATCGTCCGCCTTTATCACCGTGACGCCCAACTGACAGGTATGGCCGACACGAAAGAGGGACGAGAGAAGCAAGCCGCCGACGAGGATCGCCGACAACGGCGGCGAGAGATCACCGAGGCGCTGGCCCGGGCCGACGAAGCGGAACCGGCTATCCTCGGGGAGGACGGTGAGCCGCCGGACTTCCCGCTCACGTGCCACCGTCGGAACTGCGAGGAACCCGCGGAGTTCCTCGTGCTCGAACGGTATCAAGAGGAGACCGGACAGGGTGCCGTCGAGGCGAGGGCCGCCCTCTGTCGGGCGCACACCCGAGAAGAGAGCCCGGCGAATCTCGACGGCGTCTACGACGAGTACGTGTTCAGCGTCACGCCGCTGCCGAAATCGTGGACGGGAGAGAACGCGTAGTCCGGGTTCGCTACTGCCTACGGCGACCGTCGTCGATCCCCGTCAGCGCGATGCGGCAACAGCAGCGGAACGTTTCTCGAACGCTCGGACGGACCAGCGCTGTGGCCGGTTAGAACAGTCGCTCGGTGGCGACTTCCGCGCCGTCGACGAGCGCTTCGAGCTTCTTCCAGGCGATCTCGGGGTGGACCATCGCGAGGCCGGCCTGCGTGTCGAAGCCGCAGTCGGGCGCGGCGACGATCCGGCCGGGGTCGCCGACGGCGTCGGCGACGCGTTCGAGGCGGTCGGCGACGACCTCGGGGTGTTCGACGACGTTCGTCTTCACGTCGACGACGCCCGGGATGAGCGTCCAGTCCTCCGGCAGCGGGTGCTCGCGGAAGACGCGGTACTCGTGTTGGTGCCGCGGGTTCGCCTCCTCGATGGAGAGCCCGCCTATGTCGAGGTCGTAGAGGATCGGGATGATCTCTTCGAGCGGCTTGTCGCGGTGGTGCGGCCCCTCGTAGCTCCCCCAGCAGGTGTGCACGCGGATCTGCTCGTCGGGGATGTCCTTGGTCGCCTCGTTGAGCGCGTCGACGTGCATCTGGACGACCGGCTTGAGCTTCTCGATCGGGCGGTCGCCGAATCCGCGGTGGCCGGTCGTCAGCAGGTCGGGGGCGTCGAGCTGGAGCGTCGCACCCGTCTCCGCGATGAGTTCGTACTCCTCCTTCAGCGCCTCGCCGACGACCGAGAGGAACTCCTCGTGGGAGTCGTAGTAGTCGTTGACGAGCGTCGCGGCGGCGATGCCGGGGGAGGCGGCGGTGATGAACGTGCCCTCGAAGTCGAGGCCGCTGGCCTCCAGCAACTCGAAGAACGTGTCGATCTCCTCTCGGGCGGCGTCCTCGCCGATGTACTCGACGGGGCCGGTGACCGAGGGCTGCTTCGTGAGGTCGATCCCCTCGGCGTGGAAGGCGTCCTCGGCGTACTCGGGGAAGTCGGCGAGGTCGTCCCAGAGCGGGGCGTCGCGCGTGTCGCCGATGCCGGAGAGGCGGTTCGCGACGTACCAGTTGAACGAGACCCGTGGCTGCTCGCCGTTGTTGATGATGTCGAGGCCGATGTCGGCCTGCCGCTGGATGACCGTCTCCGTGGCGTCGACGACGGCGTCGTGCCACTCGTCCTCGTCGACGTCGTCGCCGTCCTGCTTGCGCGTCAGAAGGTCGAGCAGTTCCGGCGTCCGCGGGAGGCTTCCGATGTGTGTCGTGGAGATGTGATCGCGAGTCATTCGGTACTCGTAGCATCCACGCCGCCATTAATATGATTTCTGGTTACTATCTGGACTTCAAATATTCTCTTTAGTTATATTAGGGAACGGAGTCCACTCTGCCGCCGGTCCACGACAGGCTCGGGCGAGTTCGAGGTCAGGACTCCTCAGTCGGCTCCGCGTTCTTCCCGTCCTCGTCTATCGCCCCCTCGATTTCCTCACTGACCGTCTGTTCGACTTTCTCGGTCACTTCCTCGGTGACCGTCTCGCCGACCTTTTCGGCGACTTCGTCGACCTCTTTACTCACTGTCTCCTCGACGGTCTTCTCGACCTTCTTACTCACCGTGTCTTCGACGGTTTTTTCCACTTCTTCGACGGTCTTCTCGACTTCTTTGCTCACTGTATCCCCGACAGTCTTCTCTACCTCCTTGCTCACCGTATCGCCAACGGTCTTCTCGACTTCCTTGCTCACCGTATCGCCGACAGTCTTCTCGACTTCTTCGCTGACGGTGTCTTCGAGTCGGTCTGCCACCTCCCGGGTCATCCAATCGGGATCGAACCGGGACATCTTCCACCCGATGTGGATCACGTAGGAGAGCAGCACACCCAGTCCGAACGCGATTCCGATCCCCGTTCCGATGAGGAGGATGATCCCGATCGCGACGAAGATCGTTACGCCGTAGGCGAGATCGGTGACGAAATCGATGCGGGCCGGCTTCATCGGCTCCGGCCCTCGACCGCGTTCGCTCGTCCGTTCTGTGTGTTCACACCCGTAATCGGGGACCGAGAGGCAATACACTGTCGGAGACCGCTGTATCGTAGCAGTTGTCTGTCCTCACTTACGCGATCGGACGAGCGTGCGGTCAGGTGCGTACTCAGTTACAACCGCTCTATCGATCCCGCCACGTCCGAGGAGTCGGGTCCGTTCGAGGTTCCGACCGCTTAACCGACTGGGGCTCGTCCACCCGGTATCGTGGAACTACTTCTTCTCGTGGGGTTGGCCGTCGCGCTGTTCGTCGGGTTCAACATCGGCGGTGCGACGACGGGGCCGGCGTTCGGACCGGCAGTCGGCTCCGACGCGATCTCGAAGACGGGTGCGGCGGCGTTGATGTCCCTGTTCTTTTTCGTCGGCGCGTGGACTATCGGTCGGCGAGTCGTGGACACGCTGGGGACGGAACTCGTCACCGACCCGGGCGTGTTCAGCATCGAATCGAGCATCGTCGTGCTCTTCTTCATCGGCGGCGCGCTGTTCGTCGGCAACTACTACGGCGTCCCGGCGTCGACGTCGATGACGGCCGTCGGCGCCATCGCCGGACTGGGCGTCGCGAGCGGCGAACTCGACTGGGCCGTGATGGGAGAGATCGCGATCTGGTGGATCGTCGCCCCCATCGTCGGGTTCTGGACCTCCGGGATGATCGGCCGATACCTCTACCCGCGGATCAACCGCTGGGTCGCGATCGTCAGTACGCCCGGCCCGCTGACTGAACTGGACCGATCCGGAACGATCCCCCGCCCCAGACTGGGGCCGAACACCACGCGCCGGGAGTTCGGCGGCGCGGTCGTCGTCGTCGCGATCGGCTGCCTGATGGCGTTCTCCTCGGGGACCTCGAACATCGCGAACGCCATCGCGCCGCTCGTCGGCGTCGGCGTCGACATCGACCTCCTGATCCTGCTCGGCTGTACCGCGGTCGCCGTCGGCGCGTTCACCATCGCGCGCCGAACGCTCGACACGCTCGGAAACGACATCACGGAACTCCCGCTCACGGCCGCGATCATCGTCGCGATCGTCTCCTCGGTGATCGTCGTGGGACTGTCCGCGATCGGGATCCCCGCCTCGTTCGTCATCATCGCGACGACCTCGATCGTCGGTCTCGGGTGGGGGCGGGCGACCCGGACGGCAACCCTGAGCGAGGTCGTCAGCGGCGAGCGGTCGCCGAACGTCTCCGTCGGCGCGCTCGCGGCCGAAGAACCCGGCGAGGAGGTCCCGCCGATCGGCGAGGAAGACGAGGATACGATCCCGGCGGCGTCGGACCTCTTCGACCCGACGACGACCGGTCGCGTGATCGTGATGCAAAACGTCGTCCCGATCATCTCGACCGTCGGTGCCTACGTCGCGTTCTCGGTGCTGTTCCGCGTCTGGTGACGGTTACCCCGTCCGCCGTGACGGCCGTCTCCCACGGGAGTCCGTGAGCACGGCCGCCGGCCCGTTCGTCTCCCTACCCGTCGACGTCGTCGAGGACCGTTCCGGGGTTGAGGATACCGTTGGGGTCGAGCGCCTCCTTGACGTCCCGCATCGTCCGAACCGCTTCGTCACCGGCCTCCGCGCGCAGTTGTGATCGCTTGTCGGCACCGATTCCGTGCTCGCCGGTACAGGTGCCGCCGAGATCGATCGCCCGCTCGATGATCCGCTCGGAGGCCGCGTGGGCGCGCGTTCGCTCCTCGGGATCACCGGGATCACAGAGGAGTGCGTAGTGGGCGTTGCCGTCCCCCGCGTGGCCGAACGCCGGGATCGGGAGCCCGTACTCCTCGCTTACCTCGCCGATGAAGGCGACGATCGACGGGTAGGATCCGATGGGGACGGTGACGTCCCCGACGACTTCCAGCGCTCGATCCGGGTCCCACTCCTTGAGCGCGTGGCCGATCTCCCGGCGGGCGCGCCACAGTTCGGCCATCTCCTCCTCGTTGGCCGTGCTCTCGATTCGAGTGGCGTCGTGGGCCTCGAACCGCTCCGTCACCGCGTCGAGTTCGGCCGCCGCGCCTCGCCCGTGGATCTCGAAGAAGACCGCCGGCGTCGCCGGGAGGTCCGAGCCGGTGTACGCGTTGGCCATCTCCGCGGTTAGCGGGTCGATCAGTTCGAGGGTCGCCACGTCGATGCCCGACCGCACGACGTCGGTGATCGCGTCGGTCGCGGCGTCCAGCGTCGCGAAGGTCGCGCGGCCGCCCACGGTCTCGGCGGGTAGCGCCGTGAGATCGAGCGTCGCCCGCGTGATCACGCCCAGCGTCCCCTCGCTGCCGACGAACAGTTCCGTGAGGTTGTAGCCAGCGGAGCTCTTCCGCGCTCTCGTTCCGGTTTCGACGACTGACCCGTCGGCGCGGACGACTTCGAGTCCCAGCACCCAATCGCCGACTTCGCCGTACTTGACCGTCTTCGTCCCGCTGGCGTCGGTGGCGAGCATCCCGCCGATCGTCGAGAACGCCGCCGACTGGGGGAACGACGGGAAGTGAAGCCCACGGTCGGCGAGTTCCTCGTTCAGGTCGTCGCCGACGACCCCGGGTTCGACGTCGACTTGCATATCCGAGGCCGGACGTCGCGGATCTCGTTCATCCGAGTCGTCGCGAGCGTGATTCCGCCGCTGACGGGGACTGCCGCCCGCTGCATTCCGCTCCCCGCGGCGTACGGCGTGACCGGCACGCCGCGTTCGTCGGCGGCACGCAACACCGCCGCGACGTCGTCGGTCCCCTCCGGCCAGACGACGGCGTCCGGTGCACGCTCGGCGCCGGGTGGCGTGCCGAAGTCGGCGTCGAACTCCTCGCGCGTTTCGGGATCGAAAGAGAACTGATCCGCCGAGAGGTGAAGATCCGTGAGAAAGTCGCAGTCCTCGGGCATACTCGACGGTTGCCGACTCCGTGTAAAGGTCTGTCGGGGGGTCGGTTAGTCCGTCCCGGCGTCGTCGCTCTCGCTCTCGTGGATCCACACCGTCGAGATCCGCGTCCCCTCGACCCCCGTCACCTCGATCGCGTGGCCACCGACCGCGATGGCGTCGCCGACTTCTGGCGCGCGGTCGAGGCGGCTGAGTACCAGGCCGCCGATCGTCCCGACCTCGTCGCTCTCGAAGTTCGTCGCCAGCGCGTCGTTGATCTCCGAGATCGACACTCCGCCGTCGACGTCGTATCCACCGTCGCCGCGCTCCCGGATCGACGCCTCCGCCCGCTCGACGTCGAACCGGTCTCGGAGGTTGCCGACGACGGCCTCGACGACGTCTTCGACGGTCGCGAGCCCCTCGAAGGAGCCCCACTCGTCGATGACGGCCGCCATCTGTCGGTTCTCCTCACCGAACTGCACCAAGAGGTCGCTGGCTGCCGTCGTCTCCGGTACCACGAGCACCTCCCGGGCGATGTCGCCGGCGGTCACCGCCTCCCCCCCGGAGGGCGCGGCCGCCTCCGCGTTCTCTTCCTCGCTCGCGCGGAGCACGTCCTTCACGTCGATGAACCCGACGACCTGATCGCTGTCGTCGGCGTCGAGCACCGGATACCGCGTGTGGCCCGTCTCGAAGACGAGCGATCGGATCTCCGCCAGCGTGGCGTCGGCGGGGACGCTCACCACGTCCGGCCGCGGCACCATCACCTCCCGCACGAGGGTGTCGTCGAGGTCGAACACCCGCTCGATCATCGCGACCTCCCGAACGTCGATGGCGCCCTCTTCGCCGGACTGGGCGAGCACCCGGCGGATCTCCTGCTCGCCGAGCGTCTCGTCGGACTCCGAAGCGGGCGGCACGCCGATCAGCTTCGTGAACGCGTTGGCCGTGCCGTTGAAGACGACGATCCCCGGGTAAAAGAGGTAATAGAAGAGCCTCATCGGCGGGGCGAGAAACAGCGAGAGCTTCTCCGTCTGGGCGATCGCGAGCGTCTTCGGCGCGAGCTCTCCGAAGACGACGTGGAGGAACGTGATGATGCTGAACCCGATCGCGAACGCGACGAGGTGGATGAGGCCGGCCGGAAGGATCGGCTCCAGCACCGGTTCGATGAGCGACGCCACGGCGGGTTCGCCGACCCACCCGAGCCCCAGCGAGGCCAGTGTGATCCCCAGTTGCGTCACCGCGAGGTAGTTGTCCAGGTCCGTCATCACGCCCTGCAGCGACTTCGAGCCGGCGCGCCCCTCGTCGACGAGCTGTTCGACCGACGTCCCGCGGACGCGGACGAAGGCGAACTCCGCGGCGACGAAGAACCCGTTCAGAACGACGAGAAACAGCGCCACCAGAATTTGCCCGACGGAGAGCGCGACGTTCACCATCGGTAGCGCCGAGAGATGCCGCTTTTCGGTCGTGGTACAGTCATATCTCACCCTCACGGCCCACCTACTAAAAACGTGGACAGTACCCCGATCCGATGGAACTCGCGCCGGCTGGCTCTCGGGGAATCGCCCCCGGTTCGGGTCGTCTGAATCGCGCGTCCGTGCGGTTGAACCGAATCCGGGAGTTACCCCCGGTTACACGCCGCATAGCAATACGTCGCCGCGTCTCAGCGGGGTTATGCGACTGGTCCAGTTGCTCTTGGCCGCCGACGAGCGCGAGCCGATTCTGTCGATGCTCGACGAGGAAGAGATCGACTACCTCGCCTTCGAGACCGCCGGCGTCGGCTCCGGGGCCCGCGACGTGCTCGTCGAGTTTCCGCTCCCCGACCAGGCCGTCGAGTACGTCGAAGAGCGACTCGACGAGGCGGGGATCGAACAGCGCTACGTGGTCACGCTCACGGCGGAATCCGCACGGACAACCCGGTTCGCGGAACTCGAAGATCGCTTCATCACCGGGACGGAGGCGGGCGACAGTATCTCGCCGGAGGAGCTCCGAACGACGGCGTTAAGCCTCCATCCCGATCCGGTTCCGTACTACTCGATGACCGTCGTCAGCGCGCTCGTCGCCGTCGCGGGCCTGCTGGTCGATTCGGCGGCGCTCGTCGTGGGCGCGATGGTCATCGCGCCGCAGGTCGGCTCCGCGCTCACCGCGAGCGTCGGTGCGACGATCGGCGAGTGGGAGATGCTCGAAAGCGGCGTCCGCGCGCAGGTACTCAGCCTCTCGCTGGCCATTCTCGGTGCCGCGGCGTTCGGAATCGCGCTGCAGCTTTCGGGGTTCGTCTCCCCGACGGTCGACGTAGAGACCATCGCACAGGTCGGCGAGCGGACCGCCCCGGGACTGCTCACGCTGGCTGTCGGCCTCGCGGCGGGAGTCGCCGGCGCTGTGGGTCTCGCCACCGCGCTCCCCGTCTCGATCGTCGGCGTGATGATCGCCGCCGCGCTCATCCCGGCGGCGGCCGCGGTCGGCATCGGCCTCGCGTGGAGCGAACCGGGCGTCGCTATCGGCGCGGCCGTCCTGCTCGTCGCGAACCTCGTCTCGGTCAACGTCGCCGGGTTCGCGACGCTCCGCGCGTTCGGGTACCGACCGACGGACGCGGACACCTCGTCGGAGTCGACGCTCGGCCCCGCGCTCGTCGCGCTCGCACTCGTCGTCGCGGTGCTCGGCTCGGGCGCGCTGTTCACCGCGCAGTCCTCCTTCGAGAACGACGTCAACTCGGCCGTCGGCGACGTCCTCGAGGACGACGCCTACGACGACCTCGAACTGGTTCAGACCAGCGCCGGGTTCGTCGTCGTCCCCGGATCGGCCCCACCGGACGTCCGAGTCGTGGTTCAACGCCCGGTCGACCAACCCTCTCCGCGACTCGCAGCAGATCTGGGTGCCGCGATCGCGGACGCCACTGGTAGGGAGGTGAACGTCAGAGTCGAGTTCGTCGAGACGCAGCGGTACGATGCCGACGAGTGATCAGTTCGCGACTCCGAGACCGCGGCAGCGACGCTCGTCGACGACTACGCTACCGACGGGACACGAGACCCCAACAGCTATCCGAAGGCGACGAAAGGCCGGATTATCGCTGCTTTCTGAGCGGTAATCTACCGGTGTCTGATCTGGGTAACCGGCGCCCCCAGCGGAGGCAAGTTTTGGTACTCCATAACTAATGGAGCGCCGTTGCCACTACCCGTATGGACAGCAGTGCAATCGCAACGGCGGTCGGTCACCAGGCGTCGTCCGGGGTTGGAAACTCCCTACCGCTACAGTTCTCGGGCGAGTTCCTCGAGTGGGCGGTGATCTTTTTCATCATCGCGATCGTCGCAGCAGTCGTCGGCGCACGCGGGGTCGCCGGAGTCACGATGACCGTCGCGAAGTGGTTCGTCATCATCTTCCTGGTCTTGGCTTTGGTTTCGATACTCCTGTGACCGTCCACGACGACTGGGCCTAGTCGGTCTCCTCTTCGACGATTTCACGCTCTCGTTCCGCTCGCTGGACTTTCGTCTGCCCGCTCGATGCGCTTCGTGTTGCGCTCTCCGTCGAGGACTGCGCGAGGACGACACCGCACAGAGCGCCCGGCGACGTTCATACACCCGCGTCTGTCCCTCTCGCGGGACCCGGAGTGGTCTGTTCATCTGGAGTGACGTAACTTCGCTCAGAGAGACCCTCTATGCAACTGGAACGGCCTCGGCACTCACAATCCACCCACAGAGAATGTGTTTAGCGGCTCTGTCGGGATCGCTCAACCCGTCACTGCCGTTCACCACATCTCTGCGAGTGTATGGAGCGAACCCCGGTCGCACTCGAGAAACGATTCGGGACAGTCTCCACACACCTGTCATCTTCCACAGCCGGACGGTCGCCGGTGACCGGCCCGACCACCGCGCACCGGCCGTCGGTAGCGTGCCGCTTACTTTCCTCGTCCGATCGCTCCGGTCAGTATGGTCTCACCGTTATCGGGGGCAATGCTGCTCCCACTGCAACTAGGACAGCGTGCGGTGCTGGCCCGCATCCGTGACGACCTCCTGTTGAGCGCGTCACTGTGGACCAACGTTGCACTGGCCGGACTCTCGGTACTGCTGTTCCTCTATATGGCCCGCGACGTGCGAAGCCAGCGTGCTCGCCTCATCTTCGCGGCGACGATCTTCATCCCGCTGGTGTCGCTGTCGAGCTATCTCGGCCTGGTGTCGGGGCTGACGGCCGGTCTCCTCCAGATGCCGGCCGGGCACACACTCGCCGGCGAACAGGTGCTCGTCCAGTGGGGCCGCTACCTCACTTGGACGCTCTCGACGCCGCTCATCCTGCTCGCGCTGGGACTGCTGGCAGATGCCGACCCGGTGGACCTGGCTGCCGTGATCGCGGCCGACGTCGCGATGTGCGTGACCGGCCTCGCCGCAGCCCTGACTGTCTCGTCGTACGCCTTTCGGTGGGCGTTCTACGGCGTCAGTTCGGCGTTCTTCCTCGTGGTGCTGTACGCGCTCCTGGCCCGGTGGCCCGGCTCGGCGGTGGCCGCCGGCACGGACGAGATATTCGACACGCTGCGGACCTTGACCGTGGTGCTGTGGATCGGCTACCCGGTCGTCTGGGCGCTGGGCGTCGAGGGCCTCGCGCTCGTCGACTCGACGGCGCTTACCTCCTGGGGCTACTCGGTACTCGACATCGGATCGAAGTACGTCTTCGCGTACCTGCTCCTCGGCTGGGTGGCCAGCAACGAGGAGACGGTGGTGGGCGGCGCGCTCGGTGCGGCACGCGGTGACGTCTCGGCAACACAGGACTGATCTCGGGTTCCGGTAACGCGCACGGAGCCGAGGTCCTCCGTTTTAGAGGCCCGTAGCGGCCGTCCCGTCCGAGGACAAGACGAGGGCTCCATCGCTCACTTGATGCCGATTCACGAAACGCGAACGCAGCGGTAACCGACTGAGTACCAAACGACGACTATCGGTACGCAACGCGCATCGACCTGTATGTACCTGGAAAACACTGTTTTTCAGCTGTCTCCCGGATGATACTGTATGGCTGAATCACCAGTCGCGGAGGAACGAATCGACGAAACGGCAACGTGGCCCGAGTTGGCTATCGGTCTCTACGACAGGTTGACCGGCCGTGATGCCGAGATAATCTACGAGTTCGAGGATATGGCGGTCGAGGTTCCCAGCAAAGTCGGTGACGACGCCGACCACGCCCACTGGCGACTCGACGGTACGGTTCGGATCACGACCCGAAAGCGTGACTGACGGCAGCGACCCCGAGTCGGTTCCACTCACGGTCACGACCGACCTCACTCTGACGGTCGATGGGACGGACGCGGCGCTCCGCTCGACTGGGGAGCGACTGTTCATCGAGTTCCCGTCAGTCGTCTCGGCGGTGCAGGCGCTCCGCAGTCTGCCGCCGACCGAGCACAGGCGTCTGCATTCGATGCTGACGACGGCGGATCTCACACTGGAGATTCGGGCCCGAAACCGCACCCTCGTCGCGCTCGGCGCCGGAACCAGAAGCGGCCCGCTCGCACGACAGTTGGGTATCGACCCGGTCGAACTCAGACCCACCGGGGTCCTCTCGGCGCTCTGGGCCGGGGCCGTCGCCACGGTGGATCGCCTCCGCTAGAGCGTGCATTCGACCAATCTGGCGGGCCTGTCGTCGACGGTATGCGTCGGCACTCCCTCCGAGCCGCTGTCAGAGTCGCACCTGTGTACGATGCCTTCGTCGTCGAGCGCTGGCGACGGGCGGCCATAAGAGCCCTTCTCCCACTTCCCGCGCTCGAACGCTCCATCATCTAGTTCGACTCCGCGAAGTTCGAGGAGAAGTTCGTCCACTACTCCGCGGAACTGGAGACGGCGTACGTTTCGCTCTCCCAAAGATGGCGACCGTCGACGAAACGCCGTTCCGGAGCGCCTGCTTTCTCGGTGAGTCGTGCGTCGTGTTGTACCCGACGACGTGGCGGAACGCGAATGGGACCTGCCCAGCGACGGGGCGACGTTCGACGCCGTCTCGACGCGTGTGCCGGCCCCATTCAGCACGAGCTGCGCGACATCTTCGAGTTCGAAGGATGACGTTCGTGCACTCCTCCTCGAAAGTGTGTGGATAGAGAACTGGCCTCGGCACTCATAGGGTTCGTCGTCGCCGAGCGCCACCCCGGCTCGGAACGGTGCCGTCGTCATCGGCCGATCGACTGTAGCGAGGGGAGTTCAAAGAGCGTTGCGAGGCGGCGGCGACGACCGATCGGACGGTCACCTATTTGAGTTGTCGAAAGAATCGTTCCGCCGATGCCCTCCAGAATCCGCGACGCGCTGTTCAGTGAGCCGTCCGGCCGACGCGCCGCGGCGGTGATGTTCGCCGGGTCGCTCGCTTTCGCGGCGCTGTACGCCTACAACTGGGTCGTCGGCAGGTCCGCCTTCGTCGGCGGACTCGCTCTGATGCTCGGCTCCGCGCTCTCCGGGGTCGCGGAGTCGCTTCCGCCGGATCGGCGGCGGGCGGCGGGTGCCCTCCGCATCGCCGCGGTCCTCGTGTTGCTCTCGCTGCTCGTCGCTATCGCCGTCGCTCCGGAAACGATCGTCGACGGTCGATAAAGACGCGAAAGTCGCTTAGACGACGCGGGCGAACGCGAGCGTCCCGCTCGTGCGCTCGATGATCGCGCGAACGGTCTGGCCCTCCTGCGCGCCGGAGACGAAGATGGTGAACTTGCCCTTCTCTGCGACGCCGTCGCCCTTCCGACCCGTGCCGGTGATCTCCAGTTCGTAGGTCTGGCCCTCCTCGACGGCCGGGCCCGACTGGGTCTGTGTCTTCGCCGCGCGCTTCGCGACCGGGCGGAAGGCCCCGCAGGCCTCACAGCGGAGCATGTCCACGCCGTCCTCTGTGACGAGGCGGGTGTCGGGGAGGCCACACTCCGTACAGGTGACGTACTCGGCGACGTACTCGTCGATGGCGTCCTCGAAGTCCGCGACGGTGAACGAGCCGTTGTAGCGGGCGCGGTCGTCCTCAAGCTGGCCGTTCGTCCCGAGTTCGCGCTGGATGTTCCGGTGGACGTGCTCGACGTCGCGACCGAGCGCGTCGGCGATGTCCCCGAGGTTGGTCAGTCGGGTGAACGCGCCGTCGGTCTCCCCCTGCGGGTCGGGAATGCTGAGTCGGGACTGCTCCTCGTTTCGCTCCGGGAGGGCATCGAGTGCCCTGTCGAGTGAGTCTGCGTAGTTCATACCTCCAAGAATGGACGGGACGGTAAAGCCGTTCCGTGTGTCGCGTTGTCGCGCGAACGGGCACTACCGGCGCTGTCGCGGGGGCCCGGCTCTCGAAGCGTTCACTCCGAACCGGGCGAGATCACCACGAGGTTCGCCTCGTCGACGAGGTTCCGCAGGCGGTCGGACGCCGCGGGATCGAACTGCCGCTGGCAGCAGTCGATCCAGGCGTCGGCGGTCTCACGACGGTCGGGGCGCTCCGGCGTCGACTCGGTCGTCTGTCGGGAGCCGCTCTCGTCCGGACCATCGTCGGTCTGCGGGTCGGTGCGTGTCGGGCGTGCGTGTCTGACGTTCGTGCTCACTGGTGTCGAAGTCGCGTGGTGGTCGTACGGCGGTACGCGTCGGCGGAAAACGGGTCAACAGCGTACGCGTACGAGCGACATACCGAGACGGTCGCGCGTATCTATAATAAAAGTTAGTGTTGTTACTCGCCCGCGCGCTCCCTCGCCGCGGCGACGACCAGCGGCAGGGTGACGGTCGCGTCGCCGACGACGGTGACGTTCCGCGCTGACTTTTCGAGCTTCCCCCACGAGCGCGCCTCGTCGAGCGTCGCTCCGGAGAGCCCGCCGGTGTGGTCGGGGTCCATCGTCAGCTGGACCGCGTAGTCGTAGGCGTCGGGGATCGTCAGCATCGTCTGCAGCACGTAGTTCTTCGGGACGCCACCGCCGACGACCATCGCGCCCGCCTTCTCGGCGTCGAAGGCGAGATCCGAGAGGTGCGTCATATCGCCCAGCGCGTCCAGTCCGAAGTCGGACGTCTGAGAGTACACCCACGCTTGGATTCCCAACACCGAGTCCTGAATCGCCGGGCAGTAGATCGGTACGTCGTTCTCGTACGCCGCCGCGGCGATGCCGGCGTCCTCGTCGACGTCGCGCTCGCGGTTCTGCTCGGCGTTCGCTCGTCCCAACTCGGCGGTGAACTCCTGGATCGACACCCGTCGCTCGACGTTCGGAAAGACGTTCTCCCGGAGGTGCGACTCGAAGAGCGCGAAGTGCTCCTGGGGGAGGTAGACGTTGTAGATCCGGTCGACCCCCTCGTCGCGGAGCGACTCGTCGTGCTCGCGGGCCGTCTCGCCGGTCGGCTCGGCGTCCGGCGCGGCCGGGTGGGGGTCGTGCGGCTCCGCGCGGCCGTGGTGGTGCTTGCCGCCGATCGCCTCGATGGCGTCGTGCGTCAGGTTCGCGCCGGTCGTCACGAGGCCGTCGATGTGGCCGTCGCGGATGAGGTCGACGACGATCTGCCGCATCCCGGTCGGCACCATCGCGCCCGCGAGACCGAAGAAGTTTCGCACGTCCTCGTCGGCGAGCATCTCCGCGTACACGTCGACGGCGCGGTCGACGCTCGCCGCGCCGATCCCCGCCTTGCCGTACTCCTCGGCCAGTTCGCCGACGGTCATTCCGCCGCGGACCCGCGCGTGGCCGATCGGGGCCTCGTGGAACTCCTCGCGGTGCGGCGCGTGTCCCTCGTCCGCGTTGTCGGCTCCGTGTTCGTCCGCGTTGTCGGCTCCGTGTTCGTCCTCGGCGTCGTGCTCCGCGTCGTCGCTCATACTGCGTCCTGTGCGATGCGATCGGTTATGTGTCGCGGTTCTCCGGTCTCAGAGCGCCGATCCGACGGGCCGCCCCAACCTCACAGCCCCGTCGGGTGTTCGAGCACGGTCGTCTCCAGTCCCCACTCGGAAACGAGGTCGGCGAGGGCCTCGACGCCGAAGGTCTCGGTCGCGTAGTGGCCGGCGAGGAAGACGTTGACGCCCGCCTCGCGGGCCTCGTGGTACACCTGCTGTTTCCCCTCGCCCGTGACCAACGCGTCCGCACCGGCGTCGACGGCCTCCGCGAGCCAGTCGACACCGGACCCGGTGACGACGGCGACGTCCTCGACCTCGTCGGGACCGAAGTCGAGCACCTGCGGCGCTCGCCCGCCGGTGTCGAGTTCCGCGAGGCGGTCGCCGATCTCGTCGACCGACCGGGGCGTCGAGAACGCCCCTCGTTGGCCGATCGTCACGGGCCCTAGTTCTCCGAACGGGGCTCTCGAGTCGGCGTCGAGTCCGAGGTGGTCGGCGAGTCCCGCGGCGTTGCCCAACTCTTGGTGGCCGTCGAGCGGCAGGTGCGACACGTAGAGCGCGAGGTCGTTCTCGACGAGCGCCGAGATGTTCTCGTACTCTCGCCCGGTCACCCGATCCAAGCCCCCCCAGACGAGGCCGTGGTGGACGACGAGGACGTCAGCGCCGGCCGCCGCGGCGTCCTCAATCGTCGCGGCGGCGGCGTCGACCGCGAACGCGACGCGTTCGATCGCCCCCTCGTCGGGGCCGATCTGCAGGCCGTTCGGGCTGGCGTCGACGTCGGCGTACGCGTCGATCTCGAGTCTCTCGTCGAGTCGATCGGCGAGCGCTGAGAGTTGCATACGTCGGCGGAGGGCCCCCGGCCGCTTGTATCTGTATCACTCTGCCGCGCCGGCGTGCGAGAACACGAACTCCCGGGCGATCTTCGCCGCCAGCGACGCCGCCTGCCCGTCGTCACGGTCGTTGACCTCTACGACGTCGAAGCCCGCGGCTTGGGGCGCGACCGTCCGGACGACGTCGCGCATCTCCCGCGGGTCGAGACCGAACGGCTCCGGCGTGCCGGTCCCCGGCGCGAACCCGGGATCGGCGGCGTCGACGTCGACGCTCAGGTACGCGCTCCGGCCGTCGAGGTGCGATTCGAGGTCGAAGTCGGAGACGTCTTCGGGCGCGACGGCAGTCACGTCCCCCTCCTCCGCCCGTTCCCACTCCTCCGGCGAGCCGGTTCGCGCGCCGAGGATAATCGCCTCCTCGACGTCGACGTCGGCGTGAGCTTCTAGGACCCGTCGGGTGACGGTCGCGTGGCTGTACTCGTTGCCGTCGTAGGCCTCCCGGAGGTCGAGGTGCGCGTCGAGGCAGACGAACACGTCGGGGTCGACGGCCTCGACGCCGGCGGCGGTCACGGTGTGTTCCCCGCCGAGGACGAGCGGGACGGCGTCGTCGGCGACGACGTCGCGGAGTTCGCCCGCGAGCCACGCGAGGTACTCGGGGGCGTCGTCCCACGCGCGGACGTCGCCGTGGTCGTGGACGGAACAGTCCGAAAAACGCAGGTCGGTTCGCCGGTCGTAGTCGTCGAACGGCCGGGCGAACCGCCGGATTCTCTCGGGACCGAAGCGGGTCCCGGGTCGAAACGAAGTCGAGACATCCAGCGGCGCGCCCACGACGACGTACGCGGCGTCGGTCCGTGATGCGGTCGCCCCTGGGAACATCTCCGATCAGATGATCTTCCGCTGGCCCTCGTAGTCGAGGTATTCGATCTCGTCGTCGGGGTTGAGGTCCTCGTCCTCGGGGATGCGCATCGTGAACGTCTGGTAGGTCTCGAGGTCCATGATCTGGGCGTCGCCGTCGGTGACGGAGACGACCTGGCCCTGCTTTCGCTCGATGATCGGGACCCACACCTTCGCGTCGACGGGCTGGCTCAGCGAGCGCTTCTTGCCGTCGAAGACGCCGCGACCCTCGATCCGTGCCTTCGCGCTCCCGTGTTTTCCGGGCTTCGCGGTGCTGTAGGCGTTGATCTTACACGGCGAGTCGTCCATCATCACGTAGCTGCCTTCCTGCAGTTCGCGGACCTGCTTCTGCTCTTTCGGCATACGTCGGGATTGACGTGTGGTCGGTATAAACGGTTTGGAAACGCCGCGAGGGTCGGTGAGACGCCGATCCCACGCGATCGACCGGGGAGTTCGCTCCGGCCCCCGCCCGCGCTCTCAGTCGCCGGACAGTCAGCCCTCGTCGGTCTCGGTCTCGACCGGTCGGGCCGTCGGCCGCGCGGTCGATTGCTCGCCCGATCGGTCGCTCGACTGGCCCGTCGAGCCGTCGTCCTGCCGCCTGGTGAGGCTCCCGAGTACCCCCGCGGCGACGTTCGGCAGACTCGCGCTCAGGAGGATCGTGGTGGTCGCCTCTCCGGGCGTATCGAGCAGCGGGAGGAGGAACTCGATCGGGAAGGGAAGCGGCGCGTCGGTGACGACCGACAGCGCGACCAGCCCCGGGATGAGGACGATCCCCCACGCCATCGCGGTCAGGAGGCCGTGCCACGCGCCGTCGGACAGCTCCTCGCCGGCGAGGTAGCCCGCCAGCGCGCTCCCCGCCAACCCGCCGACGAGCGTCACGCGCCCCGTCACCGCGAAGACGAGTGCCTCGCTACAGGCCGCGAGTGCGAATCCGCCGGCAACGGCGCGCCACCGCGTCATGCGTGGAGATTCAGGTACCCGCGGATAAACCTACGTGTCAAATACTCACCACTGATAACGTGGGGGGCGGCCCCCCGAGCGTGGGTCCGGCGTCGCGGCCGTGGTCGGCCCCAGCGACTGCGACGTCCTCGCCTACCGCTCCCGATCGCGTCGCTGGCGCATACTCTGTCGGGTGAATTGCGGCTTCGCCCGAATCCCTTTCTTCGCCCGGAACGATCGGTACAGGGCGACGAGCGGGGGTACCGTCAACACCGCCGCGACCGCCGCCGGAAGAGCGCTCGCTGGCTCGAACGCGTAGAGGATCGACGTCGAGAGCGCGCCGACGGCGACGAACAGGCCGTAGACGATCCGCCGGGCGAGGCGGTCGAGCACGTCGTTCTCGTCCTCGAGCCGCACGTTGACGGCGAGGTTCTCGTTCTCGACGCGGTCGAGCGCGCGGTTCAGCTTCGGCGGGACCTCGAAGAGCGCCCGCGAGGTCTCTTGGATCTGCTTTCCGCCCTCTTCGATCAGCTGTCGGGCGGTCTCCTCGTAGTAGCCCTCCTCTTGGAGGTAGTCGGTCGCCACCGAGATGAAGTCGAAGTCCGGATCGAGCGTCACGCAGACGCCCTCGACGACCGTCGCGACGCGGAGCACCAAGGCGAGATCGCGCGGGAGTCGCAGCGGGAACTCGTAGATCGTCGACTCCACCTGTTCGATGATCTGCTGGACGCGGTACTGTTCGATGTCCTCCCCGCGGGCGTCCGCGATGGCCAGTTCCATCACGTCGCCCATCACCTGCCGGTCGGCCTCCGGCGAGAGCGTCCCCATCTCGATGAGCGTGTCGAGGATGGCGTCGATGTCCTGGTTGGCGACGGCGACGTAGAAGTCGATGATCTTCTCCTGGATGAACGGCTCCACCGTCCCCGACATCCCGAAGTCGTAGAAGATGATCTCCCCGCCGTCGGTGACGGCCAGGTTCCCCGGGTGCGGGTCGGCGTGGAAGACGCCGTCGTCGACGATCATCTGCAGGTAGACGCGCTGGAGGGTCGTCGCCAGTTCCGTCCGGTCGATCCCCTTCTCGTCCAGCGCGTCGACGTCGTTGATCTTCGTCCCCGGGAGGTACTCCATCGTCAGCACCCGCGGCCCCGACCGCGCTTCGATCGGCTGTGGGATCCTGACCGTCGGGTTCTCGGCGAAGTTGCCCTTGATCTCTTCGAGGATCCGCTTTTCCCGACTGTAGTCCATCTCCTGTCGGATCGTCTTCGCGAACTCGTCGGTGAGGTTCTCCAGCGAGAACGCTCGCCCCTGTCCGATGAACCGACGGATGATCGGGATCGACCACCGCAGCACCCGGAGGTCGGCCTCGACGAGTTCCTCGATCCCCGGCCGCCGGACCTTCACCGCGACGGGGTCGCCGTCGTACCGGGCGGTGTAGACCTGCCCGAGGCTCGCCCCGCTGATCGGGTCGCGGTCGAAGTCGTCGAACGCGTCGTCGACGGGGCCGAGTTCCGCTTCGAGAACCTGTTTGGACTCCGCCCACGGTGCGGGCGGGACGTCGTCTTGGAGGCTCGACAGCACGTCGATGTACTCCTTCGGGAGGATGTCCGGCCGCGTCGACAGGAGCTGTCCGAGCTTGATGAACGTGGGCCCGAGCGTCAGCAGCGAGTCGAGCAGGATCTCGGCCCGCCGGACCCGCGTCTCCTCGTCGACCGCCCGACGCCCGCCGAAGAGTACGTACCGCCGCCGGTCTCTGGTGTAGGCGACGATCAGCGGGAAGAACTGCCTGACGACGACGAGAAACCGCCAGTACGCGCGGAGGTTCACCAGCGTGACCACCCGGCGGTTACGCGTCGTCTCCGGTCGACGTGATCGGAATCGTTCGCTCCGGGGCGGCGTCCCGCTTCGGCAGCGTGACCGTGAAGACGCCGCGGTCGGCTTCGGCGGACGCCCCCGCGCCGGTCGCGTCCGGCGGCAGCGGCAGTTCGGCGTCGACGAACAGCGACCGCTCCTCCTCGAGGTAGCTGAACTCCGCGGGGACGGCCTTCTCTCGTCTCGCCTCCACCACGAGTCGGCCGCGTTCCACGCGCAGTTCAGCCGTCTCGGCCGTCACTCCGGGGAGGTCGAGCACGATCCGGTAGGCGTCGTCGGACTCCAACAGATCGGCGAACACCGACTCCGGCAGTTCTCGGAGCGCGTCCCGCAGTGCAGTCATACCACCATCTAGGGATGGCGGGTCGAAAAAGGCCGCGGTTGGGTTTCGCGAAATCGGCCACAAGAGCTATCAACGGCTGCGAGCGCGACTCTTTCCGGAACGCGACGAACGCAGCGGGTGCAGCAGGTTGCTCGCCCGATCGCACGACGGCGTCCCTCGCCCGATCGCACGACGACGTACATCCGAGTGCGTGGGGACGTGCAGACGCGACGGTACTTCGCCTCGGTCCGGCATCCGAGCGCGTGCCGCGGCTCTTTTTGTACTCCCGGCCCTACGGCGGGTATGGATTCTGCGGATTCCGACGAGACCTCCGGCGGCGACGACGCGCCGCCCGAGCGGCGCTCGGCCGGGTTCAAACACCGAACTCGGATCGACGAGGCCCGCCGCACGCTGCTCGAAGCGGCGACGCCGCACGAGAGAACCGAACGGCTCGCGCTCGTCCCCGCCGACGACCGGGCGCTCGCCGAACCCGTCTCCTCGCCGCGGGCGGTCCCCGACTACGAACGCGCGGCGATGGACGGCTGGGCGGTCCGCGCCAGAGACACCTTCGGGGCCTCCGACCGCTCGCCGGGCGTCCTCCGCGTGGCCGACGGGGAACCCCACTCGGTCCCCGAACGCGAGGTCGCCCCCGAGTCGGCCGTTCGCGTCCACACGGGCAGCGAACTCCCCGACGGCGCGGACGCCGTGGTGATGATCGAACACGCCGACCGCGTCGGCGACGACCTCGAAGTGTTCGACGCGGTCACCGAGGGGGAGAACGTCGCGCCCGTCGGCGAGGACGTCGCCGAGGGCCAACAACTGTTCGAGCCCGGCCACCGCCTCCGCCCGTCGGATCTGGGCCTGTTGAAGTCCGTCGGCGTCGACACCGTGCGCGTATACGAGCGGCCGACCGTCGGCGTGATCCCGACGGGCGAGGAACTCGTTCAGGAGGACCCCGGCCCCGGAGAGGTCATCGAGACGAACGGCCTCACCGTCTCGCGGCTGGTCGAGCGCTGGGGCGGCGACCCCACGTACCGGAACGTCGTCACCGACGACGAGGCCGCGCTGCGGGCGGCGATCCAGCGCGACCTCACGAAGGATATCGTCGTGACGACCGGCGGCTCCTCCGTCGGCGAGCGCGACCTCATTCCCGAAGTCGTCGACGACCTCGGCGAGGTGCTCGTCCACGGCGTCGCGCTCAAGCCGGGCCACCCCGTCGCACTCGGGATCGTCGAGGACACGCCCGTGATTATGCTTCCGGGGTACCCCGTGGCCGCGATCATCAACGCCGTGCAGTTCCTGCGCCCGTTGCTCAAGCACGTCGGACACCTGCCGGACGCGAAGCCGCCGACCACGCGAGCGACCCTGGCGCGCAAGATCCCGAGCGAACCCGGCGTGCGGACGTTCGCGCGGGTTCGGCTGGAGGACGACGCGGGAGAGGACGCCGACGATGGAGACGCCGCGACCGCGACGCCGACGCGCGCGTCCGGCTCGGGCGTCCTCTCCTCCGTGGCGCTGGCGGACGGCTGGGTCGCCGTGCCTGAGGGCCGAGAGGGCTACGACGAGGGCGAGACCGTGACTGTGGAACACTGGGAGTGGTCGCCGTGAGCGACCGCAGAGAGTTCCACGACCTCGTCGACCCCGCGGTCGCCCACGAGACGATCGAGTCGCTGAACCTCGACCCCGAGCCCGAATCCGTCCCGCTCGACGAGGCCCGCGGTCGCGTGCTCGCCGAGCGACTCGACGCCGGCCTCGACGTGCCGGGGTTCGACCGCGCGACGATGGACGGGTACGCCGTCCGCGGCCGCGACACCTTCGGGGCGGACGAGGCCGACCCAGTCGAACTCGATCTCGTCGGTGCCGTCCACGCGGGTGTCGAACCCGACGTCGTCGTCGGCGAGGGAGAGGCCGCCGAGATCTCCACCGGCGCGGTGATGCCCGACGGCGCGGACGCCGTCGTGATGGTCGAGCAGACCGCGGAGCGACGCTCCGACGGCGATCCCGACGGGGAGCCGTCGGCTGTGGCCGTCCGGAAGGCCGTCGCCCCCGGCGACAACGTGATGGTGGCCGGCTCCGACATCGCCGCCGGCGCGCGGGCGCTCGGCCCCGGCACGCGGCTGACGGCGCGCGACGTCGGCCTCCTCTCGGCGCTCGGCGTCGACGAGGTCCCCGTCCGCGGGAAGCCCACGGTCGGCATCGTCTCGACGGGCGACGAACTCGTCCGTCCGGGCGAGGAACTCCACAGCGAGCGCGGCCAGATCTACGACGTCAACAGCTACACGATCGCCGCGGGCGTCGAGGAGGCCGGCGGGGAGGCGACGCTCTACCCCCACGCGGGCGACGACTACGACGAGATGGAGCGGCTGCTCGTCGAGGCGGCCGCCGAGTGCGATCTCGTGCTCTCCTCGGGGTCGACGTCGGCCTCGGCGGTCGACGTCATCTACGACGTCATCGAGGAGCGCGGCGACCTCTTACTTCACGGCGTCGCGGTCAAGCCCGGCAAGCCGATGCTCGTCGGCGAAGTCGGCGAGAGCGCCTACGTCGGCCTCCCGGGCTACCCGGTCTCGGCGCTCACGATCTTCCAGACGTTCGTCGCGCCCGTCATCCGCGACGCCGCGGGGCTCCCGGAACCGCAGACCGCGACCGTCCGCGGGAAGATGGCCCTCCGCGAGCGCTACGCGGAGGGGCGGCTCCGACTGATGCCGGTCGGGCTCGTCACCGACGAGGCGGGCGAGACGCTCGTCTACCCCGTCGACAAGGGATCGGGCGCGACGACGTCGCTCGTCGAGGCCGACGGGGTCGTCGCGGTCGACCCCGACACGGAGTACCTCGCCGCGGGCGAGACCGTCGACGTGCAACTGTTCTCGCCGGACGTGCTCGCGCCCACGCTGTTCGCCGTCGGCGAGGCGGACCCGGCGCTCTCGCGGCTGCTCGACCGGCTCGAACGGCCGCGCTTCCTCCCGGTCGGGAGCCGCGAGGGGCTCCGACGCCTCGGCGGCGGCGTCCCCGACGTCGCGGTCGTCGCCGGCCCGGTCGAGCGCGACGTCGAGAGCGTCGACCTCGGCGGCTGGACGCGCGAGTGGGGGCTCGTCGTGGCGGACGACAATCCCGCAGAGATCGAGGGACTCGCGGACCTCGTCGACCGCGACCTCGCGTTCGTCAACCGCAACCGCGACGCCGGCCTCCGCGCGAGCCTCGACGCCGCCGTCGACGACCTCGTCGACGCGCGCGGCGAGAGCGACGGCTCCCGACGGGAGGTCACCGAGTCGATCCGCGGCTACGAGGTCAGCACGAAGGGCGTCGAGAGCCCCGCACGCGCCGTCGCCCGCGGCGACGCCGACGCCGGACTCGGGCTCCGCGCGACGGCTGACCGGCTCGGCCTCGGGTTCGTCCCGCTCGGGACCGAGTCGGTTCGCGTCCGCGCCAATCCGGCCCGAACCGAGAAACCGGGCGTCGAGGAGCTTCGGTCGCGGCTGGCGGCCGCCGACGACGTCTTCGCGTCGCTAGCGGGATACGAGTCCGACTGAGGGCTCTGTCGCCTGTTTTTCACGCGTTCACAGCCGCCCGTTCGCCCCGACTACCGCTCGTAGCCGCCGTCGGCGGCGACGTCGCGACCGCGAGCGGTCACCGAGAGCTCGTCGAACGAGCCGACGCGGTGGTCCGCGAGGACGCAGCGCCCGCGGCGCTCCGGCGGGTGTCGCTCGACGTGGATCCCGTCGAGCCCGGCGTTCCACGCCGCGCCGACGTCGCTCGCGCCGTCTCCGGCGAGGACGCCGCGACCGGGGCTGTCGGGGTCCCGCCCGAGCCGCTCGATCGCGTGATAGACGGGCGCGGGGTCGGGTTTCCAGCCGAGGTCCGTGGTGCAGGAGACGAACGAGTCGAACCAGTCGCCGACGTCGAGGTGCTCGACGACCGGCTCCGCGAGGAACTCCTGACAGTGGGTCACGACGCCGATCGGCACGTCCGCGGCGAGGAGGTCGGCGACGAGCGCCGCGGCGTCGTCGTGGAGGTACGTCGCCTCCGCGCGGGCGGCCGGGTCCTCGACGTCGTGGAAGACCGGCCAGAACGTGTCGGGGTCGATCCCCCACGCGCGGAGTTGCGGGTCCCGCGCGCCGCCGAGTCCGTGCCAGAGGACTTCGGCCTCCCGGTCGGTGAACTCCCGGCCCAGCCGGTCGCCGACGCGGTCGAACACCTCGCGGGTGTAGGACCACTCGGCGTCGACGAGCGTCCCGTCGAGGTCGAACAGCCAGAAGTCGTAATCGAGTGGGTCGGCGTCGGCGGTCATCGGCGGTGACTACGTCGCTCCGCCGTAAGTGCATTTCGTCGGTTCGACTCTCCCCGCCCTCGCCGACCCGTCACCTCACTCCTCGACGACCCGGATGCTGGACCCGAGATGTCGGTGCAGGACGTCGCGCGGGTCGTCGCCGTCGAACGCCGCCGGCGTCGACTCGATCGCCTCCGCCAGCGCCTCGCGGTAGGCCGGATCGAGTCGCAGTTCGCTGAACTGTACGTCGTCGACGGGCACAGACAGCCACGACTCCGCGAGTTCGCGGGCGTGGCGCTCGTCGGCGACGTTCCCGCGCCAGAGCGCGTCGCGGAAGAACAGCCACTCGCCCTCGCCCGGCGGGTCGGCGGCGACCTCGACGACCGTCTCGACCGTCTCCGGCGAGACCGTGACGCCCGGGGCGGGGCCGAAGCGGACGGTCACGCGGAAGACGTAGGCGGCGTCCATCGTCGGACGCGTCAGTACTCGGCATCGAAGAGGTTCGCCAGCCGGATGTCCTTCTCGGTGATGCCGCCCTCCTCGTGGCTGGTGAGCCGCACTTCGACCTCCTCGTATCCCACGCGGATCTCGGGGTGGTGGAACTCCTCTTCGGCGACTTCGCCCACCTGCGTCACGAAGGCGATCCCGGCGAGGTAGTCGTCGAACGCGTACGTCCGCGCGATCTCGTCGCCGTCGCGCTCCCAGCCGTCGGGGAGCTGCGTTTCGATGTCCTCGTCGTCGAGTAGTTCGGCCATACCGACTACGTCTCCCGCTGGGCGGATAACGTTTCTCCCGACTCGGGGCCGCAGACCGCCCACCGAGGGCCGGGCGGCGCTCAGTCGTCGGAGACGCTTTCGAGCACGTACTGCGGCACGTCCCCCTCGGAGCGTTCCGGCGCGTCCGCCTCGGAGCCCGCCTCCGCGTTCGCCGGGGCGGATTCGCGCTGGCCCGAGACCGACGAGCGCGACGAGCCGAAGTCGGGGTCGAAAAGCGCCATCGCGGTCTGGATCGTCGACCAGTCGTCCTCGATCGCGGCGTCCCGGAGGCTCTTCGTCGGCACCGAGAGCAACTGGCCGACGAGCGCGTCCGCCATCGCCTCGACGGTCTCGCGCTGCTCGTCGGTCAGCTCGCCCTGGGATTCCAGCCGGGTGAGCGCGGTGTCGACCTCGCGGGCTTTCACCTGCTCTGCGGCCTCGTACATCGTGCTGATCGCCGCGTCCGCCTGCCGCCGCTTGTAGGCGTCGAGCAACCGGTCGAACTCCGCGTCGATCATCGCTTCGACCTCCTCGGCGGCGCTCTCGCGGGCGGCCCTCGTCTGCTCTGTGACCGACTCGAGGGCGTCGATGTCGTGGACGACGACCTCGTCGACGGTCGCCGCCTCCGGGTGGACGTCGCGCGGCTGCGCGAGGTCGATCACGAGCGTCTCGCCGGCGTCGTCGACGTCGTCGGACCCCAGCAGGTACTCCGAGGTGCTCGTCGCGGTGACGACGACGCCGGCGTCCGAGACGGCCTCGGTCACCGCGTCGAGACCCACCGCCCGCGCGGGCACGTCGACGCTCTTCGCGACGTGCTCGGCGTGCGGAATCGTCCGGTTCGCGACGACGAGTTCGGCGACCCCCGCGTCGGCCAACGCCTCCGCGGCGAGTTTGCCCATCTCGCCGGCCCCGACGACGAGCGCCGTCTCGCCGTCGAGGTCCACTTCCGTCTCCGCGAGGCGCGCGGCGGCCGAGCCGATCGACGTCGCGCCCTCGTTGATCGCCGTCTCCGTCCGCGCGCGCTCGCCGACGTGGACGGCCTTCGTGAGACCGGTCTCGAACGTCGGACCGAGCGCGCCGGCGTTCCGCGCGACGTCGATCGCGCGCTTGAACTGCCCGAGGATCTGGTCCTCGCCGAGGACGAGCGACTCGAGCCCCGCGGCGACTCTGATCAGGTGCCGGAGGCTCTCCTCGTGTCCCATCTCGACGCGTGCCTCCTCGCGTGCGGACCCGTGGACGCGTTCGAGCGCCCGCTTCCCGAGGTCGACGCCGTCGGCGACGACGTACGCCTCCGCGCGGTTGCACGTCTGGATTGCGAACGCCTCGCTGACGCCGTCGGCGTCGAGCAGCGTCTCGATGACGGCGCGGACGTCCTCGCCAGCGGCGTCTTCGATGTCCTCGACGCAGGCTCGCTCGTGCGACACACGGGACCCACAGATCACTCCCGCGTCCATCGGTCACCCCCGATCGTGTTCCGTATCACGCGTGTCGCCTCTCGACGGGGATTGGACGCCCCCGTACGTAAAGTCTTCCAAACCAGCGGGTCTCGAACGACCGCCCGTATCGCATCACGACGCGCCGACGGATCGACCTCTGCGTCCCGCAGTTCGGCCCGAAGCTCCGCGGTCAACGCCGCCATCTCCTCGGCCCCCTCGATCTCGGATTCGATCCGCTCGCGCAGGTACTTCGCCAGCGCGGGGCTCCGCCCGCCGGTCGAGATGGCGACCCGAACGTCCCCGTCGGCGACGGTCGCCGGGACGACGACGTCCGCCGCTCGGTCGTCCGATCGGTCATCGCTGTCTGTCGATCTACCGTCGTCAGCCGCCCCATCGCCGTCGGTCGATTCGCCCTCGTCGGAACCACCGGACGCGGCGCTCCGATCCGCCCGGTTCACGAGCACTCCGCGGTCGCGACCCGCGACCGCGACCGCCTCGTTCACATCGCCGTCGTCGGTCGCGGCCACGACGAGCGCCGGGTCGGTCCGGTCGAGCCAGGCGGCGACGTCTTCCGGCCTCGGTCGCGCACGCACCAGTTCGACGTCGGCGTCGGATCTCTCACCGCCGAAGTCGCGCTCGCCGAAGTCGGGGCTGACGACGACGACGCGCGCCTCCGCGGCGAATCGGCGGGCCTTCCGCGCGCCGACGGGGCCGCCGCCGAAGATCAGCACGGTCCGGTCGGTGAAGTCGTGGTACAGCGGGATCATCGTGCTCTGGCTCCCGGATTCGCTCGGGTCACTCGGTGTTCGCCGCGGCGCGCTCTTCCAGTCTGATTCCGGTCTTCTTCAGGATCTGCGTCGAGAACAGCGAGTCCCAGTCGTCGTCGGCGACGTCCCAGTACTCGGCCATCGTCTCGCGCACCTGCTCGATCCGGCGGTCGCTCTCCGCCTCCGAGCGCCCGTGCGTCATCGCGAAGAAGTTGTACGGCCACACGTCTCCGTGGCGCGGTCGCCGATAGCAGTGTGTAACGAAGGGAAGTGACGCGACCGCGGGACCGACCTCCTCGACGACCTCGTCGGGGACGTTCCAGACGGTCATCCCGTTCTCCGTGTACCCGAGCGCGTAGTGGTTCGGGACGACGCCGACCCGTCGGACCTTCCCCTCGCGCTCGAAGCGCTTGATCGTCTCGACGACCCACGCGGTGTCGGCGTCGATCGCGTCGGCGACGTCCGCGTATGGGGTCTCGCTGATCGGAAGCCCGCCCTGGATCTCGACGACGAGGTCACGTTCCTCGGGCGTCAGCGCACGCCGGTCCGTCGGCGTCACGTCGGGACCGAGATCCGAGAGGTCGACGTCGCCCTCGGGGATGGGGCCGTCGACGAGGAACTTCGCCTCGACGCGGAACTCCCGCCGTTTGGGCATGTTGTACGTCTCCTCGCCGGTCTCGGCTTCGATCTCGGCGAGCACCTCCGCGACGCGGTCCTCGTCGGCGACGCTGACGACGAACCACATATTCAGGTAGGGGTGTTCGCGCTCGTAGTTGTGCGCGACCTCCCGGTGACCGTTGACCGCCTCGGCGACCTCCTCGAACCGGTCCTCGGGGGCGTGGATCGCGACCAGCGTCGCCGTGCCGCCGATCTCCTCGGCGTTCACCAGCGCGCCGAACCGACTCAGCGTCCCCGACTCGTCGAGTTCGCGGACCCGTTCGAGCAGTTCCCCGGCGGTCACGTCGACGCCGCGCTCGCGCAGCGCGGCCGCGGCCGGTTCGAACGGCCGTTCGACGACGGGAAATCCCCCCTGGAAGGCGTTGATGACGGCCCGGTCCAGGGCCGAAAGCTCCGGTCCCGCAGCGTCTGCCTCGCTCATACGCTATCGTGAGGGTGCCGGAAGGATAAGCGTCTCGAACGGGAGTCTCACTCCTCGAGGAATGCTTGGAAGCCGTCATTGACCTCCGAGACCATCGCGGCCTGCTCCTCGACGGCGGCGCTGATCGCGTCGGTGTCGTCGCTGATGCTCTCGGCGTTGGCGGCGGTCTGATCAACCATTGAGGCGATCTCCTCGGTGCTGGCGGCCTGCTCGTCGGTCGCGTACGCGACTTCCTCGACGCCGCCGTTTAACTCCTCGATGGAGTCGTCGATGTCTTCCAGCCGCGACAGGGTCGACTCCACCTCGTCGATGCCGTCTTCGACGGCCTCCTCGTTGTCCGCCAGCCCGTCGACGGCCTGTTCGGTGTTGGCCTGCACCCGATCGACCAACTCCTCGATCTCGGTCGCCTGTCGCTGGGACTTCTCCGCCAGCGCCTTGATCTCCTCGGCGACGACGGCGAACCCCGCCCCGGCCTCGCCCGCCCGCGCGGCCTCGATGGAGGCGTTCAGCGCGAGCAGGTTGGTCTGGTCGGCGATGTTGTTGATCACCGCGACCATCTCGTCGATCTCCGAGACGCTGTCGTCGATGCGGCGGACGCGTCCGCCGACCTCGGTGGAGGCGGCGTCGATCCGTTGCATCGCGTTCCGGGTGTCGCGGGCGGAGGCGCGCCCCTCGGAGGCGAGTTGGTTCACCTGTTCGCTCTCGCTCGCGACCTCCTCGGCGGAGGAGGCGATCTCCTCGACGGCCGCGCTCATGTCGGCCACCTCGCTCTGGACCTCGTCCATCCCCTCGGCCTGTTCGCGCGCGAGCGTCGCGATGCCCTCCGTCCGCGTGGCGATGTCGTCGGACGCGCTGTGGAGTTCGACGAGCGCGTGCGCCGCCTCTTCGATGTCGTCGTCCCCCTGCGATTGCGCGACGTCGACCGTGTCCTGCGTATCCCGGGCCGCCTCTCGTGTGTGCTGTGTTGACATCTACGAACACGCTGGCTGGCCACCGAAATAAGTGCGACCCCGCGAGTATTAGGTTTGATACGCGGGATACCGGTCGGTAGCCGCCGTTTCGGAGCCGAGAGTCGGGACGCTGGTCAGGGGACGGGCGTCACGCGATCGATGTGGTCGAGGGCCTCCAGTTCGTCGACGAGCGCCGCCTGCTCGGGGCCGGCCTCGTAGTAGAAGACGAGGTCGAACGTCCCCTCGCGCAGCAGTTGCTGGCACTCCCAGACGAACGACTCGTCCTCCAGTGTGAGCCCCTGGAACTGGTTCGAGGCGAACTCGTCGGTGTCGTTGCCGGCGTAGATGTACGTCTCGCCCTTCTCGGCGTGGGCGGTGAGGACGTCGTTGATCTCGACGGTGAGTTCGTGCATCTCTAAGTCCTCCTGCCCGCCGAGGTCGGTGTGCACGATCGCCCCGACGAGTTCGATCTCGCCGGGTTCGATGAGTGCGAGGGTGCGCTGATAGAGGTCGTCGTCGATCGTCTCGCTCATACCCGTGAGTCGGCGGCGCGGAATAAACGGGTGGCGATTCCGACGGAACGCTTTTTTCGTCGCGGATCGCCGATCCACTATGGCAATCGGCGACCTGTTCTCCGTCGACGACGCCGACGACGTCTACTACGTCGACGTCGGCGCGCACGGGGTCCCGCAGTACGGCTCGGTCTATCTCATCGACGCGGACGAGCCCACGTTCGTCGACACCGGGCTCGGCCGCAACCGCGAGTACCTCTTGGAGGCGCTCGACGAACTCGATATCGACCGAGCGGCGGTCGGGCACGTTCTTGTGACGCACGTGCACTTGGATCACGCGGGGGGCGCGGGCTACCTCGCCGAAGCGTGTCCGAACGCGACCGTGTGGACCCACGAGATCGGCGCGCCTCACCTGGTCGACCCCGAGCGCCTCGTCGCGGGGACCAAGGAGGCGGTCGGCGACATGTGGGAGTTCTACGCCGACCCGAAGCCCGTACCCGAAGACCGGATTCAGGAGCTCACAGACGGCGACGAGATCGACCTCGGCGACCGGCGGCTTTCGACCGTCGAAGCACCGGGACACGCGCCCCACCAGATGGTCTTCCACGACGCCACGGCCGACCTGTGCTTCACCGGGGACGCCGCGGGGATCTACGTCCCGGACCGCGACGTGGTGAACCCGACGACGCCGCCGCCGCAGTTCGATCTGGAACAGTGCCTCCAGGACGTTCGGCGGATCGACGAACTCGCCCCCGCGACGCTCTGCTTCGGTCACTTCGGCCCGCGAGAGTACGAGCCGGAACTGATGGCGGACTACAAACGGACGCTCGTCGAGTGGTTCGAGTCCGTGCGACAGAAGCGCGACGAACTCGAGGACGACGAGGCCGTCATCGAGCACTTCCGGGAACACACCGAGATGGTGCCCGTGTGGGGCGAGCGGAAGGCCCGCGCCGAGGAGGAGTTGAACGTTCGCGGGGTGCTCGCGGCGCTCGACAAGCGGTCGGAGTAGCCGGAAAAAACGGGTTCGCGTGGTTCGATCCCGCCCGTTGGTCGCTCGTCAGTCCGCCGAAACCGCGATCAGTCGTCGGCCGGTGCCGGGCTGTCGCCGCGGGAGACGCCCGTGCCGGGTCCGACGTCGATCTCCAGTTCTTCGAGGCGCTCGTCGGGGACGACGCCGTCGACCCACTGGCGGCGCTCGTAGTACTCCTCTTTCATCTTGTCGAGCTCACAGAGTTCGCCCTCGGCCGCGCCCTGGCCGGGGATCGCCTCCTCGCCCTCGACGAACCGGCCCGGCAGCGAGTCGTCGTCGCCGTCGAAGCCGACGAGGTTGTTGTAGTAGCGCTCGAGCGTGTAGATGCGGTCGCCCGCCTCCATCAGCTCGTCCTCGGTGACGTCGCGGCCGGTCATCCCGTTGTACTGGGCGACGTACTCGTCGATGCCCTCCGCGAAGGCGTTGAACTTGCAGATGTCGAAGGAGTCCGAGATGGCGTGGAGGTCCTGGAAGAGCGCACAGAGCTCGCCCTTACCCTCCCACTCGGTCGGGTCGACCTTCTCGGGGATGCCGAGGATCTCCGCCGACGGCGTGTACCCGCGGAGGTGACACGCGCCGCGGTTCGAGGTCGCGTAGCCGATGCCCATCCCCTTCATCGCGCGGGGGTCGTAGGCGGCGATCGTCTGGCCCTTGACGGCCAGCGAGTTGTCGTGGGCGTCGCGCTCGTCGGCGACGCGGCGGGGGCCCTTCGCGAGGAGCTTCCCGAGGTCCGAGGAGTGGTGGGCCATCTCCTCGAGGAGGTCCATCATGTGTTCGACGTCGCCCCACTCGACCCCGTCGCCGAGGTCGTCGAGCTTGCCCTGCTCGGTCATCTCCATCCCCATCGCGAGCATGTTTCCGGCCTCGATGGTGTCGATCCCGAGGTCGTTGCACATGTTGATCATCACGGCGATGCTGTCGCGGTCGTCGTTCATCGAGTTCGGACCCAGCGCGTACGCGGACTCGTACTCGTAGGACTCGCCGCGGACGTTCAGCTCCTCGCCCTTCCGCTCGTAGGTGACCTCGGTCTCCTTCTTGCAGGCGACCGGGCAGGAGTGACACGTCGGCTCGTCGACGAGGATGTTCTCGCGGACGTTCTCCCCGGAGACGTTCTCCGAGTCGATGTTCGGTTCGCTGGGGTCCGCCTCGGCCTCCGAGTGCGTCGAGGTGTACCGCCCGTTTCTGGTCGGCAGCCCGTCTAGCTCCTCGGTGAGGTTCATCAGGACGTTCGTGCCGTACATCGACAGCCCGCCCTCGTTCGGCGCGGTGACGTCGGACTCGGTGATGAGCTGCATCGCCTGCTGGTAGCCCTCGGTGAACGTCTCCGGCTTCTCGGGCTTGGGCATCTTCGTGCCAGACTTGATAACGACGGCCTTCAGGTTCTTCGACCCCATCACGCAGCCGGTGCCGCCCCGGCCCGAGGCGCGGTCGTCCTCGTTCATGATGCAGGCGAACTTCGTCCCGTTCTCGCCGCCCGGCCCGATCGCCATCGCCGAGAGGTTCTTGCCGAACTGGCCGTCGTGGTCGGCCTCGATCTTCTCCATCGTGTCGTGGACGCCCAGACCCCACATCTCCGAGGCGTCACGGAGTTCCACCTCGCCGTCTTCGATGTAGGCGTAGACCGGTTCGTCGGCCTGCCCCTCGAAGAGCAGGCCGTCGAAGCCCGACCACTTGAGTCGAGCGCCGGACCACCCGCCGTGGTGAGAGTCGGTCACGGTGCCGGTAAGCGGCGATTTCGTACAGACGGCGATCCGACCGCTCATCGGCGCTTGCGTCCCCGTGAGCGGGCCGGTCATCAGCGCGAGCAGGTTCTCGGGCCCCTCCGGGTCCACGTCGGGGCCCTGATCGAACACGTACTTCACGCCGAGGCCGCGCCCGCCGATGTACTTGCGCGCGTCCTCTTCGTCGATTCCCTCGTAGCCGACGTCGCCGCTCGTGAGGTCGATGCGGGCGACGTGGTCGTTGAATCCTCCCAAATTACTCATAGTTAATGTCCATTAATTAGTAGGGCCCGTAATCTGTTAGTCGTTACCGCTCCCGAGTAATCGAAACCGGTTACTCCACCGTTCGGACTTCGTGTCGCCTGCGGTCGGACACCACTGGCGATGTCGCACAGACGACGGAGATTTACCGGCCCGCCGAGTACCGGACTCCAATGAGTCAATCGAGCCCCGAGGTCTACGAGCGCGGGAAGGGGATGGACGCCCACAACCAGGTGATGCGGGAGATCCGTAGCGAAAAGGAAAAACACTACGATCCGCACGAGCCGACGCGGGTCTGGCTCGACGAGGACAACACGCCCGACGGCGTCGTCACGTCGCTGACGATCATCCTCAACACGGGCGGCTGCCGGTGGGCGCGGGCCGGCGGGTGCACGATGTGCGGCTACGTCGCCGAGAGCGTCGAGGGCGGCAGCGTCGCCCACGACGCCCTGATGGACCAGATCGACGTCTGTCTGGAACACGAGGCGGAGAACGCCGAGGAACCCGCAGACCTGATCAAGATCTACACCTCCGGGTCGTTCCTCGACGAGCGCGAGGTCGGCGCGGAGACGAGACGCGCCATCGCGGAGACGTTCGCCGACCGCGAGCGGATCGTCGTCGAGTCGCTGCCGGACTTCGTCGACCGCGAGAAGATCGCCGAGTTCACCGACGTCGGCCTCTCCACCGACGTCGCGATCGGCCTCGAAACCGCGACCGACCGCGTCCGTCACGACTGCGTGAACAAGTACTTCGACTTCGCCGACTTCGAGGCCGCCTGCGCGGAGGCCCGCGACGCCGACATCGACGCCGACGGGGTCTCGGCGGGCGTGAAGGCGTACCTCCTGATGAAGCCGCCGTTCCTCTCGGAGTCGGAGGCGATCGAGGACATGATCTCCTCAGTTCGGAAGTGCGCCGCGGTCGACGGCTGTCACACCGTCTCGATGAACCCGACGAACGTCCAGCGGTACACGATGGTCGACGAACTGTTCTTCCGCGGCGGCTACCGCCCGCCGTGGCTCTGGTCGGTCGCCGAGGTGCTCGAACAGACGGCCGACGTCGACGCCATCGTCGTCTCCGACCCCGTCGGCCACGGCTCCGACCGCGGCCCGCACAACTGTGGCGAGTGCGACGACAGAGTGCAGAAGGCGATCAAGGATTCGACAAGCGGCAGGACCCCTCGGTGTTCTCGCAGGTCTCCTGCGACTGCGAGGACACTTGGGAGTACGTCGTCGAGGCGGAGACGAGCTACGGGATGCCGCTGGTCCGGTAACCCGGTCTCTCAGTTCAGCACCCAAAAGCGGTAGTTGAGGTAGGCCGCGAAGGTTACCCACAGGAGATACGGCACCAGCAACAGCGCCGCGCGCCGGTCCACGCGGGCGAACACCCACATCGTCGCGACGATCAGTACCCAGAGGACGGCGATGACCGCGAGACCCAGACCGATCTCGCGCAGCCCGAAGAACGCGGCCGACCAGCCCAGATTGAAGAGGAAGTGGACGGCGAAGACGGCGACGGCGAGGCGGACCGCTCTCGGCGCGTCGCCCGCGCGCTTCCAGACGAGCCACAGCCCCGTGCCCATCAGCGCGAACAGCGTGGTCCAGACGGGCCCGAACACCCAGTTCGGCGGCGCGACGGCGGGCCGGACGAGCGAGTCGTACCACTCGCCGAGCCCCTGGACGGTGAAGATCGACCCCGACGCGCCGACGACCTCGACGACCAGAATCGAGAGCGCGAGCGCGAGGAGCGGTCGCTCTCCGGGCAGTCGGCGGAGTTTCGTCTGGAGGGACGCCATAGTGGAATGTCCGTCGCCGCCGACATAATTGGTCCGGCGACGACTCGCCCCCCGCGTCGCCACCGGAGCGACGACTGCCGGCCCGCTCAGACGAACGCCGACAGGACCCCCTGCCCGTCGACGCTCCGGCCGAGATCCGGGAGCGTCGCGCGCTCGGGGTGCGGCATCATCACGGCGACGGTTTCGCACTCGCCGAGGATGCCGGCGACGTTGCCGCGGGAGCCGTTGGGGTTCGCCTTTTCAGTTATGTTCCCGGCGGCGTCGCAGTAGCGGAAGACGATCCGATCGTCGGCGACGAGTTCCTCGTAGCGCTCCTCGCCGATCTCGAAGCGGCCCTCGCCGTGGGCGATCGGGATCTCTATCACGTCGCCGGCGTCGTAGGCGGCGGTCCAGGGCGTGTCCGCGTTCTCGACGCGGAGGTGGACCGACTCACACTGGAAGCGCGCGCTGGCGTTCGTCGTGAACGCGCCGGGCGTCAGCTTCGATTCGCAGCCGATCTGCGCGCCGTTGCAGACGCCGAGTACCGGAGTCCCATCCTCGGCGGCGTCGCGAACCTCGTTCATAATCGGGGAGTGCGCGGCCATCGCGCCCGCCCGGAGGTAGTCGCCGTAGGAGAAGCCGCCGGGGAGGACGACGCCGTCGACGTCGGCGGGCAGGCCGTCCTCGTGCCAGACGCGCTCGGCGTCGACCCCGACGTGTCCGAGCGCGCGGACGGCGTCGCGGTCGCAGTTCGAGCCGCCGAATTGGACCACTGCGACCGTCATCAGGCTTCGTCCACCTCGACGTCGTAGTCGTGGATCGTCGGGTTCGCGAGCAGGCGCTCGGCCATCTCGTCGGCGCGGTCTGCCGCCGCCGAGGCGGAGTCGGCGTCGAGGTCGATCTCGAACTGGTCGGCCGAGCGGAGGGCCGACAGCTCGAAGCCGAGGCGTTCGAGCGCGCGCTTCGTCGTCTCGGCTTCGGGGTCCAACACGCCCCGCTTGAGGCGAACCGTCACCGTCGCGGTGTACGTCGTCATCGCTTGGTAGTGCGCGGTCGTGTGTAAAAGACGTTTTGGAGTGATTCGGATATACACGAACGTGGTGGTCGGGGAGGCGGGACGCTACAGGTCCCGAACGGCGTCGACCGCGTCCTCGATCGCCGGGGCGTCGAACCACTCCCTCCCCGTGTAGGCGTTCGTCCCCGACGCGTAGAGGTTCGAGACGCCCTCGAGGACGTCCGCCGGGAGCGGCTCCGGCGAGTGCTCACAGAGCGTCTTCCAGTCGGCGATGCCTTCCTCGCGGGCGCTCGATTTCGCCTCGGAGACGGCCGCGACCCACTCGGGGTCGGTCCGCTTGTAGTACTGGCGGACGACCTCCTTCGAGAGCTCCTGGCCCTCGTAGGAGAAGCGGTTCTCGTCGAACGTGCCGACGACGTCGGCGACGCTGATCTCGCCGCCGTGGTAGAGACACTCGATCTTGCCGTCCTCGTGGACGAAGCCCCGCTCCTCGGCGCGGCGGTTGAGCACGTCGTTCACCGCGAGCGCGACCGACTCCAGGGCGTCGAGTTCGGCGACCCCCGCGATGCGGTCGGCCTCCGCGCGGGAGAGATACCGGTCCTGCTCCTCGTACTTCGTGGAGAACTCGACGACGGGTTCGGGGAGGTCGACGACCTCGTCGGGCCACCCGTGGGCGTCGAGGTCGGCCCCGTCGACGTCGACGCCGTAGTCGGCCGGCGACGCGCGAGAGCGGAGGCTCGACCCGATCGGGACCGTGTTCCGAAAGACGACCTCCAGCGGGATCAGGTAGTTCTCGCCCGCGGCGTCGTGGTAGGCGTCGTAGTCGTACTCGCCGTCGCCGAGGAACGGCAGGTCCGGGACCTGCGTGAGTTCGATCGCCATCTCGGTCGGCGGTTCCTCGCACTCGCCAAGCGCGACGGGGCCGTTCCCAGCCGCGTCGTACACGCCCGCGTAGTGCGTCGGGACGCCGTGCTCGGCCAGCAACTCGAAGTTGTACGCGCCCATCGTACAGAGCGAGGCACCCTTCTTCGGGACGTGATCGGGCATCTCCCCCCAGTCGAAGACGGAGTACTGGTCGGTGAAGACGAACCGGCCGCGGCCGAGGTCCGTCGCGGTCGGCTCCGACTCGACGCGGAACTCCTTGACGCTCGTCATACGCCGAACTGGCGCGGGAGCGCACAAGAATCCTTCCACTCTCGTGCGCACTTCCGAACGAGATCGACACGACCTATTCACGTTCTCGGATATCTCTGCGGCCGCCGATCGATCCCGCCCGCGGCCGACCAGCGTCGCCGAGGGGCCCAGTTTTTTGGGCACCGCCCTCCCCTACCGAGTATGCGCGAGCCAGCGCCAACGGGGAACGACTCGTCCGGCTTCGACTTCGAGATCGTCCCGGAGACGGACCAGTCGTTCGAGAACGCGCTGGCGAAGGCCCGGTCGGGCGAGCGCCTCTCGGTCGACGACGGGGTCGAACTCATCACCACGGGCACCGAGCGGGCGGAGATCGACCCGGTCCGCAAGGAGCAGGTCCTCGAAGCGGCCGACAGGCGGCGCGCGGCGGTCGTCGGCGAGGACGTGACGTTCGTCGCGAACCTGAACAACAACGTCACGACCGCGTGCAACACCGGCTGTCTGTTCTGCAACTTCAAGGACACCGCCCACCAGTTCGAGGCCGACTACGACGGCGAACACGCCGGTTTCACCAAGACCCCGGCGGAGTCGCGCGCGATCGTCGAGGACGCGCTCGATATGGGGATCTACGAGGTGACGTCGGTGTCGGGACTGCACCCGGCGTTCGCGCTGGACGCGGAGCACCGCGAGATCCTCGCGGCCCACGAGGATCCCGCAAGCACGGTCGATTACAAACCGCCGGAGGCGTACGAGACCGATCCGGGAACGTACGTCGAGCAGCTGCGCGCGATGTCTGTCGGCGGCGTCCACCTGCACTCGATGACGCCGGAGGAGGCCCAGCACGCCCGCCGCGGGACGGAGTGGTCTTACGAGGACGTGTACCGGACGCTCCGGTCGGCGGGGCTCGACTCCGCGCCCGGCACCGCCGCGGAGATTCTCGTCGAGGAGGTCCGAGAGGTCATCTGTCCGGGGAAGATCTCCACCGACGAGTGGGTCGCGGCGATCGAGGGCGCGGTCGACGCCGGCCTCGACGTCACCTCGACGATGATGTACGGCCACGTCGAGAACGAGGCCCACCGCGTGCACCACCTGAAGGTGCTCCGCGACCTCCAGGACCGGACCGGGGCGATCACCGAGTTCGTCCCGCTGTCGTTCGTCCACGAGAACACGCCGCTGTTCGAGCGCGGCGTCGTCGCCGGCGGCGCGACGGACGCCGAGGATGAACTGCTCGTCGCCGTCGCCCGGCTCTTTCTCGACAACGTCGAGAACGTCCAGTCTTCGTGGGTGAAGTACGGCAACGCGAAGGGCCTGAAACTGCTCAACTGCGGCGCGAACGACTTTATGGGGACGATCCTCTCCGAGGAGATCACGACGCGGGCGGGCGGCTCCTACGGCGAGTTCCGCTCGTTTTCCGAGTACGTCGAGATGGTCTCGGCGATCGGTCGACGCCCCGTCGAGCGCTCGACGGACTACCGGACGCGGCGGCCGATCGACGTCGACGCCGCGGTTCACGGGCCGCGGCTCGGCCCGCGTGCGGACGGGTCGCCGCTGCTCGACCGCCCAGGAGGCGAGCGGACGGGTCCAGCCTACGCCGACGACTAGCGTCTTCGGACCTCGACACCGCGGGCTTCCACGCGGTGCGCCCGCAGCCTCAAGTCCGTCGCGTTCGTTCCTTCCACCGATGATGGTCACCACGCACGTCGCCTCGGGACTCCTGCTCGCCGTCCCGGTGGCGGCGGCCGCGCCCGCGCTCGCGCTCCCCGCCGCGGTCGGGGCGGTCCTCGGCGGGATCCTCCCCGACGTCGACCTCTTTATTGGCGTCCACCGCAAGACGCTGCACTTTCCGGTCTACTACTCCGTGCTCGGCGTCTTCACCGGCGTCTTCGCCGTCGCCGCACCGGGTCCGCTGACGGTCGCTATCGCCCTCGGCTTCCTCGCGGCCGGGCTTCACTCGATCTCGGACTGGTTCGGTGCGGGAGAGGAACTCAGGCCGTGGGAGCGGACGTCCGATCGGGCGGTCTACCTGCACCCTCGTCGCCGCTGGCTGCGGCCGCGCTACCTCGTCCGCTACGACGGCGCGCCCGAGGACCTCCTGCTCACGGTCGTTCTTGCGGTCCCCGCAGCCGCGACTTTCGACGGCTGGCTCCGCGGACTCGTAGTCGGCGGTGTCGTCATCGCGGCCGCCTACACGCTCTTCAGAAAACGCGTCCCGGACTGGCTCGGCATCTGACCGCTGTCGGTGCGTCCGTCGACGGAGTCAGTCGTCGGCCTCGGCTGTTCGCGGCGATTCGACGTCGAGCGGCCCGTCTCGCTGCGCGACGCCGCGGTACCGACGCCCGTGGACGCCCGGATCGTCGAGCGCCCGCCTGACCGGCCGCCCGAGCCACGTCCCCGCCGCCGGACGCCCCGCGAAGTCGTCCCGGCGCAGACATTTCGGGAGGTATCGATCGTACACCGGGAGGCGCTCGTACAGCGGCACCTCGGCGTCGTCAGCCAGTTCCGTCAACTCCCCGAGCGCCGGCCACTCGTACGCCGGGTTGATGTAGTCGTCCGTGACCGGCGAGACGCCGCCGAGGTCGTCGACGCCGCAGTCCAACAGCTCCCGGGTCGGCGAGAGGTTCGGCGGCACCTGCACGGACACGCTCTCCGGGAGCGCAGCGCGCGCCATCGCGACGACTCGGCGCATCGTCGCGACCGAGGGGCGCTCGAAGTCCGAGCGGTCGTTCGGCACGACGTTCTGGACGATCACCTCCTGGACGTGGTCGTAGCGCTCGTGGAGCGCGGCGATCGCGAGCAGGCTCTCGGCGCGGTCGCGCCACGTCTCGCCGATGCCGACCAGGATTCCGGTCGTGAACGGCACGCCGACTCGCCCGGCCGCCCGGATCGTCTCGATCCGCTGGGCGGGCGTCTTCCGCCGCGCCCCCGAGTGCGCCCGCACGTCCGCGGTCGTCTCCAGCATCACGCCCATACTGGCGTTGACCGGCGCGAGCCGCTCGAACTCGCTCTCGGTCAAATCACCCGGGTTCGAGTGCGGGAGCAGTCCCTCCTCTAGCGCGATCTCACAGCACTCCCGGAGGTACGCGAGGATGTCGTCGTAGCCCCACTCCGCCAGCCGTTCGTGGATCTCCGCGTAGCGCTCGTCGGGCTCGTCCCCGAACGTGAACAGGGCCTCGGTGCAGCCGGCGTCGGCACCGACGCGGAGTCGCTCGCGGACCTCCTCCGGCGAGAGGAGCGTCGCCTCGCCGGGCGCGTCGTAGTAGGTGCAGTACGTGCAGGTGTACCGGCAGGCGGTCGTCAGCGGGACGAACACGTTCCGCGAGAAGGTGAGTTCGTCCGCCGCGGAGACGTCCGCGGGCGTCACTGAACGCAACCGCTCGACGTCGGCTTCGTCGATGTCGACGTCGACGCCGTCGGCGAGGACCATCCTGGCCGGACTTCGAAACCGACGCACAAAAACAGTCGGCTTCCGGCCACTTCGCCGAGCGTTTATATCCGAACGCGCGGCCACCCGCGCTGTGAGGTAGACGAAACCCCGCGTCGGGCCGCGGTTGTCTGGCACGTCGGCGCGGGACGGTGCGACGGAACTCCGTCGCGCGCGAGTGCCAGCTGTTCGCCATCGGTCCGAGCGAGCCGCCCGCCGTCCGCACGCTCAGACGCGTTCGACGCCGACCCGCCCGTCGTCGGCGTCGATCGAGAAGCCGGCGTCGACGAGCCACGCCGCCGCCCGCCCGTCGCCGTGGAGTAGCACCTCCGCGAGGTCCGCGGGGTCGTCGACGTCCGTCGCCAGCCGCATCGAGTCGACGACGCCCACCGAGAGCCCCGCCGCCGCCGCGATCCGGCGGTGGTCGCGGTAGGACGCGCCGTGGTAGTCGACCGAGAAATCGGGGTCGCGGACGACGAGCGCGTTGGTCCCGCCGCCGCGGCCGGGGGCGACCGCGACGTCGCCGCCGACGCCGAACAGTCGCCGGAGAGCCGTCGGCGTCGCGAGCGCGAGGTCTGCCATCACGACCGCCTGTTCGGGCGCGTCTCCGCCGTCAAGCGCGGCGTTCACCGCGACGCTCAGCGGCCGATCGTCGACTACCTGCGGGAGCGCACCGAGGACGTCGGCGGCGTCCTCGACGGCGGCCGCCGTCGACTGCGTTTCCCCGTTGACGTCGCTCGCGGGGTCTACTCGTTCGGGCACGAGCAGTTCGGCCTCGTAGCCGACGGCTCGAACGGCGTCGACGACGTCACAGAGCATCGCCAGCGCGAACTCCCGCCGCTCGCGGTCGGTGAGCACCGGGGAGAGTCGGCTCTTCGGATCGCGGGTCGCGTACGGAACGAGAACGCGCATCGGAAAACGGGTCGTCGGCGATCAGCCGAGCTTGTCGTGGCCCGACTGCTGGGAGCGCCAGTAGAGGAACCCACCGACGAGCAGGCCGATCACGACGAGTCCGCCCACGCCGTAGAGCGCGAGCTGCATCCGCTGGTTCGACTGCCGTGTCTGCTCGGCGCGCTCTTGCGCCTGTCCGGCGAGGTCGGCCGCGAGGTTGAACTCCTCGCCGTCGTAGGCCTCGATCGCGTTCTGAAGCCGGCGTTCGGCCTCGTCGTCGTCGACTTCCTCGACGGCGGTGGACGCCTCGTCGATCGCGTCGCGAGCCTCGCGGCTCTCCTCGGTGTAGTGGGTCGCCGTCCACGTCTCGATCTCGTTCGTCGAACCGCCCTCACGGGTCTGTTCGAGCCCCATCACGGTGAACGACTGGGCGGGATCGTACGTGTAATCGCCGACCTCGGGGACCGTCCCGGTGACCCGGACTTCGACCCGGCTCGTGCCGTCGTCAGCGTTCACCTGCGCGCCGGAGAACGACTGCCCGTCGAAGGACTGCTGATCGACCTTCGCACCGGTCTGGTCGTAGTACTCGACGGTCCACGTCACTTCGGTCAGTTCGGTGCTCCCCGCGAGCGTCCACGACTCCAGCGAGGGGTTCTGATACAACTCGGTCAGCGTGGCTGTTGCGGTGACCTCCGTGCCGACCTCCTCGTCGCTGGGGACGGCCGAGTCGCCGACCGAGACGGCGGCGACCGGGACCGTTGCGACGGAGAGGACGAAGAGACAGGCCAGCGCGAGTCTAGAAAAGCGACTCCAGCTCGTCTTCGTCATCGTTGATGAGGTTCTCCAGATTGTCTTCGCTCTCCTCTCGGATGTCGTCGATGTTGTCCTGCGCCTCGATCGCGACCTGCTGTAACTCCTTGATCCGGGGGACGTTCGTCACGCCGGAGAGGAGAATGACGGACGCGACTTTGCCGGAGTCCCGAATCGGGTAGTCACCGCCGCGGACTTCCATACTTCCGGTCTGCTCTTCGATCCACTTGCGACCGCGCTCTATTCCCTTCCGGTTGAGGTGCTGGGAGGGACCGGCCATCACGAGCAGGGCGCGCTCGGTCCCTTCGATCTCACAGGGGAGCGTGAGCCGACCGAGCGCGGCCTTCCGAACCAGCGAGGTGATCCGGTTGGTGGTGTGGGCAGTGTCGAGTTCGTCCTCCTCTTTGCTGCCGGTGATCCGCGAGAGCAGCCCGCCGCCGGAGGAGTCGTTCTCGACGGTTTCGGACGCGTAGCCGACGGTAGAGACGCCGCCGCCGGCGAGCGTGTTGATGATCTCCGAGGAGTCGACGACGCTCTCTGCGACCTCGCCGCCCTGACCGATCTCGCCGGCACCGAAGAGGACGCCGAAGCGGGTGACGATCTCCTCGTTGATCTCGTCGTAGCCGCCCTGCACGGACTCGCCGGTCTTCCGCCAGGCGTCGTTGTCGAAGACGAGCAGGTTGTCGACCTCGCGGACGAACGTCTGGAACGATCGAGCGGCGTTGAGGGTGTAGATTCCGCCCTCGTCGCTGCCGGGCAGGACCCCCAAGCCGTAGACCGGTTCCGTGTAGATCCGCTGGAGGTGTTTCGCGAGCACGGGCGAACCGCCGCTGCCGGTGCCGCCGCCGAGGCCGGCGACGACGAGGAAGGCGTCGATCTCGTGGACCGGGATGCTGTCGATCGCACCCTGGACTTCGTCGATGTCCTCCTCGGCGACTTCTGCGCCGAGTTCGTTGTCAGCGCCGACACCGTGGCCCTTCACCCGCGACTGCCCGATGAGCACCCGCTGGTCCTTCGGGATGTGTTCCAGTCCCATCAGGTCGGCTTTCGCGGTGTTGACGGCGACCGCCGCGCGGACGATCCCCGAGTTGTGGCGCTTGTCGTATTCGACGAACTTGTCGACGATCTTTCCCCCGGCCTGCCCGAAACCGATCATTGCAAGCTTCATTTGTCCGGTCCCCTCGCCATTGCGTGTAACCCAGTGCAAACGCGGACATAAACCTTGTGATGGTGTGAAATCCGCGGTAGGATCGCAATATCCCGGAAATCGGCAGACTGCGACGGGATGTTAATCGGTCGTTACAACTCCGTCAGTGTGACCTAAGCACCTATTTCTCAGGATTTATATTTAGGCGCGCCCGGTTCCGCCGCTCGGTATACAGAGAGCGGAGGGGCTCCTCACTCGGCGGTCGCCGTAGCCGGTTCGCTGGGTTCACCGGAGCGACCGTTCAGGTACGCCTTCAGCGTGGTGAGTTCTCCGACGCTCACGCCGAACGCACCGACGTCGTTGTCGTCGGTGACGTTGTCGAACTGCAGCGATCGGTACTGGTCTTTGCCCATCGGGAACCCCGGGACCAGATCGCCGATACTGAGGCCGATCTTCGCGAGGCCCATCGGGACCGGGACCACGGTCGTAGACCGCCCGTCGGACTCGTGGATCAGCCGCGCGATCTCCGCGAGCGTGAGCTTGTCGGGACCGCCGATCTCGTAGATCTGGCCGACGTGTTTCTCGTCCTCTATCGCGTCGGCGAGTATCGGCACGAGGTCGCCAACCCAGATCGGCTGGAAGCGCGTCTTCCCGCCGCCGGGGAGGGCGCTGACGTACGGCGGCGCGAGCAGTTTCGTGAACGAGACGAACTCGCCGCCGTCGCCGAAGACGACCGACGGTCGGAAGATCGTGTAATCGAGGACGGACTCGGTGACGATCTCCTCGCTTCGCCCTTCGATCGGATGTACGCTGTCTGTCCGTCGGGGTCGGCACCGAGCGCGCTCATCTGGACGAGGCGGCCGACCTCGTGCTTCTCGGCCGCGCGGACGACGTGTTCGGTCCCCTTTCTGTGGATCTGGTCGTGCATCTTGTCGCCGCCGCTCGGTTTGAACAGCGGCGAGAGCGCCACGAGGTTGTAGACGGCGTCCATCCCCTCGAACGCACCGCGGATGGAGTCGTAGTCGGTGACGTTGCCCATCACCTTGTTCACGCCTTTCGGGAGGTCCTCGCTGCTCGGACTCCGTGAGAGGGCTGTCACCTCGTGTCCCCGACTCTTCAGCTCTCGGCAGAGCGTGCTTCCGATGAATCCGCTGCCGCCGACCACGAGTACTTTCATACCCGTGATATCTCTCCGTTTTGCCGTAAAGGTAACTGCCGATTCCGTCACACGACCGGCCGGTGCGAATTATTATCATACTCGCATCTACGATGGTAAATTTATTATATCTAGGCACCATATTATTAAACAGATGAAGACGACCAGACGCCGACTGCTCGCATCGGCGGCGGGGATGGCAACGCTCGGAACAGTCGCCGGTTGCGTCGGCGGGACCTCCGGTACCGGATCGAACACCGCCGACGAACCGACCGTCCAGTCGTCGTTCTTCGTGTTCGGTGACGTCGCTCGCACGGTCGCGGGCGACGCCGCGAGTACCGACCTGCTCGTTCCGATCGGACAGCACGGTCACGGCTGGGAACCCGGCCCGCGCGTCCGCGAAGCCATCTCCGAGGCGTCGCTTCTCGTCCACGGGATGGAGGGCTTCCAGCCGTGGGTCGACGACATCCTCGTCGACCTCGAAGCCGACGACGCGGGCGTACGGACAGTCGACGCCAGTTCCGGAGTCGACCTGCTCGCTGCGGACGGCGGTCACGATCACGGCGCGGACGATCACGAGGACGAAGCCCACGCCGAAGATCACGACCACGAGGAAACGCACGCGGATGACGACCCCGACGACGGCCACGCGGACGACCACGAGGGCGAAGATGGCGCTGCGATGGATCCGCACTTCTGGATGGACCCGCTCCGCCTCGCCGACTCGGTGCGCGTCGTTCGCGACGCGTTGACCGAGTTCGACGCCGACCACGCCGACGCGTACGAGTCGAACGCGGCGTCGTTCCGAGCCGAACTGGACGACCTCCACGGACGCGTCGAGTCAGCGGTTTCAGACGCCGAACGCGACGTGCTGTTGGTCGCCGGACACAACTCGCTGCGGTACTTCGGCGACCGGTACGGCGTCGGGATCGAGGCGCTCACCGACGTTTCGCCGGACGACCAGCCGACGGCGCGGGACATCGAGCGGGCGCAGGCGGTGATCGACCGGCACGGCCTGCGGTACATCTGTGCGGACCCGTTGGAGTCACAGCGCGCGGCCGAGCAACTCGTCGAGGAGACCGACGCCGAGGGGGTCCTCCCCCTCACGTCGATGCCGGGGCTGACCGACGAGTGGGAGGCGGAGGGGTGGGGGTACGTGGACGTGATGCGAAACGTGAACCTCCCCACGATCGAACGGGCGTTGACGGACGAATGAACGCCATCGAAGCCCGGGACGTCACGTTCGCCTACGGCGACGAGCCGGTCTTAGAGAACGTCTCACTCACGGTCGAGGAGGGCGCGTTCCTGGGGCTCGTCGGGCCCAACGGGTCGGGGAAGACGACGCTTCTGGAGCTGTTGATCGGGCTCCGACGCCCCGATAGCGGCTCGGTCTCGCTGTTCGGCGAGCCGGCGACCGACTTCCCGCACGGCGAGCGGATCGGCTACGTCCCGCAGGACGTCGGGAGTGCCAACGGGGAGATGCCGATCACGGTTGCCGAGGTCGTTCGGATGGGGCGCTATCCGCACCGACTCCTCGGCCGGTTCTCCGAGGACGACCGCCGGGCGGTCGCGAACGCGATGGAGCGCGTCGGGATCGCTGACCTCGCGGACCGCCGCGTCGGCCGCCTCTCTGGCGGACAGCGACAACGGGTGTTCATCGCGCGTGCGCTGGCCGGCGAGGCCGATCTGCTGGCGCTCGACGAGCCGACGACCGGCGTCGACGCCGAGTCCCGGGAGTCGTTCTACGACCTCCTGCACGAACTGAACGACGAGGGCCTGACCGTCGTCCTCATCGAGCACGACATCGGCGTCGTCACGACCCACGCGACCGAGGTCGCCTGCCTCAACCGGGAGTTGTACTTCCACGGCAGCCCGGAGGCGTTCGTCGAGACCGACGCCCTCGCGGCAGCCTACGGGGAGAGACAGCACGTCGTTCAGCACGACCACTGATGAATCACCAGCCACGACCACCGATGACGAGAGACAGGCGGAGTTCCGTATGATCGCGACACAGACGCCCGCTGCCGTCGGGTTCGCCAGTTCCGGGATCGGCCTCGTCGACGCCGCGACCGACGTGATCCTCGACGACCTCTGGGGAACGGCGTTCGACCTGCTCGCGGCGCTGACCGGGTTCGAGATCCTCGCGCTCCCGTTCATGCAGCGCGCGTACCTTGCGGCGGTCTGCGTCGCGATCATCGGGCCGCTCGTCGGGAGCTTCTTGGTCCACCGCGAGATGGCGATGATCGGCGACACGCTGGCGCACTCGGCGTTCGCGGGGGTGGCGGCCGGGCTGTTCGTGAACGCCGTACTCCCCGTGACGGTCTCCCCGCTTCTCACCGCCCTCGTCGTGGCCGCCGCCGCCGCGCTGGCGGTGCAGGCGCTCATCGACTACGCCGGGGCGTACCGCGACACGTCGCTCGCGATCGTCCTGACCGGCTCGTTCGCCGTCGGGAGCGTGCTCGTGACCGCGACCGACGGGGGGATCGCCGTCGGCATCAACGCGTACCTCTTCGGGTCGCTCGCGACGGTCACACGGGCCAACGCCGCCGTCTTGCTGGCGATGAGCGTCGTCGTGAGCGCGGTCGTCGCGGTCGCGTACCGCCCGCTCGTCTACGTCACGTTCGACGAGGTGGGCGCGCGCGCCGTCGGTCTCGACGTGACGCGCTACTCGCAGCTGATCGCGGTGCTGACGGCCGTCGTCGTCGTCGCGGCGATGCAGATTATGGGCGTCATCCTCGTCGCCGCGATGCTCGTGATCCCGGTCGCGGCTGCGGCCCCCGTCCGCGGCTTCCCGCGATCGATCGTCGCCGCGGTCGCGGCGGGACTGCTCGCGACGGTCCTCGGCGTGACCCTTTCGTACTGGTTCGACGTCGCCGCGGGCGGAACGATCGTCCTCGTCGCGATCGGGGTGTACGCGCTGTCGCGAACCGGATCGTGGGCGGCTCACCGGCGGGTTGACCGAGCGACTCGCGACGACTGATTCCGACTCCGAGGAGTTTTAACGCTGCTCGCCGCCACCTCGACGTATGCTGCTCACGCTGGAGGGACTGGACGGCAGCGGCAAAAGCACCGCGTGGGAGGCGTTGCGAGCGGAGTACCCGGACGCGGTGTTCACCCGCGAGCCGACCGACTCGTGGTACGGCGACGCCGTCGCCCGGTCGATGGGCGACGACGACGCCGACCCCCTCGCCGAACTCTTCTTGTTCACGGCCGATCACGCCGACCACCTCTCGCGGGTCGTCCGACCGGCGCTGTCGGAGGGCTCTCTCGTCGTGACCGACCGGTACACCGACTCCCGGTACGCCTACCAGGCCGCGTCGCTCTCGGAGTCGTACCTCGCCGGCGGGCGAGATCCGCTGACGTACATCCAAGAGGTCCACGAGGCGTTCACGCACCCGCCCGACGGGACGATTTACCTCGACGTCGACCCCGAGACGGCAGCCGAACGCGCGGGCGCGACCAACAAGTTCGAGCGCGCGGCATACCTCGAACGGGTCCGCGAGAACTACGAGCGACTCATCGACGCCGATCCCGAGCGGTTCGTCCGCGTCGACGCGGGGCAGCCGCTCGAGGACGTTCTCGACGACGTGCGATCCGGTTTCGAGGACCTGCTGGAGCGTCAGTAACGCCGCTCGCGGGGCCGGTAACCCTGCTCCCTACTCGCTTCGACACCGATCCCCTTTCAGCGCTGCTGGGGGAGGTCCATCTCTTCGGGCGACGGGACGTACAGCGTATCGATGGTGAACCCGAGCGCGAGCGGGAGGCCGACAGCCGCGCCGAGCAGGGCAGTCGCACCGAGGTTCAACCCCGCGCCGATGGGGAAGATGCCGAAGAAGACGAGCGTCGTCACGAGCAGGACGACCGGGGTGACGGTGAACGAGTAGATCACGTACCCCCACTGCGTGTTCAACCGCAGGCGGAAGAAGCGGGTCAACACCGCCGCGAACAGCGTGTGGGCCGCGAGTACTGCTGCGAACAGGACGAGCCCGACGACGGACACCATACAGGCGGTAGGTGCGCGGCCGACTTTACGGATTCGGCTTCGGGAGACGCCGACGCTCGTCGGACGCGGCCCCCCGCGGAGGCGGACGACCGGCCTCACTCCATCGCGATGTACGTCTTCGTCTCGGTAACGCCGGTCAGGCCCTGAATCTCGTTCGAGGCGGCGTTCAGAATCTCGTAGACCGCCTCCGCGTCCGCCTCGACGATGATGTCGTACGCGCCCGCGACGATGTGGGCCTCCGCGACGTTCGCGAGCCCGCGGATCGATTCGACGATCTGCTCGGACGTCCCCGGGCCGGTCTTCACCATAATGAACGCGTGTACCATACTACCACGGTACGTGGTACCGTCTCAAAGCGTTTGTGCCGCCGCGCGTGCGGCGACGACGGTCGTCGAACGACGCCGGGCGGAGTGGGGCGCTCGGAGAAACATTATTGACGGGAGACGGCGTAGGGAACCGTATGCGGTTTGTTATCATTGGTGCCGGGCGGGTCGGACTCCGGACCGCCCGCGTTCTCAGAGAGGAGGGACACCAGATCACGCTCGTCGAACGGGACCGGGATCGGGCCGAGCACGCCCGCGACGACGGCTTCGAGGTCGTCGAGGGCGACGGGTCGCTGGAGGACGTGCTGTTGGACGCCGGTATCGAGGCGGCCGACGGGTTCGGCGCGCTCACGAGCGACCTGAACACCAACTTCGCGGGGTGTTCGATCGCCAAGCACTACCGGACGTGGACGGTTCTCCGCGTCGACGAGGACTATCGAGAGGAGGTCTACGAGAAGTACGCCGACGAGGTCGACGAGGTCGTCTACCCCGAACGGCTGGGCGCGATCGGCGCGAAGAACGCGCTGCTCGGCGGGTCGATCCGCGCCATCGCGGACGTCGCACAGAACCTCCAGGTCGTGTTGATGACCGTCACCGAACAGTCGCCGATGCGCGGGTACACGATCGAAGAGGTCGCCCTCCCCGCCAACTCGCGGATCGTCGCGTTCGGCAAGGCCGATAAGCCGATGGGGCTGCCGCTCGCCGACGACTCGCTGGAGGTCGGCGACCGCCTCGCGGTGCTCTCGGACTTCGAGGTCCTCGAGGAGGTCAGGCAGTTGATCGTCGGCGAGCGGCTCGCTCCCGAGGGGGGTGTCGCCTGATGGTCACCGCCTACGTGATGGTCAAGGCGTCCACCGGCGACGTCGACCGCCTGAAGTCGGACATGCTCGCGCTCGACGACGGGCTCGACAGCGTCAGCGTCGTCGCCGGCGACGTCGACTACATCGTGAAAGTCACCGTCGACGGCCCCGAGGACGTCAAGGAGATCGCCACGGCGATCCACGAGATGCCCGGCATCGAGAACACGCAGACGTACATCGCGATGGACTGATTCTTTCGGAACGGCTACAGCGGCGTGCCGCCCTGACTGCCGCCGGCGGCGTCGGTCGCCTGCTGGATCAGGTGCGTCACCGGTTCCGTGTACTCGTATCCGGGAATGATCCCCTCGACGTACGTCCCCTCGGCGTACTCGGCGACGGCCACCGCGTCCGCGGCCCCGCGCGTCGCGTCGAGGTCCGCGAGTTCGACGCGGACGACGGCCTCGTCGCCCTCGCGTTCGACGTCGACGTCGGTCTCGTCGCCGCCGCGGAGCGCGCCGTCAACGTCCGCCATCCGGAGCGCGAACGTGTCGAACCAGCCGTCCTCGACGACCGGTGCGACCCGGTCGGCGGTCACCGAATCGAGCATCGGCACGCGGACGGTGACGTCGAAGGTCGATTCCGCCCCGTCGCTCGCCACCGAGACCGTCGCGTCGAAGACGGTCGTCGTGATCGCGTACTCCCCCGCCGCCGTCTCCTCGAGTTCCTCTTCGGCGTCGGCGGCGCGCCGGGCGCGTTCGACCGCGTCGGATCCGCTCATCTGCACTCACTCATTGTCGCACGGAGGGGCTCGGGCGACTAAAACGTCTCGCAGCGGGGACGGTGCGATCGCGGGCGACCCGCCGGGTACGGCGGCGAGGACCGGAAATTCGCTCCGAGTGCGGCACGTTTAAGTGGATCCCTGCCAATCGCCAAAGTGACGCTTCGTCTGGAGGGCCGAAGCGTCAGCGGGGACCAATTCAGGGCGGTAGCGGCCGTCCGGGCCGTTCCCGGACGGCTGCTCCCTTTTCCGCGATCCACGACGGAGAGCGTCGGCGGCGTCGATCCGCAGGCGTGCCGTGCTTCGTCGGCGTGAGCGGTCTCGAACGTCGATTCGAGTCATTGAAGTACTCGCCCGGACAGGTGTTCCGTATGCAGGACCAAGGACGTTCCAAGCGGAAGCGCACCGGCGGTCGACGCCGGCGCTCGCACAAGAAGACCCGACACCAGCTGGGTCGCCAGCCCGCCGAGACCACCGTCGGCGAGCCCCGGTTCCAGATCATCGACTCCCGCGGCAACAACGAGAAGGTCCGCGCGCTCTCGGCGAACACCGCGCAGGTCGCCACCGACGGCGAGGTCACCGAGGCGACGATCGAGAACGTCGTCGAGAACCCCGCGAACGTCAACTACGTCCGCCGGAACATCATCACGAAGGGCGCCATCATCGAGACGAGCGAGGGCCGCGCCCGCGTGACGTCCCGACCCGGCCAGAGCGGCCAGGTCAACGCCGTTCTCCTCGAGGAGTAACGCCGCTCTTCGCGCGGACGCCCTACGGCGTCGGCGCAGCTTTCTGCAGTGCGGTTTCGGCGATGTTCCCGCCGTAGTCCGCGCTCCGCGACACCGAGTCGACGATCAGCCCCAGGAGCTGTGCGCGGGCCGGATCGAGGTCGCGGAGCAGTTCGTCGATCTTCCGGGCCCGCTCGTCGATCACCTGGACGGACTCGCGCGCCTCGTTCGCCAGCCGGGTCGCCTCGTCGCTGTCGTCGGCCAAGAGCGCCTGCATCCCGTCGTCGATGATCGATCTGGCCTCCGCGTGGAGTTCGTCGAGGGCGTCGACGACGTCCTCGGGGATCGGCTTCTCGAACTCGAGCGTCAGGTGCGCGATCTTCGTCGCGTGGTCGGCGACGCGTTCGAGCTGCCGCGCGGCCGACTGGTAATCGAAGCAGACCTCCCGGGGCAGCCCGAGTTCCTCGGCGGCCTTCGGGGTTCGCAGCGTCGCGCGGAAGATGCGGGAGACCACCATCCACAGCCGGTCGACGTCGTCGTCGCGCTGGATCACGTCCCGCGCCATGTCGGTGTCGAGTTCCGCGAGCGCGTCGACGGCGTCTTCGAGCATCGACAGCGAGATCAGCCGCATCCGACGGACGGCGGTGTGGATCGACAGCTCCGCGGAGTCGAGGAGGTCCCGGATGACGACCGTATCGCGCGTCTCCTCTAGGACTTCCAGTCCGACGAGACTCTGCGTGGCCTGCCTGATCGTCCGCCGCTGGTCGGTCGTGATCCGCGATCCCTCGAGGGTGATGATGTCGAAGCCGCTGACGTACATCGTCATGACCGCGCGCGTGAGTTCGTCGCCCGAGAGGTCGGTCACGTCCAGCGTCCCCTCCGTCCGCTCCTCGCCGTTCGTCGGGGCCAAGAACAGCGAGTCGCCCTCCGGGTAGAACTCCACGACGCTCCCCGCCGAAACGTCGTTTTCCGTCGCCCAGTCTTTCGGAATCGACACCGTGAACGTCGACCCGCCCGTGACCTGCACCTTCCGCGTTTCGACCATAGGGTGCGTAGCGATCAGTCGAATATAAAAGTACTCTTTTCTATATAGTTGCTCTGTAGTGGATGGGTGTGATACTGGGTACGGGGGCCGCGGGAGCGAATACGGAGCGGTCCCCTGTCGGGGTCCCCCCGACCCGGGGTTCGGAGTTGGCGTCGAACTGACGATAACAGTGTACTCGGATGCGCGTAGTGTGTTCTACCACGATCTCGGATCGGGTTCTCGTCCGCTGTAACCAAGTTTCACGCCGTATGCGGACCCACGGACGCTCGGTCTACTGGTGCGTATGGAATACTATTTTTTCTATATAGTCATATTAGCAGCGGTTTTATTTTATCTACGGCTACGGCGAAGTGATGACGCGCGAACCCGAGCGCAATAGTCGTGTTTCACGCCGGAAACTGCTCACCGCCGTCGGCGGCCTAGGGGCCGCTGGTCTGGCTGGCTGCACGCAGCAGAATACGGGCGGTGACGCTACCGCCGAACCGACGGCGGCCGATTCCGACGGTGATAGTTCGGACGGATCCGGAGACGGCGGCTCGCAGACGCTCTCGGGCGACATCGACATCGCCGGCTCCTCGACGGTGTTTCCGCTCGCGACGGCGATGGGCGAGCGCTTCGAGGAGCAGCACAGCGGCGTCAGCATCAGCCTCCAGTCGACGGGATCCGGTGGCGGATTCGCGAACTACTTCTGCACCGGACAGACCGATTTCAACAACGCCTCGCGGCCGATCCAGCCCGAGGAGGAAGAGCAGTGCGCGGACAACGACGTCGAACCCGTCGAACTCAAGGTCGCCACCGACGCGCTGACGGTGATCGTCAACAACGACAACAGTTTCATCGGCGAGGGCCTCACCGTCGAGGAGTTAGAGGCGATCTGGTCGGCGGAGTCGGCTCCGGAGACGTGGGCCGACGTGAACTCCGAGTGGCCCGACGAGCCGCTGGAACTGTACGGTCCCTCCGACGCGTCGGGGACGTACGACTACTTCAACGAGACGATCATCGGCGAGGAGGGCGAGCACCGCCAGGACTACTCGCCGACAGAGCAGGACCGGACGATCATCCAGGGCGTGAGCGGTTCGGAGTTCGCGATGGGCTATCTGGGCTTCGCGTACTACAGCCAGAACCAGGACACGGTACAGGCCGTGTCGATCAGCGACGGGGACGACGAGTACGTCGAGCCGTCGCTCGACACCGCGCTCTCGGGCGAGTACACTCCGCTCTCGCGGCCGCTTTTCACGTACCCGAAGGTCGCTGCCCTCCAGGAAGAGCACATAGGTGAGTTCGCCCGCTTCTGGATCGAGAACTCGACGGACGAGGCGATCGTCGCCGACGAGGTCGGCTACGTCCCGCTCAGCGAGGACGAGCGCGAGGAGATGCTCGGCCGGATCGACGAGGCCGCGGGCGGCTCCGACTGAGCCGATCTGACGGGAGCACCGCTCTCGGACCACACACGTTCACATTCCATTTATGTTATGAGCACGGACGATCTGGCGACGGACATCTCGAAACAGACGGAGAACTCGCCGCGCGAGTTGCTGACGCGGACGTTCTTCTTCCTGTGTGCGGGCCTCTCCATCGTGACGACGATCAGCATCGTCGTCCTCCTGGTGACCGAGGCCGCGAAGTTCTTCACGATCACCGCACCGCTGATGGGCGTCACCGGCGAGACCGCCTCGCTGGTCGACTTCCTCACGGGGACGACGTGGCAGATCAACAGCGGGGAGTTCGGCGTCCTCACGCTCGTGTCGGCGACGGTGATGATCACGCTCGGATCGGCGGTCATCGCGATCCCGCTCGGCGTCGCGACGGCGATCTACCTGAGCGAGTACGCGAGCAAGCGAGCGCGGTCGGTGCTGAAGCCGGCCCTCGAAATTCTCGCCGGCGTCCCGACGGTCGTCTACGGGTTCTTCGCGCTCATCTACATCACGCCCGCGCTCTCGGTCGTCTTCCCGAGCATCGGGACGTTCAATATGCTGTCTGCGAGCGTCGTCGTCGGCGTGATGATCATCCCGATGGTCGCCTCCATCAGCGAGGACGCGATGTCGGCGGTGCCCGACGAGCTCAGACAGGCGGGCTACGGGATGGGCGCGACGAAGTTCGACGTCGCGACCGGCATCGTCGTCCCGGCGGCGCTGTCGGGGATCTTCTCCTCGTTCATCCTCGCGCTCTCGCGGGCGATCGGTGAGACGATGGCCGTGACGATCGCCGCGGGGTCGCGCGCGCAGTTCCTCAACCCGCTCAACCCCGCGTCGTTCCTCGAGGGATCGCTCCCGATGACGGCCGCGATGGTGCAGTTGCTCCTCGGCGACATCACCGGCGGGGGGCTCGCCTACCGCAGCCTGTTCGCCATCGGGCTCGTGCTCTTCGTCATCACTCTGATTATGAACGTCATCAGCGACTTCGTCGCGCAGCGGTACCGGGAGGAGTACTGAGATGGCGACGACATCCGACTCCGGCGAGATCGAGGGCTTCGGACAGGTCAGCCGCACGGTCGGCACCGTCTTCCGGTACCTGCTGCTGGCGGCGACGATGTTCGGCATCGTGATGCTGGGCGTCCTCCTGCTGTACGTCGCCAACGACGCGATCCGCCCGCTGACGGCCGATCCGGGCTGGTATCTCGTCTTCCTCCTCGCGCTCGTCGTCCCGAGCGCCGCCGTCGGCTGGACGGTCCGCCGGCGCGACAGCGAGGCGTTCAACTTCGGCACGCTGCTCGTCGGGATGCTCGTCGTCTCGCTGATGTTCAGCGGGGGCGTCGCGCTCCTCGTCATCGACGTCGTCCCGCCGCTGGTCGCGCTGGCGTACGCGATCGGGATCGCGGTCCCCGTCGGCCTCTCGGTGCTGCTCACCGGGCAGGCCCACCGGATCTCGTTCACGCCGCGACTGGCCGCGACGACGGCGCTGTTTTACCTCTCGCTGTTCGGCCTCCCCGGGCCTGTCGGCGGGGCCCTCGGCGTCCCGCAGGTCGTCCCGAGCCTCGTCGGAGCGATCCAGTCGATTCCGGTCATCCCCGTCGACTGGATGATGATCGCCGCCGTCGTCGGCGGGGGATCCGCGGCGGCGGTCGGCGCGTACGCCGCGGGTATCGGCGACAGGACGACCGGCCTCTACGCTGCGACCGCGGCCTTCGCGGCGACGCTCGTCGCGGGGGCGCTCGGTCCGGCTGTCGGCCTCGGGGCCGTCCCGGCGGTCGTCGTCACCGCGGTCGCGTTCGTGCCGACTGGTGCGTACGCCTGGCGCGGCGGGTTCGCGGAGGAGGGCTCGCCGCTCGGACTGGTCTTCGCGGCGACGGTCGTCGGGGGCGCGCTCGTCGGCGCGCTCGCGGTCGACGCACTCGGGTTCGCCGGGCCGGCGTCGTGGGTCGACTGGGGATTCCTGACGAGCGCTCACAGCGGGACCGCCGAGAACGCGGGGCTGTACCCGGCGATCGGCGGGTCGATCCTCCTGATGGCGACCGTCGCGGCGCTGTCGTTCCCGCTCGGCGTCGGCGCGGCCGTGTACCTGGAGGAGTACGCCCCCGACAACGCGCTGACCCGTTTCGTCGACGTCAACATCTCGAACCTGGCGGGCGTTCCGTCGGTGGTCTACGGACTGCTGGGGCTGGGCGTCTTCGTGACGTACCTCGGGCAGTCCGCGGGGACGGTCCTCGTCGGCGGCGCGACGCTCGCGCTCTTGATCCTCCCCATCGTCATCATCTCCTCGCGGGAGGCGATCCGTTCGGTCCCCTCGGACATGCGGCAGGCGTCCTACGGGATGGGTGCGACGCGCTGGCAGACGGTCAAGAACGTCGTGCTCCCGGAGGCGTTCCCGGGGATCCTCACGGGAACCATCCTCGCGCTCGGCCGCGCGATCGGCGAGACCGCGCCGCTCATCATGATCGGCGCGCCGAACGTCGTGTTCAACCTCCCGGACACGCTCGGCTCGAAGGTGAGCGCGATGCCGCTGCAGGTGTACGCGTGGTCCGGGCTCTTCGCGAGCGAGGACTTCTACACGAAAGCGGTCCCCGCGGGTGTCGTAGTGCTTCTCGCCGTCCTACTGGCGATGAACTCGGTCGCGATCGTGCTCCGGAACAAGTTTGAACGAACAGGATGAGTCAGAACTCAATGAGCGAGCAGAACCGAGACGAACAGCGAACCGGCGACGCGGGGTCGCCGGATCCGACCGACGACGAGATGCTGATCCAGACGGACGTCAGCGAGAGCGTCGAACGGACGGGGGCGTCCTTCGACCGCGACACCGTCGTCAGCGCGAGGGACATCAACGTCTGGTACGGCGACGACCAGGCGCTGCAGAACATCTCGATGGACATCCCCGAGAAGAGCGTCACCGCGATGGTGGGACCCTCGGGCTGCGGGAAGTCGACGTTCCTCCGGTGTATCAACCGGATGAACGACCTGATCGACAGCGCGCGCGTCGAGGGTGACCTCTACCTCCGCGGGAAGAACGTCTACGACGACGACGTCGACCCGGTGGCGCTGCGCCGCCGGGTCGGGATGGTGTTCCAGAAGCCGAACCCGTTCCCGAAATCGATCCGCGAGAACGTCACGTACGGGTTGAAGATCCAGGACAAAGGCGGCGACTACGACGAGATCGTCGAGGAGTCGCTCAAGCGCGCGGCGCTGTGGGAGGAGGTGAAAGACCAACTCGACGAGTCGGGTTTGGAGCTCTCCGGCGGGCAGCAACAGCGGCTCTGCATCGCCCGAGCGATCGCACCCGATCCGGAGGTCCTGTTGATGGACGAGCCGGCGTCGGCGCTGGACCCGGTCGCGACCTCCCAGATCGAGGACCTCATCGAGGAACTCGCCCAGGAGTACACGGTCGTCATCGTGACGCACAATATGCAGCAGGCCGCGCGCATCTCCGATCAGACCGCGGTGTTCCTCACCGGCGGGGAACTCGTCGAGTTCGACGACACCCAGAAGATCTTCGAGAACCCCGAGAGCCAGCGCGTCGAGGACTACATCACCGGGAAGTTCGGGTGATCCGTGGGTGAGAGACGCACCGTTCGGTCGGGGAGCGCGGACCGCATCGCTCCGGCGGGGTCGCCGCCGCGACAGTATTAACCGACTTCACGTGATTCGCTAACTATGCCCAGACAAGAGTACCAAGAGTCCCTCTCGAACCTCCGCGAGGACGTCCTCTACATGAGCGAGGTCGTCGCCGAGCGGCTTCGACTGGGGCTCGACGCGCTCGAACAGAAGGACCGATCGACGGCCGAGGAAGTCGTCTCCGGCGACGACGAGGTGAACCAGATGTACCTCGACTTAGAGGGCGAGTGCGTCGATCTCATCGCGCTCCAGCAGCCCGTCGCCTCCGACCTCCGCTTCATCGCGGCGTCGTTCAAGATCATCACCGACCTCGAACGCATCGGCGACCTCGCGGTGAACCTCGCGCAGTACGCGATGGACGCCGACCGCGACGTCTTCCCCGAGGTCGACGTCCAGCAGATCGGCGCGGAGACGCTCGATATGCTCGAAGCGGCGATGGCCGCCTACGCGAACGAGGACCCGGAGGCGTGCCACGCGGTCGCCGAGCGGGACGACGACCTCGACGCGATGTGCGAGGCGGCGAGTTCGACCGTCGTTCGCGACCTCATCGAACACGACCCGTTCGGCGAGGACGACGCCGACGCGGAGGCGTACCTCCAGGACATCTCCCGACTCCTGCTCACGGTCCGGGACCTCGAACGCGTCGGCGATCACGCGGTCAACATCGCCGCGCGGTCGCTGTACATGATCGAAGACGACGCGAGCCTGCTGTACTGAGGCCCGCGAGCCGCACTTTTCACGCCGTTCCGTCGCCGACCGTCAAAAGAGGTTGGCCTGCCGGTACACCGAGATTCCGGACTCGGTGAGTTCGTAGGGCTTCGTCGCCCGCGAGTGGTTCGCATCGCGGATCTTCTGGATCTCGATGGCGAGTCGGGTCTCGCGGAAGTCGGTCCCGCGGACGTACTGGAGGACGAACACGGCGTCGGCGAGGTACTCGACGATCCCGAACCGCGAGGCGAAGGCGTTCTCCTCGTTGGCCTCGGAGGTCAGAAGCGTCGTGATCCCGGCCCGTTTCAGCGCGCGGGTGAACCCGAACACCTGGCTGCGTCGCTTCGGCGTGTGCTCGTACATCATCTCCAGCAGCGAGACGGAGTCCAAGACCAGGCGGTCCGCGCCGAACTCCTCGATCAGCTCGGGGAGGTCGTTCTGGATGCTGTCTAAGCTGTTGGCCATCTCCACGGGATCGATGTCGACGATGGCCAGTCGGTCGTCGTCGACGTAGCCCTCGAAGTCCCATCCCTTCTCGGCCGCCGTCGCGAGGATCCGGTCGTAGCTCTCCTCGAGCGTGATGTAGACGGCCGCCTCCCCGTTCTCGAGGCCGTGGTTCAGAAACTGCAGGCCGAAGGTGGTCTTGCCGGTCCCCGCGGATCCGATCGCGACCATCAGCGATCGGCGGGGGACGCCGCCGAGGATCATGTTGTCGAGGCCCTCGACGCCGATGTCGAGCCGTTCGAGATCCGATTCGAAGGACTCCTCGTCGAACGTCGCCTCCTCGAAGCCGCCCTGCTGGGCGTCGAACTCCGCCTGTGGCTCGCCGGCTCCGGGCTGTGAGCCGTCGAAACCGGTTCCGCTCGCCGGTGACGGGCCGTTCGCTCCCGGAACCCCGCCGCCCTCCGGCGACGGCGCGTTCTCGAACGCGTCCGCGAAGTCCCGGTCGAACGGGCTCGCTCCGTCCCCGTCGCTGTCCGGTTCGGGCTCACCGGCTTCGACCCCGGCTTCGACGCCGGATTCGTCGTCGCTGTCCGGGCTCACCTCCGCTTCGGACTCCTCTCCCGCTGGCTTCCCCTGGATGCTCTCCGGATCTGTACTGTCGTCGTCCGGGCCCCTCTCGTCGTCGTTCGGCCGCTGCTCGTCCTCCTCGTCCTCGCGGATCGCCTGCTCGAACCAGTCGTCCTCGTCGCTCACGGCGGCGCTCCTCCGGGCGCGGTGACGCCGTTCGGTCGGTGCGGTCGTCCGACGCGTTCGTGGCTCCGGTGCATCGCGGTCGTTCGCACGTCGGCCGGCGCGGCTATCAATGTTGCCCGAGCGCGCCGTGACGGAGCCCTTTTTTGACGTCGCGTCGAACGCAGCGGTGGAGATGAAGGTGGCCATCGTCGCGCAGTGGGGAAACGAACGGACGGCCGCGCTGGCCGACGAGATCCGCGAACAGTTGGTCGAAGCGGGTGTCACGGTGTGGATCGACGCGGCGACGGCCGCCGAACTCGGCGTTCCCGGGCGCGACGTCGACGAGTTCGACGCCGCGGACCTCGTCGTGAGCATCGGCGGGGACGGCACGTTCCTCTTCGCCGCCCACGGTGCGGGAGCGACGCCCATTCTCGGGGTGAACCTCGGGGAGGTCGGCTTTCTCAACGCCGTCAAGCCCGAAGACGCGGTCGACGCGGTGATGGCCGAAGTGACGCGGTTCCGCGAGGACGCCGAGCTTCCGACGCGGTCGATGCCGCGGCTCGAAGCCCGTGGCGAGGGCTGGACGCTCCCACCTGCGGTCAACGAAATCGTGGTGCAAGGCTCTCACCGCGGCCACGGCGGCGGCGCGTCGGTCGACGTCTCGGTCGACGGGTCTCCCTACGCGAGCGGGCACGCCGACGGCGTCCTGATCGCGACGCCGACGGGTAGCACCGCGTACAACCTCAGCGAGGACGGGCCGCTGGTCCACCCGGGCGTCTCCGGGCTGATCGTCACCGAGATGGCCGCCAGCGACGGGATGCCGCCGCTGGTCGTCGACCGCGACGCCGCGGTTTCGGTCTCAGTCAGCGACACCGAGGAGGCCGTCGTCGTCGTCGACGGACGGATCAGAGAGCGGATCGACCCCCCCGCAGAGGTGACCGTCGAAACCGCCGATCAGCCGGTCCTGATGGCGGGCCCCGCCTCGGATTTCTTCGAGGCACTCGGGAAACTCGAGTGACGAACGGTCCGTCTCCGTCCACCGGAACCGTCGATAAGTGGGCATCCTTCACACTTCTATGCGAAAACCGCGGCAAACGTTGCCAAACGTCCCGCCGAGCGGATAGCAATCCACATTAACCCCGAAGCCGAACCGCCTGCATATGACTCAGTCGTACGTGATCATCGGCGACGGTGTCGCCGGCAGTTCCGCCGCCGAGACCCTCCGCGAGGAGGAGCCCGACGCCGACATCACCGTCATCACGGACGAGGGTGAGGCCCTCTACAACCGGATCCTGATCAAGGAGTTCGCCAAGGGGAAACTCCCGGAGGCCCCGATCTCGATCCACGACGAATCGTGGTACGACGAGCGGGACATCGACCTCCGACTCAACACGCTCGTCGTCGACGTCGACGTCGACGGACACACCGTCGAGACGCACGAGGGCGAGGAGATCGCGTGGGACAAGCTCCTGCTCTCGATGGGCGGGACGCCGACGCAGCTCCCCGTCGACAACTCCGACGCCGAGGGCGTCCACCACTTCTGGACGTTCCAGGACGCGCGGTCGATCAAGTCACACATCGAGGAGGCCGACAGCTCCGTCGTCGTCGGCGCGGGACTGCTCGGCATCGACCTCGCGGCGATCACCGCCGCCCAGGACGTCGAGGGCAAGTACCTGATGCGCGGGAACCGCTGGTGGCGCTACGCGCTCTCGAAGGAGGGCGCGGAGATCATCCACGACGCGCTCCGCGAGCGGGACGTCGAGCCGGTGTTCGACTCCGGCGTCGATCACTTCGTGACCGACGACGACGGCCGCGTGACGACCGCGGTCGATCCCAACGGCGACGAGTACGACGCCGACTTCGTCGGCATCGCGATCGGCCTGAACTTCAACACCGAGATCCTGCAGGACACCCCGATCGAGACGGACACGGGGATCGTCGTCGACGAGTACATGCGGACGAACCACGACGACGTCTTCGCGGCGGGCGACATCACCGAATTCGACGACCTCATCCTCGGCGAGCGTGCCCAGAACGGCGCGTGGGGCTCCGCGAAGGAGCAGGGCTCGATCGCCGCGCAGAATATGGTCGACTACGGCTCCGAGCCCTTCGAGTGGGTCTCCTCGTACTCGATCACGCACTTCGACTTCCCGTTCCTCTCCTTCGGCCACCCGACCCTCGGTGACGACGAGGCCGAGGCGAAGTACTCCGACACAGAGTGGCGGCGGCTGGCGTTCAAGGACGGTCGCATCGTCGGCGGCGTCCTCATCGGCGACCTGTCCCCGCAGACGAAGTACAAACAGCTGATGCGCGAGCGGCGGGTCGTCTCCGATCAGAAGGACGTGCTGATGCAGCAGAGCTTCGAGATCGACGACCTCGAACTCGAAGAGACGCCCGCCGAGTAGCTTCGTAGGCCGACTCCGACACCGGTGGCTCCGTCCTCGCCCGCTATAGTTCGACCCGCGGTCGCGTTTCGATCTCCTTCTTCGCTCTCACGGTCTCTCGATTTCCAGCCGTTCGCCCCAATCTTTATGATCGAATGTGTTGTTTGGTATCGTATGTCACGATCGGTTAGCAACTCGGGTCGACACGGGGGGCCACGAGCTCTCGTGGAGTGTGACCCGACCGAACTGAGCGCGGGCGACCGCGTCCGCGACCTCGATCAGCTCTCGGCGGAGGCCCATCGAATGTTCCTCGACGCCGTCGACGGCTCGACGCGCGGCATCGCCTCGAGCGACCTTTCCCCCGGCGACGTGATCAAGTTCACCGAGTACTACCGCGTCGTGTAGGCACCGGCCCTCGGGCGCGGGCGCACCTCCGAGACGTGGGACTTCTCCGGACCGATGCAGTTTTCGGCGGCTAGCCGATAGAGTCGGGTATGAGCGAGGAGCCCTCGTCTTCAGGCGGTCCGGGCGGCGACGCCGATATGACGCTGGCGTTCGAGCTGTCGGCGCTGCAGGCGCTCGCGGACCCGAACGCGGTGTTCAGCGACGCCCGGCAGTGGACCGAGTACGTCGGCGTCCTGAGCGACAAGCCCACGTACGTCGTCACGAACTTCACGCGGAAACACCGCATCCGGCAGGACTTCTTCTCCGGCCCCCGCGGGGTGCAGGACAGTTTGGAGAACGTCAAGCGGCAGTTCGACACCGACCGGCACGTCTTCGTCGGCACGACCGAAGAGGACGAGGACATCGCCGAGGCGGCGGGCTGGGAGTACCTCCCGCTCGAACAGGCCGCGGAGGCCGCGGGGTGGACGATCGCCGGCGACACGGATCCCGAGGATCACTTCGCGTCGAGCGGGCGCGACGACTGGCCCTGATCGGCGGTCGCTGTCGCTTCCCCGACCCACGGTCGATAACGACCACGGGACCCCACGAACGGCCGCCTTCCCAGCCTTCGGCTAACGAAAGCGTTAATCGAACTCCGTCCTTCCCGAGTGACAATGAGTCACCAACTTCCCGACGTGCAGGCGAGCGAGCCGGACGTCTCCGTCGGGTTGAGTCAGGTCGGTGTTACAGGCGTCGACAAACTCGTCAAACTCGCCCGCGACGGCAAGCGCCCGCTGATTCTGACCGCGGAGTTCGAGGTGTTCGTCGACCTGCCCAGCGGCCGCAAGGGCATCGATATGAGCCGGAATATGCAGGTCATCGACGAGACGCTCGAATCGGCGGTCGCCGAGCCGGCTTACCGAGTCGAGGACCTCTGCGGCGACGTCGCCGAGCGCCTGCTCGCGAAGCACGAGTACACCTCGACGGCCGAGGTCCGGATGACCGCCGACTTCGTCGTCCGCGAGGACACGCCCGCGAGCGAACTCCCGACCCAGAGCACGATCAAGATCGTCGCCAGCGCGACGGCGACCGAGGAGGGGACCCGCGAAGAGATCGGTGCGGAGGTCGTCGGAATGACGGTCTGTCCGTGTTCGCAGGGGATGTCGGCCTCCCGCGCACGCGACGTCCTTCGGGATCTCGCGGTCGACGACGAGACCATCGAGGAGTTCCTCCAGCAGGTCCCCCAGCCCGGACACTCCCAGCGCGGCCACGCGACGCTGACGATCACGACGGAAGGCTCGCCCGACGTCGACCTGATGGACATCGTCGAAGTCGCCCGCGACTCGATGTCCGCGCGGATCTACAACCTCGCGAAGCGCCCCGACGAGGACTACATGACGTATCACGCCCACGCCGACGCGAAGTTCGTCGAGGACTGCGTCCGCTCGATGGCCGAGCAGGTCGTCGACGAGTTCGGTCACCTCGGCGACGACACCGTCGTCCACATGAAGCAGTCGAACGACGAGTCGATCCACCAGCACAACGCCCACGCCGAGCGCGAGGTCACGCTCGAACAGCTCCGCACGGAGTTGAACGGCGACGAGTAACTCTCGCAGGTCTACTTTTCGGCTGCGAGCGCCGACAGCGACAGCGGCTCCGCGGACTCCCAGCGCGGGTCGAACAGTTCTCTGACGTCGGCGGCGAACTCGGGGTCTTTCAGATCGATCATCGCGAACGCCTGCCCCGGGTCGAGGGGGTTCGGCACCTCGATGCAGACTTCGACGTCGTCGATGAGCTCGAACGTCCCCGAGAGGTCCGACGCGGTCCGGACCGAGAAGGAGGGGTGATCCGCGAGCGTGTCGGAGTAGCGCTCGCCGACGGTCGGGGGGAGCGACGACACGAGCTCCGGCGACATCAACACGGAGACGTCGACGCCGCGGTCTAAGGCGGCGGCGAGTTCCTCGGTCACCCGCTCGCCGATCGCACCGAGGTCGAACTGCGGTGAGATGTCCCCCGAAACGACGACCAGCGAGTCTTCCGCCGCCGCGAGGCGTTCGACGAGGAGCTCCACCCACTCCTCGGCGCCGACGGCCGCGGTCCAGAACTGGCTCTGGACCGGCTCTGCGGTCTCTAACTCGGCCGTGAGCTCGTCGACGACGCCCTCGTACTGCTCGACTTTCTCTTCGAGTTCCCGCCGCTTGCTCTCCAACAGCCGATCGAGCGCCGTGTCCGGCTCGACGGCGACGTACTTCTTCGGACGGCTCGCCGCCTGGCTCCTGACGAGGCTGTGCTGTTCGAGGCTGTTCAGCACGTCGTAGATCCGACCCATGGGGACGTCGCTCGCACGGGACAACTCCTTCGCCGTTGTCGGTCCGGTTCTGAGCAGCGACCGATACGCACGCGCTTCGTACTCCGACAGCCCGAGATCCCTGAGGCTCGCCATACCTCACGCTGCAGCCCCACAAATAAAAACGAATCGACGGTTTACGAGCGACGACGCTCTCTTCGAACCTCTCCCCTCACTCGCCGCTCGTGAGCGCGGCGACCGCGTCCAGCAGTTCGTCGGGCGTGGTGGCCTCCCGCCGCTCGTCGCCGCGGGACGCGACCGCGAACCCGTCGTCGACGTCGGGCGCGTCGGGCACGACGGCGGCCTCGTGGTCGGCGACGCGGAGCGCCGCGCGGTGGAGGTCGCTCCCCGCCGACTCGCCGACTGCCACGACGAGATCCGGGCGGGTCAGCCGCGCGGCCACCGAGCCGTAGCCGGCGACCTGAATCCCGATCCGATCCCACGCGCCCGCGAACGCCGCGATCCCCGCGTGCGCCGCGTCGGTGTAGTCGGCGGGCGTCGATGACGCGTCCCCGTCGCTACCGTCGGTCCCCACCGCGTCGCAGACGGCGGCGAGATCGAGCAGGGCCTCCGCCATCTCGACCCCGCCGTCGAGCGGCCGCAGCGGTTCGTCGAGGAGGCCGACGCCCTCCTCGGGGCCGTCGCGGAACGCGCCGTCGGGTTCCTGCAGGGCGTCGATCGCGCGGTCGGCGACGGCCCGCGCGACCGCCAGCGGCCCCCGTTCGGCGGCGAGCGCGTCGGGGCCGAGGACCTGTCGCCCCCGCGTGAACGCGGCGACGACGCGCGCGTGATCTTCGAGGAGAAGCTTCGGTTCGCCGGAATCGACGTGCGCGACCGTCCCGTCCTCGGCGACGTGGCTCGCTTCGAGTGCCTCGAGGACGCGTGCCGCGTACTCTCGGGCGGTCTCGTCGTCGGTGTACGACGCGAGCGTCAAGAGCGCGTCCGCGGCCAACGCGTTCCCGCCCGCGTAGGCCGTCAGATCGCGGCGGGGACCGAACGACGATTCGCCGTCGGGAACGTCGCCTTCGGCGTCGGTCTCGTCTCCGGCGGGGGCGACGCTGCCACCGAAGGCCGCGCCGTTCCAGAGTCGGTCGATCAGGAACTCCTGCGTCCCGAACGCGGGATCGAGCAGCGACTCGTCGCCGGTGTAAAGATAGCCGTTCGCGAACGCGCGGACGAGTGCCGCGTTGGCGTCGAGTACCTTCTCGGTGTGCGGGTCGGTCCAGTCGCGGCCTTCGGCGTATCGGTAGAATCCCCCCTCCTCGGCGTCGTAGAGAGACTCGCCGATCACGCCGAGCGTCTCGACCGCCTGCTCGCGGGCGCGCTTGAGCGCGAACTCGATGGTGCGTGGCAGCGGGAACTTCGCGTCGGTGCCCCAGCCGGCGAAACGCGGGTCCCACTTCTCGTCGAGTTGCCCCGCCAGGTGGGATTCGATCCGGTCGTCGACGGGCCCCGCGGGCGTCGGATTCCCCGCGAGCGCTCGCGGGATCCGTCCGGCGTCCTCGCCGCGGTCGGTCCAGACGTCGCGGACGGAGTTGAGCACCTGTCGCATCCCCTCCGGCGCGAGGTACGTCGCGCCGGTGATTACCTTCCCCGACGGCGTGCAGAAGACGGTCGAGGGGAACCCGCCCATATTGTAGCGTTCGCGGACGCGCGGGTGGCGGTCGACGTCGACGCGGACCGGCACGAATCCGTCGTTGACGTTGGCGGCGATCCGCGGCTCGGCGTACGTCTCGGCGTCCATCTCGTGACAGCTGTCGCACCACGTCGCGGTGAGCGCGAGGAGCACGGGTCTGTCGGCCGCGCGGGCCTCCTCGAAGGGCGCGGGGCCCCACTCGCGCCACTCGACGTGCGTCCGATCGTCGGTCATACCTGCGCTCGGACGCGACCGCGGGTAAGCCCTTCGAGGCGTGGCGAGCACGGACGACTTCGGTCGATGGCGGATCGGCTTTCGATACGCGGTTGCGACTTCACAACCTCCGTGGGTGGGAACCCTGCGAGTGGAACGAGTGGGACGTCGATGGACGCGTCGCGTCCATCGGGAACGGAAGCGGCCGGGGGCTTCCACGTTGCTCATTGCTCCGAGTAAGGTGCCACTTCGGACCAGCGCACATCGCAAACGGTATCGCTGCGACACAAGGGCTATGAACGGCGGTCCCAAACGAGGGGATATGCGAACGCGCTGGGTCATCGCCATCCTGCTCGCGATCCCGCTGGCCGACACGCTGCTGTTGCTCCCGGTCGCGCAGGCGATCGGCTTCGTGCCGACGGTCCTCCTGGTGGTCCTCACCGGGCTGCTCGGGATGCTCCTCGTCCGCGCGGAGGGACGACACACGCTGGCGAAGCTCCAGCGGAAGGCCGCGACGGGCGAGGCACCCACGAACGAACTGCTCGACGGCGGTCTGCTGATCGCCGCCGGGGCGTTCCTCCTCACGCCCGGGATCGTCACCGACGTCCTCGGGTTCGCTCTCGCGCTGCCGGTGACCCGCTACCCGATCCGCGAGGTGCTGAAGCGCTACGTGGTCCGCCCCTATCTGGACCGCCAGACCGGCGGCTTCGTCTCCGGTAACGTCTGGGTCGGCGGCTTCCCCGGCGACGACGACGTGATCAACCTCGACCCCGAGGAGTACGGCCGCTCCGGCGACGATAACTCCTGAGCGCATGCGGCCTCCGAGCCGCCGTCTCCCGAGTCGAACCCCGGCACTGCGTACCCAACTGCGGCCGAAAGGAAACCCTTAAACTACTCATCGAACAACGGATAGATGCGCTCACCTGGGCCAATAGCTCAGTCAGGTTGAGCGCTCGGCTGATAACCGGGAGGTCCGCGGTTCAAATCCGCGTTGGCCCACCTTCCA
>NZ_BBJO01000004.1 GCF_000739575.1 Halobellus rufus | reverse complement strand
CGTTTGGGCGTTCCGACGCCTGTTTGAGTACGTCTCCTACAAAGCCCCTGAACAGGGGGTCTCCGTAGAGCAAGTCGAGCCGAACCACACGTCCCAACGCTGTTCTCGAACAGACTGTGGGTTCACGCACGAGAACAACCGGTACGGTGAACAGTTCGAGTGCCAGAAGTGCGGATACGAAGTGAACGCGGACTACAACGGCGCGAAGAACATTGGCGTGCGATACGCCCGGAAGCGAACACACAGACTCCGTTCCTCGCCCAAGTCGGGGAGCGGAGACGCACTAGTAGACGTGCGTGTGAATGGTGGGACGTTGAACAGCAAGAGTCACCAGCCTATTGCTGGCGACTAATTGCCGGGAGTCCACATCAAAGCCCCATCACCAGAAATCTTCGATTTCTGGTTAGCAGTCAGAAGCTCCGCTTCTGACGACACCCTCAAGGACCGAGGCGCGTATGCGCCGAGGGAGTAGGGTGGGGTAGTTTACTCGCTGGTAGTACGGGAAAGACGAGATCGAGATTGTCGGTCTCGCACCGAATGATAACGTTACGAGCGCATACCCCTGTCTTTAGCTCGAGAGGAGGTCAATAAGTGTGGTACAAGCGTGTTACGCAGCGAGAAACACGGCCTCCCATTTTACTGTTCCAAATCGCGTGTCTTCAAATATGGAATTCAACTTTAATGGTCCATCTGGACCACTTCAGATTGTACTTGCACTGATTGTCGGACTGGGAGCCATTGGGTACGGGGGATACAGTTATTCGGCCCAATCTACGGCATTGGAATCCACAGAGACAGTTAATGCGACCATCGTTTCTACCTCAATCGAACGGATCAACGAACGACGGGGGACGGACGACTATAGTCCTCAAGCAACTTTCAACTACACCTACGAAGGAGATACCTATACATCCTCAAATATGTATCCTGGAGGTGTTTCGCACGAATTCGAGACCAAAGAAGACGCCAGAGCTCAATTAGAGGGATTTGAACCAGGAGCCACTGTGACAGCCTACGTACCAACGAAGTCACCTAGAAATGCCTTCCTCAAGCACGAGAGCAGCAACAAGCCACTATATATCATTGGACTCGGTGCAGTTCTAGTACTTGGTACGGTTCTCTCCATCTTCCGAAACTAATGAATTCGATTGAAACTATGGATTGGAAACTCGGGACAGTCATCGAACGGCGGTTCGTGTATGGAATTGTCGGATTCATCCGGTGGCTAAACTCACAGGTATTCTCCTCGAATTTCTATAACAGCGCATTCTCATCGGATAGGTTCTGGTGAATCATCGGTGAAAGCGGTCATCAATCCTTCTTTCGCTAGAATTGACCCGTTGACGGCGATTCCAAGCGTGTGGCTGTTCTCCAGGTCAACTACCCCACCCTACTTCGCTCACCCTGAGGGGTTCGCTCGTGGAGGGTGGGGCTTGTCCGTGAACTCGGCCTCGAACCCATCAGGGTAGCCGGTAAATCCGGCGTTCGGCTTCAGCGTTCCAGACTTTAGGGCAAGCTGACTGTTGCCCGTCCGCTGAGACGACTGTTGGCCTCGACGGACGTACCGCATACCGATGTTCTTCGCCGCGTTGTAGTCCGCGTTCGCCTCTGACTCACACTTCTGACACCGAAAGTCGTTACGAGTCGGGCGATTCTCGTTATTGCAACGCCCCCACGCGAGGTCTGTGGCGATTTGGCACCCCCGTTTCCACCGGAGATGGTGTCTTCGAGCAAGTCGCGTTGCTCGCCATCTACCGAGAGGCGAGTGATTGCCGTCCGACGCACGTAGTCATCTGCCACATATTCAATGTAAACCCGTGGCTATTTACTGCCATCGTAAATGCCCAGCTATACGAACGCGCTCCTCCCCTCCCTACCGCTCGCTTCGTTCGCGCTTGAGGGAGAGGACTCCGCACTACCGTTTAGTTGAAGCCGGCGGGACGGAACGCGAACAACAGGCGCTCGCGGGGGGACTCCGCACTACCGTTTAGTTGAAGCGGTGCGTCTGTCCCAACTGTGACGTATTTTAAGGCGAATGCTCAGTATCTATAGTTACGAAGTCAATGGCTTCGTTAATGCGTCTACAGGGAGACCGTGTTAATTGAGATCCTGTGTTTCTGAGCCAGAATCGGCAAGTAACACTATACGTATCATAGGACCAATGGTAGGATATGGGCAGTTATCGAATCGCTCACCATCGATGGGTCAACCAACGATCATCGAATGTGGTAAACCTCGTCTGGTGCGTCGTAGGAGTATAGGGCATCGATGACAGACGAACATAACGAGGCACTCACAGTCGACGAATTTCCGGATCCAATCGTCGTATATACTGTAGACGATGACGTGCCTCGTATCACAGCACTAAACGAAGCCTTTGCATCAGCTTTTGATGAGATCTCATCCGGAATGCCGGTGGCAACCATATTCGAGCAGTTTAGTGTTGTCAACTCGACCGGTAGAGAGCGACCAATAACACATCTCAGTCAAGGTGATTGCGTAGGCATTTATCTGGACGGGACCAACGAAGAAGGGCCCTTCTTCGCTCGAATGGTCTCTGCTGACGAAAACTCCGGGTACCTTGCTTTCATTGATTTGAGTAAATGCCCCGATGTTGCGGAGTCACCTGCTATCGATCAAGTTAGCAGTGTGATCAGCCATGACCTGCGTAATCCGTTAGATGTCGCCAAAGCACACCTCAGAGCAGCACGGGAGACTGGAGATGCCGAGCACTTTGACGCTGTAACCGACGCGCATAATCGGATGGAACAAATCATCCGAGACGTACTCACCATTACACAAGATCAGACTGCCGTGGATCCGTCAGATAACGTCTCAATCGAAGCCGCTGCAAAGGGTGCATGGCAATCTGTCGATACTGAAAATGCGACTCTTAATATTCGGGGGACACTCCCAATTGCCACTGCAGACGCTGACCGTCTCCAGAGACTGTTTGAGAATCTATTCCGGAATGCTATCGAACACAGTTTGGACGTCAACAACCGAGTGAGAAAACAAAAACAGGAGCCGAATTCAGAACGTGAAGTGATTGTCTCCGTTGGTGCGTTGGATGAGGGCTTCTACATCGCTGATGACGGTCAAGGCATCCCTTCGGAAGAACAGAATCGAGTTTTTGATCCAGGCTTCTCAACTCGGGACGGCGGAACAGGCCTCGGACTTGCAATAGTCGATCGAATCGTCGCTGCCCACAGCTGGGAATTGACGCTCACAACAGCCACGAACGGGGGTGCACGGTTCGAAATCCGCTTTTGACTCCGATGACGAATACTATCGCCAGAACCAATAGACCATTATCGAACGAACACGGTGCTAGTAGCTATGGATGATCGGCTTCAGAACGCTCCTGTTGGCGTTCTCATCGTCTCTCCGGATGGGAGAATGACCGATATCAATGAGGTCGGTAAGTCACTAATCGATTCTACAGACGACGTGACCGGAGTGCCTCTCGCTGAGATTTTCCCTCGGTCCGTCGAGGACTCTCTCTTGATGGCATTTGAAAGCGATTCGATCACAGACACATCTTTCCAAGAGTACTACCCTGAGTTGGAACGGTGGCTCAGTGTCTCAGTCACATCTACTGACGAGAGTGCCACGGTCTATCTCCAAGACGTAACGGAACGGAAACGCTACGAGCAGTCTATTGACCAGTTGCGAACCGAGCGCAAACGAACAGCTATCATTGAAGGCGTACTCTCAGAAATCCTTGCGGAGCTCATCGAGGCCACCTCCCGCGAGGAGATCGCTGAAACGATTTGCCACAGTCTCGGCGACACTGACATCTACAAATTTGCGTGGGTTGGCGAACGCGAGATCGGGAGTGACAATCTCGTAATCCACGCTGTTGGAGGTGAGGCCGACAAGACATTTGCGGCGATACGAGATGCACTTGACGTCGATGCAGCGAAGACTCTCGAAGAACGTGCAATCAAGAGCGGCCGGTTACAGTCTGCGCAACCACTCGCAGATAACCCCCAAGTACCAGAATCAGTCTGGACAGCCGGGTTCGCGGACGGCGTTCAATCAGCACTGGCCATTCCGCTCGTATACGGCTCGAACGTACACGGTGTCGTCGGCGTATATGCGGCCGGGACCGAGGCATTCTCTGATCGAGAACGCACGACCTTTGAGACATTAGGTGAAGTCGCTGGCTTCGCAGTCACTGCTACCCGGAACCGAAATCTACTACTCTCCGACACCGTCGCCGAACTTACGTTCAAAGTCGGAGATAACTCGGTCTTATCGAAGCTGAGCCAGTCCCTCAATTCGACGTTGCTACTAGAAGGGTTAGTCCCTCATCGGGATAATGCGTTACTGTGCTTCATCTCGGTTACGGACGCTGACATCCAGACAGTTGAGGACTCGGCGACTGTTCTCGATGAGGTTGTCGAGACTAGAGCTATTCGTGAGTCTGATTCGGGTGGAACTGTCGAACTCACCATACAAGGCTCCACTCCGCTACTCGACATTTCGTCTCTCGGCGGGACTGTTCGACAAGCGGACTTCGATAGTGGATCGGGCCAAGTCGTCGTCGAACTTCCGCCGGACGGCGACGTGCGGCGGATTGCAGATACCGTCAGCCGCGAGTACGATATGGAATTTGTTGCGAAAGAGGAACGAGAGCGATCGGTGACGACCGCTCGGGAATTCCGGGACGCATTAAACGATGCGTTGACGGAGCGACAACAGACTGTGCTTCAGACTGCGTACCTTGCGGATTACTTCGAATCACCCCGGGGAAGCACAGCAGAAGAAGTCGCTGCATCCCTCAACATTACCGGTTCGACGCTCCTGTATCACCTGCGAGCCGGACAGCGGAAGCTACTTGATGCGTATCTTAGCGAGAATACTGAAATATTCGAGGACCGGTGAAAGGCTTCCTGTTTCGATGATGCGCCTTGTAGATACAAGCGTATCCACAGTAATAAGCACTCTTCAGGAATCGGCTGTTTCAGACACTAATATGTCTGAAGGGTAGGATTTCAACAGAGCCGAAATTCTGAAATAGACCAGTGGTAAAGGTTCTGTGACACCTTCGACGTAGGTATCTGATCAAGCGACGAACCTTCGATAACGACAGAGAACAGTATCTTTGAGATGCCACTACCCGGAAGCAGGAATCCATCACAACTCATATCACCACTTTGGTACGAAAGAGGCCCTCAAGGAAATCTCTATGTCGTTGGAAATTCTTCCGGTTACTTGCACGTGTCCCCAAGTAGATCCACTCTCTTGAGGTCCGGTGCCCTCACCGTATTCATAGCAGTCGGAGCTATCGTTGTCACTCAAGTCCCGACAGTATCGGTAAACGAGATAACTGTCCGGACACCCGTCATACTCGGCCTCATCAGTGGCATCTTGCTTGTACCATCAATCATCTCTCACTACCGATCCAGAAACAACCGAAAGGCAATCCGATGGGCGCTGTTCGCATTTGGAATCCCGCTCTCTCTCACAACGGTCACCATTCAATTTACTCGGTGTACTCGCCGTACTCCTAAGCGTGGCCCTTGCGTGGGATATTGATCACCGGCTCTTCAGAACGACATCCCAGTAGATCCAGTAAGGGTATTCTCGTAATACTTCACGCCTGCCGAACTACTCGGGTAGAACGGGAGTCCACTGACAAGCCTCGGGGTCGTTCGGAAGACGAAGTCTTCCGTGATGACGAGACGCTCCGCGTCTCGAACCACTTGACCCTGAGGCGGTTGACATCAGCTCTTTTTATTTGGGTCAAAGGCGTAGTAGACGACAGCCATTGTGATTCCCATTACTACTGGTCCAAAACTTCCATCACCCGGCAGTAGGAGTCTCACAGCAAATACGCCCACAGCGGAGACAAAACCAACAAGAAGAGCGTAAGAGACACGAGAGAGGCCACGCACTCGATTATCTAGCCGTCGGTACAGACCTCGTAGAGTGTCCATACGCAGGACTATTATTGACGAGGGATGTCTCTTTTTGTTAGATCTGGCTCTGTTGAAATCCAATTCGTTAGACATATGCTCGCTTGAAACAGCTGGTGACTGAAAGGTACAGATTTACCGACCGTCTCAGAATACCACCGCAATACTTCAGAAACCTACCCAAACCGAGCACTTTCGCTACTCGAATAGTAATTCAGGAACTGATGCGAGGAGACCGAGGAACATAACGAGAATACCAACGGCGACTATTCGAAGTATCCCGGCTGACCGTCGTCGCTCTAGAGGCAGCGATTCGGCGAACCCAGAGAATCCAAGTGCGAGACCAGTAAAGAGGAAGAAGTGAGAACTATTGAGTACGATACTAGTGTACACCCACGCAAGTAGGCAGATGGACGATAAGGACAAAAAGATGAGTCCTTTCCTTCGCCCATCTGGCTTACGAAACAACACCCGCTGGAATATCCCCATACGTTCAAGCAAGAGTTCGACCCGATAAAGTGTCCGGATGAATGAAAAGTAGTTTTTAGTGGCTCTGTTGAAACCCTCAGTAGGTGATACATTCTGACTCAGTTGCGGTCAATACACCAAACTCACTTAACAGCGGGAACTGAATCCGAGATTATGGAATTAGATAGCTCTCTTACATCAACTGATTGGGCTTTAAGCCTGTTTGTGACGGCCATTGTTATTGGATGGCAACTCTCCGCTGGTAATTCCTTCAGTTCAAAAATGGCTGGAGCCCTAACGTTCGGTGGTGTCGTTCTGGGGGTCTGTCTGTACGTGTCTGAATGGCATCGTGACCGGTAAGCAGTCTCCAGCGACCGGCTGTTTCAGACGATAATGTGTCTGAAAAATAGGATTTCAACAGAGCCGGAAGATTGCCTCTGTTGAAATACTCACACGAGGACTGGTTTCAAGCGTCGTGCAAGATGGAAGCTGTATACGACTCGTAGCCATTCTCTGGCAACTACATTCTAACCGATACGAATTTGAAGATTCGCCGAACAATCTCGTTTATGGAGTTCCGAAAGTTGGTCTCCGATTACCTTCCAAACGCCGTAGTTGCTGCGACCATTTTCACGCTCTACAATACCTACACTGGCGAGATCGCTGACCCAGTCACGATTGGTGTCGAATTTATTTCCTACGTTATTGCAATCTTCATCGGATTCATAGTTATTACTCCAATTTTGAAAAAGGCATTCAGTAGCCTTACAACATAATGTGACTGTACTGATCGGGGCCAGGGCAGAATATAGGACCTGCTGGGAAGTTCAATAAAGCGGATCTATTGAAATCCTCTGCCGGTGAACCTGCAACTAATCTGCGGTCAATACAGACAATCTATATAAATCTAAGCGGCGAATCGAAATCTGGATGACTGCCCTCCACACCCTTCGGAAACGGATCCGTCCAGCGGCACTGCTGGTTATGTCTACCCTCATCGTGGCGGCTACCTATTTCGAGTTTGTGTACTACAACTCCCCGACGCTGTATTCCGTCGCTCTCTGGATAATCGTCGTTCCGATGCTGTTGGCGTCAACGGTGACTGGAGTTCGAAGCCATCCACTCTACCAGCCACTCGTGTATGGTGGGTTCATCGTGATCGGGACACTACAGTATCTGGGCGAAGAGTGGTTCCTGCTCGCCGTTCTGTTCGTCCTCGGCGGAGTTCTCGGTCTTGCTGTCGAACTTCGCAACCAAACCAATGTCACGCGTTCAGGCTACCAGCAGTAACGCTGTACGTTCTCACACCGAGAAGCACTAGAAGAGCAGTATTTAGTGAACAGCTGTTTCAGACGAGAATGTGTCTGAAGGATAGGATTTCAACGGAGCCACTAGACCAATTTGAACGGACGATCGGTGTTGAACTCTGGAACCTACAACCAGAAGTACGGTACGACAGCGAGTACGGCGGCTACCGAGCTGACATCATCGCACGCGGATACGATGGTGATCAATTTGTTGATGTGATAGCCGAAGTCCAGTTCGACCGCAACAAAGAAAGCGCCCTGAGCCACCAGAGAAAGCTATTCCTCTATGGCAACCTCGCTGACGCAGATGTGCTCGTCTGGTTGACGGACGCCGAGCTAGACCCGTCTGTACTGAGTGAATACCTTCCGGCTCTGTTGAAATCTTATCCTTCAGACCTGCTATGGGCTGAAACATCCGTTCGCTAAAGCCTGCGCGTTGACCAATGTCCTACCTCTCTACACAAATCTTAAATTCGTTCCTTGATCGAATCCTTGTTCCGTTTCCGAGATAATTAAGTTGTGAACTAGTTACGAAACAACTATGTTTGAATTGGTCCACCAATATGCCCCCCAAAGTCCCGCTGGTCGAACTGCGACTGCCATCGTCGCCTGTTTGATTGGTGTCCCAGCACTCGTACTCGGACTCGTTGGATTATCTGGAAACGTCGCGGCAGGACTCTTGTTCCTCTTGCTCAGTACTGTAACGCTTGGTGTCGCCGGACAATTGGTACGAGGGGTCGTTCGTCAGGCGAATGCAGCCCCTGTGGACAGTCTACAGGACGGTCAGCGGACAGACGAAGCGAACGAAACGCCAATTGAAACGCTTCGGCGACGGTATGCGGAAGGTGAACTTGATGACGAAGCGTTTGAGCAGCGTCTCGACCAACTCATCAAAACGGAAGAACTGGAGCAGCAGACGACCGAGCGCGAGCGCGTGATAGAGTGACTCCTGTGCTGGGCGATACGTCTCTCTTCTGTACTGAGCGAAACGACGGAATAGGTGTGAAATTCGTTGATTGAGATCTCGACGATTATATAATATTGAAATATTGGAGACCGGCGATCAGCAGGATCGCACCAATCAGTACGAGTTTCTGTACCCAAGATGGAACTCCTTTCCGAATTCTGAAGCCCCAGTCCATACAAGTTAATACTAAGCCCGGTTCTTAAATTCTAAGTCAGATCTACAATTACGAGACTGACCGTCAGCTACGTCAACTGTTTGGGGTCAAGACATTCCCATAACTCCCCGTAAAACCGCGTGAAACGGATCTCCTCTGCGTGAAGATACTGTACTGAGTGATTCGCTAACTTTGATTCCACGTCTATGTCGATGGATCAGCCGAGAGAACGAGCGTGTGAACCTACTGATGAACAATCAATCACAGATCATTCACCTATTATAAGTAATTGTTCAGAGATATTCGATTTCTCTGTTCAGGAACAATTATTTTCCTGACTCGGCTACGGAAGGCTATGGACTGGGAGAAGAGGGCAGACCTGTGTGTTGCTATCGGGATGCTACCCTTCGTAGTCTGGATGGCACTCACAAGCCGCTCAATCTCCGCAGTTGGCTGTCTCCTATTTAGTTTGACTGCCGCCTTGCGACTTCGCTCATCACGAGTGCGATGGTGGACAGACGAGTACCAGTGGCGATTTCTGGTGATTATGCTCCCGGTGCTTCTGATGACCGTGCTGGGAGCGATGCCGACCAGATAACCAATACGCGCCAGTACTGACCGATACGTGAGTCCCCTGGGCTGAATGGTTCGTGAGTCTCCTGTACTGACCGCGGTCCGCGGAGCAGCATCGCCACAACTTTGAGAATTGCATCCGAAACCTAACTGATGCCCTCCAACAAAGCGACAGCCGCGGCCCCGATAGCAACTGGCGTCCTTCTCGCCGGGACGGCTGCACGAGAAGTCGCACAGAATGGACTCGAAATCTGGACGACGCTGGCGCTCGCCGGTGGCCTCTCCGCGGTCGCTGTCGGCCTCAGCGTTCTGACCGGTCTCAGTGGGTTCGACTCCGACGACGCACTCGAAGGACACCACGACCGGACAACAGTCGCGCTCGCTGGCCTCGCGCTGATGAGTATCGCCGTCGGTGCCGGGATCGCGCTAGCGTAGACGACGCCAACCGACCCGCGTCCGCGCTACGTCCGATACCCGCTCGACGTATGCTGTCGTTCGGGACACGCAACGGTGCACTCCCAGCGAATAGCCTGTACTGACCGAGGCCGGGCCAGAAGGTAGCACCTGCTGAGGATTTCAATAAAGCCAAATAAGTTGAATATATGGAACAGAGACGGCTGAAGACGCTTATCGGGGTGGCAATGGTCGGCTTAGGACTTGTCCAAGCGGGGTCTTTCGCCCTACAAAGTGAATGGCTACCTATGGTTTTGGGTCTCCTCTATTCAGCTATTGGAACCGCATATCTCTGGGCAGAAGTATACACTGTCGGTCAGTAAGCTGCCGAGACAGATCCGCTGACCGTACAGTTAACAGATTAATAGGTGATTCAATAGTATGGCTTCGGCCGATACCGATGATCCGGAGACGCTGCTCGCGGATCTTGAACTGACGCGCGGACTCACCATCCAGATGACCGCGCTCACCACACTCGGCTTCGTTATTGCAGTGGTCGCACTAAGCGGCCTCTACCAAGCCGGTACTGGGCATCCGGCGTCATTTCGGTTTGCGCCCGAGATCAGTTGGTGGACCAACGCCCTGGACGTTCTCATTATCCTGGTATTGGCAACTGTCTTCGTCATCCCTCACGAGTGGCTGCACGGCCTTGCCATCCGGTACTACGGCGGCGAGGCGAAATACGGCGTCGGGATCGCATACTTCATTCTCCCGTACGCCTACGCCACGACTGACCACGAATTCACTCGCAACCAGTTCATTGTCGTCCTCATGACGCCACTAGTTGTGCTGACCGCCATCGGTGTCCCGGCGATGCTGGTCTTCGAGTGGGGCTGGCTCATCGTCCCGCTAGCCGCGAACGCCGCTGGAGCGATTGCTGACCTCTGGATGACGATGACGCTGCTTGCCTATCCCGCGAATGTCCGTCTAGAAGACCATCCCAAGGGTGTCCGGATACTCGGCCGCGAAAGCGACCGTCGAGGCGCGCTATCGGTGACTGCCGTTGTCTGGGATGCACTCGCCGGCGCAGCATTGTGGTACAGCGCGGTCTTCGTTGTCCCGTTGGCGTTCTTCGCATTCGTCCTCGCGCTCCCGACGGGGTGAGATACGGAAAAAATACAGAACGCTACGGCTCGACAAATCAGATATGAGCCAGCCACCCTCTAAAAAAGAGACCGACGCGGACAACGAGGAAAAAGAAATTAACGAAACACTGGATCGAATCATCAACTTTCTCGCAACGTATCTACCGTGAGGGGCTCACAGGACATCACGGACCGATTACCAATATTTCGGACTTTGGTGGCGTACGTCGGTCCTAAGTTCCCTATGTCCGGTGCGGCATCCACAACCCATAGAGGATCGCTACGAGTCCCGCGAGTTCACTGACTTGGCCGACGCTATTGACGATCGGAATCGGGACATTAAGACCAAACCCCAAAATCACGAGCGCGGCGCCTGGAATGCCGAGAATGAGCGCGAATCCGAGGGCGATAAATAGCATCGGTCGGCTTTGGTTCCGTCGATATCCGAGATACGCGAGGTAGCTGATCGTCAACCCGAGTGCAACGGAGATCAGTTCACTGTAAGTGCGAATGCGGCTTAGCGTATCGAGATCGATCGACTGGAGGAGTAATTCAGGTGTAGTCATCTGTTTTCGACGAAGCGAGTGAACCGGTCTGCCATCCGTTCACGACGGGAGACGGTGGTTTCGAAGCCCTCATCGGTGAGTTCCAGTGTGACGCTGCGGAGTTGCGCCTGGTACACTTTGTAGTTCTTCCCGTCCGTAACTGGCTGGATCTCTTCGGACACGAGGTCGTGCTGTTGGAGTCGTTCGAGTCGACGGTAGATCGTCGGTTCTGACGCATCAAGCCGTGTACTGAGTTCGGACGCCGAACAGGGATCGTTTTTCGTTTCGATGAGGATGTGCCGGGCACAGTCATCTGCGAGGAGATCTGCGAGTGCCGCCGCATCTGATCCGTCCGACACAACAATTGCCACATCTAGGTGTATCTCAATAACAGTTCGGGACGGTGTGTAGATTGTGTCTAGCTTCAGCGGCTGAAACTAGGCGATGGAGCTCTTTGGTATGGCACGTGCAGGCTTCAGTGTCGATGTCGAAGTCGAATATTCCCCGCGATGTGGATGAACCCTCCAAACATACGATACGGTTGCTACTGGTCCCCTTCTGGAATCATACTGAACGCCGCCCTCGTGCCCTCTGGCGGATCCTCGGTGCGTTCGTACTCGTCGCAATCGGCTCGCAGGTGATTCCGTCCGTACTGTTCAATGATATCGAACTCCCGCCATCGATACTGGGAGTAGCTCAAAACGGTTTTACTGTCGCCATTGTTCTTCTAGTGGTCGTGATTTGGGCACGCCACGTCGATCACCGTCAACTCTCCGAATATGGCTTAGAAATCGGAGACGAATGGATTCGTGCTGCGGGTGTTGGTATCATCATCGCATTCGTCGCGTGGGGACTAGCGCTCGTAGTGCATCTCAGTACTGGGTGGGCGCACATTTCAGCTCTGTTGTCACCAAGCAACGCGGAGAACGCACTCCCGTTGACGCTGGCGATGCTCGCATTTACCATCCAGTTCTTGTTCGTCGGAATCTGGGAAGAACTCTTGTTTCGAGGCCTCATACTCAAAAACGCCGCAGAAGGATTCCAGAGCCGTTGGTTCTCGGAACGCAGATCGGTGCTAGCTGGACTTGTAGTCTCATCAGTGCTGTTCGGCGTCGTCCACGTCGGTCAGGCGAATTCACTGCTGGCGCTCGGTTTCTGGGTGTTGATGGGTCTGGTTCTCGGAAGTACGTACGTAGTAACGGATTCGCTGGCAATCCCTATCGGACTTCATTTTGCAACGAACCTCGCGTTCAACAACGTCTACGGGTTGAGTAATGTGCGTCCGGAGACTGCAAATATCGCTGCTACGCTGCTACGCCCGGATTTCACCGGTCCAGCACGCTTTGTCGGTGTCTCAGGATTCGTTAACGTCGGGATAGTTTTGATCATTGCCACACTCGCAATTGGGTACGTTACGATCCGTTATGGCTCAGTCAAGGTTAGAATATCGCCCTCGTATACTATTGACTCCCATTCACAGAAGTAATTTGGTGACGAATGCTTTGGATCGGGTCCTAATTGGGACTACAAATTGCACAAATTCAAACACTTAAGCAGGTATGGGACGCATTGTATGCTGCTCTCAACCCCCCCATCTTCGATCACAATTACTATCTAGACAGGATATGGAACGCCAGTCGCTTATGACTCAAGAATTGGTCCCCTTGGCCCGGAAATTAGCCGTCCCGTATTATCAGAACGCTCTCCCAGCACACGATCAGTTCCACGCTAGTCGGGTTCACGATATCGCCCGGCGATTAGCGAGCGAATATGAAGGAGCTGTTGAGAGGGACGTTCTTTTCGCTGCGGCTTGGTTTCACGATATTGGACGCCCACTAGAAACAGCAGGAGAAATTACAGATCACGTTGAGTGGGGTGCAGTCACAGCAGGCGAACTGTTGCAGGAGGAAGAAGTAGCGTCAGATCGGATCGCTGAGATCCAGGACAGTATTCGATCTCACGGCATTCGAGCTAGCTCTCCGGAGCCAAGCACCCCTGAAGCGAAATTACTCTTTGATGCAGATAAGCTGGACGCACTTGGTGCCGTTGGAATCGTGCGGATGTCGTGTATCCTTGGTGAGCAATCAGGAAAGGCTGGCGATAAAATCGCCGTGATTGATGATTCAACAATTTCTGAAAGTATTACAACGAATCTCCCCGATATCTCTTTGCTTCGAGACAGAGCACGAAAGCGCCTTGAACTGCTGTGCACAGAACCGGGACAACGTGTTGGAAACGCGCGGTGGGAATATATCGAAGAATTCCTCGATCAATTTCGAGCAGAAATCGATGCTAAAAGGTAAGTAAACTACTCCGCGCCACCGCGTGCTGAAGCACCCTAGCCACAACCGTTCTGAGAGTTTGGAGATGTGGAACGCGACCTTTCTTTTTGTATTCTACAGATGAACAAGCCGAGTGACTCGGGACTTGATCTCGAGGGGGTTCACCCCCAAAAGCTGTGGGATAGTAGAGACCTCAGTCGTTATTGGCGTGGAATTGGACGATGAGCCGTTCTGTGGCTAGAGCGTACACAGTCATTTCTCGGCCTTTTTCGGAGTACCACGTTTCAATCGGTGTGATGAGCTCTGCGTTGCAGAGCCGATCAAGATGGTATGCGACGTTCTGAACTGATTGATCGACTGAGTTAGCAATCTCTGATGTCGTCTTCGGTTCCGATTTGAGCGTGCCCAAAATCGCTTGCGCTGTCTCGGAGGAGAGGACCTGTAGAACGTCAGTTGGTTTGTTTTGATCAACGACGATGTTCGTTTGTTTGCTGGGAGCGTGATTGACGGGGGGATGGTGTGGAAGAGCGCTTGCCATAGATTTGCTGATCTCCGGATACCTCTGTTCAGTTTGTTCGGTACACTCCGAACAAACGAATCAAACAATTTAATACTTACGAAATTCACAAGAACAGTATGACTCAACAGATATCCCATCACGTAGAGTGGAGAAACAAATATCTATGAGTAAGGACGATCGTGCCGTAGCACGCGAGCGCATTATCGAATCGATGGAGCAGTCTGCCGAAGTCTACGGTCTCAGTCGGAGTGCAGGCCGTATCTACGGCGTGTTATACTTTTCTAAAGAGCCACTCTCAATTCCGGACCTCGTTGAAGAAACCGGCTATGCGAAATCCACGATAAGCAATGTCACTCGAACGTTAACGCGGATCGGGCTTATACACCGTCGTTCCTCAGAAGGGGGTGGGCGACGTGTCCACTATTCGGCTGAGCGCGAGATCTGGATCATTCTGCAGGATGTGTTCCAACAATACATCCAACGGGAGGTTCAAACGACGCTCCGGACGATTCAGCGTGCTCAAGCACAATTACCCGACGATAACGAAACCGAACTTGAACGCATCGAAGAACTCCGAGAAACCTATGAAGATTTTCAAGAGATCGTCACCCTTGCATCAAACCTCACTGCTGCAGAACTCCGCGAAGCCCTCGAATCCTACGAGCGATAGTCACCAGTACACGGTGTACACACAGGTATCGTCTCCTTCGCGACGACACGTCTCTCCAGTTTCCTCAATAAAGACGAACGCATCGACAGACGCGTATTTTCTGGCGACGCCACGGATGAGGCCTCGGTCAAATGGACAAGGATACGGGTTATTACACGTGATTTCACCGGTTCGGTCGTCGGTGTTTTCGAACTCGTAAGAGCCAATCTCACCACCTCGGTGGTTCTGTTGATAGGCTTCATCAATTGACAGCAGCCCCTGTGAAACGGTATTGAAGTCGTTCGGCCACTCGGCGACTTCCGGAATTTGTTCGCCAAGTCGATCAAGGACGTGCGGCTGGAGTTCCTCAGCAATCGTCTCGAATGCATTCAACCACGTTTGCTGAGGGTACCACTCATCGGGTTCAGGAGCAGTTATCCCTTCAGCAGCAAGTGCTTGAAGCGCTCTCTCCTGATATTCTTTAGAAAAGCGTCCCATTGCCTCTTCGACGATCGTCAATACTGTTTGACCTTTCACCTCTACGCCTCGGTCAAACGCTTCATAGGTGGCCATTGTGCATACCTCCAATTGGATCAGGAAAGTAACTTCGATGTAAGACCCTTTTTTAGGAACGGAAGAGTTCTAGTACCCGTCGAACGAGACGTTTTCCGTTTGTTCGAACAAACGCGATCCCACCGAGTCGTGACTCAGCAAGTGCATCGTGAGATCACACGCGCTACCTCCTCAACGAGTACCAAGACGGACACGGTGAACTGCCGTCTATGACTGCGCTTCGGTCGGAACTCCCCGACCTCAAGCAGTGGTGGAACGGCCTCTCCAACGTGTACTCGAAGGTTCTCCAAATCGTCGTTGAACGGCTGTTCGACAACCTCAATGGCTTCTCCAAGCTCAAAGAGACGGTTACGGCGTCGGCCAACTCAAGTGGAAGCCGCTACGGGAATTTCGCAGTTACACATACAGTCAGATGATGAGAGTCGCACATCTGAGATCAGATATAAAATAATATGATTGTGTGTTTGCTTGGATCATTCATATGCCCTCCATATTCAGCAGTCCAGTTATGCGCTACGGCATAAGCCTCGTTAACGCCGCGATCATCGCCGTCATCGCAGTCACTCTACTTGAAGGCACGATCCGGTGGGTTGCACTCGGAATCGCTGTTCTCGAAGTGATCGTCACGCCCCAGATATTGAAACACGCCGATTGACAGCAACGGGACTGAGTTGCTGGTCAGCGTTGGTCACGTTGCTCGTGGCAGCCGGACGTTCAGCTGGTAGATCAAGCGGAGCACGGCGAGCAGAATTGCAATTCCAACGACAATTCCAAGATACGATGGTGGGGTTGTCAGGGACTCTATAATACCAAACACAACGACAGCAATACCGACGCGAAGAATCGTGTTTCCGGCAACGTCCTGCACTACATCGTCAGGTACCGATGAGGTTGATTCGCTGTATCCGGCTAACAACCACGTCCAGCCAGCGAATCTAATGAGTGCACCAAATATCGTGACGAGCGCACCGCTCGCTAGCCATTCGATGGCGAGTGAACCAAGGGAGGGCATATCCGATTAGTCACACTACAAATTAAAAAAATTGCTTCAACTCACCACCAGTACAGACTATCTATTGTCATCCGTGACGTTCTCATAGTGGTCTCTGAGCCACTCCTTCCACGTCACAGTGCATACATCAGTCATCGGAGGTCCCGCACAGCACGGTATACTCGTGCAAGTTCGCGTACCGAATGCACTGTCGGGCCACCAACAGGGTCGAGTCGACCTGCAGTCGTGAAGCTTTTCGAAGGGTCAATCAACAATTTGTTCTCTATTGAGATACTTGTCTTCCCATTCTCGACGCGCAACGATTTCTCGTCTACCGCGGCGCGTAATATCATACGAGTTTGTGCGACGGTCAACTTCGCCTTTCTCTACGAGTCCTTTTTCGACTAGTTCATCGAGATTCGGGTAAAGGCGACCGTGATGGATCTCCCCTTCGTAATAGTCGTCTAATTCGTCTTTAATAGCGAGACCTTTCGGCTCATCCATCCCTGCAATCGCGTAGAGGCAATCTCGTTGGAATTTTGTGAGGTCGTGCATCGTCGCCTAACTAAAGACGATATCTCAAATTATATTAAATATGGGTAATATAAACACGAGATTCGCCATTTTATTTGACAATCACCCGGGTGGACTGGTCGTAAGGAGCAGATTGTTATCGGACACCACGAACCCGTATGGATGAAAATGCGGGGGCGGGAGACGCGGGTGGCAGACCGACAGGGCTACTGTCGGCAATCCTGTGTATGTCCCGGCATATAAAGAAATCAACTGATAGTTAAAATTCATTTTGAGCTATGCACCGAGCGACGACCTTCAATAGCAACTGGGCGAAAGGGTCATCAAAGGATCACCAAGCTCAAATCAGGAATCGATCAAGGAAAAGCGTTAGTGAACGGACATTCGAGAAAGAATGTTAACACAATACACGCCAATGAGGATGAAAAGTATTCCGACAACACCAGCTAGGTCAAGGGTTTCGTCGAATACAACAACACCGATAGCTGCGACGCCAACGATTCCGAGGGCAGCCCACGTCCCATAAACAACTCCAATTGGCAGATCTTCCATAGTCAACGACACGAGATAGAACGCGAACCCGTATCCAACGACTACACCGACGCTTGGTAGCAGATTCGAGAAACCATCGGAGAGCTTGAGTGCGGTCGTACCAATGAGTTCGGACACGATTGCACCAGTGAGCAGCACGTATGGATTCATATTTGTCGCTCGTGTTATCCAGCAATGATGGTTCTGGAACCAACTGCCACTTGCAGGGCATTTCTCACGCAACATAGAGAGCAAGCACACAACTGTCGTTGAGAGAAAACTCCGATCAACAATCGCACACACCACGTACATTCTAAACGACGGAACACAGTCGTAAACAGTAATGACCAATTTAGGCGAACTTGGACTTTCAAGCTACGAAGAGAAAGTATACCGCACGCTATTAATTACCGGTACAGCAACAGCAACCGAGATATCGGATGCTAGTGGCGTTCCGCAAGGCCGGATTTACGATGTACTCAACAATCTCAAAGCCCGACAACTCATTCGAACACAATCGACCGAGCCGACTCAATACATCGCCGAACAGCCAGAAACTGTGGTTGACAGACTCCTTGCCGAGCGCACCACTGAACTGCAACAGGAATGGGCACGATATCATAAGGCAGCTAACTCCGTCCGTTCACATCTCCTTCCTACAGTACCGGCTGATGGGAGCATCTGGCTTGGCGCACTCGGTAGTGAGGAGATGCAAACAGCTCTTCAAGAACATATCCGAACGGCAACGAACTCAGTCCATGCCGTGGTTGGACCTCCCTACGAGTCTGCTCCGTGGGAGACACTCGAAAAGGAGGTGGCTGCATTTTTTGATGCGGCACATCCAGATATCTCTATTTCACTGCTTGTCAGCGAGCCAGTGATCGAAACAGCTCCCAAGACGCTCTTCGATGTTGCTCAAGAACACGTTACAGAAGTCCAAATCAGAGTACTTCCCCAACTTCCCGTCTCCTTTGACGTGATCGATCAGACGATCACAACCATCGACATCCCACATCCACTACTACCCACAGACCGTATCGCCGTCATAGCGGTAAACGACAGCAAGGTCGTCAATGAGTTCGAATGTCAGTTTCAGAAATTGTGGGATGAAGCTGCACCTCTCCTCGACTAAACGTATGAGCGACACAGAGTATACCACTAGCAGGTGAGTTAATTCCCGAACATCACGACCGTTATCGTTCGTACCTCCCACGATTGTTCCGACTTGTTGGCAACATCAATTATACGAAATCAAGGAGAATACCTGACCCTTCAGGGTCAGGATGAATCCGATAACTCCTCCACAAACCACCGTCGATGGAGGGGCTGGATATTCTACGTTCTCAATACGAACCTTTACAATAAATACGTGTATAACTGATTATACAGACGTTCAGAATGCTGGAAGTCCATCGCACCCACCAAGCCAAAATCCTCAACCACCGACAGGTAGAGGAGATGCTCGACCGCCACGGGTGGTCGGCCAGCAAACTCTGGAACGTCGCCAACTACCACTCCCGCCAAGTCTGGGACGAAACCAGCGAGATCCCCGACCACGGCGACCTCAAAGACGAGTTGAAGACACATCCAATATACAAGGGACTGCATTCACAGTCCAGTCAGCGCGTTCTGGAGGAACTCGCTGAGGCCTTCAACTCATGGTACGGTAAGAAACAGTCCGATAATCGAGCGAACCCACCCGGCTACCGCAAGAAAAACTACTACGACACCCAAGGACGCCGCGTCCACGAAGAACACCCGCGTTCTACCGTGACGTGGAAGCGGAACGGCATCAAACACGACTCGAAGAACAACCGGGTTCGGCTCTCAAAAGGCGCGAATCACAAGGAACACCCGAAAGCATGGGAATACATCCTTGTCGAATACGAAACCCGTCCCGGCGTCGTGGTTGAGAACCTGCAACAGGTTCGCGCCGTCTACGACAAGGCGAAGGGACGCTGGGAACTCCACCTCGTCTGCAAAGACGAAATCGGAACTCCTGACGCTCCCGGCACCGAGTCAGCTGGTGTTGACCTCGGCATTTGTAACTTCGCGGCAGTTGCGTACAGTACCGAGGACGCCGACCTGTACCCCGGCAATCGTCTGAAACAAGACGGGTACTACTTCCCGAAAGAGATCGCCAAGTGCGATGACTCGAGTGGCGACAGAGCGACCCGTCTTCACAACAAGTGGTCGGAGCGCCGCACGCACTTCTTCCACAGTCTCGCCAAACACATCGTCCAGCGGTGTGTCGAGAAAGATGTTGGCCGCATCAACGTCGGGGACTTAGAAGGAGTCCGTGAAGACGGAAATGGTGAGTCGAAAAACTGGGGCACGCACAGCAACCTCGACCTGCACGGGTGGGCGTTCGACCGCTTTACCAACATTCTCGAATACAAGGCGAAAGTCGAAGGGATTGATGTCGTAGACGTGTCCGAGCGCGACACGAGCAAGACATGTTGCGTGTGTGGTAAGGAAGACGAGAATCAGCGTGTTGAACGGGGGTTGTACGTCTGTGAGACGTGTGATGCAGCGTTCAACGCTGATGTGAACGGGGCGGAGAATATCCGTCTCGACATAAACGAAAGTAACTCCGAGTCTTCGACCAGTTTGGACGAAGATAGGAGTACCGGCTGGTTGGCACAGCCCGGAGTCTACCTGTATGACTTGTCCAGCGGATTCCAACCGCAGGTTCAAGTGGTAGACTGCAAACCGTAATATCCCAATCCAGCGGCGCGGTGCCGTGGGATTCCTCCGCATTCAGGCGGAGGAGGATGTCAATCCGGAACTTTTCCAAGTCAGATGGCGCTGCTAAGAGTGCGATTACAGCCCCAATGCCTGCCACAAAGAGAGGCGTGTTCGAAGTTTTCTTGTTCAGATTAGTAGGGTCGACATTTGCAGCAATCCCGAGTTGACCGCATATATGTTATTTTTTACACCACAGATACTTAAATTTCAGTGTGAAAACTCGATTTGACTTTACTATATAATTATTTCACCAGGGGAGGTAACTATCGTTGGAATGGTTGGATCATTAGCAACGGGGGTAAGTACACAACTCCCACTGCAGGCTGGTGAAGCGATTACTGGAAATATCGAGAACTTTGGAGCCGCCATCGCCGTAGGACTTGCTGCCTTCGGAGCAGGATACGCGGAACGAGGGATTGGAGCTGCATCTGTCGGCGCCTTGGCTGAAAACGAAGACCTCTTCGTCCGTGTACTCATCCTGACAGTACTTCCCGAAACGTTAGTCATTCTCGCACTGGTTGTTGTGTTCCTCGTTGGACAAGCCTAACCCATCAACATTGATTCCTTCATTTTTGAGTCGAATAATTACGTGAGAACGAACAACTGAGACAGACATCGAAATCAGAACCGCGTCGGTGGTCTGTTAGATCAGGCTTTGTCCTGCGATTTCGACGGTGATTTCTGGTGAAAACGAGTTCCATCCTTCAGTGTGTTCTGTTGTGTATTCGAGGATCGGTGGCTCAAATCGACCTCGGACGTACATTGTCCCGGTTTGAATGACGTCATCGCCGTGAACATCATACGTTTCTTCGACCGTTTCGTCAGGATCGAGGGTTCGGACAAGCGGTGTTGACTCGACTCCGTAATTCTGTCTCGTTTCAGCATCGACGTATCGGCTTTCTTCGTATCGGTCCGTCCAGAGAATCGTTCCTGGTCCGGCATCTTGTGTGTCAAGCGACGGGACGAGTTCCAAGAGACCAAACGGCCAAATCCCCGTATTCCGGATTTCGATAGGTTCCTCCTGTTTGTTCGTAACCGTGAATGCCAGTTGTGCTGGATGTTCGATAACAGCATCCGGTTCAACGATTGCTACCGAGATGTCGAGTGGTGTGGTCGCCTCTGTTTGCACGTCCGTGATAGTGTATTCTGTCGCGCCGAGACACCCCGTGAGGCTAACCATTGACGCACTGGTAATGCCGAGAAGCGTCCGTCGCTTCATTGTGTGGTCTCCGAGGAAGCTTTGGCGGATGGTCCCGTACTGTCCGTCACTGCGACAAAGATCTCTTCAACGGTTGCATCAGAGCCAGCGGTTGTTTCAGCACGCAGAGAGTCAACAGTCCCTTCGGCCACGAGACTCCCCTCGTGGAGGATCCCAATTCGGTCACACACAAGTTCAACTTGCCCGAGCACATGACTTGAAAAAAAGACAGCAGCACCGCGATCGTTTTCCTTGTGTACGATTTCTCGAACAGTGCGAACGCCGTGCGGATCAAGCCCGGTGAACGGTTCGTCTAAGACGAGTAGATCTGGGTCACCGACAAGGGCCATCGCCAGCGCCAGTCGTTGCTCCATCCCTTGCGAAAACGTCCCGACTGACTGCCCGTCAACATCGTCCAGTCCAACCCGATCTAACAGCCCTGCTGGTGACTCACTGACCCGTTTCGTGTCGATGACGAATTCAAGGTGTTGACGCGCAGTAAGTCCATCGTAGAGCCTGTACCGGTCTGGAAGAATGCCCACGCGAGAATGCACATCAACGACATCGCGTTGCGGGTCTTGACCGAGGACACGAAGCGAACCAGTCGTCGGACGAAGATAGTCCATCAGCATCCCGATCGTCGTTGACTTTCCGGCACCATTCGGCCCAAGAAACCCGTAGATCTCATCGCTTTCGACAGTAAGCGTAAGATCGTTGACGGCTGTCGTTGACCCATACTGCTTCGTCAACCCCTCAGTCAGAATCGCAGGGTCACTCACACGGCATCCCCCCGGGCGAAGTGATAGCGAGCGAAGCCTAATGGGACGGCCGCCCACATAAGTAGAATCAGGACTCCGACCGCTTCGTGGAGATACAGCGGTACTGTTCCGGGTGCGAACGTCGCTTCGACAACGTACGCATTCGTCTGTGTCTGCGGCTCTAGCTTCGTGAGGACGTGGCTGTATGTGTTGGCGGAGTTACCGACACCGAGCAGCCAGTTTGAGACGACACGATACGCGCCGTGAGGAGACAAACGAAGTAGCAAGAACAGCGGGCCGGACGCTGGGGGCTCATACGGATTGACTGGCGTGCCAGTCACCTGTGTGAAAATCGTCGTGCTGATCTGCGTCCAGAACAGGACTAGCGGAAGGAATATCACGCCGAACACAGTCCCGGCAGCTGTGACTGTCCGCTTAGCGACAGCAGATATTGCCGTACCAATCGATACGAGAACGCCGACGTACGCAAGCGTGATGAGCACCATCCCGAAGAACAAGACCGGGTTGAACACACCGTGATCAACCAATCCGATCCCACCGAGAACAAAGCACGCAACCGCGACTGGGCCAGCGATACCAACTGTTCGCCCAGCTATTTTCCCGAGAAGTACATCAGTTCTCGTCACTGGGAGCCCGAGAATGAATTTCACGCTTCCAGAGGTCCGTTCACCAACAATCGACTGATAGCTCAAGAGAAGCACTCCTAATGGGAGGAGCACTGTCCCAGCTATCTGGACGTACCCAGCAGTAATATTCGCACCGAGACCATCCCACCCAATATAGCTGGGACGATACCCCCAAAGAACGATGAGAATGACAAGTAACCACACTCCCTTCGACGTTATCACTGTTCTTGCCTCTTTGCGTGCAAGCGGGGACCAACGCATCAGACCGATCATCTCCAGTCGTCCGCTTAGCTATTCTGAAAAGTGAATTTCTCTTTTCACCTTCCGTGAACCGCCTCGGGGTCAAGCCCCAAGGCGCTCGCTTTGTTTATTCTGTAGATGCTACAGTGCTCCGAGAGCAATCTGTACTGAGTGATTTCCGTGGCCCCGAGCTTCAGCTATTGATATCCCGAGCGTATTGTCTTTTCGACTACGACCGACAGATATCCCAATGTGCGAGTAATAGCATATTGGTCAACCCGATGGACACTGCCTACAATGCCTGTGACTCAACCGCCTGCCGAAGAGCTCGTACTTCGTCAAGGATTGCGTGCCACTGTTCGAGACTCCCAGGAATGTCCTCACCCGTTGCGTGGTCAACAAGGCGACGGACAGTCTCGGGTTCCTCAATCCGCCGAAGCTGAATATCATCCCCGCCTGCGATTTCGAGCGTGACAGTACCGTATCCGAAAACAGAACCGAGTGCGTCCTGAGAGAACGCGGAATTTTGAATTTTCGATAACTACGACTCCGAAATCCGAATACCGATAACACCTTGCTTTGAGTACACTGCTCTATCAGAAAGGACGTACTCAGTGTTTATGACGCTGAGATAGGCCCACAATCCGACGATGACGCCGGCGGCTCCAAGGAGGATCCCGACGACGATCTCGTTCTGCACGGTGATGAGCCACGCCGCCCCGATGAGAAGCGCGATTCCCATCCCGACGCCCGGAAGTGCAGTCGTGAGCTTCGGCTGCCCGTCCCACGCAACGGTTTCACCCGAATCCAGTGTCAACCAGTCACCCGTCATAACTCATCAGAAGTGCTGGCATCTTTGTGATCAGGGGCTTCCACAGCGGTCCTGATCGCTCGTAGTTCGGTCAGGATCTCATCGAGGACAGCAGTTTTGTCGTCGGGACGGTCGGACCCATCATCTTTCGTCTGTGTATTGATGAGTTCCTGCACTCGCTTCGGGTCCGAAATCGAGTCGAATGTGAGTTCGACGCCAGATCCCCCAGCGGTCGACATCTCAACGGTCCCGTAACCGAACTGTTGACCGAAGAACCCTTGTGAGTACGTCGTATTCTGGACTTTTCCAAGGTCGACTCGCTGCACGTTTCGAGAAACGATACCGCTCTTCCGGTGAACTACCCCACCCTACTCGCTCACAGCTGACTCCGTTCGCTCCTTGAGGGTAGGGCTTCCTGTTTCCACGACGCGCTTTGCAGACACGGGGGTGTCCACAGGGAGCGCAGTCTCCACAGGCGTTGACGAATCGCTACGCGATTCGTCCGCACACCAGAAATCTTCGATTTCTGGGGACGTTGATTCGGAGCGTCCCGCTCCTAACCGCTTCCTGATACCGCGAGAAAGAATGTTCCACGCCGCGTTCGCGTCCCTATCCACTTCAAACCCACACGCCGGGCACGAGTGTTCCCGAATCCACAACGGCTTCTCGGTCGAAACTCCGCAGGACGCGCACTCTTTTGTCGTCCCTCTCGGGTTCACGGCGACGAAGTGAGTCCCTTCGTGTTCACACTTGTACTCCAGCATCCGCAGGAACGTCCCCCACGCTGCGCCTGCGCGGTTCCGAGAGTTGCCCGGTAGCTCGACCAACCCCTTTGCGTCCAAATCCTCTACGGCCACGAGGTCGTATTCGCGGGCATAGTAGTTCGAGAGTTTGTGAAGAAAGTCGCGGCGCTTGTTCTTCAACTCGGCGTGGCGTTCGGCCACAACTCGGCGCTGTTTCTCCCAATTCGCAGACCCGTGCTGTTTCCGCGAGAGGTTGCGTTGGGCGCGTTCCAACCGCTCACGCTCGGCGGACAGGTCGAGAGATTCGACGGCGGTTCCGTCCGTGTCGTGGGCGTACTTGAGAATCCCCACGTCGATGCCAACGCATTTCTCGGGACTCTCCGGCTTCTCCGGTGGGTTGTTCGGGGTTTCGACACCGAGGATGGCGTACCACTTCCCAGTCGGTTCGCGTTTGACGGTGACGGTCTTGATTTCGGCGTCGTCGGGGAGGTCGCGGTGGAAGGTGATGGGGATTTCTCCGAGTTTCGAGAGCCACAGTCGGGTCCGACCGCTCGTGTTCTTGAGCTTGAAGCCGGATTGACTGTAGGTGAAACTGCGGTACTCACCCGGTGCTTTCCACTTGAGCGCCCCAACGCGGTAGCCGTTCTCTTTCCGGCCTTGGAGTGTCGAGAGGTTGTCGTACAGCCGCTGAACGACCTTCTGTAGCACCTTCGAGTGAACGGTTTTCAGGTCGCTCCACCACTTCTTGAGACTCGGCAGGAGTTTCTGTTCGGAGTACGACGAGGTGTCGTCGTTCCGATTCAGGCGGTGGAGGAAGTGGTTGTAGACCTGTCTACAGGTATCGACAGTCCACGCTAACTGTTCTTCGAGGGCGTCGGACGGTCGGAGTCGATACCTGTAGTTGTAGTTCATCGGGTGGTGCTACTCGTCGGGGCCGGTAGTTCTGACGACTTTCACGTCCGCGCCACGCCATCGTTTCGGGACAAGGACATGAGCGCCGTTGCCGGTGGCTTTGGCCGTTCCTTCGATGACTTCGTGGCCTTCGATTTCGTGTTTATCCATCGCCTGTGTTTACACTTAATTTCAACATAAATGTGGCGGTGGCCCTGTGGGCCGAGCGTCGAACGTTTCTGAGAACCGTGCGGCGTTGACGAGACGCTTTGCGTCTCGTTCGCGCACAAGAGCGGAGCTCTTGTGAACGCTGTATCCGGTTGCTCGTTGAGGAAGGGGCCTTAGCACCTCAATTCAGGTAAATCAAAATAGTCGGAACGCCGCGTACATAGTATGGTCCCGACACGACGATACCTCCTCCAAGCGGCCGGCGCCGTGTCCCTCACAGCACTGGCAGGGTGTTCAGCGACCAGTGTCCTCAACAGGGAAGACCCGACCGAAGAGTACACGCTGCATGTCGACGCGATCGAGACATCCCCGACAGCGTATGCACTGTACGAACCTGATGACGATGCGTTATTCGGTGCACCAGCTCGAACCGCGTTACAAGCGATCGTGCCCGAGGGCCGACACACGACCTACGGGTACAAACCTTTGCCAAGCGACGCGTACGTGGAACACGACGGGTCATACTTTCAGACGAAACACGTCGTCACCGGACGAGAACGTGTAGAACGGTCACTGGTGGGAGTCACTCCCGTCCCGGAAGAGGACGTCCCCGAAGACGCACTCCTGATCGACACACTCGAACGGCCGAGTGCGCGGGTTCTCAAGATCCTGCACTCGTACACGCTGACCGATGGGAGAACCAGTACGGCGGAACTCTTACGAGGAGATGAGTACGTGCTTCGCCGTCCGGTCGAAGAAGACAGTCGACTGGGAACCGGCGAACTTGATGGGCACGTTGTTACGATGACCGAAGACGGCACGTGGGCCTACCGAGTCCACGTCACAACCGAACGAATCGTCGAAACGGCCTACACCGCCGTGGCTGTCAACGTGGCGAGTTCACGTCGGCAATTCCGTGACGTCGTGTTTGGCTCTCGAATCGATGCGACGCTCACCGCAGACGAACTCTCCAAGGATGTACGAGATCATCTCGACCAAACGATCGACCGAGGCTCGTTATCAGAGACTGCACCGCTTCCTGACTCGTTCGTCACTCTTCTCAAGGCACTCCACCTCGGCGCTGTCGACACGGCAGCGAACGGGAAGCTCCTCTGGTACGATGACGCACTCTATCGCTACGGACTCTACGTGAACGAAACTTCCTGACGCAAATTGATAACGGAGTGTTGAACGGCAAGAGTCACCGGCCTCTTGGCGGGGGTGGAGGCTGATCGCCGAGACTCCACAGCAAAGCCCATCTGCTATGGCTGAGGCGCGGAGTGCCGAGGGAGTAGGGGGTGCAGTAGTGTACGGAGACAGTTACGGGGCTACGAGTAGAAAGCCCCGACCTTCAGGGCGGGGATGAATCCGACAACTCCTACGCAATCCACCGTTCGATTGCACGGCTGGATATTCCACGCTCCAATCCCTCTTCTCAAGTAACCCTGACTACATAGGTTACGTATGGCGAAACAGGTCGTTACCCGCACCTACACTGCTTCCATTCGGAACCACCAACAGGTGTCTGACGACCTTGATTCGCTCGGGTTCGCGGCCTCGAAACTCTGGAACGTCGGACGGTGGGTCTGCGACCGAGTGTGGTCTGAAATCGGCCACATTCCCGGTCACAACGAACTCACCACCTACCTGAAGTCGCACGAACGCTACGATGACCTGCATTCTCAGTCAAGTCAGCGAGTCCTTCAAAAACTCGCTGAAGCGTTCAACGGCTGGTACGGCAAACGACGCAACGGAGACACGAGAGCCAACCCGCCGAAGTACCGCAAACACGGCGACGACCACCCCCGAAGCACGGTCACGTTCAAAGCCGCCGGCTTCAAACTCGACACCAACTACGAGCGAGTCCGCCTCAGCAAAGGCTCGAACCTCAAAGCATACTGGTCGGATTTCATCCTCTGCGAATACCAGACTCGTCCCGACGTTGACCTCTCCACCGTCGAGACCGTGCAACAGGTTCGGGCTGTCTGGACCGGCGACGAGTGGGAACTCCACTTCGTCTGCAAAGTCGAGATCGAGGTTTCTGAAGCTCCCGGTGAGAAGACCGTGGGTGTTGACCTCGGCATTAACAACTTCGCCGCACTCGCCTACGAAGAAGGTCACAGCGAACTATACCCGCTCAACTGCTTGAAGCAGGATGACTACTACTTCAGCAAGCGACTCTCACAGTGTGACGATTCTGACTCCGAGCAAGCTACGCGGTTGAACCAGAAGAACTCGGCTCGTCGCACTCACTACTTCCACACGCTCTCGAAACACATCGTTCAGCGATGTGTGGACGAAGGTGTTGGTACGATCGTGGTTGGCGACCTCTCTGGCATCCGCGAGGACGGGGAGACCGACGAGTCAAAAAAATGGGGGAAACACGGCAATCTCGACCTGCATTCGTGGGCGTTCGACCGCTTTACTTCGATGCTTGCGTACAAAGCCGAGATGGACGGCATCACGGTCAAGCAAGTGTCTGAGCGGGACACGTCGAAGTCGTGTTCGTGTTGTGGTCGGAAGCGGAAGGCGAACCGCGTGGAGCGTGGGTTGTACGTCTGTGATGAGTGTGAGACGGTGGCGAACGCGGATGTGAACGGTGCTGAGAACATTCGGCAGAAAGTATCTCCGAATCCTCACGGAGAGGATAGGAGTAACGGCTGGTTGGCACAGCCATCGACGTTCTTGTTTGACAAGGAAACTGGTGCGTTCGCACCTCAAGAACACGTAACGTCGTAAACCACAATATCCCAACGGCGGTCGGGAATCCTCGCCCTTCAGGGCGGGGAGGATGTCAATCGAACAAATAATGTCGATATCGTCGAATTGCGTAGCGGTACGCTCCATATGGGATCCCGACAGTCAACAGCAGATACAGCCCGAAGCTTATGAGGAAGACGGGGGTGAAGACGAGATTGCCAGAGACCGCAAACCAGGTCACTAGCAAGCCAAGAACCGTCCCCGCACCGACGATGAATAGGTACCCTAGCATCACAAGCGTTGATGGAACAACTGTTTCAGTCCCCCAGAACTCACGCTCCTCGTATATCGGGTACGTCGCACCGAGACCGAGCGCGAACGTCCCCGCAGCAAGACACGTTCCGATCCCGGCGACAGCGAAGGCGATAGCTCGCAGCACCGGTGTTCCGAGCGCGACCGACGCAATCGGGATGAGCACAGCAGCCGGGAGCCCGACAGCAACGCCAGCGAGCAACCGTCCCCGGACGAGGACTCGTGGCGACGTTTGAGTCAATAACAGCAGCGGCAACTGTGGGCGGTCGTCTCCGAGCGGGTTCAAGCCGAACGTTGCGCCCGCAAGGAACGTCCCCAGACCGACACCCATCCCTGCGACAAGAATCCCGATCGCGTCATTCGACGACTGAACGATGGTCGTTCCGAACGGACCGATGAAAAAGAGAATCATCAGGAGATGGCTCAGTTCCTGTGGACGACGACGACCGCGCACGAGAACACCCCACGCGATGCGGCCCGGTTTGGTCCACGCGAACGGCCGGGGGGCAGTGAAGCCACCGCTCGATCGGCGCACCTGTTTGGACGAGTTTCCGATCGGTGCATCCGTAAACCAGAGCACAGAGGCCTGTTTGCTGGCCACCGCGAGTCCAATCGGAGTCAAGGCGAGTATTCCACCGAGGACCGCTACCGCACGGATTGACGTCGGCTGTGCAAGTGGTGTACCGACAAACACGAGCGCAACATACTCAACGAGCGGGTCGAACGTCGCTACCGAGCGCAGCCATTGTACCGATCGGTCAACCTCAACGATATACTGCCCGACGAATTGGGAGGCGACGACGGCAGCAACCATTGCGAGAACACCCCCCACTTTCAAGAGCCGGCGCACGCCCGGAAGCCGACGGAGGAGCCGCAAGACACCAAGCCCACCGGCGTATCCCCAGACAGCAGCACAACAGACGAGTGGGACCGTGACGAGCGCGCCTGTAACGAGGAGTGATGGCGATCCCAACCCCAGTGCGAACGCAACAACGAATGCCCCGATCGGGAGTCCGAACCACAAGAGTAGCCGTCCGATCTCGGCAGTGATGAGCCCGAGAACCACCGCACGTGGGTGGACTGCTGTCAGAACGAGATCCTCGGCTTCGATGCTACCGATCCGTTCCAATGTCCGCAACATCGCCAACAGAACGAGCACGACAGGGACAGCGGTTGTTACAAGCCCGAAAAACGGAATCGCCGTGAGAGAGCGCGCCGTGCGACCCAGCAGATACGCGGTCGGAAGCGCAAACAGGAGGTTCCCTCCAAAGAACAGGACCGCAATTCCCAACCCGGCAAGTCGGCGCGTGTTCCCGGTGTAGCCGCGAAGGCTCCGAACGAACTCCGCGCGGCCGATTCGAATCCCGTGGCGAACATCACGTTGGAGCGTCATTTGTCTTTGCGACGTGCGCTCGGGTCGTGCTCACTAGTGACAGCGAGGAACGCATCTTCGAGTGATCCGCTCCCGCCCGTCTCTGCACGGTTTTGGACCTCCGTCGGCGTCCCCTCAGTGACGAGTTTCCCGTCGAATAACACGCCGACCTCGTCAGCGACCGCTTCAACGACCGGGAGTATATGCGTCGACACGAACACTGTCGTCCCCATCTCTGCAAAGTCGGTAATGGACTCACGGATGGTGCGGGCCGCGCGTGGATCGAGTCCTGACGTTGGCTCGTCAAGGAACAGGACATCCGGATCGTGCAGGGCACTCTGGATGAACGCAGTCTTTTGTTGCATTCCCTTGGAATACGCTGCAATTCGTTTGTCAGCGTCGTCAGTCAGATCGAACCGATCGAGGTACTCCTCAATTCGCTCGCGTGCAACGTCTTGGGGGATATCGCGGAGATCGGCGACGTATTCGAGCTGTTCGCGAGCACTGAATTCTTCGTAGAGTGGTGGCGTCTCTGGGAGGTAGCCAACGTGTGGGGCAAGCGCACGTCGATCGGCGACATCGACCCCACAGACGTGGACAGCGCCACTCGATGGTTGCGAGAGGCCGGTCAAGAGCCGCATCGTGGTCGTTTTCCCCGCGCCGTTCGGGCCGAGAAATCCGTAGACGGTTCCTGTAGAGATCTCAAGTGAAAGGCCATCGAGCGCAACCTCAGACCCATAGGCCTTCCGCAGGTCAGTTGTCCGAATGGCGATATCGTCGATGGTGGAGGGCATTGATTGTAGCGACTCGTTATCACACCGTTCCCTATGCGTTTCGAAACAAATTTCGCATAATCGCACCGCGAGCAGACTACCGATCGGTCGCAATCTGCAGGGAATACGCGATACACAGGAGCCCGGCAAGCTGGATTACCCTGACGAGGAGGCGCACGACATTCTGGAGGTCAATCGGAATAATACGGAATGCGAGCAGCCCTTGTCCGGTGACTGCAAGCGTGTACGTGACACCGAAGAGCAGGATCATCCCGACCGAGAGCCACCGCATCGAGCGTTCATCATTCCGTCTCAGCCCGCGGTACGCTTGGTAACCAATATAGAGTCCGATTAGCGCCGAAGCCGTCGCTGCAAGCCCCGCAAGCAGGCCAACAGGGGAGCCGAGGCCAACAACGGACATCAGAATTTCCCCCATAGGCGCGTTAACTGATCTGCGACGTCATCGCTCTCTGACTCCCGGTCGAGGTCCCATCGAAGCTCACCATCCGTAACGGTGACCTCGAAGCGATGCAGCCGGGACACGTATACTGTCTCGTGATGGCCATCCGACCGGGGCCGGGTCCGCTCACCAACGAGATCGACTTCGCTCAAACGGTCGAGCCGTCGATAAATTGACGACGTGGAAAGCCCACAGTGCTCACTCAGTTCGGTAGCCGACAGTGGCCGGTCGCTGGTCGCCACCAGAATCGACCGTGTGTGCTCGTCGTCCAACAACGCGACGACGGTCGCGAGGTCCACGTCGGCCATCTCTTGCTCAGATCTCATTAGGCGTGTACAAAAATGCTGGATTCCAGATGCAAGCACATCGCAGGGGAGCCACTGTCGGCTCCCGTTGACTGGCACCCGCGCAGTGACATCATTCATCGGTCTCCCCCCGAAGATCCACGGTGAACAACACGTGAAAATGAGTGCCGCCTGTCGAGTACACGAGGGAGACCCCCTTTGCATCCGGGTGCTCACTCAGATCGACAGTCGCCTCCGCACCGGGCGACACTGAATCGTCGTCGCTGTCCGACCAGAGAGACTGTTTCTCGATTTCCCCAAAGTCGTCCGGTTGGTCGAGATCGTAATAAAGCCGGTCCGCGGAGATCGACTCACCAGCCTCATTTCGAAACGTGACACGTGGTTCGTCCGCGTCTTGAGTCACACCCCACGTCACTTGTGGGAGGTCGTACTCGGGCGCGATCTCGGTATTTGAGTTGAATGGGACCTGTGCTTCAACTGTGGCAAGCGACCCGTCGATCTGTACGTCGAACGTTTCGGCCTCCGTTGTGAATCGATATCCACCTTCTTGCAGCGCCTGCTTCAGCGCTGATTCCGTCGGCACACGGCCGTCTTCGTAGCGATAAGAGACGACTTGATACGCCGTCTCGCCATCGGATCTGAATGCATCGGCGAGCATCGCTGGCCGTCCTGTCGGATCGTGTATATCAGTGTTAACGAGGAGATGAGCGTTCCCACCAGCAGCCGTTGTGAGCTGTTCGAACCGTGCGTTCTCCTCGTGATATCGAGGCCGTTCCCCAGCGCCGGCATCGATCAGCGCCTCTAGGTTTGGCTGGTCGTGGGTCCGCACACTCGTCCAGACAACGACGCCGTCACCGACACCGACGCGGCGCGGCACATCCGAACGAGCGAACACAGCGTAGCCTCGATACTCGCCAGTGCGTTCGTAGCCGCTATCAGTGATGGTCTGAGTGATCTGCGTCCGGTCAAAGGAGGCCTCGATGACGGTGCCGAAGATCGAATCAACGAGGAGGTCGTAGTTCTCGAAGCCGATGCCAAAGTAATCGATATCCGCCTTACTGTAGGCGCGTCGCGCGATGAATTCCTCAGGAGCGCCTGGTTGGGGGGCGGTCGGCTGTATGGTGGCAAAGGAATACCGCTCGGGTGGGGATTCGACACTCGTTGGTGCGGGGAGCCACTGTCGATACGTCGGATCATCCCCGTCTGGGACTGTCAGGCGACCATAGCGCTGATTGCCACCGAGTGGGGGCAGACTGGAGAGACATCCGGCAGTCAGTAGTGGGAGTGCTGCTCCGCCGGCAGCGAGGAGCTGTCGGCGGGTTCGGTCGTTGGAGGGCCGATGTCGTTGTGGGGACATACCGCAGTTCAACACCCGGCCCTCACGGCTGTATAAGTGAAGTCTCAGCCTCATCCGGGTGCAGGCCGTCGATATGTTTTTATATTAGAGTAGGTGGCCTTACCCTCCGCTGGAATCCGGACTTGTGTAACTCGTTCCGCACGTCAGAACGGTTCTCAGAGCCCACACTACCAACTAGCGAGACAAACACTCCGCACGAAAACCATTCACCGAGACAGTTTTGTGACTGGTTCGTGACAGCCTCCGTGCAAATGAGTGTACTCGACCTCCCAGATCCGCCCGTGATCCGATGTTACAATAAACCTGGCATTCCGACAGCCATCCAGGCCCGGCTCACCGCCGAAGGACTGTTTGTCGCAGATTATGACTCCGGGAAATCTCTCGATAGTGCCCAAGTTCCGGATGAAAACCGTCGAGGAGCCGCCGGCAGCGCCTTCAACCGAATCATCGAGATTAGCCACGTCGGCGGGCTCGGCGTGATCCGGACGCCGAACGACGATGATGACATCATTACGGTCGGGGAATGGGAGCCGAACTGTGCCACCATCCGCTCGATCGGCGGGAAAGTATTGAAAGGGGTCCAAATGGCTCGCTATGGGCTTTTGACTCCTGAGGAGGATCACTTCGAGCAGCTCGACGCGCTCTACAGTGGTGGGAGTTCGACAGTCGATATGGCCACCGACAGTGAAGCAACCATCCGTGAGGCGATAGAGTACCTAGAGACTCAAGGGCGGCTTCGAAGCCCGTCGACGGAATCAATGTAGACATCTCGACGAACGGGACACGTCCCCGACTGCTGACTAAATAGCTCGAACAGGCAGCACTCCAACGTTACTGAGATTCGTCTTCGTCATCACTCGGTGGCCGCTCAGCAAGCCGATCGAACCGCGATTGTGCTCTCTCCTTCCGGTCAGTCGTCTCGGCAGGATCGTACGACAGCTCCGTTACTTCCCCATCGGTGAGCGTCACTTTGAGGATGGCATCCGGGTGAGCAGCCTCATCGGGGAGCTCCGAACGGTCGAGGATGATCTCGTCAACAACGTCGCCATCTGCTTCGAGCAAGATGACTGCAAGGTCCTCCTCGAAGCGATCGATCACGCCAGTGAATTTTTTGATACTCATTCTCAGTAGGTCTCCTCGATCACGGTTGTCCCGCTATCATCCCGAAGGATGACCGTGTCACCGTTATTGTTCCAGACGGGGTTTGATTGGCCCCAGTACAACTCGGCCTCAGTGTTGGTGCCACTGCCCGTGTACACAGTAATTCGCGCGCCAGCGTCAAGTACCGTTCCCTCAGGGACCGTATACGTGTGGTCGGCCGCATCCGCGAGTTCCCATCCGGAGAGATCGAGCGCTTCCGAGCCTGAGTTCTCGAAGGTAACGTACTCGTCATTCAGGTTCTCGGCATCATCACCGTCTGCATCGGCGTTGATTTCGACGACGTCGAGGGCAGTGTCACCAGTCTCTGTCGGTTCATCCGCCGAGTCAGTAGTCGTCTCTGGATCCGTCAGTGGAGCTGTCCCCGACCCGTCCGCTTGGATCACGTATCGCTCAGTGAGCGCAGTCTCACTTCCTGGTTCGATCGCGTCGCCCATGCGGAGCTCTGTCGCTATCGTGGGCGCGTCCTGCTGGGTGGCAACCGTCACTGCCGAACCATTACTTGTGAAGCGGATCGTCCCGTGGGTAGCGGTCCAGTACGTCGGGATTGACTGTGTAGCGAGCCGTTCCAGTACCTCCTCGTGCGGGTGGCCGTACTGGGAATCGTACGCGCTCGAAATCACAGCCGCTTGTGGGGAGACCGTATCAAGGAATTCCTCGCTCGTACTCGATTGACTCCCGTGATGCCCAGCCACTAGTACTGTCGCGTTAAGCCGATCACCGTAGGTCTCGACGAGATACTCTTCGCTCTCGGCTTCTCCGTCCCCTGGCAGCAGGAAACTAGAATCCCCAAACTGGAGATGGAGCACGATACTGTTCTCATTGCTATCGTCGCCCGCGAGATACCCTTCGGGTGGGGCGAGTATCTGTGTCTCAACGCCACTCATTTGAATCGAGTCTCCGGCTTGGGTCCGGTACAGCGTCACATCGTATTCTTCGACTGCATCGAGGTATCGCTCATACGTGGCCGAACTCGACGCGATCCCAGGATCATAGACAGCCCCGACGCCCTCGGCATTCGTCTCGAAGTGCTCGATCACGGCCGCGTGCCCGCCAATATGGTCCGCATCAGGGTGAGTGGTCACGAGGTGATCGATTCGCGTGACGTCGTTGGCTTCCAGATAGGCGATCACGTCTTCACCGTCATCGCGCCAATCACCGGTATCGATGAGAATCGTCTCATCTTCGGGACCGATGATGAGCGTGCTCGAGCCTTGCCCGACATTCAACAGATGCACTGAGAGCTCTCCCTCAGGCGCGGGGCCAGCGGTCGAATCGGTGGCTGTCGGGTCCGCGCCCGCAGCCGTCGTCGCAGCGGCCCCATCCGTTCCCGTGTCACTGATCCCGCCGGTACAGCCAGCGAGAATCATTATTCCAAGAACCGCCAAAATGACGAGAAGCCGTCGTGGAGACATACGTAGATATCGTCGAGAGCAGGGTTAGTCGTTCTGGAAATCCGGAATTGCGACGCGAGGTTTACCTAACGGTTAGGCGCTAATGCCCCTTCCTCAAGGAGCGACCGAAGGGAGCGAGTTGGGAGGGGATACAGCGCCGAACACTTGTTCATACACTCTGCACCGGCCGGCCCACAGGCCCACCGACATCATTAAGTTGATACAATGTCTAAACATAGTTGATGGATAGACACGAGATAGAAGGGCACGAAGTCATCACCGGAACGGCCAAAGCCACCGGCAACGGGGCGCACGTTCTCGTCCCAAAAGACTGGCGTGGCGCAGACGTGAAAGTCGTCCGAACCAGCGAACCAACCAACGAGTAGCACCACCCGATGAACTACAACTACAGGTATCGACTCCGACCATCCGACGCCCTCGAAGAACGGTTAGCGGAGACTGTCGATACTTGTAGACAGGTCTACAACCACTTCCTCCACCGCCTGAATCGGAACAACGATACATCGGCGTACTCCGAGCAGAAGCAGCTTCCCGACCTCAAGAAGTGGTGGGAAGACCTGAAACAAGTTCACTCAAAGGCCCTCCAGAAGGTCGTGCAACGACTGTACGACAACCTCTCGACGCTCCGTGGCCGCAAGCAGAACGGCCACCGCGTCGGGAACCTCAAGTGGAAAGGGCAGGGCGAGTACCGTTCGTTCACCTACAGCCAGTCCGGTTTCGAACTCAAGAACACGAGTGGCCGGACGAAACTGTGGCTCTCGAAAATCGGTGAAATACCCCTCATCTTCCACCGCGACCTCCCCGACGCCGCCGAAATAAAGACCGTCACGGTCAAACGCGAACCCACCGGCAAGTGGTACGCCATCCTCGGCGTCGAAACGCCCGACGACCCACCGGAGAAGCCGGAGACGCCCTCCAAGTGCGTCGGTATCGATGTTGGCATACTCAAGTACGCCCACGATACGGATGGAACCGCCGTGGGGCCACTTGACCTTTCCGACGAACGCGAGCGACTAGAACGCGCCCAACGCGACCTCTCGCGGAAGGAACACGGGTCGAACAACTGGGAGGAAAACCGCCGCGTCGTGGCCGAACGTCACGCCGACTTGAAACGGAAACGCCACGACTTCCTTCACAAGTTGTCGAACCACTACGCCCGCGAATACGACCTTGTAGCGGTCGAGGACTTGGACGCCGCCGGACTGGTTGAACTGCCGGGCAACTCCCGAAACCGGGCTGGAGCGGCGTGGGGGACGTTCCTACGGATGCTTGAGTACAAGTGCGAACGCGACGGGACTCACTTCGTGGCGGTAGACCCGGCAGGGACGACCAAGGAGTGTGCGGCGTGCGGTGTCTCGACGGACAAACCGCTGTGGGTCCGTGAACACTCCTGCCCGTCGTGCGGGTTCACGGCAGACCGGGACTGGAACGCGGCGTGGAACATTCTTTCTCGCGGTATCAAGCGGTTAGGAGCGGGACGCTCCGAACCAACGCCTGTGGAGACTGCGCTCCCTACGGGGACCACTTCGGTCCCTGCAAAGCGTGTCGTGGAAGCAGGAAGCCCCACCCTCAAGCGCGAGGGCGTCAGCCCGAGCGGTAGGGTGGGGTAGTTCACTGTGGGATCTCTTCGCGCCACAGCCAGCACTGCAATCCAGTGGGCCAACAACGAACCTCATCGCGCACGCTGCGGGACTCACGTTGGGAGTCATCCTCGCCGTTAGTGTGAATCCACGACAGATCGGAAGTTAACACCTATATCCGACAACCGTGTAGTCTGATTTTAAATGCAATTCTGTGACGAGTGTGGTTCGATGATGCACACGGAGGGCGACACGTGGGTGTGTCGCTCCTGTGAGAACGAGGAGCCACGAGACTCGCAAGCAGAAACGGCAATGACGACCCAGGATGGACAGCGGGACGACGGGACACCCACCGTGGCCGACGCGACCCAGGGCTCCACCGAGACGATGCAGGAGTCCTGTCCGGCCGAGGACTGCGACAGCGACCGGGCCTACTACGAGATGATGCCGAAACCGGGCGGCTCCTACGAGGTTCGGCTGTTCACCTGCGTCGAGTGCGGCCACAAGTGGCGCGAGTCCTGACGGCACATCTCGCCGTATGCACAACAACGGCCCTGTTGAAACCCTCAACAGGTAATAGATTCCTACACCCCCATTCGCTCAGTACAGGCTGTTCACG
>NZ_BBJO01000005.1 GCF_000739575.1 Halobellus rufus | reverse complement strand
CGAGATGACGAACGCGCAGGGACAGGCGAGGACGAGCAGCGTCAGCCCGTAGACGAACGACGTCGCCCACGTCGTGCCGAGGAGCGAGGGGCTGGCGAGCGTGACGAGCACGGCGAAGGCGACGACGACGGGCGTGTAGTACGCCGAGAATCGCTCGACGAACTGCTCGCGCTCGGTCTTGTTCGCCTGCGCGTCCTCGACCATCTCGACGATGCGCGAGAGGGTGTCCTCACCCGCCGCCGAGGTGACCCGCACTTCGAGATAGCCCTCCTCGTTGATCGTGCCCGCGTACACCTCGTCGCCTTCGACCTTGTCGACGGGCACGCTCTCCCCGGTGATCGGGGCCTGGTTCACCGCGCTCTCGCCGTCTGCGACCTCGCCGTCGGTCGGGATCTTCTCGCCGGGGCGGACGACGACGACGTCGCCCACGGTCACCTCCTCGACCGGGACCGTCTCCTCGCGGCCGTCCCGCTTGACGGTCGCCTCGTCGGGCGAGAGGTCCATCAGCTCCCGAAGGGAGTTGCGGGCGCGGTCCATCGAGTACCGCTCGAGGAGCTCGGCGACGCTGAAGAGGAACGCGAGCGTGGCGGCCTCGAAGTACAGCGCCTCGCCGAAGCCGAGGCTCGCGAGGAGCGCGCCGAGGATCGCCGTCGACATCAGGAAGTCGATGTCGAGGTTGCGGTTCCGCGCGGAGTAGTAGCCGTTCCGGAGGATCGCCTGTCCACCTGTGGCGACTGCCAGGAGGAACAGGACGTCGGCGAGGAGGAGTTCGCTTCCGAGCACCGTCGCCAGTTGACCGTTCTGCCCGGTCAAGAGGAACTCGAAGAGGAGCCCGAGCACGGCGAAGACGCCGCTGATCCACGTCTTGATCGCCCGCGGGCTCGTCCAGATTGACTCGCGGTCGTCGCCGGCCGCGTCGACGCCGTCGCTCGCGGCGCTGCTGTCCGTGACCTCGTAGCCCGCGCGCTCGATCGCGTCGACGATCTCGGCGTCGGAGAGCGCGCTCGAATCGTACGTGACGACGAGCGTGCCGGTCGTGGGCCGGGGATCGACCGTCGAGACGCCGCCGAGCCCGGAGACGGCGTTCTCGACCTTGCCGGCGCAGGAGGCGCAGTCCATCTCCGGAACGGTGAACCTCGCCGTCGTCTCGTCGACGCTCTCGACGCTGTATCCCGCCTTCTCGACCCGGTCGGCGATGTCGTCGGCAGTCGCGCTGTCGCCCGCGTAAGAGACGGTGAGGGTCCCGGTCGCCACCTGCGGGTCGACGTCGTCGACGCCGTCGAGTTTCCGGACGCTGCTCTCGACTTTCCCCGCACAGGAGGGGCAGTCCATCTCCGGAACGGAGAACTGCGCGACGTCTGCGTGGTCGCCCGGGTCGGAGTCGCGGCTCCGCTCGCGATCTGTCGAATCGTGATCGCCCGGGTCGGGTTCACCGGGCGGGTCGCGTGAATCCCGGTCGGATGAGGTCATTACCGAAGGCTAGCTCACCGAATTATATTAAGCTGGCTGCTATATTTCGGCCGGTATTTGCCTCATATTGCTAAATATTTCGAGTTGAGTTATTAATCCCGCGAACAGATTCGAGTCGGTGCGCGACAGAGCGGACCGATCCGAAACGTTTAGGCGACTCACCGACGAGACACGGGTATGAGCAGTGGTCAGAACAGCGGCGGGTTGATGTCGAGTGCGGGGCTCGTCCGCTACTTCGACGCCGAGGACCGAAACGCCATTCGCATCGATCCCAAGACCGTCTTCGCGTTCGGACTCCTCTTCGGCGTCGGCGTACTCGTCCTCAACGCCGTCGCGATCTGAACCGGAGGAACGGCCGGACGTAGCTGCCGACGGCATCCCTCTCCGCCGGAGGCGGACAACGGACGCTTTTTGTCGATTCGACACCGACCCACGGGTATGTTACGAGCGGGCGTCGTCGCCGTCCAGGGCGACGTCACAGAGCACGCGGCGGCGATCCGACGAGCGGCCGAAGCCCACGGCGAGGACGTCGAGGTAGTCGAGATCAGACAGGCGGGCAGCGTTCCCGACTGCGACGTCCTCCTGTTACCCGGGGGCGAGTCGACCGCCATCTCGCGGCTGTTGGCCCGGGAGGGCATCGACGCGGAGATCCGCGAGCACGTCGCCGACGGGAAGACGGTCCTCGCGACGTGTGCGGGGCTGATCGTCGCCTCGCGGGACGCCAACGACGATCGGGTCGACACGCTCGACCTGCTCGACGTGAGCGTCGACCGCAACGCGTTCGGCCGACAGGTCGACAGCTTCGAGGCCCCGCTCGACGTCGTCGGCCTCGACGAGCCGTTCCCCGCGGTGTTCATCCGCGCGCCCGCCATCGACGAGGTCGGCGACGGCGTCGACGTCCTCGCCGAGTGGGACGGTCGTCCGGTCGCCGTCCGCGACGGGCCGGTCGTCGGCACCGCGTTCCACCCCGAACTGACGAACGACAGCCGGATCCACGACCTCGCGTTCTTCGAGGAGACGGCCGTCGAGGCCTGACGTAGCGGTCTATCGACGCCGAAGCGACGCGGCAACGAGGAGTCGGCGAGCGACGCCGGGAGCGCGCCACCCGCCGTCCCGAACCGAGACTTTTCAACCGATGCCGGACACAGTCGGGGTGTGAGCGCGAACGAGAACGAGGTCGAGGCGCTGACCCGTCGGCTCGTCTCGATCCCGAGCCACGAGGACGAGACCGCCGCCGGCGACGCCGTCGAGTCGTGGCTGCGCGAGGAGACCGACGCGAGGGTGACGCGCGACGGGCACAGGAACGTCATCGCCCGTCGCGGGACGGGGGCTACGTCGCTGGCGCTGGTCGGCCACCACGACGTCGTCGCGCCCGACGAGTCGCAGGTCGTCGACGCGGGGGATGGCGACAGAGAGTACGTCGTCGAGAAGCGCGACGGACGGCTGTACGGCCGCGGTACGGCCGACATGAAGGGATCGCTCGCGGCCGCGATGCTCGCCTTCCGGGACGCAGACCCCGCCGGCGAACTCGTCTTCGCGTCGTTCGTCGGCGAGGAGCGGGGCGGCGTGGGCGCGCGCGCCGCCATCGACGACGGCTTCGCGCCCGAGTACGCGGTCGTCGGCGAGGGGTCGACGAACTACGCGGGCGACGACCAGACCGACGTCGTGATCGCCCACCGCGGCCGACGCGGGTCGACGATCACCGCCCGCGGATCCGCGGCCCACGCGAGCGAACCCGAGGCCGGCGAGAACGCGGTCTACCGCGCCTGCGACGCCGTCGACGTCGTCCGCGGACTCGACGCGCCGGCGGCGACTGTCCTCGGCTCGGAACTCGAAGGCAGCGTCGTCGTCACCGAGATCGAAGGCGGGTCCGCGTGGAACGTCGTCCCCGAGCGCTGCACCGCGACGGTCGACGAGCGCACGGTCCCCGGCGAGCGTGCGCCGCTGGAGCGGGTCGAAGCGATCGACGGCGTCGAGTGGACGATCGATCAGGACCTCCCGCCGATGGCGTGCCGCGAGCGATCCTTCGCCGACGCCGCGCTCGACGCCGCCGGCGCGGCGCAGTCGGCGACTCCCGAGCGAGTGACGAAGCCGCACGCGACCGACGCAGGATGGCTCTCGGCGAACGGGACCACCTGCGTCGTCGTCGGGGCCTCGGAACCCGGAGAGGCGCACACGGCCGACGAGAGCGTCTCGATCGACGCGCTGGAGCGGTGCCGACGGATCTATCAGCGGCTCGCGGAGCGCTGGCCCGAGGAGTGAGGTGCGCAGGTCAAACTGGTCGCAGGCCTGCCGACGAGAGCCGTCGGCTTGATACCCGTCCGCGCTCTGCGGTAGGGTAATGACAGGAAAGAGCGACGCCGGAGACCGAGCGCAGTCGGACGCCTACGAGACGCTCCTCGAAGAGTACCGCCGCGTGTCGAACGTCCGCGAGGCGACGGGCGTCCTCCGGTGGGACCAGCAGGTGACGATGCCGGAGGGCGGGACGCCCGCGCGATCCCAGCAGATCTCGACGCTGTCGTCGCTTTCGCACGAACTGCTCACCGACGACGCCGTCGGCGACGCCCTCGACGACCTCGAAGCGGGGGACCTGATCGACGAGCAGGCCGCCGTCGTCCGCGAGATCCGCCGCCAGTACGACCGCGCGGTCGCCGTCCCCTCGGAGTTGGTCGAGGAGATCTCGACGACGGCCTCGGAGGCGCTGCCCGTCTGGGAGGAGGCGAAGGCCGAAGACGACTTCGAGACGTTCGCGCCGTACCTCCGCAAGCACGTCGAACTGAAGCGCGAGTACGCCGAGCACATCGATCCCGACCGCGACCCCTACGAGGTGCTCTTCGAGGACTTCGAGCCGTGTCTCTCCTTAGATCGCGCCGAGTCGATCCTGGCGTCGATCCGCGAGGTGCTCGTGCCGATGATCGACGAGATCCGGAACTCCGACGTCGACCTCGCGACCGACGCGTTCACCGCGCTGGGGACCTACCCTGAGGCGGAGCAGGAGGCGCTCTGCCGCGACGTCCTCACGACGCTCGGCTACCCGTGGGAGCGAGGCCGACTCGACACGGCCTCGCACCCGTTCTCGTCGGGGACCACGTTCGACGCGCGGGTGACGACGCGCTTCGACGAGTCCGACCCCCTCGGCTCGCTGACCTCGACGATCCACGAATTCGGCCACGCGACCTACACCCACGGGCTGCCGGACGAGCAGTACGGCACGCCGCTGGGCGAGGATCGAGACCTCTCGGTCCACGAGTCCCAATCGCGGCTCTGGGAGAACCACGTCGGGCGCTCGCGGGCGTTCTGGAACGGGTTCCTGCCGACGGTGCAGGAGCACTTCCCGAAGACGGCGGACCTGTCCCCGGAGACGGCCTACGAGGCCGCCAATCAGGTGTACGAGGACAACCTCATCCGCGTCGAGGCCGACGAACTCACCTACCACCTGCACATCGTGATCCGCTTCGAGATCGAGCGGGCGCTGATCCGCGGGGAACTCGACGTCGACGACGTCCCGCAGGTGTGGAACGACAAGTACGAGGAGTACCTCGGGATCCGCCCCGAGACCGACTCGGAGGGCTGTCTGCAGGACATCCACTGGAGCCACGGCAACTTCGGGTACTTCCCGACGTACTCGCTCGGCTCGGCGATGGCCGCGCAGCTGTACGCCGCCGCCGAAGACGAGTTGGGTCCGTTGGACGACGACATCGAAGCGGGCGAGTTCGACGCGCTCCACGAGTGGCTCACCGAGAACGTCCACCGTCACGGTGCGCGCTACGAGACGAACGAACTCGTCGAGCGCGCGACCGGCTCGGCGTTCACCGCCGACGCGTTCCTCGACTACGTGACCGAGAAGTACGGCGCGCTCTACGACCTCGATTCGGTGTAGGCGGCGTCGAACGCGGTCTCGCCCGGTTCCCAGTTGCGTGGGTTCGGCAGTAGGACTAAGTAATGGTAAGACATACCATAGCGTGTATGGCCTCAGCACCGAGCTCCGACGACGCGCTGTTCGATCAGTTCCTCGACGACCGCGGTCACGACATCGAGACAGTAGACTGGGAGCGGTCGTATAACAAAAAGCAGTGCCCGGAGTGCGGTGCGCTCCACGACGACGGTGCGGCACACTGCGGCGTCTGCGGCTGGGACCCACGGGCCTGATCGGCTCCGTTCCCGCCGATTTTAGCCCCCCTTCGAAACCGGTGGTTTATCACGCACAAGCGCGTGAACGTGTCCAATGAGCGATTCGGACGCGAAGGTCACCCGATTGTTCGGTGGCCCCGGCAGCGGGAAGACGACGGCGCTACTCGACCGGGTCGACGAACTCCTCGAACGGGATGACGTCACGATCCGCGACATCCTCGTGGTTTCGTACACTCGAGCGGCCGCAGCGGAGGTCCGCGAGCGACTCGCAGAGCGCCTCGACGTCTCGCCGCGCTCGCTGAAGGGCAACGTCGCGACGATGCACGCGAAGGCGTACGAACTGCTTGATCTCTCCCGGAACGACGTCGTCGGCGAGAGCGACAAGAAGGAGTTCTGTGAGAGCTACGGGGTCGAGTTCGAGGACGAGTACGGCGGCGCGGGGCGCCGAACCGCGCGCTCGACGACGATCGGGAACAAGATCATCGCGACGAGTCAGTGGCTGCAGCGGACCCGCCGGGACGTCGCCGACTGGTACGACGTCCCCTTCCAGTGGAACGTCGAGGAGGTGCGACTCCCGCCGGAGGTCGACCCGAACACCCAGGAGGGCAACAAGTACACCCCGACGTGGCCCTCCGACGACGACCGGATCGACGTCCCCGAGGTCATCCGCGCGTGGCGCTCGTACAAGGGCGAGCACGGGCTCGTCGGCTTCGCGGACATGCTCGAACGCGTCAAGCAGCGCTCGCTCGTTCCGCACGTCGACTTCCTCGTCATCGACGAGTTCCAGGACATCACCACCTTGCAGTACGACGTCTACGAGGAGTGGAAACCGCATATGGAGCGCGTCCTCATCGCCGGCGACGACGACCAGGTCGTCTACGCCTGGCAGGGTGCCGACCCCAACCTCCTCTTGGACGCCGACCGCGACGAGGACGTCGTCCTGCCGAACTCCTACCGGCTCCCCTCCCGTGTGCTCAACGTCGTGAACCAGGAGATCCGCCACATCGACAAACGACAGGAGAAGGACCTCCACCCCAGAAAAGAGGGCGGCGTCGTCGAGGGGATCGAATCCCCGTCGATGCTCGACCTCGCGCGGAACGTCCGCTACACGATCGAGGAGGGCGACAACGACGAGACGGTGATGATCCTGTTCCGCGCCCGCTATCAGCTGTTCCAGTTCATCGACGAGTTCCTCCCGCTGGGGATGCCGTTCTCGGCGCTGACCGACCAGCGGATGTGGACCGACCGACTGACGCAGTACGTCCGCGCCGTCGAACAGCTCGAGAAGGACGAACCGATCGACGGCCTGCAGGCCCGCCGACTCGCAGACATGCTGCAGGACTCGGCGTTCGGCGCGAACGACCGCGACGAGCTGTTCGACCGCATCGACGAGCTACAGGAGGAGGCGGGCGTCGACGACTTGACCGACCTCAGCGTCGATCCCGACGTCATTGCTGAGTTCGCGCCCTTCGCGCCCGACGCGAAGGACGCGGGCGACATGCTCCGGAAGGTCACGTCGTTCCAGCGGAAGTCCGTCGAGGCGTACGTCGACGGCGAGTACCAGGGGATGGACCCCAACCGCGTCCGCATCGGCACGATCCACTCCGCGAAGGGCCGCGAGGCCGACCACGTCTTCGTCGCGACCGACCTGACCGAGAAGGTCGTCGAGCAGATGGCCGCGTCAGTCGAAGACGAGGACGTGCCGGGCGTCGAGGAGTTCACCTCGACGACCGACCCGGTGCCGATCCTCACCGACAACGAGCGCCGCGTGTTCTACGTCGGGATGTCGCGTGCGCGGGAGCGACTCGTCATCCTCGAAAACCTCGTCAGCGGCGCGCCGACGCTGCCGGTGAGCGTCCTGCTGCACAACGAGATCCGCGACGCGTCGGTCGAGGAACTCCTCGACGAGGCCCAAGAGGGCGAGGCCCCGCCGCCGGAGCCGGATCCGTAGGCGCGTGAGCGACGACAGCGACGCGGGCGAGCACGAAGCCGCCGCCGACCCGTCGGCCACGCACTCCCCGTCGACGCCGCCCGCCGTCGACCGCTCGTTCCTCGACGACGTCATCGACGACCGGGACGCCGCGGGGTTCGTCGCCGTCGGCGGGCGTGACGACGCCGACCTCCGCTACCTGACCGGATTCGACGGACCGAGCGACCACTACGCCTACGTCCGAGCCGCAGGCGCGAGCGTGTTGTGCCCACCCGCGGGGTACGCAGCGCGCGCGAGGCGACAGTTCGACGGCGACGTGCGGAACGAGCGCCCCGCCGATCACCCCGGCGAGCGCGCCGCGGCGGCCTTGGAGTCACTGTGTAGTCCAGATGGAACTCGCGACGTCGACCCCGACCGTTCGGCGCGGTCGCGCGTCGTCCTCGTGCCGCCGACGATCCCGCACGACGCCGCGGTGTACCTCGAACGCGCGGGCTACGAACTGCGGTCGACGACCGCCGTCGCGGAGGCGCGAGCGACGAAAACGAGCGACGAAATCGACGCCGTCCGCGCGGTCCAGCGGGCGGCAGAGCGGGGCGTCCGGCGGGGCGGGCGCGTGCTCGCGGCCGCGGAGGTCGGGCCCGTGAGTGACGAGGGCGACGACAGCGGGTTACTGTGGGACGGCGCGCCGCTCACGGTCGAACGCCTCCGCCGAGAAGTCAACGCGGAACTCGCGCGCTGCGGCGTGAGCGACGCGAGGAACACGAGCGTCGCCGTCGGAGCAGAAGGGAGGCGTTCCGACGCCACCGTCCATAGAGACGAAGCGATCGCGATCGAGGTCGCCCCCCGCGGCCCCCACGGCTATCACGGCCACCTCGCCCGGACCGTCGTCGTCGACAGCGACGGCGGCTGGGAGCGGCGGGCGTACGTGGCGTGCGAAGCGGCGCTCGACGCCGCGCTCGGCGAGGTCGAACCGGGGGCCGACGCCGACGACGTGCGGCGCGAGGCCACCGCCGAACTGGCGGCGTTCGGGTTCGACCCGGGAGGCGGGGACGGCGGCCCGAACGCCGAGGCAGTCGAGACCGTCCACGGCGTCGGACTCGCACGACGGGAGCGTCCGCGGTCGCGATCGGGTGCGACCTCCGGGCCAAGATCGGACGCGACGCTCGAACCCGGCGTCGTCCTCGCGGTGACGCCATCAGTGACAGATCCCGAGCGGGGGAGCGTCCGCCTGAGCGAACTCGTCGTCGTCACCGACGAGGGGGACGAACTGCTCGGCGACGGAGCGCACTCGTTCACGCCGCGGGAGTAGCTCCGCCGCTCGACCACTCCCGAATTACGTCGACTCGTCGTCGTCGGGGTCTTTCACGACTGCGCCGACGACGCGCTCGCCGACTTCCATCGGGATGTCGGCCGGCGTCGTGAGGTAGTGCGGGAGCGCGACCATCCCGACGGCGATGGCGACCGCGCCGCCGCCGATGACGGTGTCGCCCTCGACGAGTCGGGTGAGCCCGAAGATCGCGACGGGCGCGGCGAAGATCAGCGTCGCCGCGAGTTGGATCGTCCCGAAGATACCGAGACTCATTGTCCCAGACGTGGCGACCGGCGGCCAAAAGGATCGCGGTCGGCCTGGGCGGTCGCGCTCGGAGCGGGCCTCACGGCGTCGATTCGACTCGCTCGCCCCGCACCGTGACGTAGATCAGTATCCCGAGCAGCCCGGGGACGAGGCCGGCCAGAAAGAGCAGCGCGACCCCCACTCCCCACTGCCACGCCCAGTCGCTCCCACGGGACTTCGCGTCCCGGTAGACCCACCGGCCGACGAGACCGAAGACGACGAGCAGTACGAGAAAGAGGATCAGCAACTCGGGGCCGCCGGGGACCTGTAGGGGAAGCGGGACCATCGATAGGACAATCACGCAGAACCCGCATAGATTTTTCCCCGTCACCAAAGAGGGTAGGCGCGCTCTGACGGCTCACCCTGCAGCGTCTCGGGGACGGCTCTGACTCACTCTGCGGTCGTCTCGTCGACGAATCGCAGCGTGTAGGTGAAGTAGCGATCGCCGTACATGAGGAAGCGACGGTGGAACCCCGACTCGACGCCGGAGTCCTTCTCGACGTTCCCGTCGAGGTACGTCCAGTGACCGAATCGCTTCAGCAGTGAGTCGAACGCCGAGGAGTACGGGTGCGACTCCCGGTACGACTCGCCCATCGCCTCGCGGAGGATCTCGCGCTCTTCGGCGGGGAGTTCCTCCCGGGGCACTCGCGCGTCGAGCAGTTCCGCCCGGAGGATCGTCTCGATCTCGGCGTCGGCGTCGGCGACCGGGTCGACGTCCGCCTCGTACACCGCTTCGTGAAACGTCTCCCGTGCGACCGCGACCTCGTAGATCGTATCACGGAACTCGACGTGCGACGGGCCGGCGTCGGCGAGAAGCTCACTCGCCGAAACCGCGTCGTCGTTCCGATAGACGTACCCGTCGCGTTCGACCAGTCCCGACGGCACGCCGCCGACGTTTCCCCGCGCCCGCGCGGCGAAGTGGGCGATTTGCACCGCGTGTTGGTCGGCCTCGGGGAGCGACGAGTGGGAGACGTGGTCGGGGATCGTTTCGAGGTCGTCGGCGCGACCGACCTCGTACAAGCGGAGAACGGGGTGTGTGACCGTCCGCTCGTCGACGACGTGCGAGTCGAGGTGGTAGTACGTCCCGTTCCGCCGCGCGTAGGTCGGGTCGTCGTCGCCGCGTGCGAAGAACGGCGTGTGGTACTGTGTCGTGTACGTGGAGCCGTTCAGCGTCGCGTTGAACGCCTCTTCGTCCCACGACGGACGGGTCTTCGTGAGGTCGACGACGTATCGCTCACGGAGCGGACCGTCGAGCGGAGACAACGAGAGGGCGAGTTGCCGAGATCCCGTCTCCGAACGTCCCGTGAACGGCTGCGAACAGCCGCCGAGCGCGGCCGTCACCAGCGCTCCGCCAGTCGCTACGAGCCGTCGGCGCGTGGTCGAGGTGGAGGGCACAACTCGCGTCTCACTCCGAACTGCCAAAACTGTTCGTCTTCGGAGAGGTCGTCGTCCCGCTACAGGTGCAGCGGCTCCGGCGCGGGCGGCATCGTCCGCTTGTGTGCGCTCTTCTCGTAGAGGTCGACGACGCGTTCGATCTGCGCTTCGGTGACGTCGAGGTGTCGCACCGTCGCGGCCGTCGAAAGCGGCCCGTCGACGTGGAGCGCGAGGATGGCATCGAGCGCGTCGTACCCGAGCCCCATCTCCTCCTCGTCGGTCTGGCCGGCCCACATCTCCGCGGAGGGCGTCTTCGTCACCAGTTCCTCGGGCGCCCCCAGGTGGGCCGCGAGCTGTCTGACCTGCTGTTTGTAGAGGTTCCCGATCGGGTTACAGTCGACCGCCTGATCGCCGTACTTCGTGAAGTACCCCGTCAGCGCCTCCGAGCGGTTGCCCGTTCCGAGGACGACTTTCCCCTCGTGGTTGGCAACGAAGTAGTTCAGCACGCCGCGGATCCGGACGTAGACGTTGCCCGCGGCCATCCGGTCGTCCGCCGCCTCGGGGAACGTGTCGAAGAACGTCTCCGCGATGGGCTGGATCTCGACGACGTCGTACGGCATTCCGAGTTCCTGGGCGACCCACTCGGCGTCGCTCATATTGTCCTCGGCGTTCGCGACGCTCGGCATCACGAGCCCGTGGACGTTCTCGGCTCCGAGCGCCTCGACCGCGAGATACGCGACCGTGGTGCTGTCGACCCCACCGGAGAGGCCGAGAACGGCACCGTCTCCGCCGGCGTCGTCGACGACCTCTCGGAGGAACGACGTGAGGTGATCGACCGTCGCGTCGAGTTCCGCCTCCGAGAGCCGGAGGTCGAGCGGTGCGTCCTCTTCGAGGACCGGCTGCTCCGTAGTCATCGGGTAGCAGTACCGTTCCGGGGCACTAATACTCACCCGTTGCGCCGTATCGGTGGACGTCCGTTCACTTTCTGAGCCGTGTGGTGCAGGCGAGAGCCGCCGGGGATCCGGGAGACGGACGGACGTCGTTCCTCCCGCGCTCCCAACACAACCGCTTTCTCGGTCGCCCGCCTGGCGTCGATATGGACATCGTCGTCTTCGGCGCGGGCAGTCTCGGGAGCCTCTTCGGCGCGTTGCTCGCGCGGACCGCCGAGCACGACGTCACGCTCGTCGGGCGTGATCCTCACGTGGCCGCGGTTCGGAAGTCGGGTCTAGCGGTCACCGGCACCGACTCGTTCACCGTGCACCCGAAAGCGACGACCGACGGAACCGGGCTCTCGGCCGACCTCGCGCTGGTGACCGTGAAGGCGTTCGACACCGAGACGGCCGCGAGGGAACTCGCGACCGGCGAGTTCCGCGCGGTGTGCTCGCTGCAGAACGGGATGGGAAACGAGGAGACGCTCGCGCGGCACCTCGACTGTCCGGTGCTCGCGGGCACGACGAGCTACGGGGCGGCCCGGAGCGCCCCCGGCGAGGTCGAGTGGAACGGCCGCGGCGACCTCTCGATCGGACCGTGGGAGCCGAGCGACGCCGACGCGATCGGCGAGGAAGTCGGTGCGGCGTTCGCGGCGGCCGACGTCCCCGCGACCGTCGCGACGGCGGACGGAATCCGGCGGTTGCTCTGGCGGAAGCTGGCGGTCAACGCCGCGATCAACCCGGTGACGGCGCTGGCCCGCGTGCCGAACGGCGCGCTGAGCGGGGATCCCGGCGTCGGCCTCGCGGAACCGGTCGCCCGCGAAGTCGCCGCGACGGCCCGAGCGGTCGGCGTCGACCTCGGCGACGCGGAGGCGGTCGAGGCCGTCGCCGAGGTCGTGCGTGCGACCGCCGAGAACGACTCGTCGATGTACCGCGACGTCGAGCGCGGCCGGCGCACCGAGGTCGACGTCATCAACGGGTACGTCGTCGGACGAGCGGACGAAAACGGGGTCGAGGTCCCGACGAACCGGACGCTGTGGGGGCTGATCCGCACGTGGGAGGCGGAGCGGGGGCTCGTCGACCCCGAGCCGTCGACGGAGTCATTGAAGGTCCCCGGCGGTGATGATCGCGTATGACCACGGTAGCGAGCATACAGGAGTCAGAGAAACCGCTGACGATGCTCACGGCGTACGACGCGCCCACCGCCGAGTTGGCCGACGAGGCGGGCATCGAGATGGTGCTGGTCGGCGACAGCATCGGCAACGCCGTCTTCGGCCACGACTCGACGCTCCCGGTGACGATGGACGACATGCTGCGGGCGACGCGCTCCGTCGCGGGTGCCGTCGAGGACGCCCTCGTCGTCACCGACCTGCCCTTCCTCAGCTACGGGGTCGACCCCGCTCAGAGCCTCGAAAACGCGGGCCGGGTTTGAAGGAGGCCGGCGGCCACGCGGTGAAGATCGAGTCCGGCCCGCACACCGTCGAGTTGACCGAGGCGATGACGAACCTCGGCATCCCGGTGATGGCGCACGTCGGCCTCACACCGCAGCACGTCCACGGCGTCGGCGGGTACACCCGACAAGGGACGACCGCCGAGCACGCCGCGAAGCTGCTCGACCTCGCGAGAGCCCACGAGGAAGCCGGCGCGTTCTCGATGGTGATCGAGCACGTCCCGAGAGAGGTCGGCGCGGCCGCCAGCGACGAGCTCGACATCCCGGTCATCGGAATCGGCGCGGGCCCCGACACGGACGGCCAGGTGCTCGTCGTCGACGACGCCGTCGGGCTGTCCGATCGGATTCCCCCCTTCGCCGAGGCGTTCGGCGACGTGCGGGCGGAGATGCAGAGCGCGATCGAACGGTATCGCGACGCCGTCGAGTCCGGTGAGTTCCCCGGCGAGGAACACAGCCACAGCGAAGGCCTCGATCTGTGAGTCGGTAGCAGAAATCGATAGCGGGTCGTCTGTGAGCCGATAGCGAGTCGCGTCCGGGCGTGTGCCGAGATGCGGATGCCCTCCACGAGTGCTGAAAGCCGCGAGCGACCCGGCGAGAGCCGGTGAAAAGGCGAAGTACCCAAGGCACTCGGGTCCGTAGTCCGCCCAAGAACCGAATGAACGGGTGGGTGAAGCTGGTGGGAGTGCTGTTCATCGTCGTCGGCGCGGGCGCGGCCGCCGTGCCGACCGGGAGCTTCAGCACCATCGCCGGCGACCGCCCGGTCGACGTCTCCGTCGCCGACGACTCCGCCGCGTTCGTCGCGGTCGCCGGGACGGATACCGTCGTCTCCCAGCCGGGCGACGGCGTCGACGTCGCACACCTGCGGAACAACTTCGAGTCGGCGGCGACGATCGAGTACGAGGCGAGCGTCGACGCGAGCGCGGTATCGGTCGAGAACCCCTCGGATACGGTGACGATCGGACCGAGCGGGAGCACCCCGATCAGCGCCGTCTGTGCGCCGCCGGCCGGTGGCTCCGGCACGGCGACGCTGCAGGTGTCGATCGTCGAGGCCGACGCGGGCAACGCGAGAGTGACCGACGCGACGCTCGAAACCACCGTCGAGTACGACTGCCCCGGCGGGGCGGGTGGGGGCCCCGCCCAGCCGCCGACGCCGAGCGGGCCGCCCGGGGACGCGGTCGCGTACGTCGACGAGAACGGCAACTACGCCTACGACGAGGGCGAGCCGATCGTGTCCCGAAGCGAACTCGCCGCGTTCGACGACGACGAGGCGACCCTCGTCATCGCCGCGGGCGGAGACCGGATCGAGTTCCGGAACCGGGAGGTCGACATCGAAGCAAAGCAGGTGGCGATCGGCGACGCGACCCTCGGGAGCAACCGCGGGATCTCGCTGTCGGCCGACGGCGGGGAGATCAGCCTCTCGGACTCGACGGTCGACTCGAAGAACGGCGAGGTCTCGTTCGAGGGCGGGTCGATCACCGCCGCGGGGAGCACGGTCGCGACGAACCGCGAGATCGGCCTCTCGGCGGACGGGGGTGCGCTGACGTTCACCGACTCGACGATCGACTCGAAGAACGGAGAAATCGAACTAGCGGGCGAGTCGGTGTTCGTCGACGGATCGACGGTGAGCACCAACCGCGGGATCTCGCTGTCGGCCGACCCGGGGACGCTCTCAGCGGCGGGGGCCACCGTCGACTCGACGAACGGAGCGATCGAACTCGAAGGCAGCTCGATCGACGCGAGCGGCGCGCAGATCACGACGAACACCGAAATCTCGCTCGCGGCCGACGGTGGTCCGCTCACGCTCACCGACGCGACGGTCGATTCGACGAACGGCGAGATCGAACTCTCGGGGGGTTCCGTCGACGCCGACGGGGCGCAGATCGACACGAACACGGGGATCTCGATCGCCTCCTCCTCGGGCGACGTTCGGCTCCGGACGGCCTCCGTCACGAGCACGAACGGCGAGATCGAGGTCGAATCGGCCGCGCGAATCCTCGCCAGCGGCGCGGTGTTCGACACCAACGTCGACGTCTCGCTCGCCGCCTCGGGCGACGTCGATGTCGACAACGGGCAGGCGACCTCGCAGAACGGCGCGGTGTCGGTCGAACTCGACCTCGAAACCGCGACGCTCTCGGTCGACGGCGCGGTGTTCGACGACCGCGACGGGACGCTCACCTACAGCCCCGAGGAGGCGGCGGTGTCGGGAACGCCGGCGCGCGGGAGCGTCGCCGCCGACTGAGGAGTGACGCCGCGATAGCTGAGGATCCCGACCCGCGTCAGGGCGGCCGTTCGAGGTTCTCGAAGCGGTAGCGGCGGTTCGTGTACGCGTGGTACGCGGACGAGGCGGCGAACACGACGACGACGAGCGTCGGATAGACGAGCGCGGGGATCGATCCCGTCGGGAGCAACTCCAGCCACAGCGCCGCGACGACGAGGCAGGCGAACGCCGAGAGCCCGAGGTAGTACATCCCCCACGAGATGGAGTTCTCCGGGACGATGTCCAGATAGATGTTCAGTCGGTCGGCCTTCTCGGTCAGTGCGACGGTGCCGCCCTCGAACTCGATCACGCCGGCGCGGTCGAGCCGCGGGAGGTGCGTCTGCTGGAGCGACGTGTAGACGGTCTTTCGCTCCGCGGAGGTGAGCGCTCTGATCTCCTTGTCGTGCTCCCACGCGGCGACCTGCTCGGCGAGGTCCGAGAGCGGGACAGGGCCGTCGGCCTGCTTGCAGTAGTGGATGACGTAGCGCCGCCGGTGATTGCTCACGAGGTCGAAGATCTCGTCTTTGGGGAGCGAGGACTCCTCGTCGGGCGTCTCGTCGACGGCGTCCTCCTGGAGGGGCTCGCCCGTGGCGCGCTGTCCCATCAATTGGGTTGCTGTACTGTGAACTGATACAAATAATCTCGGCTTACGAACTGCTCAGATCGCGTTCGGCTCTTTTGTACTGCTTCTGATATCGGAAATATCGACGAAAATGGAAAGCCTCAGTTAGCGTCGCTCCCTGGAGTCGTCGCAGAGATGATTATGTTCTCGATAGTCTCGATTGTATCGTGGTCTGTAACAGTCGTGTCGATGACAAATCCGACTTGAATACTTTCCCCCGGGCCCAACGAATTCCCGTCTCCATCGAAATCAGAGATGGAATTATCGATTCCGCTAAGTGAGAACGTATCCTCGGTCACCGGGTCAGTTCCGGTACGGTACACTTTCACCGGAGAATCGTCCGGAGTAACCTCCTCTTCATCACTATCCAGTGGGGTGAAAGTGAGTTTAGTAATATCTCGACTGTAGTTGTCGTCAAGATTCGTCACCTCAAGAAGACCATCGAAGGTTGTGTATGCCTCTCTGTTTATATTATTGAATGTAAACGAAATCGTCCCATTACCAGATGAGTTGTCTACGATTGGATCCGCAACCTCTCCAGTACCGACATCCAGTGAGAGAAGTCCCGAATCGTCATCTGCGGTCGAAACAGAGAACGACCGTTCCGCGGACGTCGTCGTAAACGCGCTTGTACCCATAGCCATACCAGTACCAACCGCGAGCGTTCCGATCGCCGTGATGAACTTGCGTCGTTGCATATCGAAGAATACCTAGGAGATAATGTCAGTTGTTCGATTCATCTGCAACGATTGTCAGCGTTCCTGATGACGCGTCAGTTGGTACAGAGACGTCGTCCGTCGTATCAACGGTCACATCAAGAACAGCGCTCTCGCCGGTTTCTATCGACGGTGTCGATCCATTGCCAATATTGTTATTTCCTGATAACCCAGCGTAAAATGTTGCCACCGCGGCTGTACCCCCACTTCCATCCGTGATTTCAACGGCTGCTTCGCCGCTTGCAGTTGGATCCTCGCTAGGGGGAGACGTCGATACTCCAATGGTCGCATCGGTTCCGTCTGCCGAATTGTTCGCAATCTCGACGACACCAGTAATCGTAGTGACTGCGTTTTGATTGAAACCAGTGGCGTTGTTTGCACCATCAGGACCACCGAGATCAATGGTTAGAACACCACCGTCGCTATCGTCGGCGACATAATCTTCGTCACCGGTGATCGTCAAGAACGCACTCGCGTCCCCGGCCGTACTCACTTCCACGCTTCGCTCCGCACTCACCGTCGAAAACGCGCCCGTGCTCACGAGTGCGCCACCGCCGCCGACCAATGCGCCGAGTCCGATCAAGATGTTTCGTCTGCTGATTGCCATAGTAGTTGTCTCCTAACACGGGGATGGTCCGTGTCGCTACCTGTGTAGTGACTCCCTACCTACTTTGTATTCGGGAGCTTGAACAGAGGTCAAGATCGGCCATCTGGCGGCAAGCCCCGCTTGATAGAGTGTAACGACTGATTAATCGGGGACTGAGGACGCCGAGCGCCCATCGAAGGCGAGGAGGCCCGCGAGCGCGGCCGTCGCATCAAGCGTTATACCGGTTCGTCGTCTACGCGGCGTCGTGAAGCTCTCGACCGCCGTCCAGAACGCGGCACTCCTGCTGCTGGTGCTCGCCGTCGCCGCGATGCTGTTCGGACAAGCGGCGGGACAGCCCGTGTTGTTGGGCTACGTCGAGACCGGGAGTATGGAGCCGACGATGGAGCCGGGCGACGGCTTCGTCGCGGTGCCCGCGGGGGTGGCGGGCGAGCCCCAACAGGGCGACGTCGTCGTCTTCGTCGCCGAGGAGCTGCAGGGCGGCGGGCTGACGACGCACCGGGTGGTCGGTCAGACCGAGGAGGGCTACATCACGCGGGGCGACGCGAACCCCTTCACCGACCAGTCCGGGGCCGAACCGCCCGTCACGGAGGAGCAGATCGTCGCCGAAGCGCTGCAGGTGAACGGGCAGGTCGTCGTCATCCCGAACCTCGGCGAGGGCGTCACCGGATTTCAGCAGCTGCTGACGGGCGTGTGGGCGTCGATCGGCATCGGATCGCTCCTGAGTGGGGGCGGCTCCGCGCAGTCGCTCGTGTGGATCGGCGTCGGGATCATCGCCGTCGGGTTCGTCGCCGACGCCGTCGGCGGCGATCGGAAGAAGGCGCGTCGCTCGCGACGGCGATCGAACTACGTCAAGACCTCGACGTTCCTCGTCGTCCTCGCGCTCGTCGTCCTCGCGCCCGCGACGGCGAGTATGATGGTCCCCTCGGGAGCGACCTCCTTCGACATCGTGAGCTCGGAGTCGCCGAACGAGAACCCGCTCGTGATCGGGGCCGGCGAGACCGCCTCGGTGGAGTACCGCATCTCCAACGCCGGCGTCGTGCCGATGCTGACGGTCATCGAGTCTCACACGCCGAGCGTCACCGTGTCGAGATCGCCGCTGTTGATCCCGGGGCGGGGCGAGCGAACGACGACGCTCGCTATCGAGGCACCGGACTCGACGGGGTCGTACACCCGGAGCGTCTCCGAATGGCGCTATCTCCCGATCCTCCCGCGGTCGGTGCTGCTCGCGCTCCACGCGATTCACCCGCTGGCCGCAGTGCTCGTCATCGACCTCGTGCTGTTGACGGTCGCAGTTACCGCCGGCCTCGTCGCCGTCGGCCTCGGTCCGATCCGGATGCGGTCGACGGGGCGGAACGTCACCGTCGTTCAGCAACTCAAGCGGCGGTTCTTCTGAGCAGCGCCGCGTCTGCGGTTCTGAGCAGCGCCGCATCCGTGGTCGTCGCCGTGCCCGTCGCGTCAGCCGCACCCGACGCCGCCGGACAGTCGTAGCGGAGTTCGGCGGTCAGCGTGACGTCGCGTGAAACCGGCTCCCCGACAGTCGTCTGCCGAATCGTCACTCGGAGGGTCGCCGTTCCGGAGGCCGCGGGTCCGGGAGTGCACCGGGCGGAGAGCAGGCGCTGGTCCCCCCGCGGGATTTCGACCTGCCCGTCGGCCGCCGCGGGCTCGACGGCGTCGTCGTCGATGGCGGCCGCGTAGGTCACGTTGACCGGCGCGTCGACGTCGTTGACGAGCGCCGCGACGGGCGTTCCGTTCGCCGGGGCGGCTGTTGTGCCGGCCGCCGGCGACCCGGCGGTCGAGGCCGACGCATCCGAAGCCGAGGCCGTCGTCCGTGTCGGAGAGTGGGCCCCGTCAGTCCCCGAAGCGGGCCCGGTCACCACGTCGTCGGTCGCGACGAGCGACACGGGGAGACCGTCGGTTCCGGGGTCGGAGCCGTCTGCACCGGGCCCGACGAGCCCGTCGGTGCCGCCGGGCGGGACCGCCGCCAGCGTGATCCCGGCCGCGATCACCAGCAAGCCGACGTACCACACGTTACGGTTCATCGGTTCATCAGGTCAGATGTCGAGCCACTCGTCGGCCTGCACGTCTTCGAGGGCGTAGTAGTAGATCTCGGTGCTGTCGATGACTGCGTAGGCGTCGATCTGCGGGTCGTGGATCACCCGTCGGTTGGTGTCGATGGCGACGTCGACGAGGTCTTCGAGGGTGAGAATCGAGATGTACTGCTTCTCGGAGTCGGTCGGGAACTGCCCCCGCGAGATCCACTCGGCGTGCTGGTCGTGGACGATCCGGGTCCGAAGCTCCTCGGGGTCCGCCCGCTCTTCGACGCGCAGCACGACCGCCGAGAGACCGATCAACAGCAGTCCGAGAACGGCGAGCCCGCCGTACTCCGCGGGGCTCGGCTGCTGCGTTATCTCCCGCGTCACCGGCGTCGACTCGGTGGCCGCGTCATCGAAGGTCCCGTCGAGGTAGTACGACTGCTCGTTGATGACGAACGGGACGGTCGAATCGAGCGTCCCCTCGTAGCTGTCGGTCCGGTACGTCACCTCCAGCCGGAACCGGAGCCGGAACTGCCCGGCGTTCTGGACCTCCGATTGGACCACCGCCAACTCCCGGGCGACCGCGGAGACGTTCACCGTCTCCGAGGCGGTCGCTCGCCCGTCGGCGACGGTGTCGCTCGCGTCGACGAGTTCCCGCGTGGACCGGTAAAACGGCTGACCGTCGCGAACGCCGAGGGTTTCGAGCACGAGGCGCTGTTCGACCCGCACGTCGCGGTCGTCCGGGACCGCGGTACGCACGTCGATCGTCAGTTCCGGCGAGGCCGAGGTGAAGTACAGCGAGCGGTTTTCGAGCCGTTCGCCCTGCTCGTAGAGCGCCGTCGGACGGGTGACGACGGCGGTGGGGTCGGCGCTCGTCTCGAACGTCTGGACGTTCGTCTCTTCCGTGATCGTCTGGGTCGTCGGCGTCGCGAAGACGTATCCGGCCGCGGCGAGACAGGCGATCCCGGCCACGAGGAGCGCCGCGACGACGAGGCGGTGGTTCTCGCTGACGAACAGTTCGACGCGGTGCTCAAACGCCATCGGTGACGAGATCTCCGAGAGAGGCAGTGATCAGACCGCGTCGAACTGCAAGCATCACACGCAATATGCACGTAACTGCAACAAAACTTTTGTCCTCGCCAACCAAAGTCCGGGCAGTGATTGGCCATCGAGATGCCTAACGATTTCTCCGGTGACGAAGACGGACCCTCGACGTCGACGTCCTTCGAGGAGTGGCTAGACCAGCAGGCCACCAGCCAGGGCATCTCCCGCGAGGAACTGTTCGAACAGCTCGTCTCCTCGTACTGGACGCTCAACGAACTGATACAGATACTCAACGATCCCGGAAGCGGGGAACCGCCGTTACCGGGGTCGAACGTCGACGATGCGGACGCGGAATCGAACGTCGGCAGAGCGCCCACGAGCGAGAAGCGAACCCGGAGCGACGCCGACCGCCCCGAGCGGACGGACCTGTCCGAGCAGCTTCAAGCCCTTCGGGAGCGCGTCGAGGACCTCGAAGGCGACATCGAGGCGGAGGCCGAGCGCGGACAGTCGTTAGACAGCGTCACGGAGGCGATCGCGACACGCCTGACGGAGGTCGAAACCGAGCTCGACGCGATCGCCGACGACGTCGAAGCGACGCAGGAGTCGGCCGCGGATCGGTACGACTCTCTCACCGACCGCATCGACGAGATCGAAGCGGAGTTCGACAACCGACAGACCGAACTCGCCGCCGAGCAGGCGGATCTCGCGTCCGAACAGGACCGGATGTGGTCGCGGATCGACGAGGAGTTCGGCAACCTCGAAACGATCCTCAGGTACCTCGTCTCACGGACCGACGGCCTCGAGGCGAGCGTCGAGGGCGTCGAGGCGCGCTACGGGGAGGCGCTCGCGAACTTCCGGTGGGAGCGCGACGCGCTGCAGTCGGTCAAGCGCGACGCCGCGGAGCTCGGGGTCCACGAGGGGGACTGCGAGTCCTGCGAGGCGACGATCGACATCGACCTTCTCTCCCGCCCGTACTGCCCGAACTGCGAGAACTCGCTGTCGGGCGTCGAAGAGCGGAGGAAGTGGCTGTTCCTCTCCGACGCCGTGGTCACGACGACCAACGAGAGCCCCTCGCGGGGGGCGGAATCGAACCCGCGCGCACGGGTCACGGAATCGAAAGACGCCGCCCGATCCGACGAACCGGACCGACCGCCCCGCTCGCGTGCCCCGCCAGAGTCGACGGGGTCGAACGAAACAGCCGGTCACGCGTCGCAATCGACCCGCCCCGCGTCGCAGCCGAGTTCCGATCGTCGCGACGGGGACGACCGAGTCGAGAACCAACGTCCGCAAGGGGAGTCGGCACCCGAACGAGACGACGACGAATTCGACTCGGGGTCGTTCGAGTTCGGTGCCGCAGCAGGCGACGGCGACAAATCGACCGGCGGTTCCGCGGACGAGTCGGCGTCGCGAGATTCGCCATTCGGCGACCTGTCGGAACTCGAACGCAACGAGGACAGTTAGTCGATCCCCACGGAGCCGTCCTCGTCGAACTGGAGCACCGTATCGAACAGCGACTCGAACGTCCGGACGGTCTGTCCCTCGTAGCGCGTGGGGTCGAAGTGATAGTGCGCCCGCACCCCGGCCGACTGGACGCGGCCACGGAGGACGTGCAGGAAGCGGAACACCTGCTGGTGGTCCTCGTTGACGTCGAGGAGGTCCGACAGCGAGTGGACGCACATCGTCACCGGGCCCGACACGTCGTCCCACTCGGTGAGCAGCTTACTGGTCACGATGCCGATCCGCCGGAGGTCCTGGGCGTTCGAGACGGTGCGGACGTCGACGGGACCGTCGTAGTTCTCGTAACTCGTCTCGCGGTTGTAGTTTCGCACGTCGACGACGGCCGTCTCCCCCACCGGCCCTTCGAGGTAGCTTTCGAGCGTCGAGAGCCGTTGGCTCGGCGTCTCCGAGATCGAGACCACGAGGAGGTTCACGGGGTCGTCAGTGCCCGACTCCATCAGCCGAGCGCAGAGGTCCTGTTCGGCAGGGCAGTCCCCGGGGCCGCTGAGTAACACGTTCGAGGCGCCGCCGGTCAGTTCGAGCAGCGCCTCGGTCTTGGGATCGGCCGCGGACCCGCCGGCGTCGCGGTCGACGAACTCCCATCGGCCGAGGTCGCTGTCGTCGATCTCCTCGGTCGACATCGAGCCGCCGCGCGTTTCGATCGATTCGGCCAGGTCCGAGAGCGACGACCCGCCGTCTGGTCCCGACGAGTTCGCGGTGGAATCGCCGCCGAGTCGGTCGGCGAGGTCAGCGAGCGACGAGGAGGGGTCGTCGTCTTCGGTCGACGACTCGTCCTCGCCGTGTTCCATACGTGATACTACTACACTCGAATAATAAATCTTGATACGAGCGTCTCTAGCGCGGAACGCCGTCGAGGAGTACACTTATCAGTTTCAGGACCTAACTGTCACTCGACTAACTGGCCAGTATGAGTGCCCCTCCTACCGTCCTGATCGTCGACGACGAGCCCGACCTCGCGCAGTTGTACGCCTCGTGGTTAGGGGACGAGTACGACGTCGAGACGGCGTACGACGGAGCGACCGCGCTCGAACAGTTCTCGCGGCCGGTCGACGTCGCGCTATTGGACCGACGGATGCCGGGGATGTCGGGCGACGAGGTACTCGAAGCGCTCCGGGATCGACAAGCGGACTGCAGCGTGGCAATGATCACCGCCGTCGACCCCGATTTCGACATTCTGGAGCTGGGATTCGACGCGTACCTCACGAAGCCCGTCGGTGCGACGGAGCTCAGGAGCGTCGTCGATCGGCTGCTCCGGCGGTCCGAATACACTGACACGCTTCGGGCGTTCTTCGCGAAGCTCTCGAAGCGGGAGGCCTTGACGGAGGAAAAACCGCAGTTCGAGCTCGAAGCCGACGAGCGGTACCAGCGGCTCGAGGCCGAGATCGAGACGCTGCGCCGGGAGTCGGAGGCGCACCTGTCCGAACTCGACGACGAGGACTTCGAGGCGCTGTTCTACCGACTCGACGCCTGATCGGCGGGGGCCGACCGGCGTCGGCGCGGTGCGATGTTCCGTCATCCTTAAGTCCGGGCTGGGGCTCTGTTTCGAGTGTACGACGGCGCGGAGTCGTCCGCGCGCCAGTGGTCCAGTGGTAGGACAGTGGCTTCCCAAGCCACTAGCCCGGGTTCAATTCCCGGCTGGCGCATTTTTCCGAACGAAGTGAGGAAAATCGTCAGCCGACGTCCCGTTCGCGCGGCTCACGGGACTCCCGACTGGCGCATTTCTCCGAAGGGAGTGACCCGATCGGACACGGCGGTCACGGCCGGTCACAGAACACCTTTAGTTCGGAGGTCGAAACCGAGCGACCGTCGCCGATGTTCCCCGGACTCTCACGCTGGTTCGATGTGAAGCCCTTCCAACAGCAGATCCTCGTCCTCGCGGTCGTCCTCGATCCGATCGGGTTCCTCGCCGGGTATCTCCTCGCCCCGTCGGTCGGCGTCGAGCCCCTGATGGGCGGCGTCTACGGGCTCGTCGCCGCCAGCCTTCCGATGTCGCTGTTCGTGATGCGGCGGGCGCAGTGACGGCGACGCGCGGGAGCCGTCTCACTCACTCGGCGTCCGCCTCGAACTGCTCGTAGCGCTCGCGGAAGCGAGACAGACACGACGGACAGCAGAAGTGATAGCGCTCGCCGCCGATGCGCTCGCTGCGTCCCTCGCTGGTGACGGTGTTGCCGCACTCCGCACACGAGAGAGCGAACTCCGCGCCGCCGACCGCCGGCGACCACTCGACGTCGCCGACGATGGTGACCTCGTAGTCCTCGACCCGCGAGAGGTCGACGAGCCGATCGAGGTGTTCGCGGACGGCGTTCGCGCGGAGCCGCGCGTGGAAGACGACGTCGCCCTCGGCGGTGACGAAGACGTGCTCGACGGCGTCCGCGCTCACGACGTCCTCGCGGAGTTCATCGACCGCGTCGGCCGCGAGTTCAAGCGTCACGAGCACCGGGACGCCGGCCCGTAGCTGCGAGCGGTCGAGGTCGACCGTGAACCGCCGGATCACCCCGGACTCGCGCAGCCGTTCGATCCGGTCGGAGACGGCCGGCGGCGAGAGGTCAACCGCCTCGGCGATGTCGCTGTAGGCGCGGCGGCCGTCTTCGACGAGGAGTTCGAGGATCCGGACGTCGGTCTCGTCGAGCGATGACATATCCGAGTTTGGCGCTCGATACAGAAGTAGGTTGCCGTCAGGGTTTCGTTTCGAAAGTCCAATAGAGCTTCAACTGAACATTTTCAACCTGCGGAACAGTTCGAGGATGAGAGGGGAAGGGGTGCCTACTCTTCGAGCCGCTCGCGGCGGCGCTCGAATTCCTCCTCGGAGAGATCGCCGCGGGCGTAGGCGCTCCGGAGTTCGTCGAGCGCCGGATCGCTCGATTCCCCGTCGCTCACGGCGCGGTAGAGCAGATACCCCGCACCGACGATGACGAGGAGGAAGAGCAACCGCCACAGGAAGGCGAGGAGCCACCACCACGTCGAACCGGCGTCGGTGCCGCCCATCCAGCCGTCGTGCATCGGGCCCCACATCCCGCCGGTCGTTCCGCCCCATCCCATCATTCCGCCCCCCATTCCGAACAGGAGCGGCCAGACGAAGAGCAGGACGGCGAGCGCGATGAGCGCGCCGACGAGCCACCGCGTGGCAGGTTGTCGTCCCATAGTTCTCACCGTAGTATCCTACGTTTGCCGTACTTACCTCGTTTTTCGTTCAGATTCGAAGGTCCGGCCGGGTTTGGTTGTCAGGCCGCGACGGCGCGGCCGTGGGCTGACGCGAGTCAATCGAGAGCTGCACGCAAAACGCCACCAAGTCACCGGCGACGCATTCCGGTCAGTGGCTCGTCGTCCCGACAGCGGATCCGTCGCTGGATCCGACGAAACGTATTTGCGCGAGCGGAGAGAGTCACTTCGAGTATGCCGCTTTTCGAGGTCTCCGGCGTGGCCGTCGTGTTCGCGCTGGTCGGCCTCGCGCTCGTCGCCTTCGTCACCGAAATCGTCCCCAACGACGTCACCGCGATCGGGATCGTCACCGCGCTCGCCGTCCTCGAACCGTGGACCGGGGTCGGGGCTCGCGACGCCATCTCGGGCTTCGCCAACCCCGCGACCGTCACGATCATCGCGATGTACATGCTGAGCGCCGGCGTCGAAGAGACGGGGATCATCCGCCGACTCGGCGTCTTGCTCGCGGAGTTCACCGACGGCAGCGAGTTCCGCGCGCTGGTCGCGACGGTCTGCACGACCGGGCCGATCGCCGGCGTCGTCAACAACACCCCCGTCGTCGCGGTGTTCATCCCGATGATAACCGACCTCGCAGAGCGCACGAACACCAGCCCCTCGACGCTCCTGCTCCCGCTGTCGTACGCGGCGATCCTGGGCGGGACGCTCACGCTCGTCGGCACATCGACGAACATCCTCGCGAGCGACTTCGCCCGACTGCTCATCGACGGCCGCGACGGGATCGGGATGTTCGAGTTCACCGGGCTGGGGGTCGTGCTGTTGCTCGTCGGGAGCGCGTACCTGCTGACGGTCGGCCGGTGGCTCACGCCCGCGCGGATCCCCGTCGACGCGGACCGCGTCTCGGAGTTCGACCTCGCCGACCACCTCGCGCTGATGCGGGTTCGCGAGGAGTCGCCCGCGGTGGGACTCTCCCTCGAGGCGTTCGACGCCGAACACCCGGACGTCCGAGTGCTCCAGTTGCGGCGAGACGGCGCGGGGTATGCGGGCCCTCACTCGGAGGTCCCGATCGAGGCCGACGACGTACTCGTCGTCCACGGATCGGTCCAAGCGGTCAATCGGTTCCGCGAGGCAGCGGGCGTGAGCCACCTCCTCAGAGAGCCGGTCACCGAGGACACGTTCGAGTCGCCGGCGACCGAGGGCACGCTGGCGCGGGCGATCGTTCCGGAGAATTCCCGGTACGCCGGTGAGGTGGTGGCCGAAGCGGGGTTCCACGAGTACCACCGGACCACGGTGCTGGCGATCCGACGGGCCGGCGAACTGATCCGGACCGAGATCCCACAGACGGCCCTCCAAGCCGGCGACTTGCTGTTGCTCCGAACCACGCCCGCGTCGGTCCGCTACTTCGACGACACCGGCGACCTGATCGTCGTCGACCGGGAGGCCCGCTCGGGGTACAGCGGCGACGTCGATCCCGAGCGGCCGCCGGTCTCGCCGAAGGCACCGCTGGCGGTCGGGATTCTGCTCGGTGTCGTCGCCGTCGCGGCGCTGGATCTGCTCCCCATCGTGATCGCCGCGCTCGGCGGCGTCGTCGCGATGGTGGCCACGGGCTGTCTCACCACCGCGGACGCCTACGACGCCGTCTCGTGGAACGTGATCTTCCTCTTGGCGGGCGTCATCCCGCTCGGACTCGCGCTGAACGAAACCGGCGGCGCGGCGCTGATGGCCGACCTGCTCGTCGCCCTCGGCGGCGTCCTTCCGCTCGTGGGCGTCCTCTTCGCCCTCTACGTCGCCGTCGGGCTCCTCGCGAGCGTCATCACCCCCGTGGCGACGATCGTCCTCGCGATCCCGGTCGCCGTCGACGGGGCCGCCCGCCTCGGCGCGAACGAGTTCGCGTTCCTCCTCGCGGCGATGTTCGCCTCGGCGACGTCGTTCGTGACGCCGATCGGCTACCAGACCAATCTGATGGTGTACGGTCCCGGCGGGTACGAGTTCAGGGACTTCGTCCGCGTCGGCGGGCCGCTGCAGTTGCTCTTGGCGGTCGTCGGCACGGCCGGTATCGCGGTGATGTGGGGAGTCTGATCCCGCCGACGGCGACGTGGCCGCCGTCGCCTCACTCCGTTGTGTCGTCGCCGTTGGCCGCCTCAACCTTCTCCGCGTGCGACTCCAGCGCCGACGCGAGCGTGCGGGCCTCCTCGGCCGAGAGGGTCACCTCGTCGGCGTGGGGTGGTACCGACTCCAGTTGCGCGTTGTCCAGTTCCAACTGGAGCGTCACGCGGTCGGGGTTCTCGCGCGGGGAGGTGACGTTCAGCACCGCGACGGCCTCGTCCTCGAAGTCGTGGCCGCGCGCCGCGGCGTCGACGAGGTCGAGCGTCGTGTAGGCGTTCACTCTGAGCAGTCTGTCGGGCATCGTCGATCAGTCGTCAGCGGGGGTCGGCGGCGCGGCGTCCATCGAGTCGTCCTCGGCGTAGGGGTACCACGTCATCTTGGTGTTGTGCATCATCGGGTCCTCGTAGTCGGTCTCCTCGGGTTCGACGAACGCGTCGAGCTCCTCGTCGTCGTGGCGGTCGACGAACGCGCGGAAGGACTCGCCGTCCTCGCGCTCGGCCGCGAAGCGCTCGATCAGGTTCGCGATCGCGCCGGGCACCTCGTCGACGGGGACGCGCTGGGTGACCCAGCGGGCGAACTGCGGCTCCGCGCCGAGGCCGCCGCCGAGGCCCACGTCGAGCGCCTCGACGGCCTCGCCGTCCTTGCGGGTCTTCATCCCGCGGAGGCTCACGTCGGCGATCTGCGGCTGCGCGCACGAGGCGGTGCAGCCGGAGAGGTGGATGTGGAACTCCTCGACGTCCTCGGGGAGGTCGACGTTCTCCTTCAGCCAGCGCGCGAAGCGCACCTGCCGGTTCTTCGTCTCGACGATCGAGAGCGAGCAGAACTCCGTGCCGGTACACGCGATCGATCCGCGCATGAACGGCGATGGGTCCGGCGAGTAGTGTTCCAGCAGGTCCTCCGCGAGGAAGTCCTCGAGGTCGGCGTCCGGGACGTCGGTGACGATGACGTTCTGCCGCTGGGAGAGCCGAACCTCGCCGGAACCGTACTCCTCGGCGAGGTCGGCGAGTTCGAGGACGTCGTCGACGCCCATCCGCCCGGTGAGGACGTTCAGGCCGACGAAGTTCGTCCCGTCCTTCTGCTCGTGGACGCCGACGAGGTCGTTGCGCTCGCCCTCGCCGGTGTTGTAGGTGTACTCCTCGCGGACGTCGCGACCCGCGGTGTGAAGCTCGAAGTCGACGTACTCCTCCTGTAACGTCTCGCGGAACTTCTCTGGGCCCCACTCGTCGACGAGGAACTTGACCCGCGCGTTGTAGCGGTCCTCGCGGTCGCCGTTGTCGCGGAACAGCGCCGAGATGCCGCCGGCGACGTCGGGGACGCGCTCCGGGGCGACCCACACGTCGATGTCGCGGGCGAATCGCGGCTCGTTGCGCGCGAGGCCGCCGCCGACGCGGACGTTGAAGCCGACGACGTCCTCACCCTCGACCTCCTTGTACGCGGGCTCGAACGCGAGGTCGTTGATGTCGCCCTGCCCGGAGCCGTCCGCCGATCCCGTGACGGAAACTTTCCACTTCCGCGGGAGGTTCGAGTGGTCGTCGTCGCCCTTGAACGTCTCGTTGAGTTCGCGGATGACGGGCCAGGCGTCGATGACCTCCTGTCCGTCCTTGCCGGCGACGGGGTTGCCGACGATGTTCCGCCAGGAGTCGCCACAGGCCTGCTGGGTGGACAGCCCGTTCGATTCGAGCTTCTCGAAGATGGCCGGCACGTCGGACAGTTCGATCCAGTGCAGTTGGATCGCCTGCCGCGTGGTGTAGTCGGCGTAGGCGTCGCCGAAGATCGGGTTCGTCCCCGGGCCTCTCGCGTACTCGTCGGCGATCTCGCCGACGACGCGCAACTGACCGGGTTCGAGCCGCCCGTTCGGCGTCCCGATCCGCATCATGAAGTAGCCCTCCTGCCCGTTCCGCTGGTGGTACAGCCCCCACCACTTGAAGCGCTCGAACCACGCGTCGCGCTCGTCGTCGGGGATCGTCTCGTACCCCTCCTCGGCGAACCTGAACAGGTGTTCGCGTATCTCGTTGCCGTATACCTCGGATTTCCACTTTTCGACGTCCGTTGGCATCCTTATCGGGTACAGAGCCCCCACCTTCAAAGGCGAACGCGTGCCGTCAACCCTTCCCGCTGCTCCCGCTAAGCGGAATTTGTTGCCGGTTATCGATCGGAGGTCGACGTGAGGACGCCCTCGCGGTCGATATCGACGAACTCGCCGTCTACGACGCGGCCGACGGGGACCCACCCGGTCGTCGACTTCGCGCCGCAGGCGATGCACTGACCGTACGCTCGCACCTGAACCGTCCGCCCCTCGACGCCCGTTTCGAGGAGGTTTTCGACCACCAGATCCGCGAGGTCGCACTCGCAGAAATCTGCCGATTCGAGCCGCCAGAGTTCGCTCACGCTCACGCGCCGGGTGTCGTCGACGGAGAGCCACGCGCCGTCGTCGAGGATGCGAAGTCGTGTCGTCACGTCCGGTCGTACGCACCGGAGCACCCCATCTCTGACGGCGGTCACAAACCGCGACGCTGTCGGCGACGCCGGGTCCGATCCCTACGCCGCCGCAGTCGGTCGGTTTCGTCCGATATCGGACGTCATAGAAGCCGGAACCGACTTCCGGTATCCGGGAGTAGTGGTCCGATTTACTCCGGAAGCGGCCCTTATGGGGTGACACTCCATAGGGAGGTCCGATGACAGACAACCGCCGGCAGCCCCTCCGTCGCCGACCGAACGAGCGGACTGTCGAGCAGCGGCAGCACGCTCCCGCGGACGCCGCGCCGGAACTGTACGAACCGCCGAGACGGACCGAGCGTCGACCGACGAGCGAACGGCCGCCCGCGAACGCGGAGGAACGATGACGCTGACGATGGACCGCGACACCGACGACGAGGCGACCCGAACGGTCGACGAAGCTCCCGAGACGGCCGCCGAGGCGTCCGATTCGACCGATACGGCCGAGAGCGACGAGTACGGTCACCTCGATGACCTCGCCGACGGCGCGGGCTGCACCGAGATCTGGGAGCACCTCTCGGACAGCCGCGGAGAGTGACCGAGACTGGTCTCCCGCGCACGGTGGTCGGGGGAGAGGCTTTTACTCGCCGCCTCGCTAGGTGGAGTCGACGATGACCGACGACGCTGACGACCGCGCCGGGTCGCCCGAACCCGACGGCGGTCGTCGACCGCGGCGCAGCCCCAGACTCCCCGCAGACCGCGAGGAGCCGATCGGAGAGCCGGTCGTCCGCGCGGACCCCGCGGTCACCGGCGAGCGCGCGAAGGAGGCCGTCGGCTTCGACCCCGACGATCCCGAGAGCGTCGCCGAGGCGGCCCGGACGGTCCGGGCGTTCTCGGAGAACACCGTCGGCGCAGCCGACAACGTGTACATGCTCCGCGGCGCGGCCGCCTGTGCGGCGCTCGTCAGGGGCGTCGGCTCCTACAAGGAGGCCGTCGAGCGCGCCGGCGGCGACGTGAGCGTCTCCTTCGTCCGCAAGTGGGCGCGGGTGCACGACCTCCCGCAGGCGATCCGCCGGCACGTCGCCCGCGGCGACATCGCCCCGACCGCCGCGAAGCACATCGCCCGCGTCGCCGGCGTCGACCGCTTCGACCTCGCGTGGGCAGTCGTCGACGCCGACCTCACGGTCCGGGAGGTCCGTCGGCTCGCCAGCGAGGTCGACGACGAGACGAGCGCCGCCGACGCGCTGCGCGCTCGCGGGATCGAACTCGGCCGGATCGAACTGTCGCTCCCGTTGGACACCTACCGAGAACTCAGGCGGCGCGCGTCGATCGAGAACCGCGACCCCGGCGAGATGGTCGCGGAGGCGCTCGAACAGCACTTCGCGGAGGAGTGACGCCGTCGCGGGGACGGGGTGAGACTCCGCCCCGCCACCGCCGGCGACTACGTCTCGCGCTCTCCGTCCCCCGACGGGTTCTCCGCGTCCCACGCCGGAAGCGTGAGGACGACGAGCGCGCCGTCGAGTTCCCCGTGTGCGCCGTCGAACTCGTCCCGCCCCCCGCCGTCACCGTCGGCCGAATCGAAGCGGACCGTCCCGCCAGAGCGCTTCGCGACGTGGTAGACGAACTGGAGACCGAGCCCCGAGCCGTGAAACAGCGGGGTGATCCCCGTCGCGCCGCCCGCGGCCTCCCGCTCCATCTCCGGGATCCCCGGGCCGTCGTCGGCCAGAGAGACGACGACCGTGTCGTCCGCGCGAACGACTCGAACCGACACCCGCGGGTCGCACCGGCGTGGTCGACGGCGTTCCCGAGCACTTCCGCGAGCGCCTCGCGGAGTTCCGGGATCGCCTCGACCTCGACCGTCGCCGGACAGTCGACGTCGATTTCGGCGTCGGGGTGCGACTCGCGGAGCGATTCGAGCAGGTCGTCGAGCAGTTCCGCGACGTCGAGTCTAACGGGGGCCGAATCGTCGGTGAGCAGCTCGACGATCCGACGCTCCTTGTCCGCGAGGTCGACGAGGTCGTTGCCGGTCTCCGTGATCTTCTCGACGGAGCGCCGCGCGTCCGCCCCGACCTGTCCCTCCAAGAGTTCGGCGTGCCCGAGGATCAGGTTCATCTTGTTGTAGAGGTTGTGCCGGAGGATCCGATCGAGGACGCGGAGCTGGTGCTCCCGCTCGGCCTGTTCTGTGACGTCGCGGCAGATGGCGACCGTGCCGTCGACGACGCCCTCCTCGTCGTAGTGGGGATAGCGGGTGGTGACGAACGAGCGGCGGCCTTTCGTTGGGAACGTCGGATCGAGTTCGTACGTGACCGTCTCCTCGCGTTCGACCGCCCGCTCTTTCATCTGCGAGACGCGCCGCGCGGCGGTGTCGTCCATAAACGCGAACTCGTCGCGCCCAATCAGGTCGGACTTCGGCAGCCCGGCGTACTCGCCGACCGCGTCGTTGACGACCTCGAAGGCCCCGGACTCGTCCTGCAGCATGATCGGGTCTTCGAGCCGCTGGACGATCTCGCGGAACGTCTCGAGTTTCTCTTTGGTGTGGACCTGCTCGGTGACGTCGGTCTGGATGGCGACGAAGCCGCGGACCGTCCCGTCGTCGCCCTCGATCGGCGCGATCGTCTCGGAGGCGTGGTAGTGCTCGCCGGATTTGCGCTTGTTGACGATCGGCTCGGACCACACCGCGCCCGAGAGGATCGTACTCCAGAGGTGCCGGTAGTACTCCTGGTCCATCTGGCCGGATTTGAGCAGCGACGGATCGCGGCCGATCGCCTCCTCGGCCGCGTAGCCGGTCACCTCCTCGAAGGCGGGGTTGACGTAGGTGATCGTTCCGTTCCGCTCGGTGATGAAGATCGCGTGCCCCGCGGACTCGACGGCCTGCTCGAACTCCCGGATCGCGTCCTCGCGCTCCTTCTGCTCGGTGACGTCTTGGTACGCCCCCCGGACGGCGACGACGTCCTCCCCCTCGTACACGGGCACCCCCATCGACCGGACCCACCGGATCTCGCCGTCGGCGCGGTAGAGGCGGTACGTCGAGTCGAACCTCTCTCCCGCGAGCGCGGATTCGACGTCCGCCCGGACGTCGGGTCTGTCGTCGGGGTGGTAGAACTGGATCGCGACCTCGACCGTCGGCTCGAACGACGTCGGCAGGCCGTGGATCCGGTAGGTCTCCGTGGTCCACGTGAGCCTCACGTCGGCGACGTCGAACTCCCATCCCCCCACGTCTGCGAGTTCGACATCTCAGCGAGGAGGTCGCGCTCGACCTCGTGGTCCGCGCGTTCGTTGGGGGATTCGCGGCCGTCGAGACAGGTGTCGATAGCGTCGACGAGGAGTGCGTGGTCCGCCGTGTCGATCGACTGCGGGAGGTACCGGACCGATCGGTCGCCGGTCGAGGCCCGGGCGAGGTCGGAGTCGGGGGTCTTCGGATAGAGGATCACCGGACAAGTCGCGTCCGGAACCGGCGTCCGAGAGACGACGCAGTCGATCTGTTTCCTGTCGAGGAGGTGTCGGAGTTGGGTGCCGGTCGTCGCCGAGTACACCGCGAACGGCTCGGAAGCGCCGGACGCAACGGCCCTGATCGACGACGCCAGCGCGTCGTCGGAAACGACGAGGACGGTCGAAGAGTGTGACGTATCAGTGCTCATCTGTCCCGAGTGCGTTCCTCCGTGACCCGCTCGACGAATTGCCAGTCGAAGTAGATCCCCACCACGCGATTGAAAGACACGTCGAGGGGTGAAGGTATAGATGCTTCTACCTCGGTGCGTCGATCGGGTGAACCCGAGAGTAAACGCTTATCACCGGCGGACAGTTAGCAGTCGGTGCGGGCCGGTAGCTCAGTCCGGCAGAGCGTCTGGCTTTTAACCAGACGGTCGCGCGTTCAAATCGCGTCCGGCCCGTATTCTCGCCGCGAGCAACGTCGCGAGCGGCGAGTTCGCTCAATGAATTGATCGGGCAACGCTACGTCGCAAAACCGCGAAGCACCTGCAAGCCCCCGGTCGGTGGACGGCTGCGGCTCGCTGCGCGCCTCGTCGCTCCCGGCGGTCGCTCCTGCGGTGCTTGGCGTCGCCTCGCTCGTCCGCCTACCGGCCCCTTGCGATCCCACCCGACCGCACCGCCTCACCCTCCCCAGCCGACTCCTCGCTCGCGGGGCTCGCTCGTCGCCCCTCGCGTGCGTGTGCCGGGCGACGGAGCGCCCGCCAGCACTCGCCTCGGTAGGAATCCCGTCTCGTCGTACGCGCCCAGTTACGGGAGCGACCCGTTCAGCACCTTGGCGGCGACGAGGACGGGGTCCCAGACGGGGCTGAACGGCGGCGCGTATCCGAGATCCTGCCGTTCGAGTTCCGCGACCGTCATCTCGCCGCCGAGCGCCGTCGCGACCGTGTCGATCCGGACCGCCGCGCGGTCGGTGCCGACGATGCTCCCGCCGAGGAGCAGACCGGAGTCTCGGTCGGCGACGAGCGTGACGGTCGTCTCGGCCGCGCCGGGGTAGTAGCCCGACCGGGAGCCGGCGGTGATCGTCTCCGAGACGGGGTCGAAGCCGGCCTCGCGGGCGCGCTCGTGATCGAGGATGCCGGTCCGTCCGCACTCGAGGTCGAACGCCTTCACCATCGCCGTGCCCGCCACCGAGCCGACGGGCGTGGAGTCGCCGCCGACCGTCGCGCCGATGGCCCGGCCGGCGCGGTTCGCCGGGAGCCCGAGCGGGTCCCACGTGGGGTCCTCAGTCACCATATGCGGCATCTCCGCGACGTCGCCCGCGGCGTAGACGTTCTCGACGGACGTCCGGCCGTACGCGTCGGTGACGACGGCCCCCGAGTCGCCGATCTCGACCGGGGTTCCGTCCAAGAGGTCGGTGTTGGGTTCAATGCCGATGCCGACGAGCGCGGCGTCGACCGCGAGTTCGGAGCCGCTCTCGCAGACGACCCGACCGACGTGCCCGCCGTCGCCGTCGAGGCGGCTCACTTCCTCGCCGAGATGCAGGGTGACGCCCGACTCGCGGAGGTGCTCGGTGACGGCGTCGCCGACCGCCTCGCCGAAGCCCGGAACGGGACGCTCCGAGCGCTGGAACAGGTGGACGTCGAGGTCCCACGCGTCGAACGCCTCGACCATCTCGACCCCGACGTAGCCCGCGCCGACGACCGCGACCGTCTCGGGCGGGGTCATCGCCCCGTAGCGTTCGACGACCGCCGGGTCGAGGGCGTCGCCGCCGCCGAGGGCGTCGACGTCGAACTCCTCCGGCGGCGTGAGGTACGCGCGGATCGCCGCGGCGTGGTCGAGTCCGTGGAGGGTGAAGACGCCGTCGAGCGTCGCGCCCTCGATCGGCTCGGAGACCGCGTGCGCGCCGGTCGCGACGAGCAGGTCGCCGTAGGGCTGCTCGAACGTCGCGCCGTCGGCCGCGACGGTGACCGTCTTCGCGTCGGTATCGACCGCGCGGACCTCGTGGCCGCGCCGGAGGTCGATGCCGCGCTCTTCCGCCGCCTCCGGCGACAGCGACAGCAGGTCCGAGAGCCGGTCGACCTCGCCTTTCACGAAGTACGGCGTGCCGCAGTGCGCGTACGAGACCCACTCGCCCTTCTCGAAGACGACGACCTCGCGGTCGGGATCGGTTCGCAGGCACTTGCTCGCCGCCGAGAGTCCGGCGGCGTCACCGCCGACGACCACAAAGGGATCGGACATACGACTACCTTGCAGTCGCCGACGGTAGATAGCTTTCGCCGGACGGCGTGAGACGCGCACCACCGCGCTGAGAACGCGGGGTTTTAGCACCCTCCACCTCCGAACTACACCGACAACTCGCAGAACAGGCCGCCGGATCGCCGTCGTTTCCCGACGGACTCCGGGCGGCGGAAACGAACCGAACGGACGGGCCACGAGCACTTCAGACACACGAGTATGAAAGAACGCACGTACATCGGCGCGATCGACCAGGGAACGACCGGAACGCGGTTCATCGTCTTCGACTACGGCGGCGAACCCGTCGCGAACGCCTACGAGACGCACGAACAGCTCTATCCCGAACCGGGATGGGTCGAACACGACCCCGAGGAGATCTGGGAGAACACGACCGCCGTCATCGAACGCGCGCTCGACGACGCCGGGATCGACGCCTCGCAGTTGGCCGCGATCGGGATCACGAACCAGCGGGAGACGACCGTCGTCTGGGACCGCGAGTCGGGGACGCCGGTGTACAACGCCATCGTCTGGCAGGACCGCCGGACGACGGACCGGATCGAGGCGCTGGAGCGAGCGGGCAAAGACGAGTGGGTGCGCGAGCGAACCGGCCTCGAACCCGACGCGTACTTCTCGGCGACGAAGGCCGAGTGGCTCCTCGACAACGCCGACCCGATCAAGCTCCAGCGGATGCGCCCGGAAGACGTCCGCGACCGCGCGGAGGCCGGAGAGCTCTGCTTCGGGACGATCGACTCGTGGCTGATCTACAAACTGACCGGCGAGCACGTCACCGACGTGACGAACGCCTCGCGGACGATGCTGTTCGACATCCACGAACTGGCGTGGGACGACGACCTGCTCGCGGAGTTCGACGTCCCCGCGGCGATGCTCCCCGAGGTCCGCCCCTCCTCGGACGACGACCACTACGGCACGACCGACCCCGAGGGGTTCCTCGGCGCGTCGGTCCCCGTCGCGGGCGCGCTCGGCGACCAGCAGGCGGCGCTGTTCGGCCAGACCTGTTTCGACGCCGGGGACGCGAAGAACACCTACGGGACGGGCTCGTTCATGCTGATGAACACCGGACCGGACGCCGTCAGCTCCGACAACGGGCTGCTCACCACCGTCGGCTTCCAGCGCTCTGGCGAGCCCGCCCAGTACGCGCTGGAGGGGTCGATCTTCATCACCGGCGCGGCCATCGAGTGGCTCGAAGACCTGACGCTGATCGACAACCCCGCCGAGAGCGAGGCGCTCGCCCGCTCGGTCGACTCGACGGACGGCGTCTACCTCGTGCCCGCCTTTACGGGCCTCGGCGCGCCGCACTGGGATCAGCGCGCCCGGGGGACGATCGTCGGGATGACCCGCGGCACGCGCCGCGAGCACATCGTCCGCGCGACGCTGGAGTCGATCGCGTTCCAGACGCGCGACGTCGCCGAGGCGATGACCGAGGACAGCGGCATCGAACTGTCGGGGCTCCGCGTCGACGGCGGCGCGGTGAAGAACAACTTCCTCTGTCAGCTCCAGGCGGACGTCGTCGGCACCGACATCGTCCGCCCCGAGGTCGACGAGACGACCGCGCTCGGCGCGGCCTACGCCGCCGGGCTCGCCGTCGACTACTGGGGTTCGCTCGACGAACTCCGCGAGAACTGGCGCGTCGACCGCGAGTTCGAGCCGGAACGAGCCGCCGACGTCGAAACGCGGTACGGTCGCTGGCAGGAGGCCGTCGAGCGCTCGCTCGACTGGGCCCGAGACGAGGAGTGAGGATGCGCGTCGCCGCCGTCCAACTCCCGGCCCGAAACGACCCGGAGGGCAACAGGGAGCGGGTCGAGTCGCGAGTCCGTGCGGCCGCCGCCGACGGGGCGGAGCTTCTCGTCCTCCCCGAACTGTGGCCCGTCGGCTACTTCGCGTTCGACGCCTACCGGGACGCCGCGGAACCGGTTCCGGGTCCAACGACCGACTGGCTGTCGGGGCTCGCGGCCGACCTCTCGATCCACCTGCACGGCGGCAGTCTCGTCGAACGCGACGGCGAGAACCTGTACAACACGTCGCTGCTGTTCGGCCCGGACGGCGACCTGCTCGCGACCTACCGGAAGGTCCACCTGTTCGGGTACGACTCCGAGGAGTCGAACCTGCTCTCGCCGGGCACCGAGCCCTGCGCCGTCGAAACCGACCTCGGAACGGTCGGACTGACGACCTGCTACGACCTCCGGTTTCCGACGCTCTACCGCTCGCTCGTCGATTCGGGGGTCGAGACGCTGCTCGTCACCTCCGCGTGGCCCCGCGAGCGACTCGACCACTGGCACCTGTTCGCCCGGACGCGGGCCGTCGAGAACCAGTCGATCCTCGTCGCGGCGAACCTCACCGGAGCGGTCGAGGGCGTCGAACTCGGCGGCGAGAGCCTGGTCGTCGACCCGTGGGGCGTCGAGCGCGCGAACGCGGGACGGGGTCCGGGCGTCGCTCACGCGGACGTCGGCCTCGACGAGGTTCGAGACACGCGCGAGTCGTTCCCGGCGCTCGCGGACCGGCGACTCTGAACCGGAGGTGTCGGACTGCCGGGCGGAGCCGGCGCTACCCTCGCGAGCGTTTATATAAGATCGCGGGACCAACGTCGCCGTGATCTGAGTGTAGTCCCGCGTCGGGCAGCGGTTGTCCGGCACGCCGACGCGGGGGAATCGGCGACACCGAGGCGGCAGCGACGCGTCTCTTCACACGTCGTCCGCGCGGGTGCCGGCTGTTCGCCAAACCCGTGCAGCGACGGCTATCGCCGGACGTTCTGTCCGTCCGAGTCACCCACGACGTCGTCGCCGTCGTAGACGACCTCTCCCCGGACCAGCGTCAGGTCCGGGAAGACGCCGTCGAATCCCTCGAACGGCGTCCACCCGCACTTCGAGTGGAGATCCTCCCCGCGGATCTCCCGTGAGACCCCCGGATCGACGAGCACGAGGTCCGCGTCGTAGCCCTCGGCGACGCGGCCCTTCTGCGGGAGGTCGAAGATCTCCGCGACGTTCGTCGACGTGACGTCGCGGACGCGCTCGTAGGAGATCTCTCCCCGCCGCGCCCGCTCCAGCAGCAGCGGCAGCATCGTCTCGACGCCGGGGACGCCGCTCGGGGCGTCCCACAGACCGACCTCCTTCTCCTCGACGGTGTGCGGCGCGTGGTCTGTCGCGACGATGTCGACGCCGCCGTCGACGAGCCGCTGCCACAGCTTCTCGCGTCGCTCCTCGCTCCGGAGCGGCGGGTTCATCCGCCCGTACGTTCCCAGTTCGGTCGCGTCCTCGCGGGAGAGAAAGAGGTGATGCGGGGTCGCTTCGCAGGTCGCGCCGCCAGCGACGGCCGCGTCGACGCCCTCGGGCGTACTCGTGTGTGCGATGTGGACGTCGGCACCGGACGCCGCGCCGACGTCGACTGCGCGCTCGACGGCCGCGGCCTCCGCCTCGGCGCGGCGGTACCGACTCCAGACGTCGCGTCGGCGTCGCGACCGACCCCGCCGGCGTCGCGCTCGCGGGCCGACTCGTCGAACAGGTCGGCGTCCTCGGCGTGGACAGTGACGACGACGTCCGCGTCGGCCGCCCGCTCGACCGCGTCCGCGAACAGGTCCGCGTCGATGCCCATATCGCCGGTCGAGTCCGCGAGGAAGACCTCGCCGAGCGCGAACAGCGGACGGTCGAACAGCGAGTCGGGGTCCCACTCGGGCGTGACGCCGCCGTTGAGACCGTAGTCGATGCACGAACCCGCCGCGAGCGACGCCTTCTCGTCGAACGCCTCCCCGGAGATCGTCGGCGGCGTGGTGTTCGGCTGATCGACGGCGGTCGTCACGCCGCCAGCGGCAGCGCTCCGCGACCCTGTCGCCCACGTCTCCTTGTGTGCGTGGCCGGGTTCGCGGAAGTGGACGTGGGCGTCGATCGCGCCCGGGAGCAGCAGCCGTTCGTCCGCCTCGACGATCTGATCGTCGTCCGCAGCTGCGAGTGAGCGATCGACGGCGGCGATCCGACCCGATTCGACTCGGACGTCGCGAACTCGACCGTCGGCGAGACGCGCGTCGCGAAAGAGCATCGACATACCTCCGTCTCACCCGGAGGCGACCTAAGCCCGACGGTTCAGCGCGTGGGATCGTCCGCGAGAACGTCCTCCACCGAGACCGACTCTGTCGAGAGATCACCGCAAAATGCGTCGAACAGCGCGTCGACGACCGCTTCCGAGTCAGCGGGTCCGCCGCCGCGGGCGACGCTGCCGACCGACTCCGGCGCGAACGGAACGCCGAGCGCGTCGTAGACCTCGTCGAGGACCGTCGCGAGTTCCTCGTGGCCGTCGACGACGACGATGCCCGAGACGCGCGCCGTCTCCCGCTGGATGCGTTGGGCGAGTCCGGCGATCTTCCCGCGCGCCTGCACCGAGTGCTCGCCGGGACAGAACGACGCGTCCGGCTCACCGCGGCGGGCGGGGACGCCCAACGACCGCAACGCGCGGACGACGCCCGTGGTCGCTGCCTCGTAGCGCGCCGTCGTCTCCTGCCGCGGCGTCGCCGTCGGGACGACCGCCGCGAACGCGACCGTCGTCCCGGTGTACGCGACCGCACGGCCCCCGACGCTGCGTTCGATCGCGGGGTAGCCGTTCGCGTCCGCCCGCTGGCGGGCCCGCTCGTACCCCTCGGCACGCGCGTCGCGCCGGCCGAACGCCACCTGGCGGTGCGGCGTCCAGACGCGGACCGCGGGCACCCCAGTCGTCGCGACTGCGTCGCTGAGCTCCTCGACGACCGCCCGATCGGCGTCCAGCGACGGCGCGCGCCCGCGGACGGTTCGGACGGTCTCACAGTCGGAGGCGAGGCGGTCGATCACGCTCGGGAGTCGGTGCCGACGCACCTAAGCGCTCTCGGTCCCGCCGGGCGGTATGGCCGGTGATTCGACGTGACGCCGGATGCGGATCGGGGGCGTCGGGAGACGACCGGCGACCCACGATCCGCCGACAGCGGCGTCCGCGTCCCCCTGTCGACGCTCCGCCGATACCGGCAGTTCTCGCTCTACAACTCGCCGTATCCCGCACACGGCGCGGGCTGTGCGATCGACCTCTATCCGGCGACGAACGAGGGACTCTCCCCCGTCGCGGCGAGGTGTTGGAGACGCAGACGGTGCGCGCGCCGCCGAAGTCCTACGCGCACGACGAGGAGCACCTGATTCTCGTCGACGTCGACTGCGAGCGGAGCGGGATCGTTAGCGAGGAAATCGACGCCGCTGATGGCCTCGTCGCGCGCGTCCTCCACGTCCGACCGACGGTCGAGGCCGGCGAGACCGTCGACGTCGGCGACTCGCTCGGACCGATGGTCCGCTCGGGCTTCTTCGCGCCGTGGGTCGCGAACCACGTCCACGTCGGGTTCCGACGCGCCGGACAGAACCTCCACCGCGCCGGCGGGTCGCTCCCAGTCGTCGCCGACGTCGACGTCGAACCGCTCGCGTGGGACGGCGTCGGCACGGTCGTCGAGACCGGCGACACCTACGCGCTCCTCGACGCGCCGACGCACCCGGCACCGGGAGAGCGGTTCGCCGGGATCTCGGGGGTCCTCGGCGACGGCGAACGGGTCGTCCTCGACGGCGGACTAGCGCATTACGCCGGAGGGGGTGCGCTGCGGAGCGAGCGCGGCGCGGGGCGGAACGCGGCCGCACCGGTGTCGTTCCTCGGCCACCACGTCGGCGACGCGTCGGGGCGGAACGTCGCGTGGCGCGCTATCGACGTGCTCGCGAACGGCGACCGAATCACCGGTCTCTCGCTCTTCGCCGCGCTGGACCCCGAGTTCGGGGCCAAACTCGTCTGTCCGGAACGCTCGTTCCGGGTCGGCGAGCGCGTCGAGGTGTCCGTCCGCGAGAGCGACGACCCGATCAGGCTCGGCTAGGCCGGGGAAAGAGACGGGCGTCGCCGGCACCGCGGCGAGACCGTCGGGTACTATACGCACGCCCCGCCCTGAGTGGGTATGACCGACGAGGGCGAGGCGACCGGCGAGGGCGATGGGCTGTCGGAACTTCCCGACGACGCGGCGGCGTTCGTCCAGGCGCACATCGAACGCGAGCACGGCTACCTCTCGTGGCTCGGAACGACGGTCGAGACGCTCGAACCGGGGCGCGTGGTGATGGCTATTCCGTACGACGAGAAACTGACGAACACGACGAATCCGCCGACCGTCCACGGCGGCATCGCGGCGACGCTCATCGACACGGCGGGGGGCATCGCCCAGCGGACGTTGCTGGACGATCCCATCGACGGCAACGTCGCCACCGTGAACCTCAACGTCAACTACCTCCGGCGCGCCTCGGGGGACCTGACCGCGACCGCGGAGGTCGTCCGGGCGGGCGGGACCATCGGCGTCAGCACGGTGACGGTCGTCAGCCGGATCCCCGAGGACGTCGACGACGACGCCTCGCGCCGCTGGGAGGGGACGACCTCGGGCGAGGCCGTCGCCACGGGACAGGCGTCCTACCGGCTGTTTCGTGGGTGACCGGCGGTCCCTCGAAACGCCGGGCTACTCGAAGACGACCTCGTCCCGAGTCCCGACTTCGCCGAAGAGCCAGTCGGCGTGATCGAGGGCGTACTCCTTGTGGTCGTCCTCGATGGCTCCGATGGCGTCCTCGACGAGTACCGGGCGGTAGTCGCGCAGTCCGGCGCTGCCCGCGGTGTGGAGGACGCAGACGTTCGCGAGCGTGCCGCAGACGAGGAGGTCGTCGACGCCGCGCGCCGACAGCCACCCGTCGAGTTCCGTCTGGTAGAAGGCGTCGTAGGTGTGCTTTTCGACGACGTGATCCTCCTCGTGGACGTCGAGTTCCTCGACCAGTTCGGCCTCCCAGGAGTTCTCGGCGACGTGTTCGCCCCAGCGGTCGAACTCGTCGTAGTAGTGCGCGTCCTCGAACTGCTCGGGCGGGTGGACGTCGCGGGTGTACACGATCCGCGCGCCGGCGTCGCGGGCGTCGGCGACGAGGTCGACCACGTCGTCGACGACAGCCTCGCTCGCGGGAGCGTGGAGGCTCCCGTCGGGGTGACAGAAGCCGTTCTGCATATCGACGACGATGACGGCTGTGCGGTCGGGATCGAACGGTTCGATCGGCATACGGTACCGTAGCGCTGCGGGAGAGAAAGGCGTTCGGTCGACGGCGTGCGGCGAGGTGAAGTCAGGAGACGAGCGGCGGGCGACGAGGTGCGAGCCGGGAGCGACGCGAACGGTGACCGAATCGCTGCGGAAAGGTACTTCCCTGCGTGGTCCTTTTCGCCGGCAATGACGAAGAACCGCGGCGTTCTGGCCGCAGCCCTCGCCCTGTTGCTCGTCCTCGCGGGGTGCAGCGCCCCGGTGATGGAATCGGACCCCGTCGCACCCGCCGGCGGCGACGCCGCGGCGTCGCCGAACGCCGACTTCGACGATCCCGACCGCGACGTCCTCGGCTGGGAGAACGGCTACTGGCACAACGAGTCGATCGACGTCGACCAGTCCGACGGACTCTCCGACGCGGAACTGGAGGCCTACGTCGCGCGGTCGATGGCCAGAGTCGAGTACATCCGCGGCGAGGAGTTCGACTCGCAGGTCCCCGTGAACGTGATCTCCCGGGAGGAGTACCGAAACCGCTCGTCCGGCGGGTCGAGCGACGGTGAGGCCAACGAATACGAGCGCTGGAACGATCAGGTGTGGGAGGCGCTGTTCGTGACCGGCGAGTCCGAGAGCAGCGGCGAGGCGATCGGCGAGACCCGAAGCGCCGCCGTCGCCGGGTTCTACTCGCCGTCGGACGACGAGATCAAGATCATCACCGACTCCCCCGAGTCGCCGACGATCAACAACGCGACGCTCGTCCACGAACTCGTCCACGCGCTACAGGACCAGGAGTACGACCTGACGAAGGCGAAGTACGGCGGGCAGACGCAGGACGAACAGCTCGCGGCGGACGGGCTCGTCGAGGGCGACGCGAAGTACGTCGAACAGCGCTACAGCCAGCGCTGCGGCGAGTCGTGGGAGTGCGTCGGAACGCCGTCGAGCGGCGGGAGCGGCGGCGGTGGCGGGGGGCAGCCGAACCTCGGCATCTTCCTGACGATCTTCCAGCCGTACTCCGACGGCCCGGTGTACGTCCACGACCTCGTCGAGCGCGAGGGGTGGAGCGCGATCGACGAGCGCTTCGAGACGCCGCCGACCTCCTCCGAGCAGATCATCCACCGCACGGACGAGGAACCCGTCCCCATCGAGTACCGCGACCGAGCGCGGAACGGCTGGGAGACGTTCCCCGACCAGGGCGAGGACGGCTCCGACACCGTGGGCGAGGCGTCGATGTACGTGATGTTCTGGTACCAGGCCCGCCAGAGCGGCGCGGAGACGATCGACCCGCGCACCATCGGCGACGTCGAGAACCGCTACGACACCTACAACTACGACGCCGAGCCGTCCGCCGGGTGGGCGAACGACCGTTTGTTCCCGTACAAGCAGGCGACCGACTCGGGGACCGAGTACGGCTACGTCTGGGCGACCGAGTGGGACACCGAGCGCGACGCCCGCGAGTTCCAGCGCGCCTACCGGGCGATCCTCGACGCCCACGACGCCGAGGAGCGCGCGACGAACACCTACGTCGTGCCCGACGGGCAGTTCGCCGACGCGTTCCGCGTCACTCGCTCGGGAACGCGCGTGACGATCGTGAACGGGCCGACCGTCGAGGACCTCGACGACATCCGGCCGCGACGGTCCTGAACTGCGGACGGGAGTCGGCAGCGACACGACCGGGTCCGCCGGAGACTGAAGAGGAATCCCCTTCGGAACCCCGGAGCGAACGAGTGCGTTTTTCAACGCGCCGCGCGAACGCCGCGTATGGAGTTCGACATCGTCGGTCCCGACGCCATCAAAGCGGGGTCGGCGACCGACGCGTACTTCGATCGGACGGAGACGACGCTCCGTCACGCGGGGCGGAACCCCCGCGTCGTCGCGGAGGTGACCGCCGATCAGTTCCCCGACGGCGACTACGAACTGCTGGCGGGCGTCAAAGACGCCGCCGCGCTCTTGGAAGGCAGAGACGTCGACGTCGACGTCGTCCCCCCGGGGCGGCTGTTCGACGGCGGTCCAGTGATGCGGATCGAGGGCGAGTACCTCGAGTTCGCGCGTTTCGAGACGTCGCTGCTCGGATTTCTCTCGCACGCCTCGGGCGTCGCGACCGCGGCGCTCGACGTGCGCCGGGCGGCCCCCGACTCGACGGTCCTCTCGTTCGGCGCGAGACACGTCCACCCCTCGATCGCGGCGATGGTCGAGCGGAGCGCGCTCGTCGCGGGACTCGACGGCTTCTCGCACGTCGCCGCCGGCGAGGTGATCGGCCGGGAGGCGGGCGGGACGATGCCGCACGCGCTGCTCATCTGCTTCGGTCGCGGCAACCAGGAGCGGGCGTGGCAGGCCTTCGACGACGCCGTCGACGAGGACGTCCCGCGCGTGGCGCTGTGTGACACCTACTCCGACGAGACCGACGAGGCGCTGCGGGCCGCCGAGGCGCTCGGCGACCGCCTCGACAGCGTGCGGCTCGACACGACCGGATCACGGCGCGGCGACTTCCGGCACATCATCGAGGAAGTGCGCTGGACGCTCGACGCCTACGGCCACGAGGACGTCGACATCTTCGTCTCCGGCGGGCTCGGGCCGTCTGACCTCCGCAAGCTCGAAGACGTCGCCGACGGCTTCGGCGTCGGGGGCTACGTCTCCAACGCCGACCCCGTCGACTTCGCCCTCGACATCGTCGAACTCGACGGAGAACCGGCCGCGAAGCGCGGAAAGCTCACCGGTGCGAAGGCCGTCTATCGGACCCCCGACGGCGGCCATCACGTGAAGCGGCGCGCAGAGTCGGCCCCGGACGACGGCGAGGCGCTGCTCGAACCGCTCATCCGCGACGGGGAGGTCGTCGGCGACGTCGATCTCGGAATCGACGCGGCCGCCGAACGGGCCGCTCGGGACGCGGAGCTGTGTGCGTACGGGGCCGACGACGCGAGAAGCGAGTAGTCGGACGCAGCGCGGTCGGTCAGTTCAACTCTTCGACGCTGCCGCCGTCGGCGCGCTCGCGGAATACCTGCCCGTCGAACAGCGTGACCGTCGTGTCCTCGTCCTGCCACGCCAGCGGCGAGAGCCCCGCCTTCCGGCAGGCGTGCGTGAGGAACTGCTCCTCGTTCCAGCCGTTCTCGACCGGGATCGTCGGATAGAGCCACCCGTGGCTGTCGTCCTTGTCGACGACGACGCCGTGCGTGCCCAGTTCGATGTCGTCGAGCGGGCGGTCCGTCTGGGTGTAATCGCAGACGACACAGACGGAAATCGTGAGGTTGGACAGTTCGGGTTGCTCGATTTCGGAGCCACAGGAGTTCTCCGATGCGGCCTGGATCGCCGCGTCGACGATGGCGTGGCCGAGTTGATCGTTCCCGCGATACGCGCCGGCGCACCCGCGCAGTCGACCGCGTCCGCGCGTCGATCGGATCCGGACGAACGCGCCGGTCCGTGCGTAGAAGGCATCACGCATGCTCCCCGGCTGCTCGCGTTGTCCGTGTAAAACGTACGATTCGACCGATTCACGCGCTAGCTCGACCGCCCTCGCCCCATCCTCGTAGGTGAGACGAACGGTCTGCGCCTCGGACATATGTCCGTACAGGAACCCGTCCGACTTGAACGCTTCCCTTCTTTCCGGCGGCTAAACGCCCCGAGGCCCGCATTTGGAGCGGATCGGCGGTCGGACGCGCGTTCGCCGCCGGAATGTACCAAAATATTCAGGATAGATGTACGATCGCTGCGCGATCCCGTCGCTCGGCAAGCGATCCGATAGCGGTTCGACCGAACGGCTTATTGGACGCTCTCCCCTCCGGGTAAGTGGCAGAGAGAGCTCGGCTCCCGTCGGTCCGTCAGGCTGATGAGGAAAGTCCCCCCACCGTCCGGACAGGTGACCGGGCGCAAGCCCGGAGTCGGAGACGACTGGCTCTGGAACAGAAACGAGACCCCTCGGCCCGACCGATGAGACGCGAGCGGCGGATTCCCGCCGCCGGCGTCCGCGGGGCGACCCGCGGGCGCGCGAACCGACCCGTAAGGGGAGGGAGTTGACCCGTCGAGGGAAGCGCGATCACGACGTGATCGCCGAAAGTGAGCGGCGTCAGCCGCGAACAGCGCGGTCGCAGCGCGGCCGCGAACGGCCGAGAACGGATGGAACGGCGAATCCTCACCGGTGCAAGTCCGCGCCGCAAAGGTAGTCCGGACAGGGCGCGGCCGCTCAGCCGAATGCCGAGCCGAACAGAAGGGGGCTTACTCCTCTCAGCCGCTCACGTTCGCCAGCGACGGCTTCGTCAGGAGAGTTAGTGACAATCAGAAGACACGAACCGGTCAGTAGCGAACATTCTTGTCGGAGAGCTCCCTTCCGACAGTATATGCCGAAGCGGTCGCGCGGACTCGTCGTCGTCTCGCTGGCGCTTCTGATCGCGATCGCCGGTTGTGCGGGTTCGGCGGTGGATCTCCCGTCGACAGGAATCGGCGGCGACGAGGGGACGTCGACGTTACCTGTCGGACAGGCTACAGAAACGGCGGACTCGACGTCCGATCGGCCCAGCGCGACGCCGACGGCGATTCCCGACGGATCGAACCCGTGGGGCACTGAGCCGGTGGTCGTCGCCGTCTGCGACACGGCGGGGACCGACCGGGAGTGGACGCCGCTCGTCGCGGAGGCGACCGCCTACTGGGAAACCAACGCCGATCGCTTCGCCGGCTTCCCCGTCGACTACGAGGTCCGACCGGACGCGTCGGACCCGGACGTCGTCGTCGAATTCGTCGACGAGGTCCCCGAGTGCGACGACTCGACCGACGCGGCGGGCTGTGCGCCGCTGATCGAGGACTCCCGACAGATCGACCGCCCGGAGACCGTCTACGTTCGAACGGGGTTCTCGGACAACTCGACCGTCCGCGTGCTCGAACACGAGTTCGGCCACACGCTCGGACTCACGCACGACGACGAGCCAGCGGAGATAATGACCAGCCAGACCGTGCTGTACACCGAGCCACAGACGGACGCGACAGAACGCGATTTCCCGTGGAGAGACGCCGACTTCACCGTCTACGTCGACGACGAGAACGCGAGCGACCCCGACGGGATGCGAACGCAGGTCCGGCACGCCCTGGAGTACTACGAGGACGGGCCCGACGGCGAAGACGCCCCGGAGGGGATGCCCTCGAACCTCTCGTTCACGACGGTCGAGGACCCCGACGATGCCGACATCGTGATTCGCCCCGTCGAGTCGTCGCCGTGCGGCGACCGGGCGGCGTCCTGCGGGGCGACGGCCGGCGAAGACCCCGACGGCGACGGCGCGATCGAGACGTACACGTCGATGCGGATCTCGCTCGTCGACCTCGACACCGACGCCGTCGGCTGGCACGTCGGCTACTGGCTCGCGTACGGGCTCGGAGCCGAGGACGACGCCGACAAGCCGTCACCGTTCCGCGACGCTTCCTACGAGGAGCGCCGCAGCGAGTGGTGGGAGTAGTCTCGACGGCGGCTCAACCGACCGGGGCGAGCGGCGGATTCTTTTCGGTGGAGAACGTAGTTGCAGGTATGACGGAGCACAGCAACGCCGGCGGCGACCTCCCGCTGAAGACGGCGGGCTTCACCGCCGAGGAACTGGCCGAGGCGCTCGAAGCCGCGTTCGAGGGCGAAACCGCGGAGTTCCGCGTCGTCGCCAGACAGGCCCGCGATCTGGCCGACGCCGGGATCGTCGCCGAGGACCGCGGCGAACCGCTGACGGTCGCGGAGATCGTCGACAACCTCGGAGACGCGCCCGACGATTCGAGCGTCGCCGACCGCTGGAACTGGTGGCTCGGCGCGCTGGAGACCGCCTACGGCGGCTACCGCGAGTTCGAGGTCCGCGCGGTTCCGACCGAGGAGTGACCCGGCGGTCGCTGGGGCCCGGTCGACGGAACCGACTCACAAAGAGCGCGTCTCACCGACCGCCGGCGCGTCCGCGCTGAACCCCGCCGCTTCTAACTCCGCCGCGAAGTCCGCACAGCGGTCGCCGTGGTTGATCAGTATCTCCGCGTCCCGGTAGTCGTCGAGGAACGCGCGGAGGCCGGAGCGGTCGGCGTGTGCCGAGAAGTCGTACTGTTCGACGCGCGCGCTCACGGTCATCGTCCGCCCGTCGATCTCGGCGCTGCCTGTCTCGACGAGGTCCCGACCGGGCGTCCCCTCGACCTGGTACCCGGTCAGCGTGATCTTGTTCGTCGGGTTCGCACGGACCTTCGGGACGTACGTCATCGCCGGCCCGCCCGAGAGCATCCCGCTGGTGGTGACGATGGCCGCCTGCTGGTCGACGATGCGCTCGCGCTGGCCGTTGCGACCGGTGACGAACCGCGCGTGCGACTTCGCCCGGCGGAGCGCGTCGGCGTCGCGGACGAACTCCGGGTGTCGGCCGAGCATCTTCGTGACCGACTTGCCCATCCCGTCGACGTAACACGGGATGTCGTTGGCCTCGCAGACCAGCAGTAACTCCTGCGTGCGGCCGATGGCGAACGCCGGGACGATCACGGATCCGCCCTCCCACAGCGTCGTCTCGACGCTCTCGACGAATCGCGACTCGACGTCCGCGCGCGGGTCGTGTTCGACGTCTGCGTACGTGCTCTCGCAGACGACGACGTCGGCGTCGGGGCGCGCGGTCGTGCCGGCGACCAGCCGCTGGTCGTCGGTGTGGAAGTCGCCGGTGTAGAGGAGTCGCGCGTCGCCGTCGTCGCCGGACCGCGTCCGGCTGCCGGCGGGACTCCGTCCCGCCTCGTCGACGAGCACGTGCGCGCTCCCGGGGATGTGCCCCGCGTTGTAGAACGTGACCTCGTGGCCCGCCGCCTCGAACGTCTCGCCGTAGCCGTGGGTCTCGGAGACCTGCGTGACGCGCTGGACGTCGGTCTCGGTGAACGGGCAGCGGAACGTCCCGCCGTGCAGTTTGAGCGTGTCGCGCGCGAGCGTCAGCGCGAGTTCGCGCGTCGGCGGCGTCCAGTGGATCGTCGGTCGGTTGGTGCCCGAGAGCAGCGAGGGAATCAACCCGGCGTGATCGAGGTGGCCGTGACTCACGACGACCGCGTCGGGTTCCGGTGCGTCGACGGGAAATTGCGGCGGCGTGCCCGCGAGCATCCCGTAGTCGAGCAGCAGCGAGTCGTTGACGAGGATCGCGCTCCGCCCGACCTCGCGTGCGCCGCCCAGAAACCGGAGCTCCATTGCGAGAAGAAACTGGCCCGGGCGGTTTGACGCCGTCGATCGGGGATCGAGCCTGTATCCGAAACCCACTCCGAACGGCACTGGAAGGCCGGTACACCTGCCTAAACACCCAAACGTCCCGACTGGATGGCGTCAACCGCCAGTCGCCACGCCAACGCTTAACCGATCTCACACGAAAGATTATACACTATGTCTCAGCAAGTCGTTCGCGAACTCGACGTCGACGAGTACACGCTCGGGCTGGTCGGTCCCGACCAGGAGTGGGCGGGAACCGTCGCCGACGGCGGCACCGTCAGGACGCACACCCCGCCGGCGTGCTGGGGGCCGATGATCACGCCGAAGTTCCGCGGCGGTCACGAGGTGACCAAGCCCATCGCCGTCGAGGGCGCGTCGGTCGGCGACGCCATCGCGATCAAAATTCGCGACATCGAGGTGACGAGCGTCGCGACGAGCACCGGCTCGATGGCCGAGCGCGAGGGCGCGTTCGGCGACGACCCGTTCGTCGATCACAAGTGCCCCGAGTGCGGGGCCGAGTGGCCGGAAAGCGTGGTCGAGGGGACCGGCGAGGAGTCGATCCGCTGCGCGGAGTGCGGCGCGAACGCCTCCTCGTTCGGCTTCGAGTACGGGATCACGACCGCCTTCGACGACGACTACGAGGTCGGCATCACGGTCGATAAAGAAGCCGCACACGACCTCGCAGAACGAGCCGAGGAGGCGAGCGCGCTCCCGGAGAACTCCCGACAGCACCCGATCCTCCTCTACGAGCCCGCGGAGATGCCCGGGACGCTCGGGCACCTGCGGCCGTTCGTCGGCAACATCGGCACCACGCCGCCGATCGAACTACCCGACTCGCACAACGCGGGCGACTTCGGGCAGTTCCTCATCGGCGCGAGCCACGAGTGGGGCCTCGACAGCGAGGAGGAACTCGCCGCCCGCACCGACGGCCACATGGACGTCAACGCGGTCCGGGAGGGCGCGATCCTCGTCTGTCCGGTGAAGGTCGACGGCGGCGGCATCTACGTCGGCGATCTGCACGCCAACCAAGGCGACGGCGAACTCGCGCTACACACGACCGACGTCAGCGGCTACACCGAGTTCGACGTCGAGGTGGTCGAGGGCCTCGACATCGACGGCCCGATCTTGCTCCCCAACGAGGAGGACCTGCCGCACATCAGCAAGCCCTACACCGACGACGACAAAGCGCGCGGTCGGGAACTCGGCGAGCAGTACGGCGTCGACGTCGAGACAGACATGGGCCCGATACAGGTGATCGGCTCGGGCGCGACCGTCAACGACGCCACCGAGAACGCCTTCGACCGCGCCGGCGACCTCCTCGGGATGAGCGAGGGCGAAGTCCGGACCCGGTGTACGTTCACCGGCGGCGTCGAGATCGGGCGGCTCCCCGGCGTCGTCCAGCTCACGATGCTCGCGCCGATGGACGTGCTCGCCGACCGCGGGCTCGAACACCTCGTTCGCGAGCAGTACGGGCTCTGAGGAGCGCCGCGAACAGGGCGGCCGCACGGGTCACCGCGAACAACCCGCCCCCGTCAGCCGCCCCGCATCGCCGGGTGGACACTGAGCGACGCGTCCCCCGGACACGGATCGTCGAGGCCCGCGGACTCGCCGTCGACAGCGAGCCGGACGCTGGACGCGAGCCGTCCTTCGGCGTCGTAGAGGTGGTTCCTCGCCCGAGGGTAGGCGTCGACGAACGCCTCAACGGCCGCTCTCACCGTTCCGCCGTCGAAGTCGACGCTGACGTGCTTCCCGCCCGTCGCACTCCGGAGCGGACCGTACACCGTGACGTCCATACCCCCTCTCGGGGCCGCAGCCAGTTGTGTGCTTCTCCGTGGGCGGCGTCGGCCACCCGGCGCTCAAAACGAGACGTTTTCCTCGTCTCGCGGTGCCGAGGCGGTCTCCGGCGGGTTGCCACCGCGGTCGTCGTAGAACTTCCGCCCGATGTACTCGTCGCTGACGTTGCCGACGATCGTGGCGAACAGCTCTTCGGCCGAGTCGTACGTCTCCTCCCCGACGGGGCCGACGACCCCTTCGACCGTCTCCGGGTGGTCGACGTCCGGCGAGTCGAGCTCGACGGATCCGATCCGCTCGATCACCGACCGCTGGTCGATCGGGTACTCGAATTCGGCTTCGAGGTAGTCCGATAACTCCGAGATCCGCATACGTACTGACCGGGCTGTCCGGAAATAGTCGTTCTGCTATTCGGAGTAAACGCAACCAAGCGCGGCGGAAAACAGGGGATTGGTGAGCGCGGCGGCGGCGCTCACTCGTCGTCGGCCCCGTCCGCCCCGGCGTCCGCCTCGTCCTGCCCGGTCAGCTCCTCGGTGCGGAGGTCCGCGCTCGCCTCTCTGACCTCCCGCATCACGCTCGAGATCCGCTCTTCGGCTTCGAGTTCCTCTTCGACGGAGAGGTCGACGCCCTCGACCTCCAGGAGGAACTTCGCGATCTCGCTCACCTCGTACATCAGTTCGTCGAGTTCCTCGGCGGTGAAGAAGCCCGACATCGCCCCGTAGAGGAATGTCGCGCCCGACTTCCGGATCTTTCCCTCGAACGACGAGCGGGCCTGATTGACCGCCTGCGGCGTGTAGGTGTCGGTCATAAACGGAACCAGTTCCGGGAGGTTCTCGCCGATCTTCGTCATCTCGACGCCCGTCTCCGTGCGGAAGTCCGCGCACAGTCGGGCGATGGCCCACTCGCGGGCCGTGATGTACGTCCGGTCCCGGAGGAAGTCGTTGACGCGGTCGTACTGCGCGCCGTCGACCTTCTTGAAGCGCGCGTACTTCTGAACGTCCGACGGCGGGTCGTCTCCGGCAGCATCGTCGGGGCCAACGCCATCGCCGTCTGCGTCGTCGCTCGGGGCCCGGGTGGACCCGGCGTTTCCGGGGTTCTTGTCGTCCGACTGCTCAGAGTCCGATCGGTCCGCATCCGATCGGTCCGCGTCCGACACCTCGGTTTCTGACCGCGACGCGTCTGCGTCCGGTTCTGTGGCGTCGGGGGTGGAACCGTCCGGGTCAGCGTCCGAGGGTCCGGGCGAAGACCCGTCCACGTCGTCGTCGTTCATACTGCCGCGTGTCGCGCCGACGCAAAAAAGGGTTCTGTCGGGCGCAGTCGACGCCGCTCGGGTCTTCGACGGGCGTGAAACCCGCAGACCGACGAGTGGCGGGCACCCGACGATTTTTCTACTCCGGCCACGACACCGGAGCATATGAGAATTCTCTTGGGCGTCGGCGGATCTGAGGAGTCGCTCCAGGCGCTGCAGCAAACGGTCGAGCGCGCGGTCGCCGCGGGAGACGACCTGACCGTCGCGATCCTCGAGGAGGTGACCGGAGAGCGCTCCGCCGACGACATCGAGGCCGACGTCGAAGCCGAGCTCGACGCGCACGATCTGGAGGCTGAAATCCGACACATCGAAGGAAACGCCGGGAGCGAACTCGTCTCGATCGCCGAGTCGGAGGGCTTCGACGGGATCACGCTCAGCGGCGGGACCACCAGCCCGATGGGAAAGATCCAGCTCAGTAGCACCGCGGAGTTCGTCCTCCTGAACTCCCACGTCAGCGTCACCCTCATCAGATGAGTGCCAATCGCCGCTTTCCCGACACGGTCGCCGGCCCCTTTGAGAGCCCGCCGGTTCGGTTCACCGACGGCGCGGGGCGCGAGATCGAGATCCGCGCATACGACGGGAGCGACCGCGAGTACGAGGCCCTCGCGTCGATGTACGACGAGTTCGACCCGGCCGACCGCGCGCAGGGGATCCCGCCGAGCGACGAGCGGCGCATCCGCGAGTGGCTCGACAACATCCTCGGCGGCGACTGCCTGAACGTCATCGCGTGGGACGGCGAGACGGCCGCGGGCCACGCCACGCTCGTCCCCGACGGCGACGCGTCCGAGTTGGCTATCTTCGTCCTCCAAGCGTATCAGGAGGCCGGGATCGGCACGCGGCTGATGAAGGCGCTGCTCGGCTACGGCGCGGAGTCCGGCGTCGAGAAGGTGTGGCTCACCGTCGAGCGGTGGAACCAACCCGCGGTCGGGCTGTACAAGAAGATCGGCTTCGAGATCAGCGACTCCGAGAGCTTCGAGATGGAGATGGCGATCCGGCTCGGCGACGGCGAATCCGGCTGAGCGACTGTCGCAGCCGCGAACCCGATCTCAAACGGACAGCACGGGCTGGCTCGCGTACAGCAGGACGTACTCGGCGGCCTTCGCGAGCACCTCGCCGGGATCGCCGGAGACCGGTTCCCGCGGGACGACGAGGAAGTCCGCGTCGAGTTCCTCGGCGGTGTCGAGCACGACGCTGCCCGGGTGTCTGAGCTTCATCGTCGTCGAGAAGCCGTACGCCACCGACGTCGACAGCGGGACGTCGTACTCGCCGGCGATGCGCTCTGCGGTCTCGGTGATCGCCTCGCCGTCGGCGGCGACGCGCGCGTCGTCGACGTCGCCGTCCTCGATCGCCTGGACGACCTTCTCTCCGAGCACGTGGACGACGTGGACCGTCGCGTCGTACTGGGCTGCGATCGCGGCGGCGTGCGCTACCGCGTCGGCCGACTCGTCGCTCGCGTCGACGGGAGCGAGCACGAGGTCGACAGACAGCGGTCGGCGTTCGGTCATATGACCACGTGTGACGGCCGGCAGCAAAAATCCTCACTTCGAGGGCGAGGACGGACCGACAGAAAACGGACCGCCACCGACGGTGTGTGACGCGGCGACACGCTCATTAGCGAGACGATTGAAGAGAGAGCGTGCGGTACCGCTGGGCGCTCCTGTTCGTCGTGATCGTCGCCGCCGGGGCGGTGGGGAGCGGATTCGTCGGTTCGGACGGCGTCGTCAGCGGCGCGGATCCCCCACCGGAACAGCTGTTGCGACCGTCTGAGGCCGAGAGCTACGTCTGGCCCTACACGAGCCGAAGCCGTTCAGTGGACGGTCGGACTCTCGCGTTGAACGTCGTGATCGTCGGGACGCCCGAAGACGTCCGCGCGATTCTCACGGACCGGTCGGAACTGGAGTGGACGGAGGCCGACGAGGATCACGGCGTCAACAGCTCGGTGGCGGCCGAGGCGCTCAATGGATCGCTCGGCGGGGCGAATCAGACCCAGAGCCCCGAAGCGACGTCCAGCCCACAGACGGCGCAAACGGAAACTGCCACGCAGACCACGGAAGCGCAGACCACCGAACAGCGGAACGGGTCGGACTCGCTCGCGCAGCTCAACGAGTCGATCGACCTCTCGCCGTGGCAGTCGGCGCGCGGCTCCTCGCGCTATACGTACGTCGCGGACAACCTCAGTTCCGGGGAGTGGGTCGAGTCCGAGTACCAGCTCGCGACCGGGACGTATCTCGGCAGCCGGACTCACATTCGGGCGTATCCGGGACCGTCGGACAACTGGACCGCGCTGCAGGCGCACACCGAGTACTGGGACTGGTTCCGCCTCCGGCACACCGTCACGGGCGTCGAGAGCGGCGGACGGACCGTCGAGCGTGACCTCCGGGACGAGCCCTTCGTCACGGACGTCAGCCGCGTGTACCACGGCTACACCGGCGGCGGGAGCGACGGCTGGATGTCGGTGATCCGGATCACGTCGGCGAACTGGACACTGGTTCCGTCGGCGTCCGCCGACGCGCCGGCGACGCCTCGGCGCGACTGACGACGCTCGGCGTCGCCGGCCTCGTCCCCGCCGCGGCCGTCTTCGCGGTCGCCGCGACACCGGTCCGGCGGCGCGATCTGCGGGACCTCACGCTCCCGGTCGCGGCCGTCGCGATCGTCCTCGGTGTTCGTGCGGCCGGGATCGCCGCCGAGGGCGTCTTCCCGGGGACGAACCCCAAGATATTCGCCGGGGTGCTCTACCCGATACTGATCTCGGGCCCGTTCGTCGCCAGTTGGATCCTGGCTCGGGGCAGGCCGGAAACGCGGATCGCGCTCCTCGCGGCCGCCGGGTTAGGGGCCGCGTTCGTCCTCGACTGGGGCAGCGTGGGCGTGCGAGTAGTCCCGATCCGGCTCGTGTTGCACCGGTTCGCGCTCGTCGGGATCTTCGGGCTGTTCACGCTCGGCGTCGCCGACGAGAACCGCACGCTCGCCGGGGCCGGGATGGTCCTGTGGGTGGCGGTTCTCGTGGCGACGCTCTTCGGGCTCGTCTAAGGAGCGCCCGGACCGACGGTGGATCGGTAGATCACGACGCCGTCGTTCTCGTAGGCCCGCTCCCAGCGCTCGGATCGCTCGAAGGAGCGTTCGATCGTCCCGAACTGCACGGCTGGGTCGCCGCGGATCGTGTACTGCCCCTTCGGGACGTACACGTGCGTCGGCCGTTCGTCGCCGACCTCGGCCGTGACGCGTTCGACGCAAGCGGCGCTGTGGCACGACGAAACCGACTCGTAGGCCGATTCCTGCCGATCGAACGCCTCGGGGCCCTCCCACTCGACCCCCCAGTAGCCGACGAGCAGCGTCCGGTCCGTGAGCGCGGGGAACCACTCGGCGGCGTCGCCGAGGACCACGAACCGCGCGTCGGGGTCGGTCTCGGACGCGGCCCACGCCATCGCGTCGACCGCGTCGGCGTCGAGGAACTCCGGCGTCGACGGATCGGTCGCGAGCGTCGCCTCGTAGGCGAAGTACCCGCCGCCGACGACCGTCCCGAGGAGAATCACGACCGCGGCCGCCGCGGCCCGGCGGTCGACGTCGAGGTCGAACGCTTCCGACGCGGTAGCGAGTCGGGGGCGCTCACCGCCGTCGTCTCGGGCACGGACGACCGTCACGACGACCAGCGGAACCAGAATCGCGGCTACCGTGTAGGCGAACCGCGGCTGTTTGAACAGCAGTTCCGCGACGATCAGCCACGCCGGGAAGAGGTACTCCCGGCGGACGAGCAGGTAGAGTGCGGGAACCAGCGCGACGGCGATACCCGGCGAAACCTCGCCCGCGAGCGCGCTCGCGCCGCCGCCGACGCCGCCGTGCGTTCCCGACGCCGCGGTGAAGATCTCGATGCCGTGCGTCGCGACGACCCACGCGAGCCACGGGGACGCGAGCAGGGCTCCGCCCAGTCCGACCGCCAGCCCCGACAGGAACCCCGAGAGGGATCGGTCGACCAAGAGCCACAGGAGCACGTAACTCGCGACCACGAACAGCGAGTACACCGGGTGCGTGAGCACCGTCAGGCCGAACGCGAACGCGCCGAGGAGGATCGGGGCGCGGCGACGCCGCAGGGGAAGCGGTGCACCTGCCGCTCCGCGGGGGTCGTCGCCGGCGTAGATCCGGTATCCGGCGTACACCGCGACCATCGCGTAGCAGAGCGCGAACGCGCGGACGACGCCACCGGCCGAGAGGTGCCACTCCAGAATCTGAGGGTTCAACGCCACCAGCGCGACCGCCGCGGCCCCCGCGGGCCGGGACTCGGCGACGTCGCGGCCGAGCAGGTACGTGGGCACCAGCGCCGCGAGGAACCCGACGCTCGGCAGGAACCGGGAGACGGTGACCGGGTCGCCGCCGAGGTCCAGGAGGGCCGCGTACAGGTAGAACTGCAGCGGCGGGTAGGCGAACGGGACGCCGTCGGCGGTGTAGCCCGGAATCCGGGACGGGAGGAGATAGCCGTTCGCGGCGATCTCCGCGGCGATCTTCGCGTACAGCCCCGCGCCGTAGGCGGGATACTGGTTCGTCGCGAGGTAGACCGCGACGGCGACGACGCCCGGCAGGAAGGCGAGCGCGAGCCACGGGCGGTCCCGCGCGTCGAACGGGGCGGCCGCTCGCGCGTCGGCGAGGGCAGTTCGAGCCGCCGCTACCGGCGAACGGGGCCGCCCGTCCGGTGGGGAGTCGGAGGCGTCCCCGGTCATTTTCGCCCGAGACGTATCGGTGACTGGAGTTCGAGCGTCCGCCCGGACCGACGCCACTCGACGATCCCCCACGCCGGGAGCGTCACGAGGAGCACGAGCACCGCGACCCCCTCGACGACGCCGACCCACCGCGGGAACAGGTACGAGATCCCGTTGATGGCTTTCGACGGGAGCGCGTCGCTGATCCGGCCGAGGACCGAACCGTCGGTCGAGTCGGCGGTTCGCGACGGGAGGTCGAGCGCCGCCGCGCTCTCCCCGCCCGCGCTCTCGTCGCCCGTCCCGAGGCGTTCGGACTCGTAGGGGAAGCCGACCGTCGCCGACCAGACGACCTCGCCCTCGGTGTCGATCTCGAAGACGCGGTCGCCGTTGGAGTCGGTGACGAGCGTGTGCCCGTTCGGCAGGCGGTCGGCGTCGCGTGCCCACTGCATCCGCTCGTCGCTCCACGTCCACGAGCGTTCCCACGAGCCGTCGACGCGCTGGTACTCGACGATCCGACTGTTCTCGGAGTCGGCGACGAGCACCGCCGGGCCCCCGCGCTCCGCCGGGATGTAGTCCGGGTTGTGCTGTTCGTACAGCGTGTCGTGATCGCCGTCGGACCCGAGCGTCCACTCGTCCATCAGGCCGCGCTCGAAGTCGACGAAGGCCACCTGATCGTGGTTTCGGAGGCTGACCATCGCGGCGTCGCGCCCGTCGATCTCGACGTGTTCGACGTCGTTGATGTGCGTCCAGTCGTCGGGGTAGGGGCCGCCGCTCTCGACGTCGAAGTCCGACTGCGCGTCCCACTCCCACTCGGTGAGGCCGGTCGTCGTGTTCACGACGAACGCGCGGTCGCGGTCGATGTCGGCGACGAGCAGGCGCTCGTCGTCGACGCGATCGACGTCGTGCCACCGCGTGGAGTGCTTCCCGGGCGTGATCCGGCTGAAGACGTCCGTCCGCTCGCCGGTCGTGAGGTTGACGCGTTCGACGCCGTTGCGCGTGCAGACGGACTCACCGCCGCACTCGGAGGCGTCGAGGTGGTCGGCGTAGACGAACTCGACGGTGGCGTCGGTCCCGGAGACGGGGTCGACGTCCCAGTAGCGCGTGTGTCGGTTCTCGTAGTAGTCGATCCGGCCGTCCGGCGCGAAGGCGACGAGTTCCGCCTGCGCGCGCGGTGCGTCGTTCTCGTCGGCTACGAACGCGTTCGAGTCGGTCGCGACGACGGTGCCGTTCGGCCGGGGGGCGACGACGGGCGAGCGCTCGCCGTTCCGGAACGCCTGCTCGACGCGCGGATCGCCGGTCACCTGATCGTTCGTCCGCTCGGCGTGGACGTAGCCGCCGACGAGGACGGCAGCGGAGAGCAGGACGACGACCAAGAGAAGGGCACGGGTCGTCCGCAGCGGGAGAGCCATAGAGGGGTATCGTGGCAGAGAGTAATATACCGTCTGGAATGGGTCTCGGGATGGACACCCGAGTGGAGCCGCGATGTCCCAAGGGCTATTAGCATCGTGCGGCTACAGAACGGGTATGGTGAAGTCGTCGAAGGGCCCCGATATCCGACGCCGAGCCCTCCTCGGCACGCTCACGGCAGGAGCGACGGCGAGCGTCGGCGGTTGTCTTCGACGCGCCCGGTCGGTCGCGGGGTGGGATTCGAGGACGCAGGTGTCCCTGCAGATCAAGACGCTCCCCGCGGACGCGGACCCCTACGCCCTTCACGCCGCCCGTATGATCACGTCGTGGTTCCAGGAGGCGGGGATCGACGCGCAGGTCGTTCCGGTGTCCGAGGAGGAACTCCTCAGACAGGTGCTCTTGGGCCAGGACTTCGACATCTTCCTCGCGCGGACGACCAGCTTAGAGGTCGACCCGGACGTCTTATACGGACTGTTGCACTCGAGGTACGCGGACACGCGCGGCTGGCAGAACCCGTTCGGGTTCGCCGACCTCGACGTCGACGAGTGGCTCGAAGAGCAACGGGCGGAGACCGGCGAGCGGCGGCGAGACGTCGTCGACGACCTCTTGGAGTCGGTCGCGCGCTCCCAGCCCTTCACGGTCCTCGGTTTCCCCGACGAGATCCGGGCCGCACATCGGGAGAACTTCTCGAACTGGCGAGGGGCGGACGTGCAGTCCCAATACGGGTATCTGCGGCTCGACCGAGCCGCCGGAACGAGAACTGACGATGGGGGCGACGGCGGGACCAACGGCGACGGGACCGACGATGGAGACGATCCGACGGTCCTCCGCGTGGTCGGAACCGACCGTAGACCGACGGAGAACCTGAACCCGCTGTCGGTCGAGTACCGGCGGTCGGGAGTCATCACCGGGCTGCTGTACGACTCGATCGGTCACCGGACGCCGAGCGGAATGAGGCCGTGGCTCGCGGAGTCGTGGCAGTTCGCGAACGCGGACGACGATCCGCGGGCGACGGTCCGGTTGCGCCCCGACCAGACGTGGCACGACGGGGAACCACTGACCGCCGAGGACGTGAAGTTCACGTACGCGATGCTCGCGGACACGTCTCTCGGCTCCGCGGCGGGGCAGGAGGGCGAGACCGCGGCGGAGACTCGCGTTCCCGCGCCGCGGTTCCAGGGCCGAACCGACCTCGTCGACGACGTCGTGGTCGTCGATTCCTCGACGGTCGCCGTCCAGTTCACCGACTGTTCGACGGACGTCGCGGTGCGGGCATTCACCGTGCCGATCCTGCCGAAGCACGTCTGGGAGGACCGGACGGCTCCGGTCTCGGTCAGCGGGATCGAAGTGGGCGAGGCGACGGAGGCGCTCGTGACGAACAACATCGAGCCCGTCGGGAGCGGCCCGATCCGGTTCGGCCAGAACACCCCCAGAGAGTCGCTGGTCCTCGAACCGTTCGAGGACCACTTCCTGTTCGACGAATCGGACGGGAGCGGGACCGAACGGATCGATCCGCCGAAGTTCGATCGACTGACGATACAGGTCGTCGGATCCGACGACGCGGCAGTCGGCGTCGTCGACGACGGCGACGCGACGTGACCGGAACGCCCATCGGCGCGGATCTGGTCCCGCGGATCGGTCGCACCGGCGGTCTCGACCTCGTCGTGGACCGGTCGTCGGCGGCGTACCTGCTCGGATACAACACGCAGCGCGCGCCGCTCACGAACCCGCGATTCAGGAACACGCTCGCGCGGTTGGTGGATCGGTCGTCTCTCCTCGCGGACGTGTTCGACGGGTATATGCGCCCGGCCGTGACCCTCCTCGACGGGACCGAGTGGTCCCCCGACGACCTCGAGTGGAGCGGGTCCGATCCGATAACGCCGTTCCTCGGCGTCGACGGGGAGTTGAACCTCGAAGCGGTGCGGTCGGAGTTCAGAGACGCAGGGTTCCAGTACCAAGACGGGAAGCTCGTGCGGGGAACCTAAATGGCGCTCGCAGACGTACTGTTCCAGGTCGGTATCGTGGTCGCGTTCGGCCACCTCGTCGCGTTCCTCGTCGTCGTCGGATGGGATCCTCGGCCGTCAGCCGCCGGAGCGCCGCTGCTTCGGCATCGACTGCGGCGGAACCTCCGCGAAGTGATACCGACGCTCGGCGTCCTCGCGATCGTTCTCACGATCAACAAGGTCGTCCGCGACGTCGGCGTCGAGCTCTCGTGGCTCATCGGGATCAACCTGACGGGGTACATCTACCTGCTGGAGTCGGAGTTCGTCGCGGTCGTACAGAGCTACGCGAATCCGACGTTGACCGCGTACTTCGGCTTTATGTACGTCTTCGGGTACACGTTCCTGTTGACCTTCCCCGTCCTCGCCTACGCGGTGTACGAGCGAGTGCGCCCGCTTCGCGTGCTGTTTCTCACCTACATCCTCAACTACGGCGTCGGCTTCGTCTGCTACGTCCTGTTCGTCGCGTACGGGCCGCGGAACTTCATGCCCGAACTGGTCGAACCGCTGTTGTACCAGAGCTGGCCGCAGTCGCAGCTTCTCGTCCAGCAGGTGAACGTGAACACGAACGTGTTCCCGTCGCTGCACACCTCGTTGTCGGCGACGGTCGCACTGGTCGCCTACCGCTTCCGCGCCGCCTACCCGCGGTGGCTCCCGATCGCGGCCGTGCTGGCGGTCTCGATCATCGTCTCGACGATGTACCTCGGGATCCACTGGGCGACCGACGTCGTCGGGGGGATCCTCACCGCGGTCGCGAGCGTCGAGATCGCGATCCGCATCGAGGACGGGCGACTCACGGACACCTTCCGCAAGTGGCGGGGCGGGGACGGCGTCTCCGAGTGAGACCGTCCGCGGGAGACAGAACCGCCTCGGCGAGACGCGGCGGGGTCGCACCGAGCCGACGGGCTTTATTTCGGGCGGCGGCGAACGGTCGCGTATGTTCGAGACGATCGTCATCGCCACCGACGGTTCCGAGAGCGTCAGACGGGCCGTCGACGTGGCGCTCGATCTCGCCGACCGCTTCGACGCCGAGGTCCACTGCCTGTACGTCGTCGACGAAGGCGACGTCGCCTCGGCGCCGGAGCGACTCCGCGAGGAGATGCAGGCGGCGCTGGTCGAACGGGGCGAGGAAGCGATCGACGAGGTCCGCGAGTCGACGGGAAGAGACGTCGTCACCGCGATCGAGGAGGGACGGCCCGCCTCCGTCATCGACGAGTACGCCCGCGAGGTCGACGCCGACGTCGTCGCGATGGGCACCCGCGGGCGACACGGCGAGAACCGGTTTCTCATCGGCTCGGTCGCCGAGCGCGTCGTCAGGACGTGTCCGATCCCCGTGCTGACGGTTCGCCAACTCGCCGCCGACGAGGGCGAGTCGGAGTTGGCCGGAACGCCGGAGATGGGCTGACAGCACGCGTTCGGACCGTTGCCCCGGCGGCTCGGCCGGCCGGCGGTAGAACCACGTCCGTTTTCACCGGGGGCGTCGTCGAGAGTAGGTATGGAAGACGAACTCATCGATAGCGCGAGCCTCTCGCTGTCTCGGAAGTCGCAGCTTCCGGGAACGGGGTTCTTCTATCCCGACTCGCTCGACGAGGACCGATCCGAGGAACGCGTCGCCGAAGCCGTCGACGGCGCGGAGGCGGTCGTCGTGGCCGACACCGACGCTGACGGGCTGGGCTGCGTCGCGCTGATCCGAGAACTGTACGGCGCGACGGTCGAGTGGGACGCGTTCGAGGAAGACGTGACAGCGCGCGTCGAGCGCTGGGAGCGCCCGGACGGTGAGACCGCCGAGGAAGACGATCCCGACGACGCGGTCGAAGACGTCGCCGACGAGGTCCTCGAACCCGAGGACGAGGGTCCGCGCTCGACGGTCGCCTTGGTCGGTGCCGGTCCGTACTCGCTCGACGAGGCGCTGGAGAACGTCGCCGAATACGCCCCCGAGGGGATCGACCTCTACGTCTGTGACCTCTGCCCCGACGAGTACGAGTGGATCGCCGAGGAACTGGCGGCGGCGAGTGCGATCGCCGAGTCGGTCTCGTGGTTCGACCACCACCAGTGGAGCGAGGAGACCGCCGCGGCCGTCCGCGAGGCGGGCGTCGACCTCGTGATCGGCGAGTCCGACGAGGAGTGCACCGTCGACGTGACGCTCCGGTCGCTCGATCACGACTTCGACGAGCGGTGGGTCGAACTCGCCGCGGTCACGCGCGATCACGACCTCTGGCTGAAGGAGGACCCCCGGAGCGACGACCTCGCGGACTACGCCTACTGGACCGACGCCGAGGAGTACGTCGCCGCCGTCGGCAACTTCGGCGTCGACCTCCCCGAAGCCGTCGAGCGGTACATCGAACTGCGCCGCGTCGAGAAGCGCGAACTGATCGACGCCGCCGTGTCGCGCGCGGAGATCAAGCGAGTGGGCCCGTGGACCGTCGGCGTCACCTACGGCCGCTGCTCGCAGAACGAGGTCGCCGACGCGCTGCGCGAGCAAGGCGCGGACGCGGCCGTCGTCGTCAAGCCCGCCGGAAGCGCGAGCATCCGCGGTTCGGAGGGGTTCGAGCGCGCCCACGAGGTCGCCGGACACGTCAACGGCGGCGGCCACCCGCGGGCCGCGGGCTGTAAGCCCGACATCTACGACGATATGCTGGATTACGCCCACCACTGGACGACGCAGGGCGCGACGACGAAGCGCGTCATCCTCAACGCGTTCGAGCGCGTCGCCGCCGAGGTCGAGGCCGAATCAGAAGACGGCGAGGGCGACGCCGACGGCGAGTAACGGGACTGCCGGGCGAGCGTTTATATCCCATCGCGGGGCCAGACGCCCCGTGACGTGACGATCGCCCCGCGTCGGCCAGCGGTTGCCCGACACCACCGACGCGGACGTGATCCGACAGCGCCGCGGGCCGCGGCGACGCTGGCGGGTCGAACGCGGGTGTCGGCTGTTCGCCCTATTCGATCGTCTCCCCGCCCCTACTCGGACCCTTCGACCGGCTCGGAGCCCCCGGGCTGGACGCCCGTCTCCGTCTCCTCGCCGACGACCCACTTGTCCGAGTAGCTCGCGCCGCAGGCGCAGTGCGCGTAGGCGTGGACGACCTCGCCGCGTTCGTAGAGCCCGCCGACCTCCTCGTTCTGCGCCTCCGAGAACGCGAAGATGAACTCGACCTCGTGGTCGCCGGCGTCGTCGGCGTCGGCCTCGGGGCACTCGCCGCCGTCGAGCGTCCGCGAGACGTGTCCGCGCTCGTTCATCGCGCCGCGGGCGAACTCCATCGCGTCCATTCCGGTTCCCGAGGCGAACGCCCGGCGGCCGTCGTCGCCCGGAACGACGAGCACGTAGCCCGACTCGACCGTCTCGCCCATCTTCGGCAGTTTCCCCTGGCTGTCGAGATACGCCTCGGTCAGAAACAGCGCGACGTCGTCGTGGCGCTCGCCCGCCAGAAACTCATCGAGTTTGCTCATAGCGTCGAGAGGGCACGGAGAACTAAAAGACGAGTGAAATCGCCGCTATCCGCTAGTGTCTCGTCGCACGCGCCTCGCGGACGTCGGCCCCGTCGCGGACCTTGTCCTCGCAGTTCGGGCAGACCCGCGGGTTCTCCATCCCGTTCGGCGCGAACACGCGCACGTACTCCGCAGTGACAAATGACCCGCAGTTCTCGCAGTTCGGCATCGCTCGGGAGATTGTATTGAATCGAGATAATATTTAGGGAGAAACATAACGTTCGTACGGGATCGTTACGGGCGGATCGAGCTACCGCACCGGATCTCCGTGGGGTCAGTCGTCGGTAGCACTGTCGGAGGAGTCCTCGGTGGCGCTGTCAGAGGAGTCGTCGGTGGCGCTGTCAGAGGAGTCGTCGGTGGCGCTGTCGGGGAATTCATCGTCACCCGCCGATCGGCGCGTATCGGGTTCGTCCGGTTGGTCCGCGTCGCCTCGAACCGTATCGTCGACGGCGGTTCCACGGCGCAACGAGTCGGCACCGGCCCGAGACTCCGCGAGTGCGTACCGGACCACGATGTCGACGCCGCGGGCGACCTCGATGCCGCCGTAGTAGACGCCGACGAGGGAGACGAGGACGCTCACGACGATGCCGAACGGTCCGAACAGCAGCGCGATCAGCGATCCGACGCCGGAGATGACCGCGAAGTAGAGCGCGCCGACGGCGAATCGGTAGGCTGCGTCGCGGTGCGCCTGGCCCGTGGAGGGAAGCAGCGAGCGGGAGCTCATACCTCCGCAGTCGGTCAAACGCGTGATAAGTCTTCAGTCTCGCCGTCGGCGACGCCGTCGACGATCCGCCCCGCGACGCGGGCGCGAACGAGCGCGTCCCGCCGTCGCTCCCCGAAGACCGACGCCGCGCTCTCGACGCCGCGCGGATCGCAGTCGAAGTCGACACCGGCGTAGGAGACGGCAGCCAAGAGGAGCGGCTCGGGCGGCGCTGACGGGACACCGTCGGGGCCGTCGAGCGGTTCCGAGCCGAGAAGCCCCTCGACGGCCGAGAGCGACAGCTCTCCCGTCCCCGCGCTCCGGATCACCGACGCGAGCCGCCGGACCAGTTCCCGCGGGAACCCGCCGGCCGCGACGCGGATCGACAGGAAGTCGCCGTCGCGCCGCAGGTCGATCGAGACGTCGCGGACCGTCCCCCAGTCGTCGAGCGAGAGGTTGTGAAAGTCGTGCTCCCCGTCCAGCGCCGCCGCCGCGTCGGCGGCGCGGTCGTCGTCGAGGTCGGGAGCGTAGAGGTCGTAGACGTACTCCCGGCGGGTCGCGTCGTGCGTCGCGTGGAAATCCGTCGACACGTCGGCGACGGCCCACGCGCGGACCGACGGCGGGAGCGCCCCGTTGAGCGCCCGCGGGCGGCACCACTCGGGACACTCGAACGCGACCGTCTGAGCGAGCGCGGAGACGCCCGCGTCCGTCCGGCCGGCGGCCCGTAGCCGCGTGGCCGGTGGCGTTCGTCACGGTCGAAGAGACCGAGGTCGACGAGCGCGTCGAAGATCGCGTCCTCGACGGTCGGCACCGACGGCTGCCGCTGGAAGCCGTGGAACTGTCGGCCGTCGTACGCGATCCGAAAGGCGCGTTTCAGGCGACCGTCGGGCCCGTCGCCTTCGGGTTCGACCCCGTCGCCGTCGCTACGCATCCGTCGCGTCGGGGGTGGCCGCCTCGTCGGGGTCGCGGTAATCGCCCTCGTCGCTGCGGAGCACGAGCACGGGGACCGGCGAGAGTCTGAGCACGCGCTCCGTCGTGCTCCCGAGCAGGTAGCGTTCGAGGCCCCGCCGACCGTGGCTGCCCATCACGACGAGTTCCGCGCCGACGGCGCCGATCCGGTCGAGGATCGCGCGGTAGGGCGCGTCGCGGACCACGGCGGTCTCGACGTCGACGCCGGCCTCGCGAGCGCGTTCGGCGACGGCGGCGGCGTGTTTCTCGGCCTCCGCCTCGTACCTCTCGACGAGTTCTTCGGCGTCCAACTTCGCCGCTTCGAGCGCGTGGACGTCGACGACGGAGAGGACCGAGAGAGTGGCCCCGGCGTCCCGAGCCAGCGTGATGGCGTGCTCGGCGGCCGCGTCGCTCGGTGCGCTCCCGTCGACGGGAACCAGGATCGTCTCGTACATACGCCTTCATTCGCGAGCAGCGGTAAAATATCACCGCGAGTTGCGGTACCGACCCCGCCGCGGCGCGGGCCGACTCAGACCAGATCGTCGAGCGTCGGCGACGCGCGGTCGCCGGGGAACGCCTCGACCGGCACCGTCGTCTGCTCGCCGGAGTCCATGTCCTTCACCGTCACCTCGCCGTTCGCGAGGTCCTGTTCGCCGACGATGACGACCGTCTCGGCGTTGACGCCGTCGGCGTAGCCCATCTGCGCGCCGAAGCTCCGGTCGGAGACGTCGACCTCGACGACGTTGCCGCCCGCGCGGAGGTCGCGGGCGATCCGCGAGGCGACGTCGCGGGTGTCCCCGACCGTGAGGACGTAGTAGTCGGTCGCGAGCGCCTCCTCCGGCCAGACGCCCGCGCGCTGACAGAGCAGCGAGAGCGGAGCGAGGCCGGGGGCGACGCCGACCGCCGGCGTCGACTGCCCGCCGAAGCTCTCGATGAGGTCGTCGTAGCGGCCGCCGCCGAACACCGAGCGGGAGATCTCGCCCGTCGAGTCGAAGCACTCGAAGACCACGCCCGTGTAGTAGTCCAGCCCGCGGGCGGTCGTCAGCGAGACGTCACAGAACTCGCGCGCGCCGAAGTCCTCGGCCGCATCGAGCACCTCCCGGAGGTTCTCGACGGCGCTTGCGACGTCCTCGCCCCCGAACTCGGCGATCTCGTCGAGGTCTCCGGTAGCGACGAGGTCGTCGAACTGCTCGGCCTCGTCGTAGGCGAGTCCGGCGTCCGAGAGCAGGCCGAGGTACTCCGTCTCCTCGACCTTCGCCCGCTTGTCTACCGCGCGGATCGCCGCGCGGACGTCGACGTCGGCGTCGAAGGCGCGCAGGAGGCCGCCGAGGATGTCGCGGTGGGAGACGCGGAACTCGAAGTCCTCGCCGGTCAGCCCCAGATCGGTGAGCGCGTCGGCGGCGAACGCGAGGATCTCCGCGTCGGCCTCGGGTTCGGCGGAGCCGAAGATGTCGACGTTGGTCTGGTAGAACTCCCTGAACCGCCCCTGCTGGACCTGCTCGAAGCGCCAGAACGGCCGCGTCGAGTACCACTTGATCGGCTTCGAGAGTTCCTGCTGCTTCGCGACGACCATCCGCGCGACGGTCGGCGTCAGCTCCGGCGTCAGCGACACCTCGCGGCCGCCCTTGTCCTCGAAGGCGTACAGCTCCTCGACGATCTCCTCGCCGCTCTTGTCGACGTACATCTGCGTCCGTTCGAGCGCGGGCGTCGAGATCTCGCGGAAGCCGTAGCCGGCGGCGGCGTCCTCCAGCGTGTCGATGACCTCCCGCCGGGGGGCCATCTCCTCGGGGTAGAAGTCCCGAAAGCCCTTGAGTCGGTCGTACATACGCCGGGGTTCGACGGTGGCGCGCTTGAAACTGTTGAAGCCCGCCGGTGGCGACCGCGGAATCGGAGGGACGGCGATCGAATTGGAAGGAACGCTTATGGAAGTTCCGTCGGTGGTATGTACCGATGGAGATCGAAGCCGCCGTCATCAACGAGGAAGGAGGACCGTTCACGATCGAGAACGTGGAACTGAGCGAACCGCAGGCCAACGAGGTACTCGTTCGAATCGTCGGTGCCGGCGTGTGTCACACGGACATGATCGTCCGGGACCAGCTGTATCCGACGCCGCTTCCGGCCGTGCTCGGCCACGAGGGCTCGGGCGTCGTCGAGGCGGTCGGCGACGCGGTCACCGAGGTCGAACCGGGCGACCGGGTCGTGCTGAGCTTCGATTACGACGACGAGTGCCCCAGCTGTCACGCCGGACACCCGGCGTACTGCGAGGACTTCTTCGCGCACAACTTCGGCGGGAGGCGGCCGGAGGACGGGACGTCGCCGCTCTCTCGCGACGGCGAAGCGCTCAGCGGGCGCTTCTTCGGACAGTCGTCGTTCGCGACGCACGCGATCGCGACCGAACGGAACGTCGTCGCCGTCGACGACGACGTCCCGCTCGAACTGCTCGGCCCGCTCGGGTGCGGCATCCAGACCGGGGCCGGCGCGGTGATCAACACGCTCGACCCGCAGGCGGGCTCGTCGATCGCCGTCTTCGGTGCGGGGTCTGTCGGCCTCTCGGCGGTGATGGCGGCGAACCTCACGGGCTGCACCGACATCGTCTCGATCGACATCAAGGGCAACCGCCTCGAGAAGGCCGAGGAGTTGGGCGCGACGGCGACGGTCAATCCGGAGTCCGTCGACGACGTCGTCGAGGCCGTTCGAGCGGTCACCGACGGCGGCCCCGACTACGCCGTCGAGACGACCGGCGTCGCCGACGTCGCCGAACAGGCCGTCGACACGCTCACCCAGCGCGGCACGCTCGCGGTCGTCGGCGCTCCCGCACTGGGCACCCGCGCCAGCTACGACGTCAACGACCTCATCCTGAACGGTCGGTCGATCACGGGCGTCGTCGAGGGCGACAGCAACCCCAAGGAGTTCATCCCGGACCTGATCGAGCTGTACCGACAGGGGAAGTTCCCGTTCGACGAGCTCGTGACGTACTACGACTTCGAGGAGATCGAGCAGGCCGTCGAAGACTCCGAGGAGGGCAGCAGCATCAAGCCGGTGCTCCGCGTGAGCGAACCCTGAGGGAGGGGCCCAACAAAACCGTCGGCCGCGCTCAGACCGCGATCAGGCCGACGCCGACGACGGCGAGCGCGGCGGCGGCGAGTCGGATCCCGAACGAGTCCTCGCGCAGCAGCACGCCGCCGAGGAGCACCGCGACGACCGCCTGCGTGTTGATGATCGGCGACGCGATCGACGCCGGGACGGTCGAGAGCGCCAGCGACGTCACGTGCTCGCCGAGCGCGACGCCCCCGCCAGCGAGGAGGAACTTCGGGAGGGCGTCGCGGATCGGGACCCACTCGCGGACCGCGAGCGGCAGCACGACGACGAGCACGCCGCCGAGCACCGTCGGAACCCACAGTTCCAGCGGGAGCGCGAGTTCCTGGAGCGCAACCCGCTTGCCGACGTCGCTCACGGCGAAGAACGCCGCGCTCAACAGTCCGAGCTGGGCCGCCCGCGACGTCGCCGCCTTCCGGATCGGGTCGAGCAGCGAGCCGGTTCGGTAGTTCGCGACGTAGACCGCGAGCGTGGCCACCACGACCCCAGTCACCTGCAGCGGCGTGAGCCGCTCGTGCAGGAAGACGACCTCGATCGGGAGCACGAACACGGGGACGATCTTGCTGATCGGCGCGACGTAGGAGACCTCGCCGCGTTCGAGCGCGCCGAGGAACACCAGAAACGCCGCGGCCGTCGCGACGATCGTCCCGACGACGAGCAGCCCCTCGAGGACGCCGAATGACGAGACGTCGGGCACGTCCGCCGGAGCCGTCCGCGAGACCGTCAGCGGGAGGTACCACAGCACCGCCGCCGCGTTGACGCCGACGGTGATGACCGTGCTCGGATACCCCTCGAAGTACTGCTTGAGGATGAAGATGTACGTCCCCCAGACGAGCGCCGCGAGGAGAGAGTAGCCGATGCCGGGAGAGAGCGAGAACACGTTCGGAGGTGGCCGGCACCGGGAGAAATGTGTTCGGATTCGCGGTCGGTGACCGCTTCGATTCCCGACGCGACAGCGGCTTCGAGGACCCGCCGTCTGCCGGTTCGCCACCCCCGGCTGGTTTCTCAGTCGCTGTCGGCTAGGCCGCGGACGTACGACTGATCGTGCTCCGGGAACACCGCGTCGATCGCCTCTTGGCCCCCGTCCGCTTCGAGGAGCGCGCGCAACTCCGCCTCGTAATCGCCTTTGGGGATCTCCGCGGAGGGTCCCGTTTCGACCGTCAGCCGCTCCTCGACGAGGCGGTCGACCGCGTTCCGGCCCAGTCCGGCCAGCGGCGAGAGGTAGTCGACCCCGCGTCTGTCTTCGAGGCTCTGCGCCTGCGCCCGTGAGATGGTCGGAACCCGATCGTCGCGTCGGGTCCCGTCGGCGACGGCGTCGACGTCGAGTTCGGCGACCCGTTCGAGCGCGTGCTCGTGGACGCGCTGGATGCCGTTCCGCGGGTAGCCGTCCTCGCGCATCCGCTCGACGGCCGCCTCGGCGACGGCGCGATCGAGGTCGACGACCTCGAAGGGATACTCCAGACGCTCTGCGGCCGCTTCAGCGTGTTTCCAGTCGTCCGTGACTCCGAAGCGGCCGGTGACGAGTCGGACGTCGTAAAAGGAGTCGAGAAACAGCGCGGCGAGCGTCGAGTCCTTCCCGCCGCTGTAGAGAAGTGCGAGGTCCACGACTCGGCTATCGGCGGCGGATGTCGAAGCTCTTCGATTCGGGCTGGAGCTCCCGGAGCAGGTCCTTCATCTGTTCCTCGTCGATGCGATCCTGAATGCGGCCGCTCTGTGCGAGCGCGAGCACCTGCTTCTTCACCGACTCCGCGAAGTCGGGCTTCGACATCTCGACGGCGTTGAGCCGCTGTCGCGCCCCGTCGGTCAGGTACTGCTTCAGCATCGCGTCCTGTTGGGCCTCCGCCTGTTCGCGGGCGGCCTCCTGGGCGGCCTCGTCGGATCCGCCGCCCTGCCCCTCGGCCTGATCGCGGAGCTGCTGCATCTTCTTTTCGCGCAGTTCCTCCAGTCGGTCGTCGTCGGGGGTTCCACTCATCGTCGTATGGTTCCGTCGCAGCGCTAAAAACGGTTACGTCGTTCTGTCTCGACTCGCGAACGGGCGCTTACGCGTAGCGTTCGAGTTCCGGCCGATCGAGTTCGTCCATCACGTCGGCGGCGGCGTTGTCGAGGAAGCTCTGGCCCTCGCTGGTGATGCGGCGGCCCTGCCCCTTCGCCGTCTCGACGAGCCCTTCCTCTTCGAGCTGCTGGAGCGCCTCTCGGATGATCTTCTTGCTTCCCGGGGCGGAGCTGTTGCCGGAGACGCGGTAGCGGTTCGAGCCGCGCTTGCGGCCGCCGTACTCCGTCGAGAGACGGTCGACGCCGATGGGGCCTTCCTTCGCGACCTTGCGGAGCAGCGACGCCGAGCGGACGAACCAGAAGTCCTCCTGTTCGGGCGGGAGTTCGCGGGTCTCGCCGGTCTTGGCGAACTCGATCCAGTCGGGCTCCTCGATTCGATCCGCGAGGCGGTCGGCGACGTCCTCGATGAGGGCGTCGGCCGGAACGTCGTAGACACTTACCATAGGTACTCGTTCCTGTCCGCGTCGTTTAAAGCCATCGTATCGGGCCTACGGCGCGTGAGACGGACTCTCAGACGATCTGGGAACGACCGCGGACTCGGCGATACGGGATCGCGAGGCGCCGGCGAGACGCTCGGCGTCACGACCCGCTGCGGCCGATTCCGACGCCGCTTCCGATCCACGCGACGACGAGACCGCCGATGACCGTCGGGATCCAGTAGACCGCTCCGCGGAAGATGACCACGGCCGCGACGGCGATCGGTTCGGTCACCTGCGGGAGCGGCGCGGCCAAAAGCAGCAACACGAGCACGGTCTCGATCCCGCCGGCACCGCCGGGGAGCGGCGTGACGCCCGCGATCGCCGCGATCGGGACGACGACGAGCGCGATCGAGAGCCGCACGTCGACGCCGACCGCGGCGAACGCCAGCCAGAGCCCGAGCATCTGAAACAGCCACCCGGCCGTCGACGCCGCGAGCGCGAGCGCGAGTCCACGGGGGTTCGAGGCGACCCGCTCGATCGCGCGGAAGAAGCCGTTGATCCGGTGTTCGATCCCCTCCGGCGTCGGGACCGGGACCCGCGGAATCCGGCCCGCGAGCGACCGGATTACCGGCGTCAAGGCGTCGATGAGGCGCGCTTCGAGGCGGTAGCGTCGCTTCCAGCCCACGTAGACGAGCGTCGGGACGACGACCGCGAGCGCGCCGACGGCCGCGATCGCCCCGATGAGGTTCTCGTTCGTGCCGAGCGCGACCTCCGAGGCGAAGTAGCCCGCGCCGACGAGCGCGATCGTGATCGAGGGCACGAAGTTCAGCGTATCGACGCTGGCGATGGCCGCGAGGCTGCGCTCGTACTCGGCGTCGGCGACGCGGGAGATGAGATACGCCGTCACCGGTTCGCCGCCCGCCTGCCCGAACGGCGTGATGTTGTTCGAGAACGTCGCCCCGGCGAACACCAGAAACGACGACAGATACGAGACGTCGACGTCGAGGACCTCGAGGACCGTGTTCAGCGAGACGCTCCACGCCGCGAGCCACGCGAGCGTCCCGGCGACGATCAGTCCCACGTAGACCGGATCCGCGAGGGCGAGCGTCGAGACGAGTTCGTCGACGCCCGCGAAGTAAAACAGGAGCGCGAAGACGCCGACGGCCGCGAGGAATCCGAGGATCGTCGCCGGAAGGTTCTCGCGGATCATGGGTCTACCGTCCGGTCCTCGGGGCATCAAGCCATCGAAACAGTGGCACGAAACCCGTGACGTCGGCTTTTTGCCCGCCCGCATCGCAGGAACCGCTATGGACGAACGCTCGGCGCTCCGCCGGATCGCGGCGTTGCTCCCGGCCGCCGGCGACGACGCCGCCGTCGTGGACGGCCTCGTCGTGACGATCGATATGCTCCACGAGTCGGCGGACTTCCCGCCGGGGACGACCCGCTACACCGCGGGCTGGCGCGCCGTCGGCGCGTCGCTCTCGGACGTCGCCGCGATGGGAGCGACGGCGACCGCGGCGGTCGCCGCCTACGCAGCACCGACGCTGGAGGCGTCCGAACTCGACGCGTTCCTCGACGGCGCGGTCGACGTCTGCGAGTCCGTCGACGCGGAGTACGTCGGCGGCGACCTCGACACCACCGCGGAGTTCACCGTGTCGACGACGGCGCTCGGCGAGACCGACGCGCCTGTCCGCCGCTCGGAGGCGAACCCGGGTGAGGTCGTCTGCGTGACCGGCGCGCTCGGCCGGACTGCAGCGGGGCTGCGGGCCTTCGACGCCGACGACGTCGAGCGCGGGAACGACCTCTTTCAGTTCTCGCCGCGCGTGGCCGCTGGCGTCGCGCTCGCGCCGCACGCGACCGCGATGATGGACTCCTCGGACGGCCTCGCACGGTCACTCCACCAGCTCGCGGAGGCCTCAGACGTCGGGTTCGAGGTCTCGTGGGAGGCGGTCCCGGTTCACGACGCCGTCGACGACTACGCCGACGACGGGGCGGATCGACGACGGATGGCGACGACGGTCGGGGAGGACTTCGAACTCGTCTGCACGCTACCGGCCGGGGCGGTCGACGACGCGCGAGACGCCCTCGGCGTGCCGTTGACGGTCGTCGGCGACGTCGTCGAGGAGGGAGTCCGGATGGACGGCGAGCCGCTGGCCGACGAGGGGTACACGCACGAGTGAGACACGCCGTCGGCGGGTCACACCGACATAATCTCGACGGGAACGAGGAGGAAACAGAGCGCGCCGAGGGCGAAGGTCGCGACCCCGAGGGCGATCCGCGCGGTTCCGAGCGGTGAGTCGTCGACGGGGTGGGCCGGCCCCTTGAACGCCACGAGCGCCGAGAGCAGCCCCCAGAAGCCCCACAGCCCGACCGACTCGTTGAGCGCGTAGCCGAGGCCGTAGTAGAGGTACGCCGCGAGACCGAACAGGACCGCCGGAACGATCGCCGCGACGCGCTCTTGGGACTCACCGACCATCGCGCGGAGGATGTGGCCGCCGTCCAACTGACCGACCGGCAGGAGGTTCAAGACGGTGAAGAACATCCCGACCCAGCCGCCGATGACGACGGGGTTGACCGCCGTCGTCGGGTCCGTGTACTCGGTCGGGCGGCCGAGCGCGCCGGCGATGAGGTCCAAGAGCGGCGGGTTGTTGAACACGATCACCTGCCCGGAGCCCTGAATCGCCCACTCCGGAACCGTGATCGGCGGCAGCGAGAGCCCGATAGCGGTGACGACGACCGTAGCGACGAGCCCGGCGAGCGGTCCCGCGACGCCGATGTCGAAGAGCGCCTTCCGGTCGGGCATCTGTCCGCGCATCCGGATGACTGCACCGAGGGTCCCGAACGGGAAGATGAAGGGGATCACGTACGGCAGCGACACGTCGACGCCGTGATAGCGCCCCATCGCGTAGTGACCGAGTTCGTGGGTCGCGAGCACGCCGAGGATAGCCGCCGTGAACGGCCACGCCCGAAAGAGCAGGAGCGGGTCGGCGAGAAGTTCCGAAAGCGGGGTGTAATACCACGTCAGCGAGCCGACGACGAGCGTCGAGACGATCGTCGCCGCGAAGAGCGCGAGGTTCTTCCACGGGACGCCGTCGATGCCCTGACCGACCGGACGGGCGATGACGACGTCCTCGCGGCCGTCCCGCGTCGAGGTGACCTGTATCTCGTATCCGGCCTCGCGGAACGGCGTCCACGCCTCCTCGATCAGCATCCGCTCTGGGACCAGCGACTCCCCGAAGATCAGGACGCGGTCGCCGTCGCGTCGGGTCTCGTGGAGGTGAAAGACCGATTGCAGGGCCTCGATCGGCGGTTCGGCCGCCGATTCCGGGGATTCCATCACCACCAGATACGGCACACGTCCGGATAAACGCCACGACAGCGGGGCTGTCGGGTCCAACAGAGAAGGAGCGGACGACACGAGAGGGCGAGCCGGTGGCTACCAGGTGGAAACGGGGGAAAAGGGGGGACCAGGGCGGTGCGAGGACGAACACACCGCGGTCGGTGGGAGCGTTACGCCGAGTTTCCTGCGGGTTCGATCCGCCAGGTGGTCGCGCTCGTGTACGACCACTTCTCGACGGTCAGTTCGGAGGCGGAGTCGCTCAGTTTCACCATCAGCGCGCCGATCTCCTTCGGCGAGAGGCCGACCTCGTCGGCGATGAACTTCGATTTGAAGTACATCTCGCCGTCTTCTGCCTTCGCGAGCAGGTACGACTTCAGCCGCTCTTCTTTGGACATCTCGTCGCTGACGGGTTCGGTGGAGGGTGTCGCGGTTGCGCTCATCTGTGTGACCTCACTCACGCTTTGTCGCCGGGGGAGTATATAAACGGAGGAACGTTAGGTGCAATTCGGCTCTATTTAGCGATTTTGGCGATAAAAACGAATTTTCACTGTGCTCTTTTCGACCTTTAGAAATTTTATCCTGCTCTGTGAGAATTTATTTCGTTCTATTTATTCTCGAATATAAAACCGCTGCGGGATCAGTAAAACGGCAGTCTGAGAGATTGTTTCACCGTCCTGGTGGTGAAAAATACAGGTTTCCGGCCGGTCCTCGGAGGGGAGAGACTCGAAGACGGTCGCCGATCAGGACCTGTCGTGGACCCAGAAGTCCTCTTCGACGGTGGTCTCGTGCTTGAAGATCGGGACCTCGTCTTTCAGTCGGTCGATCCCGTCGGAGACGGTCTCGAACGCTTCCTCGCGGTGCCCAGCGAGCACGACGACGAAGACGATGTCCTCGCCCGACTCGATCGTCCCCGTCCGGTGGAACATCGCGACCTCCTCGACGCCGTCGCGCTCCATCAGTTCCGACTCGATCGAGCGGAGCCGCTCCTCGGCGACGCCCTCGTACTTCTCGAAGGTCAGGCTGAGCGTCTCGGGATCGCCCTCGCCGTCTTTGGTTCGAACGCGGCCCGTGAAGGTCGCGATCGCGCCCGCATGTGCCGCCCGCGGTGACGCCTTCACCCGCTCGACGAGCGTTTCGAGCGTGACGTGCGGTTCCGCCGCCGCGAGGGCGTCGACCGCCTCGCCGACGTCGACGGCGTCGGCGGTCTCGGCCTCGATCGTCGGCTCCTCGACGCCGGCGTCGCCGAGGGCGACAGTCGGCGCGTCGGCGTCGGGGAATCCGACGAGGAGGGCGTGATCGTACGTCGCCGCCAAATCGTCGAGTACGTCGTCGAGCGTGCGGTCCGCTCCCGAGGCCGCCCACGCACCGTCGGGGTCGAGTTCGTAGACTGTATCGACGTCGCTGTCCGGCGGGCTCACTCCGCCGCGGGAGAGGCGCTCGACGATAGCGACGCGCCCGTCCAGATGCGCGGAGAGCTGCTCGCAGAGCGATCGCGCCTCGGGGCCGACGACACCGAGTAGTTGCATACTCCGAAATCGGGGCGTCGACCGGCTTGATACTGTCGGCTGTGACAGCCGGGAGGCCACCACAGCAGTCCTCTCTCCGAGGTGATCGGGCCGCCGAGCGGCCGCTCGTCCGGTCCGAGCGCCCCCGTCGCCGTTCGCGGTTGACAACCCTTAAGCCCGGTTCGCGGCAACGACGGAGCAATGAGAGTCGTCGTTTCTATCGGGGGGAGCGTTCTCGCCCCGGACCTCGACGCCGGACGCGTCGAGGGACACGCAGCGGTGGTCGAGACGCTCGTAGAGGAGGGCTGTGAGATCGGTGCGGTCGTCGGCGGCGGCGGCGTCGCCCGCGATTACATCGGGACGGCCCGAGAGCTCGGCGCGAACGAGGTCCAGTTGGACCAGATCGGGATCGACGTGACCCGGATCAACGCCCGGCTGCTCATCGCCTCGCTCGGCGCGAACGTCGATCCGAAAGTCGCGCGAGACTACGAGGACGCCGGGGACGCGATCCGCCGCGGCGACGTCTCCGTGATGGGCGGCGTGATGCCCGGACAGACGACCGACGCCGTCGCCGCCGCGCTGGCCGAGTACGTCGACGCGGACCTCCTCGTGTACGCGACGAGCGTCGACGGCGTCTACAGCGCCGACCCCAGCACCGATCCGAGCGCCGAGAAGTACGGGACGCTCACCGGCCGCGAACTCGTCGACGTGATCGCGCCGATGAGCCGCGACGCGGGCGCGTCCGCGCCGGTCGATCTCCTGGCCGCGAAGCTCATCGAGCGCTCGGAGATGCGTACGATCGTCCTCGACGGCACCGATCCGAAGCGGATCGAGAGCGCCGTCCTCCGCGGTGAGCACGACGGGACCGACGTCGTGCCGGACGGCGTCGAGGGCGAGCCGACCTACTGGGCGCAGGGGTAATCGATGTCCGGGGACGCAACTTTCGGTGACGACCGCGACGACAGCGACGAGGCGCGCCGCGCGTTCTGGGCCGACGAGGTCGCCGACGAGATCGAGGCGCGAGACCCCGAGGAACCGATCGTCATCAAGGGCGGCGTCTCTCCCTCGGGCGTCGCCCACCTCGGCAACTTCAACGAGATTATGCGCGGGTACTTCGTCGCCGCCGTCCTGCGCGAACGCGGCCACGAGGTCCGGCAGGTGTTCACCAGCGACGACCGCGACCCGCTGCGGAAGCTCCCCCGAAAGCTCGCGGACGTCGACGGCAACATCGTCGGCCTCGGCGACGTCGACGCGGGCGCGCTCGGTCGGAACCTCGGCAAGCCCTACACCGACATCCCCGACCCGTTCGGCGAGTCCGAATCGTACGCGGCGCACTTCGCCGCGCTCTTGAAAGCCGACGCCGACCGGCTCGGAATCCCGGTCGAGATGCTCTCGAACACCGAGATGTACGAGTCGGGCGAGTTCGACGACGTCGTAGCGCACGTCCTCGACGACGTCGAGAACGCCCGCGAGGTGCTCTCGAAGTACCAATCGAAGGTCGACGACGACTACGTCCCGTTCAACCCGGTCTGTGAGAACTGCGGGAAGATCACCGAGACGGTCACCGCCGTCGACGTCGAGGCCCGAACCGTCGAGTACGTCTGCACGGATATGACCGTCGGCGACAACACCATCGAGGGCTGCGGCCACGAGGGGACCGCGACGTTCCGCGACGGGAAGCTCCCGTGGCGCTTCGAGTGGCCCGCGCAGTGGCAGGTGTTGGGCGTCGACTTCGAGCCGTTCGGGAAGGACCACGCCGAGGGGTCGTGGCCCTCCGGCGAGGACATCGCGCGCAACGTCCTCGGGGTCGAACCGCCCGTTCCGATGGTCTACGAGTGGTTCACGCTCAACGGCGAGGCGCTCTCGTCGTCGGCCGGAAACATCGTCACGGTCGCGGAGATGCTCGACCTGCTCGAACCGGAGGTCCTGAAGTACTTCTTCGCGCTGAACCCGCGGAAGGCACGGGACCTCGACGTCTCTCGGCTGGACCAACTCGTCGACGACTTCGACCGCTTCGAGCGGGCGTACTTCGGCGACGTCGACGACGAGGCGCTCACCGCGTTCGCCGAGCGGGCGTACCCGTTCGTCGTCGAGGAAGTCCGCGAGGACCGCGTCCGCCTGCCCTACACCTTCGCTGCGGTCCTCGGGATGACCGACGACCGCGACCTGCGGATCGAGATGGCCCGAAACGAGGGGTACTTCGACGACGAGACGCCCGAGTGGGCGATCGAGGAGGCGCTCGAACGGGTCGATCGAGCGCGCGCGTGGGCGGTCCGCGAGGACAACGCGTACAACTACCGGCTTCAGGAGGACCTCCCGGACGTCGATCTCGACGCCGACGTCGCCGCCGCGCTCGACGACCTCGCGGACTTCGTCGAGGCGGGTCACGACGGCGAGGAGATCCAAGGCGAGATGTACGAGACCGCCAGAGACCACGGGATCGAGGTCGGCGACTTCTTCCAGGCGGGCTATCTGCTCTTCTTCGATCAGCCGCAGGGCCCCAGACTGGGAGAGTTCCTCGGCGAACTCGACACCGAGTTCGTCGTCGCCAGACTGCGCCGCGAGTCGTAGCGGCGCGTTGCGGAGCGGGGCGGAGCGGTGCCGTCGCGGAAGCGGGGCTGTCGCCGCCGCGGAATTCGCCAGCAATCGTACCGCGAGGCTCGCGGATGCGAGCCGAGCGGCCTTTTTCGCTCCAGGTTTTTGCGCGGAGGGGTCCACAGGACCCCTCCGCCGGAAAAAGGTGGGTTAGTTTTCTTCGATCGCGTCGATGACGACGACGCCGACGACGGCGAGTCGGGGGTCGAGGTCGTCGCCGCGGAGTTCGATCGAGTACTTGTCGCGGAGCGAGAACGCGCCCTTCGCCTGCCCGACGCTGCGGCCGTCGGGCGTGACGATCTCGTAGGAGAAAGGGATCAACGTCGTCAACAGGCGGCGGGCGATCGCCAGCGGGACGCTGTCCTCGCGGATCGTGGCGACGACGTTCCCGTCGGGGTCTAAAAGCGTGTACTCGTGTTTGAAAAACGAGATCGCCTCGCGCTTCACCGAACCGACCGGTTCGTCGGTCCGGGAGTCGACGATGTCGTAGGCCGCCGAGATGTCGAGCATACTGTCGGCTTTGACTCGAAACAGCTCCTCGCCGGAGTCCGGGTCCGTGAAGCGGAAGTCCTCCTTCAGGCGGAGTTTCTTCTGGGCGGATTCGAGGATCGGCGTGTCGCCCTCGTAGACGCGGTATTTGTTCCCGATCGCGAGCTTCTGGCGGACCTCGTAGGAGCGGCTCTCGAACATTGAGGGGCTTTTCTGCGGAATCGGTTAAAACGGTTCGCACCGAAGGAGGCCAGTACGTCGCCGTCGCGGAGGTGGTGCGGAGCGGTGCTGTCGCGGAGGCGGAAACCACCAGTGATCGCACCGCGAGGCTCGCGGATGCGAGCCGAGCGGACCCTTTTTGGTCCAGCTTTTTGCAAGGAGGGTGCGCCGTCAGGCGCACCCGACGCAGTAAAAAGGTGGATGAGGAACACCTTTTGGCGCTCATCTCTTTGCTCCTCTCAATGAATACGCTTCTGTGGGTGCTCGTCGGCCTCGCCGCGTACTCGGCGGCCGCGTTGTACCTCTCACAGCGCGGACTGCTGCCCGACTCGGTCCGCGTACAGGGCCCGTTCACGACGGTACACACCAAGCGCGGGCGCGAGTTCATCGACTGGATCGCGACCCCGAAGCGGTTCTGGCGGGCGTGGAGCAACCTCGGCGTCGGCGCGGCGCTCGTGATCATGGCGGGGATGTTCTTCTTCCTCCTCGTCCAGGGAATCGCGATCGCGAGGAACCCGCCCGCGCCCTCGTCGGTGAATCAGCCGCAGAACTTCCTCGTCATCCCCGGCGTCAACGACTTCCTCCCGCTCTCTGTGGCCCCCGAGATCGTCTTCGGACTGCTGGTCGGCCTCGTCGTCCACGAGGGCGGACACGGCATCCTCTGTCGCGTCGAGGGGATCGACATCGAGTCGATGGGCGTCTTCCTGTTCACGATCGTTCCGCTCGGCGCGTTCGTCCAACCGGACGAGGAGAGCCAGCGGGAGGCGAGCCGCGGCGGACGGACGCGGATGTTCGCCGCCGGCGTGACGAACAACTTCTTCGTGACGTTCCTCGCGTTCGCGCTGCTCTTCGGCCCGGTGATCGCGAGCGTCGGCGTCGCGCCCGGGATGGCCGTCCAGGGCGCGTACGGCGGATCGCCCGCCGCGGAGGCGGGAATCGCGCAGGGCGACCGGATCACCGCCGTCGGCGGCGCACCCGTCGGTAACGAGAGCACGCTGGACGACGCGCTGCTCTCGACCGACGAGCGGACGGTCACGGTCGAACTCGACGGCGGCGAGAGCGCCGCGGGGAGAGAGTCACGGGCGGTCGACGTCGAGCGGTCGCTCGTCGTGACCGGGTCCGTCGCGGGCAACCCCGCGAACCTCAGCGTCGCGGAGGAGGAGGAGCCGATCTCCGTCACGGCCGTCAACGGGACGCCCGTCTACACGCGCACCGGGTTCGCCTCGGCCGTCGGCGAGGACCGGTTCGCCGAACTGGAGACCGAGCGCGGGACCGTGACCGTCCCGGTCGGCGCGTACCTCACGCGGATCGCCGACGACGGACCGCTCGCGGCGTCGGGCGCACCGACCGATCCGGGCGTGGTCGTGACCGCGATCGACGGCGAGCGCGTTGTCTCGTCGACCGAACTCACCCGCGCGCTCGACGGGACCGAACCGGGCGAGACGGTGGCCGTCGAGGCCTATCACGACGGCGAGATCGAGACCTACGAGGTGACGCTCGGCGAGAACCCGCGGGACGGCAGCGGCTTCCTCGGCGTCAACATCTTCCCGGGGACGAGCGGGCTGCTCCTGACCGACTTCGGGGTGCAGTCGTACCCGGCGGGCACGTACCTCGAACTGCTCGGCGGCGATGGCGGTCCCGACGCGGTCGGGCTGTCGGGTGCGGTCGGCGACTCGCCGCTCGCGGCGGTGTACGTCTCGCTGGTGCTGCCGCTCGCCTCGTTGGTGCTCGGGATTCCGAACTTCCCCGGGTTCACCGCGAACGTGTTCAACTTCTACAGCGTCGGCGGACCGCTGGGCTTCCTCGGAACCGGGGTGTTCGTCCTCGCGAACGTCTCCTTCTGGATGGGCTGGATCAACCTCCAACTCGGCCTGTTCAACTGCATTCCGGGCTACCCGCTCGACGGGGGTCGGATCCTCCGGACGAGCGTCGAGGCGGTCGTCTCGCGGCTGCCCGTCTCGAACCGCAACCGCGTGGTGAGCACGATCACGACGAGCATCGGCGTGACGATGCTGCTGTCGCTGTTGTTGCTGCTCTTCGGTCCGACGCTCCTCGGGTGAGGCCGCGGCGCGATCAGGAGTTTCCGACGGCGGTGCCCGACGCGGACCCGCGGACGAACTCGTCGGCGACGCGGACCGACCCGTCGCTGTCGACGGTGACGTCGCAATCGACGTAGGAGAACGTGATCTCACCGCTGGACATCGTCTCGACGACCCGCACTAGCGCGTCGGGATCGATGACGTCGTACAGCGGTGGGAGGTCGACCTCGTCGGTACCGGTGACTGAGGCGACCTTTCGAACGACTTGGTCAGCGACAGAACTGCGCGTCTGCGGCATAACGGTACCACGTAGAGCGGTTACTTAAATGTGTGTCAGGAGGTGACAGTGAACGACCGGCACCGTCGGCGGATCGACTCGCAACGTCCATACGGGTGGCGCGCTAACGTCGGCGTATGCCAGAGGCCCCACCAACCGACGAGGGCTGGTTCGTGCTGCACGACTTCCGGACCGTCGACTGGGACGCGTGGCGCGACGCGCCCGAGCGCGAACGCGAACGCGCGATCCGAGAAGGGACCGAGTACCTCACTCGCCACGAGGACGTCGCCGACGCCGACGAGGGCGACTCCGCGGTCTTCTCGGTGCTCGGCCACAAGGCCGACCTGCTCGTCGTCCACTTCCGGCCCACCCTTGACGACCTCTCGCGCGCCGAGCGGCAGTTCGAGCAAACGGCGCTGGCGGGCTTCACCGACCAGCCGACCTCCTACGTCTCCGTCACCGAGATTTCGGGCTACACCAGCCCCGACTACTTCGAGGACCCCGAGTCGGCGGACGAGGGGCTGCGTCGCTACATGGAGGGCAAGAAGACTCCGGAGATTCCCGAAGACGAGTACGTCTCCTTCTACCCAATGTCGAAGCGTCGCGGCGAGGAGCACAACTGGTACGACCTCTCGTTCGAGGAGCGCGCGGAGATGATGGAGACGCACGCCGAGACCGGCAAGGAGTACGCCGGCAAGATCAAGCAAGTCATCGCCTCTTCGGTCGGCTTCGACGACTACGAGTGGGGCGTGACGCTGTTCTCGGACGATCCGACGCACATCAAAGACATCGTCTACGACATGCGCTTCGACGAGGTCTCCTCGAAGTACGGCGAGTTCGGGCAGTTCTACGTCGGTCGCCGCTTCCCGCCGACTGACCTCGGCGCGTATCTCGCGGGCGACGGCGTCCCGACGAGCGAACGCGGCGACGCGGGCCATCCGCACGCCGAAGGCGCACACGAGGGCGGACACCCGCACGGCGACGGCGACGCGCACGGCGAAGCACACGGCCACGCGCACGGCGACGCCGCTCACGGCGGGGGCGCACGCGGACACGGTGGCCACGGCGGCGGGAGCGCACACGGCGACTCGCCGCACGGCGAAGGGGGGACTCAATCGGATGACAGCGACGACGAAGGCAGCATCCGCGCGGAACTGGCCGATATGGACATCTACGCCGGACAGCCCCACGGCGAGGACGTCTACGCGACGGTCCTCTACTCGGAGGCCGACACGGACGACCTCTTCGAGGAGGTCCAGGGGCTCCGCGCGAACTTCGATCACTACGGAACCCACGTCAAAACCGCCGTCTACGAGGCGGAAAACCGCGACCGGAGCGCCGTGGTGAGCATCTGGGAGACCCAGTCGGCGGCCGAGACCGCCGCCGGGTTCCTCTCTGAACTCCCCGAGATCGTCTCCCGGGCGGGCGAGGAGTCCGGGTTCGGTACGATGGGGATGTTCTACACGGTCAAGCCCGAGCACCACGGCGACTTCGTCGACACGTTCGCGACCGTGGGCGACCTCCTCGACGAGATGGAGGGCCACCAGGACACCGACCTGATGATGAACGTCGAAGACGAGAACGACATGTTCATCGCCAGTCAGTGGGACGCCCGCGAGCACGCGATGGAGTTCTTCCGCTCCGAGGAGTTCAGCGAGACGGTCCAGTGGGGCCGCGACGTCCTCGCGGACCGGCCGCGACACGTCTTCCTGGCGTGAGATCCGGCGGTCTTTTTTAAATCGTCTGACGCGTCTGCGACTGCAGCGTCAGACGCGACGCTGTGAGTCGGTTTCGAAGCGAAACGAAGGGGTTGTCAAAACTGAGCGGCTGCCGGCACCCGCGTCACCGACGGCGGCGGTAGACGAGCGCGCCGACGACGCCAGTCGCGAGGGTCAGCAGATCCCACGGTGAGGGGTCGAGGCCGCGCGCCCGGGCGTCGCGACGGACCCAGGCGGTCAGCGCGAGGTGGGCGAGTACGGTTATCGCGACGAACGCCGCCGTTCGCGAGATCGAGGACTCGAACGCCACGTCAGTCGTCGGAGGACGCCGAGTTCCGCGGGCCCGCGGTCGCCCGCTTGTCGATGCCGGCCGCGCGGATGTCCTCGCCGCCGACGGAGGAGCGGAGTTCGTCCATCCCGTCCTCGCAGTCGATCTCGAAGTTCGTCTCGTAGAGGTCGGCGACGCGGGCCAGTTCCTCGTCGGAGAGCTTCGGGACGTCGCTGGCGGCGGCCCACTCGGTGATGTCCTCCTTGGTGTGGAACGTCGGCGTCACGCTCGCGACCGCGTCGTGGCTGAGGAGGTACGCGATGGCCGCCTGTCCCATCGTCCGCTCGCCGTCCCGTTCGAGGAAGCGGAGCGTCTCGATCTTCTCCCAGCCAGTCTCGTACCACGCGTCGGGTCGGAATCCGCGGTGGTCGTCGAGGTCGTGGCCGGTCTCGGGCGTCACCTGCTCGTTTAAGAGGCCCGAAGAGTGCGGGACGCGCGGGATCAGGCTGGTCGACGAACCCGTGCGCTCGATGGTGTCGAGGAAGTGGTTGCCGACCTCCTGCTCGAAGAGGTTCCAGACCAGTTGCACCGAGTCGAACTCCTCTTCGATCGCCATATCGCCCTCGGCGAGCCAGCCGATCGACGGGCCGAGCGCCCAGCCGACGGCGCGGATCAGCCCCTCCTCTTTCAGTTCGTCCAGCGCTTCGAGCACGTCGGCGTCGACCTCGTCGACGTTCGCGTTGTGCAGTTGCAGGACGTCGACGTACTCCATATCGAGTCGGTCGAGGCTCTTCTCGGTCGCAGAGCGGATCCACTCGCCGGTGATCTCTTTCGGAAGTTCGCCGTGGCCGGCCTGCGGGTGGTTGTAGAAGTCGTAGCCGACCTTCGTCGCGACGGTCACCTCGTCTCGGTAGTCGGCGAGCGCCTCGCCGAGGAGTTCCTCGCTGTCGCCGTGGCCGTAGACGTCGCCGGTGTCGAAGTAGGTGATCCCCTCGTCGATCGCGTGGTGGATCAGCTCGATCGAGTCCTCGCGCGTGCGGTCGCCCCACCAGTCGGTGCCGACGACCCACGCGCCGAATCCGACTTCGCTCACTTCGACGTCGGAGTCGCCCAGCGTCTGGAAGTTCATAGTCGAACGTTGGGCGGCGTTTTATTGAGAGTGTCGCCTCCTCTCGGCGAGCGAGAAGCGCTCCGCTCGGCGTCGACCCCGCCCCGGTTACGCCCGTTCGTACGCGAAGACGCCGTCCGGGTCGTATCGTTCGCGGACGGTCCGCAATCGCTCCGCGTCGCGCCCGTAGACGTCGGCGGCGGTGGCCTCCCGCCCGCCCGCGAAGTTCGGGAGCGTCCCGTGGCTCGGCGTCAGATCGCGGAAGCGACGACAGGTCTCGCGGACCCACTCGACGTTCTCCGGGGTCGCGGCCGGGTCGTCCCACGCGGCCTCGACGTTCACGACGACGTCGGCGTCGCGGCCGGCCAACGGCGTCGCCGATTCGGGAACGCGCTCGATCGCGCCGTGCATCGGCCAGACGACGACGGTCGAGAGGGCCGAGGGAGCCTCCGCGGCCGACGCCCGAAGCGCCCCGATCGCCTCGTCGTCGAAATCGGCGAGCGGCACCGACTTCCAGTAGTAGCGGCGACCGGCCGGGAAATCGTGGTCCATCGCCGACTGGAGGTCGACGTAGGCCATCGTCTCGACGGACGCGGCGAACGCGTCCTCGCGGTCGAGGAACGGCTCGAACTCCTCTCGCACACGTTCGGGGTCGCCCGTGTACACGCCCGAGAGCACGAGCGCGAGGTCGCCGCGGCGGTCGGCAGAGAAATCTACGTCCTCGCTCTCGGGGACGCGAGCGAAGTACGGCGACACGCAGGACTCCTCCGGGGCGTCCCGCTGGTACCGGCGGTACGTCCGAAGCGCGTCGGCGGCGGACTCGGCGGGCAGCCACGACTCGAAGAAGCAGACGTCGTGATCGAGCGGGTGCAGGTCGAACTCGAAGGCGGTGACGACCCCGGGCGTGCCGCCCCCGCGGGCCGCCCAGAACAGCGCCGGATTGCGGTCGGCGGTCGCCGTCACGCGCTCGCCGCGTCCGGTGACGACGTCGACCGCGCGGAGGTTGTCGGCGGTGAACCCGTGTTTCGGCGTGAGATAGCCGGTCCCGCCGCCCAGCGTGAGCCCGGCGACGCCGGTGTCGGAGACGACGCCCCCCGGCGTCGCGAGCCCGAACGACTGCGTCGCGCGGTCAAAAGTGGCCCACGTCGCCCCCGGTCCGACGCGGGCGACCCGATCGTCGGGATCGACGCGGACCCACTCCATCCGCGAGCAGTCGACGACGAGGCCGCCGGAGACGACGGACGCGCCGGAGACGCTGTGGCCGCCGCTGCGGACCGCGGTGGGGATTTCGTGCTCGCGGGCGAACGAGACCGACTCGCGGACGTCGGTGACGGACTCGCAGTACGCGATCGCGGTCGGGTACTCGTTTACCAGTCCGTTCCAGACCCGCCGCGCGTCGGCGTAGGCGTCGTCGTCGGGCGCGACGACCGTGCCACCGAGTCGCCGGGAGAGCGTTCCGAGCGGGAGCCGCGCTGCGAGCGCCCGCGCTCGACGGTTCGCGTCCATACCGAACGTCGGCAACGGAGTCGCTTACCGTTTGGGTCCTCGCCGACGAGGGTTTATATCCGAAGGCGCGGCCACCACCGACGTGATTTGACGACGGCCCTGCGCCGGGTCGCGGTTGTTCGGCACGTCGGCGCAGGTGTGAGACGGTGCCGACTGTCCGCCCCTGTTACACCGAGCTGAAGCACTCCCCGGCGGGTCGGCCTGCCGTTACTGGTCGAGCAGGTCGGCCATCCGATCGAGATACTCGTCGTAGACGCCGATGGCGGATTCGATCGGCTCCGGAGACGTCATCTCCACGCCGGCTGTTTCGAGCACGTCGATGGGGTACTCGGAACCGCCGAGCGCGAGCGCGTCCCGGTACGCTGCGGCGGCGTCCTCGCCGTCTTCGAGGATCCGCTCGACGATCGCGACGGCGGCGGAGATGCCCGTCGCGTACTGGTAGACGTAGTAGTTGTAGTAGAAGTGCGGGATCCGCATCCACTCGCGGTCGATCCGGCCGTCGACCGCCGCGGGCTCGTAGAACTGCGCTTTGAGCTCGCGGTAGGTCTCGTCGAACCGATCGGGCGTGAGCGCGCCGTCGGCCTCGGCGACCTCGTGAATCCGCTGCTCGAAGTCCGCGAACATCGTCTGGCGGAAGAGCGTCGAGCGGAAGCGTTCGAGGTACTCGTCGAGGACGTGCATCCGGAGTTCGTCGTCGTCGACCGTTTCGAGGAGGTGATGCGTCAGCAGCGTCTCGTTGACCGTCGAGGCGACCTCCGCGACGAAGATCGTGTAGTCGGCGTACTGCCAGGGCTGGGCGTCCTTCGCGAGTTCGGAGTGCAGCGAGTGCCCGAGTTCGTGCGCCAGCGTGAACATCGACGAGATGTCGTCTTGGTAGTTCATCAGGATGAACGGCTGGGTGTCGTAGGTGCCCGCGGAGAACGCGCCGGAGCGCTTGCCGCGGTTCTCGTAGACGTCGACCCAGCGGGAGTCGAGTCCCTCGGCGACGCGCTCTTGGTAGGCCTCCCCGAGCGGTGCCACCGCCTCGACGATGTACTCCGTCGCCCGTTCGTAGGGGATCTCGGGGCCTTCGTCGCCGGTCAGCGACATATACAGGTCCCACATCCGGAGTTCGTCGACGCCGAGCGCCTCGCGCTTCAGGTCCGCGTGGCGGTGGAGGCTCTCGAGGTTGTCGTGGACGGTGTCGATCAGCGTGTCGTACACCTCGACCGGGACGTTCGGGCCGTCGAGCGCCGCCGCGCGAGCGGTCTCGTAGTTCCGCGCTCGGGCGTACTTCACGTCCTTTCGGACGCTGTTCTTCAGCGACGTGCCGACCGCGTTGCGGACCTCGGCCCACTCGTCGTAGAACCGCTCGTAGACCTCCCGGCGGAAGCCTCGATCGGGGTGTTTCTGCAGCTTGGTGAAGTTGCCCTGCGTGATCTCCACGGCCTCGCCGTCGGGGCGCTCGACCGTCGGGAACGTCATATCCGCGTTCGAGAGCATCCCGTAGATGTCGGAGGACGCGCCCGCGACCTCACCCAGTTCCGCCAGCACTTCCTCGACCTCCGCCGACCGCGTGTGCGGTTTCATCCGCAGGACGTCGTCGAAGTAGTGCTCGTACTCCGCGAGCGCCGGTTCGCGTTCGACGAACGACTCGACGTCGTCCTCGTCGAGTTGCTGGAGTTCGGGTTCGAGGTAGCTCACCGCCGACTGCGTCGCCGACGCGAGCGACTCCGCCTTCGCGTTCATCGCCTGATACTCCTGGTTTCGGGTGTCTTCGGTGCTCCGAAGGTTCGCGTAGCTGCTGACCTTCGAGACCTCGCGGAGGAGTTCCTCCTGGAGTTCCAGTAGCTCCAGCAGGGTCTCGGGACTCTCCGTCGCGCGGCCCTCGTAGGCTCGGAGCTCGTCGATCCGCTCTTTCACCGACTCGTAGGCGTCCTCCCACGCCTCGTCGTCGGCGTAGATGCTCGTGAGGTCCCACGTGTCCTCGACGTCGATCTCGCTCCGCTCGGGAACCTGACTCATAGCGGAGAGAGCCGCGGGGTAGTGGTAAGAGTTACTCACCCGGCGAGTTCGGAGACGACGGCCGGGGCCGCCGATTGCGTCACTCGCCGAGCTTCGAGGCGATGTCCGAGAGCGACTGGTTCGGACGGCGCGGCACGTCGTAGACGACGCGCTCGCCGGGTTCGCGCAGGCCGTAACAGAATCCCGGGTCGAGCTCGTCGAGTTCGACGGCGTCACCGGGACCGCGGTCGTGCGTCTCACACCACTCGACGAGCCTGTTTTCGCCCTCGCCGGGTTCGCGAGCCAACCGCTGATTGTCGTACGATCCGCGGAGAAGCAGCCCGTTGGCGTCGGAAACGACTCGGGCGTGCGTCGTCACGCCGTCGAGCAACAGTCGAACGGGATCTCCCCCCTCGACGTCGACCTCGTCGGGGAGCCGGAGACAGGGCCGTCTGGTGCCGCCGCTCCGAGCGAGCGACGCGCGGAGGCTCCGCACGGAACCGTGATCGCTCGGGATGCGTTCGGACACGGACGTTTACTCTTCGTCGTCCTCGTCGGCGTCGGCGTCAGCGTCCGCTTCCTCGTCTTCCTCGTCCGCGTCAGTCTCGTCAGCCTCAGCGTCCGCTTCGTCTTCGTCGGCTTCCGCTTCCTCGTCGTCCGCGATGGTGCCGTCGACGAGCGACGCGTTGACCTGCGCGGTCGCGTCCGAGATCTGGCGGCCGCGGACCGTGATGCGCTTCCGCTCGCCGTCGCGCGAGGGCTTGTACCCCACGCCGCCCTCGAGGAGGAGTTCCTTCAGGTTCGCGCCGGCGACGTCGGCGCGCATCGGGCGGCCGGCCTCGTCGGAGCCACCGGTGAGCTCCAGCGTCTGTCCGTCGAGCCCGACGGAACCGCCGTCGACCTCGTCGCCGAGTTCGCGACCGATGAATCGGTTCGCGTCCTGTCCGTCGACCTCGAACTGCTCTGTGTGTCCGGTCTCGTCGGAGACGACGACCTTGAATTCAGCCATAGACGGGAGGAGACGGCCGCCGATAAAAAGTACGTCGAAAGCGATTCCCGCTGGAAGGCGGCCACAGGCGGTCGACGACTCGGATTCGGGTCGCGGTCGGCGCGGCCTGTCGGCGTCGCTCTGCCGCCCACTCGGTGTCGGCGGACGATCAGACGCCGGACTCGAAGCCGTCTTCCCAGCGGAACCGACCGTTTCGCTGGACGACTTCGCCGTCGACTTCCAGACGCGAGTTCTCGCTGACGTCGGTGATGAGGTCGACGTGGACCGCCGAGTCGTTCCCCGCCTCGCCCTCGGGGAGACAGGCGTCGTACGCGCGCCCGAGCGCGAGGTGAACCGTATCGCCCATCTTCTCGTCGAAGAGGATGTTGTCCGTGACGCGGTCGATGCCGCGGTTCATCCCGATGCCGAGTTCTCCCAGCCGACGCGCCCCCTCGTCGGTGTCGAGCAGGTCGGCGATGGTCTCCTCGCCGCTCTCGGCGCTGAAGTCCGTGACGCGGCCGTCCTCGAATCGGAGCCACACGCCCCCGACGCGCGCGCCGGAGATGGTCATCGGGACGTCGAAGACGACCTCGCCCTCGGTGGCGTACGGCGCGGTGAACACCTCCCCGGACGGGAGGTTGTGCGAGTCGTAGGCGACTGACGCCGCGGAGTTGACCGCGGTCCGGCCCTCTATCGACATCGTCAGGTCGGTGTCCTCGCCGACGAGGCGGACGTCGCTTCCCTCGTCGAGGACATCCTTCAATTCCGCCATCTCCTCGGCGAGTGACTCCCAGTCGCGGAGGACCGCGTCGTAGACGAAATCTTGGTACGCCTCGTAGGACATCCCGGCCTGCTGGGCCAGCGAGCGCGTCGGGTGGACTGTCGACACCCAGTCCGTCGCCATCCGCGCCTCCTTGACGGGCTGGTTCGCGCGGGCGGCCGCCTGTCGGGTCTCGCCGTCGACGTCCGCGGTCGCGAACGTGTTGCGACCGCCGCCGAGGAAGAGCACCGAATCGGCCCGCTCGTAGAGCGCGAGTTCGTGCGCCGGAGTCTCGAAATCGCCTGCGTGCGCACGGAGGTACGCGCGCGAGATCTCGTCGGAGGCGTACGTGGTCACGACGTTCGCGCCGCGGTCGCCGAGCGCCTCCGCGACGGCGACGGCGAGGTCGTGTGCGCCCTCCGCGACGCTGAGGACGACGTCGTCCCCCGGTTCGATGCGCGCGCTCCAGTCGACGAGCGTCTCGGCGTGCTCGTGAATGCGGTCGTCCATACCCTCCCCTCGTCGGCCGCGGTCAAAAACGCTTATCGCCCGACGCGGCCGAGCCCCGTGCGTGACATCCATCGCGCTGGCGACCGCCCCCGACCTGCCCGACCTCGTCGACGACGACGCCTCGTTTCTGGCCGCGCTCCGCGAGCGTGGCGTCGAGGCGACCCCCGAGATCTGGTCCGACGAGTCGGTCGCGTGGGGCGAGTTCGACGCGGTGCTCGTCAGAACGATCTGGGACTACTACCGTCATCCGGAGGCGTTCGCCGCGTGGGTCGATCGGCTCGACGCCGCGCCGACGGCGGTGCTGAACACGCCCGAGACGCTGCGGTGGAACCGCCACAAGTTCTATTTGCGGGACCTCGAAGCGCGCGGCGTCGACACGCTTCCGACGGAGTACGTCGCTCGCGGCCGAGACGACTCGCTCGCGGAGATCTTCGAACGCCGCGGGTGGGACGAGGCCGTCGTCAAGCCCGCGGTGAGCGCGGGGGCGTTCCGGACGAATCGGATCTCGCGCGAGGACGCGCCCGGCGAGCAGCCGTGGTTCGAGGAGCTCCTCGCCGACGGCGACGTGCTCGTCCAGGAGTTCGCCGACGGGATCACCGACGGCGAGTGGTCGCTGATCTTCTTCGACGGCGAGTACAGCCATTCGGTTCTCAAGCGCCCCAAATCGGGCGACTTCCGCGTACAGGAGGATCACGGCGGCAGCGTCGACGCCCCGGACCCGAGCGAATCGCTTCGGTCCTACGGAGGCGAGGTCGTCGACGCGGTGACGAGCGAACTGGGCGGGGACGTCCCGCTGTACGCCCGCGTCGATGGGATCACCACAGACGCCGGGGGAGAAACAGCCGGGTTCCGGCTGCTCGAAGTCGAACTCATCGAGCCGGAGCTGTTCTTCCGGGTCGACGACGACGCTGGATCGCGGCTCGCGGACGCGCTCCTCGATCGGCTGTAGTTATTCCGGCTGCCACAAACCACAACCACTACCACCTCACCCGCGGAGTTGCGAGTATGAAACTGGGCGTCATCGGCCTCGGCCGGATGGGACAGATAGTCGTCGACCGCGTGCTGGAGGCGGACCACGACGTGGTAGCGTTCGACCTCGACGCGGAAGCGGTCGCGACCGCCGCCGACGCGGGCGCGACTCCCGCCGAGGACCTCGAGGACCTCACCGACCGGCTCGGTGCCGACAAGCGGATCTGGCTGATGGTCCCCGCCGGGGACGCGGTCGACGCGACGCTGGACGAACTCGAACCGCACCTCGGCCCCGACGACGTCGTCGTCGACGGCGGCAACTCCCACTTCGAGGCCTCGGTTCGACGCGCGGACGCGACCGACGCGGCCTACCTCGACTGCGGCACCTCCGGCGGCCCCGCGGGCGCGGAACTCGGCTTCTCGCTGATGATCGGCGGCCCGCGGTGGGCCTACGAGGCGATGACGCCGGTCTTCGACGCCGTCGCGACCGGCAACCGCGGCCACGACCGGATGGGACCGAGCGGATCGGGTCACTACGTGAAGATGATCCACAACGGCGTCGAGTACGCGCTGATGCAGGCCTACGGGGAGGGCTTCGAACTGCTCGCGAACGGCCGCTACGACCTCGATCTCGAATCCGTCGCGCGCACGTGGAACAACGGCGCGGTCATCCGCTCGTGGCTGCTGGAACTCTGCGAGGAGGCGTTCGCCGAGGAGGGCAACGAACTCGGCGACGTGGCAGACCACGTCGCCGGCGGCTCGACGGGTACGTGGACCGTCCAAGAGGCGCTCGAACAGGAGGTTCCGGTGCCGCTGATCTATCAGGCGCTCGCCGAGCGGTTCGGCAGCCGCGCCGACGACGGCCGCTTCGGCCGGCGGCTCGCGAACCGCCTGCGCTACGGCTTCGGCCGTCACGAGGTCCAGCGGCGCGAGGAGTAGCTGACACGGATCCGCTCGACGACGATCCCCGGTATTACTCCTTCGACGAGGGCTTGACAACCGCTACGGGCGGGACTGGAAGGGGCCGCGGCGCTCGGTAGCCGAGACGAAGTAAGCACCGCAGGAGCGAGGCGAGCGAGCGACGAGGAGCACAGCGAGTCGCAGGCAGCGAGCGCCGCGGGGGCTTCCGAAATCGCCACGTTTCAGGCAGTACCCGTACCGCTAGAAGTAACGCAGTACGGCCGCGGCAATCACAATTTCCTTAACCCCCGACTCCGTAGCCGCCGATAATGGTCGAAATCAACTTCGTGGGGCTGGGTCTCGGGGTGGCCCTCACCCTCCTCGCGGTGTCGCTGCACTACGCGCGCGGCACCGGGTGGGCGCCCACCGGAGACATCTCGCAGGACGTGCTCGAACACCGGGCGCGCACCGTGCCGGAGACTGACTTCCCCGAGCCGATGAACCGATCCATCGGTGGCGGCGGCGTCGCGGCAGGCGCGGTCGCCGGCGGCGAGGAAGGTGCCGAACTCGAAGAGGGCGGCGACGAGGGCGGATCGAGCCCCGCCGACATCCCCGAGGACGAGATCGAGTACTTCGACGTCGAGTTCGTCAAACAGGGCGAGACGATCGAACTCGCGAACAACCAGACCGTCCTCGAACAGGGCGAAGACCACGGTTGGGACCTCCCGTACGCCTGCCGACAGGGCCAGTGCGTCTCCTGTGCGGGCCAGATCACCTCCGGCGGGAATTCCGAAGACTACGTCGTCCACGACAACCAGCAGATGCTCGACGACGCCGAACTCGACGACGGGTACACCCTGACCTGCGTCGCCTACCCCCGCGCTGACTTCGCGATCGAGACGGGCGAAGCGCCCTGAGACGGCGGTTTTCCTCTTCTGCCGGTTCACAATCGTTATACGATCGGCCGGTCTAGGCGTTTTCGAGGGCCCGTAGCTCAGTGGACAGAGTCCCTGGTTCCGGACCAGGATGTCGCGGGTTCAAATCCCGTCGGGTCCGTTCGGCCTTCGGCCTCACTCCCCCGACGACCTCCCACTCGCTCCGCTCGTGGGAGTCCCGTCGGGTCCGTTCTGTGGAGTTTAGCTGTGAACGAACTCTGTCTCGCTTCGTACCGAATCTCCGTCGGATCCGTCCCTACAGAGATCACAGCAAAGGACAGCGGACACGTATCCGAGAGATGAACGCTGATCGGTTCCGATCGCCACCTCGTCCCGAGAGACAGCCTACGCATCGGCGTCGACGACGGCGAACAGCTTACGCCAGTTCTCGTCGTCTTGACTCTCCGGGAGTTGATCGCGGAGTTGCTGGAGGTCCGACGGCGGGACGAGAGACCCCACGAGATCCATAATTACCTGGGCGTGGTAGGCCGCATCCGAGGGCTCTACGCCCTCGATCTCGCTGACGCGGGAGACGAACTCCGACCAGTCGAACCGCTCTCCGTGCTCGTGGACCGCACCGGTCAGGTACCACTTGATCTCCATCGGCAACGAGGCGGCCAAGTCCTCGGCGTTGCCCGCCGGGATCCGCTGGCCCAGCGTCATCAGCGTCGCTCTGATCGCCCGGACCGTCTCGCCCGTCCCCGGGAGTTCGAGTCGGTTCTGCACCTCGCCGGTGAACTCGTCAAAATTCATTGCTCCACATAGGGATACCGCGTGTCAGCGCATAACGATGTTCTTCGTCGAACTAGGTGCAACAAACGACGAAGTATGTGGACCACGAGAGGCGTGACGGGCCTCACAGCACCGAAGTATATCCTCTCGGGAGCCGTACCACCACCACCGATGTCACTCCGAGAGCGCGCGGAAGCGATCCTCTGGAACCGTCACTCGAACCCCAAGAGCGGCTGGTCGCGAGTTCCCACGGGGCCGGTGCTCGTCTACGCCCTCTACCGGCGGAACTGGCGACTGCTGATCGCCGCCCTCGGCTGGACGATTCTGAACCCGGTCCTCTTCAGTCCGCCCGAATCCGACGACGCGTGGATGACGCGAGCGGTCCTCGCCGAGCGGTGGTGGATTCGCGAGGAGGGGCGACGGACCGTCGGTCTCGACTACCCGAACGTCTGCAACGCGGCGGGGGCCCTCGGCTTCTGTTATGCGCTCTACGCCGCGTATCGACAGCGACCGGTCGGTGCCGCCGTCGGGACGGTCGCTTCGCTAGGGCTGAAGTTCTGGTGGCTACGCGTGCTGGTGCGACGCTACGACGCCGCCGTCGAGGCCTCGTCGGACGGCGCGTAGGCGGAGACCAGTCACCGGTCACTCGAACTCGACGCCGCGGATCTCGAATCTGGCACCGCCCGACGCGCTCTCGGTGACGTCGATGCGCCAGTCGTGTTCGTCGGCGACCTGCTCGACGATGTTCAGGCCGAACCCGGTGCCGTCCCGGATCGTCGAATAGCCCATCTCGAACACCTTCGACCGTTCGTCCGGCGGAATACCGGGACCGTCGTCCTCGACGTAGAAGCCGTCGTCGAGGGCCCCGACGGTGACGGTGACATCTTGACCCCCGTGTTCGACCGAATTTCGGAACAGGTTCTCGAAGAGCTGTTGGAGCCGAGGCCGGTCGGCCCGAACGGTTCGATCGACGGTCGCCTCGACGGTCGCACCGGCGGTCGCGACGTTCCGCCAGCAGCGCTCGACGAACGCCGACAGCTCGATCCGTTCCAGCGTCGTCTCCTGGCTGCCGTACTTCGCGAGCGTGAGGAGGTCGTCGATCAGCGCGTTCATCCGCTCGTGCGTCCGCGCGACGTCTGCGAGGTGCTCGCTGTCGCACTCCTCGCGGGCGAGTTCGAGTCGCCCCTGGGCGACGTTGAGCGGGTTCCGCAGATCGTGGCTCACGACCGAGGCGAACTCGGCGAGTTGCTGCTCTCGTTGTTTCCGGTCGGAGATGTCTCGCGCGGTGCTCAGCACCATCGTCTCCCCGTCGTAGGTGATGAGACTCGAACTGATCTCGACGGGGATCCGCTCGCCGCCTTTGGTCTGGTGAACCGTCTCGAAGACCTGCACCTCGTCCTCGGGCATCTCTTGGATCAGCCGAGAGATCTCGCCGCCGTCGAGACCGTCGTCGATGTCGTGCGGCCCCATCGAGAGCAGTTCCGATCGGGAGTAGCCGAGCGCCTCCACCGCGGCGTCGTTGACCGCCCGAAACCGCTCGTCGCGGTCGATCACCCACGCAGAGTCGTTCATCCCGTGGAACAGTTCGTCGGCCTGCTTGCGGGCCTGTTCGAGGTCGCGTTCGCGCTCCTTCTGCTCGGTGACGTCCTGGACGGCACCGCGCAGCGTTCGGACCTCGCCGTCTTCGACGGTCGGAACCCCCTGAATGCGGAGCCACCCTCGCTCGTCTTCGCCGCGGTGGAACTGCACCTCCACGTCGAAGGGCTCGCCGTCTTCGAGCGCCGACTCGACCGCGTCAGCGACGACGGCGCGGTCCGCGTCGTGGTACACGTCGAGTGCGGTCTCCAACGTGGGAGCGGTGTCGCGGTCGACGCCGAACAGGTCGTAGAGGTTCTCCGTCCAGAAGACGTCCTTCGTGTCGGGGTCGAGTTCCCACCCGCCGACGTCGGCGATGCGCTCGGTCCGGTCGAGCAGTTCGCGCATCCGCTCGAACCGCCGTTCGCTTCTGCGGCGATCAGTGACGTCTCGGGTCACCCCGACGACGCCGTCGACGTCCCCGTCGACCCGCAGCGGGGTCAGTCGGTACTCGATGACGACCGAGCCGTAGTCGGAGAACGACAGTTCGGCCTCGCCGCGGAGTTCGTCGCGCTCGCCGTCGAACAGTTCCCCGTAGGGGTCCCCGTCGGCATCAGCCCGAATGTGGGCGATGAGTTTGCTGGGCCGCCCCTCAAGCTCCTCGGCCGGGGTTCCGTAAATCTCGGTCAGGGCCTCGTTGACCACCTCGAAGCGGCCCTCGGCGTCGTAGATGCAGGCGGCCTCCTGCATCGTGTTCACCATCCGCTCGTAGCGCCGGAGTTCCTCCTCGCGTTCGACCTGCTCGGAGACGTCGCGCGAGACGACGAGGAACCGGCGTTCCGGCCCGTCCGATTGGATGCGAGTCAGGTGGACTCGCACGGGGAAGGGTTCGCCGTCGACGCGACGGAACGAGGTCTGCACCTCGATGCGGTCGCCGACGTCCATCCCGTCCCAGACCTCGCGGAGTTCGTCGGGATCGCTCTCGGCGTCCAGTTCCCACACCTTCTTGCCGATCAGTTCCTCTCTGGACCGGTCGAAGACCTCACAAAACCGCTGGTTCACCTCGACGATCGTCCCGTCTCCGGTGTGGACGTCGATCATGTCCGGGGAGTTCTCGAAGAGCGCCTCCATCCGGCTGGTCGTCCGTTCGAGGCGCGCCTCCCGCTCTTTCCGCTCGGTGACGTCGGTGATGAACCCCTCGATCGCGACCAGTTCGTCCCCCTCGTACACGCCGCGGCCCCGTTCCCACACCCACCGGGTGTCTCCGTCGCGGGTCCGTATTCGGTAGGTGATCTCGAACGTCCGGTCCGCCGAGAGCCCCTCTTGGACGGCCTCCCACGTCCGCTCGCGGGCGTCGGGATGGATGACGTCTTCGCCCCACTTCACCTCGTTGCGCTCGAGTTCCTCGGCCGTGTAGCCGCTGAGCGGCTCGACCTCGCCCTCGACCGTCTCCATCGGCCAGTCGGGGGCGTTCCGACACCGGTAGACCATCCCCGGGAGGGTGTCGATGAGCGTCTCCAGCCGCCGGGTCCGCTCGGACAACAACTCGCGGGACTGGCGGGCGTCGACGGCGTTGCAGATCCGGTTCGCGAGCAGTTCGTACTGCTCGGATTCCATCCCCTTCTGGAGGTAGTCGGTCACGCCCGCCGAGATCGCCTCGCTCGCGACCTCCTCGGAGCCCTTCCCGGTGTAGAGGATGAACGGCAACTCCGGGTGCGCGTCGCGAACCGCTTCGAGGAACTCGATTCCGGTCTGTCCGGGCATATCGTAGTCCGAGACGACGCAGTCGACGTCGTGCTCAGTCAGGAGCGTCTGCGCTTCCGCGACGCTCGTCGCCGAGCGGACCGAGAGCCGCGGCGCGACACGTTCGAGGAAGGTCGCCGCTAGTTCGGTGAACGCGGCGTCGTCGTCGACGTGAAGGACGTCTATCTGGTCGTCGGTGTCGGTCATACGGGTGCGCTCGTTGTCAGCGACTTGCCCGGCGACAACTTAAGCGGTGGCTGTCGTGTCAACTGGAGAGATTCTTCCCGGTTCTCGTTCTCACGGACGGGCGAGACGTTCACAGGTCACGCCACCTGACCAGCGCCAGCGCGAGGCTCCCGAGGAACGCCGCGACGGCCAGCAACCGCAGTTGGAACCGAACGGGGTCCGTCGCGAGCCGAGCGGTGAGGGCGGCGAGCCCCGCGACCCCGAGCAGGAACCAAACGAGCGCGTAGCTCCGACCCTCGACGTCCCGGTCCTCGTATCTCGACACGTAGGGGAGGAGCGTCGGGAACGCGGTGACGAACGCCAGAACGACCGGGAGGGTCGCGGGTCCGAAAATCGTCCGCACCGACGGAGGTTCATTCGCGCTCGCGACGGTGAACGTCCGCGCGAGGAACCAGATCGACGCGGTCTCGACGTACAGGCCGACGGGGATCCAGAGGTTCTCGTGCGTCAGCGGCTGCGACCGCTCGGAGTTGTCGGCGACCCACACACCGAGGCCGACGACTATCGGCCAGCAGAGCGCGAACGCGTATTCGGCCAGCGACGTCCCCGGAGCGGGCACGACAAGGCGTAGGCGGCCGAGGCGAACACCGCCACGAGCGGCAGGGCGACGAACCCGGCGGGGCGCGCGATCGGCTCGCCGTCGGCCATCGAGCGGTTCTCCCAGGCGTCGAGGAAGTGCGGGAGCCGCTGGAGTTCGCGGATCCACAGCCAGAGGAAGGAGACACCGGCGAGTCCGAGCATCGCGGTCAGCCCGACCAGGTTCCAGATCGTGACCCACGCGTCGGGGCCGAGCCCGAGTACCGGTCCGTCGAGGAGCGCCGAAACCGGGCCGACCAACTGGGATCCCAGCGTCACCGCGAAGAAGAGATACCCCGCGGCGACGAACGCGCCGAGGACGACGAACGTCGTCAGAAAGAGCCCCTGAACGCTTCTGGAGGCGTTCTCCAGCGAGTCCAGAAGGTACCGCTCCAAGTCGAACCCGACGTCGAGAACCTGCTCGCGACTCGGGCCGACCGTCAGCCGCGGTGAGACGGCGGCCACGACCGCCCAACCGAGAAACAGCAAGTCCGGGAGCGGGTACGCGTAGACGAACAACTGCGAGACGACGCCGGCGAGAAACACGGGAAAGACCAAGAGAAGGCCGACCGCGGCGAGGTAGACGACGCGCCCGACGAGGCCGAGGAGGCCCTCGCGGGCGAAGTCGGCGCGGAGTTCCTCGGAGACGTCCCGGTGCGGCGAGACGAGTTGGAGGACCTCGACGCCCCGCCCCTCCGGGTCGAACAGCGACCACTCCCGGACGCGGCTCAGGTACCAGAGCAGCGCGCCCGCGCTCGCGACCATCAGCACCGCGATGCCGGCCGTGAGCCGAGTACCCTCCGCGACCTCGAAGACGAGTCCCGCGCTCACCGCCGAGGTGGCAAAGAGCAGCCTGAAGCCCCGTTCACCCGACGGCAACTGTTCGAGGTACGTGTAGACCAGCGGCGCAAACGTGTAGAACACCGTCGCGAAGAGCAGCCACGTCGTCGCCGCCGCGACGGACGTCGAACCGACGGTGCCGCCGGCGAGCGAGAGCAGCGGGACGACGACGTCGCCGGGGAACCGAGCCAGCAGGTCAGCGGCCGCGGTGCCGCCGACCCAGACTCTCGGCGACCGCAGGACCGACGGGGCGAGCCCGAACGCCATTGCCGTGGGATTGACCGGTTCGGACCATCAATGTTGACTCCCCGAGGAGAGACGGGCCCTACCACGCCGGACATCGTGACCCGCTCGGGCCGGAACCCCCTACTCGAACTCCTGAAAGACGACGCCGCAGGCCTCACACGCCAGCACCGCCGGCGGGGCCCCGTCGAGGTCGGGGAGCGTGTGCCCGCAGCAGTCCTCGGGCGCGCTCTCGACGAGTTCCTCGCCGCAGTCCGGACACGCGTCCAGAAAGGCACACAGCGCGTGGGCCGCGGCCGGGCGGAGCCTGTCGGGGACGCCGGTGTCGGCGAGCGCACGCACCGCGCCGACCTCGGCGAGCGCGACCGGCCGCCGGAGCCACGTGACGCCCCCGTCGCCGCCGGTGACGACGACGAAGACGTCCGACCCGGCGCGCTCGACGCGCGCGGACTCGGCGGTGGCGACGCCGTCGGCGACGGCATCGGCGAGAGCCGCGTCGGACAGGTCGGCCAGCGACGTCATCTCCGCGCGCCACGACGACGCGAAAGACGCGGTCGGTTCCAGTCTGTCGTCGTCGACGGCGACGACCGACGCCGAGACGAGCGCCTCGAAGACCTCGTCGGGGGTGGGTTCTGTCGTGGCGGCAAGGGGGTCGCCGTCGCCGACAGCGTTGCCGTCGCGCTCGTCGGCACGGTCGCCACCTCCGCCGGCCCGCACGTCGCCGAGCGAGTCCGAACGGCGCTCGTGGCCGTCGAACCACCGGGCGAGCCGCGGGGGGAGCCGCGTCACGAGACGCGGGGCGAACCGCGGCGTGTACGGGAACAGGTACCCGCGGAGCCAGACGGCGACGCCGCCGACGAGTGCGACCGCGGCGGCGAGAAGCGGCCGCCACAGACCGAGCAGGACGACCAGCGCCGCGAGCGCGACGACGTTGACGGCCGTACACGCGCCGCAGCGGTTCTCGCCGGTGTGCTCGGGGCGGCGGAGTCTGAGTCGGTCGCTCATCGGTACAGCGTCGGCGGCATCGACAATCAGGCCACCGATTCGAGCGCTTCGAGGACGCCGTCGGCGAACGATCCCTCGGTTCTGGTGTCCGCGCGCGCGAGCGCCGTCTCGTCGGCGTTCGCGACGGCCACCGCGTGCCCGGCGAGGTCGAAAAGCTCGGCGTCGTTCGCGGAGTCGCCGATCGCGACGAACTCCTCGGGGTCGCGCTCCAGCAGTTCGCAGGCCCGGCGCAGCCCCGTCGCCTTGTCCACCGCGGGCGATTTGACGTGGTAGGCGTAGCCGGAGTCGACGATCGTCTGTCCGTACTCGGCCGCGAGGTCCTCCAGCAGGTCCCGCGGGACCTCGCGGGTCACCGAGAGTTCGGTCTCGCGCCAGCGGTTGTGCATATCCGGGTCGGGCCAGCCGCCGGGGTAGCCCCGGTCACGCAGGTCCGCGGCGACCGCCCGCGCGGCCGACGCGTCGCCGTCGACGGTGAGGTCGCCGTCGACGAGGACGACGCCGCCGTTCTCGGCGATCACGCGCTCGGGGATGCCGACGAAGGTGCACAGCGCCACGGGGTAGGCGAAGGACTTCCCGGTGGCGACGACGACCGGCTCCTCCCACTCCCGCAGGGGTCCGAACAGGCGCTCGTCGATCCCGCCGTCGGGACGAGTCATCGTGCCGTCGATGTCGAGCGCGAGGGGACGGCTCATCGGTTACTCACGGACCCGGGTTCGGTCACAGCGACGTCGGTCTCGCGCTCGCGCCGACCCGCGGCGGGCACACTCTCCAACGCTGCCGTTCGGCGGCGGCCTGTATGCCCGCGCGGACGGCGGAGCGAAGCGTGCGGAAGTCGAGAGGTCATCGGTACCACGGTCTGTGTGGTCACGGGGCATATATTTTCACATCCGATCTGGGATCGATAGTAAAGAAATAAACGAGTTGAAATGACTGCGGTAGCCCGAAGAGGAAACCGCACCACTCCAGCGGGCCGCGAGAGACGGGCCTCTCGGGCGGCGTGCGAACGATTTATCTCAGCCCGTGATATACCAACGCACAGCTGCTGTCGGGAGACGGCCGCTTCGTGTCGAGAACCCAATGACGACCAACGCATACATCGGTGCGATCGACCAGGGCACCACCGGAACGCGGTTCATCGTCTTCGACCGCGACGGGGCCCCCGTCGGCCGCGCCTACGCCCAACACGAGCAGTCGACTCCCGAGCCGGACCGGATGGAGCAGGACCCCGAGAGCATCTGGGCGTGCACGAAATCGGTCGTCAGAGACGGGCTTCGGAACGTCGGGATCGACGCCGAACAACTGGCCGCGATCGGCGTCGCCAACCAGCGCGAGACCGCGCTCCTGTGGGACGCCGCGACCGGCGAGCCCGTGGACGTCGCGATCGGCTGGCGGGACCGGCGAACGACCGAGCGGTTCGAGGACGTCGTCGCCGAGAAGGACGCGCTGATCCGCCAGGTCACCGGTCTCCGACCCGATCCGTACTTCTCGGCGGCGAAGCTGCTGTGGCTGCTCGAACGCGGCGGCGACGGCTCCCGGCACCTCCAGCGGCGGGCCGAAGCGGGCGAACTCCGGTTCGGCACGATCGACAGCTGGCTGCTCTACAACCTGACCGGTCGGCACGTCACCGACGTCACCAACGCCTCGCGGACGTTGCTGTTCGACATCGACTCGCTGTCGTGGAGCGAACGGCTGTGTGACGCCTTCGACGTCCCGACCGAGGTGCTGCCGACGGTCTGTCCGTCGAGCGATCCCGACGCCTACGGCGAGACCGACCCGGACGGGTTTCTGGGGGCCGCCGTCCCGGTCACCGCCGCGGTCGGCGACCAGCAGGCGTCGCTGTTCGGGCAGGCCTGCTTCGAGCGGGGGACGGCGAAGAACACCTACGGGTCCGGGTCGTTCCTGCTGGCGAGTACGGGCCGAGAGCGGGTCCGTTCCGAACACGGGCTGCTGGAGACCGTCGGGTTCCAGCGCGCCGGCGAGGACGCCCGCTACGCCCTCGAAGGCCCGGTGTTCGAGGCGGGATCGGCGCTGGAGTGGCTGCAGGACGTCTCGCTTCTCACCGACGTCGCCGAGATCGCCTCGGCGGTCCAGCGCGTCGACTCCTCGGACGGGGTCTACGTGGTCCCGGCCTTTTCTGGGCTCTTCGCGCCGCACTGGAACGAAGGCGCGCGGGGAACGGTACTCGGGTTGACGCGGGAGACCCGCCGCGAGCACGTGTTGCTGGCGACGCTGGAGTCGATCGGCTATCGCGTCCGCGACGTCGTCGGGGCGGTCGAGGACGACCTCGGCGAGCCGCTCGCGGAACTCCGCGTCGACGGCGCGGCGACGAGGAACGACTACTTCTGTCAGTTGCAGGCGGACCTGACCCAGCGGACGGTGGTGCGGCCGGCGGTCGATGCGACGAACGCCCTCGGGGCCGCGTACGCCGCGGGGCTCGCGGTCGGATACTGGGAGTCGATGGCCGAGAGCCGGGACGTGACGCAGCGGAGCCGGCGGTTCGAACCGCAGACCGACGCGGAGACCGCCGCGAACAAGTACCGGCGATGGACCGACGCGGTAACCCGAGCGATGGACTGGGAGCAAACGCAGTAACATGGACATCGATTCGCGAATCAGGCGTCGCCAGCGCGTCCAGACGGATCGCCGCCTGATCGTCGACTACGACCGGCTCAGCCCGGTCGCACACGTCGAAGACCCCGTCGGTCGGGGCCCGTTCGTGGAGCGGCTGCTCGATCATCTGGACCCCGCGTTCCGCGGGGAGCTTCCCCCCAACGGCTGCGTGTACGGGCCGAAGGGATCGGGGAAATCGGCGGTCGTCTCCGTGCTGTTCGATCGGCTGGCGTCGCTGTCGCTGCAACCGGGCGCGGTGATCCACACCGCGACGCGGGTGCAGATGCGAGACGTCCCGACGTTCGTGTACGTCGACGCCCGGGAGGCGAGCACGCAGTTCGCGTTGTACCGCGACCTCCTCGACGGGTTGACCGAGGACTCGATCCCCGATCAGGGGGTCGGTACCGACTGGATGTTCGAGCGGCTGGAGGACGCGCTGGCGCGGCAGCCCTCGGGCGTCGTCGCGGCCGTCGATCACCTCGGCGAGACCGAGTCGAACGGCATCGAGTGGTTGCTCGACTCGCTCGCGCCGCTGGAGGGCATTTCGTGGCTCGCAATCGGCCGGAACGCGCCGGAGCCCGCGGGTCCAGTCGACGAGACCGCCCACTTCGAGATCGGCCGGTATCAAGAGCAGGTGCTGATCGACCTCCTGATGACGCGTGCGAACGGGGGCGTTCCCGGAGAGTCGCTGAATCACGCGGGGGCGAGGCGGATCGCAGAGTGGGCCGAGGGCGACGCCCACGACGCCCTGGCGGCGCTCTTGGGGGCGGCGGACGTCGCGATGTCCGACGGGAACAACCGCCTCCGCGAGGCCGACATCGAAGCGGGGATCGACTCGGTCCCCAGGCCGGCGGTCTCGCTCGGGCGGATCTTCTCGCTCCCGGCGAACAAACAGACGGTGTTGCGGGCGCTGATCGATCTCGACGACGACAGCCGACAGTCGGTGACGACGGCGGCGGCGACGATCGCCGCCGTCGAAACGGTGTCGCTGTCGGCGAGCACCGTCAAGCGGTTCCTGTACCAACTCGCCGAGGCGGGAATCGTCGAGCGGGTGCCGCACGGGAACACCTCCGGGAAGGGGCGTCCCCCGAGCCGCGTGGAACCGCGGTTCCCGACCCGCGCGTTCAGAAAGCTCTACGACGCGCGGTGAGCGAGACGGGGAGGCCCGTAGACGGGAGCTAATATGCGCCCGGTGCATCGATGAGAAATAATTATATGAATACTGCCTACCTGGCGCATCCAAAGAATTAAGTTCTATCACTATCGATCCTCCGGTTATGCGCCAGGTTGATAGACGGAAGTTCGTCAGTGGAATTGGAGCCGCCGCACTCGCGGGTGTCGCGGGGTGTAGCGGCGGCGGCGACAGCGGTGGCGACTCCGGGGGAGACTCCGGCGGCGACAGCGGTGGCGACTCCGGGGGAGACTCCGGCGGCGACAGTGGTGACGGCGGTGACGACGCCCCCGATCACGTCGATCCGTCGACGTACCCGGAGTTCGATCCGACGGACCCCGAGTTCCCGCAGCTGACCAGCACGCTTCTCGAGGCCGGATTCGAGACCGGCGCGATGGCCGACCTCGAACGGATGCAGGAGAACCCCCGCGACGAGCCCCGCTACGGCGATCCGGTGCCGGAGACGCCCGAAGACGAGAGCGAGTGGCTCGACCCCGACACGCTGCAGTTCTCGCTGGTCCCGACCGAGGACCCGACGGTGTACGAGAACACGCTGGAGCCGCTTCTGAACAACATCGAGGAGGAGACCGGCAAGAGCGTCGAGTACGCGACGCTCGACTCCTACGCGGCGCAGGTCGAGTCGATGCGCTCCGAGCGGCTCCACCTCGCAGGCTTCTCGACGGGGACCGTCCCGTTCGCGGTCAACATCGCCGGGGCCGTCCCGTTCTCCGTCCAGATCGACGGTAGCGGCGAGGGCTCGTTCGGCTACCGGCTGTGGCTCATCACGCAGGTCGACAACGAGGACATCGGCGCACTCGAGGACCTCAAGGGTGAGCCGAAGCAGAACGTCGCGCACGCCGACCCGTCCTCGAACTCCGGCAACCTCGCACCGCGCGCGCTGTTCGCCAACCAGGGCGTCGTGCCCGAAGAGGACTACGAAGTGAGCTACTCCGGTGGCCACCAACAGAGTTCCCTCGGCGTCGCCAACGGCGATTACGAGGCGGCACCGGTGTGTTCGACGTGTTACGCCCGCGTCGCTCGCGACGACCAGCTTGACCCGTCCCAGATCAAGACCATCTGGGCCTCCGAGCCGTTCCCGACGACCGCCTTCTCGTACGTCCACACGCTCCATCCGGACATCCAAGAGGGCGTCCGCCGCGCGTTCCTCGATTACGACTACAGCGACACCTCCATCGCCGAGGAGTTCGAGGGCCGCGGCACGTGGGTCGAGATCGACTACGCGACGGTCTGGGACATCATCCTCCAGATCCAGGAGTCGCTCGACACCGAGTACCAGACGGGCAACATCGAAGGGTAGTCGACGCCCGTCTCCCTTCGTTTCTTTATCAACAACCAGCTACGACACATTAGATATGCTCTCAGTAACCGACTTACAGAAAACGTACCCCTCCGGCGACGAGGCTCTCAAAGGCGTCTCACTCGACGTGACCGGTAACGAGACGGTCGCGGTGATCGGCCCCAGCGGCGCGGGAAAGAGTACGTTCATCCGATGCATCAACCGACTCACGGAGCCGACGGGCGGCACCGTCGAACTCGATGGCTTAGAGATCACCGGCCTGTCCGGCAAGGAACTCCGGAACGCTCGCCGAGATATGGGGATGATCTTCCAAGAGTACAACCTCATCGAGCGGCTCACCGTGATGGAGAACGTCCTGTCGGGACGGCTCGGATACGTCAGCACGTGGAACGCGTTCCGACGGAAGTTCGACGGCGACGACATCGAGCGGGCGTACGAGGTGCTCGAACGCGTCGGCCTCGAGGGACACGAGAACAACCGGGCCGACGAGCTGTCCGGCGGACAGCGTCAGCGCGTCGGCATCGCACGGGCGATTCTCCAGCGCCCGAAGATCCTGCTCGTCGACGAACCGACGAGCAGTCTCGACCCCGAGACGTCGCGCGCGGTGATGGATCTGCTCGTCGAGATCGCCGACGAGGACGACATCCCGGTGCTGATCAACATCCACGAGGTCGACCTCGCGGAGGAGTACTCCGATCAGATCGTCGGCCTCCGCGACGGCGAAAAGGTCTTCGAGGGAACGCCCGAGGACCTCGACGAGACCGCCCGCGGGCAGATCTACCGCGGTGAGGAGATCCCCGACGAGAGCGCGGTGAAATCGCCCTCGGACGACGGTTCGAGCGCCTCCGACTCGGCCACGCAAGAAGGCGCTATGCGCCGAGGATAACGATGGCGACAGAACAACCAGACCGCCGGACGTGGCAGCGGCCGACGGCGTTCTACAACCACTACGTGAAGTGGGCGGTGTACGCGGTCATCGCCGTGTTCCTCCTGTGGAGCGCGTGGAATATGCGGATCTCGCCCGCCCGGATGGCCGCGGGGTGGGACTCGGCGGTCGGGCTCATCACCGGGATGTTCCCGCCGGAGTTCACGCCGTTCAAGACTGACCTCCTGATCGAGGGCCTGACCGAATCGATCGCGATGTCGATCATCGCGACGATCGTCGGCGTGATCATCTCCATCCCGGTGGCCTTTATGGCCGCCGAGAACATCGCACCTCGGCCGGTGTACGTACTGGGTCGGGGGATCATCACCGTCTCGAGGGCGTTTCACGAACTCATCATCGCGATCATCGCCGTCAAGGCGGTCGGAATCGGCGCGCTTGCGGGCGTGATCGCCCTCTCGTACAAGACCATCGGGTTCTTCGCGAAACTGCTCGCCGAAGAGATCGAAGACATCGACGCCGGGCAAAAAGAGGCCGTCGAGGCGACCGGCGCGAACCAGACCGAGACGATGCTGTTCGGCGTCGTCCCGCAGGTGATGCCGCGCGTCGTCGGCCTGACGATCTACCGCTGGGACATCAACATTCGTCACAGTACGATCGTCGGCATCGTCGGTGCGGGCGGCATCGGATCGACGCTCCTGAGCTCCTTCGACCAGTACGACTACGACTTCTTCCTGACGATCATCCTCGCGATCATCGCCATCGTCATGATCGGTGAGTTCATCAGCACCTACGTCAGGGGGCGGATACAATGACCGATTACCGAACGTGGGAGCGACGGACGCCGCGGCAGCGGATGGTCCGGTACCTCTTCGGTCTGATCACGCTGGTGGCCGCGGCCATCTCGTGGCGGCTCCTCCAGATCAACTACGGCTACGTCGGCACCGCGCCCACGGAGTTCATGGATCTCATCAACCGGATGTACCCCCCGAACGTGGCGTACACCGGTCAGATCATCTCACCGATGATCGAGACGATCCACATCGCGATCCTCGGCACGGCGCTGGCGGTGCTGATGGCGATCCCGGTCGCGCTACTCGGCGCGGAGAACACGACGCCGAACCGGCTCGGTTTCGTGATCGGGAAGTTCATCATCTCGGCCTCCCGGTCGGTGAACGTCATCATCTGGGCGCTCGTCTTCGTCATCGTCTTCGGTTCCGGCGCACTCGCCGGGACGCTCGCTATCGCCGTCCGCTCGGTCGGGTTCTGCTCGAAGCTCATCGCGGAAGCGATCGAGGAGATCGATCCGGGTCAAGTCGAGGCGGTCAAGGCGACGGGCGCGAACTCGATCGAAGCAGCCATCTACGGGATCGCACCGCAGGTGAAACCCGCCTTCATCGGCGTCTCGACGTACCGGTGGGACATCAACGTCCGCGCGTCGACCATCATCGGCTTCGTCGGCGCCGGCGGGATCGGCGTCGAACTCAACACGTCGATCAACTTCTTCGCCTGGCAGCAGGTACTGACGATCCTGCTCGCGATTCTCGGCATCGTCATCTTCAGTGAGGTCACGTCGGCGTACCTGCGCCGGAAGGCCCGCTGACGGCGAACGTCCTCTTTTTTCGACCGCCAGACGGTGCCCGTTCGAGTCGAGGCGCGTACTCGACTCTGAGCGTGCAGACGGCGACGACCGACACACAAATAATCAACTGGTTGATAGCTCGTGTCGGCCGCTCCCGTGGTCGTGCACCGCGGCGTTCACTCTTTCAGCACCGACAGTTCGCCTATATAGAACAGTTCGACCGCCGTAGCATAGGTGAGCACTGGAGGGGCTAGTACGAGGAGTGGCTAAGATACATCTGTATGGCCGTTTGAGGCGCCTTTACGCGGTGAGAACTGGAAATTTACGACGAGAACGACAACCACGTAATCTCGTATAGTCGAACTTTTAAATATTGTTCGAGACGTCCCTGACCCAGAACAGTTCGGGGATTTTACGTTCGCGCTCACGTGCGCGAAACCGCCAATCAGAAGCAGAGAGTACCGAATACCGGCACTGCTCCGACGTCACGCTCCACATCTCGAAGCGCGGTTCGGTCTCTCAACGGAGCGGTATATATAGAACGTACCAAAGAATTATGTGGGTAAAAAATAATCCTCATTCGAGTACATATGAAACTGACACGATCCAGGCGGACGTTCATCAAAGGCGCGGGCGCTGCGACCATCGCGGGACTGGCCGGCTGTTCGAGTCAGAACGGCGGCGACGGGTCCGGAGACGGCGGCGGCGACAGCGGTGGCGACAGCGGCGGCGACTCCGGCGGGACGACCGCCGGGGACTCCGGTAGCGATTCGGTCACCATCCAATTCTGGCACGCGATGGGCGGCGACCTCGCCCAGCGGATCGACGACATCGTCGACAGCTTCGAGGAGCAGAGCGACGGGATCACCGTCGAGACGACCTCGCGGAACAGCTACCGGGACAACCTCAACGCGACGACGCAAGCGGTGAGCTCCGGGAACCCGCCGGCGCTCTCGCAGATCTTCGAGATCGGGACCCAACTGGCCATCGACAGTCAGGCGTTCGTTCCGGTCGAAGACATCATCCCGAGCGACCGGATCGACTTCGACAACTTCCTCGACCCGGTGCTCGACTTCTATCGCGTCGACGGGAAGCTGAACTCGATGCCGTTCAACTCCAGCAACGCGATCATGATGTACAACCGGGACGCGTTCGAGGAGGCCGGGTTGGATCCCGACTCCCCGCCGACGACGTACCAGGGCATCACGGACGCGGCGAACACCCTCACTAGCGAGGGCGTCGTCGAGACCGGGATGACGTTCCCGAATCACTCGTGGTTCGTCGAGTCGTGGTTCGGGCATCAGAACACCACGCTCGTCAACAACGACAACGGCCGGGGCGGACGCGCGACGGAGTCGAACCTCGACAGCGAGGCCGCACAGAACATCTTCGAGTGGTGGGTCGACCTCTACGAGCAGGACCAGTACCTGAATCCCGGAATCGAGGCGTGGGGAGAGGCCCAGCAGGCGTTCCTCACCCAGGAGACCGGGATGATCATCTACTCGACGTCGAGCATCGCGCCGATGCAGCAGGGCGCGGCCGACAACGGGTTCGAACTCGACACGGCGTACCTCCCGGCACCGGGCGGAGAACGCACCGGGATCCCGATCGGCGGGGCGTCGCTTTGGGTCCCCCGCGGGCTCTCCGACGAACAGCAGCAGGCCGCGGCCGAACTGCTCCTGTTTATGACCCAGCCCGAACAGCAGGCGCAGTGGCACACGGGCACCGGCTACTTCCCCGTGCGCGAAGAGTCGATCACGCAACTGGAGGACGAGGGCTTCTACGAGGAGAACCCGGCCTTCCGGACGGCGATCGATCAGCTCAACGAGACCGAGAGCACGCCCGCCACCAGCGGTGCGCTGATGGGTCCGTTCCCGGAAGTCCGAACGATCATCGAGGAGGGGTACGTGAGTATGATCCAAGACGGCGGACCGAGCGTCTCCGACGGGCTTTCAGAGATCAAGAGCGACGTCGACGAGGCGCTGCAGAACTACAACGACCGAGTCTCGTAAGCGGCCACCCACTTCGAGAGTATGCCGGAATTTACGAAACCATACGAGTCGCGGTGGCAGGCGTTTCTGCTGCTGCTTCCGACGTTTGCCGTATTGATCGCCTTTCTGTACTACCCGGGGGTAGAGACCTTCAGGTTGAGCCTCCAGCAGACGATTCTCCTGGGAACGCGCAAGACGTTCGTGGGGCTGGACAACTACGTCTCGCTCTTCACCTCGTCGGCGTACCACTGGAGCTTCGCTATCTCGGTCGCCTTCGCCGCGGTCGTCGTCATCGGGACGCTCGCGGCGTCGCTGTTCGTGGCGTATCTCCTCTTCCAGGTCGACGTGGGATCGTCGACGTACCTGATCGCGGCGATCTGGCCGTACGCGCTCCCCACGGCCGTCGCCGCGTCGGTGCTGTTGTTCCTCCTGCACCCGTCGCTGGGGATCATCACCTTCGTGCTGGAGAGCCTCACCGGGACCTCGCTGGAGTGGTTCACGAACGGCCCGCAGGCGTTCGCGATCGTGGCCCTCGTCGCCATCTGGAAGCAACTGGGCTACAACATCATCTTCATGGTCGCCGCGCTGAACAACATCCCCGAGACGCTGACCGAATCGGCGAAGTTAGACGGCGTGGGACACCTCAAGATGCTGTATCGGGTGTACGTCCCCCTGATGTCGCCGACGCTCGTCTTCCTCGTCGTGATGAACACCATCTACGCGTTCTTCCAGACGTTCCCGCTGGTGGACTTGATGACCAGCGGCGGACCGAACGAGGCGACGAACCTGCTGATCTTCAAACTGTACCGCGACGCGTTCGAGTTCAGCAACCTCGGGCTCGCCTCCGCGGAGTCGGTCGTCCTGTTCGCCATCGTGGCGATACTGATGTACGTCCAGTTGCGGCTATCGGAGAGCTACACGACCTATGCGTGAAACGATGAACGGAAACACACAGTCGAGTCGGCGGCGGGGAGGGCAGTCCCGATCGGGGCGAAGAGCAGAGCCAACGCCGAACGTCTCCACCGGAGGTGTCTGAGAGATGGCAACGAGCTCAACGTCCGAATCGACTCTCGCGCGACTCCTCCCCGAGGACGTCGACGCCGAGCAGGCGGTCATCCACGGCGGGCTCGTCCTGTCGATCTTCCTGATGGGACTGCCGCTGCTGTTGGCGCTGATTATGAGCACTCAGAACACGACCGAGGTGTACCAGGTCACCAACGTCGGAATCGGGAGCGAGGGGCTCTCGAACTACGGGACGGTGCTCGGCGAGTACAACTTCGGGCAGTACATGATCAACTCGGTGGTGATGTCGATCATCATCGTCGTCGGCAAGGTGACGCTGTCGCTGTTCGCCGCGCTGGCGCTCGTCTACTACCGGTTCCCCTACGAGCGAGCCGTCTTCATGTTCATCCTGCTCACCCTCCTGCTGCCGGTGCCGGTTCGGATCGTCCCCCTGTTCGATCTGATGGCGCGGCTCGGGTGGGGGAACACGCTGATGGCGATCACCGGACCGTACATCGCGAGCGCGACGGCGGTCTTCCTGTTCCGACAGCACTTCATGGCGATTCCCGCGTCGCTCGTGGAGAACGCTCACCTCGACGGCGTCGGGCCGTTGACGTTCCTCTGGAAGGTGCTGATTCCGATGTCGAAGGGGATGATCGCGGGCGTCTCGGTGATCACCTTCATCTACGCGTGGAACCAGTACCTCTGGCCGCTCATCATTATGACCGATCAGAGCAAGCAGGTGGTGCAGGTCGGACTTCGATTCCTCCAAGCGGCCTCGCAGTCGGGGCTCACCCGTTGGGGAATCATCATGGCCGGTGCGGTGATCGCGCTCCTGCCGCCGCTGGCCGTGCTCATCGTGCTGCACAAACCGCTCCTCGAAACGCTCGCCATCCAACAGAAGTGACAGAATATGTCTGACATTCACATCGACGGTCTCACGAAACAGTTCGACGACGTAACGGCGGTCGACGACATCTCGCTCGACATCGACAGCGGGGAGTTCCTCGTCTTCGTCGGACCCTCCGGCTGCGGTAAATCGACCACGCTCCGCATGATCGCCGGGCTCGAGAGCATCACGAGCGGCGAGCTCCGGATCGGGGAGCGTCGCGTCAACGAACTCGCGCCGAAAGAGCGGAGCATCGCGATGGTGTTCCAGAACTACGCGCTCTACCCGCACATGACGGGCGCGGAGAACATGAAGTTCGGAATGAAGTCCGTCAGCGACTACACCGACGACGAGATCGACGAGCGCGTACGCGAGGCGGCGGAGATCCTCGACATCCCCGAACTGCTCGAACGCAAGCCGAAGGAGCTCTCGGGCGGGGAGCGCCAGCGGGTCGCGATCGGGCGCGCCATCGTCAGGGAGCCGGACGTGTTCCTCCTCGACGAGCCGCTGAGCAACCTCGACGCGAAGCTCCGAGTGCAGATGCGCGCGGAGCTGTTGCAGCTCCACCGGGAGATCGACGCGACGACGCTGTACGTCACGCACGATCAGACGGAGGCGATGACGCTCGGCGACCGGGTGGCGGTGCTGAACGACGGGCAGATCGAGCAGGTCGATCCGCCGCAGGTGCTCTATGACTACCCGGCGACCCGCTTCGTCGCGGAGTTCATCGGCAGCCCGGCGATGAACGTGGTCCCCATCGAACTCCACGGGGACGGCGACGGCGTCTCCGCGCGCCACGAGGCGTTCGATCTGCCGCTCCCGGACGCGGGGGACCTCGCGGGGCACTCCGGCGGGGCGTCCCTCGGCGTCCGTCCGGAGGACGTCTCGCTGGCGCGGAACGTCGACGGCGAGCGGTGGACCTTCGAGGCCGAAGTGTCCGTGACCGAGCCGCTCGGTGAGTCGCTGTTGCTGCACTGTCTGATCGGCGACGACGAGATACACGTCAAGGCCGAGGCGCGCAGCGAGATCAACGCGGGCGACGTCATCGAACTCGGCGTCGACGAGGAGCGCCTCCACGTGTTCGACGAGTCCGGTGACGCGATCTATCACTCCTCCCCGCGCGAGCGCACGGCCGAGGACGTCGAAACCCGCGCGGAGCACTGACGTGCAGGCGATCGCACACCGCGGCTGCCTGACGCAGTACCCGGAGAACACCCTCCGCGCGTTCCGCGCTGCCAGCGCGGCGGTGGACATGATCGAACTCGACGTCCGGCGGTGCGGCTCCGGCGAGTTGGTCGTCTTCCACGACGAGACGCTCGACCGCGTCACCGACGCCACCGGCGAGGTCGCCGAGACCGACTACGACGCGCTGAAAGCGGTCTCGGTGCTCGGGAGCGGCGAGCCCGTCCCGCGGTTGGTCGACGCCTTCGAGGTCGTCCCCCCGAGCGTCGGGCTGAACCTCGAACTGAAGGGCCGAGACGTCGCCGCCGAGGCCGTCGAGGTCGCGGCGGACTACGACCACGAGGTGATCGTCTCCTCGTTTTACCCCGACGACGTCGCCGACGCCCGCGACGCGGGCGCGCCGTCGATCGCCTTTCTGTTCTACGACGGGGCGGGCGACGACGGGTCCGAGGAGTCCGAAGACGAGACCGCGAGCGACGGAGGCGAGACCGACTTCGACGTCGACGCGGCGCTCGACGTCGCCGCGGATCTCGGCTGTGGGTACGTCCACCCCGCCGTGGACCTCTGTCTCGACACCGACGTGGTCGCGCGCGCTCACGACCGCGGGTTCGCGGTCAACTCGTGGACGGCCGCCGACGCGGAGACGGTCCGAGAACTGAGCGCCCGCGGCGTCGACGGCGTCGTGATCGACGACTGCGAACTGGCGACGCTCTGCAGAGAAGCGTAGGGGCGATCCCGCGCCGATCGATCGTTTTCCGTCGCGTCGAGAGTCGCCGAGAAGCGTCCCTAGAGGACCTGGACCGCGAGAACGCCCGCGAGTCCCAAGAGCGCGAGGTACGTCGAGCGGGTCGTGACCGGCGCGAGGAGCTTGCGGTTGATGCCGACCGCGAGCCAGACTTTGACGAAGATGCTCGCGAGCGTCCCCGCCAGCACGCCCTGCGCGGCGACGGCCGGGGTGATCTGACCGGTGCTGGCGAGCGAGACGGCCGTCGTCGTCGTCGTCCCGCTGGAGAGGAGACCGCTGAGGAAACTCGTCACGAGGAACCCGGCGGTGCCGAACATCTGCTGTGCGCCCGCGGTGACCACGAGCACCGCCAGGAAGAGCCCGCCGAACGTCAGTGCGTTCGCGCTGCTGAACGGCGAGTCGAGGTCGAGTTCGATGTCGCCGGTCCAGTTTCGCTCGTAGCCGGTGAGGGCCACGCCGCCGACGGCGATCAGCCCGAGCGGGAGCCCGACGCTGAGCGCCGATTCGGGCACGAACGCGACGACGATGATGAGGTTGCGGACGGCCATCGCGGCGTCGGCGACGAGGATCGTCGCCACCGCGAGGTCGAGGATCCCCGTGTTGGCCTTCGCCCGGTTGGCGATCTCGCCGATGACGGCCGTCGAGTTGACCAATCCCCCGAAGAACCCCGTGATGAGCATACCGCGACCGCCGTAGCGCTGCATAATCGCGTAGTTCGCGAAGCCGATCGCGCTGACCGCGATGACCAGCATCCAGATGAGCTGCGGGTCGATCGCGTCCCACGGGCCGTACGTGCCCGTCGGCAAGAGCGGGTAGACGACGAAGGCGATGATCGCGAACTCCGCCGCGCCGCGGACCTCCTGGTGAGAGAGCCGGTTGGCGAAGGAGTGGAGCTCCCGGCGGAGGACCAGCAGGAACGACGACGTGATCGCGATGACGACGCCGACGAGGATGAAGTCCATCCCCACGAGCACGCCGACGACGTAGGCCACCAACAGCGACGTCGACGTCGTCAACGCGAGCCCGCCCTCCTCGCTGTCCTCCCCGCGGAGTTCCACGAGGATGCCGCGCGCCCCGAGGAGGATCCCCTGCGTCAGGACCAACAGGCCGCCGAGCGCCAGCAGGACGGTCTGTCCGAGCGTCGCCGCCGCGACGCCGACGAGGCTCGTCAGGGTGAAGGTCCGAATCCCCGCGGACTTGTTCGACCACTCGCGCTCTAAGCCGAGCAGCATCCCCAGCGCGCCGGCGATGAACAGGTTCAACACGTCGACGTTGATCGGCACGCTCTCGGGACCGATCTGCATCATCGTATCCCCCCGGTCGGTCGGTGTGGAAGCAGATAGAACATATGGGTATATACTACTATTTTCTCTATGTAGCCTATATAGTCGTTGGGCTTAATTCTTCCGTGTCGACACCGGGAGTTAGGCTCGCCGAAACTTCGAAAGGGATTTTATTGTTTAGGGTGGCCTAAATCGTATGGCAAACCGAGACGGCAGCGTTTCGCGGCGCAGTCTGCTTCAGTACGGCGCGGGAGTGGCGGTCACCGGGCTCCTCGCCGGATGTACCGGCGGATCGGCCGGACTCGCTGCGCCGTCGGACGGCGGCGGCGAATACACGGTCGAGATCGAGCCGGTCGGGGAGGTCTCCTTCGAGTCGGTCCCGGAAACGTGGGTCGCGAACAACGGCAGTTGGGCGGATATGGGAGTCGCGCTCGGTCAGGAGCCGCCGATGGCCGTCTGGCTCCCGAGTCGCTACCACACGCACTACTACGACGCGATTCCCGGCGTGAGCGTCGACGGCGACGCCGTCGAACAGCTCTGGGGCGACGGCGGGGTCGGCAAAGAGCAGTTCTACGAACTCGACGCCGACGTTCACGTGTTCGATCCGAACTTCCTGCTCGAACGGGGCGGGTGGAAGCAGGCCGACATCGACCAACTCGAAACCCAGGCCGGTCCGATCTTCGGCAACAGCATCTTCTCGCGGAGCTACCCGTGGCACGACGACTACCGGTATTACACGCTGTACGAGGCCTTCGAGAAGCTCTCGGAGGTCTTTCAGGAGCCCGAACGCTTCGCGGCGTTCGAGACGCTTCACGAGGACTTCCAGTCGGCGCTCGCGACCATCGTCCCGGGGCGCAGCGACCGACCGTCGGCCGCCGTCGTCTGGGCGGGAGGGGACGAGCCGGAGACGTTCTACCCGTACGTGCAGAGCGAGGGGACGAGCTTCAAGCACCTCCGCGACCTCGGCGTGAAGGACGCACTCGCGGAGACGGACGTGAAGGACTTCCACAGCAGCCGCGGAGAGATCGACTACGAGACGCTCTTGGAGGTCGATCCCGAGGTGCTCCTCGTTCGGGGACAGGAGGCAAAGAGCGAATCGGAGTTCCGCGAGACGGTCGTCGCGTTCATGGAGGAACACGACGTGGCGAGCGAGCTGACGGCGGTCCAGAACGGCGACGTCCACCGAGCGGGACCGCTGTATCAGGGGCCGATCACGAACCTCGTGGTGACCGAGCGGCTCGCGGGGGCGCTCTACGACGTCGAGGAGGAACTGTTCGACAGAGAGCGCGTCGGCGAGATCGTCAGCGGGGAGTTCTGACGTGCCGTCCGAGGACGAGGCCCCGGATCCGACCCGCCGCCGGCTGTTGGGTACCGGCGGCGCGCTCCTCACCGGCGGGTTACTGGCGGGCTGCGTCGGTGAGCGCGGCGAGTCGACAGCGACGGAAGCCGGAAGCGACACCGATTCGAACACGGAAGCGACGACCGCCGCGCCCGACGGCCACAGCGTGACGATGGCCCCGGTCGGCGAGGTCGCGTTCGAGTCCGACCCCGAGCGGTGGCTCCCCTACACCGGCGACTACGCCGATATGGGCGTCGCGCTCGGACAGGCCGACGGGCTCGCGGGAATCGGCGTCCGCGCGCGGTTCGGCACTCACCACTACGACGAGCTTCCGGGCGTCACTGTCGACGCCGAGTCGCTCACGGAACTGTGGCAGGGCGGCACCGGGAAAGAGGTCTTCCACGAGATCGACGCCGACGTCCACGTGATCGATCCGAACTTTATGAGAAACCGCCTCCAGTGGAGCCAGGCGGACGTCGAGGAGGTCCGCGAGAGAGTCGCCCCGTTCGTCGGCAACACCGTCTTCACGCGGGCGTACGACTGGCACGACTACGAGTATTACACGCTGTACGAGGCCTTCGAGAAGCTCGCCGAACTGTTCGACGAGCGGGCGCGCTACGAGGCGTTCGCGGCCTATCACGACGAAGTGGTGACGGACGTGCGGGCGCGGCTCCCCGAGTCGACGCCCGACATCGCGGTCCTCTACCCCGCCGAGGTGCCGCCGGAGTCGTTCTACCCGTACCTCGTCGGCGAGGGCACCCAATCGAAGCAGTGGCGGGACCTGCGAGTCGGCGACGCGCTCGCGAAGTCCGGCGTCACCGACGCGCAGGCCGGCGGCGGGACGCTCGACTACGAGGCGCTCTTGGAGATCGATCCGGACGCGATCGCCGTGCGGATCCAAGGCGAGATCTCCGAGGAGTACTTCGAGGAGAACGTCGTCTCGCACATGGAGTCCCACGACGTCGCGAGCGAGCTCACCGCGGTCGAGGAGGGACGAGTGTTCTACGGTGGGTTGACCTACCAGGGGCCGATCATCCACCTGTTCCAACTCGAACAGGCGGCACAGGGGTTGTACCCCGAGGAGTTCGAAGACGAGGAACTGTTCGACAGGCAGCGGGTCGCAGACGTCGTTACGGGAGATATCGAGCGATGACCGAGACGGGCGTCGCCGAGCGGTCCGACGCGGGAGACTCCGACGTCGTCGTCGTCGGTGGCGGTCCCGCCGGCTGTGCGGCGGGGGTCTTTCTCGCCCGCTACGGCCTCGACGTCGCCGTCTTCGACCGCGGGAACTCCTCGCTGCGGCGGTGTGCGTACCTCGAAAACTACCTCGGCTTCCCCGCCGGGATCGACGTGGAGACGTTCTACGCGCTGCTACACGACCACGCGGCGGAGGCGGGCTGTGACGTCGTCGACGACCTCGTCGAGTCGGTCACGACCGCGGGGACGGTCGGAAGTGACCCCGAGCGCGGCGTGAGCGACGCCGGAGACGGCAGCGACGGTGAATACGGAAGCGAGGGCCGGTTCGTCGTCGAGACGCAGGACGGGCGAGTCCGCAGAACGGCTCGGGTCGTCGCCGCCGCCAGATACGACGCCGCCTACCTCCGACCGCTCGGCGACGACGCGATGTTCGAGACGCGCGAGTACGAGGGAGAGACGACGGAACACTTCGACCGCGACTACCCGAACCCGGACGGGTCGACCCCGATCGACGGCCTGTACGTGGCGTCGCCGTCGACGCACGCGGACACGCAGGCGCTCGTCGCCGCGGGCCACGGCGCGCGCGTGGCCAGAACGGTCATCGCCGACGTGCGCCGGGAGCGGGGGTACCCCGAGGACCTCGCCGAACACTGGGACTGGCTCCGCCGGGAAGCCTCGCGCCCGGACGAGTGGGCCGACCGCGACCGGCTGCGCGAGTGGTTCGACGAGCGCGCCGGCGACGCGGCCGACGGGGACAGCGAACGGTACGCGACGCTCCGAGAACGCGATATCGACCGCCGACTGGACGCGTACGTCGCCGAGGCGGAGGTGGCGCGGCGAACCCAACGCGGACACGACCGCCTCCTCGCACATCTGGACGACGAGCGCGTGATGGCTCACCTCGACGACGACCGACTGTTGGACCACGTCGACGACGAGCGCATCCTCGCTGCGGCCCGAGAGATCGACGCGGAACCGGAATCGACGGTGGAGGCCGGAGACCGATGAGCACCGAACCCGTCTCCGAGTCCGAATCCGGATCCGGGCCGACGGCGACGACCGGACGGTTCCTCGACGGCGTCGACGGCGCGCTCGTGAGCCTCTGTCTCGCGAGCGTCGCGGTCGTGGTCGCCGGCGGACTCGTCCAAGTGAGCTTCGGGTCGTACTCGATGACCGTCTGGCAGGCGTGGGCGGCGGTGTTCGATCCCCAAGTGCTCTTCAACCTCCGCGCGTGGGAGGCGTTCCTCTTCGGGGCGGAGCTCCCGGAGATGAACCAGCGGAGCCTCATCGTCTGGAACATCCGGCTGCCGCGCGTGTTCGTCGCCGTCGTCGTCGGGATGAACCTCGCCGTGTCGGGAGCGATCTTCCAGGCCGTGACGCGCAACGAGCTGGCGAGCCCGTTCATCCTCGGCGTCTCCTCCGGCGCGGGACTGTTGATCCTGCTCACGCTCGTCGTGTTCTCCGGGCTGTCGGCGCTTCTCCCGCTGGTCGCCGCCCTCGGCGGGGCGGCCGCGTTCCTCGTCGTCTACGCCATCGCGTGGAAGAACGGCACCTCGCCGGTGCGACTCGTCCTCGCGGGCGTAATCGTCGGCACGGTGTTCCAGTCCCTGCAGACGGGACTGTTCTTCTTCGCCGACGACATCGGCGTGGTCCAGTCCGCGATCGCGTGGACGACCGGCTCGCTGACCGGGACCGACTGGGAGCAGGTGCGGATGGCGCTGCCGTGGACCGTCGTCGCGATAGGGCTGTCGCTCCTGGGGGCGCGACAGTTGAACGTCCTGCTCCTCGGCGAGCAGACGGCGCGGTCGCTCGGGATGTCCGTCGAGAAGGTCCGGTTCGCGCTCTCCGGGGTCGCGGTCCTCGCCGCGGCCGCGAGCATCGCCGTCGCCGGCATCGTCGGCTTCGTCGGGCTGATCGTCCCGCACATGGTCCGCAACGTCGTCGGCAGCGAGTACCGTAAGCTGATCGTCGGCTGTCTCTTCGCCGGCCCGGCCCTGATGGTCGCCGCCGACGTGGGCGCGCGTCTCGGCCTCGAACTGCTCTTCGGCGCGTCCACGCAGGTGCCGGTCGGGATCGTCACCGGCCTCGTCGGCGGACCGTACTTCCTCTATCTGATGCGGAAACAGGAGGCACTAGGAGAGATATGACGCGGAGTCGAGCCACGCGAGGTGGGACGTGATGCGCGAAAACGGGCAGTTCGAGCGGGGAGAAGCGGAGTCGGAATCGGGCGAGGCCTCCACCGAGCCGTCGATCGACGCCGTCGAGCTACAGGGCGAAGAGCTCGAAATCGGCTATCCGACGACGACGGAACCGGTCGTCGAGTGCGAGCGGGTGTTGCTCCCCGCCGGCGAGGTGACCGCGCTGGTCGGCCCGAACGGCAGCGGCAAGAGCACGCTGCTGAAAGCGATGGCGAACCAGCTCGCACCCGAGTCCGGCGCGATACGTCTGGACGGCCAGCAGGTGCAGTCGCTGGATTCGAAGGAACTCGCCCGGCGGCTCGGCCTGCTCTCACAGGAGCACGACTCGCCGGCCAGCCTCACAGTCGAGGAACTCGCGTACCACGGCCGCTATCCCCACCGCGGGTTCTTCGAGTCCGTCGGCGACGACGACCGGCGGGCGGTCGAGCGCGCGATCGAGTTGGCGGGGGTCGAGCACCTCCGCGGGAAGTCGATGGCGAACCTCAGCGGCGGGCAGAAACAGCTCGCGTGGATCGCGATGGTGCTCGCCCAGGAGACCGACGTGCTGCTGCTCGACGAGCCCACGACGTACCTCGACCTCCACCACCAACTGCGCGTGATGGAGGTCGTCCGGAAACTCAACCGCGAGGACGGCGTCACCGTCGGCATCGTCCTCCACGACATCGGGCAGGCCGCGCGCTTCGCCGACAACCTCATCGCGATGAAGGACGGCGCGCCCTACGACTGGGGGCCGCCGCGGGAGGTCGTCACCGAGGAGCTGCTCTCGGACGTGTTCCGCGTCGACGCCAGCGTCGACGCCGAGAGCCCGACCGGCCCGCACATCGCCCCGCACCGCGCGCTCGACGAGTAGCCGTCGACGCCATCGGAGAGGAAGCCCCACAATGACCGAACCGACGCTCACGACGCTTCGATCCCGAATCGAATCCCTCGCTGGCGACGGCGCGTTCGTCGTCTGCGGGCGGACCGGCGAGCGGCCGGTCCCCGTCGGCGGGTGGCGATTCGAGACCCGCGCGCAGGCGACGCGCGCCGCGAGAGTCGCCGAGGAGTACCGGGCGGCCCTCCGGCGCTACGACCCCGCGCTGCCGCACTACGACCTGATCGTCGTCGAGGACCGTCCGGTGAGGCGCGAGTGGGAGGCGGTGAGTCCGTCGACGCCGGTGACACACACCGGCTGAGAAACCGCGGGTCGAACCGTGCGATTGAGTACGGTTCGCCGCGTACGACGACGTAATGCCCGAAACGCGCGCGACGGTCACGTGCCCGGCGTGTGACCGCACGGAGACGTTCGAGAAGCTCGGGGACGCGCGGGCGTTCATCGAGGACCACCGCACGGAAACGGGCCACGAGGCCACGTGGGAGCTCCACCGCCTCTCGGCGGGCGTCGAACGCGCCGGCGCGGACGCGGGGGTCTGCGGCAGCCCCGAGTGTACGAACGCCGACTCGCCGCTGTACTTGGACTGAGGACGGTCGGCCGCGGCGTCCTACGCACCGAGCTGATTTTCGCGGAGTCGATTCAGAGCCCTCGATCGAACCGACGGTGATCCGGTACACTGTGATTGAATACAATTTTATTTGTATTACATCAATTTGATTGGGTAAGTTTTATGCAGGGGTCGTCAGATACGACATAGTGCGGTCGAGATAATCGACCCACGATATGTGGGATTATCCGCCTGGAGGGACGAGGAGTGACAACGATGGACTGCCCGGACTGCGGTCACGACCGGACGAGCGTGGTGGACACCAGAAGCGGCGCGGACGGGACGACCGTCCGACGGCGTCGCGAGTGCAGCCGCTGCTCGTTCCGGTTCACGACCTACGAGCGACCCGAGTGGGAGACCCTGCAGGTGAAGAAGCGCGACGGCTCGATCGAGCCGTTCGACCCCGAGAAGGTCCGCGACGGCGTCGAGCGCGCCGTCGAGAAGCGGCCGGTGAGCGACGCCGACGTCGACAGGCTGATCGAGGACCTCCGAGCCGAACTCCGCGAGCGCGGCACGCGCATCGTCTCCTCGAAGCTCGTCGGCGAACTGGTCTCCGAGCGGCTCCGCGAGATCGACCCCGTCGCCTACGTCCGGTTCGTCTCGGTGTACAAGGCGTTCTCCGACCCCGAGGAGTTCCTCGACGAACTGGATCGGATTCTCGGCGAGGAACTGGACGATGTCGGCGGAGTCAGTGCGGGCGGACAGCCGGACGAACGAACGGGCGGACAACGAGACGGACAGTCGGACGAACAGCCGGCAGAGGACGAACAGCCCACAGACCACGCTGCAGACGCACGCGAAACAGACGACGAGTCGGGGTCGGGCGCGGCGCTCGATCCCGACGCGGATCAAGATTCACTCACAGATGGCTAGCGCATCAACGACACGACACGCAGAGCTACGATCGATACTCGACAGAGCGCGACGCGGACAGACCGACGTCGTCGACGACGACACCGCCGACGAACTCCAACAGGAGGCCGAGCGCGACCTCTACGACGGGGCCTCCCGCGAGGAGGTCTACGAGGCGCTCATCAACGTGACGACGGCGCGGATCGAGCGCGACCCGGCGTACAAGCGCGTCGCCGCCGACCTCCACTTCGATCGGTACTTCGGCGAGGTGACCGGCCACGAGCCGATCGAACTGGAAGACAGTGCCGATGTCGATTACGAGTCGCTGTACAGGGAGACGTTCGTCGAGAACGTCCAGCGCGGCGTCGACGTCGACCGCCTCGACGAGCGCTTGGTCGACGGCCGGTTCGACCTCGACGCGCTGGCGGAGGCGCTGGCGCTGGAGCGCGACCGGAAGTTCGAGTACCTCGCCGCCTCGACGCTGACCCAGCGGTACTTCCTCAGAGTCGAGCAGGACGGCGAGCCGCTCGAACTGCCGCAGGCGTTCTGGATGCGGGTCGCGATGGGGCTGGCGATCGAGGAGGACGACCCCCAAGCGCGGGCCCTCGAGTTCTACGACGTCCTCTCGCGGCTCCTGTTCACGCCCTCGACGCCGACGCTGTTCCACAGCGGGACGACCCACCCCCAGCTGTCGTCCTGTTATCTCACGACCGTCGAAGACGACCTCGAACACATCTTCGACTCCTACAAGCACCACGCGCAGCTCTCGAAGTGGAGCGGCGGCCTCGGAAACGACTGGACGAACCTCCGCGCGGCGGGCGCGCTCATCGAGAGCACGGGCGTCGAGTCGACCGGGACGGTCCCCTTCCTGAAGATCAGTAACGACGTCACCGCCGCGATCAACCGCTCGGGCAAGCGCCGCGGGGCCGCCTGCGCGTACCTGGCGTCGTGGCACCTCGACTTCCCGGAGTTCCTCGACCTCCGGCGGAACACCGGCGACGAACGCCGGCGGACTCACGACATGAACACCGCGGCGTGGGTGCCGGACCTCTTCATGAAGCGCGTCGAGGCCGACGAACAGTGGACGCTCTTCTCACCGGACGAGGTGCCCGAACTCCACGACACCTACGGCGAGGAGTTCGAGGAGCTGTACCGCGAGTACGAGGCGAAGGCCGACGCCGGCGAGCTTCGGCAGTACGAGCGCGTCGACGCCGCCGATCTCTGGCGGACGATGCTCACGCGGCTCTTCGAGACGGGTCACCCGTGGATCACGTTCAAGGACCCCTGCAACGTCCGCTCGCCGCAGGACCACGTCGGCACCGTCCACTCCTCGAACCTCTGTACGGAGATCACGCTCAACACCAGCGCCGAGGAGACGGCGGTCTGTAACCTCGGCAGCGTCAACCTCGCGAACCACGTCTCCGCGACCGAACTCGACCGCGACGCCCTCGCCGACACGATCGAGACGGCGATGCGGATGCTCGACAACGTCGTCGACCTCTGTTTCTACCCGACCGACCGGGCCGAGCGCTCGAACATGCGCCACCGCCCGATCGGCCTCGGCGTGATGGGGTTCCACGACGCGCTGATGGACGTCGGCACGCCGATGGGCGGCGAGGAAGCGATCGAGCGGGCGAACCGCTGGCAGGAGTTCGTCTCCTATCACGCGATCCTCAACAGCTCGCGGCTGGCGAAAGAGCGCGAGCCCTACGAGACCTTCCAGGGGAGCAAGTGGGATCGCGACATCTTCCCGCAGGACACCGTCGACCTCCTCGAAGCAGAGCGCGGCCGCGAGATCCCGACCGATCGGACCGAGACGCTCGATTGGGAGCGCGTGCGCGAGCACGTCGCCGAACACGGGATGCGGAACTCGAACACGATGGCCGTCGCGCCGACGGCGACCGTCTCGACGATCAACGGGACGACGCCGTCGATCGAGCCGATCTACTCGAACCTCTACGTCAAGTCGAACATGAGCGGCGACTTCACCGTCGTCAACGACCACCTCGTCGCGGACCTGAAGGAGCGCGGCCTGTGGGACGCGGAGATGCGCGACCGCATCAAGTTCCACGACGGCTCGATCCAGGAGATCGAGGAGATCCCAGAGGACCTCAGGGAGCTGTACCGCAGCGCGTTCGAGATCGACCCCCGACACCAGCTCGACCTGACCGGCCACCGCGGGCAGTGGATCGACCAGTCGGTCTCGCACAACGTGTTCTTCCCGAGCACCGACGGCTCGCTGCTCGACGACGTCTACAAGACGGCGTGGGAACTCGGGATCAAGACGACCTACTACCTCCGGACGCTCGGGGCCTCACAGATCGAGAAGTCGACGCTGGACATGGACGAGTACGGTCGCACGCAGCGTCGAGGCGTCGGTTCCGGCGGCGACGGATCGGACGACGCCGAGGCGGACGGAAGCGACGCGACCGACGACCGCGACAGCGACCTCCCCGGGTTCGAGGATCCGACCTGCGAGGCCTGTCAGTGAGGTGATCGAGGATGCCACTACTCAACCACGACGCCGAACACGACCCGAACAAGATCCTGCCGATCGACTACGACTGGGCCCGCGAGTACTACCGCGACGGCGTCGCCAACAACTGGGTGCCCGAGGAGATCCCGATGCAGGAGGACATCACCCAGTGGAACGGCGACGACCTCACCGACTCGGAGCGACAACTCGTCGAGTGGAACCTCGGCTTCTTCTCGACGGCGGAGTCGCTGACGGCGAACAACATCGTGCTCGCGATCTACGAGTACGTCACCGCGCCGGAGTGCCGCCAGTACCTCCTGCGACAGGCCTACGAGGAGGCGATCCACACGGACACGTTCATCTACTGCTGTGACTCGCTGGGGTTCGAGCCGGAGTACCTCTACGGGATGTACGACCGGATCCCCTCGATCCGCGAGAAGGACCAGTTCGTCGTCGACCTGACGCGGAACATCGACGACCCCGAGTTCCGACTGGAGGACACCGAGGACGTCCGCGACCTCCTCAGAGACCTCGTCGGCTTCTACGTCGTGATGGAGGGCGTGTTCTTCTACGCCGGGTTCGCGATGATGCTCGCGCTGAAGCGCCGAAACCGGATGGTCGGCATCGGCCAGCAGTTCGAGTACATCATGCGCGACGAGTCGCTGCACGTGGGCTTCGGCGTCGACCTCATCAACCAGATCCGAAAGGAGCACCCCGAGGCGTGGACCGACGAGTTCGGCGCGGAGGTGCGCGACCTGATCGAGACCGCCGTCGACCTCGAAGCGACGTACGCCCGAGAGGCCTGCCCCGAGGACGTCCTCGGGATGGGACCCGAGCAGTTCGTCGAGTACGTCGAACACGTCGCCGACCGCCGGCTCGGACAGCTCGACCTCGACGAGAGCTACGGGACCGACAACCCGTTCCCGTGGATGAGCGAGGCCGTCGACCTGAACAAGGAGAAGAACTTCTTCGAGACGCAGGTCACGGAGTACCAGAGCGGCGGGTCGCTGGAGTGGTGACGTCGCCGTCGAGCCCTCGACCGCGACGGTGACGATCGTACCGGCTCACTCCGCTTCGAGCGCCGAATCGAGCCGGTCCGTCCGGCGGCGGCACTCGCCGACCGCGCGAGCGAGCGCGTCGAGGGCCGGATAGGTGACGTCGCGCTCGCCGAAGAGGTACTCGACGACGGTGTCGTGTTCGATGCCGGCTTTCACCTCCGAGGCGACGACGTCCCCCAGCGTGGACTGTCGATCGCGGAGGGCCGCTTCGAGATCGGTTTCGAGCGACGCGACGCGCCGACGGCGATCCCACAGTTCCTCGTCGGTCGAGAGCAGCACCACCGAGTCGTCGACGGCCGGAAGCTCCCGATCGACGCGTTTCAGCAGCGCGATCGCGTCGTCGAGGGAGTCGCGCTCGCGCGTCAGGGCGCGAAGCATCACCCGACCCTCCGCGAGCCGCTGGTCGACGTGTTCGAGAACGGCCTCGCGAAGCGCCTCGGTGAACTGATTGCCGCCGCCCTCCGCGGCGAGCGCGACCGCGACCTCGGCGCTCAACTCGGCCGCGATCGTCGCGGGCACCCCGCCGGTCTCCGTCTCGACGTGCGGGAGGACTAGTTCCTCGAACGCCGCGCGGACGCGGCGGCAGCGGTCGTCGGGCGTCGCAGCCGTCGCTGTCGCCGCTGAAGCGCCCGTCGACCACCCCGGTCCGGATCCGGCCGACGGGGTCGCCGTCGGGGCGCTCGATCCGTTCGGAACGCCCCGGTCGGGGTCGATCCCGGCGACTGTGCCGCGGAACCCCTCGAACCCGCGCTGCTGGCGCTCGGTCTCGCGGAGTTCGTCGCGAACGGCGCGTCGAGCCGCCGTCAGATCTCGAATCGCAGACTCGACCTCAGACATAGTTTTAGGTATGCCTAAAAAACTATAACGATTACGACCGCGCCCGGTCGATGGAGTCGGGAGCGGAGCCGTCAGAGACGTCGTCGACGACCGCTATGACGCGCGCGAAGCCGCACGCCTTTTGCTCGCGCCGAACGCACTCCCGATATGCGCGCCGCAGTCTATCACGGCCCCCGCGACGTCCGCGTCGAAGAGGTTCCCGAACCCGAACTCGAATCGCCGACGGACGCGATCGTCCGCGTGACTCACACCGCGGTCTGCGGCTCCGACCTGTGGTTCTACCGCGGCGACAGCGACCGCGACCCGGGATCGACGGTCGGCCACGAGCCGATGGGCGTCGTCGAGACCGTCGGCGACGACGTCCGCTCGGTCGAGCCGGGCGATCGCGTCTTCGCGCCGTTCAAGATCAGCTGCGGCTCCTGCGAGTTCTGTCGGAAGGGCCTGCACACCTCCTGTGTGAACGGCGACGGCTGGGGCGGCGACAACGGCGGCGCACAGGGCGAGAAGATCCGCTGTCCCCACGCCGACGGCACGCTCGTCCGCGTGCCGGACCGCCACGCCGACGACGAGGAGACGCTCCGCTCGCTGCTCCCGCTGACGGACGTGATGGGAACGGGCCACCACGCGGCGGTGAACGCGGGCGTCGACGCCGGCGACACCTGCGTCGTCGTCGGCGACGGCGCGGTGGGGCTCTGCGGCGTCCTCGCGGCGCGCCGTCTCGGCGCGGAGCGGATCGTCGCGGTCGGTCACCACGAGGACCGCCTCGAACTCGCCGCCGAGTTCGGCGCGACGGACCTCGTCGCAGAACGCGGCGAGGACGCGATAGAGCGCGTCCGCGAGCTGACCAACGGCGGCGCGAACCACGTCCTCGAGTGCGTCGGGGCCGCGTCGTCGATAGAGACGGCCGCCGCGGTCTGTCGGCCCGGCGGAATGGTCGGCTACGTGGGCGTCCCCCACGGGCTCGACGGCGGGCTCGACCTCTTCGACTTCTTCGGCGACAATATCACGCTCCGCGGCGGGGTCGCGCCCGTCCGCGCGTACGCGGAGGAGTTGATGGCGGACGTGCTGCAGGGGACGCTCGACCCCGCGCCGATCTTCACGAAGACCGTCGGACTCGACGACGTCGCCGAGGGCTACCGCGCGATGGACGAGCGCGAGGCGATCAAGGTGCTCGTCGAGGTCGAATAGGACGGCCGGACGGGACGCCGCCGGTCAGTTCACGCCGCCGACGCCCGACGACGCGTCCGGGAGGTCGTAGGGCTCGGCGTCGAGTCCGAGTGCTTCGAGCGCGGCCGCGAGGTGTTCGTCCTTGGCGTACTCCGCGCCGTCTTCGACGCGTAGCTCCTGCGCCTTCGCGAGCACCTCGCCGCGGCGGTCGTCGGGGATGTCGTACTTGTCCGTCGAGAGTTCGATCACGAGGCCGTTGTTGTCGTGGGTGTAGAGGGAGAAGAAGATCCCCCGATCGAAGACGTTGTAGTTGCGGCCGGCGTCGTCGAGCGCGCTCGCGACGTCCTCGAAGTCCTCCGGCGGGATGCTGAAGCAGAGGTGGTGCACCGAGCCGGTGCCGCCGCGCTGCGGGCCGCGGTTCGAGGCGCGGTCGCCGACGAAGACAGTCAGGATCCGGCCGTCGCCGGTGTCGAAGAACAGGTGCGTCTGGGAGGGATCGTCGAGGTTCGGCTGTCTCAGGACCAACGGCATCCCGAGGAGGTCCCGATAGAACGCGAGCGTGTCTTCCTCGTTGCTGCCCCAGATGGTGATGTGGTCCGTGCCGGTCGTGTGGAACGGGCTGTCCGGTCGCTCCGCGGTGACTTCAGGTTCGTCGCTCATACGCCCCGTAGGACGGCCACCGGGATAAGTATCGGAGTGACACCCGTGTCACTCCGACCCCGACCTCACGTGTCGACGTCGCTGCCGACGAAGGTGTCCCGTCGGTAGCGACACCGCTCACAGAAGAACTGCGCGTAACCCGCGGGCTGGATCCCGTTGAACGACATCTCCTCGCCGCAGTCCGGACACGTCTTCGATTGGATATCCGACGGCCGCTGAGTCGACATACGCTGAGGGAACCCGTGGCAGTACATCACTCTGTCGATCCATAACGAACGATAGTACAGAAAAGGAACAGAACGGCGCTGCGGCGTTCAGTACCGCGAGGGGAGGTACGCGAAGCCGATCATGAAGACGGCCGTGAGGAACGAGACGATGCTGACGCCCCAGAGGCCGTTCGTCTGCGTCTGGACGCGGTCGATCTCGGCGGTCTGGCGGTCGTAGCTCTCGAAGTTCTGAGTCAACTGCATCGTCGACCCGTCGGGGAAGTACGCGAGGTACGTCTCCTCGCCCAGCGTGACGTTCGCCTCGGACTCGGCGGAGATCGTGTTCGTCCGCGGCGCGGTCCACGTCAACTGCACTGCGTCGGTCGTGACCGAGTCGACGGTCGTGGCGTTGCCCTCGTAGTCGATGGTGTCGCCCTCGGCGTACGAGCGGGTCTCGGGGTCCGGGAAGTACTCATCGGCGGGGACGAGTTCGGACTCGTTGATCACGACGTAGCGCGTGCCGTTCTGTTCGACCGTCTCCTCACTGGCGTCGGGGTCCTCCTGCAGGATCGCCGTCTCGTTTATCTCCTCTTGGAGGGTGAACCCCGACGGTTCCTCTCCCTCGTCGACGAGCACTCGCCACTCCTCGTCGTCGACGGTCTGCGTCGAGTCGTTCTCCCACGTGGCGGTGTACTCCGACGACTCCTCGGTGTACTGGAGTTCACCGCTCGTCTCGGAGACGCTCGAAACGGTGTAGGTCCGGTCTCCCACCTGTAACTGGTCCCCCTGTTCGAGTTCGTACTCGGGGTTGTCGAACTCGACAGTCGGCGTCTGCGCGGTCGCGATGAGCGAGTACGAAGCCGCACCGATAACGATGAAGAGTGCGACGTAAATCGCCGCGGCGCGTCGTTGCATATCTCCGAGTTTGACCACGTGGCGTATAACGGTTACCGTTTTCGTGGACGCACGGGCCCGTGGCGCGTCGACGACGTTGCCCACGGCCCCGAGACGCAGACTCGCTAGACGGCCACGCGAACGCCGCGCGCCCGTTCGGCAGCAAGTGTTTACGGGCCGGGCACATACGCCTCCGCAGAGCATCAATGGAACCGAACGCGCTGCCGACCAGCCCCGACGAGTTCTACCAGACGCTGGTCGAGAGCGCCGCGGAGGGAATGCTGACGATCGACGAGGAGAGCACGATCGTGTACGCGAACCCCGCGATCGAATCGATTCTGGGATACGCCCCCGACGAGCTGATCGGGAGCTCGAAGATGACGATCATCCCGGAGCGACTGCGCCCGGTCCACGGCGCTGCGCTCGCGGCCTACGTCGAAACCGGCGAGCGGAACATCGACTGGGAGGGCGTCGAACTGCCGGCCTTACACAAAGACGGCCACGAAGTCCCGACGCTGATCAGCCTCCGAGAACACACCCACGACGGCGACCAGTACTTCACCGGGATCATCCGCGACGTGACCGAGCGCCGAAAACGCGAGGACGAACTCCGAGACCAGAAAGAACGGCTCGACGAGTTCGCCGACATTCTCGCACACGACATTCGAAATCCGCTGTCGGTGGCGCGAGGCTACACCGAACTAGCGAACGAACGCGAGAGGCAACCCGAACTGGAGCAGGTTCTCGAAGCCCTCGGGCGCATCGACCACCTCGTCGACGACGTGCTGGCGCTGTCGCGGGAGGGACGGATCATCGGCGACACCGAACCGGTCGATCTCGAAGGAGCCGTTCGAGACGCGTGGCACAACGTCGAAACTGCCGCAGCCGTACTCCACGTCGAGTCCGATCTCGGCACGGTAACGGCCGACAAAGGTCGGTTGGAGGAGCTGTTCGAGAACCTCTTCAGAAACGCGGTGGAACACGGGACCGCTGACGCCGAGGCGACAGCGAGCGTGACGATCACGGTTGGACCGCTCGACGACCGAACCGGGTTCTACGTCGCCGACGACGGTCGCGGGATTCCCGACTCGATCACCGATTCGATATTCGAACACGGGTATTCGACGCGGTCTTCGGGCACCGGCTACGGCCTCTCGATCGTGAAACAGCTCGTGGAGGCTCACGGGTGGACGGTGTCAGTCTCCGAGAGCGAGACCTGCGGTGCGCGGTTCGAGATCGCAGGCATCGAACTCGCGGACTGACACTGACTGTTGTCTCGGTGCTCACTCCCACCGAGACGGTGGGGCACCGACAAGAACGCAACGGCTATAGTAGCGTTTGCAACTGGTTGCACATCCGATCGCACGCTGGCGTGCGATCGCGTGAGCGAAGACTTGCAAACGCTACGATAAGATCACGCTTCGACGCTCCGGAAACGGCGAAAACTGAAAAGCCAAGGGCCGGATTTGAACCGGCGATGATCCGCTCTGCAGGCGGACGCGTTCGGCCGAACTCTGCCACCTTGGCGCGGTTAGTTCTATTCCGTTTCGGCGTTTAAGCCTAGCGGTCCGCTACGAGCGTCAGGAGGGGAGTACGCTGTTAGCCCGTGTGATTGGGTGTAGGGAGTGTTGTGGGT
>NZ_BBJO01000006.1 GCF_000739575.1 Halobellus rufus | reverse complement strand
CGGGGCGGCGCGCGGGTCGTGCGCTCGTCGGCGACGTGGTACGCCGATCCGACGTACAGCACCTCGGCGGTCGCGGGGTCGCCGTCCGCGGCGTCTCGGACGGACGACGCCAGCGGTTCGAGGTCGTCGGCGGGCTGTGCGAACTGCGCGAGTTCGTTGCTCCGGTCGGAGGGGCCGTACACGCCACCGGCGGCGACTGCACCCGTCTGGGCCCCGATGGCGAGAACGACGAGGACGACGGCGACGACGGTTCCGGCGTCGACGCCAATCGAGACGAGGGATTCGTCGGCGTCCGCGCCTGCGACACCGTCGGCGTCGCCAGTCCTCGACGCGGCGGCGACACCCCACCGGAGGATCGCCGCCAGACAGACCGCTGCGGGGAGGGACAGCGGCAGCACGACGTGAACGAGCGTCCAAGGTGCCGACACCTCTGAGACCGTGGGAAACACGACGACCGCGGTCAGTCCCCAGTAGCCCGCGCCCTCGACGAGCGGTCGGCGCGCCGCGGCGTAGCGCGACCACAGCGTCCCCGCGACCCCGAGCACGAGCACCGGGAGCGCCAGCGAGGTGAGGAGTCCGAACGCGTCGGCGACGTACGGGATGAACGCGTGGGTCCCCTCGGGACCGCGGTGGACGATTCGCACGCCGACGAACCGGCGAACGGAACCGACAGTCCCCTCGTAGAGGGCGAGGTGGACCGTCGAGGGATCGAAGAGCCCCACGTCGACGCCCGGTCCCGACCGGGGCGCGAACAGCAGCGCCGTCACGCCGGTCGCGAGCAACCCGGCGCGGGCCGCAGGCGTCGCCGTTCCCGATAGCCGGGTCCGGAGCGCCGAGACCGTCCGCCGAACGCCCGCGCCGCGGTCGGCGGCGACGCTCCGCTGGTCGACGAGGAGCGCCCACGCGAGGAGCCAGCAGACGAGGTAGCCGGCGACGAAGCCGGACGCCGAGGCGGCCAGCGGCAGCGCGACGGCGGCCGCGTAGGCGTCGCGGCGGCTCCGACGGTCCCACGCGCGAACCGCGAAGCCGACGAACGCGAGACCGAAGAGCGCCAGCGGGACGTCGCCGCGGAGGAATCGCGAGTAATAGAGGAGCACCGGGTGGAACGCCAAGAGAGCTGCGAGGAGGACCGTTTCGAGGTCGTCGAGTCGGTCCCGAAAGAGCAGCGCGACGAGCGGGAGCGCGGCACCGAGCGCGGCGACCGGCAGCCGAGCGAGCCGCTCGGAGACGCCGAACACCGCGAACAGCGCCCGGTCGGGGTGATACAGCAGCGGGCCGCCGGCGACCGGGCGGTACTGGAACGCGCCGGTGTCGAGGAAGCGGAGCGACCAGTACCCGACGCGCGCCTCGTCCCAGTGGAACGGCCGGCCGCCGAGGTCGACCACGCGGAGCGCCAGGCCGACGGCAACGACGGCGAAGACCGCTGGGAGTGCGGGGTCGCGCGAGAGAACGGACTGAAGCGTCGAGACGGCGGATGCGACGACAGACGACGCAACTTCCGGATCGGAATCGGCGGAAGCGGTGTCGCCCTCGCGCGGCATAGGGGCGTGTCGCCACCCCGAGAGTAGAAGCTTTGTGATCGGCGTCGGGGTCGACGACCGCTCCGGGATTCACAACGCCCAAGCGTCCTCCCCGCCCACCCCGACGTATGAGTGTCGTCGATTCGCTGCCAGCGCGGCCGCTGACGCCGGAGGAACTCGTCCAACTCAACGCCGCCGAGGCCCTCGAACTCGCGGTTCCGATCGAAGACGAGGGTCGGGCCTCCGGACTCCTCGTCGCCTCCGCGGCGTGGGTGAAAGGACTCGCCTTCGACGCCGACGTTGAATCGTGGACGGTCGTGGAGACGGTGGAACTCGACGGAGAGACACCGCGCGTCGACGGACTGCAGGCCTGTGAACGGGCGATTCTCCGCTTCCGCGGCGACGACCCCGACGAGGTCACCCCCGCAGACGCACCCGGGACGTACCGACCGAGCGTCGACGAGGAGTGACGGAATCCCCCACCGACAGCGGCGGGTAGCGCGCCGATCGAACCGGGAGCGATACGGGATACTTTCTAAACCCCCGATGACGTACGTTAACACACGATGTACGACAGTATCCTCGTCCCGACGGACGGCAGCCCCGCCAGCGAGGGAGCGGTCGGACACGCTATCGAACTCGCGAAGCAGTACGGGTCCACGCTCCACGCCCTGTACGTCGTCGACACCGGCGCGTACTCGGCGATGGAGGTCGGCTCGGACATCGTCGTCGAGGCGCTGCGCGAGGAGGGCGAACAGGCCGTCGCGCGCGTCGCAGAGGAGGCCGAGGCGGCCGGAGTAGACGTCGAAACGGCCGTCGAGACCGGAATCGCCCATCGGTCGATCACGGAGTACGTCGACGACGAGGGCATCGACCTGGTCGTGATGGGGACGCACGGACGGACCGGCGTCGGCCGGTTCCTCCTCGGAAGCGTCGCAGAAAAGGTCGTCAGAACCGCCGACGCGCCGGTGATGACCGTGCGGTCGGAAACCGAGGAGACCGAGGAGTGAACGGGACGGCACGGACGAGCGACTCCGACGCGTCCCGACCGCTTCGCAAAGAACTTTGAATCGGTCCGTCGAACGGCGAGGTATGACCGAATACACCGTCGAGTTCGTCGGCACGGACGAGACGATCGAAGTGTCCGACAAGCAGACGATTCTGAAGGCCTGCATCGAGGAAGGGATCGCACAGGAGTACTCCTGCCGCGTCGGGATGTGCCTGGCCTGTTCCGCCGAGATAGTCGAGGGCGAGGTCGCCCAGCCCGCCGCCCGCGGGCTCACCGACGAGGAGCGCGAACGCTACGCGCTGACGTGTATGGCCCGCCCGCAGAGCGACCTGAAACTCGACCGCGGCGTCTACCCACCGAGCATCGAGCAGGACGCGGCCGACGCCGCCGCCGCGGCCGACGACGACTGAGTCTGGTCGCTTCGCGGTCGCTCAGGCCGTTGCGGGCTCGTTTACTCTTGGAATCGCCGTCCTTCGGAGCGGTCGGTCGCCTCCGCCGGTTCGACGCCGCCGTCGGTGCCCACGAAGGCGAACGCGTTTTCGTCGTCCGAGGTGGGATCGGGCTCTGTAGCCGATAGCTGCTGCGGAGTCGACGGCTGCGAGGAACGGTCACCGGAGCCGTCATATTCGGCCTCCGCCGCGTCCGGATCGGTCAACCGGTCGGCGGCGCGCTGGATCGTCTCCATCCGCTGGGACTGCTCGCGGCTCGCGCTTGCGACGTCGTCGACGCGTTCGGCGACGTCGTCGGCGCGCTCGCGGGCGTCTTCGACCATCGCGGTCACCTCCTCGGCGCTGACAGCCTGTTCGTCGGTCGCGACGGCGACTTCGGTTATGCCCTCCGTGGTGCGCTCGACGGCGTCGACGATCTCCTCGAGGCTGTCCATCGCGTCCTCTCCTCTGTCGATGCCCTCGTGAAGCGTCTCGGTCGTCTCCGAGAGGCTCTCGATCGTGTCCGCGGCGTCGGCCTGCACGCGGTCGACCGTCTCCTCGACGTCGCTGGCGCGCTCTCGTGACTGTTCGGCCAGTTGCTTGACCTCGTCGGCGACGACCGCGAAGCCGTCGCCCGCCTCTCCCGCCCGCGCGGCCTCGATCGACGCGTTGAGCGCGAGGAGGTTGGTCTGTTCGGCGATGTCGTCGATCGCCTCGATGACTTCGTCGATCTCCTCGATCTGCGCCTGTAGCTGTTCGAGGTCCGCGGAGGCTTCGACCGCCGCGTCGGCGACATCTTCCATCACGTCGATGGCCTCGTCGGCCGCTTGCTCGCCGGAGCGCGCCCGCGATACCGCCTCGTCGCTCGTGTCTTCGACCTGATCTGCGGTCGCGGCGATCTCCTCGACGGTCGCGCTCATCTGTGAGATCTCCGCGGCCACGTCCTCCATGTCCGTCGCCTGCTCGTCGGCGAGGTCCCGGATCGACGCCGAGCGCTCGGTGACGATCGACGACGCCGACGCGACGTCGTCGATCGGTTCCCGGAGGTCGCGTTCGACTTCCCGGGCCAGTCGCTCGTGGCGCTCCGCCTCGCGGCGGGCCTCCTCGCTGTAGGCGTGGACGTAGGTGTCCATCGCCACCTGTTGGTCGAGCGCGAGCACCTTCAGAAGCGACGTCGTCCGATCGACGACGGCGTCGACCGCGGCGTCGACGTCGGATTCGCCGTCTCCATCGGCCTCGTCCACGTCGATGTCACGCTGGCTCGCCACATCCTCGGGATCGCTCCCGTTCTCCGTCCGACCGCGTCCCAAGAGTCGAGACAGGAACCCGACGCGATCGGTCGCCGATTCCGCTTGGCCGTCTCCGGGCGCTTCAGTCTCCGTCTCGGCTGTCGCCTCCGCCTGTGACCTCTCGTCTGCCGGGGCGAACTCGTCTTTGACTTCCTCGCCGATGGCGTCGACGAGCCGTTCGTAGTAGACGCTGTACGCGCCGATGTAGAACTTCGGCCCCAGCCCCAGCATCTCGTGGATCTTCCCGACGCGGGCCCGCCGGGCGAAGTAATCGCGGTCGTACTCGCCGTCTGTCAGCGAACGGAGATACGCCCCTTGGTCCCGCTTCAGCCGATCGAGCCCCTTACTCGACCGACCCAGAATCTCCGTCGCGTCGTCGTCGCTCGTCAAGTGGTCGTAAAACTCGTCGACGATATCGTCGGCGACGTCGTCGAAGGTCCCCTCGAGGGCTCGCATTCGCTCCTCGTCCGACTCGTCGAGCCGAAGGAACGACTTCCGCCACTCGATCTCCGCGCGGTCGATGTCCAACGCGTCGATCAGTTCGTCGCCGTCGACCCGTCCCCGCGTCTCCTCGGTCACGGCGACACCTCGGTCGTCCATAGCGGAGTTCCGCCACCGCCGCATAAGACAGTTGGCTCTACAGTATCAGATTTGATTCTACTGTGAGCGGCGTCACCGCGGATCGGAAGCAACGATTAGGTTCGTCGCGCCCACGTGTCGACTATGACGGATGAGATCGGAGACGCCGGGGAACGGGCCCGGACTCGGCGGGCCTGCGACCTCCGCGATCGACTCGAATCGACGTACGCCGACGAACTGGCGCTCCTCGGATCGAGGCGGTTTCTCACCGCGGCGGCAGGCGGCGAGCCGACCGCGCCGGCGCTCCTCGACGCCGCCGCAGAAAGCGAACACGCCGCTCGCGAAACGTTCACGGAGTGGGCCGCAGACGCCGCCGACCACGAGGCGCGCGCAGCCTTCGAGTCGGTCGTCCAACAGGAGACGGAGCACCGCTCGCGGGTCGCCGCCGAGCTCGACGAGTGGACGCCCGAGGAGGGCCCACCGGGACCGATGCACGCGTACCTCCGCGGTCGGGAGACGACGATCGAGCGGGTCGCCGGCGGGATGGTCGGCCGCCCGCTCGCCTCGCTCCGCACCCACGCGCGACTCGTCGAATTCTTCGAGCGGCGGGAGACAGCGTCGGCGGAAAGGCGGGCAGCGCTGTTCGCCGATCTCCGCGCGGAGACGGCCGGGACGCTCGAAGACGGTCTCACGGTGCTCGCCGCCCGGTGTGAGACGGACGCGGACTGGAACACTGCAGAACTCGTCGCCGGCTACACGATCCGGCTCGCATACGACGACACAGCCGACGCGCTCCGATCGCTCGGAATCGACGTCGACACCGGATCCGAGTGATCGACGCCACGGACACAGATCAGAACTGCGCGGGCCCGACTTCGCTTCGCTCAGTCGAACAGGGCAAATCACAGATTTGCTGGCCCGACTTCGCTTCGCTCAGTCGAACGCCGTGGAGCGGAACTCCACGAGCCCGACGAAGCTACGCTTCGTCGAACGCCGATAGACTCGCTTCGCTCGTCTATCGAGCCCGATCCGGCTACGCCGGATCGAACAACTCCTCGCCGTCGACCATATGTTCCTCGACGGCGTCCATATCGAGCGTCAGCCCGAGTCCGGGGCGCTCGGGGATCTCGATGGAGCCGTCCTCGATGACGGTCTCCTCGACGAGGTCGTCCCACCAACCGAGTTCGTAGGAGTGGTACTCGACGGCGAGGGCGTTCGGGATCGCCGCGCCGACCTGCGCGGCGGCCATCGTCGCGACCGGCGAGGAGACGTTGTGCATCGCGACTGGGACGTAGTACTGGTTTGCGACGTCGGCGATCTTCCGCGTCTCGCGCATCCCGCCGACCTTCGGGAGGTCGGGCGCGACGATGTCGACCGCCTGGTTCTCGATCAACCGTCGCTCCTCGGTCACTCTGTATCGGTTCTCGCCGACGGTGATCGGCGTCGTCGTCGACTTCGTGACCTCCTCCTGGACTTCCAAATTCTCCGGCGGTACGGGGTCTTCGAGCCACCAGACGTCGTACTCCTCGATGGCGTCGGCGAGGCGTTTCGCCGATACGCCGGAGAACGTCCAGTGGCAGTCGAAGGCGACGTCCGCGCGGTCCTTCACGCGTTCGGTGACCTGCTCGACGATCTCGGCTTTGTGGCGGATCTCGCCCGGTCGGAGGTGGCGGTTCGCGCGGTCCTTTTCGAGCCCCGAGGGCACGTCGAGGTCGAACTTCAGCGCGTCGTAGCCGAGGTCCTCGACGACGCGCTCGGCCTCGTCGGCGCAGGCCTCGGGGTCGGCCTCCTCCTCGGTGTGGCAGTCGCAGTAGACGCGCATCTCGTCGCGGTACTTCCCGCCGAGAAGCTGGTAGGCGGGGAGGTCGAGGATCTTCCCCGCGAGGTCGTGCAGCGCGACTTCAATGCCCGAGATTGCCGTGACGGTGACGCCCTCGACGGACCCCTCACCGGACATCTTCTGGATCAGGTGCTCGTACAGCCGGTCGATGTCGAGCGGGTTCTCGCCGACGATCATCGGCGTCATCCGCTCGATGAGTTCGGGGACGCCCGCGCCCCAGTAGGCCTCGCCGGTGCCGACGATCCCGGCGTCGGTGTAGACGCGCACGAGCGTCCACGGGAAGTTGCCGTCGACCATCGTCGTCTGGACGTCGGTTATCTCGACGTCCCGGCCGCCGCCGCGCTTCGCTCGCACGCCCATCGTCTCCGCGGAGAGCTCCCGCATCGTGTACTCCGCGTTCGGGTCGTGTAACTCGGCGTAATCGACTCCCATAGCCGCGTATTTACTCGTCGCGAGGTAAACCTTTGGAGATGGCGACCGGACGGCCGGTTAACCGACGATTAGCTATCCGGTCGGGGGACGCATCCGGCAGCTATGACGACGCTCGACGGACGAATTACCAGATTCAAACGCCCCGAATACACCGGTGAGAACCGCTGTCTACCCTGTACAGCGGTCAATCTCGTGATCACGTCGGTGCTGGCAGCCCTCGCAGCCGCCGCGTGGCTCCCGCTCGGCCTCCTCGCGGCCGGCATCGGCCTCACGGCGATCTACTTCCGGGGCTATCTGGTCCCCGGCACCCCGACACTCACGAAGCGCTACCTCCCCCAACGAGTGCACCGACTGTTCGGGACTCACGGCGGGGGCGCGGTCGACCTCGATGACGGGTTCGACGCGGAATCGATCGAGAACGCGCTGCAGTCGCTCGGCGCGCTCGAAGCGTGCGCGGGAGGCAACGCCTCGGAGGGGGACCTCTGCCTGGCGACTCGGTTCCGCGAGTCGTGGTACGCGCGGTTCGACGCCGAGCGCGCGGACGCGGAGACCGCTCGGCGGCTGTTTTCGGATCTCGACGTCGACCCGGAGGCGATCGACGTCGACGGCCGCGCGAACGCGTTCGCCGTCGTCGCCGAGATGCCGACGTCGACGCGTGCGACGACGCTCGCGAAGTGGGGGTCGGCGGCCGCGTTCGTCGCCGACGCGGCTGCGGACACGGTTCTCCGGAAACGGAGCCCCGGTTGGGCCGACCTCGATGTCGACGCTCGCCTGGAACTGCTGGGCGCCCTGCGCCTCTGGCTTGACCGCTGTCCGTCCTGTCGGGGAACCGTATCGCTCGACGAGGAGACGGTCGAGTCCTGCTGTCGCTCGGTCGACGTCGTCGCAGCGACCTGCGAGGACTGCGAGGCGCGGCTGTTCGAGGCGCAGTTCTCGCCCGACGCGGCGCGGGAAGCGTGAATTGGGGTGAGGCGAAGTGAGTCGGGAGCGCTGTTAGCCCATCTGAGATGACCGAAGGGCGATCTCGACGTCGTCGAGCGGGCGCTCGGTGACGCTCGGACCGTGGCCGACGTGGAGCGCGCTGAGCCCGTCCTCGACGGTCTCGTGGAGGTATTCGATGCTCTCGACGAGCGTGGGCCGGTCGCCTCCCTCGAGGTCGGTGCGGCCGAACCCGCCGTTCGCGAAGACGAGGTCGCCCGCGAAGCAGACGCCCGTCTCCGCGGCGTAAAAGCAGAGGTGGTCGGCGGCGTGTCCCGGCGTGTAGAGCGCCTCGTACTCGTCGTCGCCGAGCGGAACGGTCTCCCCGTCTGCGATCCCGTTGTCGACGTAGTCGCTGTCGGCGTCGTAGCCCCACGTTTCGACGTCGAAGGCCTCCCGGGCCGCGCCGACGTTCTTGACGTGGTCGGGATGGGTGTGCGTCAGATAGAGCCGATCGAGGTCGTCGACGTGCTCGGAGAGGCGGGCGAGGAGGTCGAAGTTCGCGCCCGCGTCGACGAGCGCCGTCGTTTCGCCGGTGACGAGGAAGACGTTCGAGGTGAACGCCTGGACGTCGCGCGCGAGGTTTCGGATCACGCACTCGGGTAGGCCACCGGCCGAGGAAACCCTTCCGTTCGGTCACGACGTTTTTGTGCGCCCGCGCCCAGTTCCGCGTATGTACCAGAAGGGCCACTACGGCGTCTCCCTGCTCGTCTTCGCCCCGATCGCGTTCGTCCTTCTCGCCTTCGAGCGCGCGGATCTCGCGGTCGTCGTCGGGGCGACGATGCTGTCGCTCGCGATGCTGCCCGACGTCGACCACCGGTCCCGGGGATACCCCACCGCGGCCCCACTCACTCGCTGGTCTTCGCGGCGCTCGTCGGCGGCGCGTTCGGTGCTGCGGGCTTCGCGATCGAGACGGTCGCCGGCGGGGCGGTCGCGCTCGATCTCTCGACCCTCGTCGGCGGCGCGTCGCTCGCGGCGGCCGGGTTCGCGCTGGGCGCGCTCACCGTCGTCGCCCACCTCCTCGGTGACGCGCTCACCCCGGCGGGCGTCAACTTCCTGTGGCCGTTCTCGGCGCGGACGTACACGCTCGGGCTCTGGCGCGCGGACAACGCGATCGCGAACTACGGGCTCCTCTCGGTCGGCGTGTTCGCGACCGCCGCAGCGGTCTATCTCGGGGCGTTGCTCTGAGTTGACAAGGGCGATACGCTGAGGGGACGGGAGGGGCACGTCCGTCAGCAAGCCATCAACCAAACGACGCGATTTCGAACCATCTGGTCGGCATCCAGCGACACAAGGCTTATTTATCGCCTTCGCGTGGGTTAGGTCGCAATGGCGAAAGGTACGGTTGCGTTCTTCAACGACACGGGCGGTTACGGTTTCATCGAAAGCGACGATTCTGACGAGGACGTCTTCTTCCACATGGAAGACGTCGGCGGTCCAGACCTCGAGGAGGGTCAGGAAGTCGAATTCGACATCGAGCAGGCCGACAAGGGCCCGCGAGCGACGAACCTCCAGCGCCTGTAAGGACGCACACGACAGCGGTACTGCGGTCGGCGATTCCCGTCGATTCTCACCACGATTCTGCATTTCTCACCCCGGCTAGACGGCGGCTTATAACGCAAGCGGAGACCGGGCGCGTTCACAGCGAGCGTCGTCGACGACGTCGCCAAAACCGCATCGGCGGGCCGAATCGGGCTTCACCGTCGCTATCCGACCGATATTCGCGTTCGGAGTCCCCGTACGTCGGGCCCGAAAACGGGGGCAAGAATTTAGACGACAGGCTTCGAGGTGGGCGGTGGATCGAAATGGACGGCGCTACACCCCGGATCCTCGTCGTCGAAGACGAGCCCGATTTGGCGGAGCTCTACGCTATCTACCTCTCGGATACCTACGAGGTCCAAACGGCAACGAACGGCGAAACCGCACTCGAGGTGGTCGACGACGACACGGACGTCGTGCTCCTCGATCGACGGATGCCGGATCTCACGGGCGACGAAGTCCTCGAGGAGATCCGGGCGCGCGGGCTCGACACCCAGGTCGCGATGATCACCGCCGTCGAACCCGACGTCGACATCGTGGAGATGCCGTTCGACGACTACCTCGTGAAGCCGGTCACGCAGGACGACCTCCACGGGCTCGTCGAGGTGCTGCTCCGACGGGCGAACTACGACGAACGCTCTCGGGAGTTCTTCTCGCTCGCCTCGAAGAAGGCCGCGCTGGAGTCCTCGCCGGACGTGTCCGTCGACACCGAGAGCGAGTACCGCGAACTGACAGAGCGGATGGAAGAGCTTCGCACGGAGATCGACGGTACCCTCGCGGAACTGAGCGAGGACGACTTCCGCGACGCGTTCGCCTCGTTCAGCGACATCGAGTTCGACGAGTCGGCGGCCGTCTCCGAGGAGTCCGAAGACGCCGGGTGAGCGTCACGAGCTACCTACGCCGACCGGCCGCTCCCCGGTTGGGGATCGACGTGCGCCGGAGCGAGCAGGTCCTCGATCGGCTGCGCGTCGAGCCACGACAGGAGCCGGACGAGTTGGTCTGTTGCCGCCTCGAACAGCTCTTCGCCGATCTCGGCGGTCGCGCCGGTCTGATCGCCGAAGACGCCGTTCTCGGAGTTCTCGACGGCGTCGTAGAAGGTCCGCGCCCCGTGCTTCTGGAGGATCTCGGACGCGGCTTCGATGTCGACTAGGCCGCCGTCGCGCGCGTCTTCGAGCCGATCCTCGCGGACCAGTTCGGGCGCGAGGTGCTGGATCATCGCCGTCTCCTTCGGGCCGCCGTGGGGGCCGTTCTGCTCGAAGACCTCCTCGACGAGCTCGGGAATCGACTCGTCCCACATCCACTCGACCGCGTACATCGTGCCGTCGTCGCGGAGGCGGCGGCCGACCTCCCGCAGGTGCTGGACGTTGCCCCCGTGGGCGTTGACGTAGACGACGCGGTCGATCCCGTGGTACGCGAGGTTGCGCGTCATCGACTCGACGTAGTCGCGGAACTGCGGCGGGTCGACCCACATCGTCCCGTGGAACTGCCGGTGGTGCGGGCTGACGCCGACGTTGACGGTGGGGGTACAGAGAAAGCCCGTCCGCTCGGCGGCCTCTCGGGCCAACCCCTCGGCGATGAGGTGGTCGGTCGCGAGCGGCAGGTGGGGGCCGTGCTGTTCGGTCGATCCGAGCGGGACGATCGCGACCGACTCCTCGGCGACGTACTCTCCGAGTTCCGGCCAGGTCTGGTCTGCGACGTACATACCGGCCGAAGGGGTGGCGACGTCAAGAAGGTACGGCACGACGGCCCGCCGGTGAGCGAGGATGGATGCGGCCCCGGGTGTGCCTCCCTAGTCGCCGCTCTCGCCTTCGACACCTCGCCGCCGATCTCGCCTCCGACACACTATGGCCTACGCGGTCGCGTCCGAGGATTTAGGGCCGATCCCAGAGTCCTCCGAGCCGTCGCTCCCGGCGTTTCCCGTTCGGTCGCCCCACGCATCGCCGCCGGTGCCGTCGCGCTCTGAGTCCCTGTCCTCGCCGGCGTCGGTGTCTCCCGTGTCTCCCTCGCCACCGTCCCAACTGCCGTCTTCCCCGTCACCACCCGACCGGCTGCGGAGGGCGGCGACGAACGCGCCCAGGCCCACGAGCAGGACGAGTAGCGAGACGAGCGCGCCGACGAACGGGACGAAATCGAGCACCGCCACCGCGACGACGCCGACCAGGAGCGCGAGCCAGCGGTTCTCCGCGTCGGCGAGCGAGAGCAGCCACGCGCCGAGGACGATCGTCCCGTAGACGGACGTGACCCACAGCAGGAGGCCGAAGGCGACGAAGCCGGCCAACGAGATCGGGATGCCGACGATCGTGACGAGCAGCAACAGGAGCGCGATCGGCGTTCCGACGAGCGTGAGCAGGCCGATGCCTGCGCTCCGCGCCGCGCTCGATCGGCCGGTCGCGACGACGTCGCGGCCGAACCGCGGCGCGGCCACGAGCAGGATCGCGCCGAGAAGGAGATTCACGAGGCTCCCGTACAGCGTCCCGACCCACTGGGGGATCGTCGGGAGTTCCGCGCCGCCGCCGAACACCTCCGGGCCGGCGACCGAGAGCGACTCGTCCCGGACGACCGTCCCGGAGACCGTCGCCTCGTCGGAGAGGGAGAACTCCTCGGCGTCGTACGTCAGTGACCCGCCGATCTCGGCCGGCGCACCGATCTCCACCGCGTCGGCTCCGACGGTGGCGTCGCCGTCGATTCGGCCGTCGATCAAGATGTCCGCCGCGCCGGCCTCCAGCGACCCGCCCACGCGGGAGCCCTCGCGGAGTTCGAGCGACGCGGCCCCGACGGTGACGTCGCCGTCGACCGCGCCTTCGATCACGACGCTGCCCGCCGCGGCGTCGAGCGACCCCGTCACCTGGCCGGACTCGGTGACGATGACCGATCCCGCGGCCGCCGACACGTCGCCGTCGACGGTGCCCGCGATCACGACGCTGCCCGCTGCCGCGTCGAGATCGCCCTGGTACGTTTCGTCGGCGTCGATTCGGACGACGCCGCCGACCGCGCCGTCCGAGCCGTTCGGGCCGAACTGCTGGGCGGCAGCGACCGTCGGCATCCCGCCGAACACGACGAGTGATACGATGAGGAGGACGAGGAGTCGTCTTCGTTGGACGGTGACCCGTCCGCGTTCGTGTCCTGACATACTCTTTCACGAGAGGGGACCTCTCACTGCGCCGATACGACGGCCACCGTAATAGTTTCACCTTCGGAGCCAAGCGACTGGCACCTTCACGGCGCGGCGGCGGTCGTCACGGTCGCACGTTGAATCGCCGCTGCTGGTAGCTTTTTGACGGAGGCGCGTGTGGCGTACGCTATGGAGTACACTACGCTCGGCGACACGGGAATGACGGTCTCGAAGATCTGTCTCGGCTGTATGAGCTTCGGGAGCAGCGACTGGCGCGAGTGGGTCCTCGACGAGGAGGAGGGCAGAGAACTCGTCGATCGGGCCATCGAACTCGGCGTGAACTTCTTCGACACCGCCAATATGTACTCGAACGGCGAATCCGAGCGCGTCCTCGGCGACGCCCTCTCCGCGTACGATCCCGAGGAGTACGTGGTCGCCTCGAAGGTGTACTTCCAGACGCGCGAGGACGACCCCAACTCCGGCGGCCTCTCGCGGAAGGCGATCGAACAGGAACTCGACAACTCGCTGGACCGACTCGGGCTGGACACGCTGGACCTCCTCCAGATCCACCGCTGGGACTACGACACGCCCATCGAGCAGACGATGCGGACGCTCGACGACGCCGTCCGGCGCGGGAAGGCCAGATACCTCGGCGCGTCGTCGATGTGGGCCCACCAGTTCGCCGAGGCCCAGCACACCGCCGAGCGCCTCGGGCTGACGCCGTTCTCGACGATGCAGAACCACTACAACCTGCTGTACCGCGAGGAGGAGCGCGAGATGCTCCCGCTGTGTGAGAAACAGGGCGTCGGCGTGATCCCGTGGTCGCCGCTGGCCCGCGGGTGGCTGACGCGCCCGCACGAGGAGTCCCGCTCGACGACCCGCGGGGAGACGGACGACTACGCTCACCAACATCCCTACCTCGAAGGCGGGGGCCGCGAGATCAACGAGCGGGTGCGGGAACTCGCCGAGGAGAAGGGCGTCGAGATGGCGCAGATCGGCCTCGCGTGGCTGTTCGCGGATGACCGCGTCGACGCGCCGATCGTCGGCACCACGAGCGTCGAGCACCTCGAAGCCGCCGTCGAGGCGCTCTCGATCGACCTCTCGGACTCGGACGTCGAATACCTCGAGGAGCCTTACGAACCCGTTCGCGTCTCGGGCCACGAGTAGTCCGACGCCGAGATCCGCCAGACCGCCCGCGCGGCGACGACGGCGATGGCGACCTCCGCGAGCCCGACGACCAGAAACGCCGAGAGAAAGCCCGCGCTGGCCGTGGTCGTCCCGCCGAGGAGGAAGCCGGCGAGGAAGCCGAGGCTGCCGAACACGTTGAACCCCCCGAGGGCCGCGCCGCGGGTCTCGACGGTCGCGACGTCGGTGACGAGCGCCATCGTCGCGGGCGAGACCAGCGCACCGAGCGCGCCGACGGCGATCATCGCGCCGATGGCGACCCAGAGGGTCGGCGCGACGCCGACCGCGACGATTCCGAGCCCGTAACAGACGGAGCCGACGACGACGGGAACCGCTCGACCGATCCGGTCCGAGAGCACGCCCGCGGGGTACTGAAGCAGGGCGAACGGAACGAAGAAAGCCGCGAGCGCGAGCCCCGCGCCGGCGGCGTCGAGGCCGAACGACTCGCGGAAGTAGTAGACGCCGACGAGCGCGAAGAAGCCCGCAGTCATTCGGTCGATGAACCCGAACGCGTACGGGACCGCGAGCGCGGGCCGCTGTCGGAGTCGGGAGAGCACGTCGCCGACGCCGAGTCGGTCCCCCTCCGGAAGCTCTTCGGAGACGGTCAGAAACAGCGCGGCGACCGCGGCGAGCGTCAGGGCCGCGGCAAAAAGCGGGTACAGCGGGTCGGCGTCCGCGAGACGGCCGCCGATGACCGATCCGAGCGCCGCGCCGAGCCCGATCGCGATGCCGGCCGCGCCCATGTTCTGCCCGTTGCCGCCGGCGAGGTCCGCGAGCGCGGTGATCGACAGCGAGAACGCGCCGATCGTGGCCGCGCCCCCGACGACTCGGACGGCGAGCACGGCCGCGAACGGGAACTCGAACGTCGGGGCCGCCGCGAGGACGAGATAGCCGGCCGCGCCGCCGAGCGCTCCGACCGCCGCGAGCGGCAGCCGCCGCCCGAGGGCGTCGCTGGCGGCCCCCCACACGCTCGCGAAGGTGACGAAGGCGGCGAACTCGGCGACGAGGAACCACATCCCCGCGCGGATGGTGCCGTCGCCGCCGAGCGCGACGACGATGTCCTCGACGCCGGGGTACAGAAAGACCTGCGAGACGAGCACTCCCCAGACTCCGAGGGCGAGCCGGATTCGAGTGCTGCGGCGGGTCACGGCGGCGGATTGGCCCTCCGGACAAATATCCGCGTCGTTTCCGCGCGGCATCCGAATCCACTTAGCCGTCCGCCGCCAACGGGAGATATGGCCGACTGGGGTGGCGATCGGACGCGGCGCGACGTGCTGAAGGGCGCGGTGGCGGTCGGCGGTGCCGCGGCGCTGTCTGCGTGTCTCGAAGAGACCGGCGACGAACCCGTCCCCGCCGGTCCCGAGGATCTCTCGTCGCTGCCGGCGCGACAGCACGCGTGGAACGGGCGGGTCCGTACCGACGACCACGGGAACACGCTGCTGCCCCGACACCAAGTCCTCCTGTACCTCACGCTCCCGGACGGCGGGTCACCGTCCGCAGAGGACCGCGAGACCGTCGAATCCGCGCTGCGGACCCTCGATCGGGCGTACGAGCGGTCCAGCGAGGGGCTGTTGCACTCGATCGCCTACTCGCCGCGGTACTTCGACCGGTTCGACGGCGACCTCCCGGCGTCGGTCGACCTCCCCGAACCGCGGGCGCTCTCGCCGTTCGAGTCGCCGGCGTTCGACCGACAGGACGCGCTCGTCCACCTGGCCTCGGACCGCGCGGACGTCGTGCTGGCCGCGGAGGAGGCGCTGCGAGGCAACGAGTCGACGGCGAACGGCAGGGCGATGGACGCGTCGCTGACGGACGTCTTCGAGGTCGCGGACCGCCGGAGCGGGTTCGTCGGTGCGGGGATGCCCGCCGAGCGCCAGGACGGCCTCGACGGGATTCCCGAGTCGAACCCGGTCCCCGAGGCGTCGCCGCTGTTTATGGGGTTCATCGCCGGATTCCGACAGAACCAGGCCACGGAGGACCACGTCACGCTCTCGACGGGACCGTTCGCCGGCGGCACCACGAAGCACGTCTCGAACCTCCGGATGCGGCTGGACGACTGGTACGGCGAGCAGTCCTTCGAGGACCGAGTCGCGGAGATGTTCTCCCCCGTCCACGCCGACGAGGGGCTGGTCGAGGGCGTCGGCGAGAACCTCGGCGACGACAGCGGGGTCACGCCGGAGATCGTCGACGGGATCGACGCGCACGCCCGCCGGTTCGGTCGCGTCGGCCACGCCCAGAAGGCGGCCCGGGCGAACCGCGAGGCGGACGGCACGGTGCGGACGCTCCGACGCCACTTCGAGTCGACCGACGACGGCGAGGCCGGACTGCACTTCCCGAGCCTCCAACGGGGGATCACGACGTTCGAGGAGGTACGGGAGGCGATGAACGGGACGGACCTGACGGACGAACCGACGATCCGTCAGCGCGTGAACAACGGCATCTTAGAATATATCTTCGTCAAACGCCGCGGCAACTTCCTCGTGCCCCCGCGGGCGCTCCGAGCGCTCCCGACGCCGACCGGCGAGACGCCCGGGCTGTAGCGCCCACGGCAGTGATCGGCCCTGCGGTGATTGCCCGGGCGGGCTTACCCGTCCAAGGCGGCGTCGATCTCGCTGCTGACGGTGTCCCACCGGTAGCTGTCGAGGAGGTCGCCGTCGACGTAGACGGCGGGCGTTCCGGGGACGCCCCTCTCGGAGCCGGTCTGTTTGTCGGATTCGACCACGTCCCGGTACGGCTCTTGTTCTGCTGCGGCGGCGACGGTACAGCCGTCGACGCCGAGTTCGTCCGCGACGTCGTGGACGATCTGGTAGCCGTCCTCGCCGAGGCTGTCCTGGTTCTCGTAGACGCCCTCGGTGAACGCGAAGAACGTCTCCGCGTCGCTCTCGTCTTGCACCGCGCGAGCGGCGGAGGCGGCCGCCCACGACCACGTCTCGTCGACCGGAATCGGGAAGTCGAAGAAGCGGTATCGGACGTCGCCCGCGTCGACGTAGTTCGATTTGATCTGCGGGTAGACCTCGGTCGTGAACGTCCCGCAGTGCGGGCACGCGAAGTCCTCGAACACGTCGACGGTGACGGGGGCGTCTTCGGGGCCGAGCGCCGGACGCGGGAGCGACGACACCGAGTCGAGCGTCCCGACGTCGCAGCCCTCGGGGAGCCCGTTGCCTCCGCCGCCCTCCAGTGCACTGAAGCAACCGGCCAAGGATCCGAGCGCAGCCGTTCCGCCGAGCGCGGCGAGATAAGACCGTCGTGTCGATCGCATACCTCCCACCAAGGTTCGGCGACATATTACCGTACCGTCTCGGGGCAACGCACACGGCGTCGGCGTAGCCATCCGACTCCGAGAGACCGACCGCCTCACCGCCGCGCGCGTTCGCGCCGAACCAGTCGACTTTTCACCGCCGCGCGTCCCTCTCAGGTATGGAGTTCGAAGAGGACGACAGCGTAGTACTGCACGACAAGCACAGCGAGTTCGACGGTCAGACCGGGACGGTCACGCAGGTCGTCGAGACGATGTTCGGTGACGCGACGTACACCGTGAGCTTCGAGGACGGCCAGGAGGTCGGCATCTCGGCCGATCAGCTCGAAGCCGCCGACGGCGACGACGAGTAATCGAACTTTTCCCGCCCCGGCGCGAAGCCACGGCAATGCCCCGGATTCCCTTCCATTACGTCGATCTGCGGACCTTCTGTTACGAGACCGAGGACGAAAAGCGGGTCGAGGCCGCGTTGCGGACGTTCCTCCCCGAGGAGTTCGAGGTCACTCGCGCCGAGAGCAAAGGTCACCACGGCGATCGGATCGTCGTCCTCTCCGCCCGCGTCGAGAACGCCGAGGACGTCCGACACGTGCTCGCGCGGCTGACCGAGCTGCCGGAGTTCGACGCGCTGCTGGACGAACTCGACGACCGCGTCACCGACAACACCGAACTATTCCTGCGGTTGGACAAGCAGGCGGCGTTCCGCGACGAGGTCCGCCGCGGCGACGGTATCACGCTCCGAGCGAAGGTCGAGGCGTACCCGGCGACGAAGGAGGCGGCCGTCGAGAACGCCCGCGAGGCGCTCGAACGGGCGGAGACGCTCGATCCAGACTCGTCGTAGGGGCCGAGGGACCGCAAACGCGCCGAGAGCTGTCGGAACCGACGAGCGGTCAGTCGATCGGGGGCAGTAGTGGCGAACAGGTAGCACCCGTGGATTCGCAGAGCGCTGTGCTACGCAACCGCGGGTCGCCCTGCGTCGGGGATCAACGCACGGGATGCGTGGCCGCGTGTTCGTATGTAAATGCTCGCGGACCGTGTAGAGGCACGCTCGTCGAACAGACAGACGGATTTCTGATAAACTTGTTACCACGATATGAAATTCACCGATGGACGGTGACGGGTCTGCGCAAGGATGCGTTCAGTCGGATCCACGTCGGATGCACTGCACAAGTTGCGAGCCACGTCGGACTGGTGTCATTCAGATAATCAAAAAAAAAAGATGTGTGTGAATATGTGCAGGATTCAGGAAGTGTGGCGACGTGTTACCTCCAATGAGCAAGGAAGTCACTTCGGTTTCGTTTGATTCCCACCTCGATGCCCTGGGCCATATCGACCGACGGCGGATACTCCTTGCACTGCTCCACGCGGATACGGAGGGCGACCTACCGGTCGGTATCGATCAGCTAGTGGAAGGGACCGATCGGTCCTCCGCCCGAGTGTCGATACACCACGTCCACCTTCCGAAACTCGACGAGTACGGCTTCGTCAACGTTACCCGAGATAACCACGCCGTGACTCCGGGTCCCCGGTTCGACGAGATATCTCCCCTCCTCGAACTACTGGATCAGAATACGGATCAGTTGCCCGACGATTGGTCGTAATCGTCGTCGGTGGTTCTGCCACCTGACTCGTCTGTCCTACCCGAGCCGCGGGACCCGACGGAGGCCGACTGCAATAGGGAGAGTCCGAACCCGGCGCGGTCGCGGCTATTCCGGGTGTGGATCGCGTTGCGGAAGCAATCCCTGCGCCAGCAACCGACGCGAGATGACGATGAGGCCGTTTCGGAACCCACCGCCGAAAATCGCCTGTTCCTCGCGTGTGGTTGGAACGATCGTACTGACGAGGATGGTCGACCGGTCCACGAGTAGGAGTCGTCCGATCGCGAGGTTCTCGTCGGTCCCCGCTTCGTTGCGCAGCCAATCCAGCCCCGAGAGGAACGTCGTGGCGTTCGGGACGGCATCGTGGATTCGCGCCTCGAGCGATTCGTCCACGGCACCGATCAACAACTCGATCCCCGATTCGAGTTCGTTCAGACTGTCGATCAACTCCGCTGTCAGCAGCGATTCGTCACCGAGCACCAATACGACCTCCTCGGTAGCATCGCTGATCAGCTGGTTCGAACGGTTCGCAATCGCATCCGTCCCCGACATCGACCAGACCTCTTGGACCGAGTCTTCGTCGGCCGGTTCCACTTGGTCGGCCTGTTCGAGAGCCTTCGCGAGGCGGTCGACGCGCGCCTCGTACTGGTCGCGGAGGGTTTCAGTAGCCTCGTCGAGGGGAACCGCCCGATACTGCTGTGGACTGGAATGCTGGACCTCGACGAGTCCCTGTGCCTCCAACAACCGGACGGCGTCGTAAACCCGTGTTCGGGGAACGTCAGTGATCTCGCTGAGTTGCTTCGCCGTTCCGGTCGAGAGGCGTGACAACCCGACGAAACACTGTGCCTCGTACTCCTTCAGGCCGAGTTGCTGGAGTACCTCGACTGCTTCTTCTACTGTGTCATCTGTGCTCATGTGTCCCAACTCATAACCCGGGGTTGCCCGGAGTCCTCGCAACGTTGAACCGCTGGCCCGATATGCGTTGTCACTCTCGAAGGGATCGATTCACTGGCGCCACGTGGCTACTGTCGCGGTCCGGCCGTCGCTACCGCCGTACTGTAATCGGACGTAGTCCGTTGTCACGTATAGAATTACAATTTCTGATCTAGCAGACTAGCAGACACTGTGGGGCTGCAGTTTTGATTATCTATTTCACTCAGTTAATCACAAAATAAATATACTAACACAGGCCGAACCTTGCACTTGGCACGCGGCTCGGAATTTGTGTCCCAACCACAGCCCGACGCGTGCCGATCCTGGCCACCTCCCGTGGCTGGGTTTCCAAGCGACCGAGATCCATACTATGAGTACCGACCCGTTAGGTGATCCCCGCTCAGTCGCGATCGACCAACTCGAACAGTTCGGTCTCAGTACGTACGCCGCACGGACGTTCGTTGCCCTCGTGAGCCTAGGCACAGGCACGGCGAAAGACGTGAGCGGGGTTGCTGACGTTCCTCGAACCAGAGTCTACGACGCCATCGACGAACTCCACGACCTCGGTCTGGTCGATATTCAGCAGTCATCCCCCAAGGAGTTCTGGGCGATCTCGCCCGAAACCACCAGCCGGAAGTTCGAACAGGAGATGACCCATCGGCTCTCCACCCTGCGGACGGCTCTGGACGAACTCGAACCCGTCGAACGCAGCGAGGAACAACGAGGCGTCTGGACAGTCGACGGCCAAGCGGCGGTCACCGATCGCGTGATCGAGTTCATCGACGGGTCGGACGACGAAATCGTCTATATGACCGTCGAAGAACTGCTCACCGAGGAGGTCATCGACGCGTTACGCGGCGCGGCACAGCGAGGAGTGACGGTCAGCCTCGGCGGCGTCTCGGCGGACGTCCAAGAGCAGATCCGAGATGAGATCCCCACTGCAGAACTGTTCGAATCGCTGTGGGTCTGGTCAGACACGCCCGCGGGGCGGCTTATGATGGTCGATGGCACGCAGACGCTCGTGAGCGTGCTCGTCAACGGCACCGATGCGACTCCGGAGGACCCACGGTCGGAGACGGCGATCTGGGGATCCGGAGAGACGAACAGTCTCGTGGTCGTGCTGCGAGCGATCTTCACCTGGCGACTGGCCAATACTGATCCCCCCGAGTAACAGTATGAACATCAAAACTAACGCGAACGTGACGACTGCTCCGGTGACGAACAGATGACCGAAGAATCAGAGCGGTCATCGACCGACGGTGACTCCGACGCGGCCGACGGGACCGTTAACGCCCAGTACGATTGGTCGTCGATCCCCCCGTCGGCGGCGGTCGTCAGAACGCTCTCGATCGCTCTCGATCGGGAGGAGCAATCGCTCGACCCGCTGTACGAATCGATCGACTCCGACGCGCTAGACGCCCTTTTTCAGCCAACGCTCTCTCCGGCGAACACGAACGGCATAACGGTGTCGTTCACCGCCGGCGAGAACCAGGTCACCGTTCGCGATAGTGGTGAGGTCATCGTCCGGCCGGTTCGATAAAAACACCCTCTCGACGGTGGTCCGTCTTCACCGGGTCAGTCGTCGAGCCACTTGATCGAACAGCCCTGCGAGGGCGTCGCCTCGACGGGGATCTCCTCGCCTGCCAGCAGCGCCTCGACGGCCTCGCGCATCTCGTAGCGTTCGGGGTCGTCGTCCGGGTTCATCGCGTCGTCGATTCGGGAGTGGAACGCGAGACGGAACGCGTCGCCGTCGCGCTCGAAGAGGTACGGGTCGGGCGTGCAGACCGCGCCGTACTCGCGGGCGACGTCCTGCGACTCGTCTCTGAGGTAGGCAGTGAACCGGATCTCGTCGTCCTCGACGCGCTCTTTCATCCGCTCGAAGGAGTCGTCGGGATACTCCTCGGCGTCGTTGGGGTTGATCCCGACGACTGCGAGGTCGTCGTAGGCTTCGCTGAGGTGGTTCAACTCGTCGACCTTCGCTTCAGCGTAGGGGCAGTGATTGCACGTGAAGACGACGAGCAATGCGTCGTACGCCGCGAAGTCGGAGAGTCCATACGTCTCCCCGTCGGCACCCGGGAGTTCGAACGCCGGTGCCTCGTCGCCGCGTGACAGTTTGGAATCGGATTCGACTAGGACCATATCGAAAACTACGGTCGCCGTGCAAAAGACGTTGTTCGTTTCGGCAGCGCGAGGCGTCGTACGGCTCCGTGGCTTCACTCGACGATACGCTTCAGCGTTCTCACTCGACGCTCACGAGGTAGACGGCGACGATCCCGAGTCCGATGCCGAGCGCCTTGCGGGCGGTCAGCGACTCGTTCAGGAAGGCGATCCCGAGGACCGAGCTCACGACGAGGAACATCCCGAAGATCGGCGAGACCACGCTCACCGGCCCCAGCGAGAGCGCCCGGTAGTACGCCAAGATCCCGACGGTCAGGCAGACACCGGCGATCGCCACGTAGCCCACCTTCGGGTGCGTGACGTACGAGAGCGCGTTCTCCTGGTTGTACACGATGATGCCGGCGGTGAGGACGACGAGGATCGTGTTCGCGATGATGGTCGCGACGTTGCTCGGAATCGCGGCCGACCCGGTCGTCGCCACCCGCATAAACGGGGCCACCAACGCGTACGCGACGAGCGCGAGGATCGCCCACGGGAGATAGTTCATACACCGTCGTCCGGAGAGCCGCGGATTCACCGTTTCGATCTGCCGTCAGTCGTCACCGGTCGCCGCCGCGGCCGAGAGGCCGAGTTCGACGTCGCGAACGACCCACCAACCGAGCACGAGCGAGAGCGCGCCCAAGGCTGCGACCGCGGCGAACGAACGCGCGAGGCCGACGGTCTCGATCAGGTACCCGAACAGCGGCGGGGCGACCGCGCCGCCCAGCGAGATCCCGATCGTCACCAGCGCGAAGTTCTTTCCGAGGTCCGCTCGCGCGGAGAGGAGATCTGCGAGCGTCGACCGGGCGGGCCGAGAGAGGCTGATGCTCCCGCTGAGTAGCAGCACGACCCCGACCCCGAGCGACGGCAGCGCCAGCGTCGACAGCAGCGCGGCGACGACGACCAGCAGCGCGTAGCCGACGACCACCACCGGACCGGCTCCCACGCGGTCGGTGAGCGCGCCGCCGAGGAGGATCAGCCCCGCGCCGACCGCGAGCATCGCGGAGGTCAGTCCGCTGGCCGTCCCGCCCGGCAGTCCGTACCCGGCAGCCAGAAGGTTCGGCGTGTACGTCCGGATCGCCCAGGCCGCCGTCGACGTCAGGAACGCGAGCAGCGTCAGTCCGAGGATGCCTCGTGACGCCGTGAGCGTCCCGAGGAGCGTCCGGATCCGCCCCGGAACCGAAGCCAGCGTCGGCCGCTCGGACGGGCGCTCCGCGAGCGCCGGTCGCGTGACGTCGTCGTCGACCGACCGGAAGCCGAGCAGGCAGTAGATCGTGTACGCGCCGCCGACGGCGGCCACGAGGCCGAGGGCGACCCGCCAGGAGAGATCGAGCGCGGTCGTCGCCGCGACGACGGCGAACGGGGCTGCGAGGCCGACCGCGCCGCCGAACGCGTGCGCACTGTAGGCTCGGCCCCGGTTTTCGGCCGTCGAGACCGCCGCCAACAGCGGGTAGTGCGCCGGGTGATGCCCGGCGATTCCGATCCCGAGGACCACCTGTGCGGCGAGGAGCCACGCGTAGGAGGTCGACAGCGCCGTCAGCGCGGCACCCGCGGTCCCGACGACGAGCGAGATCCCCAAGACGAGCGTCCGGCTGTAGGCGTCGGAGACGTAGCCCATCGGGAGCTGCAGCGCGAGCACGACCGCGTTCTGCACGCCGATCGCGAGCCCGATCGCGGCGATGCTGACGTCGAATCTCCCCGCGAGCACGGTCACCAGCGGAGCGAGCATCACGATGTAGGCGTGGTTCACGAAGTGCGAGCCCGCGACGAGGGCGACGACCCGGCGGTCCTGTGCGTCGGTCACGACCGCCGTTCGACGCCGGAACGAATTATACCCGCCGGATGTCGTCTGCGGCTCCCGCCACTTGTGCCGTCCAGACGTCCGCGAACGCCTCGAAGAAGTCCGCGCCGGTGTCGACGACGACGTGCTCGGCGCGGAGGCGACGCGCTCGGTCCGATATCTCGTCGAGGTGCGCGTCGAGGCGCTCTCTGTACCCTTCGGCGGTCGACCCGGCGAAGTACGCGCGTTGCGTGGCGTCCGTCTCGGGGTCCTCGAAGACCGTGTCACCGCTGACGTCGGGGTCGCGCTCCTCGGGAGCGACGAGGTGCACGAGGAGGATACTGCTGTCGCCGAGCGCGGCGAGGCCGTCCTCGACCGCGTCCGGGTCGTCGAGGAAGTCGCTCACGACGACGACGAGCGAACGCGAGCGGATCGTCCGCGCGTAGGACGCCAGCGCGTCGAAGACGTCGGTTCGACCGTCCGGGTCGACGCCGTTGAGCGCGTCGACGAGGCGGAGTAACTCTCCGCGCGTCGACCGCCCGCGGTCGAGCCGTTCGGAATCGGTCCCGATCGTCGCGAATCGAAACGAGTCGTGGTCGGCGGCAGCGAAGTACGCGAACGCGAGGCCGACCCGCGCACCGAACTCGAATTTGTTCGACTCGCCTGTGCCGAAGTCCATCGACGCCGACGTGTCCAAGAGCACGTGGACCGTGAGGTCACGCTCGGCCTCGTACTGCTTGATGAAGTGTTCGTCCGTCCGCGCGTACACTCGCCAGTCGATCAGCCGGACGTCGTCGCCGGGCGTGTACCGGCGATAGTCGCTGAACGTGAGCCCCTCGCCGACGTTCGGAGAGCGCTGTTCGCCCTGCCGTCGCGAGCCGGTGCGGTGGCGAAGCGCGCGCTCCAGTCCGGCCAACCTGTCGAGGAACTCAGGTTCGATAGACATGTTACAGCAGTTCCGACACGACCTCGTCGGGAGTGACGCCCTCGCGCTCGGCGCGGAAGTCGACGATGATCCGATGGCGGAGCACCGGGCGGGCCATCGCTTCGACGTCCTCTCGGGCGACGTGCGAGCGGCCGGCCAAGAACGCCCGCGCCTTCGCAGCGAGGACGAGTCCCATACTCGCTCGCGGGCTCGCACCGAACTCCACGTTCTCGGCGGTTCGCGTCGCCCGCACGAGATCGATCACGTCGTCGCGGACGTCGTCTGCGATGGGGATCTGTCGGACGAGTTGCTGGGCCCGCTTGAGGCCGTCGCGCGAGAGCACGCGGTCGACGGTGGGATCGGCCGCGCCCGTGGTGTAGCGGTCGACGATCGCACGCTCCTCGTCGCGGTCGGGGTAGTCGACGAGGATCTTCAGGAGGAAGCGGTCGGTCTGCGCCTCGGGGAGCGGGTACGTCCCCTCCTGATCGATCGGGTTCTGCGTCGCGAGCACGAAGAACGGCCGCGGTAGCTCGCGGGTCTCGCCCGCGGTCGTCACCTGCTTCTCCTGCATCGCTTCGAGGAGTGCGGCCTGCGTCTTCGGCGTGCGCGGTTGATCTCGTCGGCGAGGACGAGGTTCGCGAACACCGGCCCCCGCTCGAAGACGAACTCGCGCTCCCCGCCGACCTCCCGGATGATCTCGGTCCCGGTGATGTCGGCGGGCATCAGATCCGGGGTGTTCTGGATCCGCGAGAAGGACAGGTCGGTCGCCTCCGCGACCGTGCGTATCAGCGTCGTCTTCCCCAGTCCGGGGTTGCTCTCGATAAGCGCGTTGCCGTCGCAGAGCAGACAGACCAGCAGTTGCTCGACGACGGACTCCTGTCCGACGATTCGTTTCGCGACCTCCTCGCGGAGGGCGGTCAGTCTGCGCTGGATGCTGTCTATCTCTTGGTTTCCGCTCATAGCTTAGGTTGCATCGCTCGTGTCGGTGTCGCTGTCGTCGCTGCCCGCGTTCGCGTCGTCGAACTCCCGGATCCGAAGGTTGTACTCCCGCACCAGTTCGGCGTCTTCGATCCGCTCCTGTCCGGCGTATCCGGACTGTTGACTGTCGAACGCGCCGGTCCCGCCGCCACCGCCGAATCCGCCGTCGGACCCGGTCGGGCCGTCTGCGCTCCCCTCACCGGTGCCCGGAACGGAGATGTTCTCCTGATCGTCCCCCGCGCCGACGTCCTCGGGGTCGCCGAGGATCTCGTCGCCGTCCTGCAGGCCGTCGTCGTCCGGACGGTCGACGGTCGGTTCGGCCCCGACCCCGAGCAGTCCGGCGAGGTCCGGGTTCACGACTGCGACCTGCACGCTCGCGACGCTCACGAGGGCCACGAGCGCCAACGTGACGACCACCCGACGCGTCTCGACCAGTTCGAGCGTCGACGCCGATCCGAGCGTCTCGATCACGTCGCCGTAGAGTCTGCGGGCCATCTCGGTGTCGGCTCCGTCGTCGACGGCGTCGCGGGCGGTCCGCAACGCCTCGCCGAGTTGCGGGTTCGCCGCCTCGAACTGCTCGACGAGCGGGCGTCGGACTCTGAGACCGTACGCGACCGCGAAGGCGAGCACGCCGACCGCGATCCCGACGAGTGCCGTCGCAGGAAGCGCGGTCGGGAGCGCATCACCGAGGAGCGGGACTCCCCCGAGAGCGTCGGCAGCGACGCCGGGGATCGGGACCGAAGCCGCGAGCCACTGCGGGTCAGCCAGTCTGAGCAGGAGATTCACGAGGAGCGCAGCGAGCGCGGCCTCGACGGTGGCATAGAGGACCGCGACGTTCCGAACCTCGCGTCTGACTTCGCCGATCGCCGCCACGATCCGCTCGTTCGACGCCTCTTGCTCCGTGTTTTCGAGTCCCGCCGTTCGCTCGTCGACGTCGTCGACGAATCCGGGGTCGGGGTCGAACCGGACGTCGTCGCTCGACGACGGCGCATCATCCGGTGACGTCGACTTGCCTCCCCGCGAGGTCGACTGACCGTTCGGCTCCTCAGACATCCGCACACTCCTCCGGCGCGTCGCCGTGTTCTTGCCGCCACTGGTCGCAGACGGACTGTAAGTCCTCGCGGTGCTCGTTTCGCTCGGCACGGACCGCTTCGAGGGTGTCCTCGGTGTCCGAAAGCTCGCTCTTCAGACGACTCACCTCCGCTTCCAGCGACTCGATACGGTCGCGTGCGGACTGGACATCCTCGCGGAGCTGTTCGTTCTGTGCGCGCAACTGCTCGTTCTGCGCGTCGACCTCGGAGACTGCCGACTGCGCGAGCAGCGTGGCTCCGACGGTCCCCACGGCGAGGACGACGAGGGCGACGAGGAGCGCGCGGTTCAGCGGGCGACCGACGAACGTCACGGGAGACCTCCCTCCGACGTGGTATTTCGGCGACGAACTTGAAGCCGCCGGTAGCTCACCTCGGCGGTGAACACGAGCAGTCCGACGAGGAGCGCGAGCCACGTCCAGTCGGTTCTGACGGGGCGGACCCCCCGCGCCCTGTCGGTCGCGAACCGCGCGATCGCCTCGCCCTGTCCGGCGGTGAACTCCCGACCGCCGGTGTCGTCGACGAGCGCGTCGAGCGCTGGGGCGGGGCCGAACGCGGCGTACTCTCTCGGGTAATTCGCGGCGTAGGTCGCCCCTGACACCTCGTGGTAGCCGGGCGAATCGGGCGTCACCGTCGCCTCGAATAGTTCCTCGTCGACGCGCCGGAACGTGACGTTCGCGGACTCGGGTCGGTCGGGGCCGCGATACGTCACCGTCGACGCCTCGCCGACGCGCGTGTCGGGGATTCCGGTGATCCCTGTCGCTTTCCGCTCCGGGTCGCCCACGGCGTAGTTCGTCGTCCGCGTCAGGAGCAGCGAGTCGGGCTCGCGGAGCAGGCCGTCGAGGGTCCCGTCCTCGCCGTGGGCGGTGAGCGTCGCCACGCGGCCGAGCCCGTAGCGCCACGTCGCGAGCGCCGGCTGGCCGTTGCTCCCGGCGACGAGGTAGTCCGCGCCGGGGCGGACGGAGACGTCGTTGAACGACGCCGGCGACGACGTCAGCGTGACGCCCGAAGTGATGAACGCCCGACGGTCGAGCACGACGAGTTCCGATGCCCCCGGCGCGCCCGACCCGCCGAAGAGGATGCCCAACCGGGTCGCCTCTGACGCGCGGAAGTAACTGCCGCCGCCCGCGCCGGCGACAGTCTGGAGGGTTCGCTCGTTGACGCTCTCGCCCGCTCCGACGGTGACCACCCGAACGCCTCGCTCCGATAACCGAGCCGCGGCCGATGCGGCCTCGTCGGGGTTATCGTGCCCGTCGCTGATCAGGATGATCGTCCCCGACCGGTCCCCGAGGAGTTCGCCGCCGCCGCGGACGCCGGTCGCGATGTCGGTCGCGCCGCCCGCGCGAAGTCGGCGGATCTTGTCCGCCAACTGCTGGCGGTTCGCCGAGAGCGGCTCGACGTCGGCGACGCGGTAGGCCTGGTAATTGAACCCGACGATGCCGACCTCGTTCTCGTCGCCGAGGTTTTCGAGCACCGAGAGCGACGCCGACTTCTGGACCGACATCCCCTCCTCGGCGCTCCCGGAGACGTCGATCGCGAGGACGATGTTCGTCGCGCGCGGTTGCCCCTCGCCGGTCGTGACGGGCAGCATCGACGCGAGGTTCGACCCCTCGTAGCCGCCGCCCTCGTAGGCGTTGGGCCCGCCGACGACGAACAGGCCGCCGCCGTCGATGACGAACTCCTGCAGCCGGTCGACGTTCCCGAGCGAGTCGGCGGGGGCGTCCTGTACGACGACCGCGTAGTACGGCGAGAGGTCCTCCGGCACGTCTTCCGCCGTCTCCACGTCGTACAAGCGGTCGAGGTAGTCGCGGAAGGGGTACTCGCCGGGCGAGACGTACAGAATCTCCGGCTGTTCGACCACGCGGACGGTCTTCCGGAAGACGTCGTTCTCGGAGAACCGGTCCGTCGCGTCGATCTCGGCGGTGATCGTGTGACTGCCGGTCGACTCGAAGGTGTGGTTGAACTCGACGGTCCGCGGTGCGTCCTCCATCGAGCGTTCGAGCACCTGCTCGCCGTCGACTTCGACGGTGAGCGTCGTCGACACGTTCGGTCCAACGCCGTCGACGCGAGCGGCGAAGCGGTTCTCGACGCCGAGGCTCACCTTCTCCGGCCCGCCGACCTCGACGTATCTCTCCGCGGTCCGCGGCTCGGGCGAGACAGTCGAGACGGTGGCGTTCGACGCGCGGGCGAGTTCGGTCGCCGCCGAGAGCGACTGCCCGCCAGTCACCCGACCGTCGCTGAGAAGCACGAGGTTCCCGCCTTCCCGCACGTTCGCCGCGAGCGCGTCACCGATCGGCGAGGCGTCGTCGAACCCCACGGGGACGCGGCGGACGGCGACGCCCTCGTCCTCGATCTCGTCGACGATCCGTCCCTCGACGTCGGGTGAGACGGCCATACTGTCTGACTCGTCGACGAGCAGCGTCACACTCGGGTCGCCCGCGGTCACTTTCGACTGGACCGTGTAGGGCCCCGCGGCCGAGAGCACGACGAGGGCGACGACGACGACCCGCGCGGCGAAGAACCAGCGCCGCGAGCGCCCTGAGGCGAGCCCCGAGGCGTCGCGGAAGACGAGCGCCCAGAGCGCGAAGAGCGCGATCGGAAGGGCGAGGAGGAAGAGCGGGCGCTGGAGACCGACGGAGAGCCCCTCGGTCAGTTCGACCGAAACTTGGAGGAAGTTCGGGAGCGCCGCCATCAGAGCTCCCCCCGTCGGCGGAGCAGAGCTACTTCACCGACTGCGACGGCGAGGAGACCGAGGGCGACGAACTCCGTCAGCGGATCCGGAACCGTGCGGTCCTCCTCCCTCGTGGTCGGACCGCTGTGACCGTCGTCGTCGATCGCCGAAGCGGACACAGCAGACTCTTCGGCGCTGAGCAGCGAGGCGCTGTAGCGCGTCTCGTCGGCGACGTAGAAGCCCGCGTCGTCGGCATCGATCGCGGACGCAGTCACCTCGCCCCGCGGCGTGTCGATCGCGGTTTCGTTGCCGAAGGAGAGCCGCTCGCCAGTCCCGCGGTTCAGATCCGCGAGCGGCCGTCTGTCAGCGAGCGCGTAGACGCCTCGCTTCCAGAAGATCGGGTACTCGAAGTCGTATTTGAACGCCGAGGCCGACTCGATGTAACCGTAGTAGAGGAGTTGCCCCCCGTCTCGATTCGCGGTCGCGACGATCGGCGTCCCCTCGGTCGTCGAGACGAGCGCCCGTCCCGAACGGAGTTCCCCGCGGACGTACCGCTCCGGCGGGGGGAAGGTGACGTCGCGTGTGAGTTCGTCGGTCGCTGGCGTCGCGAGCGTCGGGTTGGAGGCCATCCCGTCGGGCTCTAAGAGGAGCAGGTCGCCGTAGGCGTCGACCGGCATCGACTCGTCGGCCTGGATGCCGACACCGCCGCCAGCGGCGAGCGCGTCGCGACCGGCGGAGACGTGGGCGTCTTCGAGGCTGCCTCGCTCGACGTTGCTGTAGAGGACCACGTCGTAAGCGTCACCCGGTGGCTCGGGGACCGAATCCGGCGGCTCGACGGTCGTCAGGTCGACCGGATCGATCACCGATAGCGCCGTCGTCAGGTAGCGGTTCTCGTCGTTCGTGACGAGGAGCACGTCGACGGCGGCGTCCTCCGGCGCGGCCACGTACGCGACGTCGTCGGTCGGGAACGAGTCGCCGGGCGAGAGGCGGATTTCGCCCCCGCTGGCGGGCACCGGGAGCGTGACGCTTCTGCGGTCGCCCGGCGCGAGCGAGACGGTTGACTCCGCGTCCCCGAGTGAGACCTGCCGCGTGGCCTCCTCGGTGCCGAAGTTCTGAACCGAGACGGTCACCGATTCACCGGCGAACCGGCGGTCGACGATGCCGACGTTGTCGTCCCCACCCCCGGCGAACTGTCGGAGGTCGACCGTGAGGCCGCGAGCGCGCGCCGACTGCACGGCGGTCTGCCAGCCGTCGCCCGCAAAGTCGCTGAGAACGAGTACCCGCGCGTTCTCGCCCGCGAGGCTCTGGGCACGCGAGATCGCCGAGCGGAGGTCGCCCGGGGCGTCGGTCGCGCGCAGCGACGAAAGCGTCTCGTCGGCGTCGGCGGCGGTCCCGTCCCGGAGCGCGATCGACGCGCGCCCGTCGGCGACGACGACCGAGGTAGTCGACGTGGTCTCCTCCCGCGCGGCCGATACCGCTCGATCGAACCGCGTCTCGCCGTCGTCTTGGACGTTCATACTGGCGCTCGCGTCGACGACGATGACGGTCTCCTCGACGAGTTCGGACTCGGAGACGGGCGCGTACGGTGTCGCGAGCGCCGTTGCGAAGAGGAGGATCGCCAGTAGCTGAAGCAGCAGGAGGGTGCTGCGTTTCAGCCGTTCGAGGAGCGGCGTCGACGACGACGCGCCGTCGGAATCGGTCAGAAACCGGATCGTCGGCAGCGTTACGCGCCGGGGGTCCGGTCGCATAAGGTACAGGAGAAGTATCGGGACCGCCGCGAGGAGTGCGGCGAACCCGAGCGGGGAGAGGAAACCGGTGGGGAGGGCCATCGTGCGAGAGGGGGACCGCCGGGCTAATGGACCTTTCCCACCGCAGGAGCGAGGCGCGGGAGACAGTGACCCAGTCATCGACTGATACTGCCCCGAATCGTCGACCGATACCTGTCCTCGTGCCGTCGACGCCCTCCCGAACTCGGGACCGCCCGAGGTGGAGAGCAAACCCTTTCAACGGGGGCCGCATCGCAGTTCGTATGGAAGCGAAGCGGGAACTGCTCGACCTGTTGCTGAGTGACGCTCGTCAGAGCACCGAGGACATCGCGCGACAACTCGGGACCGACGCAGCAACGGTCGAGAACCTGATCGACGAACTGGAGTCGGAGGGTGCGATCCGCGGCTACCAAGCGGTCGTCGACTGGGACCGAGCGGACGAGGACCACGTCCGCGCGGAGGTCGAGTTGAACGTCGAACTCGACCGGGAGACGGGCTACGAGGAGATCGCGCGCCGTATCGCGAAGTTCCCCGAGGTGTCGTCGCTGCGGCTCATCTCCGGGAGCTACGACTTCGCCGTCGACGTCGAGGGCGAGTCGATGCACGACGTCTCGAAGTTCGTCTCCGAGCAGATCGCGCCGATCCCGGAGGTCACCCAGACGGTGACGCACTTCGTGATGACGACGTACAAGGAGCGCGGCGTCTACTTCGGCGACGGCGACGACGACGACCGCCTCGCCGTCTCGCCATGACGGAACTGACAGACCGCCTCTCCCAGCGGGCCAGGGACACGCCGCCCTCGGGGATCCGGCGGTTCTTCGAGCTCGCCGAGGAGATGGACGACATCGTCTCGCTTGGGGTCGGCGAGCCCGACTTCTCCGCGCCGTGGGCCGCCCGAGCGGCCGCGATCGACTCCCTCGAGCGGGGACGGACCTCCTACACCTCGAACCGGGGGCGGCGGGACCTCCGCGAGCGGATCGCCTCGCACGTGACCCGGTACGACCTCTCGTACGACCCCGACGAGGAGATCCTCGTCACGACCGGCGCGAGCGAGGCCGTCGACCTGGCGATGCGCGCGCTCGTCGATCCGGGCGACGCGGTCGCCGTCCCGCAGCCGTCGTACATCTCCTACGGGCCGACGGTGTCGTTCTCGGGCGGGGACGTCCTCCCGGTCGAGACCCACGCCGAGAACGACTTCGTGCTGACCTACGACGACCTCGAACGCGCCGGCGCGGCCGACGCGGAGGCGCTCGTCCTCTGTTACCCGAACAACCCCACCGGCGCGGTGATGACGCGCGGGGAGTTGGCCGAGGTGGCCGAGTTCGCCCGAGAGCACGATCTGTTCGTCCTCTCCGACGAGATCTACGCGGCGCTGCGCTACGAGGACGAGCACGTCTCGATCGCGACGCTGCCGGGGATGCGCGAGCGGACGGTCGTGTTCAACGGCTTCTCGAAGGCCTACGCGATGACCGGGTTGCGACTCGGCTACGCGCTCGGCCCCGCCGAGGTGATCGACGCGATGAACCGGATCCACCAGTACACGATGCTGTCCTCGCCGACGACGGCGCAGTTCGCCGCGCTCGAAGCCCTCGAATCCTGCGACGGGGCCGTCGAGGAGATGCGGCGGGAGTTCGACCGGCGGCGGCAGTTCGTCATCTCGCGGTTCAACGAGATCGGGATGGACTGTTTCGAGGCGAAGGGCGCGTTCTACGTGTTCCCGAAATGCCCGCCGGGATGGGGGGACGACGAGGCGTTCGCGGAGGCGCTCATCCGCGAGAAGCGCGTGGCGCTCGTCCCCGGTCGAGTCTTCGGTTCGGGCGGGGAGGGCCACCTCCGCGTGTCGTACGCGTCGGGGATGAACGACCTGAAGACGGCGCTCGATCGCATCGAATCGTTCGTCGAGGGGTAGCCGAGACGACGGCGGTCGTGTTCGATCACAAACTATTACTTGAGGCGGTGTGTTAGCTGCGTTGAATGCGCACAGGTGGCAGCCCTGATGGGACGACTGTCGGTGCCACTGTGGGCGTCGCGACCGCGCTCGACGAACTGAAATCCAACGGCAGTGCGCTTCTCGTCGTCGGTTCGGTTCCCGAAGAGGTGTACGCCCGCGTGTCGGCGTGTCTGCTCGGCGACGGCTGCTCGGCGGATCGCCGCCGACTAGTCGTCGAAGACGCGACCATCCCCGACACGCGATACGCGTCCGTGGACCGGTGGACGCCGGAGTGGACGCGGATCCTCGAGTGCGACGTCGTCGCCCGCGGGTCGACAGCCGCTGCAGGCGGCAGTGAGGCCGGCCCGTCTTCGCCGAGAGGGCCCCGCAGCGGCCGCTCCGCGGGCGCACCGTTCCCGGGCTACGAATCGGCCGGTCCCTCGCGCGACGCTTCCCCAAGCACCCGCGCGGGGGCGACGAGGGAAGTTTCTGGATCGATCACGAATCTCGGCGTCGAGATCGGACGCGGGATACGGGAACTCGACTCGGTCGCGGGCGGACTCGACCCCGCCGAACTGCGCGTCGCCTTCGACTGCACCGACACGCTGCTCGCAGAGTACGACGAACCGACCGTCTTCCGGTTCCTCCACCTGCTCGCGAACAACGTCAGAGCCGTCGACGGAATGGCGCACGTCCGACTTCCCAAGCCGTACCGAGCGGAGGTGACGCGGCTCTTCGCTCCGCTGTTCGATGCGGTCGTCGAACTCCGTCTCAACGGGGGTCGAGCGGAGCAGCGCTGGCACCTCTGGGAGTCGGACGCCGTCTCCGAGTGGCTCCCCGTCGAGTCGTAGGAGCGGTTTACTCCGGACGACTCGTGCGGTGGCCGACCGGTGGACACCGGAAGGCGTTGCCTACCAGTACGCTTTTGCCCACGTGAGTGATGTGTTGACACGATGAGAGGGGCCGAAGGGGGCGGAGTCCGCGGTTCGGGTATGCCGACCGGAGCCGACCACCTGCAGATCGCGTTCGAGGTCGCCGCAGACCGCGGTGGGGTGGTCGTCTCCGATCCCATCGAGCGGAGCCAGTTCGTGCTGTCCGCACCGGGCGACGTCCGCCTCCGGGACGCAGACCCCGAGGCGTTCCGGTTCCCGGCCGACGAGGCCGTCACCGTCCGAACCGACCGCTTGGACTTAGAGACCGTCGTGTCAGTCTGCGTCCGGGACGGAAACGGCGAGATGCTCGCGCAGGCGGAGCACTTCGCCGATCAGACGTTCCCCGCGGGGACCTACAGTGTCGAGCTGTTCGCGCCGATCAAACTGTACCTCCGCGTCGATTCCTCGCTTCGCGTGGTCTCGGACGCGACGAAGACGAGCCTCGAATTCGGCGGGGAGACCGAGGTGCTCATCGGAGCGCGCTCGCACCACAAACGACCGGCGGCGACCGTCCGGACGACGGATCGACCGCGGGACGCGATGCGGGCGGTTTCGTTACTCGGATCGGCGCTGAAGACGACGAGCGTCGAGCGGTCGTATCCGACGCTCCGCGGGCATCCGCCGCTCGTCGAGCGCGGCGATCGGTTCGCCGCTCCGGACGGGATCGAACGCCCGGAAACGGGGGTCACGCTCGAACTCCCGGCGACGCGCAGACACGTCTACGTCGCCGCGCCGCTCGCGTACTACCTCGGCGCGGAGGTCGTGCCGGGAGCGACGCCGCGAATCGTGACGGACGAGGGGTTCGTCCACGAACTGGACGGCTCCCGCGGCTTCGAGCGGTCCGTCGAGCGCGTGCTCAAACAGACGTTCTTCCTCGATTGCCTCACCAGAACGGAGGGGTATTACGCGGTCGACCTCCACGAGCGGGCGGTGCTCGAACCGGAACTCGGGTTGGAGTTCGCCAGCCTCTACGACCGCTCGATCGGCGAGCAGTTGGAGACCTACCTCGACGTGCCCTACGAGCGGATCGAGTCGCACGTCCCCGACTGGAAACTGACCGCGCACGTCGCGCCGACGGCCTCGAACGTCGAGCTGCTACCGTTCGTCGCGAACGACCTCGCAGTCGTGATGACTCCTCGGACGGAACCGACGACCGGGTCGGCGATCCAGTCGACCGCGGTGGCGGATTTCGCCCGCGGGGCTTCGCCGCGGCCGACAGCCGACCGATCGTCCGGGACGGACCGTTCGTCGGACGGGGAACTGGCGTTCACGCGGAGTGCGAGCACTCGCAGTACGGACACCCGGGCCCAAGAGGCCGCGAGCGCACAGCGGACGTACGTCCAGCCGCCGGAGACCGACTCCCTCGAGCAGGCCTGGCTGGGGCCGGGAATCCCGATCGGCGCGAGCAAAGCGTCGCTGCAGGCGTACCGGAACCGGCTCTCGCGGGTGCCGGTCGAGGGCGATATCCGCATCACGGTCGTCTGCAACGACCGGAAGATGGCGGAGGAGCGCGACGCGGTCGAGGCGGTGTACGGGTCGCGCGAGAAACTCCCGTTCGAGGTCGAAACTCACTACGAACTGACCGTCGAGGAACTCCGATCGGTGCTCAAAGAGAAGACGGAGTTCCTCCACTACATCGGTCACATCGACGAGAGCGGCTTTCAGTGTCCCGACGGCGCGCTCGACGTCGAGACGATCGACGAACTCGGCGTCGACTCGTTCCTCCTGAACGCGTGTCAGTCCTACGAGCAGGGGATGGAACTCATCGAGCGCGGGGCGATCGCCGGGATCGTCACGCTGAACGACGTCGTCAACAGCGGCGCGGTCGACATCGGGCGGAGCCTCGCTCGGCTGTTGAACTACGGCTTCCCGATTCGAAGCGCGTTGGAACTGGCCCAGCGGGAGAGCGCGATCGGTCACGATTACATCGTCGTCGGCGACGGGAGCCTCTTGGTGACCCAAGTGCAGGCCGCCTTTCCGAACAGCTGTCGGATCATCGAGAACGACGACGGCAACTTCGACGTGAAATACACGATCTACCCCGGATCGGAGTTCGACATCGGTTCCTTGGTGATGCCGTATATTTCAGGAAACGACCAGCACTACATCTCACCGGGAACGATCGACAGCTTCGAGCTGACGCCTACAGAACTTGAGGCGTTTCTCGGCTTAGAGAATATACCAGTGATAATCGATTCGAAACTTCGGTGGAGTTCTACCGTTGGACTAGATTCCTTCTGATCACGGACCGGAGATGCCGGTGTGGTTCCCAGCGGCCACAGCGCCGGCCTGCGAGAGCAGCAGCAGCGCCGTGAAGAGGACGCCCATCGCGCGTGGGTGGTCAGCGAGGTACTGTACGACCGCGTTGGAGTCATTGTCGGACATGACGATTGGTACCTATACGCGCTTTAAAATAAATTTTTCTGACACTTTCTGATACGATATTATGTTAATTTAATCCGATATTGTTAGTACAAAAAGGCAGACGGAGCCGAGAGCGTCTCTCGACGATCACCACTCGGTAAGACGACCGTAATTCGACAGTGAAAACGAACCGGGAGCGCGACCTGTAACTACTCGGAGTTGTCGTCTTCGAAGTCCGTCTCTTCGCCGAGATCGCGATACATCGCGGTGAAGTCGTGCTCCTCGTCGAACGACGTGAGGGTCTCGTCGAGGTCGCTCCGCAGTTCCCGCACGCGCTCGGTCAGCTCCTGGTACTCCTCGTGGGCCTCCAAGGTGGCGGCGTCCTTCTCGGATTCGAGGAGCGCTTTCTTCGAGGCGAGCGCGAACAGCTCCTGGATCCCGTCGTCGTAGCGGCTCCGGCGGAGCAGGTTCTCGACGGTCTCCTTGAGCGAGTCCCGCGAGACCGGCTTCACGAGGTAATCGTCGAATCCCATCTCGACGATGTCGAAATCGGGCTCGACGGCGGTGACCATCGCGACGCGGCAGCCGAAGCCGCGATCGCGGATCGCCGTCAGGGCCTCGTCGCCGGAGAGGTCGGGCATCCGCCTGTCGAGGAGGACGACGTCGACCTCGTCGTCGAGTTCGTCGAGCGCCTCGCGACCGCCGTAGGCGACGCGGACGCGATACTCGTCTCTCAACCACGTTGCGTACAGGTCGGCGAGGTCCGGCTCGTCTTCGACGACGAGCACCATCGGCAGATCAGCGCTCATTGGTAGGTGTGCGGTGCGTTCGAGAACACCGATACGATGGAATGGCTCCCGGGGGCATATCAAGATACCCCTTGTGACGTCTCCGTGTTATGCCGCCACTACCACCTGTTCGGAGGCGTGTCGATCCCCCGGATTCTCCGCGCCGAGGAACGTCAGTTGCCGTCCGGGCTGTAGTTCGGCGCTTCGTCGGTGATCATCACGTCGTGGGGGTGTCCCTCGGTCTGTCCGGCGCTGGAGACGCGGACGAACTCGGCTCGCTCTTTGAACCCGGGGATCGTCTCCGCGCCGACGTAGCCCATCCCCGAGCGCATCCCGCCGACGAGCTGGTGCAGTTCGGAGGCGAGCGTCCCTTTGTACGGCGTCGCCGCCTCGACGCCTTCGGGGACGAAGTCCTCTTCTTCCTCGTCGGTGTCCTTGAGGTACCGCTCGCCCCCGCCGGACTTCATCGCGCCGACCGAGCCCATCCCGCGGTACTGCTTGTACTTCTTGCCGTTCATCGTGATGACGCGGCCGGGTGCCTCGTCGGTCCCCGCGAAGTACGAGCCGAGCATCACCGCGTCCGCGCCGGCGGCGATCGCCTTGATCGCGTCGCCGGAGTAGCGGATGCCCCCGTCGGCGATGACGGGGACGCCCTCGGGGGCGGCCACGTCGGCGACCTGCGCGACCGCGGTGATCTGCGGCATCCCGGCGCCGGAGACGACGCGGGTCGTACAGATCGACCCGGGGCCGATGCCGACTTTCACCCCGTCGGCGAAGTCGACGGCCGCCTCGGCCGCCTCTCGCGTGCCGATGTTGCCGACGACGACGTCGGCCTCGACGGAGGACTTGATCTCGCGGGCGTTGTCGAGCACGTTGAGGTTGTGCGCGTGCGCGCAGTCGATGAACAGCACGTCGGCTCCGGCCTCGTCCGCGGCGAGCGCGCGCTCGGTGTCGAACGGCCCGACGGCGACGCCGACGCGGAGGCGGCCGTCCTCGTCGCGAGCGGCGTTCTCGTGCTCGCGCCGCTGGAGGATCCCCTGCATCGTGACGAGGCCGACGAGGCCGTCCTCGTCGTCGACGATCGGGACGCGCTCGATCTTGTGGTCGTACATCAGTTCGAGCGCCTCGCGAGCGCCGACGTCGCGGCCGGCGGTGATGACCTCGTCGGTCATCGCCTCGCGGACCTCGTCGGTCTCGCCGACCTCGAGGTACGGCCGCACGTCGGTCGCGGAGATGATCCCGAGGACGGTGTCGTCGTCGTCGACGACCGGCGCGCCCGAGACGCCCTCGCGCTCCATCATCTCGTCGACGTCGCGGACGGTCTGCGTCGGGCTGGCGGTGACGACGTTCTCCCGTCGAATCACCAGCTCGTCGGCGCGTTTGACCCGCTCGATCTCGGCGACGAGGTGCTCCTGCGGCATATTCTGGTGGAGCACGCCCAGACCGCCCTCTCTCGCCATCCCGATGGCCATCCCGGACTCGGTGACGGTGTCCATCGCCGCCGAGAGGATGGGGATGTTCAGTTCGACGTTCTTCGAGACGTGCGTCGAGACGTCTGCGGCGTCGGGTTCGACCCGGCTTTCCATCGGTCGAAGCAGTACGTCGTCGAACGTCAACGCCTCTGGTACGCGAAGTTTCTCCGAAAAGGACCCCTGTGTGGAACCGTCTTTCGCCATATAAACGGTCCACAGTCTACCGACAAAAACGTTGCGAGAGACCATCGCTGTGTAGATTGTTGCCACGTAGTCGACTCAGATATACAGAGGCGTGTACAGTATCGCCTACATCTCCGCGGCGGCTGCTAGGCACCGTCGGTGCCGGGAGCGTCGTGAGTGTACCAGCGGCGTCACGGAACTTTCAGATGTCGCAATATTCGCCACCCTCCCGTGAGTGAATGAGCGATTCGACGCCTATCCGGATCTGTTTCGTGAAATAATCGATTTTTGGCCGACTCTAGTGTGAGAGACGCAGACCCGTGACCCTCTGTCCCACACAACGTTTAATATCCCGTCACGATAGCAATTAGGTATGGACTCCGAGTGTCCCTCTGCATCGCGCATCGCCGGTCAGCAGACCACGGAATTCGATGCGACTTTTACATTTACAGCGATGCAGAACTTCAAACGGGGAAATTGGCTGCTCCCCGCGCTCGATTCGCTCGGAGTGCTCCCGCAGGCCCTCGGCGCGTCCGCGCCGGGCTTGCGCCCGCATCGCCGTCTGGCCGATGGTGACGGCCGTTAGTCGCGAATGAGCGTCTCACGGCATCCGGTCGCGCTCCGCCTCGAGCAGCGGGTGGGCGGTGCGACCCGACTCCTGGCGACGGTGATGGCTCTCCCGCTCGTCGACGGGATCTTCCCGGCACTCATCATCGCTGGCGCGCTCAGCAGTCCGCTCGGCATCATCGAGACCGGACTGCTGATCTTCGGCGGGTCGGCGACGGTCGCGGTCATCCTCGCGGAGATGGACGGCACGCGCCGCGAGCAGGTGACGTCGATCCTCCTCCTCGGCGCGCTGTTGCTCCCCGTCGCGGGGCTCGAGGCCCTCTTCGCGGAGACGCTGAAGAGCGTGCTGAACTTCCAGGTCTTCCACCGGTTCGCCGGCTTGGTGATCCTCGCGGTCGCCGCGAAGACCGCCTCCGCGAAGGTCGGCGAGTATCTCCCCTCCCCGAGCATCATCATCGGCTTCGGCCTGATCGCAAGTCTCGAACTCGGCGGGGCGACGCTCGTGGTCGATCCCAACCTCGGGACGGTCGCCCGCGCGGTCGCCGCTGCCGGAACCGGCGTCGCCTTCGCGCTCGCGGTGGCGACGTTCGCACCGAGCCTCCGCGGGGCCGTCGACATCGACCGCTTCCGCTTCGGCAGTTCGGTCGCGCTGGGAATGCTTGCCGTCGACGTGCTCGGTCTGCTACCGACGGAAGCGCCCGTCGCGTTGGCCGTACTGGGCGTGACGGCGCTGTTCGCCTACGACCCGGACGCGGAACTGGACCACGAGGCAGAGGCGGTCGACGACGTCGACGACGGCCCCGATCGAGACCAACTGCAGGAGGTCGAGGAACGCGACGTCGCGGGTGACGCGCTCTCGTCGATCCGAGCGGCCGTCACCGACGGCGGCGACGGTGACGACTCCGAAGACGAGCGCGAGTCCAACGAAACCGGCGGCGACGTCGGCTACGGCTACCCGGATTCGGACGGCTCGCGAGCGCCGTGGCTCTGAACGGTCTGTGAAGACCGCCACGTGCGCGACGGATTTACCATCCTCCGCGTCTTCGACGGGGTATGAGCAATCGCGTCGTGGAAGGACGGATGGTGACACCCAAGCGGCTCGCCGAACTCGTCGAAGGCGAGCGTCCGATGGAGGCGGAGCCGATAGAAGACGCGGAGATGGACTGTCCCGAATGCGGCGAAAACGTCCTCTCGGTGGGGTATATGCCGAGCGTGACCGAGTTCGTGACGGCGTACAAGTGCCAGGAGTGTTCGTGGTCCGACACTGACCGATGACCGGTCTGGCGGCTGGGCGAGATCGGATTCCGTCGACCGATCGTAATTCCTTTATGCCGTATCGGCATACGAGCAGTTGCAGACACAGGGGCCGTGGCCAAGCCCGGCATGGCGACTGACTCCAGAGGCTTGGCGCCCGGTGACGACACTCCAGACTGATATACCGAGCGACCGACTGATCATCGGTTCGCGACGACGACCCTCTGGAGTACCGAGGCGCGTACCGGAGATATCAGTCGATCGGGGGTTCAAATCCCTCCGGCCCCATTCCAAAAAATACCTTTTTCTGAGCCCTAGGTAACGACAGAGCCAAAAATCCGAGATGCAGATCGTGGGCGAAGCGGGAAGCGTGTCTACTCAGTGCTCGGATCGGCGACGTTCTCGAGATCAATCCCGTCGAGTTCTTTTTTGATAGCCTGATCGATCTCAGCATCCGATTCGAGTGGTCCGATTTTGTTACTCAGTTTCCGATACTTCCGCAGGGCACTGAACCGGCTGAAACAACTTCCACAGAGAGACGCGACAGCAGCCTTTGGGATCTCACGACACCGGGTTTTGACGAGGTAGCGTCGACTATGTTCTGCGAAGCGATAGCGGTGAGGGGCCTCTGGAAGCTCGATCTGACAGCGGGCGCAACTGACCGCTGTGCGTTCCATATGAGTGCTAGGTATTCTCTGATGTCATCTTATAATTCATTTCATTCTACAACCAGCCAGGCTCTGGTGCCTCGCCGAAAAGCCCGGGATCCAGTCCGAACAGTTCAGATGTCAGCTACCGGGAGACCGGAACAGCGTCGACGGTGCGGAGAAATGGTTATCTCCGCCACTCGCGACGATAGGGTATGCTTTCCTCGCTTCTCAGGCTATTCGAGGGGTTCACTGCGCTCGAATCGACAGTCGCCGTGTTGGTCGTTTCCGTCGCCGCAGCCGTCGCGATGGAGTTCGTGATTCTTCGGGTAGCCTACCGATACGTGTCGAATACGGACACGGAGTACGACAACATCGTCGTCGCCTCGGTCCGTGCGCCGCTCGTGGTCACCGCTGCACTCGTCGGCGTCTACGTACTCACCCAAGTTCCGACCGTTCGATCGTCTGTCCTGTTCACGCCGGCGGCGCTCGACGGTCTCCTCGGCCGGCCCTCCCTGTCTGTCATCGTCCTCGTCTGGGCGTACGCGGCCAACAACGTGGTGAATCGGCTCGTGGACGCCGTCAACGCGGAAGGGAACCGGTTCGACTTCGCCCCCGTCTTCTCGAACGTCTGGACGCTGGCCGTGCTGGTCGGCAGCGCCGGGACGTTGCTGTGGCTGTGGGGAATCGAGATCACGCCGCTTCTCGGTGCCGCCGGTGTCGCGGGTATCGCCGTCGGATTCGCGGCGAAAGACACCGTGGCCAACTTCTTCGGCGGCATCGCGCTGTACTTCGACGACACCTACAAACTCGGGGACTACATCGTCCTCGACGACGGCACCGCCGGGACGGTCATCAAAGTCGGCGTCCGCTCGACCACGTTGCTCACCCGCGATGAGGTGATGGTGACCGTTCCGAACGCGGCGCTCAACGCCTCGAAAGTGACCAACGAGTCGGCACCGCAACGTCGCCGACGAGTTCGGGTTCCGATCGGCGTCGCCTACGGAACCGACATCGACGCCTTCGAGGAACTCGCAGTCGAGACTGCACTGGCCGAACCGCTGGTGTTGGACTCGCCGAAGCCGCGGGCGCGATTCAGATCGTTCGGAGACTCGGCCCTCCAGTACGAACTGCTCTGCTGGGTGAACGGGCCGACGCGTCGACGCCGTGCGCAACACGAACTCAACCGCGCGCTGTACAAGGCGCTGAACGCCGCCGAAATCGAGATTCCGTACCCCAAGCGCGACGTGACGATCCGTGAGATGAGCGGAGGCGATTCAGACGGCGTCGCCGACCACCCATCCCTTGATTTACAGGCCCGGGAACGGGATGGCGACGGTACCGGAACGAACGAAGCGGTGTAACCCTAGCGGCGAGGCTACGACAGTTGTTTGCGTCACTCAATCGAACTGACAGGTCGTTCCGGACGCATTCACGCGAATTCCGCCAGCAACAGGAGCACGCTGGGCGCGGCCAAGAGCACGACGCCGACGACCAGCAGGACGGCCGGGATCCAGAGGAGCCCCAGGTCGGTGAGGAGCCACAGCCCGAGGCCCGCGAGGAGTACGAGCAACCCGACGAGGCGCAGTGCCCACGTAACGACGCCCTCGAGTCCCGAGTCAGCGACGACGTCGACCACTTCGAGTGCTTCGTCCATTGTGCGCGAGGCCTCATCGCCGCACTCACTTAGGTCGTGCGACCGCGGCCGAGGGAATCTATTTGCGTAGGCGGTAGCAGGAGTAGAGCACACTTCGTCGGTCGGGAGGTCGAATTCCGTCGATTCAAGGACTGTCGGGAATCCGAGACGGCGTCGAAAAAAGGAGTGCTCCGTCAGGGATTCGAACCCTGGTCCTTGCCGTGAGAGGGCAAGATGATTGGCCGGACTACACCAACGGAGCGGTGCGACATCTCTGGATATCGCCGGGATATGTAAAACGGTTCCGTTTTACCCCCGCCGTGCGGTGGTGTGGCGTACACAACGAGCGTACAGCGTGGAAAACCGATCGCCGCTATTCGTCGTCGTCAGCGTCATCAGTCGCAGTCTCCTGAGAGGAATCGACGACGTCTGCGATCTCGGCCTCGGGGAGGTCTCGATACCCCTCGGCCGTGATCGTCGCGATCGTCACGTTCTCGGCGTCGAGTTCGTCGTCTGTACGCAAGAGCGCTCGAACGGCGGTTTCGACGCCCTCGTCGGTCGTGAGCGAATCGGACCATTCCTCTTCGAGGAACTCTTGAATGTCGTCGCGACCGGATCCGATCGCGACCGCTCGCCACTCTTGGGGAGCGCCCGACGGGTCGGTCTGGTAGAGTCGCGGGCGGGCATCGGACCCATCGCCGTCCATTCCGGCGATCAACAGCGCGGCACCGAACGGACGCGTCCCGCCGTACTGCGTCGTCTCCTGAATCTCGTCGGAGAGGGTCTTGGTGAGCGTCTCGACCCCGAGCGGTTCCCCGTAGCGAAGCCGATTGCGCTGTGCCGCGGTCCGAGCGTCGTCGATCAGCCGTCGAGCGTCGGCGACGTGGCCCGCGGAGGCCGCACCGAGGAAGTCGTCGAGTTTGTGCAGTTTCTCGATGCTCTCGCCCTCCATCAGCGAGGACGCCGTCCGACGCAGGGCCGCGAGGACGACGCCGTCCGCCGTTCGGATCCCGAGGCTGGGTGCCCCGCGATTGACTGCCTCGCGAGCGTACTCGACCTGATAGATGCGTCCGTCGGGTGAGAAAAGCGACGTCCCCCGATCGTACGCCTGCTGGTCGTTTCGGTTCATCTGCCTCACTCGGGGCCGTGGACTGATAAACCCACCACCGCCACGGGATTTTACCGGCTCTGCAGAGCGCGAACTCGACGGCGCGAGGGGCAAGTTGCCGACCGAATCAGGAGTCTACCTCGACGACGTCGGCCTCCGCGGCGTTCTGCTTGACGCTGTCGATCCCCTGCGTCGCCTTCTGCTTCGTGGCGTACCCCTCGCCGCTGTCGGCGATGATGTTGCCGTTCGCGTGAACGAGTCGCCAGCGATACTGTCCTGCACTGTCTTCGAACAGCTCGAACGTCGCGCTCATACGGTGCGCGATTTGTTGGCATACCGTAAAAATATGTCCCACGTTCGACACTCGCGAGTAAAACCGAAGTTGTCTCGCTCGCCGTGCTGCCGTCTCACCCGTCGCTGCGTTGCTTGCCCTCAGGAGTCGACCCGCTCGTAGGTGACGAAGTCGAACTCCTCGTGTGGATCGCGCTCGATCTCGATCCACTCGTCCTCGTCCCACGCCGGGAAGTGCGTGTCGCCGTCGTAGCTCCCGTGGATCTCGGTGAGAATCAGGCGATCCGCGCGGGGGAGGAACTGTTCGTAGACGCGCCCGCCGCCCGCGACGTACGCCGTCTCGACCCCCCGTTCGGCGGCGTCGGCCGCCGCTCGTTGGATCGCCTCCTCGACGGAGTTCGCCAGCACAGCGCCCGCCGGGAGGTCCAGCGACTGCGAGGTGAGCACGACCGTCGTTCGCCCGGGGAACGGCTCTCTGAGAGCCTCGACGACCGCCTCGTAGGTCTTGCGTCCGACGATCACCGGATGACCCGTCGTCGTTCGTTTGAAGAACCGCAGGTCCTCGCTGTAGTGCCACGGCATCCCCCCGTCGCGACCGATGACGCGGTTCTCCGCGACCGCGGCGATCAAGGCGAGTTCGACGTCGGCGTCGGTGCCGCTGTCGCTGTCGGCGGCGTCGGGGGCGCTGTCGTCAGTATCGGTTCTTCCGTCGCTGTCGGCGGCGTTCGGAGCGGATTCGCGCATCACTCGGCCACCGCGAACTCGATCCCCGGCGCGGGGTCGTACCCGGACAGTTCGACGTCGTCGTAAGTGAGTTCGTCGAGCGGCACGTCGGCGACGTCGATCGAGGGGCGCTCGCGGGGCTCCCGGGCGCACTGTTCGAGCAGTCCGGGGACGTGGTCGTATCGCTCCTCGCCGTCGGCTTCCGGCGGCGCGCTCTCGACGAGCCACTCGCGGACGTCGCGGTACTGGCTCCGATCGTCGACGGCCGCGAGGCGGGACTGCAACTCGCCGAGGTTGTCGGCGTACCACGCGCCGCGGTCGCCAGCGCCGCAGTAGACGTGGGCGTCGACGACGCTGTGGGCGAACTCGCCGACCTCGAAGCCGGTCCGCTGAGCGAGCGCCGTCGCCAGGAGCGAGTACGCCGCGATGTTGAACGGGATGCCGAGCGCGACGTCGCCGGAGCGCTGGTGGAGGTGGACGTTCAACCGGTCGCCCTGGACGTTGAGCACGAACGTGTAGTGACACGGCGGGAGCGTCGAGACCGCGGCGTTGGCGGGGTGCCACGCGTTGACGACGATCCGCCGGGAGTTGGGGTTCTCCCGGAGCATGTCCAGCGCGTAGGCGATCTGGTCGAACGTCCCCTCGTCGTTCATCCAGCGATGGTCGTCCGCCGGCCACGACTCGCCCGGAAGCCCCTCTTCGGGCACCGGAAAGCGCCGCCAGAAGCGCCCGTAGGCGGTGTCGAGGTGTCCCTCATCGTCGGCCCACGCGTCCCAGATGCCGGTCTCCTCGCGGAGCGTTCGGATGTGCTGTTCGCCGGAGAGGTACCAGACGAACTCGTGGATCAGCGAGTTCCAGCGCGCCCCCGAGAGGTCTTTCGTCGTCAGCAGCGGGAAGCCCTCCGAGAGGTCGACGCGGTAGTGCTGGCTGAACGCCGAAATCGTGTCCACGCCCGTTCGATTCGGCTTGTGTCCCCCTTCTTCGAGGACGTCGGTGACGAGGTCGAGATATTGGCGCATCGGTCGAGTTGCTGTATCCTGTAGTGCGTGCAGTCTTGATTGTTCGGGTCCGGGGGCACCCGATTGACTCGCACTCCTCGAACCGGAGCGGTGCGGTCTGGCCGATCCGACCGGGCATCCGACCGAACGGCTAAGTCGTCCCGTGGTGAACGGCCGGTCGATGACGACGCTCGCCGAGCCTGCGGTGCTCGCCGCCGCGAAGGAGACGCTCTACCCCGACCTCCCGGACCGGTCCGACCAGTACGTCGTCACCGAATCGCAGTTCACGGCCGACTCGTGGGGCGAGTGGTCGGTTCCCGAGGAGGTGCGCGAGCGACTCAGACCCTTCAACTCGATCCGGCTCTCCTCGGGCGAACCGGACCTGCTCGGCGTGGGGCTACCGTCCGGAACGGTGTTGGACGGGGACGTGTCCGAGAGCCCCGTCGTCGCGGTCGAAGCGAAGGGCCACCGGGCGAACGGCGGAGCCGTCGACGTCGCCCGCGGCATCGAGCAGGTGCACTCGCGGCTCTCGGAGGTGAACCTCGGCTACGTGGCCGTCCCCGCCGAGAGCGTCACCGAGACGTCGCGCTCGCTCGCCCGGGAGTTGAACGTCGGCGTCGTCGGCGTCGAGAGCGCCGACGCCGCGTCGGTGCTCGAACCGCCGCGGGTGACCGGGGCGGGCGAGTTCTCGACGGGCGTGGAGGCGATCCGGTTCCAGGCGCGAACGCACCGCCTGACCGACGGGAGCTTCCCGGTCAATCACCCGAAGAACTACCTCGGCTACGCCCTGGCGCTCGCGGCCGACGGGGACACGGAGGCGACGTACGCCGAGCACGTCATCCGACTCGTCGGAGACGGCCGCCGCGGAGCGGTCCTCCTCGGACTCGTGGACCCCCGCGGCGTCGACCGACTCACCCACCTCGGGCGGGAAGTCGTCCGCTTCGCGCGCTCGGAGTGCGGGAGCGTCGAGGCGGCGCTGGCGCGGTTCGACGAGTGGACCGGCAGCCAAGAGCGGTTCACGGAACTCGCCCCGCGCTGGGCGCAGCTCGCCCGGAGCGTGACGATGCAGTACGAGCCGACGACGCTCGTCGTCGACGCGCTCGAGAACCTCCACCGCGACGGCGTCCGCCCGGCGAGGCTCCCGGCGGTGGCGGAAGCCGCCTGCGAGATCAACCGCCCGCTGGCCGTCGAGGTGTTCTTCACCGAGCGCGAGCGCGACGCCGTGCTGCGGAGCGACGGGACGCTCGATCCGACGGCGCTCGACGACCCCTCGGTGTACAAGTCGGGCCTCCACTTCCAGTACAAGGCCCAACTGTACCACGTCGGCCTCGTGACCGACCGCGGCACCGACGACAAGGCGGCCGCGCTCGACGACGAGTGGGCGCTCGAACAGCCCGCGGGCGCGTACCGGACGGTCCGGCGGAGCTGAACGGCGAGCGGCTCCGAACGTATTTATCTGAAGACGGGACCAGACGGGACGATGGAGCGATCATTTCGCGTCAGGACCGACGGGCGGTCGTTCACGATCACCGCGGTCGACAGGGACGATTGGACGGATATGCGCGATCCGTGTCCGGAGTGTGCGAGCCGCGCGTTCGACCACGTCTCGACCTCCGGCGGTCGCTACGAACTCCGGGCGGGCGCGGTCGTGCGCCGGACAGATCGCTGGAACGCGGACCGGTCGCTCCACACGAGTTGTCGGAACTGCGGTGCGGTGCTCGACAAACACCCGGCCTACGACCTCTTGTTCGACCGCGACGGCGACGACGAGCGGGCAGCGAGTTCCGAGTCGGTCTGACCGGGTGTGTCCAGAGCGGCGTCCGCACTACCGGCCGACCGCGACGCCGTCTGTGTTCGGCCCGCGCCGACCGCCAACAACTATAGGTCGCCCCGCCGTTCCGCCGGACGTGCGAGAACGCGGGAGAGAAACTGGTGGCGCAACCGCGGCGGAACCGACACCGACGGAGGTCGCTGACGGGGGCGTCGACGGCGGCGGCGCGCCCGGAACGGACGGCTGGCTCTACGGGTGGGCGATGGGCTACGCCGCCGTCGGTGCCGCGTCGCTTCTCGTCCCGCTGTACGCGATCGACCTCGGGGCGGGCGCGCTCGTCGTCAGCCTCGTCGCCGCGACGGCCGCCTTCGCGGGCGCTCCGGGAGCGATCCTCTGGGGGCGGCTGGTGGCGCGGACGCGACGCCGGCGGCCGTTCGTCCTCGTCGCGCTCGGGCTCTCGGCGGCCGTCTTCGTCCTGCTGCCCTTCCTCTCCTCGCCGTGGACGGTGCTGCTGGCCAACGCGGCGCTGTGGTTCGTCGTCGCCGCCGCCGCACCCGTGTTGAACGTGATCGTCGTGGAGGGGCACGCCCCGCCCGCGTGGCCGCGGCGGTTCGGCCGGCTGAACCACGTGCAGGGGTACGGCTGGCTGGCCGGACTCGTCGCCGGCGGCGCGTGGTCGGCGGTCGTCGGGAGCCGGTTCGCGCTGTCGCCGCTGGCCTCGAAGCGATTGTTCTTCGTCCTCAGCGCCGTCGTCACTCTCGGCGGGATCGCCGTCGTCGTCCTCCGGTACCCCGAGCCGACGGACGTCTCCGAAAGGCGGTTCCGACGGCTCGCTCGGCGGGTCGCTGTCCCCAACGGCACTGCGGCGCGGGCCACGCGTGCCGTGCCGTTCGGCCCCGGACGGATGTACTGGGCGTTCCGGGAACTGACGGCCCGGCGGTCCCGCGGCGGCGCTACCCGGGACCAGGGTATCTTGGCGGGTCTCCGAGAGCGCTTCTCCGAGAGGCTGCTGCGCTATCTCTTCGCCGCGACGGTCTTCTTCGCCGGGTTCTCGGCGTTCTTCGGCCCGCTTCCGGCGTACCTCGTCGACGCGGGCTACGCGACCGACGAGGTGTTCGGGCTGTTCATCGCGAGTTCGGCGGCCTCCGCGGCGACGTACGCGGCCGCCGGGAGCGCGGCGGCGACGTACGACCCGTTCCGGCTCCAGGCCGGCGCGCTGCTGTTCCGCGCGGGAGCGTTCCCGGTGGTCGCCGTCGCCGGAGCGGCCGTCGCACCGCCCGCGGGCCTGTTCGTCGTCGGCGCGCTGTTCCTCGCGATCGGCGGCTCGTGGGCCGTCATCGCCGTGACCGCGACCGGACTCGTTTCCGAACTCGCGCCAGAGTCGGCCCGCGCGGAAGCGCTCGGGCTGTACACCGCCATCGGCAGCCTCGGCGGGGGCCTCGGGAGCGTCGTCGGGGGCGCGGTCGCCGACGGCGTCGGCTACCTCCCGGCGTTCGGCGTCGCCGGTGGCTGCGTCGTCGCCGGGCTGGCGCTGGCGCTCAGGGCGGCTCAGCGGGAACAGACGTCGGAACGGCGTGCCGCGGGGTGAGAACCCGAGCTAGGAATCGGCGGTTTTCGTCGGCGAGATCCAGACGACGAGGTCCTCGTCGCGGCGGACGATGCCCTCGATGAAGTCGCCGTGTTCCATCGGCGGCTCCTCGACGTCGTCCATCGAGACCCGGACCACCTGATCGACCTCGTCGACCAGCCAGCCTACCGCGGCGGCGTCGTCGAACTGCTTCGCGTCGAAGATGACGATCCGACTCGCTTCGCCGGTGTCGTCCGTGTTCAAGAGCGTCTTCGGGTTCACGATCGAGGTGGTACGCCCCCGCAGGTCCATCACGCCCTCGACGTACGCCGGGGCGTTCGGGACCGTCGTGAGCGAGCCGCGGTCGACGATCTCCGAGACGTAGTCGATGTCGACACAGTACGTTTCCTCGCCCAGTTCGAACTCGAGGACCTGCATCTGTCGGGCGGTGGCGTCGCCGTCGTCTGTGGCGGCCGAGTCGGATGGGCCCGCCGCCACGGATTGGTTCTGCGCCATAGTGGTGATTCCGACAACCGATGGGGCCGCCGGTGTCGTCTACGAGACCGGACAGACCGGCAATAAATGTACTCACACCATTATCACGGCTGATTCTCGCCGGGGAGTGCTTAAGTCCCCGAGTCCGGAACCTCGGAGACAGAGATGTGCGGGCACGACCACGGTGCCGGGACCGCGGGTCACGGCCACCGACGCGGGGGCGACGGGCGATGAGCGCGGCCGCCGGCCCCGGAAGCGGTGACGGGGCTACCCGCGCGGTCGTCGTCGACGACTCGCGGTTTATGCGGACGCTGATCCGGAACCTCCTCGAGGACGGCGGCGTGGAAGTCGTCGGCGAGGCGAAAAACGGTGTCGAGGCCGTCGAGACCGTGGGAGACTGCCACCCGGACGTCGTCACGATGGACATCGAGATGCCGACGATGAACGGTCTCGAAGCGGTCGACGCCATCATGCGCGACCATCCGACGCCCGTGTTGATGCTGTCGGCGCACACCGAGGAAGACGCCGACGTGACGTTCGAGGCGCTGGACCGCGGAGCGGTCGACTTCGTCACGAAGCCCGGGGGCGAGGTCACCTCGTCGATGCCGCGCGTGAAACAGGAACTCGTCGAGAAGGTCGAATCCGCCGCCCGAGTCGACCTCACCGCGGACGCCCGGGCCGCTATCACCGATCGATCACCGGCGAAATCGAGGGGGTCTGCAACCCCGTCGCCGACCACGCCCGATTCGGAAGCAACGGTTGGATCGCTCGATGCCGAGGAATCAAGCCGAACGACCGCGTCGGCGTCTCCGGATCGGGAGACGGCACGCCGGTATCCCGAGGTGGGCACGCTCGTCGTCGGCGCGTCGACGGGTGGACCGAACGTCGTCGAACGCGTCGTCGCCGCGTTGCCGCCCGCGGCGAACCTCCGGGTGCTGATCGTCCAGCACATGCCCGAGGGGTTCACCGAGCGGTTCGCGGCCAGACTCGACGAGCGGTCGGAGTACGCCGTCGAAGAGGCCGAATCTGGCGAACGGATCGAGGCTGGACAGGCGCGCGTCGCGCCCGGCGGGAAACACCTGCTCGCGACGAGCGACCGGAACCGCCGGCTCAGACTGGAACTGACAGAGACCGAGCAGATCCACGGCGTCCGTCCGGCGATCGACCTGACGATGGCGTCGGCGGCCGAGACCGTCGAGGGGCCGATCTGCGGGGTCCTGCTCACCGGAATGGGCCGCGACGGCGTCGACGGGATGCGACGGATCGCTCGCGGCGGCGGACACACCGTCGCCCAAGACGAGGCAACCTCGGCGATCTTCGGGATGCCGCGGCGGGCCATCGAGACCGGATGCGTCGACGTCGTCGCGGCCGCCGAGGACGTCGCTTCGAGCGCCTTGCGGTTCTTCGCGGAGGAGGAGTGACCAATGGACGACGAACTATACCAGGAATTCATCACCGAGTCGGAGGAGAGTATCACGCAGTTGAACAACTCCCTCCTCGATCTGGAGGCGAACCCCGAAGACACGGAGGCGATCGACGACATCTTCCGACAGGCGCACACCCTGAAGGGCAACTTCGGGGCGATGGGCTTCGAGAACGCCGCGACCGTGGCTCACGCCGTCGAGGACCTACTCGACGCGGTTCGGAACGGCGAGATCGAGGTCACGCCCGAGCGGATGGACCTCGTCTTCGACGGGATGGACGAGATCCTCGACATCCTCCACGAGATCGAGTCCAACGGCGAGTCCCAGCGCGATCCGAGCGACCTCGTGGAATCGATCCGCGCGGCCGCGGAGCCTACGCAGGAATCCGACGATGCGGACTCCTCCTCCGCGGCGGCCGACGCCGACGGGGAAGCGGAGACGCCGTCGACGACCGAACGGACGAGCGGCCACGAGGCGCTGGACCGGGCCAGGGATCTCCTCGACGCGGGCGACCCCGCGCTCGCTGACGCGGCTCACCTGTACCAGGCCCGGATCGAACTCGACACGGGAGACATGAAGGGCGTCGACGGCGGACTGTTCGTCAACGGGCTCCCGGAGGACCTCGACGTCGTCGGCGCGGAGCCGAGCCTGAACGGGATCGCCGAGGGCGAGTTCGGCGACGACGTCGTGCTGTTCGTCGCCGACGCCTCCCGCGCGGAACTCAAATCGGCGCTGACCGACATCTGGAAGGTGGAGTCGGTGGCGCTGACCGACGTCGGTGCGTTCCTCGACCGTGCGGGCGACACGGAAACCGACGCGGACGTTGACGAGCCACCTGCCGCGGGCTCGGAAAGCCCCGCGGAGGACGGAGACGTCGACGCCGAATCCGCGGCCGCCGCCGTCGACGCCGTCGTCGACGCCTACACCTCGTCGGACGACACGGCGGAGGACACCGAAGCGACCGCTAGTACGGCCACCGCGGCCGAGAACGAAAAGAGCTCGACCGCTGACTCGGACGTCGACGGCCCGAGCGCGGGCGTCGATGAAGGGCCGAGCGCGGATAGCGAGGCGGAATCCGACGCAGATGGTGAGGCCGCAGACGAAGAGAAGACCGCCACCGAGGAACGGTCCGAACGCGCCGGCGGCAGCGACGGCACGGACGACGCCGGAGACGCCGAGGGATCGACGCCGTCGATCTCGGAGGTGAAGTCCGTCCGCGTCGACGTCGACCAGTTGGACGAACTCCACAGCCTCGTCGAGCAGCTGGTGACCAGCCGAATCAAACTCCGGCAGGCCATCGACGCGGACGACACCGCCGGCAAGGACACAATCGACGAACTGGACAAGATCTCCTCGAACCTGCAGGACACGGTGATGGATATGCGGCTGATCCCGCTGAAGAAGGTCTTCGACAAGTTCCCGCGGCTCGTCCGCGACCTCGCCCGCGAGGAGGACAAGAAGGTCCGCTTCTCCGTGGAGGGACAGGACATCGAACTGGACCGGACCATCCTCGACGAGATCTCCGACCCGCTGATGCACGTGCTCCGGAACGCGGTCGATCACGGGATCGAGCCGCCCGAGGAGCGCGAGGCGGCGGGGAAGTCCCGGACCGGATCGGTCGAGCTGCGCGCCGAGCGCGAACACGACACCGTCGTCATCACCGTCGAGGACGACGGGGCCGGCATCGACGCCGACGTGATCAGAGAGAAGGCGGCCGAGAAGGGGGTCCACTCGCCGGAGAAACTGGCTGAACTCCCCGACGAGGAGGTGTACGACCTCATCTTCCACCCCGGGTTCTCGACCAACGACGAGATCACGGACGTCAGCGGCCGCGGCGTCGGGATGGACGTCGTGAAGACCACGGTCGAATCGCTCGACGGCTCCGTGAACGTCGACAGCACGCTCGGGGAGGGGACGTCGATCTCGATTCGGCTGCCCGTGACGGTCGCGATCATCAAGGTCCTGTTCGTCCAGATCGACGATCGGGAGTTCGGCGTGCCGATCAAGTACATCGACGAGATCTCCACCCAGCAGCGGATCCAGCGGGTCGACGGCGCGGAGGTCATCGTCCACGAGGACCACATCTTCCCGCTGATCCGGCTTCGGGACGCGCTGTCGATCGATTCAGAGTCGGACCACGACGGGATGATCGTCCGCGTCCGCCCGGCAGACCGGCAGGTGGCCGTCCGGTGCGACGGGGTCGCCCGACAGGAGGAGGTCGTCGTCACGCCGCTTCAGGGACCGCTCAAGGGGACCGAGGGGCTCTCCGGGACCGCCGTCGTCGGCGACGGGAACGTGGTGCCGATACTCGACATCAACTCGCTGCCGATCCCCGACCGCGGCAAGCAGGCCCGGCGAGGGTGGACCCCGCCGGCCGACGACAGCCCAGACGCAGAGGAGGCAGCCGACTGATGGGGCTCGGAGACGTCGAACGGGACGCCGATTCCGACGCGTTCGACGACCTGCTCGCGTACATCGAGTCGTCGCTGTCGTTCGCGACCAGTTCGTACAACCGATCCTACCTCGACAGGCGCGTCTCCGCGCGGATGCGACGCCGACACGTCGAGGAGTACGACGCCTACCAGCGGCTCCTTCGGGAGGAAGCGGACGAACGGGAGGCGCTGTTGAACGCCCTCAGCGTCAACGTCACGAGCTTCTTCCGCAACCCCGACGTGTGGGACGGCCTCCGGGAGCTACTGGCCGAACTCAGCGACGCCGGGCGCGTCCGGATCTGGAGCGCCGCGTGTTCGGACGGTCGGGAGGCGTACTCCGCGGCGATGCTGGCGCTCGGCGACGACCGGATCGACCACCGGCGCGTCGAGATCCTCGGGACCGACATCAAACCCGAGATCCTCCGGGTCGCCCGTCGCGGGGAGTACCGCGCCTCCGAGACGAACGACCTCGAAGAGCAGCTCGAACCGCTGGCGCACAGCGACCGGTACGTCGAGCGCGACGGCGACGCCTACCGCGTCACCGACGAGGTCAGAGACCTCGTCTCGTTCCGACGCCACGATCTGGTGCAGGAGGAGCCCCCCCAGACGTTCGATCTGGTCATCTGCCGGAACCTGTTCATCTACATCAACACCGAGGCCAAGGAGGCGATCTTCGAGACGCTCGGTTCGGCCGTCAGACCGGGTGGATACCTGACGATCGGGATGACAGAGACCGTGCCCTCCTCGTGTCGCGACCGCTTCGAGGCGGTGGAAAAGCGGCTCAGGATCTACCGCGACACGGGAGCGAAACAGCCCTCGACAGCGCGGAGGTGAGCGGACGTGAAACCCGGTGAGACGAAGATCGAGGACACGCGCGGGCGGTTTCTGCAGGCGCTCAGAAACGGTCGCGAGCGCAACGACGCGGCGTGGACGAACGGGCGGATTCTGCTGTCGAACCGGCGGATCGTCCTCGCCGGGACCGGCGGCAAGCGCACCTTCCCGCTGTCCGACATCGACCAGATCGGCGGGCGCTTCGACGTGAACCAGCGCGTCGCGACCGTCTCAGACTATATCGCGCTCCAGTTCGACGACGGCGAGGACGTCATCCTCGTCGCGCCCGCGGAGTTCGAGGAGTTCAAGATGGCGATCTACGACGCGATCCTCTCCTCGACGCAGTTTCTCGTCCGCCACCCGGCGGTCGAGGGCGGCGTCGTCCAGAACACCGAGTGGGTCGGCGCGCGGCTCAAGGTCGAGGAGCAGGCCGAAGTCGTCAGCATCGCGACCGTCACGGGGCGGTTCGTCGAGATCCCCCTCGACGACATCGGCGACATCGAGATCGGTCACCGGACGGTCAGAGAGGAGCGCCGGAAGGTCATCGAGGTCGAACACTCCGACGACTCCACCAGCGTGCAGACGTACATCTCGGGGCCGAACCGACACGTGGAGATCCTGAGCTCGCTGCTCCGGATCGGCGAGGAGCAGACCGAGACGTCGCTCGATCTCTCCACGCAGGACAAGCAGGTGCTGATGGCGCTGTACTCCGGCGTCTCACCGTTCGACATCCCCGCGTTCCTCGGCATCGAGGTCGACGAGGTCGAAGCGCTGTTCGTCCGGCTCATCGATCACGACGTCTTAGACGAGGTCCGCGTCCGCCACGAGGTCGAGTTGAACGCCCGCGGGCGCTCGATCGCGGCCGACGCCATCGACGAACAGAGCGCCGAGATGTGATCGGTGGCAGTCGCGGACGAATATGTTCGTATTTGTCCTTTTCACTCCTCGAACCCTCTCTCCGAACGAGATGAGCACCTCAGCGGACCGCGATCACGGACACGGCGAGGCCGAACCAGTCACCGACCGGATGCACGACAACTCGTGGTCGGCGAACCTCGAAAAGCCGCAGCACGCCGCCGACGTCGACCTCGTGGTCTCGCAGGCCCTCGACGCGATCGACCACACCGTGGCTGGGAACCACGTCAACCTCGTCACGCACGGCGACCACGGCCATCCCTCCGAGTACCTCTACGAAGCGCTCGAGGCCGAGACAGGAGAGGGCGTGCGCTGGGAGTACGTCCAGCAGTGCGGCTGCGGGGGACACGTCACTCGCGTGTATCTGGCTTGACTCTCAGCGCTCACCGTCGGGTCCGCCAATCGCCCGAACATATCCGGGAGTAGCCATAGGTCGGATTCGTCCGTAGGTCCCCTATGGTCGGATTCCCCTCTCCCTTCGGCGGCGGTGGCGACGACGAACTCTTCGACGAGTACGGTGAGTTCGAGCCAGATCACCTCCCCGAGCCGGGCGCGTTCCTCGACGGCCACGGCGTGCTCGCCGGCGACGATCACGTCGCATTTCATCGGATCTCGCGGGACGTATTCGAGGAGCGCAAAGTCTACGACATGACGTTCAACTACAACTTGGCGCGCTTGAACCTCGACACCCGACACGCGAACGCCGGGTTCCGGTACGCGGAGGAGGCGGACGATCCGTCCGTGCTCCGCGCGGAGTTCACGCCCACGACGCCGTTCTGCCCGCAGACGCACACGCTCACTATCGGGGCCTTCCGGGCGTGGAACGGGCTCTCGGACCGGCACGACTACGACCTCGTTCGGGTGCGAGCCGCCGAGATGCACCACCAGAGCGACGGGATCAACGACCGGCTCCGGGAGTTGGACGAACAGTACCTCGAGACGGGGTCGGTCACTCACGTCCCCGAAGGTGAGACCGATCCGGATCAGGTCGGACCGGGGCTGACCGGCTCAGAGTCCGGCGGAGGGACCGACGCGGACGACGGAGCGAGCCGTCGCAGCCCCGAAGCGCCGTTCTGATTCACTGTTCGGTGACGGTGTCGTCCGATTCCGAGGCGGATCGATCCGAGTCCGCCGCCGACGTGCCGAACAGGATCCCGACCAGCGAGTGCGGACTGTGTTCGTGGAGCACCCCCGCGAGGTTGGCGCTGAAGGCGAGCGCGCCGAACAGTACGAGCAGGCCGCCGACGGCGACACTCACAGAGGGCAGGTCGAGAAGGTCGCCGGCGACGAGGAGGCCCGTCCCGCCCACGAAACAGGCGAAATCGAGGGCGGCGACGCGGTCGTCGTAGAGGTCGTCGATCATCGGAACGGCCTCGTAGCCCAGCAGGTCGCTGTAGCGGTGGACCCAGACGATGAACGGGACGACGTGATAGAGCGTGCCGAGGACCACGAAGCCGATGACTCCCAAGACGAGCAGATGGACCGTTCCCGGCGCGCCGAAGAGCGCGTCTCGTGCCAGCGGATCCGCGATCCACGCCGAGACGGTGAGAACTGCCCAGAGCGCCATCGCGCCGACCACGACGGCGTACCGCGAGAGCATCGGCGTCCAGTCGACCTGCGTCTCGTAGAGCCGCCGTCCGAGTACGACGCTGAATCCGAGGAGCGAGCCGGCGACCAGCAGCCCGCCGACGCGGGCGGTCGCGCCCGAACCGACCAGCCGACCAGTCGCCAGGAGGGCGACGCCGAGGGGATACCCCACCTCCTCGATCCGACGCAACCGGACGTCGATCCCGCGGAGCTCCGTCTGGGTGAACATCGTCGCGAGTTGGTAGAGCGCGCCCACGATGGTCGTGAGCACGGCCCCGAAGACGGCGAGCGTCGCGTGGCTCTGAATCACGGCCGCACGTCCGATCGAGAGCGGTGCGAACACGGGGACGACGAAGTCCAGCGCGAGGAGAAACCCGAGCGCGGTCAGGACGAGGAAGAAGCCGAGCGCGAGCGCGAAGTGACGCTCCGTCACGTCGTAGGCGGGGAGCGACCAGAGAGTCCGCCCGACGTTGTAGACGAACGTCCAGAACCCCAGAAGCAGGACGCCGCCGAACACCGGGAGCGCGGTCAGGGTTCCGGTGAGGAGACCGGCGGCGAACCCGAGCAGCCCGACTGTGACCAGCCACAACTGCAGGGTCGAGAGGCGCCGGGAGTGGAGCCGCGTGCCCGACCAGACGGGGACGAACTGCGTCATCGCGCCCATGATCGTGAGGCAGACCCACCCGGCCAAGAGGAGATGTACGTGCGCGAGAGTCGCGAGGCCGACCGCCACGTCGAGCACGGAGCCGATGCCGACGAGTGCCCCCGCGAGCAGAAATCCGAGCCCGACGACGAAGTGCTGGAGAGGGACCGTCATCGGCGGTTGTCGGTCGGTGTCGAGGTTCCCTGGAACGACGCTCATACGTCGGACAACGTGGCCCGGCCACCTCCTGCTACTCCCGAACACGTTCGCGGACCCGTCTCGTCGATCGGTCGCGGTTCGCGTCGGGCGGACGAACATCTTCGGGAAAACAGTCTGAACCGACGGAGGCGTACACCCTCGTATGGTCGAAACCGCCGGTTTCGTCGCGGAGAGCGCTGCACCGACGGACGCCCCCCGAGAGCTGTTGGACGCGCGCGACCTCCCGCCGCCCCAACCGCTGCAGAACACGCTCGAACGGCTGGTCGAACTCGATTCGGACACCGTCTTGGTTCAGGTGAACGACCGCGCGCCGCAACACCTGTACCCAAGACTGGCGGATCGCGGGTACGAGTACGAGACCGTCGAGACCGACGAGGCAGTCGTGACGGTCATCTGGAGCTCGTGATCGACACCCGCCACTCGTCGTCGGACCGCCGAGACGTCTCGTAGTCGAAGCCGCGGCGTTCGAGCACGGCGTAGAGCGGTTCGGGCTCGAAGCTGTTGACGAGGACGAGCGTCTCGTCCGCCGGAAGCGCGTCGAGCGCGCCCATAATCTCGCCGAAGGGCTCGCCGTCGATCTCCCGGGCGTCCAACTCGCGCGTCTCGCCGTCGATCACGTCTGCCGTACCCCTGTCGGGCGTGTCCGCCCCACTGTTGTCGGGAGTGTCCGTACTCATACGGAGATGATCGCACCGCGTTTCGATACCCGTTTTCCCGATGATGTTCGTTCGCCCGTGCGGGGGTTTATATACGAACGCGGGGCCAGAGGTCGCGTGCGCTGAGAGACCCCCCGCGTCGGTCCGCCGTCCCACCGCGACCCGACCGCTTCCGACTGTTCGCCACGTCCGGCCAGTGACGACGAGAGCCCCGCCCGCTCACTCCTCGAACCACTGGGCGTCCGAGAGCGTCCGCTGTACCGCCTCCTCGCCGACGGCGTGCGCGAGGGCCTCGAAGCCGCGCCGCTCCGCGCGGTCGCGGGCGTTCGCGACGAGGCGGGAGACGATGAACTCCGGCGTCGACTTGCCGACGGTTCCGAACCGCGGCTGGTAGTCCACCTGTAGCGACAGGTCCTCGGTGAGCCCCTCGGCGAAGATGCCGTCGATCCGTGCCTCCGGCGGGAGCGGGCTGAGGTCGTCCGCGAGGTGGGTGACGTACACTCCGAGCGCGCCGCGGTCGACCGTCAGGTCCACGAGCCCGTTCAGCAGGTCCGCCGCTCGCCCGGGTTCGGTGATCGCCTCGAACTCGTCGACGAGCATCAGCGTCCGATCGCCGGTCGACAGCGGCGGGACGATCGACTTCAGCGTCGACTCCAACACGCCGGCGTTGAAGCTGGCGTGTCGACGGTGGAACACCACCGTGTCGAACTGCCCGACGTCGGCGCGGTCGGCGGGGACCGGGAGCCCCATCGACGCGAGGAGGACGACCTGCGCGAGCGTCTCCAGGAGCGTCGTCTTCCCCCCGGAGTTCGCCCCGGTGAGGACGGCGACCCGGTCGCCGGACGGCGGGGCCGGTTCCCCGTCGACGTCGTGGGATCCGACCGCGTAGGTCACCGGCTGGACCTCTCCCGACAGCGTGAGGTTCCGCGCCCGCGACACCGCGAGCCCGTCTTCGACGAGGTGGGGGCGGTTGAGGTCGTGCTCGGCCGCGAAGCGCCCCAAAGAGAGCTCGAAGGCGATGTCGGAGACCGCGTCGATGGCGACCTCGACGTCGGCCCTCGCCGAGTCGATCGACTCGCGAAGCTCCTCGGCGACGGCCGCCTCGCGCGACTCAACCTCGGCCTCGAACTCCGAGAGGAGCGACCGCAACGACGTCGAGACGAAGTCGGCCTCGTCGCGGGCGTCGTCGGCGACGGTCGACTCGACGCGTCCGCGGCGCACGTCGGTCTCGCTCGCGACGTACTCGACGAACGCGGCGCGGAACTCCTCGAAGCTTCGGACGCCGCGCTCGCGGACGGATTCGAGGACGTCGAGCGCGCCCGACTCCAACTCGGCGACGGCGTCGCGTCGCTCGCGCAACCGGTCCAGTTCGTCGTCCGCACCGGCTTCGACGGTCCCGTCGTCGGCGACGGTTCCCAGCGCGTTCGCCGCGCGCTCTAACGACTCGTCGTCGAGGTCGTCGAGCGCCTCGAACGTCCCGCCACGGAGGCCAGCCGCGCGGAGCGACAGCGCCGTCTCGACGGCCGCGCGGTCGCTTCCCCCGGCGTCGTCGTACGCCTCGAACGCCGAGCGAACCGCCTCTCGGTCCTCGTCGGTGAGCCCGACCCACGCGTCGCGGGCAGCGAGCACGCGGTCCAGTCGATCGGCCCGCTCCTCGACCGCGGTCAGCGGCGTCAGGACGCGGATCCGGTCGGCGGCGTGCGCCGTGAGCGCGTGCTCGCTCGCCAGCGCGAGCAACTCGTCGTAGACGTCGCGCGCGTCCCGCGTCCCGAGCGTGTCGATGCCAGCCGCGCCGTTGGCCCGCCGCAGGATCCGAACGGCGCGCCCGCGGGGGATCCCGGCATCGGCGAGCGCTCGGATGTCGGCGCTCTCGATGGCCTCGACGGCGCGTTCGACGCCGAGTTCCTCCCGAAGCTTCTCGCTGGTCTTCGGGCCGACGCCCCAGTAGTCCTCCAGTCGCATATCCCCCGGTCCAGCGGCATCACCTTGTAGGTTGGCGGTCGCGAGAAGGGTCGACGACGGGTGCTGTGGCTCGGTGGCTGTACGCTGAGGGTGAAACGCTCGGAAGGGGGAGCCCGAGCGTCGGTGTCGCGTGTGACGACGAGTGGCTACAGCGACGAAACGCGTCGCGAGCGGGCGTCGCGAACGGCGGCACCCTCCCGGATCATGTCCTCGCAGTGGGGGCACACCCGCGCGTTATCGACGCCCTCGGGGGCGAACACTCGAACGTAGTCACGAGAGACGAACGAGCCGCAGTTCTGGCACTCAGGCACGGGCCTCCACCTCGACGCCGGTTCGGTCGATCATAGCCAGTTTCGTGAACGGGGGCTGCGGGCCTAACACGGTACCCTACGTCGTTAGGGTGGCGCGGACGAGCGGTGGCTCACCGCCGCGAGGGGCAGCTATTTGTCTGTGGACTCGCACCCTCTCGGTAGCACGAATGTCTGCCGACGGAACGACGGACGACGCGGCACCGGGGCCGACAGCGTCGGCCGAGGAGCCGGTCGTCCTCGTCGTCGACGACGACAGGGACCTCGCGGACACCTGCGAGTACTGGCTGCGCGACGACTACGAGGTGCGGGTCGCCTACGGCGGTCGGGAGGCGCTCGACCGACTCGACGACGAGGTCGACGTCGTTCTGCTCGACAGGCGGATGCCGGACCTCTCCGGCGACGAGGTCCTCGAGGAGATCGACGAGCGGGGGTTCGACTGCCGGATCGCGATGATGACCGCAGTCGAACCCGACACCGACATCGTCGAGATGCCGTTCGACGAGTACCTGGTCAAACCCGTCGACGAGGCGGGCGTCAGGGACGCCGTCGAGGAGCTACTGGTCCGCTCGGAGTTCGACGACCGCGTCCGGGAGTACTTCGCGCTGGCGTCGACGGAGGCGGTGCTCGACGACCGCAACATCGACGAACTCCGCGACCCCGAGGCGCTCGACGAGTTGACCGAACGCGTCCGCGAACTCAGAGACGAGCGCGAGTCCGAGATCCGGACCCGGGAACGCCAGCTCTCTCGGATCAAGCGGACCAACGAGTTCCTCCGGGAGCTCGACCGATCGCTGGTCGACGCGACGACGAGAGCGGACATCGCGCGGACGGTCTGTGACTCGTTCGAGAACTCGCCGTACGAGGGGGTGTGGATGGCGAAGTACAACGACGTCGTCGACACCGTCTCCTGCGAGGCGAGCGGCGACTCGATCGCCGATCCCCTCGCCGACGCCGACGAGGAACAAGTCGACTGGACGACGCCGTCGGAGGCCGTTCGATCCGCGATCGACACCCGGGCAGTGCGGACGACGGCCGTGCCCGAAGCTCACGCGAACGCCGCGTTGTCGGCCCCGGACCCGACAGGCGGCGAACGGAGCCTCGTCGCCGCGCCGATCAGTTACGGCGACACCGTCTACGGTGCGTTGGCCGCCTACGTGCCCGGTGCCCCCACCGACGAGGAGGAGTCGATGCTCGGGGAGATCGCCGAGCGGATCGGCCACGAGATCAACGCCGCGGAGTCGAAGCAACTCCTCCAGGGCGAGACGGCGATCGAACTGGAGTTCGATCACGCCGACACCCGGGACCTGCTGGTCGACCTCTCCCTGGAGTTCGAGACGACGGTCCGCCTCGACGGGACGACCCTCACCGACGCGGGCGTCGTCTCCTGTTACGTCGCCATCGAGGGGGTCGATCCGTCGCCGGTGCTCTCGACCGTCACGCCGCTGGACGTGGTCGTGAACGCGCGCACCGTCTCCGAGGAGGGCGACGAGACGCTGTTCGAGTTCCGCTTGACCGGCGCGTCCGTCGTGGTCACGCTGGTCGAACTCGGCGCGACGATCGAGTCGCTGTCGGCGACCGACGGCGTCGGCACGATGGTGGTCAGAGTCCCGCCGAAAGCCGACCTCAGAGCGCTCACCGACGCGGTCCAATCCTCCTATCCCGACATCTCGATCGTCGCGAAGCGTGAGGTCGAAGACGCCGTCCAGTCGACGTCGTCGTTCCGCCGCCAGCTCGAGGAGAAACTGACGGCTCGGCAGCGAGAGGTCATCGAGGCGGCCCACGCCTCGGGGTACTTCGAGTGGCCGCGGGGCTCCACCGCCGAAGAGGTCGCCGAGTCGCTCGGCATCGCGGCACCGACGTTTCACGAACACCTGCGTTCGGGGGAGCGAAAGCTCATCGAAGCGTTCGTCTCGGAGTCGTCGGGGACGGAGCCGTCGGTTCGCACGGACGGGGCGGACGGCGTCGGCGACGGCGACGAATAGATGAGGCGCGCGAGGGGAACGGCGTCTCGGGGCGCGTTTCGTGTATTAGTCGATCACGCGTCGTTCATCCGCTGCGCTCGCGTCTGACCACAGGCGCGACACTCCGTCACGCGATAGGGTTCTCGCGAGAACTCCCTGTTCGTCCGCTTTTTGCTCTCGGTCTTGAGTTCGATGGAGACCTCGTGGGGCGTCCGGGAACCGCAGTCCTCACAGTACTCGGTCAGTTCGGTGATCGTCGATTGGCTCTTGGACATCGTGGTTCGGTACCTGTAGCAACGACACCGACGGTAATCACCCCGGACCCTACACACGTAGGGTCACGCCGACGCGGTCGCTCGAAGCAGAAGGAAGTCGAAGAGATCTGATCGGAAAATCGCGTATGTCGGCCTCAGACGCCGCCTTGTCTGTAGATCAGGTTGCGCTGGATCTCGTTGGCCCCCTCGTAGATGACCGGGATCCGAACGTCGCGGTAGACGCGGGAGATGGGGTACTCTTCGAGCACGGAGCGGCCGCCGTGGAGTTGCATCCCGCGCTCGGCGCAGTGCATCGCCGTCTCCGTCGACTTGGTCTTCGTCGCCGCGGCCCAGAAGCCGGCGTCCTCGCCGGTTTCGACCTTGTGCGCGGCGCGCCAGTTGAGCGCCCGCGCAGCCTCGAACTCCATTCGCATATCCGCGAGGATGTGCTGGGTCGACTGGAACTCGGCGATGTTGCGGCCGAACGCCTCCCGGTCGTGGACGAACTTCCACGTCTCCTCGATGGCGTGTGCGGCGAGGCCGATGCCGTGGCCGCCGACGACGACGCGGCCGTGGTTGAAGAAGTCCGCGAGGACGTAGAAGCCGCCGCCCTCGGTGCCGACGAGGTTCTCCTCGGGGATCTCGCAGCCGTCGAAGACGATGTGGCCCTGCTTGGACGCGCGCATCCCGATCTTCTCGGGGATGTGCTCGGCCTCGTAGCCCGGCGTGTCGGTCTCGACGATGAACATCGAGTAGTTCGAGTAGCGGTCGTCGCCGTCGCCGGTCTTCGCGTAGACGGTCAGCCAGTCGGCCTCTACTGCGTTACCCACCCAGTACTTCTCGCCGTTCAGCACCCACCCGTCGTCGGTCCGCTCGGCGGTCGTCGTCATCCCCGCCATATCCGATCCCGTCTGGGGTTCCGACACCGCGAGCCCGGAGATCTGGTCGTTGGCCGCGACGGGCCGGAGATACTCGTCTTTCTGCTCCTCGGTCCCGTACGTTTCGACGATCTCACAGCCGAAGGAGGCGAGCATCAGCGTCAGCGCGATCCCCGCGTCGGCGGCGTAGAACTCCTCGTTGATCGCGAGGATCTGTTCGAGGTCGTACCCCTTGCCGCCGTACTCCTCGCCGATGTCCTGGGCGACGAGGCCCGCGTCCATCCCCGCCTCGAGGACGTCCCACGGGTACTCCGCCGACTGAAAGTACGCCTCCGCGTTCGGCCGGATATGCTCGTCGGCGAACTCGCGCGCCTCGCGTTTAACCTCGCGTGCGTGCTCGGGAACCACCGATTCGTCGAGAAGATCCATAGGATTCCGTCTCGTCCCACCGGCAAATAACCCTCGGAACTTTGATAAACTGAAAACGGGTTCTCTATTTTATTCCTCGGTCTCCTCCCGGTTCGCCTCCGAGAGCAACTCGCGAACGGCCGCGCGGTCGACGGTCCCCGAGACGGTCCGCGGGAGCGAGTCGACGACGGCGACGGTCTTCGGGAGTTTGAACCCCGCGAGCCGCTCCCGGGCGAACGCGAGGAGTTCAGCCCGGTCGAGGGCCTCGCCCGCGGAGTCTGCGTCGCCGGTGACGTCCGCCGTGTCCTGTGAACCGACCGTCGAGTCCCGTCGGGGGACCACCGCCGCCGAGACGCGCTCGCCCCACTGAGCGTCCGGCACGCCGACGACCGCCGCCTCGCGGACGTCGGGGTGGTCGAGGAGAACGTCGACGACCTCGCCGGGTTCGACGTTCTCGCCGCCGGTGACGATGCGGTCGTCGACGCGGTTCAGGACGCGAAGCAGCCCGGCATCGTCGAAGGCGCCGACGTCGCCCGTGTGGAGTCCGTAGTGCCCGAACGCCTCCTCGTTGGCCGCGTCGTCGCCGTAGTAGCCCGGCGTCACGGTCGGCCCGGAGACGACCAGTTCGCCCGACTCGCCGGCCGGCAGCGGCTCGCCGTCCTCGCCGACGACGGTCACGTCGGTCATGAACAGCGGTCGCCCGACGGTGTCCGGGGCCTCGAAGGCCTCTTTCGGCCGCGCGGTCGCGATCTGGGAGGCGGTCTCGGTCATCCCGTACGTCGGGTGGACCGGGATCGAGTAGTCCCGACAGCGCTCGACGAGGTCGGCCGGCGCGGGGGCCCCGCCGAGCAACACGACACGCAGCGAGTCCGAGAGCGTTCCGCGGCGCTCCAGCATCCGCCGGAGCATCGTCGGGACCACGGAGGTGGCGGTCGCGTCGTACCGATCGAGGTCGTCGGCGACTTCGCCGGCGTCGAACGCCCTTCGGAACACGACGGTCATCCCGTAGAGCGGCATCCGAAGTATCGGCGCGATCCCTCCCATGTGGTGCAGCGAGAGCGCCACGAGCCACCGCTCGTCCGGGTCGAAGCCCAGCCGGAACATCGAGGCGACCGCGCTGGAGAGGAGGTTGCCGGTGGTCAGCCTGACGGCCTTCGGGTCGCCGGTCGTCCCGGAGGTGAAAAGCAGCAGTTGGCAGTCGTCGAGGTCCCACTCCGCGGGCGTGACGGAGTCCGCCTGCATCGTCGACAGCGGTTCGGTCGCGTCGGTCACCGGATCGTCGACCGTGAGGAGCAGATCGGGGCTGTGGGACGCCGCCGTGTCGCCCGCGCTGTCGTCGGTGGCAGCGGTCGCGCCGTCGTCGGACGTGGCGGCCGTCCCGTTCGCGTCGTCGCCTGCACCGGCCCCGGCCGCCTCGACGACCGCCTCCTCGGTCTCGGCCCCACAGACGACGGCGTCGACGGCCGCGGTTTCCATCTGCCCGGCGAGTTCTCGGGCGGTCAGTCCGTCGCCCATCGGTACGAGCGTCGCGCCGAGGCGCATCGCCGCGTGGATCAGGCAGACGTATTCGAGCCGGGAGTCCAACACCGCGCCGAGGTGCATCCCCGGGTCGACCCCCGCGGTCGAGAGCCGCCCCGCGAGGTCGTCGACGAGGGTGTCGAGGTTCCCGAACGAGTAGGCGTCGCCCGCGCCGGCGACGACGAGCGCCGGGGTGTCGGGCTCGATCCGCGCGCGGTGAGAGAGCCAATCGCGCATCCTACCTACGAGGGCGTCGGCGAGCGCCTAAACTGTACTGTTGTCGCAGGGGTGGCAGACTCCCAAGTCGCTCCGCGCGCGGACCACTCGCCGCATCTGGCGACTCACTCGTGCTGGACGTACTCGACGAGGACGCCGCCGGTCGAGCGAGGGTGCAGGAAGGCGACGTCGTGGCCCCACGCGCCCGCTCTGGGCTCCTCGTCGACGAGGTCGACGCCGACGTCGCGGGCGCGTTCCAGCGCGGCGTCGATGTCGTCGGTCCGGAGCGCCGCGTGGTGGATCCCCGGCCCGTTGCGATCGAGAAACCGCGCGATCGGGCCGTCGTCGGCCGGTTCTAACAGCTCGAAGTAGCCGCCGTCGAGGCCGAGGAACCGGACGGCCATCCCGTCGAACGTCTCCTCGTGGACGACGGGGGCATCGAACAGCGCCGCGAACGTCTCCGCCAGCGCCGCGCCGTCGGTCGTCGCGATCCCGAGGTGGTCGAACGCCATCGTCATAGGTGACTCTCACGCGAGAGCGAGATAAGCGGTGTGGACGAACGCGACGGAGCGGCGTGAACGAACGCGGTCGAGCGACGCGAAGAGCGGGGGGGGGAGACTCAGACGCTCGGGCGGTACTCGCCGAACTCCTCCCGCAGCACGTCGGATATCTCGCCGACGGTCGCGTACGCCTTCACGGCGTCGACGATCGGCGGCACGAGGTTCGCGTCGCCGGCGGCGGCCTCGCGGAGATCCGAAAGCGCGGCTTCGACGGCGTCGTCGTCGCGCTCGGCTCTCACCGCGCTGAGCCGCTCTTTCTGCCGCTTCTCGTCGTCCTCGTCGACCTCTTGGATGTCGACGCGGGCGTCCTCGTCGACCTCGTACTCGTTGACCCCGACGACGACCCGATCGCCCTCCTCGATCTCGCGCTGGCGCTCGAAGGCGACGTCCTGGATCTGCCGCTTCACCCAGCCGGACTCGACGGCCGGGAGCATCCCGCCGCGCTCGTCGATCTCCTCGATCAGTTCGAACGCCTCGGCCTCGACGTCGTCGGTGAGCGACTCGACGTAGTAGCTGCCGCCGAGCGGATCGATCGTGTCCGCGACGCCCGACTCGTGGGCGAGGATCTGCTGGGTCCGAAGCGCCGTCCGGACCGACTCCTCCGTCGGCAGCGACAGCGCCTCGTCCTTGCCGTTGGTGTGGAGGCTCTGCGCGCCGCCGAGGACGGCCGCGAGCGCCTGATAGGCCACGCGGACGACGTTGTTCCCGACCTGTTGGGCGGTGAGCGTCGACCCGCCCGTCTGGGCGTGGAACTTCAGCTGTTTGGACTTCTCGTCGTCGGCCCCGAACCTGTCTTCCATAATCTGGGCCCACATCCGCCGGGCGGCGCGGAACTTCGCGACCTCTTCGAGCACGTTGTTGTGCGCGTTGAAGAAGAACGACAGCTGCGGGGCGAAGTCGTCGACGTCGAGTCCGGCGTCGAGAGCGGCCTCGACGTACTCGATGCCGTCGGCGAGCGTGAACGCGACCTCCTGGGCCGCCGTCGAGCCCGCCTCGCGGATGTGATACCCCGATATCGAGATGGTGTTGAAGTTCGGCACCTCGGCTGCGCAGAACTCGAAGACGTCGGTGATGAGCCGCATCGACGGCTCCGGCGGGTAGATGTAGAGGTTGCGCGCGATGTACTCCTTGAGAATGTCGTTCTGGATCGTCCCGCGGAGCTGTTCGCGGGGCACGCCCTGCTGGTCGCCGATCGCGACGTACATCGCTAAGAGCACCGCCGCGGGGGCGTTGATCGTCATCGACGTCGACACCTCGTCGAGCGGGATCCCGTCGAAGACGACCTCCATATCGCGGAGGGAGTCGATCGCGACGCCCGCCTTGCCGACCTCGCCGGCCGCCATCGCCGCGTCGGAGTCGTAGCCCTTCTGCGTCGGGAGGTCGAACGCCATCGACAGCCCCGAGGAGCCCTGTTCGATGAGGTAGCGGAAGCGTTCGTTGGTCTCACGGGCCGTGCCCATCCCCGCGTACTGCCGCATCGTCCAGAGCCGCCCGCGGTGCATCGTCGGGTAGACCCCGCGCGTGTAGGGGTCCTCGCCGGGGAAGCCGAGGTCCGACTCGTAGTCGAGGTCGGCGACGTCGGCCGGCGTGTAGAGCCGCTCGACGTCCTGCCCGTCGGTGTCGGTGGTGAACGACTCCCGCCGCTCGCCGAAGCGATCCAGCGTGGGCGCGAGCGTCTCCTCCTCCCACTCGCGCTTTCCCGCGCGGATCTTCGCGAGGTCGTCGGGATCGAACATACCCGATGTCGCGTCCGACCGGTATTGAAACTGTGTCATCGACCCGTCTCCGCGGCGGCCGCGTCGCCGGTCGGCGGCTCCCGAACCGCGAGGGACAACACCATTACGGACGCCGACAAACGGGGGGTTATGACAGACCAGGTCGACCCCGAGCGGGTCCGCGGCGGGCAGATGACCGACGCGGAGATCGACGCCTACCTCGACGAACAGGGGACCGGCGTGCTCTCGTTGGCCGAGGGGAGCCGCGCCTACGCGATCCCGATCTCTTTCGGCTACGAGACCGGCCGGGCCGTCTTCTCCTACTGGCAGTTCGGCTCCGACAGCCGGAAGAAGGAACTCAGCGAGTCGACCGAGCGCGCCTGTCTCACCGTCTACGACATCGAGTCGCAGACCGACTGGCGGAGCGTCCTCGCGTTCGGCACCCTCCGGGAGCTACCGACGGCGGAGTGGCGAGAACTCGGCGAACTGATCGATCAGAACGCGTGGTCGCCTGATCTCACGCCGATCGGCAAGCGGCGGCTCTCGGTCGTCGGCTACGAGCTGTCGATCGAGGAGGCGACCGGACTGCAGCGACATCCGGACACCGAACGCGAGTGATCCGCCGACGGTCTCCGCGCGACACCCGCCCCGACCACCCGAGAGCCGACGACGCGGGGAGTCGAACGCGCCCGTCGCGAACGCCGCGGTTCGCCACGCTTTTGCTACCGGACACCCTCGCTTCGGCCAACTATGTTCGGCGGAGGCGGCATGAACCCACGGAAGATGAAGCAGATGATGGAACAGATGGGTATCGACGTCACGGAACTCGACGTCGAGGAGGTCGTCATCACGACGGCCGACGAGGAGCTCGTCTTCTCGGACGCCCAAGTCACGCGGATGGACGCGCAGGGCCAGCAGACCTACCAAGTCGTCGGCGAGCCCGAGAGCCGCGAGAAGGGCGCTGGCTCGGCTGCGGCCGCAGTCGAAGGCGATAGCGACGCCGACAGCGACGACGGAAGCGCGATCCCCGACGAGGACGTCCAGCTCGTCGCGGAACGCGCCGGCGTGAACACCGACGCGGCCCGAGAGGCGCTCGAAGCCAACGACGGCGACCTCGCGGCCGCCATCGCCGACCTCGAGTGAGCTACCTCCTCGTCCACGACGACCGCGAGTACCTGCGCGCGCCGGGCGACGAACTCCAGACGGACCTCGGCGTCCTCGACGTCCCCGAGGACGTCGAACCCGGCGACGTCTTGGAGACGCATCTCGGCGAAGAGTTCGTCGTCCGCCGGCTCCGCGGCCCGGACCTGTTCAACCACTTCGAGCGCACCGGCGCGCCGATGATGCCCCGTGACGTCGGGCTCATCGTCGGCCACGCGGGAATCGCCGCGGAGGACCGCGTGCTCGACGCCGGCACCGGAACGGGCGTCCTCGCGGCGTATCTCGGCCGGATGCACGCCGACGTCGTCAGCTACGAGATCGACCCCGACTTCGCCGACGTCGCCCGCGAGAATATGCGACTGGCGGGCGTCGACGACCGCGTCGAGGTCCGCACGGGCGACCTCTCGGCGGAGCTCGACGCCGCGGTCGAGGACGGACCGTTCGACGCGATCACGCTCGACACCGGCGACGCTCCCGAAATCGTCGCTCGCGCGCCGGACCTCCTCGCGGACGGCGGCCACGTCGCGGTCTACTCGCCGTTCGTCGAGAACAGCCGCGCGGCGGTCGAAGCGGCGCGGGAGGCCGGCCTCGTCGACGTCGAGACGTTCGAGACGATCCAGCGGGAGATGGACTTCGGCGCGCGCGGATCTCGCCCCTCCACCGCGGGCGTCGGGCACACGGGCTATCTGACGTTCGCGCGCAACGGCCGCTGAGCGGTCGTTTCGCTTCTTCTCTCATCAGTCTCAGCGGATCGAGCGCAGCATCGAAAACAGCTCTTCGCGGGCGTCTTCGGGATCGAACGAGGTCGGCCCCGGCAGCGAGAGGGGATACGCACCGCCCCCGAGGAGGAATTCTCCATCGCCGACGGGCCACGCGGCGAAGTACGCCTCGACGGGGGCCGATCGGTCGTCGAGGCGGACGCGAGCGCGGTAGCGCGTCGCCTCCGTCGTCGCGCCGTTCTGCGGCCTCTCTCCGTCTGTCGATTCGACGCCGCCACTCCGACCCGCGCCGAGGTCGAGACGATGTCTGTCGGCGCGGTCGATCGACTCGAAGCCTCGCTCTCGGAGAATTTCCACGAAGCGCGAGTTGGCGCGGTCGGCGACCAACCGCGAGAGCCCACCGGAGGGCGACTTCGCCGGACGGATCCGGAGCCGACTCGCGAAGACGAATCGCCACGTCGCGTCGGCATCGGCCACCTCGGCGAGTCGCTCTCGGAGGTCGACGTCCTCGTAGATCCGCGTGTTCGCGGTGACGGTCACGACGCGGACGTCGAAGGGGGTGGTGAGCTCCTCGGAGACGAGCTCCCACCCCTCGGGGACGTTGAGCGTCGGCGGCGAGACGTCGGGAGACACACCGAACGGTCGGACGCGGGCGACTTATACTGTCGGGCGCGCCGCCTGTGACGGTCGACTGACGCCAGAGGCTCGTCCGACGGCCCGATCCGTCGGCTGACTAACCCTTTTGCGATCGGCGGCCGTTCCTCCTACTATGGCACTCGCGCGTCACGGAACGGGGCCCCGAACCGCGGCCGCGGCGTTGGCCTCGCAGGTCCATCCGGTCTTTATGCTCCCGCCGGTCGCCGCCAGCCTGTTCGGCGCGATCCTGGCGGAGCGATTCGCCCCGGGAGCGCTCGGTCTCCACGCGACGGCGACCTTCTTCGCGGTCTACACCGCACACCTGAAAGACGGCTACGTCGACTTCCACGGTCGCGGCGAGGACGACGACCACCCGCTGACCGAAGCGGGCTGCCGGTGGGCGCTCGCCGGTTCGACGCTGTGCTTCGCCGCCGTGACCGCCGCGATCGGGGTCGTCAGCGGTCCCGGGACGGCGCTTCTCACGGCACCGATGTGGGCGCTCGGGTTCTTCCACGCACCCCAGTCTGACACCAACCCCGTGACGACGACGCTGGGGTATCCGTTCGGAATCGCGCTCGCCATCGTCGGCGGGCACCACGCCCAGACCGGAGCGCTCGCCGTCGAGGCGCTCGCGTTCGGGCTCGTGTTTCTCGTCGTCCTCGCGGGCGTGAAGATCGTCGACGACGCGACCGACTACGCCTACGACCGGTCCATCGGGAAGCGGACGGTCGCGGTCGTGCTCGGGGTTCGCCGGGCCCGCAGACTGGCTTACGCTCTGCTTTACGCCGGATTCACGCTCGTTCTCGTCTTTACCGTTGACGGCGTGTTTCCCCCCGCTGCGCCGTTCGCGGCGGTCGCCTTCGGCGTGGTCGCCGTCGTCGCGACGGGTGCCGGACCGTCGGTGGCGACGATGCTCCTCGTTCGGGGCGCGTACGTGTTCCTCGCGGTCCTCGTCGTCGCCGTCTGGTTCCGCCCGCTGGCGGGTACCGCGCTCCCAGATATCGGCGTCCTCGGTCCGTACACGTACCTCGCGACGGAGGTCGTCTTCGGTGCCGTCGCCCTCGCGTTGCTCCGTCGGGCCGACGCGGTGTGGCGCGCGGCGCGCACCGTGCTCGCGCTGTATCCGATCGCGTACGTCTGGGACTGGTACACCCTGTCGGTCGGCGTGTTCGCGATTCCGCTACGGACCGGCGTCGAACTCGTCGGGATCCCGCTGGAAGAGCACCTGTTTATGGTCGTCGTCCCCGCCCTCGTCGTGGGCGTCCACGAGACGTTGGCCGAACTGGAGGAGTGACCGGCAGGCGCGAGTTCGAACGGGTGGCCGATCGTCTCAGTGGTCGTCTTCGCGCCACTTGTGGCCGCACTCGACGCAGGTGAAAAAGCGGGTCTCCGACTCGTCGGCCGAGCGGATCTGCTTCATCTCGTAGCGGGCGCGGTCGTGGCCGCACTCCGGGCAGATGACCGTCGTCGTCGGGCCGATCTCGGCGTCGTCGACGTCGGACATGTCGACGACCTCGCTCTCCTCGCGCTTCGCGGTCGAGGTCATGTCGGCCTCCTTGGCGGTGTCCCGGGGCTTCTCGTATCCGCACGCGCCGCAGACCCAGACGTCGCCGTCGGTCTTCATCATCGAACCGCATTCGTCGCAGAACTCCATTATACCCCGACGGAAGACGCCTCAGAGACTTAAGTGACCGGGATCCCGTCCGTCTCCGGCGACCGCACGCACCGCGGCCGGATGTTGAAACGTCTTAATACCGCGGTGCGAACGGGGGAGTGTGACCGACGATGACGCCCTCTCGGAGCAGGCGAAGGAACGACTCGCCGACGTCGTTCGCCTGCAGCCGACGAAGAACAAAGAACTCCAAGATCAGTGGGGAATGGACTCCGGCAGCGAGGTGCACCAGTACCTCGAAGGGGAGCTGAAAGACTACTACTACCGCGACGACAACAGCCTGATCCGCGCGACGGCGGCGGCGGCCGAACTCGTCGACGTCGAGCCGGGTGTCGAGGGCGGCGACGGCGAGGACGGCGGCGTGCCGTCGGTGATCCGGGTGCCGCAACTGGAAGCGCGGGTGTTCGAGGTCGTCGCCGGACCCGACGAGCGCTCCGAGAGCGTCGTGAGCGTTCTCAACAAGGTCCGGGCGGCGTTCGACGTCGACCCGGAGGTCGAAGACGTCCGCCGCGCGCTCCAGAGCCTCCGCCGGAAGGGAGCCGTCGAGGTGATCTACCGGACGGTGCCGACGTTCCGACTCGCCGCGCCGCGCGAGGAGATCGACGTCGAAGTGTCGGAGTCGTAGCGTCGACGTCGGATCCGCGGCGCTCTCGTCCGCCCCGTTCGGGTCACTTCTCGTCCGGCCCGTTCGGGTCACTTCTCGTCCGCTTCGCTCACGACGGGTTCACTCGCATCGTTCGCGCTACTCGTACTCCCGCGCTCGAATCCACTCGCGTCGCTCGCGGAGCAACCGTTTGATGCCCTTGCCGGGGCCGCCCTCGATCGGCCAGCCGCGCGTCCGCCACGCCGGTGGTTCCGGCTCGAACTCCGAGCAGGAGCCGGCGCACTCGGCGGCGGTTTGGGATCTCCGCTTCACGGCGCAGTTCGGGACGAGCGCGCTGCCGAACCGACGGAGCTCGAAGTGCCGGCAGTCGGGTCGCATCGTCTCGTGGTAGGAGCGCCAGCCGCGCCCGTACGCGCGCTCGGCGAGTTCGAGGCGTCGCCGCCGCCGCTCGTCGTCGGCCGCGGCGTCCGCGGGCGTCACTTCGCTGGGGTACCACTCCACGCTGCCGTCGAATTCGACGCGGTGATCGAGGTGGTCGTCGCGATCGCCAGCGACGGCGTCCTCGTGGGATGCGGCCGCGTCGTCGACGTCGACAGAGAGCGCAACGATGCCGACGTCGACCGGGAGGTCCTCCAAGAGCGCGGGCTCGAAGCGCTCGCCGGTCGCCTCGGTCGCGACCCACACCTCGTCGGCGAGGGCCGTCTCGACGTCGTGCTCCAACTGGCCGGCGAGCGCCCGCGCGGCCGACGCGTCCAGATCGGGCTTGTTCTCGATGGCGACGATCCGCCGGAGCCAGTCGGGGTAGGGCGCGACCTGCCGGATCTCGATTCGGTTCCCGTCCCGACGCGTCTCGACGAGGTCGCGCGCGTCGGCGCGGTGGATCGCCTCGCGGACGTAGCGCCACGGGTAGCCCGGATGCGGCAGCGCGTCGCGGTACCACGCCCACTCGGCCGGCGCGTTGCGGACGACGTGCAGGAGATCCGAATCCAGCTCGCGCTCGCCGAACTCCCGCCGCGCTCGGAGCCCAGCGGGATCGCACTCCAGGACGACGGTATCCCACCGCCGCCGGCGGGTTCCGAGCTGTCTGGCGACGACGACGGCGTCGCGCCGCGGCTCCTCGGGCGGCCACGACTCCTCGGCCCACCGACAGACGAGCAGTTCGAAGCCGAACTCGGCGTCACCCGGATACACGCGTGTCGGCTCCGGGGCTTACGCGAGGTACTTGCCGTCCTCGACCTCGCCGTTCTCCTCGGCGAGTTGGTCCAGATACTCGTGGGCGCGCTCGAAGATCTCGCGCGGACCGTCCTGCGTGATCGTGTTGAGCGCCTGCTCGTAGTCGCGCCACTGGAGGTCGCGGTGCTCGTTCGAGAGTTCCGCGCTGGCCTCGAACGAGCGCGCGATGAACAGGTGGACCGTCTTGTGGATGGTCTTCCCGCCGGCCTCGAAGACGTAGTCGTACTCCTCTCTGAACCCGTCGATGAGACGGAAATCCTCGATTCCGGCCTCCTCTTTTACTTCGCGAATCGCCGTCTGCTGGAGCTCCTCTTCTCCTTCGACCCCGCCTTTGGGGAACTCCCAGTCCCCCGGTCGGCTCTTCAGGAGCAAATACTCCCGTTCGCCGCGGGTGTCGCGGAAGAGGATCGCTCCAGCGCTTACCGCTTCCACTGTCATTAGATAGATAATCCGGGTAAGGCGTTAAGAGGCTATCGGACGTTGGAGGGGACGCAGACGGTCGACAGTGGATCGGCGCGCCACGGCGGCTCGGGGCTATGGATGTATTTTTACCGCTCGGCGACGACGTATCTGCTATCCCAGCGAAACCCCAGCCATGACCTTCGTCACGAAACTACGCTTCCAGTCGGGAAACCGATACGAACTCGAATCGGAAGTCTCGGAACTCAAATCGATGCTCGAACGCAAGGGCGCGGAGTGCAAGGGTCCGCACGCGGAGCCGCCCGAGCGAATCACGGTCCCGCAGTACAAGTCGCTACAGCCCGGCGACGCCTACTCGGCGTGGGACTACACCGTATACTCCCGGAAGCTCGAGATCCACGGCAACGACCACACCGCCCGCGAGGTGGGCCATATGGACTTCCCCGAGAGCTTACACGTGGAGATCGAGGTCGAACAGCAGAAGCCCGCGGGCCACCTTCAGAAGTAATCCGGCGTCGGACTCGACGGTCTCTCTCTGTTTCTCACCGCGTCGCGTCCGACGCGAGCCATCGAGGAGTCGACGACTCAGTACCGGTCACCGGTCGATCAAAAAACGACGGGACGCGTTCAGAACGCGCTTTCGCCGACCGTCTCGACGTACTCCGCCTCGCCGACGTGTTCGCTCTCGTCGAACTCCGTCACGCGGAGGAGCACGCGCTTGTCGACGAGGTTGCCGGGCGCGTTGTGCACGCGAAGCTTCGAGTCACCGATGCGAGCGATCGGGGTCTCCCCGTCGATCTCGGTGATGAACACCGAGATCTCGTCGCCCTCACCGAACGACGGCTTGTTCGTGCGGAACGACCAGCCCTTCGTGTACTTCTCGAGGAGGCTCATACGCGCGCCACCTCCTCGGATTCGCGGTCACTGGTGTACTCCAGCCCGAAGCCGGTGAGCGCCGCCAGCAGGAAGATGATGACGAGCACCCAGCCGTGGAACACGAACAGCACGACGTCCGCCGGGTTGACCACCATCGACTGAGTGAACCACTCGTACTCGTTGGGGAGGCCCTGGATGACCGCGAACCCCACGAGGACACCGCCCGACCACGGGAAGATGTATCCCAGCGCCGAGGTGTTCGCGTCGAGGATGTTCGCCCGTCGGTACCCGTTGATGTTGAACCGCTCGCCCAGCCGTGCGATGTACGGCCCGATGGCGATCTCCGCGGCCGTGTTGATCGTGATCATCGCGTTGACCAGCGCCGTCCCGAGGACCATCGTGACCTCGGCGCGGCGGACGTTCGTCGCGACGGAATCCAGCAGCCAGTCCTGCAGCGCCGCGAAGCCGCCGCCGCGGATCATAATCTGCGCGCCGGCGACGATGAGCAGCACGAGGACGATGAGCGGGAAGAAGCCCTGCGCACCGGCGTAGAGACTCCCGCCGACCCCGGTCTCCCCCGCGGGGACCAACTCGACGAACGGGAGCCACGCCAGCGACTGTGCGATGCCGAGGGTCTCCGGGGCCTGGAACGCGACCATCTCCGCGACGGAGGCGAGCCCGAAGGCGACGTTGAAGACGGCCGCGACGATGATGCCCCACGAGATCGCCTCGACGATGTGTCGCCCGGCGACGGCGGTGCCGATGACGACGAACATCGAGAGGAGGTGGAGCAGTCCCGCCGGCTCACTGTTCTCGACGAAGATCTGCTGGGCCTGTCCGGAGATGTCGAGCCCGGGCATCGCGGGCCCGGCGACGAGGTATCCGATGAACGCGATTATGGCCGCGAGAATCGCGTACTTGAACCGCGAGGCCACGACTCCACCGATGTCGGAGTCCTGCGTGACGGCGCTCACGATGGTGGTGTCGCTGACGGGCGCGAGGTTGTCCCCGAAGACGGCTCCCGAGAGGATCGCCCCGAACATCAGGACGGGGTTCGCCCCCAGGAGGACGCCCGCCGGGAAGAAAAGCGTCGTGAACGCGACAGTCGTTCCGTACCCGGTCCCGATCCCGGTCGCGAGCAGCCCCGCGAGAATGAACGTCACGGCGGGGAACAGTCCGGCACCGACGTTCGCCGCGTTCGCGGCCCAGACGAGCCCTTCGACGAACCCGCCGACCTGGATGGTCTCGGCGAACATCCCCGCCCACAGCCACGCGACGACCGCGGTCGCGGCCACGCGGCGGGTCATCCCCTCGAAAATCGTGTTTGCATAGCCTCGCCACGACCCCTTCACGAGGAACAGGCCGATGATCAGCGACACCAGCATCCCCGCGACCAGCCCGGTCGTGTCGCCGATGCGCAGGAGGCCGCTCTGTACGATGGCCCACAGCACGAAGAACGCCAGCGGGAAGGCGCTTACGAGGTCGCCGCCGTAGAACTCGATCTCCGGCGGTCCCTCTGAGGCGATCTCCGTTTCGGCTACCTCCTCGGAGAGGTCTTCGTCAACGTCTCTGTCCTCACTGTCACTCATAGTACCACGCCGAAGTCATCTCGATACAAATATAAATAATTCATTATCAATCTAACTGCAAATGGGTTACCGCCCCGCTCCGACGCGATTTTACGCGCCGGCGACCACCTCGCGGTATGACCGATGCTGACCTCGTCGAACTCCGACGAGACTTACACCGACACCCCGAACCGGCGTGGTGTGAGTTCTACACGACCGCGCGACTCGTCGACGAACTGGAGAAGCGGGACCTCGACGCGCTCTACGTCGGGTCCGAAGCCCTCGCCGACGACAGAGTGGGCGTCCCCGACGACGGGGAACTGTCTGACTGGCTCGACCGCGCCCGCGACGCCGGTGCGCGCGAGGACGTCCTCGCGCGGTTGGACGGCGGCCACACCGGCGCGGTCGCGGTAGCCGAGCGCGGCGACGGCCCGACCGTCGCGCTCCGCGTCGACATCGACGGCCTCCCGATCACAGAATCGACCGAGGCCGACCACGCCCCCGCGGCGGCGGGCTTCCGCTCCGAGAACGAGGGCTACATGCACGCCTGCGGCCACGACGCCCACGCGACGATCGGCGTCGGCGTCCTCGACGCGATCCTCGACTCCGACTTCGACGGGACGCTCAAGGTGTTCTTCCAGCCCGGGGAGGAGAAGATCGTCGGCGGAGAGCCGATGGCGACGTCCGGCCACCTCGACGACGTCGACGCGCTGCTGGCGGTACACGTCGGGCTGGATCACCCGACGGGCCAGATCGTCGCCGGGATCGACGGGTTCCTCGCCGTCTCGCAGTTCGAGGCGACCTTCAGCGGGTCGCCGTCTCACGCCGGGGCGCGCCCCGAAGCCGGGGAGAACGCGATGCAGGCCGCCGCGACCGCGATCGGCAACCTCTACGGCATCCCGCGGCACGCCGACGGCGCGACCCGCGTCAACGTGGGCGTGATCGAGGGCGGCACGGCGACGAACATCGTCCCCGAGCGGGTCCGCATCGAGGGCGAGGTCCGCGGGGAGACGACCGAACTGATGGAGTACATAGACGAGAAGGCTCGCCGCGTCCTCCGATCCGCCGCGGAGATGCACGGCTGCGAGGTCGAGATCGAGCGCGCCGGCACGGCTCCTTCCGCGGAGAGCGACGACGACCTCCGGGAGATCGTCGCCGACGTCGCCCGCGACACGTCCGGCGTCACGTCGGTCCTAGACACGGATCACCTCGGCGGGAGCGAGGACGCGACGTACCTGATGCAGCGGGTCCAGGAGGGCGGCGGCAGCGCCGCCTACGTCGGCGTCGGGACCGATCACCCGGGCGGTCACCACACCTCGACGTTCGACGTCGACGAGGCGTCGATCGACGTCGCCGTCGACGTGCTTTCCCGGTCGCTGATCGAGTGCGCTCGTCGGCGCGATTGATCGAGCGAGAGTCGGTTCGACCCGTCCGACGACCGTCTGACTCTCCGGAAAGTATTTGATCCGGATTCGGCGATACACACAGGGATGAACAGTCGAACTATCGACGTGGTGACCGACTGGGAGACGGTCGCCGCACCGGACGGATACGAGGGGCTCCACGAGCTCGCCGACGCCGAGTTCAGCGGAGCCGTCTCCGCCGGGATGACGTGGGCGTTCTTTCTGAACGGCCGCGTCGTCGGCGTTTTCGAGGGGGACATCGAGGATTTCGAGGACGCCGAACTGACCGCGTACCGCGCGGCAGATCCGAGCCTTCCGCTGCTGTTCTCGATGCAGGAACGCGGCGGGGAGACGCAGGCACGCTACTACACGAATCAGACGTCGCTGTCGGACGCCGATCAGACGCTCTCGAACGGCGGTTTTACCGGATACATCGAGCTCTCCGAAAACGTTCTCTCTGGGGATTACTACGTCGTCTACCACGGTGGCAAGTCGATGAGCGCCGCGTTCGTCGGCAGTTCCGAGCGGCTGCTCACGGGCGATGAGGCCTTCGAGACCGCCGCCGACGAGGTCGGCATCTACGAGGTGATAGACGCCGACGTCGAACTCGTCGAGATTCCGGACCGCCCCGAACCGGAGTCCAGCGGGTCCGAACCCGACGGTTCGGCCGCGGCCGCCGCTACCGGGGAGGAAGACGCTGGCGAGGATGCCGGTGGCGGAGAACAGGAAGCAGACGCGGACACCGAACCGGCCGCAGACGCGAGCGAGGAAGCGGACGGCGACGCCGGAACGACAGACGACGCCGGAGCGGTAGACGACGCGGGATCCTCGGCAGACGACGCCGAGGCCGCGGTCGAAACTGCCGACGACGACGGCGTCGACGAGGATACCGCGACCCCCGGGCCCGACTCCGAGGAGGAGGCCGAAGCGGCGGACGGCAGCGACGAGGCAACCGCTTCTGAACCCGTCGACGCCGGGGCGGACGGCCCGCGGACCGTGGCGCGTGACTCCGAAACGGCGACCGCCGACGCGGCGGGTGACGCATCTCCACGCGAAGGCGCTGCCGGGGGCTCCACGGCGGCGGGCGAGCAGGCCGCGGGCTCCGAAAGCGGTGCTGACGGCGTCTTCTCCGACGAGGAGCGCTGGCGGGAGGCGAAGACGATCCCGTCGCTCGACCCGGAAAAATCGAGCAGCAACGGAACGACGGAGAGCGCCGGGGACGCGCCGTCGCAGTCGGCGAGCGGGCGGGTGGCGGAGCTGCAACAACGCCAGGCCGCCCGCCAGCGTGCGCGCGACCGGAGCGCAAGCGACGCGACGCAATCGAGTGCCGCGCCGCGGAGCGGGGGCGGCGGAGCGCAGAGCGCCGGGGGGGACCGCTTGAAAAAGCGGCTCTCCCGCGCGCGCGATCGGATCGACGAACTCGAAGCCGAGCGGGAGGCGCTGCGAGAGGAGCGGGACTCGCTCCAGGGAGATCGAGAGGAGCTCAAAGAGCGCGTGAACGCGCTCGAAGCGGAACGCGAGGAGCAACGAGATCGGATCGACGAACTCGAGGCCGAGCGGGAGACGCTCAAAGCGGAGGTCCAGCGGCTGGAGGCCGAACTGGACGGCGGCCCGGAGTCGGCGGGGGAGACGTCGATGTCGGCCGAACAGGCGCTCTCGGGGACGAACCTGTTCGTCCGCTACGACCGGAAGGGGGAGGCAACGCTCGAACACGCCCACGCCGGAGACGCCTCTCGGGAAGACGTCGCGAAGAATCTCCGCTTGGAGCACCACACCACCTTCGAGACGGACGGCCTCGTCGTCGACGGCCGACCCTACGCGGAGTTCCTCCGCGACAGCACCGAGTACTCGTTCGCGGAGTGGCTCGTGACCGACCTCCTCTACGAGATCGGCGAGACCGGCAACCGCTCGTCGATGGCCGGCGTCTTCGATTCGATCCCGGAGATCGACCGCATCGAACTGTACGGCACCGTCGGCGTCGACACCGACGAAGGCGTCGAACGACGCGACTTCGACGTCATCTTCCGCGACAAGATGGGCGATCCGCTGTTCGTCGCCGACATCAACGACTCCCGGAACGCGACCACCGAGGCGATGGTCGGTTCTCTCGTGAGCAACACCGGCGTCATCGCCGAGGACGAGGAGTCGCTCTCGGCGGGGTTCTACGTCACCGAGTCGTTCTTCGAGCCGGGCGCGCTGGAGACGGTCACCGAGGAGACCGGCGGCGGCCTCCTCTCGCGGTCGAAGAAGCGCTCGTACGTCAAGCTCTCGCGAAAACAGGGCTATCACCTCTGTCTAGTCGAGGCGCGAAACGGCGAGTTCCACCTGAACGTCCCCGGTCTCTGATCGGATCGAAGGCGGCCTTCGTTCCGAACGACGACGTCTGTCCGAAACGCGGGCGTCGGTTTCACTCTCGGGGCAGCGTAGAACAGAGAGATGCGAAGTGCGGGGCGACCTCGCGTCGGCCGGCAGGATTCAGCTCTCGACTTCGACGGCTTCTTCGATCTTCATCTCGTCGAGTTTGTCGACGATCTGGTCCAGTTTCTCGTCGAGTTCGTCGACGAACTCAGCGGTTCGCTCGGTCGTGATCGCGCCTTGGCTCGACGGCTCGATGAGGTTCTCCTCCTCGAGGACGCGGAGGGAGTAGCGAACTTTGTGATGCGGGTAGCCGGTCTCGTTCGACATCTTCACGATGCCGATCGGTTCGCTCTCTATGACCATCTTCAGGACCTGTAAGTGGCGTTCGAGCATATCCACTTCCTTTTCGAGTCGATCTATCATGTCATCTGTTAACTTGTCTGGGCAGGATTTAAATGTTGCCCTCCGGCCGCAGAAACGCACTACCGGGGATACCACGTGGTACGGTGGCAGGCGTAATTAACGATTCGGGTCGGCGGTCGCCGCCGCGGTCGCAGATCGAGGGGCGTTCGACGCGATGACAGCAGATGCCTGCCTACCGAGCCGATCACAAACACCCAACCCGTACACGTTCGTGCACAACTCACGCGGGCGGACCGTAATGGGTTTTACGCGGGACGGAGAACCGCCGTGTATGACCGTCACGATCGTCGGCTCCCAACTCGGCGACGAGGGCAAAGGTGCACTCGTCGACCTGTGGGGAGGCGACGCCGACGTCGTCGCCCGGTATCAGGGCGGCGACAACGCAGGCCACACCGTCGTCGAAGGCGGCGACGAGTACAAGCTCTCGCTCGTTCCGAGCGGGGCCGTCCGCGACAAGGTCGGCGTGCTCGGCAACGGCTGCGTCGTCAACCCGAAGACCCTGTTCTCGGAGATCGACGAACTCCGCGAGCGCGGCCTCGACCCCGACGTCCGCGTCGCGCGACGCGCCCACGTCATTATGCCGTATCACCGCGTCCTCGACGGCATCGAAGAGGAGGCCAAATCCGACTCCGACCTCGATGCCGGGACGACCGGCCGCGGCATCGGCCCGACCTACGAGGACAAAGCGGGTCGCCGCGGCATCCGCGTCGGCGACCTGCTCGACCCCGACGTCCTCCGCGACCGACTGGAGTACGTCGTGCCGCAGAAGCGCGCGCTCGCCGAAGACGTGTTCGGCATCGACGCGGGCGAGGCGTTCGACGTCGACGCCGTCTTCGAGGAGTACCGCGAGATCGGCGAGCGTTTGAAAACAGAGTCGATGACCGTCAACGCCGGGGAGTTCCTCGGCTCGTTCCTCGACGACGGCGACGACGTCCTGTTCGAGGGCGCACAGGGCACCTCGATCGACATCGACCACGGCATCTACCCGTACGTGACCTCCTCGAACCCGACCGCCGGCGGCGCGGCGACCGGCACGGGCATCGGTCCGACGGTCGTCGGCCGCGGCGAGGTCGTCGGCATCGTCAAGGCGTACCTCTCACGGGTCGGCACCGGTCCGCTCCCGACGGAGCTCACCGGCGACGACGAAGACCTCGCCGACGAGATCCGCGAGAAGGGCGGGGAGTTCGGAACCGTCACGGGCCGCCCACGGCGTATCGGCTGGCTCGACGTCCCGATGCTCCGGCACGCCTCGCGCACCAACGGCTTCACCGGCATCGCGGTCAACCACGTCGACGTGCTCGCCGGACTCGACGAGGTGAAGGTGGGTCACTCCTACGACCTCGACGGCGAGGAACTGTTCACGATGCCCGCGACGACGGAGCGCTGGGGTCGCTGCGAACCGAACCTCCGCGAATTCGAGCCGTGGGGCGAGGTCGACTGGACCGCCGTCGCCGCCGACGGATACGACGCAATTCCGGAGAACGCGCGAGCGTACCTCGACTACATCTCCACGGAAGTCGACGCGCCGATCTACGCCGTCGGCGTCGGCCCGGACCGCGAGGAGACGATCGAACTGGCGAACCCCTTCGACGAGTAGCGCGCGGTCGGCCGCCGGACGCGACCTCGCGGGACTCGCGAACCCGTATTCTTTTCACCGCCGCTTTCCTTCCCTCTCCTGATGAAAGAGTCTCTGATGGACATCCTCTGTGACCCCCTCGACAAGAGCGACCTCGAACTCGAGGTCGACGAGCGCGACGGCGACGAGATCCTCGAAGGCCGGCTCATCGGGACGGTCACGGGCGAGGTCTACCCGATCGAGGACGGGATTCCGAACCTGCTGCCGCCGGACATGCGCGACGAGGAGTAGCGCGAACGGCCGCCCGGGTCGCACAAAACCTTTTACAGATACGCTGCGTCGTCGGCGACGTGACAGAGTCGCTGCACGTGGAACTGAACGACGGGTCCGTCCACGCGATCGACGCGCCGAGCGCGTTCACCGCGGAGGGGCCGTTCCACGTCGAGTTCGACAACGCGGGCGGTGCCACCCACGTCCACCTCCACCTCGACGACGACCTCTCGCGCGTCTCGCGGGTCGACGAGGTCAACCACTACGTCCGAGACGGTGCCACCAAACGCGTTCCGATCGGCGTGCTTCCGGACCGACGGCCGGTCACCGGACGGCTCAAAATAGTCTCGGGGTACGGCGCGGAGGTCTCATACACCGAACTCACGATCGTGCCGAACGCCACCGATGACGCGCAGGCGAGTTCGAGCCCGAACGAACAGTCGGGAAGCACGGACGGATCCGCCGAGCAGTCGACCGACGGTCAGGCAGGCGAGACAGCGGGTGCGACCGAACCTGCGGTCGTCCGTCGAAAGACCACGAACGCGAGAACGGGTGGAACCCGCGGCTCGATGTCGGTGCTCGGCGGTCCGTCGGCGTCGACATCGAAATTCGATGCCCTGACGCGTGCGTTCTCTGCCGATAGGGCCGCGGCCGTCGCCGCGAGCGCGCGGCGAGGGTCTCCGGAGGCGGTCGCGTTCCTCGCGCTGGCGACGGCCGCGCTCCTCGTCGGGGCCGGCGTGATCGTCGTCGCGAACGACCTCCTCGTCGCGCTCGTCGTGATCGCGGTCGTCGCGGCCACCGTCGGCGTCGCCGGGTGGCTACTCCTCGAGTAGCCGACGGTCGCTCACTGGAGGTACGAGGGATCCTCCGCGTCGCAGTTCTCCTCGTGCGCCTTCGCGTCCCCCTCGTCGTCGAGCAGCAGTCCGCACTCGTCGCACTGGTACCACGTCCCTCCGTCCCGTTCGACGGTCGACACCATACAGTGAGAGACGTTGTCACGAGTCAAAACGCTTCCCCCGGACCGATCGGACCGCCCGACCCGCCGGGTAAGACAAAAGAGCGGCCGACACGAAGCGGGCGTATGAGCGCGGACGACGCCCTCGAACTCACCGTTCGCGGGGCCGAAAAGCGGGACGCCGGGCGCGGGATCGCGCGGCTCCCCGAGCCGGCGCGTCGACGACTCGGCGTCCTCAGCGGCGACACCGTCGTGGTCGCGGGCGAGCGCGAGACCGTCGCGAAGGTGTGGCCCGCCGGGGGCGGCGTCCCCGAGGACGTCGTCCTCGTCGACGCCGACACGCGAACGAACGCGGGCGCGAAGATCGGCGAGACGGTCAGGGTCAGACCGATCGACGTCGAGGACGCGAAGTCGGTGACGCTCTCGATGCCCGAGGACGTCGCTTTCTCCGACGAGGGGCGCGCGGTCGAACTGATCAAGCGCGCGATCCGCGACCGGCCGATCCAACCCGGCGGGCAGATCCACTTCGAGACGCTGAGCGAGGAGCCGTTCGTCGTCGATGCGACGGAGCCCGAGGGGATGGTGCGCGTCGTCGACGCGACCGAGCTCCGATTGAACCGCGGCGGACGGCTGCGCCGCGTCGTCTCCTCGCTGTCGGGCGGCGGCAGCGGCGCGTCCGCCGGCGGCTCGGGATCCGGCTCCGGCGGGGGTGACTCGGGAACGGGTGGAGCGGGGGCGACGCCGACAGTCACGTACGAGGACATCGGCGGTCTCGACGAGGAACTCGACCTCGTGAGGGAGATGATCGAACTGCCGCTCTCGGAGCCGGAGGTGTTCGCGCACCTCGGCGTCGACCCCCCGAAGGGGGTGCTCCTGCACGGCCCGCCGGGCACCGGCAAGACGCTGATCGCGAAGGCCGTCGCCAACGAGGTCGACGCGACGTTCATCGATGTCTCCGGCCCGGAGATAATGTCGAAGTACAAGGGCGAATCCGAGGAGAAGCTCAGAGAGAAGTTCGTCGACGCCCGCGAGAACGCGCCCGCGATCGTCTTCTTCGACGAGATCGACTCGATCGCGGGCAAGCGCGACGACGGCGGCGACGTCGAGAACCGCGTCGTCGGCCAACTGCTCTCGCTGATGGACGGCCTCGACGCCCGCGGCGACGTCGTCGTCATCGGCGCGACCAACCGGGTCGACTCGCTGGACCCCGCGCTCCGCCGCGGCGGCCGCTTCGACCGCGAGATCGAGATCGGCGTCCCGAACGAGCAGGGGCGACGCGAGATCCTCGACGTGCACACCCGGCGGATGCCGCTCGCCGACGACGTCGACATCGACCGACTCGCCGCGAGGACGCACGGGTTCGTCGGCGCGGACCTCGAATCGCTGGCGACGGAGGCGGCGATGATCGCGCTGCGCCGCGGCCGCCGGGCGGACGCCGACGCGCCGATCACCGAGTTGGAGGTGACCCGCGCCGACGTCGAGGCCGCGATGGCCGCGGTCGAACCTTCGGCGATGCGGGAGTACGTCGCGGAGTCGCCGACAACGACGTTCGACGACGTGGGCGGACTCGACGACGCCAAGCGGACCCTCGAACGCGCCGTGACGTGGCCGCTGACCTACGGGCCGCTGTTCGACGCCGCGAAGACCGAGCCGCCGACCGGCGTCCTGCTCTACGGCCCGCCCGGAACGGGGAAGACGCTCCTCGCGCGGGCGATCGCCGGCGAGAGCGGCGTCAACTTCGTGCAGGTGGCCGGCCCCGAGTTGCTCGACCGCTACGTCGGCGAGTCCGAGAAGGCCGTCCGCGAGGTGTTCGAGCGCGCCAGACAGGCCGCCCCGGCGATCGTATTCTTCGACGAGATCGACGCCGTCGCGACCGACCGCGACGCCGCGGGCGGCGACTCCGGCGTCGGCGAGCGCGTCGTCTCGCAGCTTCTCACTGAACTCGATCGGCTGGCCGACCACCCGAACCTCGTCGTCCTCGCGGCGACCAACCGTAAGGGCGCGCTCGATCCGGCGCTCCTCCGTCCCGGGCGGCTGGAGTCCCACGTCGAGGTTCCTGCGCCCGACGAGGCCGCCCGCCGGGAGATCCTCGACGTCCATCTCGCTGAAAAGCCGCTCGCCGACGACGTCGATCCCGAGGAACTCGCGGCGGCGACGCAGGGGTATTCCGGCGCGGATCTCGCCGCCGTCGTCCGCGACGCGTCGATGCGCGCCATCGAGCGAGTCGCCGGCGCGTACGAGGGCGAGACCGCCAACGAGCACGCCGACGAGGTGGTCGTCTCCGGGGCGGACTTCGAGACGGCGCTGGAGGCGGTCGGGCCGTCGGAAGCGGGACGGTGAACCGAACGTCGCGACTCAGTCCCAGAACGACTGCGTCCGGGCGTACTGGCGCTCCTGTTCGAGAATGTCCCGATAGAAGTCCGCCTCGTCCTCGCGGAGTTTTCCGATGATGCGCGCGGCCGTCTGCGGGCCGACCCCGCGCCCGGCGAGCGCGATCACGGCCTGCTTGCCGTGGCTCTGGACGAGCCCCGCCGAGCGGTAGGCGCGCTCGACCAGTCGTTCTTCCTCGTCGTCGCGCTCGTCGGGGTCGGCGCGGACCGCCGCGGGCGTCTCCTCGTCCCAGGGATTCAGACACGCGATCCGGGTCGCGCCGCACTCGGGGCACTCCGGTTGCTCGCGGACGCGGCGGACCTTCGTGGTGTGCTCCCAGTCCGAGCAGTGTAAGCAGAACAGCCGCACGCGGTCGTTTCGGATCCGCTCTTCGATCGCCTCGATGACGCTCGCGTCCGCGTTTTCGGGGACAAGCAGTTCCCGGCCGCCCGAGCGACCGTCGACGCCGATCGGGGTGCGTTCTCTCGCGGTTTCGAGCGCGACGGGCGAGTCGTCGTCCTGCAGATCGGCGAGCAACTCGGCCGCCGCCTCGACCGCGAGGTCGACGTGGAACACCTCACGGACGGCCTCGTCGTAGACGGGCGTGTCTTCCAGCGCCGCGAGCAGACGGTCCGCGCCGAAGCGTTCGCGGCCCTGATACCGCTTGAGCGCGCCGAACTTCGCGGCGACCTGCGCGAGCGTGAACTTCAGCGCGTCGGAGTTCTTCAGCGCCAGTTCCAGCACCGCCTCGACGTGCGCGGGATCGGTCGCCTCCAGCACCTCGATCACGTCGCGGACCGACGAGCGGGCGGCGACCTCCAGTTCGATCCGATAGGGGTTGACCTCCATTCCCACCGAGGTCCCTGTTCGCTGGCCGACGAGCGCGGCGAGTAGTCGTCCGAGCGTCTCGTTGACGCGGTGGCCGTGGCAGCTGTTTAGGACGACCGTACGGGCCTGTCCCTCGACGACGAACCGGTCGGCCGTCGGGATCGGGTGGCCCGTCTCGACCTGCCGTTCGACCGGATCGAGCGCGGCTTCCAGCGTGGCGGCGTCGGTCGGATACCGGCTCCGGAGGTCGCGGGCGACGGCCTCGCGGGTCGCACCCGCCTCGAACTGCCCGGCGGCGACCTCGCGGATCTCTCCGACCTCCTCGGCGACGGCCGAGGGAACGGGAATCTCCGAGCCGGTCCAGGAGGGGACCTCGCCGCTCGGGTCCTCGATCGGCGTGACGTTCACCCGGCCCTCCTCGTCGTCGATGTCGTTGATGCGCCACATCTCGCCGCGCTGGACGAACGCCGCGCCGGGTTCGGCGAAGTTGACGACGAAGCGCTCGTCGAGCGTTCCGATCCGCCCGCGCGAGGAGATGTCGTGGACCTCGTAGGTTTCCTCGTCGGGGATCATCGAGAGGTTCGCGTAGAAGTACTGCCACGTGCCGCCGGACTTCTCCAAGCGGTCGGCGTCCTCGTCGAGCCAGAGTAGCCGGTTCTTCGAGAGCTCGCGCACGACTTCGCGGAAGGTCGCCTCGTCGAGACCGGCGAAGGGGTAGGCGGCGGTCACGAGTTCGTAGGCCCGCCGCGCCGACACCTCGCCCTCGTCCATCACGACGCCGACGATCTGATTCGCGACCGTGTCGAGGCTGGCGTGGTGGATCCGCGCGGGTTCGACCTCGCCAGCCTCGGCGCGCCGGGCGATCGCGAGCGCTTCCAGCGTGTCGTCCGGCGACGAAGTCACTAACGTCCCCCGGGAGACCTCGTCGCGGCGGTGGCCCGCGCGGCCGACCCGCTGGAGGAGTCTCGCGACCTCCCGTGGACTGCCGTACTGTACGACGTGATCGACGCGGCCGACGTCGATGCCGAGTTCCATCGACGACGTGCAGACGAGGGCGTCGAGGTCGCCGGCCTTGAACCGGTCCTCGACGTCGATGCGGACGTCCTTCGAGAGCGAGCCGTGGTGGACCTCGATCGGTTCGTCCAGCGCCTTAAACCGCGAACCGAGCGCCTCGGCGGTCTGCCGGGTGTTGACGAACACGAGCGTCGACTCGTGCTCGTGGACGATGTCGCGGATGGCGCGGACGTGGCTCGCGATCTCGTCGTCGGTGGCGAGTTTGCCGGCGAGCAGTTCGTCCTCCCGCGTGATCTCCGGGTGCGTGACGGTGAAGGAGACGTCGCTGGCGACGTCGACCTCGACGATCTCGAAGTCCCGGTCGCCGGTGAGGAACTTCCCGACCTCCGCGGGCGAGCCGACGGTCGCCGAGAGGCCGATCCGCTGGAACGGCCCCGCGAGCGCCCGCAGTCGCTCCAGGCCGACGGTCAACTGCGCGCCGCGCTTCGCCGACGCGAGTTCGTGGACCTCGTCGACGACGACGTGGCGGACGTCCGAGAGCGCGCGTCTGAGTTTCTTGCCCGTGAGCATCGCCTGCAGCGTCTCGGGGGTCGTCACCAGCACGTCCGGGGGGTCGTCGGCCTGCTTGCCCCGCTGGTACTGCGTCGTGTCGCCGTGACGGACGTCGATCTCGACGTCGAGGGTCTCGCCCCACCACTCCAGTCGCTCGCGCATATCGCGGTTGAGCGCGCGCAGCGGGGTGATATAGAGCGCTGAAAGTCCCTCGCGCTCCTCGTCGGCGGCGCGGACGATCGCGTCGAAGACGGGCAGCATCGCCGTCTCGGTCTTCCCCGTTCCGGTCGGCGCGATCACGAGGGCGTTCTTCCCGGTCGCCAGCGGCGGGATGGCGCGGCGCTGCGGCTCCGTCGGCGTCTCGAAGCCGCGGTCGGAGAGCGCGGCGCGCACCTCGTCTCCGAGCGCCGTGAACGCGTCCATCCCCTGCGACGCGCCGGGTGGCATCGACAGCAGTAACGGCGCGAGCGGAATAAGCACAGCGTTCGACGTCGTTCAGAGCCGGGGCGCTCGGCGAGCGGGTGCCGTGCCGCTACCCGAGTAGCCGGAGCGCGACGCCGAGGGCGGCGACGAGTCCGCCGCCGATGAAGGTTCCCGGAATCGGGAGCACGAACAACAGGACGCCGACCAGAATCACCTGATTCGAGGTCCGCATACCTCACCGTTGTCGCTGGAGACCGAAAAGGGAGGCGCTCAGACCGACCGGTACGGTCCCAGCCGCGTCCCGTCGAGCAGGTACGCCTCCGCCTCCTCCTCGACGAGTGCGGCCGGGAGGAACGGCGCGAGAAATCCCTGCCCCTCGACGTTGATCCACGTGCCGCCCGAGCGGTCGTTGAACGCCGGAACGACGACCAGTTCGGGGTCGCGCCAGTCGAGATCCGCCACGTCGACCCCGAGGTGCTCGGCGAACGGTTCCGGACGCAGCGGACCGCGGAGCCACGCGCGCTCCTTGCGCCCGCCGCCGACGCTGTCCTCCAGGCGGACGGCGGGGTGCTCGTGACCGACGCAGATCACGTCGCTCTCGATCACCTCCCGAGCGGGCCACGTGTGGCCGTGGACGAACCCGACCCGCCCCAGACGGACGCCGTCCCGCTCGGTGACGACGAACCGGTCCGGGTACTCGGGCTCGAACCGCTCTGCGATGCCGCCGTCGTGGTTGCCCGCGACGAGCGTCACGGGCACGCGTTCGAGGACCGCCTCCAGCAACTCGTCGAGTTCGTCGCCCTCCGGGCCGTCCGTCCCGCCGATCCGGTGGCCCAGATCGCCGAGCACGACGAGGCGGTCCGGCGCGACGCGATCGAGCAGGCCGAGGAGTCGGACCCGCCGGACGGCGGCGTTGCTCTCGAGTTCGACGCCGCGCTCGTAGCGGAGACCGCGCTCGATCCCCGCGTGGTAGTCGGCGACGACGAGCGCCCGCTCGCCGTCGAGGCGGGCGACCGCCGCCGGTTCGCCGGGTACGGGTTCGACGAGCGATCCGGACGCGCCGCCGGATGCCGCGTCCCCCGATCGGTCGGTGGAATCGATCGGGTCCACGTTCAGATCGACTTCAGCGTCCCCTCCGCGGGCTCGTAGCACTTCCCGCCCATCAGCGCCTCCTGAATCGCGTCCTCGACGTCGTCGGGGTCCGCGCCGTACTCCTCGACGACGGCGGCGACGACGGCCTCGCGGTCGGCTCCGTCGCCGTCGTCGAGGTCGGCCATCACCGAGACCGCGGCGTCTTCGAGGTCGACGTCGGCCGGCGCGTCGTCGGCCGGCGCGTCGTCGG
>NZ_BBJO01000007.1 GCF_000739575.1 Halobellus rufus | reverse complement strand
GGCGTCGCGCTCGCGCTCGGTCACGGCGGCCGCGACGCCGCCGTCGACGCGTGGCGCACGCACGGGACCGCGGTTCACCGGGCGCTCGACGAGGCGCACACCGGCCGCTACGACGGCGTCTTCGCCGTCCGGGCCGACGTCGCCGACGGTGTCGAGAGCGCGTCCGACAGCGCGGTCGTCGCCCGCCTGGGTACGGTCGCGCGACTCGCTCGCGACTTCCGCTCGCCGGAGCCGCTCGTCGTCGCCCTTGGCGACGGCGTCGCCGCGGTTTCGGCGGTCGACTCCGGCGCGTCCGCGGCCGCCAGCGCCCTCGCGTCCGAGTTCGGGCGCGACGGGGCGGCTTGGACCGGCGACGCGACGGAGGCCAGCGCGCGGTTCGACGCCGACGCGGCGGAAGCGGATCTCATCGCTGCGATCAGGGAGGCGGTACGATGACCGACGGCACAGACACACAGCCGACAGCGGACGCGACCCGCGAGTGCGGATCGCGAACGGCCCGCCTGCGGACGACGCACGCCGACGCCGAGACGGTGGCGGCGGCGCTTCGCCCGGACAACACCGACTCGATGCGGATGCGCGTCGAGGGCGACGCCCTCGTGACGCGCATCGAACGCGAGACGACCGGCGGGCTCCAGTCCACGGTGGACGACACCGTGGTCAACCTGACGGTGGCCGACGCCATCGTCGACACGACAACCACACACTATGAGTGAACGATCAGTTTCGAAGCAGAAGCGCGGAAAGCGATGGTACACGCTCATCGCACCGGAACAGTTCGACCGAACCGAACTCGGCTCGACCTTCGCGGACGAGCCCGAGAAGGTCGACGGCCGCACCGTCGAGGTCACCCTCGGCGACATCACCGGCGACCAGGGCGAGAACAACACGAAGCTCACCTTCAAGGTGAACGAGGTCACGAGCGACGCGGCGTACACCGAGTTCGTCAAACACGAACTCGCGCGCGACTACGTCCGCAGCCTCGTCCGCCGCGGGGCCTCGAAGGTCGACGTCGCGATCACGGTGCTGACGACGGACGATTACCGCGTCCAGCTCCAGCCCGTCGCGTTCACGACCAAGAAGGCCGACCGGAGCCAAGAGAAGGCGATCCGACGCGTGATGATCGACCTCGTCGAGGAGGCCGCCGCCGAGCGGACCTTCAACGAGCTCATCGACAGCGTCATCGAGGGGCGGCTCTCCTCGGCGATCTACGGCGAGGCGAAGACGATCTACCCGCTCCGCCGCGTCGAGGTCCAGAAGCTCACGCTCGAGGCCCGACCCGAAGAGGTCGCCGCCGAAGAAGAGGCCGCCGTCGACGTCGACGAGGAAGACGTCGCGGTCGACGACGCCTGATTCGGTTCGCGGACGACCCGCAGACGACCCGTTTTTTCACCGCGTCGGCAGCGACGAGCCGCCGGCTCGTCGTGGCAGTTCTCTGATCTCACGTGGTCGGACCGGCGCTCCGCGCCCGCTGCGACTACTCCTCGACGACGATCGTTCCGACCATCCCGCCCTGCTCGTGGGGGATGCAGAAGTACTCGTACTCGCCGGGGACCTCGAACGTGTGCGACCACGTCGCGCCGCTGTCGATCGAGCCGCCGAACTCCGAGCGGAACGCTTCGCGGGCCGCCTCCGTCGAGTCGTAGTCGCCGGTGGCGAAGAACTCCGCGTCCTCCGGGATCCCGGAGTCGTAGGCGGTGATCGTGTGCCCGCGCGAACTCGTGTTCCGCCAGACGACCGTCTCGCCGACCTCGATCGTGAGCTCCGGCGGCGTGAACGCGGAGGCGGTCATCCCGACGTCGTAGTCGTCTTCGGCGCTCGAACTCGAACAGCCGGCGAGGCCGACCGTCACCGCCGCGACGGCTCCGCCGAGCACTCGCCGACGCGAGAGCCGCTCGTCCCCCGAGGCGCGCTGCCCTGTCATACGTCGGACTCGGGGAGCGACGGCTAAATGTGGCCCGGTCCGTCGCCGCCGAGAGGGTGGACCGCTCCCCCATCTCCGACCCGGATGTAAAGAGGTAAACCCGTCCTCCGAGTCGGCCGTGATATGAAGCCGCGGTTCGTCGGTCGCGTCGGCCTCGCGGACGCGGTGACGGTCTCGAACGCCGCGCTCGGGTTCGTCGCCGCCGTCGCCGCCACCGTCGACGTCGAGCTCGCCGCGCGAGTCCTGCTGTTGGCGGCCATCGCCGACGCGCTCGACGGCGTCGTGGCGCGCCGTCGCGGCGGGACCGCGGTCGGCCCGTATCTCGATTCCCTCGCCGACGTCGCCTCCTTCGGGGTCGCTCCCGCGCTCCTGGTGACGATGTCGGTCGCGGAGACGTGGGGGGTGGCGGATCTCCGCGGCGCGGTCGCGGTCGCGGGCGGGGCGCTCTTCGTCGCCGCCGCGGTGACCCGACTTGGACTCTACACGGCGTACGACAGCGACGCCGCCGAGACCGAGGGCGTCCAGACGACGCTAGCGGCAACGATCGTCGGCGCGTCCGTGCTGGCGGGGTTTACGAGCCCGGTCGTGTTGGTCCCGCTGCTGTACCTGCTCACCGCGCTGATGCTCGCGCCGATCACGTACCCCGACCTCCACGCGCAGGACGCCTTGGTGATGGGTATCGTGCAGGCGGCGGCGATCCTCCTCGGCGGGCGGATGGGCGAACGCCTCGTCGGGTCGATCGGCGAGGGCTTCGCCTACGGGCTGCTGTTCCTGTCGCTGGCGTACCTCTTTTTCGGCCCCCGGTTCTACTGGCGACGGGATTGAGCGGCGCGCACGCCGGACGAGCGCGTCGCCGTCGACGACTTCGTCGCCCGGGGTTACATCCCCATATCGGCGGCGGCGTCCGGGACGGGGAGGTCGTGCGGGGAGACGCCAAGTAGCTCCGCGGCGTGGTCAAGCGCCATATCGAACCCGTAGTAGCGTTCGAGTTCGTCGCCGTCGGCGCTCGGTCGGACCTTCAGCATCGCGTAACCGTCGACGTTCTGCGCGATGGCCGCGCGCTTTCCGTCCGCCTCGAAGGTGAGCAGTCGCTCGGTGTCGGTCTCGCTGTACCGCGCGGTGATCCCGTTCGCGGTCGCCTCGTGGTCACTCATACGCCGAGTTGGCAGTCCCGACAGTCGAAACTACCGATTCGTGACGGTCGCCGTCGCGACAGTCGCCAGGGACGAAGCGAAAGGAACGTGGGCGTCCGCTCGAATCTGTGACCGATGTCGCAGTGGCTCCAGAGCGGTCGACGGCGGGACTTGTGCGCGCTGCTCTACGAGGCGGGCTCGCTCCGCGGGCAGAAGCTCAAGACGGCGCTCGAACGGCACTACGAGGTACGTATCGATCCCCAGTCGTTCTACGGGAGCCTCGACGCGCTCGTCGACCGCGGACTCCTCGCCTGCGAGACCGAGGGGATCCACGACGTCTATCGGCTCACCGAGGCGGGCGTCGACGGCGTCGAATCGCACCACGCGTGGCTCACCGCGCGGGTCGATGGTCGGATACAGGACGACTGAGGGGGAGTGTCAGAGGGGGACAGCCGACGGCGGACGGGCGACGCGATTTGTCACCGGTTCGTCGCGAGACGCAGCGAGTACGCGATACACGCCAACCCGACGACCTGCGTCACTCGCACGAACAGGCGGAATATATTCTGGAAGTGGATCGGAACGATGCGAAACGCGAGTAGCCCCTGCCCGGCGACCGCGAGCACATACGTCACCCCGAAGAGGAGGATCATCCCGACGGAGAGCCAGCGCATCGACTGTTCGTCGTTTCGCCGAAGGCCACGATACGCTTGATAGCCGATGTAGAGCCCGATGACGGCAGACACCGTCGCTGCGAGGCCCGCAAGCAAGCCGACGGGGGATCCGAATCCGACTCCCGACATCAGAGCTTCCCCCACAGCCGAGTCAGTTGGTCCGCGATGTCGTCGCTACGACGGTCAATCTCCCACGACAGGTCGCCATCGCGAATCGTGAGCTCGAATCGGTCCAGTCTGGAAACGTACACCGTTTCGTGGTGGCCGTCGGACCGCGGGCGCGTGCGTTCGGTTACCAACTCGGCGTCGGTCAATCGGTCCAGACGTCGGTAGATCGACGACGTGGAGACGCCACAGCGATCACTGAGTTCGTTGGCCGAGCGAGGCGTCTCGCTCGTGGCGACCAGAATCGATCGGGTGTGGTGGTCGTCGAGGAGCGAGACGATGGTCTCGAGATCGGCGTCGGCCATCTCTCGCTCACCTGTCATCTGCCTTGTGCATAGTTTGTGGGGATGTGAGTCGAAAGCAGTGCGGCGAGGGCGCCGGCGATTCAGGAGCACCGAGCGGACGGCTGTCTCAGTCATCGACCGCACCCCGAAATTGGAAGCCGAAGAGGCTGTGAAAGGCGACATCCTCGGCCGAGTACACGAGACTCGCGCCCGTCGCTCCCGGGTCATCGCTCAGATCGATCGTGGCTTCCATCCCCGATTCGACGGTCTCTGTCCCGCTCCAGAGCGGTCGTTTGTCGATTTTCCCGGGAGCAGACGGGCGATCGATGTCGTAGAAGAGGCGTTCAGCGGGGACAGACTCGCCGGCGTGATGTTTGAGCGTGACGCGTTCGTTGTCTGCGTCGTAGCTGGCACCCCAAGTCACCTGTGGGAGTACATACTCGGACGGGGTCTCGCTCGCTCCGGTCACCGGGACTCGCGTCTCGACCGTCGCAAGTCGATCATCGAGTTCCACATCGAACGCCTCGGCACCGTCGATGAACCGGTAGTCGTGGTCTTTCAGCGCTCGTTCGAGTGCGTCTCTCGTCGGGACTCGATCGGCCTGCCGGTAGTAGTACTGCACGACCTGATAGGCGATGTCGTCGTCGAACCGAAAGGCATCGGCCATCATCACCGGTCGGCCCGTCGGATCTTGGATTTCCGTGTTGACGCCGAGGTACGGATTACCGCCCGCAGCCGTCGTGAGCGCGTTGAACTCGGGGGTTTCCTCGTGATATCGGGCGCGTGAGCCTGTTCTCGCGTCGACGAGCGCCTCCAGATTCGGCGATTCGTGATGATATGCGCTCGTCCACACGACGACGTCGTCGCCGACGGCGACGCGGCGTGGGACGTCTGAGCGGGCGAACGTCGTGTAGCCCCGATACGCATCCGTGTTCTCGTAGCCACTGTTCTCGATGGTCTGGACGACCTTCGGGCGAGGGAACGTGGCCTCGATGACAGTCCCGAAGTTCCCGCTGACGAGTCGATCGTAGTTCGCGAAGCCGATGCCGAAGTAGTCGAGGCTCGCTTTGAGGTGTGCCCGTCCGGCGACGAACTTTTCGGGGGCTCCCGGCCGTGGTTCCGTCGAATTCATCGTGACGAAGTGATAGTCCTCGACGGCCTGCTCGACAGCCGATGGCGCCGGGAGACACTTCCGGTACGTGGGGTCGCTTGCGGATGGGACGCTGAGACGCCCATAGCGCTGGCCGTCACCGAGGGGTGGGAGGCCGGATACACAGCCAGCAGTCGAGACAGCGAGCGATGTTGCGAGTGCGGTACCGCCCGCAGCGAGGAGTTGACGGCGAGTCGTGTCGGTGGAGGACCGTTCTGCGTCGGGGGACATCCTGCACCTCGACTACGGACGGCCGAATCGGTATAACTACTGCATCGACTGCGGCTGGGCACAGTCCGGCGATGGGTTTTTGTAGTGATCCTGCTCGGCGACCGCTGACCGACGGCGATGCGGCCTGTCGGCCTCGCTGATACACCGGGGCGTAACCCTCCCCTCAGAGAGGCTGACCGGCGATTTTGTGCGCGAACTGGGCGTGTGCTTTCTGCAAGTGGCTGGACGCCGTACTGGAGGCGCACCCCAACTCGGCGGCGACGTCTGCAACGGTCGCAGTTCGCGGAACGTCGTAGTACCCGAGGTCGACGGCGACGGCCACGGCTTCGCGTTGTCGCTCGGTCAGTAGTGACGCGGAGACGTCCAACCCCTGTTCGTACGTGCTGATCTGTTCGACGCGCACGTCGAACTCGGCGGGGAATTCGTCGACGACCGCTTGCGCGTCCGCTGGCCGGCCGATGATGTCCATTCTCGTTTCCCCGTCGTCCGTGAATTCGATCGGCGGAATCGTGAGGACGCGACGGTGGAGGAACGGTTCGCGAAACGCGGCGTCTTCCTCGCGGGTCGCGTGCTCGACGTACGCGTAAAACGATTCGTCGTCCAGGCGGGCGGTCGCGTAGTCGACGACGAACGCCGCCTCGTCGAGCGCAGCGGTGTACGCTTCCCTGTCACCGACGACGCGGAACAGGACCACGTCGATCTCGTCGGGCGTCGTCGACCAGTTCCACAACTGCGCCAGCGACGCGTCGTCGCTCTCGATCAGAAACTCGTGCATCGGGTTCCGAGATGCGGGCGGTTCGCGAACAGTGAGTTGGAGGTACTTCATCTCTCGATCGGCTGACCCTATTAAACGACGCGAGTGTGTCCGGCTAAATGATTTTCCTACTGAATTGATTACCGTCAGACGTGATGAACGTAGGATTTACGGCGCATAAGACGCGTTCGACCGAAGTTGGTACCGGGTGGTGAGTGGGATGAGTCTGACGGATCCAACGCGATCAGGAAAGATGGCGGATCGCACTTCGGACCGCGTCGAGTACGACGAGATTGCGGCACTTCTCGGAGACCGTGTGCTCGCCCGCGAAGATCACGTCAACGCCGACGGGGTCGTGATCCGTCCGGATGCAGTGCAGGAGGTTCTCCGCATTCTCAAGACCGAAGCCGGCTTCGACCACCTTTCCTGTGTCACCGCACAGGAGTACCCAGACCGGTACGAAACGATCTATCACCTGAAGAAATATCGCGATCCGACTCAGGAACTCTCAGTCGTGGTCCCGACACCGAGCGAAGAGCCGACGAGTGAAAGCGCTGCACCGGTGTTTCAGACCGCTGATTGGCACGAACGCGAGGCCTACGACTTGGTCGGAATCGCGTACGACGACCATCCAGATTTGCGACGGATTCTCCTTCCTGAAACGTGGCAGGGCCACCCGCTGGGACAGCAGTACGATCAAGACCGCCCACAGATCGTCCCGCTGGAGGAACACGCCAACCCGCTCGATGAGGACCATCGAGAGTCGGGTGCGGCGTCGGACACGATGTTCCTGAACATCGGCCCGCACCACCCCTCTACCCACGGCGTGCTTCACGTGGAGGCCGTGCTCGACGGCGAAACCGTGGTCGACGTAGAGCCGGACATCGGCTACATTCACCGATGTGAGGAGCAGATGTGTCAGCGGGGAACGTACCGGCATCAGATTATGCCGTACCCCGATCGGTGGGACTGGAGCGGTGCGGGTCTGCTGAACGAGTGGGCGTACGCCCGGACGGCGGAGACGCTCGCCGAGATCGACGTCCCGGAGTACGCGAAAATCGTTCGGACGATGTCGGCGGAGCTCTCGCGGATGCTCGCTCACTACCTCGCCGTCGGGACGTACGCGCTGGACGTCATCGGTGAGTTCACCGCGTCGTTTATGTACGCGATCAAGGACAGAGAGCGGGTGCAGACGCTCTTAGAGGACCTCACGGGGCAGCGATTGATGTTCAACTACTTCCGGTTGGGCGGCGTCGCGTGGGACCTCCCCGAACCGCGCGGGGAGTTCCTCGAAGCGGTCCGCGAGTTCGTGGAGACCGTTCCGGAGCGCATCGAGGAGTATCAGGACCTCCTCATCACCAACGAGGTGTTCCAGATGCGGACGGTCGATACCGGCGTGCTCGATCCCGCCGCCGCCAAGTCGTACGGTTGTACGGGGCCGGTCGCCCGCGGGTCGGGAGTCGATTACGACCTCCGGCGCGACGACCCGTACGGGTACTACGACGAACTCGACTGGGACGTCGTCACGCGGGACGGCTGCGACAACTTCGCTCGCGTGCTCGTCAGACTCTACGAACTCGCCGAATCCGCGAAGATCATCGAGCAGTGTGTCGATCTGCTCGCGGAGTGGCCGGCGGCCGATCGGACAGTGCAGGCGAACGTCCCGCGAACGATCAAGCCGGACCCCGACACCGAGATTTACACAGCCGTCGAGGCGGCGAAGGGCGAACTCGGGATTTACATTCGTGCGGACGGCACGGACACCCCCGCGCGGTTCAAAATCCGTGGACCGTCGTTCTCGAACTTGGCGGCGCTCCCCGAGATGGCCGAAGGGGAGTTCATCGCCGACCTCGTCGCCACCATCGGCAGCCTCGACACGATTATGGGGGAGGTCGATCGGTGACGATGACGCCGATTCGTTCGTTCCGCCAAGCGTCCGACGAGGAGGTCGTCTGCGTCGTATGCGGCGAAACGGTCGAGCGAGCTGACGCTCGCGAGTACGACAAGTACGGCGACCGCTGGGACCGCGACGGGAAAACGTTCGAGTACCTGTGTAAACCGTGTCATCGAGAGTGCTGCCATCAACCGCGAACCGGGCTCGAAGAGACACTCATCCGTGCGAACGCCGGAGAAACCGACAGGGAGTCTTTCCTTCGAGCGTATCAGCGACTCGTCGCTGACAGCCGCCGAACCGACTCATAAGCGCACATCGGTCGGGAACCGAGTTTATCGTGTTCCGACGTGAAATCCAAACGATGCCCTCCTCCAATCGACTTCCAGACGCTGTGGCAAGCACCAAAATCCTCAGCGGCCTCGCCGTCGCGCTGGCCAGTCTGGCCGCTGTCGCCCTCTTGTTTCCGCATCCACTGGCGGACGCGTTCTTCACTGCGTGGGTCGTTTTCGCCGTGATCCTCGCCGGAATCGGAGCGATCGGTGCGTGGACACGTCGGCGGGCGCTCCTGTGGGTGGCGGCACTCCTGCTTTCGGGGCTGAGCGTCATCGGGATGTGGTCGATCGGCGCGCTCCTCGCTCCGGCAGCGTTCGCGATGCTCGGTGCTGCCGCGGTGTCTCTTCGGGCCGCCCCCCGACCCGGGAGCCGAGAATCGATTCTCGCCGAGCCGCCGTCCGACCTCGACATCGTTCGGCGGGTGCCCGCTGGCGTGGCTCTCGCGGCGCTCGGGGCTGGTTTAGCATACGACGGGATCGTTCGCCGAACGCTGTTCACTCGTGGCTGTCTCAACGAGACGCTCGGCTGTGCCCTCGCGGTGACCCGTTGGGACGCTGTCGGCCTCGCTCTCGTGGGATTGACGGCGGTCGCCATCGGCGGTCGACTGATTTGGCGGCAGGTCACTATCGGGTGGGTGCTCGCGACCGCCCACGAGAGATAAGCTCGGAGGGCGGATCCGTCGCAACGGCTCGAACGATGGGCCCGTCACAGCGGTCGGACAGCGCAGCCGACTCGTTACCACATTGTACTGTGGGTTCCAGCGGCTGTCTTCAACTCCGAGAGATGAGCTCGAAGAACACGAGTCCCGCGGCGACGCCGATCCCGACCGCAACGCCGAGTACCAACGCCCCGCTGATCGATCCTTCTCGGAAGAATCCGATGACACCTGCCAATCCGGCGGTAGCGACGACATAGCGGAGGGCACGTCCGAGCGCGAGCGGGGTTCGATCGGCCATACGAAACGGTATCCCAGCGTCATACTCAACCTTCGGTTCGCGACCTCCTGGCGTGTCGGTTCGCGATCCCCTCGCGTGTCGACCGATCAAACGGCTCCGAAAACGCAGTTCAATAAAAACCCCCGGACTGATACGGCACCAATCCATCACGGATAGCGGGCCTTTCTCGAAGTAATGACAATGCAACGCGCTGAACCGTCGCGTAGGCCGGTGACACGAGACAGTGGGCGAACAGCGACCGTTTCGCTGTCGGGATCGCAGACGCTTGCGTACACGACGTACGGCGCGGCGGACGGGACGCCGGTACTCTTCTTGCACGGCACGCCGGGGTCGCGGCGACTCGGAACATTGTTCGATGCCGTGGCGCGATCGAACGGCGTTCGCCTTCTCGCGGTTGACCGGCCCGGCTACGGTCGATCCACACCGCGGCCGGGGCGGTCGGTGGGGGACGCGGACCGGTTCGTCGCTGCCGTCGTTGACGATGTCGGTGTCGACACCGCGAGCGTGGTCGCGTTCTCGGGGGGTGCCCCGTACGCCCTCGCGAGCGCGGCCGCGCTGCCCGGGCGGATCGACCGACTGGACATCGTTGCCGGGGCAACCCCGCCACGGGTAACCGGCGACCGACCCGTCGTACAGCGACTTGCTGGCGGGATGGCGACGACGACTCCGCGGCTGCTCCGTGGGGCGTTTCGCGCCCAAGCGTGGCTCGCACGGCGGCGCGACCCGTCGTTCGTCACCTCCCAGTACACCGCCGGCGACGCGAGCGAAACGGTCCCCGAGCAAGCGGCCGCGGTCGTGCGCGAGGACTTCCTCGAAGCGTTTGCCCGGTACCGCAGCGGTGCTGTAACCGAATTCCGTCACACGATGAGCGAGTGGGATGTCGATTTCGGAGAGATCGAGACAGAGGTCCGTCTGTGGCACGGGACCGCCGATACCAACGTTCCGATTGCGGCCGTCCGGCGGCTCGAATCGATACTGCCGACCGCCCACCTCCGGGTGCTCGACGGCGCGGACCACCTCCAGACGCTTCTCGACGCCGTGCCACAGATCTTGGAGGACTACCGATGACAGCAACGGCGGGATTTCACGAGTCGGGACCGTTCCCCGCCGTCGGGACGCTCCCGACAATCACAGCGCATCGACCGACGCGCGGGTGAGCGGAACACGAGGGTTGATATGTCAGTCGACAGAACCCCGTTCACCGACGGAATGAAACGCGTCCAGTTCTCCGCGAGGTACCCCGACGAGTTCGTCCATCCCCTCCACCAGCAGATCATCGACCACGGGCCGATCACCCGTGCGGAGTTACTGATGTGGAGTCCCACGGCGGACGCGACGACCCTGTTTTGGTGCGACGGGTGCGCGGACGCGACAGCGACAGCGATCGACGCGATCGAGTCCCTCGTCGTGCGGACACTGGTCGCGGAGACCGACGGAACGTACGCGTTCCTCAGGCAGAACGCGTTCGAGTTCGCGCCGGTGTTGCTCGACGCTATCGCCGACGCGCGGGTCATCTTTCTCCCCCCGGTCGTGTTTCGCGACACCGGAGCCGTCCGGTTCGAGGCGGTCGGCGAAGCGTCGGAGCTCAGTTCGTTTCACGGGGAACTGTCTGATCACATCGGGCTCACGATCGAACGCGTCCACGAGTTCGAGCGGCGAGACTCGCCATCACGACTCACCGACCGGCAACGGGATGCGTTGGAGACGGCCGTCGCCGTCGGATACTACGAAATCCCTCGCGACGGGACGGTCACAGATGTGGCCGCGCGCTTGGGGTGCTCGACCAGCACGGCCGGCGAACTGATCCGGAAAGCCGAGGCCGCGGTGATCCGCGAGTATGCGGAGTCGAGGTGAGCGTCGGCAGCGCGGAGTCGTCGCCGAGAAGGACAGCGCCCCAATCGTTGTTTCGACGCTGTTTCGGTGCTGCGTCCGATCCCGTCCGAAACAGCCCCACGGCCTCGCTATCCGGTTCAGTGAGCCGAACGGCGACGACACCGCCGGCCCACGAAGCTTTTTATCCCGCCCTTCGTAGGGGTGGACACTCCGAATGTCTCAGCAGGATGAACGCCCCCGAGTCGACCAAGCCGACCTCGAGTGGTGTCACGAGTCGGTCCAAGGGGTCTCCCGCACCTTCGCGCTCACGGTGGACGTGCTCGACGAACCGATGTCCTCGTACATCTGTCTCGGGTATCTCGTCTGCCGGATCGCAGACACCGTCGAAGACGCCTCGCACATTCCCCCCGCAGCACAGGCCGACCTCCTCAGAACGTACGACGCGGTTCTCGACCCCGACGACGAGACGGACGCGGCGGCCTTCGTCGCCGAGGTCGAACCGTACCTCCCCGAGGAAGAGATGACCGCCGACTGGGAAGTCGTCCGTGACTCTCCCAGAGTGCTCCGGACCTTCGGGAGCCTCCCCGAAGACGTCCAGCAGGCCATCGTCCCGCCGGCCAGAGAACTCGTCCAGGGGATGGCCGAGTTCGTCGAGCGATACGAAGACGACGGCGGCCTCCGGATCAAGACCCGCAGCGAGTTAGAGGAGTACTGCTACTACGCGGCCGGCACCGTCGGCAACCTCATCACGAACCTCGTGACGCGACACGACCTCGCGGCCGACCGCCGCCGACGGCTGTACGACACCGCCGAGGAGTTCGGCCTGCTCCTCCAACTCGTCAACATCTCGAAGGACGTCTACGACGACTACACCGCCGAGGACAACGTCTACCTCCCCGCGGAGTGGCTCCAGAGCGCTGGCGTCCCGCAGGAGGAGGTCATCGACGACGCCCACGAGGAGGAGGCCGCCTCGGTCGTGCGCCGTACCGCCGAGTTCGCGGAATCGTTCCTCGACGACGCGCAGACGTACCTCGAAACGGTCCCGCTGCGGGACGGCAACACGCTCGAAGCGTGGGCGATCCCGTTCCTGCTAGCGGTCGGGACCCTGCGTGAACTGCTCTCGCGTCCGGAGGACGCTCTCTCCTCGACGGGCGTGAAGATCTCCCGGCAGGAAGTGTTCGCGGTCGTCTCCGAGATGCGCTCCGGGGAGAGTCGCGACTCGCTCGAGGAACTGCGCCGCGACATCGCGGCGGGACCGTATCACGCGTCGCTGTCGAACGCGAACTGAGGGATCTCACCGCCGGCGGCGCGGCGACGTCGACACCGCAAACGCCGGTCCGGCTCGGCGCCGACGCGATATCACCCCGCGTCTTTTGGGAGGCTTTTTAGTCGTCGGATCGAAAGGCACGCCTATGGGTACCGAAGAAGCACACGACGACCACGGACACCACCTCCCCGCGGTGGAGGATTGGCCCCGTGGGTTCGGTGAGGCGAGTTGGTGGCCGTTCGTCACCGCCCTCGGGGCGGCGGGCGTCTACGTCGCCGCCGCGCTGTACATCCTCGGCCGCGGCGAAAGCGCGATCGTCAGCCCGATCGCCGGACCGGCAGCGCTCGTTGCCACCGTCGGAATCTTCCTCGTCGGACTGTACGGATGGGTGTATCACGCCTTCGTAGTCAAGTACTGGGAGCGCGACGCCGACGCGAAGGGCGCGAACAAGCTCCGCTGGGGTATGCTCGCGTTCCTCGGCTCAGAACTCGCGACGTTCGGCGCGCTGTTCGGATATTACTTCTACATCCGCGCGGGCGAGTGGGGATCGATGCTGACCGGCGTGCCGGACCTGACGACGTCGCTCGTCATCGGGAACACGCTCATCCTGATCCTCTCCTCGGTCACGCTGCACTACGCGCACGTCGGCATCCGCAACGACGACCGCAAGAAGTTCCTCGGCGGTCTCGCCGTGACGCTTCTGCTGGGCGTCATCTTCATCGGCGGGCAGGTCCTGGAGTACTACGAGTTCATCGTCCACTACGACTTCACGCTCACGTCGGGCTTCTTCGCCTCGGCGTTCTTCGGTCTCACCGGCCTGCACGGCCTGCACGTCAGCCTCGGTGCGGTGCTCCTCGGCATCGTCTTCGTCCGGGCGCTGATGGGGCAGTACTCGGCCGAACGGCACGTCTCCGTCAGCACCGCCTCGATGTACTGGCACTTCGTCGATGTCGTCTGGGTGTTCCTCGTCGTCGTGCTCTACGTCGGCGCGGAAGTCGGCGCGTAACCGCGGCGAACCGATTCCGTTTCTCGCGATGATTCGATGACTGCCGGAGACACCACCTCGCCCGCCGCGCGCCTCGCCGGCCCGGTCGGAGCGATCTTCACGAGTTCGGCCATTCTGACGGCGACGCTTCTCTCACCGGCTTTCACGTGGACGGACAGCGCCCTCTCGGATCTCGGCGTCGCCGCCGACCCGCTCGTCGCGCTGCTGTTCAACGGCGGCCTCGTCGTCGGTGCCGCGATCGGGCTCGCGTACGCGCTCGCGCTCCGCCCGCATTCGTCTGCCCTCGCCATCGGCTACGCGCTCTCGGTCCTCGCGATGGGCCTCGTCGGCGTCTTTCCCGCCGGGACGGATCCGCACTTTCCGGTCGCGATCGCGTTCTTCCTGCTCGCGACGGCGACGGTGACGTGCGACGGCTGGCGGCGGCGCGCGTCTGCGACCGGTCGCGCGAGCCTCGTGCTCGCGGCTGCTCACGTCGTCGGATGGACGCTCTGGTCGTACGGGGTCCGCCCCGGCGACGGCTTCGCGCTGCCCGAACTCGGCGGCGTCGTGATGTTCGGCGCGTGGCTGCTGGCGCTCGCGCCGCCCTCGCAGTGGTGGTGGCGTCGAACGTCCCGGTGAGCGCGACGCCGACCCCGCGGACGCGCTCGAACTGACGCCGCCGAAAGCGCCCGCGGCGCCGCCGCGGAAACCGGACCAGTTTTCACACCTGTCGCGTGAGTGTCGCGTATGTCCGCAGAGGAGTCCGACGACGAACCCACGGTCCCGATCGTCTGCGAGGCCTGCGAGACGACCTCGCGGGTCCCGCTCTCGGAGCTTCGCGAGTCGATCGACCGCCACAACGAGCACCGGCACGACGGCGAGGAGATCGCGCAGGTCGACCCGGTCCTCGCCGACGCCCTCGCCGACGCCGTCGCGGACGATCTCGGCCTGTACGACGACGACGCATAGCGAGAGTGGGATAGTCGACCGACGCGCTTTCACGCCGCTTATAGGCGTTCGCGACCCACCTCGGCTATGCTCACGTTCATCGGCCTCGGCCTGTACGACGAGCGCTCGATCACCGTCGAGGGACGGGAGGCGCTCGCCGACGCCGACCGCGCGTTCGCGGAGCTCTACACCAGCCACCTCGTCGGCGCGACCGTCGACGACCTCTCGGAGGCGCACGACGTCGACATCGAGGTCCGCGACCGCGCGGGCGTCGAACAGCGCCCCGGGGAGATCCTCGACGCCGCCGAGGACGAACACGTCGCCTTCCTCACCGCGGGCGACACGATGATCTCGACGACGCACGTCGACCTGCGCCTCCGCGCGATCGAGCGCGGTATCGACACCCGCGTCGTCCACGGCGTCACCGCACAGACGGCCGCCAGCGGCCTCACCGGGCTCCAGAACTATCGCTTCGGGAAGGCCGTCACGCTCCCGTTCCCGTACGCTCACGGGGCCGACGGCGTCCCGCAGAGCGTCGTCGACTCCATCGAGGCGAACCGCGAGCGCGGCCTCCACACCGCCGTTTACCTGGACATCAAAGCCGACCGCGACGAGTATATGACCGCCGACGTCGCGAGCGAGATGCTCGCCGACGGCTGGGCGGACGTCCTCGGCGTCGTCGTCGCGCGCGCGGGCAGTCCGGACCCGCTCGTCGCCGCCGACCGCCTCTCCGCGTTGGCCGAGCGCGACTTCGGCGACCCGCTGCACCTGCTCGTGATTCCCGGGGACCTCCACCACGTCGAACGCGACGCGCTCGCGACGCTCGGTGGCGCGCCCGAGGACGTGCTCGCAGAGACCGAAGCCTGATTTTCGCCGCCGACCCGCGCGCTCGACGACGGATCTACGCTCTCGGCCGATCGAGTCCGAGGTCCGACGCGAGATCGTACTCGTCGCCGGTCACGAGAAAGAGCACGTCCTCGATGATCGTCAGCAGTTCGGGCAGTTCGCGGACGACGAGGTAGGTGATCCCGATGAGGACGACCACCGCCAGCATCTGGCTGATGATCCGATCGGAGATGAAGAACGAGACCATGTAGGGGTCCGAGGAGCCGAACAGGAAGAGGATCTCGTCGACGAACCACTGCATGTACTGCTTTCCAAAGGCGATCGTGATGAACGTCGTCCGTAGCAGGTTCAGTCCGTAGATGATCGGCACCGCGACCGCGAGCCCGCGGAGCTTCCGCCCGATCGGAGCCTCGACGGCGGCGATGAGTCCCGCGAAGATGGCGATGCTCCCGAGTCCGGTACACGCGAGCACGACCTCCACGGTCAGCCGGTGGTCGCCGTCCCAGAAGACGAAGGTGTTGTAGAAGCCCTCCTCGCTGTGGATCATCTCGGGGTGGTAGCCGAGCGCGTTCACGAGGAACTCCGTCTGGGCGGCGACGACCTCCATCAGCACGCCGCGCGGGGCGGGGATCGTGAGCCCGAAGAGCGCGAACGCCGGGATCGTCTCGAACGGCAGGTAGATGATCCCCATCGCCGCGACGGCCCGCGAGAGCACGAACAGCGAGTCGCGACCGCCCCACAGCAGGTAGCCGGTGTACAGCGACGCCGGGACGGCGACGATCGAGAGCAGCCCCTCGACGTAGCTCTTGTGGACGAACGCGAAGTGCGGGACCAACTGCAGCCAGAAGACCGCGAAACCGACCCACGCGGCGACCGTCACGTAGCGTGCGAACCGCTCGTTCCGCTTCGCAGAGAGCACCCCGACGGCGAACGTCAGGATGACGACCCACGCGAGCGCGTCGGAGAGCAGTCCGGGCATAGGTGCGAGAACGGAGTTGACGGATAAATCCCTTGTCGTTCTGTGTGGGCGGATCGCCACACCGACGGGGAGTCGCGTCGGCCGCGGCGGCGACCCGTTGGCCGCGTTGCGCTAGGGCTCCAGAATCTCGATCTCGTGGCCGTCGGGGTCCGTCGTGAACGCGTAGCGGTCGTCACAGGAGGCGGGATCGCGGTAGTCCTCGGCCTCGCGCTCCATCAGCGTCTCCCAGTAGTCGTGGAGGTCGTCGGCGCGGACGCAGAGGTGACCCCACGCGTCGCCCATCGTGTACGAGCGGCCGTCGTAGTTGTACGTGAGTTCGACGGTCATCGCGGCGTCGGAGGCCCCTTCGGGCTTCATGAAGTAGTTCGCGAAGGTGTCGGACTCCCAGCGGCCGTCGTGCTCGTACTCGAACTTCCGCGTCCAGAAGCCGATCGCCTCGTCGGCGTCCTCGACGCGGATCATCGTGTGGTCGAGACTCCAGGTGGGGAGGTCGGCGTCGCGCTGGACGATCTCGACCTCGTGGCCGTCGGGGTCTTTCACGAACGCGTAGCGGCCGCCGCAGGACTCGGGGTCGCGGTAGTCCTCGACGCCCTCGTTCATCAGCTGTTCGTAGTGCTCCTCGAGTTCGCCCTCGGGGACGCGCACGGCGATATGGCCCCACGCGTCGCCCATCTCGTAGGTCCGGTCGTCGTGGTTGTACGTGAGTTCGAGCATCGCGCCCTCCTCGTGCATCTCCTCGGGGCCGAGGTAGACGTTGGTGAAGGTGTCGGCCTCCCAGCGACCCTTCTCCTCGTAGTTCAGGTGCGTCGTGTACCATTCGAGCGACGCCTCGAGGTCTTCGACGCGGATCATCGTGTGATCGAGTACTCCGGACATACGCGGGCCAACGACCGCGGGCGGAAAAAGGATGCCGGACTGTGGTCACTCGCGTCGGTCGAAACACGCGGCGCGCCGTCACTCGCGATCGTCGTCGCCCCCGCCGAGGGCCGGCCAGTAGCACCACCACGCCGCCGCGAGCAACGCGACGGTTCCGAGCGGCCACGCGGTCCGCGTCGGTTGCACGGAGAAGCCCCACGCGAGCCGCGCCTGCAACGCCGCGGCGACGACGAGCAGCCCCGCGGTGACGCGCGGGTCCTCCCGCGAACCCAGCCAGCCCGCGACCGCGCTCGCGAGCGCGAGCCCGTACGCGACCACCGAGAGCGGCCACGCGAGGATGTACTCGGGGAGCCCGCGCGTGTACACGAACAGAAATCGATAGATCGTCGTCACCGACAGTGGATCCGTGTTCAGCAGTCCCCACGCGAACAGGAACGTGACGTCGCGGCCGCCGAACGACTGGATCGACCACGGCACCGCGGCGAGCGCGAGCAGGAGCAGGACGGTCCGCGCGTTCGAGCGCGACCCCGAAGCGACTCGGGCGGCGGAACAGACACGGTCGATGAGAGCGACGCGAGGGATCGAATCACTTCCTGGCGACGACGCGCAGGATGTCCTCGTCCTGCAACTCGTGGTCGCGGCCGACCTGCTGTTCGTCGTGCTTCGCGCTCGGGCCGGTCACGCGGGCGAAGCGAAACCGCTCGTCGAGCGTCCCGCCGAGCTTTCTGAGCGCGTCGTCGACGGTGTTCTTACCCTCCATCAGTACCAGCGGTTCCTCGTAGTCGACGCCGCGCCCCGGTTTGTCCATGTACACGCGGATGAGCCCGAGCGCGTCCCAGAGCTTCTCTTTGAGCGCGTCCAGTCCCTTCTCCGCCTCGGCACTGATGAAGACCGCCTCCTCGGGATCGACGCCGACCTCCCGGAGGTTCTCCTCGACGGTCGGCAGGTAGTCGCGGTCGATCAGGTCCGCCTTGTTGACGGCGACGATCGACGGCAGGTAGACGCGGTTGTCCATGATGGCGTCGATGAGTTCGTCGATGGAGACCTCCCCGCGAACGGTCACGTCGGCGTTGACGTAGCCGTGCTCGCGGAGCACCTCCGCGATCGTGTCGTCGTCGAGGTCGACGCCGTCGGCCGTCGTCACGTGAATGCCGCCCTTGCCGCGCTTGGAGATGGTCACGCTCGGCGGGGACGTATCGAGGCGGATCTTGTTGTCGTACAGTTCCTCCTGCAGCCGCTCGTAGCGCTTGATCTCGAAGACCGAGAGCAGAAAGACGACCAGGTCCGCCGTCCGGACGACCGAGAGGACCTCCTTGCCGCCCCCGCGGCGCCCGCGGCCCCCTCGATGAGCCCCGGAACGTCGAGGATCTGGATGTTCGCCCCGTTGTACTGCAACATCCCGGGGTTGACGTCGAGGGTCGTGAACTCGTACTCGCCGACCTCGCTGTCGGCGTTGGTGAGCGCGTTGATCAGCGTCGACTTGCCCACGCTGGGGAAGCCGACCAGCGCGACGGTCGCGTCGCCGGTCTTCTCGACCGCGTAGCCGTGGCCGCCGCCGCTGCCGGACTGGTTCTCGAGTTTCTCTTTCTTCTCCGCGAGCTTCGCCTTCAATCGGCCGATGTGCGCCTCCGTCGACTTGTTGTACGGCGTCTCGGCGATCTCCTCGCGGATTTCCTCGATCTCTTCCTCCAGTCCCATCGTATACCCGTTCGGCTATCTGCGTCGAAAAAGGTGTTCTTTCCGAGCGCGCGGCGACGCGGTCAGCGCCTCGACCCGACACCGGAGTCACGGAATCGAAGCCCTTTGTACCTCTGAGTACCTACGGCCGGTAATGGACGCAGAACCGGGACTCTCTGACCAGTATCGGATGGCGAGCCCGTGGCCGGTGTTCGTCGCACTCGGGATCCCGATCGCGGAGCTCGGGATCATCTTCGGGCTGTTCCCGCTGTCGGTCGGCGGACTGCTCCTGTTCGGGGGCAGCGCCGCGGGGATGGCCTTCGAGTCGGGGTACGCGAAGACGCCGTGGCGCGGCCTGTTCGGCGTCGCGGTCCCGCTCGCCGCTCTCGGCGCGGCGTTCGTGTTCACCGCCATCGACCTCCCCGACCGTGGCATCGCCATCGCCGCCGCGGCCGCGATCCTCGCCGCCGCCGGGATCGCCGGGACGCTGTTCTCGCCGACCGAAGCGCCCGAGTACTGACGGCCGCCCGCTTCGCGGCGGGAAACCAACAACCTATTTGATTCTCCGCCGGAACGGGCAGGTATGGCGAACAAGATCTTCGACCGGGACACCCTACTCGACCTCACAGTCAACGTCGTCCCGCTGTTCATCATGGCGTTCTTCGTGGTCGCGTTTGCGGTGTTCTCGCCGTTCGGCATCGACCCGCTCGCGTCGTCGATCCAGTTCGGGCTGTTGGCCGTCCCGTTCGTGCTGCTGGCGATTCTGACGTACTTCGCCGGGAAGGCGGTCGCCGGGGCCGAACTGCGCGGCGAGGTCTACCTGCCCGGGCAGGCCGGCGTTCGGGGCGCGGAACCGCTCGAGGAGACCGAACACGGCGAGGCGGAACTCGACGCCGGGACCTCGACCGCCGCCGTCGAGGGCGAGGCCGACGAACGCGACGCGGCGGACGAGTCGGCCGCGTCCGAGGAGGAAACGACTGACGAGGCCGACGCTGGCGACACCAACGCTGACGACGACGCCGAAACTGAGGCCGCGGACGACGCGACCGACGACGAAGCGAACTGAGACCGCTCACCGACCGGCGTCGTTTCTCGGCTCGGTACCGCTCCGGATCACACCGCTCTTTTCGCACTCGGCACTCCCCGCTCTCTCCCGCTTTTCTCTTCTGTTCGCACCGGCGTGAACTGACCGAGAGTCCCTCTCTCAGCCTCGTCTGCGGCCGACGGGACGGACTGTCGGAAACCGCCGAGGCAGCGCCGTCCCGAACCTTTCATTACCTTTCGTTCCTCAGACTTCCCTATGGAGGTCAACGGACAGTTAGCACTGACGGTGCTCATGGGGCTCTTCCTCGTGGCCGTCGCCGCGTGGCTCGCGCGGGTCGAAAATTGGCGCTCGTACACCCCGGTCGCGGGTGGCGGTGCCTTCGGGCAGAAGGAAAGCTACGGCTCCGAAGAGAAACCGTCCGGCGTCATTCGCTGGCTGACGACGGTCGACCACAAGGACATCGGCATCCTCTACGGCGCGTACGGTCTCACGGCGTTCGCCGTGGGCGGACTGATGGTCGTCGTGATGCGGATCGAACTGATCGATCCCGGGATGTCGCTGATCTCGAACACGTTCTACAACTCGCTGATGACCAGCCACGGCATCACGATGCTGTTCCTCTTCGGGACGCCGATCATCGCGGCGTTCGCGAACTACCTGGTGCCGCTTCTCATCGGCGCGGACGACATGGCGTTCCCCCGGATCAACGCCATCGCCTTTTGGCTGCTCCCGCCCGCGGCGCTGCTCATCTGGGCGGGCTTCTTCCCGCTTCCGAACGTCATCCCCGCACAGACCGCGTGGACGATGTACACGCCGCTTTCGGCTGGAGCTGGGGCCGGTAACCAGGCCAACGCCGGCGTCGATCTGATGCTCCTGGGGCTGCACCTCTCGGGCGTGTCGGCGACGATGGGGTCGATCAACTTCATCGCGACAATCTTCACCGAGCGCGGCGACGACGTCTCGTGGGCGAACCTCGACATCTTCTCGTGGACGATCCTCACCCAGTCGGGGCTCATCCTGTTCGCGTTCCCGCTGCTCGGCAGCGCGATGGTGATGCTGCTGTTCGACCGCAACTTCGGCACGACGTTCTTCGCGGGCGAGGGCGGCGCGATCCTCTGGCAGCACCTGTTCTGGTTCTTCGGTCACCCCGAAGTGTACATCCTCGTGCTCCCCCCGATGGGGATCGTCAGCTACGTCATCCCGCGGTTCTCCGGACGCCGGCTCTTCGGGTTCAAGTTCGTCGTCTACTCCACGCTCGCGATCGGCGTCCTCTCGTTCGGCGTCTGGGCGCACCACATGTTCGCGACCGGGATGGACCCGCGGCTTCGCGCGTCCTTCATGGCTGTCTCGCTGGCGATCGCGATACCGAGCGCCGTGAAGACGTTCAACTGGATCACGACGATGTGGAACGGCCGGGTTCGGCTCACGACGCCGATGCTGTTCTGCGTCGGCTTCGTCTCGAACTTCATCATCGGGGGCGTCACGGGCGTCTTCCTCGCGTCGATCCCGATCGACCTCGTGCTCCACGACACCTACTACGTCGTGGGTCACTTCCACTACATCGTGATGGGCGCGATCGCGTTCGCCGGGTTCGCGGGCCTGTACTACTGGTTCCCGCTGTACACCGGTCGGATGTACCAGAAGACGCTCGGAAAGGCGCACTTCTGGCTGTCGATGATCGGAACGAACGTCACGTTCTTCGCGATGATCCTGCTCGGATACGGCGGGATGCCGCGGCGCTACGCGACGTTCCTGCCGCAGTTCGCGACGCTGCACCAGGTCGCGACCGTGGGCGCGCTCTTGCTCCTCATCGGCCAGATCATCTTCGTCTGGAACTTCGTCCAGTCGTGGCTCGAAGGCCCGGAAGTCGAGGACGGCGACCCGTGGAACCTCCGCGACTCGGGGCTGTACACCGCCGAGTGGGACTGGTACGACAAGAAACTGGAGACGGCGATCGCCGACGGCGGCGAGACCGACGACGCCGCCGAGCCGATGCTGACCGACGGCGGCGACGTCGACGACGCGGCCGACGAGTAAGGCCGAACTGCGGTCTCCGGCTGTTTTTTTCACGGGCGTCGGCGACGACACCCACCAGCCCAACGACGACGCCACGGTTCAGTCCGCTGACGACGTTTCCCGTCCGCCGAAGGACTGCTCCGGCAGCGGGCCGTCGTACCCGTCAGGCACGTACGCACAGAGCGGATCCGCTTCGAGCGGGTCGCCGGTGTACGCGAACGCCCGCGACCGGCTCCCGCCGCAGACGTGGCGGTACGAGCAGGCGCCGCACTTCCCGCGCAGCGCGTCGGGATCGCGGAGCGATCTGAATAGCTCGGAGTCGCGGTAGACGTCGACGACGCTCTCCGCGCGGACGTTTCCGGCGGGCTCCGGGAGGAACCCCGAGGGGTAGACGTCGCCGACGTGGCTGACGAAGGCGAACCCGTCGCCCGCGGTGATGCCCGTCCGGCGGCCGATCCCGTCCGGCGGACCGCCCGGATCGTCGTCCGCGCGCGCCGACCGGTCCGAACCGCGGGGGCGCTGGATAGCGACCCGCCGGTAGTGCGGCGCTTCGGTCGTCTTCACGCCGAAGGGGGCCTCGTCGGCGACGCCCGAGAGCCACTCCATCACCGACTCCGCCCGGTCGGGGTCCAGCGGCGTCAACACGCGGCCGCGACCCACCGGCACGAGGAAGAAGACCGACCACAGGGCCGCGCCGAGATCGCCGACGAGGTCCCTGACCGCGGGGAGTTCCCCGACCGTCTCCGCGCACACCGTTGTGTTGATCTGGAGCGGGAGCCCCGCCTCGCGGGCTGCTCTGGCCGCTTGGACGGTCTGCTCGAAACTCCCGGGCTCCCCCCTGAACTCGTCGTGTGCGGCCGCGGACCCGCCGTCGATACTGAGCGCCATCCGGCGGAGTCCGGCCTCGTCGAGCGCCTCGATCCGTTCGCGGGTGAGCGACGCCGTGCCGCTGGGCGTCAGCGTCATCCGGAGGCCGACGTCGGTCCCGTAGTCGACGAGATCGACCGTGTCATCGCGGGCGAGGGGGTCGCCGCCGGAGAGGACGACGAGCTGTCCCTCACCGAAGCGTCGCGCGTCGTCGAGCAACGACTTCCCCTCCGCCGTCGAGAGTTCGTCGGGGTGTCGGCGCGGCTTCGCGTCGGCGCGGCAGTGCTTGCACGCGAGGCCGCACGCCTGCGTGACCTCCCAGATGAGGACGAACGGGCGCTCGTCCGTGTCGATCGCCCGCGGGTTCATCGCCGGACCTCCGCGTCGCTCGGTGGCTCCGTCGTTCGGTGGGTCGACGCCGCGCTCCGGGCCGACGAACCGTCGTGGCTCCTCGTCATACGCCCGTCTTCGGACCCGTCCAGAGAAAGCGACGTCCCGAACACTTTCGGGCCCGAGGCGAGGTGTTGGGACGCGCAGTCGATTCGCGAGAATGACACCGGTCAGGTCGCGAGAATGAGGCCGGTCGCGAACATCAGCACCGCGATCGCCGTCAGGATGAGCGCCAGGAGGTCCGTATCGCGCATATCGGGGCTTCGACCCGCGCGCTCAAAGGTGCGTCGGTTACATACACGCGTCTGGGTGCAGCGCGGGGTCGTCGCGTTCGGAGCGCGCCGTCGACGGAGGCGACTACCGAGCGTCGAACGCGTGTCTTTTCAGCGTCGGCGACGCACTCTGCGACGTGAGCGACACAGAACACGAGGCCGCCGACGCCTCCGCGCGCGGCCACGACGGCCCGCGGCTCGTCGTCGGGCTCTACGCGATTCTCGTCCTCGTCGCCGCCGTCGCCGGGTTTCTGACCGGGACGTTCGTCGACGGCCTCGACGCCCCGCGGTTCCTGTTCCTGATTCCGTTTCCGGCCTCGCCGCTCGGGTTCGCCGCCTACGGCGGTCTGACGGTGGCGCTGGTCTTGGGGGTCCCGCTGACGCTCGTCGTCGCCGTCTCTCAGCGGATCGACGACGCGGCGTGAGCGATCGAGCGGGCCACTCACCAGCGACCCTTTTTATCCTATGCGGCTCAAGTACCGCTGAATATGGACGTAGACGAACACGCCGAGGAGCTCGCCTCCGCCCTCGGAGTAGACAAAGCGGAGGTCAAATCCGACTTGGAGAACCTGCTGTCGTACAGCGTGCCGATCGACGAGGCCAAACAGAGCATCCGCCGCAAACACGGCGGCGACGGTGGCGGCGACGCGACGCCGACGACCAAGGACGTCGCGGACGTCACGCCCGAGGACGGCAACGTCACCGTGACCGTGCGCGTGCTCTCCGTGGGCCGGCGGTCGATCAGGTACCAGGGCGACGAACAGGTGATCCGCGAGGGTGAGTTCGCCGACGCGAGTGGGAAAATCTCCTACACCGCGTGGGAGGACTTCGGCTTCGAGCCCGGCGACTCGATCACCGTCGGCAACGCGGGCGTCCGCGAGTGGGACGGTCGTCCTGAACTGAACATCGGTCAGTCCTCGACGGTCGCCGTCGAGACGACGCCGGTCGAGACGCCCTACGAGGTCGGCGGCGACAGCGACCTCGTCGACCTCCGGTCGGGCGACCGCGGCCGGAACGTCGAGGTCCGCGTCCTCGAGTCCGAAGAGCGCGTCATCGACGGCCGCAACGGCGAGACGACGATCCGCTCGGGCGTCGTCGCCGACGAGAGCGGGCGGCTCCCCTTCACCGACTGGGAGGCGCGCACGGAGCTCCGCGAGGGCCACGACTTCCGGTTCGAGGACGTGTACGTCCGGGAGTTCCGCGGCGTCCCGCAGGTGAACCTCTCGGAGTTCACGACGGTCACGCCGCTGGCCCGCGAGGTCGAGGTCGACGACGAAGCGCCGCGGATGGCGATCGCCGAGGCGGTCGGCTCCGGCGGACTCTTCGACGTCGAACTCGTCGGCAACGTCCTCGAAGTCCGCGACGGATCGGGTCTCATCGAGCGCTGCCCCGAGTGTGGCCGGGTGCTCCAGAACGGCCAGTGTCGGAGCCACGGCGACGTCGAGGGCGAGGACGACATGCGCGTGAAGGCCATCGTCGACGACGGCACCGGGACCGTGACCGCCGTCCTCGACCGCGACCTGACGGAAGAACTCTACGGCGGCACGATGGAGGAGGCGATGACGGCCGCCCGCGAGGCGATGGACAAGGAGGTCGTCGCCGACGAGATCCGCGAGCGGGTCGTCGGCCGCGAGTACCGCGTCCGGGGCAACCTCTCGGTCGACGACTACGGCGCGAACCTCGAAGCCGGCGAGTTCGAGCGCGCGGAGGACGATCCGGGTGCGCGTGCGAGCGCCCTGCTCACGGAGGTGCGGTCGTGAGCGACGCCGTCCAGGGCCGGGAGGTCGCCCGCCGACTCTTCGCCGCCGAGTTCGACGACGCGACGCTGTCGTACTCGGAGGGCGACGACGAGCGCGCGCCGAACTACGTGGTGACGCCGACCGGCGCGCGCGTCAACCGGCTGTTCGCCGTCGGCGCGCTCACGGAGGTCGAACAGGTCAACGAGGAGATCGTCCGCGGCCGCGTCGCCGACCCGACCGGCGTGTTCGTCACCTACGCCGGCCAGTACCAGCCGGACGCGATGGGCTTTCTGGACCGGGCGACGCCGCCGTGCTTCGTCTCGCTGACGGGCAAGGCGCGGACCTACCAGCCCGAGGACTCCGATCGGATCTTCACCTCCGTCCGCCCGGAGAGCCTCAACGAGGTCGACGCCGACACCCGCGACCGCTGGGTCGTCGCCGCCGCGGAGGCGACGCTCGAACGCGTCGCGACGATGGCTGCCGCCCTCGAGTTGGACGTCCGCGGCGACGACCTCACCGCGGCGCTGGAGGCACGGGGCGTCGATAGCGCGCTGGCGCAGGGCGTCGCGCTCGCGG
>NZ_BBJO01000008.1 GCF_000739575.1 Halobellus rufus | reverse complement strand
GTCGAGCAGGGCCTCCTCGAAGAGTATACGCACGTCGACCCCGGAGGACGGCACTACAGCGAGTACGAGGCTCGTCTCGAACGTATTGAAGTCCTCCTCCAGGCAGAGGGCTTCGATGTCCAGATCGATGTCCGGGCGGACCCCGCCGACCGGATTACGACCATCTTCGAGGAGATGCGGGGAGACTGACTTATGGAACACACGCTATTCGTCATCGGCAAACTGTTCACGACCGCGTTAGCACTGGTCATCGCATATCAGGCCTATCGCGGGTACCAACGACATCACACGCAGTTACTCCTGTACGTCGCCGCCGGCTTCGCATTGGTCGGGCTTGGCGGCCTCCTTGAAGGCGTCCTCTTCGAACTCCTCCAGGTGTCGATCTTCGAAGCAGGATTCGTCGCAGCACTCGTCACCGCAGCCGGGATGCTGTCTATCCTCTACGCCCTGTATGCCCCGAATCCATAAGGATTCAGGACGCCCATTCGACAAGCGGCCTCTGCGCGTCGTGCCCGGTTCGAAGCCGCTACTGTTCGGACTCCCCTCGTTCTCGATAGTGTAGCGTCGCAGTGGGAGTTATATCCATATCGGTCGTACCATATCGTATGATTCGAACACTCGTCGGTGTCCTCGGCGCTATCTCAGCGCTGTTCCCGGACGAAATCGTCGAGCTCTTCGAGAAACTCGCGATTTCGAATCCAGACGAGGGAACAGTGAGAGGGTGGATACGTCCAGCAGTCCGGTCGGAGGGTGTTCTGATAGCTGCGCTTTCACTCTTTAACGGGCGAGCATACGCGTTGCTGATGAATCTTACCGGCGTGTTCGGCGCGATAGTCCTCTTATTTCCCGACCTGTATCAGAGATTTGCCACCGCGTTCCTGTACGAGCGTCCAGAGTCGATAGAATGGAACGAGCGATTCCGCTTGGGCATTCGGGCTATCGGCGCACTCTATGTCTTTTTAGCGGCGAAGACGTACAGGGAGCGTCACAACGATACTTGAGCCTCCTCGCTATTGACACCTGCCGCATCCGATGTCTAGTTCGTTACGGCCGCAGGTATCACTTTGAATCTAAAGTTTGAGCCCCACGATATCAGTATGATCGAAGGGGAAATCCGCTAAAGAGAGGAGGCCGTGTGTATCCCTGTATGACGACGACGATCATCGTGGAAGGCATGACGTGCGGTCACTGTGAGCAGACGGTCGAAGAGGCCCTCGAAGAGGTATCCGGCGTGACTGACGTGACCGTCGACAGGGAGAGCGAACAGGCGAGCGTCGATGGTGAGGCAAATGTCACAGCTCTCGTGGAGGCCGTCGAAGACGCCGGGTACACCGCTTACGCCTGAGAATCGCGCGGACCACTCCGAGACAACGGCCAACCGTTGTCTTTGAAGCTTCGCTACGCTGGTCCTGCTGTACAGTTCAGTGGGGAAGATTCATGGGGCCAGCGGATCCACCTCTACAGAGAATATGGGCTATGGACCACCACAAAGATACAAATGAGAATCCCCCTGGAGGGGAACACCAGCAGGACGACAGCAGTCACCAGCACGAACACGGCGAGCAGGATGAATCGGACGCCGAGTCGGACGAGCAGCGGGTAGAACAGGAGCTACTGGAAGAAGAGGCACACCCTGCTGCGGAGAGTGAGACAGTGCTCGACGAGCAGCACGAGCACGCTGGACACGAGGGCGAAGGACACGACCACGGTTCCCATGAGGGCCACGGTGAGGGGCATGGCGGGATGCACGAGGGCCACGAGCAGATGTTCCGCCGGCGCTTCTTCGTCTCGACGCTCCTGTCGATCCCAGTCCTGCTATACAGCGAAATGCTGCAGGAGTGGCTCGGGTTCTCCGTCCCCGCGTTCCCGGGCAGCGAGTGGATCAACCCCGTCTTCGCGGTCATCGTCTTCGCGTACGGTGGGATGCCGTTCCTCCAGATGGCGGTACCGGAACTGAAAGATCGGTCGCCGGGGATGATGACGCTCATCTCGATGGCGATCACCGTCGCGTTCGTCTACAGCCTCGCGAGCGTGGTCTTCCCGACGCAGTCGGCGTTCTTCTGGGAACTCGTCACCCTGATCGACATTATGCTGCTGGGGCACTGGATCGAGATGCGGTCGGTGCGACGGGCCTCGAGTGCGGTCGACGAACTGGCGAAGCTGATGCCGGACACCGCCGAGCGGATTACCGACGGCGGCGACACTGAGGAGGTCCCGGTGAGTGAACTCTCCGAGGGCGACCTCGTACTCGTCCGGCCGGGTGCGAGTGTCCCTGCTGACGGCGTCGTCGAAGAGGGAGACTCCGACGTCAACGAGTCCATGATCACGGGCGAATCGAAGCCGGTTTCGAAGGAACCCGGTGACGAGGTCATTGGCGGCACCATCAACGGCGACGGGAGTCTCCGCGTGCGCGTCGGTGCGACCGGCGAGGAGACGACGCTCGCGGGCATTATGCGCCTCGTCGAGGAAGCCCAACAGAGCAAGTCCAAGACGCAGGTGCTGGCCGACCGCGCGGCCGGCTGGCTGTTCTACGTGGCCCTTGGGGCGGCAGTCGTGACTGCAATCGCATGGACGTTCGCGGTCTCGTTCGACGCGACCGTCATCGAGCGCGTGGTCACGGTGCTCGTCATTGCTTGCCCACACGCCCTTGGACTCGCAATCCCTCTGGTCGTCGCGATCAACACGTCGCTCGCTGCTCGCAACGGGATGCTCGTTCGCGACCGCATCGCGATGGAGGACGCACGGAACCTGGACGCGATCATCTTCGACAAAACAGGGACGCTCACCGAAGGTGAACATGGCGTCGTAGATTTGGCGACCGTCGACGGCGTCGACGAGGACGATGTGCTCGCGCTGGCGGCGGCCGTCGAGAGCGACTCCGAACATATGATCGCCCGAGCGATCCGCGAGGCCGCCGACGAGCGAGACTTAACTACTCCTGACGCGACCGACTTCGAGGCGATCAAAGGGCGAGGAGTTCGCGCGAACGTCGACGGAAACGAGGTGTACGTCGGCGGGCCGAACCTGTTGACACAACTCGATAGCGAGATACCCGACCATCTCCAGCGCTTCGCTGACCAAGCCGGACAGAACGCCCAGACGGTGGTGTATCTCGTTCGTGACGGAGAGTTGATCGCAGCGTTCGCGATGGCCGACGTGATCCGCGAGGAAAGTTTCCGTGTCGTCGACGCCCTCCACGATCTGGGCATCGAGGTAGCGATGCTGACTGGAGACTCCCAGGACGTCGCCGACGCTGTTGCCGACGAACTGGGTATCGACACGGTGTTCGCGGAGGTCCTCCCCGAAGATAAGGACGTGAAAGTCCAGGAACTCCAGGACCAAGGGAAGCTCGTGGGGATGGTCGGCGACGGTGTTAATGATGCGCCGGCGTTGACGCGGGCCGATGTCGGAATCGCGATCGGAAGCGGAACTGACGTCGCGGTCCAGTCAGCCGACGTCATCCTCGTTCAGAACAATCCGATGGACGTGGTGCGACTCGTGAAGCTCAGCAAGGCGAGCTACCGGAAGATGCAGGAGAACATCGTGTGGGCGGCCGGGTATAACGTCTTCGCGATTCCGCTTGCAGCAGGCGTGTTGGCACCGATCGGGATTCTGCTGTCACCCGCCGTCGGTGCGCTCCTGATGTCGCTGAGTACGGTCATCGTCGCCATCAACGCGCAATTGCTCCGGCGTGTCGACCTGTCTCTCCCCGAGCTCCCAGTAGGGACTCCACCTACTGACGCTCAACCTGCAGACTGAAGGGTCGGGTAGGCCCCAGATATACCCCTCCCCAGCAACAACCTCGTGGTATGATCGACGCTTCCAGATCTGTGGCTCTCTACCATTGATGAAGCGGCTGAACTCGAAGCACTCACGACACAGCTCCAATATGTCGCGTAAACCACCCGCACTACAATCAGGGGAAGCCCTTTGAAGTCCCCGGTAGAACTGGCTCCTATGAGGTCCCTCCATACGAGATCCCTCCACCGTATGTGTACCCGAGACGGTCCGTCGCTCTTGCCGTGGATCGCTCCGGGAAACCCACCTGATTCGTCGAACGCTCAACGACTTTTGGAGTAATGATACTCACAGTCGTGGGGCTCGGATTCATCACCCTTGGCCTCGCCATCGGCTGGTATGGTCTCCGGCCGCTTACGGTCGTCCCGAGAGTCCTCTCTGCCTCCGTTCAGGACCCGAGTACCATCACCGACGACGAGTCGTTCTCTGTCTGTCGTGGTGTAGCGAACGAATCCGGAGAGACGCTCTCAGCGCCGTTCACGGGATCTCGATGTCTCGGCTTTGAGTTCGAAGTCACCGAACGACAACCGTTCGGGATAGGTATCCCGTGGTTTCAGGCCCACCTCGACGATGGCGTCGCGACACGTCCGTTCACCCTTGACGGACCTCGTGGCGGTCTTGACGTCGTACCGTCCTCGAAGCGGTTCGCGCTCGATACGGAATCGACGGTCGTCACGCTTGGCGCGAATGAGACTCCGTCAGAACGAATCCAACGGTTCGTCGACGTGAGGGACGATCTCGAACCGGTTGCCAAATGGATTCAGATCCTCCCTGGACTCGGCACCCGTCGCTACGTCGAACGTCGGATTGATCCCGGTGAAGAGTATCTCGTTGCGGGGCCTACCGAACGGAGACAGAACGAGGTTGTCCTCACAGGTGATCTCGTAATAACCGATCGCTCACCGGGACGATTCGCGAGTAAACGTCTTCGACGTGCAGCGTTTCCGACGCTGATCGCGGGCGTCTTCATCGTCATCGGAGTTGGAGGTATCGTCATATGATCGATTGCAGCACCAGACCCATCATAGTAGCTTGTCGAGGATGACGACCGTTCGCGGGCCATCGTGCTGCTGGAGGCGGTCGACGAGTTCGTCGTGGGGCGTCGACTGCCGGTGGATGTCGATTGTGGCGCCGAGGTCGTCGAGGATTTGATAGAGCGTCCGGAATCGGGTGTAGTTGCGCCAGCAGTTGACGTAGGTCGTCTCGACGTCGAGGACCTCTTCTCGAAGTCGTTCGGTAACGAACTTCGAGATGCAGGTTTTGCCGGCGCCGCTGGGTCCAGTGACGATGGCCGTGTCGGCGGGTTCACCGTTCGTGATGGGCTCAAGGACGCTAGAGAGGTGGTTGACTTCGGCGTCGCGATGCTCAACTTCCCGAGGGACGAACCCGGCGCGGAGAACGCGAGCATCGCGGATCATTTGATTCTGATAGACTGGTTTTCTGGCTAGTACTAAAAACGTGACCGGGTTGCTTCCGGAAACGGTTCGATTAGCACATTGGTCTGCGGCCATCCCGGTGGTGTAACGCGATTGTTTTGTGGAAAACCCAGGCTTCTGGAAACTTCCGGAATCACATCAGAACGATCTCTCAGAGTGGCCGGAGATCCCGCCACCGGACATCAGTTTTCGTTCCATCCTCGAGTTGAACACGATACAGCACAGCATCACGAGTATCGCCCGTGACGGTGCCGGCGTCATCCTCCAAGATAGCGATGATTTCGCCGTGTCGTCCGTGGAGGCGGGTGTAGTCCGGGTCCATCTTATCCGGGATATCGACTCGGACGCGATCACCCTCTTCGAACTGGTAGTCTGTCATTCTTGCTCCCGAAGGTATTCTGTTCGTTCGTGGACGTCTGTTTCGAACTCGACAAGCCACTCTTCGAACAGTGTGTCTTCCTCTTCAGTTCCGAAGAACCGTTCAAAGAATCCTTCGTCTGTGCCATCCGAGGTCGGATCGAAGGTTCGAACTGAGATGTTGCGTCCCTCCGGTTGCTCACCCGCTTTGAGGAGTGCAAAGGCCCAATCGACGATGGCTGGATCGTACTCCCGTCTGGGGAGCCGAAAGTTGTTCGTCCACATTCCGAGACGGCCGTTCTCGAGCTGATCATCACGATAGGCGAACTGGATCGTCGTAATACAACACAGCGTTGCCAGGTCATCTATCCCAGCATCGGAAGCCGATTTCGTGATTCGCTTCCAGCCATCGTCGATTGACCCTTCGACAAACGGGTATTCCTCTTCCGAGACACGATAACGGAGTACTGTCTGCGTGAAGCTAGCATATTCGTGCGTAACTCTGTCGGTGAACCGTGAGGTATGAAACAGGTCGGAACAGTGGTCACCGAGTCACCGATCTTCGCTTCGGGAGGGCCCGTGTGGGCGAATTGTGTGCAGTGAATCGGCGTCGATAACCGAATTTCTCGGTGAATACTCCGTGGCGTTTATCATACACACTTACCTTCCACCGTACAATGGTCGATAACTTCAACGAGAAGTCGGACTTTATCTGGTCTATTGCAGATCTTCTCAGAGGGGACTACAAGCAGTCGGAATATCAGAAGGTCATCTTGCCGCTGACTGTTCTTCGACGCCTCGATTGCGTAACTGAACGGAACAAGGACGAGGTATTGGAGCGCTACGAACAGCTTCAGGAACAAGGTATCGAGAACGTCGCCCCCTCGTTGAAGAAGGCTGCCGATGCACAGGTGTACAACACCAGTGAGTACACTTTCGAATCCCTGTGTAACGACCCCGACGATATCGCAGAAAACCTCCAGTACTACATCAACCAGTACGACGAGGAGACAAAGGAGATCTTCGAGAAGTTCGAGTTTAACCACCAGATCGACCGACTTGCCGACGCCGATCTACTGTATAAGATCGTCCGGCAGTTCGCCGAAATCGACCTCCATCCCGAGGAGGTCCCAAACGAGGAGATGGGCTACATCTACGAGGAGCTCATCCGGAAGTTCAACGAACTGAGCAACGAGACGGCTGGCGAGCACTTCACGCCGCGGGAAGTGATCGAGCTGATGGTCAACCTCTCCTTCCAGGAAGACGACGAGGCACTGACCGAACAGAACGCTATCCGAACGGTGTACGACCCCGCTTGTGGAACCGGCGGGATGCTCAGCGTCGCCGAGGAGTACGTCCGACAACTCAACAACGACGCGAAGCTCCACGTCTTCGGGCAGGAACTCAACCCCGAATCATACGCGGTCTGTAACTCGGATATGCTCATCAAGGGTCAAGAGCCCGAGAACATCGTGTACGGTAACTCCTTTACCCAGGACGGCTTCCCGAGCCGGACCTTCGACTATATGCTCTCGAATCCGCCGTTTGGGGTCTCCTGGAAGAAGGTCAAAGACGAGATCGAGCGCGAACACGAGGAAGAAGGGTTCGCCGGCCGATTCGGTGCGGGGACGCCCCGGACCAACGACGGCGCGTTCCTGTTTCTCCAGCACATGTTGAGCAAGATGAGGTCGCCTGCAGAGGGTGGCTCTCGGATCGCCATCGTGTTCAACGGCTCGCCGCTGTTCAACGGCGGCCCGAACAGCGGAGAATCAGCCATCCGACGCTGGATCCTCGAAAACGACTGGCTGGAAGGCATCGTCGGCCTGCCCGAGAACCTCTTCTACAACACGGGCATCCGGACCTACATCTGGGTGCTCTCGAACGACAAATCCGAGAAGCGCGACGGCGTCGTCCAGCTCATCGACGCCCAAGATCTGTACGCCGAGATGGACGAGAGTCTCGGCGAGAAGCGCCACGAACTGACACCGGAGCACATCACCGAGATCTCCCGCATCTTCGGCGACCTGAAGGCGAACGGCCGCTCGAAGGTCGTCCCCACTGAGGAGTTCGGCTACCGCCGCATCGTCATCGACCGGCCGCTACGGATGAGCTTCCGGGCGACCGAGGAGCGCATTGAGAGCCTCGACGACGAGCGCGCGTTCACGAACCGTGACGAGGACGTACAGGAGGCGGTGAAGGAGGCGCTCTACGAGTTGGATTCGGAGAAACAGTGGATGGACCGCGACGAGTTCATCGACGAGGTGGAACTGACGTTCAACATGCATGGCGTCGACGTGCGTAACAGCGTCTACAACGCGATAGAACGCGCGCTTGGCGATCAGAACGACGACGCCGAGATCTGCCGGGACGGGAACGGCAACCCCGAGCACGACGGCGACCTACGCGAACGCGAACGGGTTCCACTCGGGACAGATCCACGGGAGTACTTCGAAGAGGAGGTCGCGCCGTATCTGGAGAACGCTTGGATCAACGAGAGCAGCAGGTATCACGACGACCAAGACGGGGAACTTGGAGTTGTCGGGTACGAGATAAACTTTGATAGGTACTTCTACGAGTACGAGGAGCCGCGAGACATGAAAGATATCGATAGGGATCTTTCAGAGACGGGCAAACAAATCGTTTCAATTCTGAATGATATTAGTGGGGGAAGCTGACATGGAGAGCGCATCCTCGGAAGGATTCGTCAAGGTAGGCCACATTGCGAGGCTAAATCCAAGTAGCTCCGAACTATCTAAGGTAGATGGCGATACAGACGTTTCATTCATCCCGCTTGATGGATTTGGAGTGAAAGGCGAAATCACATATAGGGAAACAAGAAGTCTAGAAGACGTAATAGACGAATATACGTATTTTTCGGAGGGCGATATAGCAATCGCAAAGATAACTCCTTCTTTCGAAAATGGAAAAGGTGCTGTCTGTGACTCACTCGAAAACGGCATCGGATTTGGAACGACCGAAATACATGTTTTGAGGGCTAAAGAAGGGATTGAACCGAAATTTCTCTGGTATGCACTCCGCACTAAGAGATTTCGCGACGGTGCAGAGGCCGCCATGCGTGGTTCGGCAGGTCAGCAACGTGTACCTAGCGAGTTTATAACAAACTACGAAATACCGGATTACGACCTTGACAAACAACGGAAGATTGTTGATTATATAGAGTCGTATCTATCGAATATCAGGGAGGCCTCTCAGAGATGCCAGTCATTAATTGAGTCTTCGAGAGCTGAAATAGATTCGCTAATCATAGACGTAGTTACCCGTGGTATTGGTGGGAACAGCCAAACAATAGACTCCGATGTAGGCTGGATAGGGGAAGTTCCGGAACACTGGGACGTCGTCCGCACCCGTTTCGTCGCCGAACTCCACTCTGGCCACACTCCCGACCGCTCTAACGACGAATACTGGGAAGACACCGACATTCCGTGGGTCACGACCTCCGACATCAAGCCGTTCCGCGAAGGACGTAAGCGCTATCTCTATGAAACCGAGCACCAGATCAATGAACTCGGGATGGAAAATTCCGGGGCGCATCTCCTTCCTGAGGGTACTGTCTTCCTTTCACGTACTGCGTCGGTTGGCTTCTCCGGTATCATGGGGGAACCGATGGCGACCTCACAGGACTTTGCTAACTGGGTTTGTAGCGACGAAATCATACCGGAGTATCTGCTCTACGTCTTCCGCTCGATGGAACAAGAGTTCAATCGGCTGATGCAGGGTTCTACCCACCAGACGATCTATATGCCCGATATCAAGTCGTTCAAAACTCCGCTCCCACCGCTCGAAGAACAGCGCGAAATTGTCGACCACATCGAAACTGAAACCGAGCGCCTCTGGGAACTCATCGATCGAGTAGAGGAAACTATCGACCTCCTCGAGGAGAAACGCCAGGCGCTCATCACCGCTGCGGTCTCGGGCCAGATTGATGTATCCGACGTAAAGAATGAAGCTAAGGCCAGTCACATATGAGTAAACAGTACGACGAGGCGGCCTTCGAGGACGAGATCGCTGCTGCCCTGCTTAAACGCGGCTACTCACGTGTCCCAAGCGATGACTTCGACGCCGAGCGGGGCATCTTCCCTGACCAGGTTATCTCGTTTGTCCAAGAAACCCAGCCGGAGGCCTGGGAGCAACTGGAAACTGCTCACAAGGGCAGTGCTCGTGAACGTTTTCTCCAGGAGCTGACCAGCGCCCTCGAACGCCAAGGCACACTCGAACTACTGCGTCATGGCCTGCGCACCACCGGAACGAAGATCGAGCTCGCGACGTTCCAACCCAACACAGGAATCAATCCCGAACTGCAAGCTCGCTACGAAGCGAATTGCCTCGGCGTCACCCAGCAGCTCCACTACTCGGCGACGAATTCGAATCTGAGTGTAGACCTCGCACTGAGCGTCAACGGTATCCCCGTCGCGACAGCCGAACTCAAGAATACCTTTACCGACCAGGCAAACAGGGACGCCCGAGAGCAGTACCGCCAAGACCGCGACCCGAGCGAACCTGTCCTCCGGTTCAAGCGCGGTGCGTTGGTACATTTCGCTATCGACCAGCACGAGATTCACTATACGACCGAACTCGCCGGCGAAGACACGCACTTCCTCCCGTTCAACAAGGGCCACGAGAAAGGCGGTGGCAACCCCCCACGAGAGAACGACCACCGCACTGCGTATCTCTGGAAAGAAGTCTGGGAGAAAGATAGCTGGATGGAGATCATCCAGCGGTTCATCCACATCGACACCGAGGAGATCAAGAAAGACGGCATCACCGTCGAGGAAGACGAGACGATCATCTTCCCACGCTATCACCAGCTAGAGTGTGTCCGGCAGCTGGTCGCCAGCGCGAAAGAGGAGGGTCCTGGCGAGGACTACCTCATCCAGCATTCCACCGGGAGTGGGAAGAGCAAGTCAATCGCGTGGCTGGTTCACAGGCTCGTTTCGCTGCACGACGACCAAGACAACGCGGTATTCGATGGCGTCGTCGTCGTCACCGACCGAACTGTCCTCGACGAACAGCTCCGGAACACCATCTACGAGCTCGACCACAAGACGGGCGTCGTTCATCCGATCAAAGGCGAGAACCGCTCGAAATCCGAGGAGCTCGCAGAGGCCTTGGAAGCTGGCAAGCCCGTGATCATCACGACGCTCCAGACGTTCCCGTACGTCATTGAGCACGCACAGTCACTTCCGGAGCGGGATTACGCCGTTGTCGTCGACGAAGCCCACAGCAGCCAGAGTGGCGAGATGTCCGCCGAGATGAAGGGCATTCTCTCGGGTGTCGACGAGGAAGATATCGAGGATTGGGAGGATGCGATGGCAGAGCAAGCGAAGGCCCGGAACAAACAACCCAACCTCAGCTTTTTCGCGTTCACTGCGACGCCGAAGGCCAAGACCTTGCAGACGTTCGGTGAACCCGATGGAGACGGTGGCCATGAACCATTCCACCTCTATTCAATGCAGCAAGCGATTGATGAGGGATTCATCCTCGACGTCCTCCAAAACTACACGACATACGAGACGTTCTACAACGTCGCAAAGGTCGTCGAGGAGGACCCACAGGTGCCCGAGCAGAAGGCGGTGAATGCGATATCGCGGTTCCTGAAACTCCATCCCCACAACGTCTCACAGAAGGTCGAGATCATCGTCGAACACTTCCGGAATCACACGCAGCACAAGATCGGTGGGAAGGCCAAGGCGATGATCGTGACGTCCTCTCGGGCTCACGCAGTCCGGTACAAGAAGTCGATTGACGAATATATTGAGGAGAACGGATACGACCTCAACGCGCTCGTCGCATTCAGTGGGACGGTCGAGGACGATGGTGGTAGCTACACTGAAAAGGAGATGAATGACGGGATCAAAGAATCGGAACTCCCCAACGTCTTCGACACCCCGGAGTATCAGGTTCTCGTCGTCGCCGACAAGTACCAGACTGGGTTCGATCAGCCGCTTCTCCACACGATGTATGTCGATAAGAAGCTCTCCGGGATCCAAGCTGTCCAGACACTCTCCCGGTTGAACCGACAGCATCCCGGGAAAGAGGATACGTTCGTGCTGGACTTCGAGAACGAGCAGGCAGAGATCAAGGAAGCGTTTGAACCGTTCTACGGCAAGACAACCGTGACCGAGGAGATGGACCCACAGCATCTCCAACAGTTAGCCTCTGACCTCGATGCGTTTCGCATCTACGAGCAAGAGGAGGTCGACCGCTTCGCGAAGGTGTTCTTTGACCCGTCCAACACGGGGACGGAAGGTGCCCATGGAAAGCTCAGCAGTATCGTTCAGCCAGCTCGGGACCGTTTCGTCGCCAAAGAGGAGGAAATCCAGGAAAACTTCCGCTCAACGCTCCGGTCGTTCCTGCGGCTGTATAAATTCCAGTCGCAGATCGTCAGCTACGCGGATACCCACCTCGAGAAGCTCTACACCTTCGGCCGGTTCCTGTACAAGGAACTCCCGAGGCAATCGCATGATCCTACCGTGGAATTCGACGATGAACTCGCTCTACAGTACTATCGCCTTGAGAAGTCCGAGGAGGGTTCCATCGGGCTCAGCGCAAACGATGGTGAGGTCAAAGGCCCGACAGAGACTGGAACGGGGGGTTCAGAAGCTGATGACGAAGTCGAACTGTCGACTATCGTCGAGAAAATCAACGAGAAACTGGGGACGGATTTCACGGAAGCCGACCAACTGTTCCTCGAGCAGCTCAAGGAAGACGCCCTAGAAGACGATCACCTCCGGCGGTCTGCGCGCGCAAATAGTCGCGAAAACTTCGCACTGGAGTTCGATGATGCGCTAACCAGCATGTTCATCGATCGAATGGACCAGAATCAGGAGCTCTTCGCAGAGTTCATGGACAACGACGAAGTTCAGGAAGCGATCACCAAACACCTCCGTCAACAAGTATACCAAGAGAGTCAGCCAGGATAAGCTCCAGATTCAACTGACAGCAATACAGTCAAGATACGACCACGATAGACTCAAACGATGACGAACGACTACACCGTACTGAACGACTGGGCCGGAAGTGGCGAATCGTCGCATCAGGAGATCGCCGAGCAGCTGCTCCCGAGGCTGAAAGAGGAAATGCCCGAAGAGCGGTATGAGGTCGACTTCACGGCGGACCTTCAGCGAGCGGTAATCGACGCCATCACACGGGATCTGTCTGCGAATCTTGCTGGCGAGGACTGGATCGGCATGGGCTTCGAAGAGCCAGAGGACTTTCTCGATGCTGAAGCCGTGTCTGAAGCCATCGCTGACCAAGCTGAATGGTACTTCGAAGACGATCAGACCGGCAAATCGTGGGATATCCTGCAAGTCATTTTTGAGTACGCTGAAGAGTACGACCTCGTTGAGCGGAACGAGTAGCAGAGTAGAACAGCTGGGATGAACTGAGTTCTGTCGCGGTGAACGGGGTATCGACACGTTATAGAGGGCGATAAAAGTATTCTCGACCACGAAGGATTTCACGATGGTACACGTCGTCAATGTCGTTGCGTCGGGTGCCTTAGACGTCGAACTTGATCTCGCGATGGTCGCACGGGAACTCGACGACGTCGTCGACTACGATCCCGAGAAATATCCTGGAGCCTACGTCCGGTTCGGCGACGACGAGCCGTTGATCACGCTGTACCGCACCGGGAAGTACATCATCACCGGAGCGTCGTCGGAAGCCGAATCTGAACGTCTTCGAGAGGAATTTCTGGAGCTGCTGGAACGTCACGGTATTGTTTCGAGTGCTGAGGATGCCTGGTTCAGCATCCAGAACTACGTGTGTATGGCAGATGTGGGTCGGTCGCTCAATCTTTCAGCCCTAGCGATCGGCTTAGGGCTGGAGGTAACGGAGTACGAGCCTGAGCAGTTCCCCGGCCTGGTGTACCGCCCCCGTGACCACGAGTGCGTACTCCTGGTCTTTGCCACCGGAAAGGTCGTGGTCACTGGAGCATCTGATGTGGATACTGCTAGAGATGGCTTCACTCACCTCCGAGAGGAAATCGAGGACCTCCTACGCGAATAATTCGGAGAAGTGCTACTGGTTGGCAGCATCTTCATCATCATCGCCGCCTTCGTCTGGACCCATGAACGAGTCGAGATCCGTCTGATCATCCTCCATCAGATAGTCCTCGACGGACTGCTCGCTAACAGTCTGTTCAATGTCGAGGATTGCTTGCATGTGGTCGACGGTGAATTCGTAGAGATGGGTCTCTTCTTCGTCGTCCACTTCGCTACAAGCATCGACCTCATTCAAGAAGTGGAGCACGCGCTTGATGCGTCCCATTGGGACAGCATGCCTGGGTGCGAAGTGTGATCGGATGTCGGACGCGGAGATTTGAACTGGACCGGAAGCAGCTTGGTGACCCCAGGTGTGGGAGATGGCGACCGCAAGGCACTCTTTTTCCCATGATTCCGTCACTATGAACTCTGTCTTCGGATTCGTCGGGAGATCGATACCGCTCTCGAAGCGGGATTGTAATCGGGTGGAATCGAACTCACCAGTGAGCAACCGCAGGGATTCTCCTCGACCCTGAGTGAGGATGGCAGTTTGTTCTTCGAGTTTCTCTAGTTTTTCCCGGCAGTTGTCCCATTCATTCCGGCACTTTTTGAGGTATTCCTCGTCGATTCCCTCGTAAACGATACAGGTCTCGACCTGATCAACGTTCCCGTCATAGGAAGTCTTCTCTTGAACGTCAGAATCTCTGAGATACGTCTCTGCTCGCTCAATCCCGACACGGTTGCACTCCTCCATCTGCTCGATGTGCCGGTCTTCGATGTTGGTTCCCTGTTTGATTTCGACCAGCAGAAAGACACTGCCGTCGTACAAGAGAAAATCCGGATGTGCAGCAACACCTTCGCGTGCGCCTTCGATTCGGGGGAATTCCACTGGCGCTTCAAAACCGTGCGCAGCGAGACACGGGTTTGCACGTGCGGACAATGCGGAAAAGAATGTGTTGTAGGCCTGTATCTCACGTTTTTGTCGAAGCCAGTGATCCTGTTCCCCACTCATCGTTACTGTCCAACCAACATGTTCTGCTTCTTCTCCAGCGAATATGTCGAATCGAACTCGTCAAGGATTTCCTGGCAGAAGCTTCGGAGACTCAATGCGGTCGTGTTCTCCCGCGCGTAAAGGATGATGTTCGGCGGTTCTAGCGCGATTTCGAACACCTCCTCGTGCTCTTTATCCTGTACGAAGAAGGTATCATCACCCCACATTCCAGCATTGTACTGCAGCCCGGAGAGGACATCCTCTTGGAGTTCTGCAGCGAGATTCGGGGCGTCGTCTCTGTCTGGATCAGTGAGTTCAATCGCGGTGTGGCCATCGATTGCCTGGCTACCGTCGTCGAAGATCGTCCGAGTCGGTTTGTGTTCGACTTCGTAATTGGCGCGGTCGCGTTCCTGGTAATCTTCGGTCAGTCCAAGGATAGTGTTGACCGCTTTTGCTTCGGAGCCTTCCCTGACATTTTCGACGGATAAGTGGCCGTCATTAGTGTTTGCTCCCTGGATCGCGGCAGCGGGGCTGTTGGTTTGATCCCACTCAATTCTGCTTGGTGTGGCATCGAACGCCTCTTCGGCCTTGTCAAGGTCGTTCTCTTCAGCGCCGTGGAAAACGAGCGTCGCGTCTCGTTTCCGATACGGAGCGTGGTATTTGGCGGTGAATCCAGAGACATAGGCATCTTGCAATCCCTCAACGATATCCTCTAAATCGTCTGAAGACAGGTAAAGACGCTCAACGCCCGGGAGATACTGAATGAGCTTTTCGACTGTCTTTCTGCACCACTCCTTTCGTTCGGTAGTCAGAATCCAGAAGTAGCCATTACTTCGGATAACAAGGAAATCGTCTGTTCGCCCTGCATCAGGAGTTGAGATCTGGAGGAACGAAAGGTCGTCATCAATGGATTGTTCGTCGACGACATGGTCGGCAATCCAATTTTTGGTGTTCCGATCGGTGTCGTCGCTGGTGGCAAGATGTTCGACCGTCGTTTCTATCGTTCCAAATTCAAATCCCTGATTATCGAGTAGATAGAGTTTGAGGTCCGTGGTTTTGCCACCCCGGGTTTCCTTCTCCTCAACTTCCTCCTCGGTTTTGACGACATGTTCGATGAAGACACTGATGATATCTTCTTTGTTGTGTCCTTGGAGAGAAGTTGGATCAATTTCCATAGGCATCCCTGAGTAGCGATATGTTCGCTAGCTGTTGTGTGTTGAAATCCACACACAACGGATTTATAACGCTATCTAAGTCCAAGTGACACGAGCAGATCATCGTTCCTCCATTCGAATCCAGATCACGGTTCGTTTACCCGTTTTCTTCTTGCGGATTCGGTCGTTTTGGGCTAGCTGGTTAAAATAGTGTAGTGCCGTTCGGTGTGGAAGTCCGAGTTCGTCAGCGATCTCGTTCGTGCTGTAGGGTTCCAGCGGCTCCATAGCTTCGTAGACGTCGTCGGGTGACGTACTAGCCTGGAACCGACCCTGTTCATCACGTGTACGTTTGAGAGTGGCGTCGCTCATACCTGGGTGTTCACAAAGGAAATGGATAAGTCCTTGCTCTTTGACGCAAGGGATCTATCAAGAAATGTATTAACCAACACAATCAACGCAACGGGTGGTTTTGTTGGTTAATACTCTCAGATCACCGAAGAGCCGCGGGAGACACGGGTCAAGTAAGCGATGGACCGAGATGTTTTCTTTCGATACAACCAAGCACTGCTATGCCCTTTACCGCGAGCTGGCGGACGCTCCTCGAGGAGTGTGATGCCCTTGCTGCGGATGCGACAGTCATTACGCCTCTGTCGGAGACGCGATTCCGCATCACCGACACCCAGGAGCATCGCATCAATATCGAGTTCGTCGATTCGGGTGACCCGCAACCACTGCAACGCGAGCAGTTCGAAACGCTGGCCGAACGAATCACTGACGCTGGCGGCACCTTCGAACTCCAACGACTCCCACCGGACGCCGAACCGTACGCGGCAGTACTCAGCCTGCATCCCCGCTACGAGATCGACGACCGCGAGGGTACGCTCACAGAAACCGACGAGCCGACGACATCCCAACTAATCAAAGGAGCCACTACCCAGTCCGCCGACGACCAGGATGACGCCGCAGACCGCACCGAGCCAGATCTCGATGTCTACGCTGATATGCTGTTGCTGATCGACACTCTCGAACGCCACGATCCAACCGCACTCGAGGACTGTGAGACGCCCGCGCTCATCAATCTCTATACGTTGCTGTCGGACGTCCAGCGCAACGCTGGCGACCTTCGCCAGGACGTGCGTGAGGTACTCCTTGGGCGGCTCCACCATGACCAGCCGGTCCACGGTCAGTACGGCTCCGTCCAGCGGACGAGTCGGCGCAATCGCTCGCTGAAAGACGACGACGAAGTCATCGGTGTGCTCGAAGATGCGGGCATCCCTCGCGAGCGGATCATGGCCGTCGACCGCGAGAAGGTCGACGACGCCTTGGACGTGACCGACCTCTCCGAATCGGCGGTCTACGAGATCGAAGCAAGTGAGTACGTCCGGAAGGCCGACGTCGACGAGGAGCACAAGGAAACGCGGCTCCAAGGGCTGAAAGACCAGCTTGCGCTGAGCGACGATCCCGATGCCGAGAAGCTTCGTCAGGAAGTCGACGAGCTTGAGCAGCGTATCGAGGAGCTGACCGAGTTCAAACCTGGCACCGATATCAGGTGACCACACGAACTGATTTTTCTGATCCGGATTAACCAACAAACCAGACGGAGCGGGAAGATGTTGGTTAATCACCTTGCTCAGAAGACGTGCAGAGTCAAAGCGCGTAGATGAGATACAATGTAGTCAATGAGATCATTGATGTCGTTGAGAGAGCATAGTTTATATGACCTCATTGAATCCATTGAGATATGTCTACATCGACGAAACACGTCGCAGTGTCGAACCAGAAGGGTGGAGTCGGCAAAACCATGATTGCCATCAACCTTGCTGGTGCACTTAACCAACGAGGCCACACCGTCCTCTTCGTCGACGTCGACCCACAAGGAAACGCCACTGAAGGCCTTGGCCTCTCGGAAGTCTATGAAGAGCCTGAACCGAACCTCCGATCAGTACTCGTCTCACAGGACACAGCGTTATCCGAGATCATCGAGACACATCCCGAGATGGATCTCGTTCCTTCAAATATCGATCTGTTCAAAGGCGAAGCGGAACTCGTCACCGAGATGCAGGGCCGCAAACGGCTCCAGCGGGCCGTCGCCGATGTCGACGGGGGCTACGACTTCGTCATTTATGACTGTCCACCCTCACTCCTCGTCTTGACTGATAGCGCTCTCCTTGCTGCACAGAACGTTCTCATTCCCGCCCTAGCAGAATCTACGTCAACCCGCGCTCTCGATATTCTCTTTGATCAAATCGACACGCTCGAGGCCGAGTATGAGACCTCGATCAACGAACAGGCGATCGTTGCGAACCGTGTCGAACCCGATGGCGAAGCCGAAGAGATGATGACGTGGTTTCAAGAAACCTTTGAGCCGGGGCTACCCATCTTCGAGATACGGAAGCGTGTCGTCCTCAAGCGGGCGTGGAGTAATGGAGTCTCAGTATTCGAGCACACCGAAGACTGTGATATGGAAGCCGAGTTCGACCAGCTCGCTGCCCACCTGGAGGACGCCCTATGACTGACGATAAGAAGACGGATCGGCAAAACCGTATGAGTGAACGCTTCGGTAGCAGAGCCGAGCAGAGTGAGTCCGTAGAGGATGAAGAGACAGACACTGAGGAAGTTCCCAACGACGACAATGAAGTCAATGACGTGAATGAGATCAATGAGGCAGCTGAATCAGACGAATCTACAACGTCCTCAACGACATCAAAGAGGTCATCTACCTCAACGACGTCATCAGAGTCAATGGATTCATCGACATCATCTGATTCAAAGACAGTTCGTGAGACGAAGGCACGGACGTTCTACCTTGGAACGGATCGCTTGAAGCGGTTAGACCGGCTCTACAAGGAGATGTCGTTAGAGTACGAGATCGAATTTGAAGAGGATCTCCCGAAAAATAATGCGTTCTACGGTGCAGTAATCGACGCCGTCTGTAACCGGACGACAATAGAAGAGGAGCTCGGACTGACAGACGACACGGAAGAAGAGTCGACGTAGCCACGATCCAGCGGAGTGGTCGCCTATTCGTCGACGACAGTACCAGTATCGCTCTCGATTGTCACGTGTCCAGCCCCGACGGCGTTGATCGCGCTGTTCAACTCGAAAATCTCCTGTGTGACCGGGCTGTCGAGATTGAGTTGATAGCGTTTCCCGTTAGCGACAGCTTGGACGATCCCATGTTCGAGGAGCGTACCGAGATGTGCACGGACCGTGTGGCGACTTACACCTGCTGCTTCAGCCAGTTCGCTCTTCGTGAATTCACGGTCCGAGGCCGATAGTAGGGTATCGATGATGAGGTGAAGGCCCTCGGAGCTATCCTTCATGAGATACAGCCAGCCGCTCGGATGTTCGTAGCGGAGTTCTTTCGTGCTCTGCTCTGAGCTATCTCCCTCAGCGTGATCGGGCGTGCTCATGCTATGGTACATCTATTCCCTTCTCGCGTATAAACTTGTGCATAGAGTTGTTGGTTTGGATTTCCATTGTTGGTAATTCAATTCACCGTTTTTATTATGGAGTGGCTGAAATCGGTAGCGTATGCAGACTGATCTCGCCTGTGCCCTTCTCGAGGCGCTCGTTGCAACACATCAATACGGGCAACCAATGACACAAGACGAGTTGCTTCGAATCGCGTCATACGAGAGTCACCGCGGTGGTGAGGCGAAACAGGTGTTTGCGGCACTGCGAGATCTGCCATTCATTACGGATCAGGGTCAGCGCGGTATCATGCTGGATCATTCTGCATTTGGCCAGCTTGCACAGTATCTCGCGGATACGTGTGGATGGTCGGAGTTCGAGTTACGCATCCGGCTCAAGCATTTCGAAGGGTGGGAGGATCTCGATCTGGAATAGTACAGCAGACCAGTATTTTAGTGAATGAGCCGGTGTCGACGAAGAAGCAAGAGCCCTCGACGATAGAGGTCGGATCAGCTGGCGGCCGGTGAAAATAGGCGCGGTTCAGGACCAACATCACGAACCTCGAGCAACATAGCGAGATGAGACTGCAACAATAACGACCTTGCTTGCCGGACAACACCCCCACCCCGGATTTCAAATGAAATCGGTTCCAGAGGAAGGGGTGGGTTGGTTCGGAAGGGAACTCGGTTGACTACCTGAGAAGGCCAATTGTGTGGTAGCGAGTTTGTATTGTACGATATTCAGGTTTTAGGTTTCGTGTGGAAACCATCTTACTTTTCGCGTTATTATATATTTTACTATAACGGTAAAGTAGTAGTAGTAGTGAAGCTGTGAAAGACCCAATTTCGAGAGTTAGAACAGCTACCGACCACAGCTCGATGAATCCTAGATGTGTGTTTATATACTCTCTGCTAGAACAGCTACTCTGTTCCTCCTCGGCAAGTTACACGCAACACTTCTCGAACGCCTACGAGAGCAGCACCATGTTCCGAATGACTTCGCATTTGCAGGGCCTCTATCCCGTGATTATCCGACTTCCGTGGTAGCGTTCTCTCTCACGCACTGGCTATACGGCGCTTCTACTCTTCGGAGAATTCATTTGAAATCCGGGGTGGGGGTGTACGTACCACTCTAACCGAACCAGACGATACCAAGATTTCATCTGAAATTCGGTGTGGGGGTCGGGTAGTCCCTCCAGTTGATCTGTCCACACGAGAAATCATCCGAAATGCGGTGTTACGCAAACGTGTTCTCAGTGCTGATCGCCGAATTTGGTTCGAGAACGAACGAGAGGAATGAGGCCGGTATTCGACTAAATACGCGCGATGGACGGGACCGAGGGAAAGAACTAAGTCGAATTCATTTGAAATCCGGTGTATGGCTTCAAGGGAGGAGCAGACGAATACACTCGGCGATTATGCTGCCGAACACGGGGCCGTTGCCTACTCTCGCTCCAAGTCTCGCGATGATCCGCTTTCTGTCCTTGACGAGGAAGATCCGATTTTTGCCAATGAAGATCTGCTCCGTATCGACCACATCCCGGACCACGACAAAATCGTCGGTCGAAACGACCAGATCGAAACCGTTGCTCGGCGACTCAAACCGACGATCGACGGTGGCTCTGGAAAGGGCACACTCCTCTTGGGCAAGTCCGGCTCCGGCAAGACACTCGTCACTCGGTACGTCAGTCGTGAAGTCGAAGAACGAGGCGCGAGCAATGACGTTCGCATTGGACGTGCAATCATCGACTGTGCCCAACGCCGTTCGGAGGTCCAGACGATCATTCATCTCTCGAAGAGCTTGAACGATTCCGACAAAACGGGTGTGGAGATTCCACAGTCGGGCATCGCGACAGGGGCCTACTACGATCGTTTGTGGACGGTTATTGACAAACTCTACGACGCCGTTATTGTCGTTCTTGACGAAATCGACCGGCTTGCACCCCCTGACGACGCCCAAAATGTCCCTCCAGAGGAGGCGGATGATAGCAAACTTCTGATGCAGTTGTCCCGAGCCGGTGAAGAAAACGATGTTGAGGCCAGCATTACAGTCGTCGGCATCAGTAACGATCTCAAATACGGCGACCGGTTAGACACTCGTGTTGAGAGTTCGTTCGCTCCGGACGAGATCGTGTTTCCAGCGTACGATGCAAACCAACTTGGCGACATTCTGGACCGACGTCGCGACGCCTATCATGACGGTGTCCTCTCGGACGACGTCATCCCGCTATGTTCGGCGTTTTCTGCACAGGAACATGGTGATGCACGACGCGCGATCGACCTCTTTCGACTCGCTGGCGAAATCGCTCGTGACGACGATGCGGACCACGTCCGCGAAGAACACGTCCGCGCTGCCAACGATGATGCCGAAGTGACACGGATTCAGGATCTGATCCGCGGGTGTCCGACGCAGGCGAAGGTTGCAATTGCCGCGCTCGCCGCGATGGACGAATACACGAACCAGTCTCATTTCAAAGCAACCGAAATGTATCAAGTCTATCGCGAATTCGCCGAAGCGATCGATACGAATGTCCTTGGGCAGAAGCGAATCACCGACCAGCTTCGGGAGTATGAGACGCTGAAAATCATCGATATGACCCGAACGAGTGACGGATATCGAGAGGGAACGTACCTTCAGCTCTCACTGTTGGATGAGGCGAGTCTCTTGCTTCAATCGATCGGCCTCGATGATCGATGCTCAAAGATTCCTATTGATTCCCGAATGCGTCAACGGCTCATCGATATTGTCGGCCGCTAGATCGGGAAGGCTGGTGTTCCTCTCGATTGTTCCGTTCGATCACTGGCGCTACCTTCCGGACTATCTTGAGTCGCTAGCCGTTCCGTTCAGAGCCTGCTTAACCAACATAACCGCCTATTTCTTCCCAGCTGTTGGTTAACAACATACCACATTTCCAGTGAACACCCCTCGTTACGAGTGAGTTCGCAACCAAAGACAGCGACACGGTGCAGGGCATCGGTCGCCCAGTCACTGAACCGGTCTACTTGGAACCAGACGGTGTCTCGGACGGGACAGTAACTGTCTCGGCCAGGTCGACGACGTCATAGACGTGAATCCCGGTTTTGAACCAGAGAACGCGGTCGGCTGTCCGTCCGAACTCTTCACTCGCACAATCCAGGCGCTCCGACACAGCCAACACGAAATTGTCGGCCTCTACCTGTCGAATCTTCGTGAGCTTCGACTCCAGATACTCGGGCGTCCAGAACCCGACGATCTCGAGGATCGCCCGCCGACCGTCAGGATGCTCAATCGCAAAGTCAGGGATCATCACTTCGGCACCGAGGTCGAAGATGTCATCCTCACGGACGAGCTCCCATTCCGTATTCGAGCGCTCCCATTTCTGCGCAAGCGTTCGTTCGACGTCGCTATCGAACTGATCCCCGGTACTGTAGTGCGAATCGAGATTCTCAGTGTGGTCGAGTGTGAACGCGCGCGTCTCGCCGGTCGTTTCGTCGGCGAGAACCTCGGCGGTCATCTCCCAACGGTTACAGAGCGGCAACGCTGGCAGGAAGTTCGCCATGCGAATCCCGTACTTTTGTGATTTCGAGAAGAGTGATGCCGGCCCATCCAGCACGGCTTCGTAGCCAGCGGCCTGATCCGTGCTCGCGACACGTTCGCCGTCGACGTCGATCGGATAAATCCGGTGCATCAGGCCGAACAGCTTCACGTAGCTGAAGACAGCCCCGAAGTGATCCCAGACGCGAATCCGCATCTCTGTGGCGTCGTACAGCACTGCCTGGGCAAGCGCCAGATTATACCGGGTCAACAGCCAGTCCACGGTAAGGTCGGTGTGTTCGTAGTCCGCGTCGCTACTGCCGGTCAACGCGGTCGTCGACGTCGACGAGACGCCATCAGTCGTGTACTGGTCGGCCGTTCGCGTTCCGATCCGAACGAGCCGCGTGTTGTCCTCTAGGTCGGCGTACATCCCCCGATAGCACTCTTCGAGTGAGATCCCCAACTCGTCAGCCACTGCGCTGTACACCTCCAGTTTCTGTGTATCCTCGCCAAGTGTTGGTTGGCGAACGATCGGATACCGTTCGTTGGCTTTCTCGAACAGTCGCTGACGGATTTTGTGCGGGTCGACCGAGGCCACGATCTTGAATTCGCACTCGTCTTTCAGGAGCTTCGCGAGGCCTTGGACGATCTTGTAGTCGGTATCGTTGACGGTCAGCTCGTCAATTGCGTCTTCGAGGTCGCCTTTCGGCTCATCGAGATGGGTCTCGAACAATTGGATGAGCTCGCGCGCTGTCTCACGATAGCGGCCATCAGTCGGATCGATGAACAACGGTCTGATTTCCTGGTCGGTCGTGCGCGACCGAGCGAGGTTGGCCGTTAGCACTACGCGCTCACCCCTTCACGGCGGCGCTGGGAGACGTACGTCTCCATCGTGTCGTCCGTGATAATCTCGTAGAGCCGTGCCGGCTGGCGGTCATCAGTGGGCCGCAGTATTCGGCCGAGTCGCTGCGCGTACTGGCGTTTCGAGGCACTCCCCGAGAGGATGATGCCGACGTTCGCCGCCGGGACGTCGATCCCCTCGTCGAGGACTTGTGAGGTCACCAGCATCGAGTATTCACCAGTTCGAAACCGCTCGAGAATTTCGGTGCGTTCGTTGGTCTTCGTCTGGTGGGTGATACAGGGAACGATGAACTCTTGGGAGATGTCGTAGGCGAAGTCGTTGTTGGCGGTGAAGATGATCGCGCGGTCGTCGTGGTGGCGCTTGATGAGGTTGTCGAGCGTGTCGAGCTTCTTCTCGGCGGTGCGGGCGATCCGCTCGGCGCGTTGCTTGGCGATGAGCGCCCGTCGGCCCTGTGGATCGTAGGACGTGCGCTTGAGAAACTCCGCATAGCCGTCCTCTTTCCAGAGGTCGAACTCGTGGCTGTCGACGTAGTCGCGATAGAGCTGGTACTCCTCGTCGTATGTCTCGCGCTCGTCGGCTGTGAGATCAACCGACATATGGATCGTTTCGTACTCGCTGAGGTACTCGCCGGTGAGCTCGTCGACGTCCTCGCGGTAGACGACCGGGCCGATGAGGTCCTCAAGGAGTTCGTGCTTGCCGTCGGGGCGTTCGTAGGTGGCGGTCAGCCCGAGGCGGTACGGCGCAATCGTCATCTCAGGGATCTGCTGGTAGGTCGGCGCTGGCAGGTGGTGTTCCTCGTCGACGACGAGTAAGCCGAACCGGTCGCCGTACTCGTTGATGTAGCGGTAGGCGCTGTCGTAGGTCGTAACCGTGATCGCGGTGACCTCGTGGCTGCCGCCGCCGAGGACACCAACTGGCTCCGTGAGCTGGTCGCCGAAGGCGTTGGTGAGCGTAGCGTGCCACTGGTTCATCAGATCGATCGTCGGCGTGACGATGAGCGCACTGACGCCGGCGTCGGCAATCGCCTGCAGCCCGAGGAACGTCTTCCCGCTGCCCGTCGGGAGGACGACGCTGCCCCGTCGCCCGTGGTCGATCCAGGCGTCGAGGGCGGCCTGCTGGTAGTCACGCGGTTCGATGTGGAGCGCCGGCGTGAGATCGAGGTCAGGGTAGGCCCGAGCGGTGTCTTCGAGCGCTTGCCCGAAGCCGTCTCGAAGCGTTGCCTGCTCATTGCCGTCCGACCATATACCAGCCCATTCGAGGAGCGCCTGATACCGGTAGGCTTGGGACCGGTACTCGTCGACGCGGTCATCCCACTCTGCGTACGGAACCGACTCAGGAGCGTCGCGAAGCAGAAGGGTGCCGTCGTCGAACTTGAGCTCCATCGTAGCTGTGCTATCCTTGTCGAGTGAGAGGGGAATACCCTACTGGATATTTCTCAGCGCCACACTGCTCGCGGCGTCGGTCCGATGACATCTCACCCGCCGCTTCTTGCACTCGTATTTGTCACTGTTTGGGGCGCTCATTCGGACATCGGCCACTCAACGACGAGTCGTCTCAGTAGCCGTAACCAGCTCATCGATGAATGTAGCGAACAGCGAGTCAGGCTCACGATCAGGGCCGGTCGGCGGCTCCTTCCAGAATTCGACGTCGAATGCATGCGCTGTCGTTGCCGATCCCTCTGTGGCGATCACCATGAGAATCGCCTGCTGATAGATCACGATCGTTCGCTGCTCGTCCACGTCGAGATATTCGATCCCAGCTGTCGCAAGCGCCGTGCGGAGATCCGCCGGGTCGGCCAATCTATAGTGCTCTACCGGCGTATCGTCGCCCGTCATAACGGTCACTACTGGCCGTCGGTACAAGTATGCCCGTTCCTCGTGTTCGCTTGCAGTTCTAGAGTGCGGATCGTTCTCGATAGCGATCGCGACTACAATCTCTCCACCCTCCGCGATCTTCTTGTTCTCCTCGTCCCCCGAGGAGTTACACGAGTGGCGATGGAACAACAACCATGGACCAGACACCCGAAGCGTTCCGCACTGCGCTGTCGTCGGGTGACACCGAGCGCGTGAATCAGGCTATTGATGAGGTCGAGGACATGGACCTCGAGGAGCGAGCCGCGCTGTTCAACGACTGCTTCGAGCTGTGTCGTGAGCTGTACGAGAGCGATGACGGCTATCAACGGCAGTCCGTGATTCGCTTTGCGGCCGCGCTGTACCCACGACTTGGGATTCGGACGGTTGGAGCCGATATCACCGACGAAGCGTTGCCGGGCGAGTGGACGCTCGACGACATCGCGACGCATCGTAACTGGCTTCGAGACTTCTATTTGGAGGCACTCGTCGACGACGACGGGCGCGTCCGACGAGCCGCCGCCAAGGCGCTCAAGGATCTGGCGCTGTCAGCGAGATGATCGAGGCCGACGATGAACTTCAGACGATGGTCGAGGAGTTAGAGGCGCTTGCAGCGAAGCACGACGACGCCACACAGAAACATATCGAAGCGGCCTACGAGAACGTCGCTTTTCACGCAGAAAAGCCCGGGTCGTTGCTTCCTGACGGACTTCAAGAGGCACTTGCACAGGATCTGTCTCGCGGTGATCGGTGATTTACTCCTGGATTATGCTCTGTGGACTCGGCCTGCGCTCTCTATCGACGCTTCGGAATCGGTGGCGTGTTTGACGCAGTAGCCAATCCGCCGATGTATTAACCAACACTGGCAGCCATTCGCTGCTGTTGTTGGTTAAGTCTCAGCGCAATCGGTTTCTTGGCCCGATTCGGTGATGGGATACGCGTAGCCGTGGAGTCCAACCGTCGTCGCGACTCGCACCCGTGTCGTCTCACCCGGTTCGACGTCGGCGACGTGGAGTGTCCCGTCGGCCGGTGTGTACGCCCGATACAGGCCATGTCGATCCGGTTGCGGGCTCCGGTCGTCGACCGTCACCGTATACTCTTCTCCTGGTGAAAACGAGTGCTGCCAGCGCCGCCAGCGCTTCTCGCCGGCTGCCAGCGCTATCGCAACCAGATTGTTGCCTGCATGCACCAGGATCGCCAGCCACCAGAGCCCTATCAGCCACAGATACAGGCTCAGCAATCCACTGACGAACACTGGGAGGGTTCCCCGGCGGTAGCGGCGTGGATTCCGGGTATGGAGGTACGCCCACAGGACTGACCCAGCGACCAACAGTGGGAGTTGAGCGACGCCCAAGGTTACCGCCAGCAGATATGGACCGCCGCGAAACGTGAGTTCCTCGACCACCGGCGCGATCACGACAGCGCGGACGCCTCGCCGTGTTGTTCGACGCCACCACTTGCGTTCCCAGTCGAGTCGGTCCTTGAGATCCGCAACCGTGTACGTCTCTGTCTCTCTCAAGTCGCCTTGGTGATCGCTGCCGAGCGACGCGAACCAGCCGAACGGATGCGTGCCTGTGAGTTTGACAGTCCAGTATTTGCACCGGTGGATGACGCGTTCGAGACCAAGGCTGGCGATAGTGAGTATGGCCCACGCTGCAACGAGCCGTGCTGGGTAGACGACCTGCGTTCCTGTTATGGTCGGAGCCGAAATGCTCGGTCCGAATCCCATATTCAACATAGTACCACCGGACCTGATAAATACAGTGAGTGAACCCCCTCGAAAGCCCTCGGCCGCTCGGCATCCCGCGACCGCGCGAGACTGCGTCTCGCTGGCCCTCGTTCGCTGCGCTCACGAGAACGCCGCTGCGCGCCCTC
>NZ_BBJO01000009.1 GCF_000739575.1 Halobellus rufus | reverse complement strand
AAAAATGCCGCTCGGCTCGCGTCCGCGAGCCTCGCGGTACGATCGCTAGCGACTCCGCCCCGCCCCGCACTACCGTACCCCGCTCCGCACCGCCCCGCACTGCTCTGCATCTACGACAGCAACACGGCGAGATCATATATACTAACACGCGGCCATCGCGGCCGTGACGTAAGAGTCGTCCCGCGTCGGGCAGCGGTTGTCCGGCACGTCGACGCGGGGGAACTGGCGACGCACGGGAGCGCGTCGTCGGCACGGGTGCCGGCTGTTCGCCATTCCAAAGCGCTAGCGACGCCGACGTCCACTCACTCCGCGCGGGCGACGAGGTCGACCGCGCGCCGCCGCGCCGTCTCGACGACGTCCTCCTCGTCGAGCGTGAGCACCTCCCGATCACGCATCAGGGTCTGACCGTCGCAGATCGTGTGCCGAACGTCGGAGCCGCGGACGGCGTAGGCGAGGTGGCTCACGAGGTCGTGGGCGGGAGCGAGATGCGGCGCGTCGAGGTCGACGACCGCGAGGTCCGCCGCCTCGCCGACTTCGACCCGTCCGCCCGGCAGCGACAGCGCCGAAGCGCCGCCTTCGGTCGCCATCTTCACCGCCGACGCCGCGGGCACCGCCGACGCGTCGTCGGCGCCGAGCTTGCCGATCATCGCGGCGTCGCGGAGTTCGTCGAACAGGTCGAGGTCGTTGTTCGAGGCGGCCCCGTCGGTGCCGAGACCGACCGTGACGCCCGCGTCCAGCAGCTTCTGCACGGGCGCGATTCCCGAGGCGAGCTTCATATTCGACGCCGGGCAGTGCACGACGGCCGTGCCGCGCTCGGCGAGGAGGTCGATCTCGCTGTCGTCGACGTGGACGCCGTGCGCGAGGAAGTCGACGTCGGAGAGGAGCCCGAGGTCGTCGGCGTACGCGAGCGGCCGCTCGCCCCGCTCGTCGACGATTGGCTCCACTTCGTCGCGCGTCTCGTTCGCGTGTGTGTGAACCGGGATATCGTCCTCGCGAGCCGCAGCGATCGCTTCGCGGAAGAGGGACTCCTCGACGGTCGTCAGCGAGTGCGGCATCACGGCCGTCCTGATCCGACCGTCGGCCGCGCCGTCGTACTCCCGGGCGACGTCGAGGCACTCTTCGACGTCCGCGCGTGCGTCGGCCTCGTCCTTGCCGACGGTGACGACGCCGTGGCCGACGCGAGCGCGCATCCCCGCCTCGTCGATCGCCTCGACGATCTCCGGCACGTGGAAGTACATATCCGCGAACGTCGTCGTCCCCGAGCGGATCATCTCGACGAGCCCCAGCTCCGTCCCGGCGCGGACGTCCTTGGCGGTGAGTTCCGCCTCCGCGGGCCAGATGTCCTCTCGCAGCCACGCGTCCAGCGGTTTGTCGTCGGCGTAGCCGCGGAGGAGCGTCATCGCGACGTGCGTGTGCGCGTTCACGAGCCCGGGCATCACGAGCCCACCGGCGGCGTCGAGCCGTTCGTCGACGTCGTACTCCGCCGTCAGATCCGATCCGATGGCCTCGATTCGGCCGGCGGCGCGGTCGACGAGCACGTCCGCTTCGGTGACGCTCGCGTCCGGGTGCAACACCCGGCCGCCGGAGACGAGAAGCCTATCAGTTGCCATACCGGGCGCTACCGACGGTGGACCTATGAGACTGTCGTCTGTCGGTCTCCGAGTACACCGTTCCCGAACTGGTCTGCCGAAGTGGCGACATTCGCCTTCGCGGGCGATTTCGTCGACTCTCGCAGAACTTAAACCGGGGCGCGACGAACGCCCGCGTATGAGCGACGACGAGAACGGAGGGCGGCGGGACCTCCGGATGCCCGACGACGACGAGGTGTTCGCCGTCGTCACGAACATGCTCGGAGCGAACCGCGTGAAAGTCCGGTGTGCCGACGGCGTCGAGCGCACCGCGAGAATTCCCGGGCGGATGCAAAAGCGGATCTGGATCCGCGAGGACGACGTGGTGCTCGTCGAACCGTGGGACTGGCAGGACGAAAAGGGCGACATCACCTGGCGCTACGAGAAGTCCGAGGCCGACCAGCTCCGCGAAGAAGGACACATTCAGTGACTGACTCCGACGAGTACGGCTTTTTAGCTCCCGACGAGGCGGACGCCCCCGGCGACGAGTGGGAAGAGATCGACGTCTCCGACACCGAAGCCGACAGGATCGCTCGCCGTCGGGACCGCGAGTTCGACGAGTTCCGCAAGCGCCTGAAGGACGCCGACCAGTTCAAAGTCGAGCAGTCGGTCTTCGACGACGCCACGTTCGCGGCGATCTACAAACTCGTCCAGGACGGGCACATCGACGCGTTCGGCGGCCCGATTTCGACCGGCAAGGAGGCGAACGTCTACGAGGCGCTCGGGAGCGACGACGGGGCCGAACGGGACGTCGCCGTGAAGATCTACCGGATCAACGCCTCGAACTTCCGGCAGATGCGGGAGTACCTAGAAGGCGACCCGCGATTCGAGGGGATCGGCAACGACAAGAAACAGGTCGTGCTCGCGTGGACCCAAAAGGAGTTCGCGAACCTCTCTCGCGCCCGACAGGCAGGCGTCCGCGTGCCCGAACCGATCGCCGTCGAGCGCAACGTCCTCGTGATGGAACTCGTCGGACTCGTCGAAGAGCGCGCGCGCAGGCTCGCCGAGGTCGACGTCGAGAACCCCGAGACGGCCTACGAGGTCGTCTCCGAATACATGCGTCGGCTCCACGCCGCGGGACTCGTCCACGGCGACCTCTCGGAGTACAACATGATCATCCACGACGGCGAACTCGTCGTGATCGACCTCGGGCAGGCGGTGACGGTCCACCACCCCAACGCCGAGGAGTTCCTCCGGCGGGACTGCCGCAACGTGGCCGCCTTCTTCGGTCGGCAGGGACTCGACGTGACCGGAGACGAACTATACGAGTTCGTCACAGCCGTCGAGGCGGATCCGAGCGGCGATCCCGACGGGCCCGACACCGATAGCGACCGGCGCGGCGACAGGTGACTCCGGAGAGTCGAACGTACCCCTCCGGCACGCGCTGTGGAACCGCTTGACGAACAAACGCTTAAACGGCTCCACCGGGTATTCGGCCGTATGAAACACGTAAAGGTCCCACAGGACCGCATCGGCGTCCTCATCGGCGAAGGGGGTGAGACGATGCGCGAGATCGAAGATCGAGCCGAAGTCCGTCTCGACATCGACTCCGAGAGCGGCTCTGTCGCGATCGACGACGTCGGCGATCCCGTCAGCGGGATGATCGCGCCCGACATCGTCCGCGCGATCGGTCGAGGGTTCACGCCCGAATCGGCGCTGTCGCTGTTAGAGGGGGAGCTCCGAACGTTCGAGCTCGTCGACCTCGAATCGCACACCCGAAACAAGAACGACCTCAAGCGGCAGAAGGGCCGGCTCATAGGCGAGAACGGCCGGACCAGAGAGCTGATGGAGGAACTCACGGGCGCGGAGGTCGTGATCAAGGGAACGACGCTCGGCGTCATCGGCCAACCCGAGGAAGTCGAGGCCGTCCGCCGCGCCGTCGGGATGATCCTCGACGGGGCTCCGCACGGCGCGGTGTACTCGTTCCTCGAGCGGAAACACAACGAACTCACGCAGGGGTTCGACGTTCGGCAGTCGGGCTAGCGACAGGACCGACCGGGCGACGTCGGCTATTGCTCGCCGTATTCTGTCGAGAGGTAATCGGACACTTTTCGCGCGGCGTCGGTGTCGATCACCCAGACGCCGTCCCATTCGACGTCGTCGTCGGTGACCGCCAGGAGCGCCGCGCCGGTCCCGTCGGAGCCGGGAGGGGGTGAGAAGACGACGAACCACCCCCAGCGGAGTTCCTCGACGTCGTCGTTGTGGACCGTGACCGGGAACGATGAGAGCGCGTCGGCGTCGCCGATCCCGTAGACGTGAACGTCGAGATCGGTGTCCGAGAGCGTCTCGTAGGCGCGCTCTGTCCCCCGTTCGTCGACGAGGCGCGAGAGCCGCTGGAACCCGGTGTGGAGTTCGCCGTCGCCGTGGCGGAGCGCCAGCGATTCGATGTAGCGGGAGATTTCGATGAGGAGGAGTTTCCCCTTCGTGCCGGCCGGATAGCCGCGCACGCGGAACCGGGTGCCTTCGAGGTCGCGGACCACCGCGGGCGTCTCCACCGCTTCGAGCGGACGCGAGCCGGTGATGTAGAGGTCCGAGTTGACCGCGAGGATCGCGTCGCGGACGTCGCCGAACTGCGATTGGGAGACGACGGTTCCGTCCCGCCGGAGTTGGACGACGTCGTCCTCCGAGAGCACGCGGGAGACTTCCGAGACGTCCACGGGCTGGGCGTCGAACAGCGAGTTCAGCATTCGGGCGACCATCGGGGGCTGTTCGCTGTTGACGATCGAGAGGGAGGTCTGGCCGCCCCCCTCGGCGAACTCGTCGATGAACTCCCGAAGTGCCATCGGCCAGTGAAAGGCCGGTCGGCGTAATAGAGCTTTACACACCGGACGGCGGATCGAGTATATAAACACGAAATGTGACAGATGTTAACACCCAATATCGTGCGTATGGAGGGGCTTTCGATGCCGGTAGCGATGCTTTTTTATAGAATCACAAACAATCGTTGACTCGAGTATGTCTCAGCGAATGCAGCAGGGTCAGCCGATGATCATTCTGGGCGAAGACTCCCAGCGTACACAGGGTAAAGACGCGCAGTCGATGAACATCTCGGCGGGCAAAGCGGTCGCCGAATCCGTACGGACCACGCTCGGTCCGAAGGGAATGGACAAGATGCTCGTCGACTCCACGGGGAACGTCGTCGTCACGAACGACGGCGTCACGATCCTCAAGGAGATGGACATCGATCACCCCGCGGCGAACATGATCGTCGAAGTCTCCGAGACCCAGGAGGACGAGGTCGGCGACGGCACCACGACCGCCGTCGTCGTCGCCGGTGAACTCCTCGATCAGGCCGAGGAACTCATCGAGCAGGACGTCCACGCGACCACCATCGCGCAGGGGTACCGACAGGCCGCCGAGAAGGCCAAGGAGATCCTCGAAGAGAACGCCATCGAGGTCGGCAAAGAGGACCGCGAGACCCTCGTCAAGATCGCCGAGACGGCGATGACCGGCAAGGGCGCCGAATCCTCGAAGGACCTGCTCGCCGAGCTCGTCGTCGACGCCGTGCTGGCGGTCGCCGACGACGACGGCATCGATATCGACAACGTCTCCGTCGAGAAGGTCGTCGGCGGCTCCATCGACAACTCCGAGCTCGTCGAGGGCGTCATCGTCGACAAGGAGCGCGTCCACGAGAACATGCCCTTCGGCGTCGAAGACGCCGACGTCGCGCTGTTCGACGGGGCCCTGGAAGTTCGCGAGACCGAGATCGACGCGGAAGTCAACGTCACCGACCCCGACCAGCTTCAGCAGTTCCTCGATCAGGAAGAAGAGCAGCTGAAGGAGATGGTCGACCAGCTCGTCGACGTCGGTGCCGACGTCGTCTTCGTCGGTGACGGCATCGACGACATGGCACAGCACTACCTCGCGAAGGAGGGCATCCTCGCGGTCCGCCGCGCGAAGTCCTCCGACCTCAAGCGCCTCGCCCGCGCGACCGGCGGCAACGTCGTCGGCTCCCTCGACGACATCGAGGCCGACGACCTCGGCTTCGCCGGCTCCGTCGCCCAGAAGGACATCGGCGGCGACGAGCGCATCTTCGTCGAGGACGTCGAGGACGCGAAGTCCGTCACGCTCATCCTCCGCGGCGGCACCGAGCACGTCGTCGACGAGCTCGAACGCGCTATCGACGACTCCCTCGGCGTCGTGAAGACGACCCTCGAAGACGGCAAGGTCCTGCCCGGCGGCGGTGCCAGCGAGACCGAACTGTCGATGGAACTGGGCGAGTTCGCCAGCTCCGTCGGCGGCCGCGAGCAGCTCGCGATCGAGGCGTTCACCGAGGCGCTCGACGTCATCCCGCGCACGCTCGCCGAGAACGCCGGCCTCGACCCCATCGAGTCGCTCGTCAACCTCCGCAAGGAGCACTCCGACGGCGACTTCGGTGCGGGCCTCGACGCCTACACCGGCGACATCGTCAACATGGAGGACGACGGCGTCGTCGAACCCCTCCGCGTGAAGACGCAGGCCATCGAGTCCGCCACCGAGGCGGCCGTGATGATCCTCCGCATCGACGACGTCATCGCCGCTGGCGACCTCAAGGGCGGCAGCAGCGACGACGGCGGCGACGACGGTGGCGCGCCCGGCGGTGCACCCGGCGGCATGGGTGGCATGGGCGGTATGGGCGGTATGGGCGGCGCAATGTAATAGCGGCTCCGAACACGCCACCACACCTCCCACGTCACGCCTCGAATCGCCCGCCGAACGCCCGCGACGACCCGAATTTTTTCGCGCCGATCGATCGAGACCGAACAGCCCCCGCTATCGAGTTGGCGACGGTGCAAGCGACGAAGCGAATTTGTGTCTGCCCGGCGAACGTGAACTGATGGGAGACCGCGTCTGTTACCGCGAGTTCTGCCCCGACTGCGACGCGTCGGTCACGATACTCGACGAGACGTGTCCGGAGTGCGGGCGGTCGTTGCGAGAGCCCCGGTGCTGAACCGAGAAAGTGAGCCTACTCCGTCCGGTCGATGTCGATCTGCTCGCGGATCGCCGCCAACTCCTCGGAGTCCGCCAGTGCCTCGACCTGTGTCCGGAAGTGCTGCTCGCAGAGTCCGACCTTGATACCGTCTTTCTCCGCAGCGTACGCCGCGTCCCGGTCACAGTAGTGGCACTTCATACACGTCCTGTTACGTCCCCACTGCGGTTTAAGTCTACGCTCGCGGCTATCCGCTCCGAGAATCGGCGACGCGTCCGACGGCGCGCGTCAGACCCCCGGCAGCCGCGCGGCGATCGGATCGAACGCCGACTGGGACGGCCCGGCGACGCCGAGCGTCCGGTCGTGCGCGTCCGACCCACCGGTCAGCAACAGCTCCGCCTCCTCGGCCACCGCAGCGACCTGCCTGCGGTCCTCCGCGGCGGCGCTGGCTCCGCTGTAGGGATAAAAAAGCTCGACGGCGTCGAGGTCGCGGGCGCGGTCGAGCGCCGCCTCGACGTCGGGATAGCGGAACGGGTGCGCCAAGCCGACGACGGCACAGGAGTCCGCGAGGACCTCCGCACCCTCAGAAAAGGGGGGGACGTAGCGCTCGACGTAACAGGGTCGACCGGTGCCGATCAGTTCCTCGAACGCCGAGTCGAAGTCGTAAGGCGCGTCGCTCGCTTCGATGGCGCGGGCGATGTTCGGCCGTCCGATACCGTCCTCCAGTTCGACGTCGAGTTCCACTCCGAGGCGCGCTTCGACGCGCTCGATTATCTGCGCGCCGCGCTCCTTGCGGTTCTCTTGAATGCGCGTCGTCACCGAGCGGATCGAATCCGTCGCCTCCAGCCCGTATCCCAGCAGGTCGAGGCGCTGATCGCCGGCGTCGACGCGGAGTTCGATGCCGCGGACGACGGTCACGCCGTCGAGCGTCTGCACCGGGCTGTCGAGTTCGGGATGCACGCGGTCGTGGTCGGTCACCGCGACGACGTCGACGCCGCCGGCGCGCGCCGCTGCCGGGAGTTCGGGAATCGTCAGCGTCCCGTCCGAGGCGGTGGTGTGGACGTGGAGGTCGGCCGCAGGTGCGTCCTCACCCGTGGTGCCGCCGCCGTGGCCGTCGCGTTCCCGAATCACGGTACTACGTCGGTCGCGGCGTCTCAAATCCCTTGCGCCCGTGCGAACTGTTCTCGTGAGACGGCTCCACAATTAATGATCATTAAGGAATTAAGCCACTCAATATACCTTCATAGAAAACCATTAAGAATGTCGAGCACGGAGAGGAGGATGCAATGCGCTTGAACCACACCGGCGAACTCATCGACGCTCACGAGTTCCCGGCCACGACCGAGGAACTCATCGAGGCGTACGGCGACCGGACTATCGAACTGCCCAACGGGACCGCCCGCCTCGGAGACGTACTCGCCCGTGCGGGTTCAGAAACCTACGTCAACGCCGACGACGCCCAATCGGCGCTGTTCTGCGGCCTCGGCCACGAAGCGATCGGCCGGCGCTACTACAGCGACCGCGACGCCTACGCGATGGGCGAAGACGGCCCCGATCAAGTCTCGTTCTGAGCGACGTTCGGCGTTCTGAACGCCGATTCGATTTTATCGGCCGGTCACTTTAAAATGGGAGCGTGAGCGGGACGCTTCCCTTCGTGTACCCCTCGACGCGACCGTCGGGGCGGAGTCGAAAGACGACCGCCGGACGGTGGTGGACCTCGGGTCGCTCGGCGATGACGGACTGCCACTCGTCGTCGGGGAACGACGAGCAGTCGACGAAGAGGACGACGCCGCCGCCGTGTTCCTCCAACTGCCCGTCGGACTTCGTCGCCGCCGTGTCGCGAACGGCGGCCACGGGCGTCCCGGCGCGCCGCTTGTCCGTCGGCGTCGGCCGCGTCACCTCGACGAGCGTGGCCTCGCCGTCCGGCCCGTGCGCCCGGTAGTCGATGGCGTGGCCGGTCGACACCTCGATCTCGGGCGTGATCTCGTAGCCCGCTTCGACCAACAGGTGGCCGACGTTGAACTCGCCCATCGCGGCCGTCATCCGCGTGAGATCGAGGTACTCCGAGGTCCCGAGTTTGCCCGCCATCACCTCCCGCCACGGGTCGAGCACCCGAGTGCGGAGGAAGGCCTCGTAGAACTCCAGCGCCTCCTCGCGGGTGGCGTCGGGGAACCCGGCCGCGTGTTCGTCGAAGAACTCCCGCGTCGTCTCCCGGCCGTCCTTCGAGAGAAAAACCGGGAGGAAGAACCACGAGAGGTGCGGGTACGGTTCGAGCCACGGGCTCTCCTCGTGGAGCTGCGCGGTGAGTTCCCGCGTCGCCCACCGGGAGACGTCGTCGGGGACCGCCTCGAAGCTGTACTTCTCGGTGCGCCAGAGCGCCTCTGGCGTCTCGGTGTTGCCGAGCCAGTAGGCCTCCTCGTCGTTCCACAGAAACAGCGCGACGTCGCCGTTGTCCATCTCGAAGCGCTCTCCCGCGAAGCGCTCGGGCTGTTTGAACCACGGACTGCGACGGGTCGCACCGAGATTCCGATCTAGATCGCGATAAATTTGACCGACGACCCGGTCTTCGGTCCACCGACCGGGCGCGTGTCGAAAGCGAAGCGGACGTGCCACACGTGGCAGTTGCGCCCCGTCGGGTTTATACTGTCGGACGAGGCGACGCTACACCTCAGCCGCGCGAGGAGTATCAATGGTGAAAACGGCGATACATATATGTGGGTACCACTCACACGGTAGGACGTACCATGTCGATGGGCGCATACGACGACGACGAACACGAGCGTCGCGAGCGGAAGAACGGGACAGTCGATACGGACTTCTCGGACGATCGGACGGTGTATCGAGGGTCTATCGAGTACGACTCCGGCGACTCGACGGAGGCGCTCCTCGACCAGTTCAAGCAGCTGCAGGGCGAGTAGCTCTTTTCGCGCTTCCCGATCACCGGACCGAAAGCGTCGCCATCGCCGCCAGCGAGACGACAGTCACCGCGACGACGTGACCGGCGACGGCGACCAGGAGCACGGGCTGGTCGACGACGAACGGGACCATCCCGAGTTGCGTCAGTCCGAAGAGGACGTTGAGCGCGTCCAACCGACGGAGCCGTCGGACCGTCTCGGCGTCGAACTCGTATCGCCACGAGCGCCACAGCGCGACGACCGCCGCCCACCACGAGGTGCCGATGCGGTAACAGAGGTCCCAGAGGATGAGAAGCGTCAGGAAGACGACCGGGACCGGCGGCTCCGGGCCGAACAGCGAGTCGAGAAGCGAGACCTCGGCGACGCGCGGGTCGAACACGAACAGGTGCGTCACGAGGCCGACGAACGCGAGGATGCCGAGGACGGTCTCGATGCTCGACCCGAACAGCAGGCGGCGGTACGGCTCCGGGAGGTCGAGCTTTCTCGTCCCGCGACCGAACTGTCGCATCACGCCGCTTCCGGCGGCCGCGACGGCGACGGCGACAGTTCCCGGCAGCGCGGCGGACCAGAGGTCGTAGGCCCACGCCGAGAGGAGCACCGCCGTCTCGAACAGCAGCAGTTGCACCGCCATCGCCTGCCCGTCCGAGAGGTCGAGTCCGGGGATCGCCCCCACGATGCTCTCGTAGACCCACGTGTCGCCGTACAGTTCGACGTCGGACTCATAGCGGGGCGGGAGACGGGCCATCAGCGGTCGGAACTCCCCTCCGAGGCCGCGGGACGGTTCGGGGACTCGTCGGCTGCGGGGCCCTCCGATACCCCGGCCGCAGTCCCGTCGGAAGTCCCCTCTCCGTGCCGGGAGCGTCCGTCGCCTCCGACGTCCTCGCCGCGTCCGTCGTCGAGGGCCCGCCGGACGGCCTCGTCGAACTGTGTCGAGTCGACGTCGATCAGGGACTCGATCCGGTGATCGCGCACCACGACGGGGTTTTTCAGCCCCTCGATCAGCGGCCGCGCGACCGCGGCGGGGACGTCGGTGACGAGTCCGATCCACAGCGAGGAGATCTTCGGCGAGAGGATCGGCACCGGAACGATCCTCGGCTCGTGCCCGCGGATGCGGCCGACGCGAGTCAGGATCTCGCGGTACGTCAGCACGTCGGGACCGCCGATCTCGTAGGTCTCGCCCGCCGTCTCCGGGACGTCGAGGACGCCGACGAGGTAGTCGATCGCGTCGTCGACGAAGATCGGCTGGCAGGGCGTCTCGACCCACCGGGGCGTCACCATCACCGGCAGCCGCGACGCCAACTGGACGATCATCTCGAAGCTCGCCGATCCAGCGCCGATCAGGATCGCCGCGCGCAGGGTCGTGAGCGCGTACGTCCCCTCGCTGAGGACGCGCTCGACCTCCCGCCGAGACCGGAGGTGCTCGGAGAGTCTGTCGCGGTCCTCGCCGAGTCCGCCGAGGTAACCGACGCGCTCGACGCCCGCTTCCGAGGCGGCGTCGGCGAAGTTCTCGGCCGCGCGCCTGTCTCGGTCCTCGAAGTCCGGACCCGAGCGCATCGAGTGAACGAGGTAGTACGCGGCGTCGACGTCGAGCGCGGCGTCGAAGCTGCCGGGCTCGAGGAGGTCGCCCTCGACGACCCGAACGGACGACGACGGCGGCTCGTACCGCGCGGCGTCGCGAACGAGCGCGGTCACGTCGTGGCCGGCCGCGTCGAGCGCGGGGACGAGCCGGCTCCCGACGAACCCCGTCGCCCCTGTCACGAGTACTTTCATACTCGGAGTTGGGTCCGAAGCGGGTTAACGGTTCTCGGGGTCGGAGCCAGCGGCGGGGCCGTCGCCGACCGCGTCCCACCCGGGCGTCTCGGGGGCCCCGCGCGCGACTTCGACGGTCGCCGCGAGCGGCGGATCTGCCGCGAGTTCCCCGTCGTCCCCGGCCGCTTCGGTCCACGTGTCGATCGCTTGACCGGCCCACGAGTCGGCGTCGAGGACCGCTGCGGTCGCCGTCGCGGCGCGCTCGTCGTTCACCGCGAGCGATCCGGGGTGCGACCCCGCGGCGACGCCGACGAACGCCGCTCGGTCGGTGTCCGTCAGCGTCCCGCGTCGCATCCGGTCGACGACGCCCGCGAGGTCGTCGGGGTCCGGATAGCCGAAGAGTTTCGCGCCGACCGCCTGCGGGCCGAGCAGCAATCCGTCGCTGTCTCCCTCGGGCGTGTCCTCGAGGAGGCGCTCGCCGCCGTGTTCGGCTTCGACCCGCTCGCACTCGGTCTCGACGCCGAGGTCGAGGTGGTGGCTCGGATACGTCGCACACTCGGTGGGGTAGCGCTTCGAGCCGTGGATGCGACACTGCAGCGTCTCGGGGTCCAGAAAGGCGCACGTGCGCAGCCAGCGCGTTTCGGTCTCGAACGGCGCGACGGGCTTCGGGGGCTTCCGGAGGCCGACGAAGAACGCGGGTCGACCGTCGAGCGCGGCGAGTCGAACGCCGTCGACGACTACGCCCGGCGCGTCCTCCTCGACGCGCCAGACCCGCGGCGTCAGGACGTCCCCGAGGCCGCGTTCGACGAATCGGGCCACCTCGTCGCGCGTCAGCGGGACGAAGTTGTAAGCGCCGTCGAGGGGTTTCCCGGGTCCCCGTCGCTCGTGATCGGAGGGCGAGTCCGCGAGCGGCCGCCAGTCGATGCAGCAGCCGGCACACCCCTCGCAGTTCACGTTCATTGACAAGTGCTACGGTGTCCCACGATAAGAATCGTGCGGCGAGGTCGACGCCGCAGGACGTATCTACCTCGCACACCGTTTCCCGGTATGACGAGTGAACCCTGCGACGGGTGCGGTCGGTCGGTTCGGATCGCCGGCGGCATCGGGGATTTCTGGTCGTTCGAGGCGGAGTCGTCGGGCGGGATGACGCTCGAACTCGACGACGGCGGCGAGTTCTTCCTGTGTCACGACTGCATCGCGCGTCTCCCCGACGACCGGGTGGTGACGAGCGAGGACGTGCAGTCGCTGTAGACGAGGTCTCGCGGCCCCGCGTCTACGCAATCGTTCTACAGTCAGTACCGAGATCCCGAGAAAAAGCGACCGTGCGGAAATCCGTACGTCGCGAACAGCGCGGTCAGCGAACGCCGGTCGTTAGATGACGCGGTTCTGGAGGTAATCCAGGTGCTTCGCGTTGTAGACGATCTTGACCTCGTCGGCGGCGGGCGAACCGATGCAGGTCAGGCGGACGTTCTTCTCCGAGACCTCCTCGTCGGAGAGGATCTGCTGCATGTCCATGTCGATCTCGCCCTCTTTGAGGATGGCCGCGCAGTTCGCACAGGCACCTGCGCGGCAGGAGAAGGGCCAGTCGTAGCCCTGCGCCTCCGCGGCTTCGAGGATGTACTCGCCCTGGTTGACTTCGAGGGAACCGTAGTCCTCGTCGTCCAGCCCGGCGTCAGCGGCCTTCTCGAAGAGGTCGTCGTCGTCCATGTCCCAGCCCTGGTCGTCCAGCACTTCGTAGTTGAGGTATTCTACGGTAGGCATCAGCAGATGGTTTGTGTGCCTACCCATTAGACTTTGCTGTTCAGTTTTCTTCGAGAGGCGACTGAAACCGCGTAACTGTTCGGTTTTGTAGCGTCCAGAACGTGAAAGATAGTCGAGGCGTCGCGCCTCAGGCCGGGTCGATCAGTTCGTCGCCGACTCGATCGCCTGCTCCAGATCGGCGATGACGTCGTCGACGTCCTCGATGCCGACCGACAGGCGTACCATATCTGGAGTGACCCCAGCGGCCGCCTGTTCCTCCTCGGTGAGCTGTTGGTGCGTCGTCGACGCGGGGTGGATCACGAGCGTCTTCGCGTCGCCGACGTTCGCGAGCAGCGAGGCGAGTTCGACGTTGTTGACGGTGTCGCGGGCGGCCTCGTAGCCGGCCGCGAGCCCGAACGTGATCATCCCGCCGTAGCCGCCGTCGAGGTACTCGCTGGCTTCCTCGTGGGTCTCGTGGCTCTCCAGCCCGGGGTAGTTGACCCACGAGACGGCGTCGTGGTCCTCGAGGAACTCCGCGACCGCCTGCGCGTTCTCGCAGTGCCGCTCCATCCGCATCGGCAGCGACTCCAGTTTCTCGATGGTGTTCCACGCGTCGAACGGCGACTGCGCGTTCCCGAGGTCGCGCAGGCCGCGGGCGATGGCGGCGTACGTGAACGCCGCGTCGCCGAAGCGCTCGGCGAAGTTGACGCCGTGGTAGGCCGGGTTCGACGCGCCGATCTCGGGGTACTTCTCGGCGTTCTCGGCCCACGGGAAAGAGCCCCCGTCGACGAGGATGCCGCCGATGGTCGTCCCCGCGCCGTGGATCCACTTCGTGGTGGAGTTCCACACGAGGTCCGCGCCGTGTTCGATCGGTCGACAGAGGTACGGCGTCGCGAACGTGTTGTCGACGAGCAGCGGCACGTCGTGGTCGTGGGCGATGTCGGCGATCCGCTCGATGTCCGGCGTGACCAGGGCGGGGTTGCCGATCGTTTCGAGGTGGACGTAGGCGGTGTCCTCGTCGATGGCTTCCTCGTACGCGTCGTAATCGAGAGTGTCGACGAACTTGGTCGTGATCCCGCGACGCTCGACGGTGTGCGTGAAGTAGGTGTAGGTGCCGCCGTACAGCGACGACGCCGTGACGATGTTGTCGCCCGCGCTCGCGAGCAGGAAGGTCGCGAGGTCGAGCGCGGCCATCCCCGAGGCGGTCGCGGCCGCGCCGATTCCGCCTTCGAGCGAGGCGAGGCGCTCCTGCAGCGTCGCGACCGTCGGGTTCATCAGTCGGCTGTAGATGAACCCCTCCTTCTCCAGTGCGAACTGCCCCGCGGCGTCGTCGGCGTCGTCGAAGACGTACGAGGTCGTCTGGTAGATGGGCGGTGCGCGCGCGCCGGTCGCCGGATCCGGCTCCTGTCCCGCGTGAAGGCTCCGCGTCCCGAATCCGAGCGGCTTGTCGTCGTCTGCCATATACCCCGCTTGTCCCGTGCGGGAGGTAAAGCTTTAGACCCGGTATTATTTGCCGCGTCAGAGGACGCCCAGCGCGAACAACACGCGGAAGCTGCCGTAGGAGCCGACGGTCGCGATGACCGGCACGACGTTCTGCATCACGATGACGCGCATCGTCGTCTCCGGGTCGAAGAGATCAGACGCCCGCGGGATGTCCTCGGGAGAGCCCTCGCCGATCCGCTGCTTCGGGACGTCGTCCGGCGACCCCGGATTTCCGACCGTCGGCGCGGACTCGTCGGCGGTGAGCGCGCCGACGGAGACCCGCGGCGTCTCCTTGCCGCGAACGCCCTCGTCGAGCGTGGTCGTCCGGGTCGCCCGGCCCCAGCCGAGGCCGACGATGCTCATCGTCGCGATCACGACGAAACTGGCCGGCACGCCGATCGCCGAGAGCGCGATCACGATCGTAGAACTCACGACCGCGACGACGATGGCCGCGGTCATCGGTAGCTGGGTGATGTCGTTGCCGAGCGTCTCCATCGTCCGCCGAGCGATGGTGAACGCGCCGACGGCGACGGCCGCGGAGCCGATGACGATTCCGGGGCTCATCTCCAGCGCGCCGCTGCCGACCAGCGGCGCGATTGCGTTGGCGATGTTGCTCGTCCCGGAGCTGAACGCCATCAGACAGCTGATCGTGACGACGAGCACGGCGCCGACGAACTCGCGGCGCTCGGTTCCCTCGCCGATCACCGGCCTCGGGATCCGGCCGGACCGATCGAGGGCGACGAGCGAGCCGTCGCCGCGGTCGATCGCGATCGCCCGCACGATGTCCTGATAGAAGTACCGACCGATCACGCCGGAGACCCAAAAGCCGATGATCGGCGCGACGATCCACCACGAGGCGATCTCGCCCATCACCGCCCAGTTGAGTTCGCCGGCGGCGACCCCGAGCCCCGCGATCGACCCGACCGCCGTCATCGACGTCGACGCGGGGACGCCGAAGACGTTGCCCACGAGCAGCGCGCCCCCGATGAAGAACAGGACGACGATGCTCGAGAGCAGCGTGAACACCGCCGGGTCGGTGACGAGTTCCTGCCCGAGCGTGTCGACGACCTGGCGGCCGATGGTCCACGCGCCGACGAAAAAGAACACCGACATCAGGGCGGCCGCGACCGTCTTGGTCACGATGTCGGCTCCGACCGCCGGGGCGAACGCCGGCCCGGTGGTCGCGCCGCCGATGTTGTACGCGACGAAACAGGCGACGACGAGTCCGACGATGAGCAGCGGATCGAACACGGTAGAACGTCTCGACACTGGAGGCCATCGGAAAAAAGCTCTCCGGGAACGATCGAGCGCGGACGCGTCGGTGGGCTGGGTCCGTCGTCGGCGACGCCGGTCCGTCCGGATCGGACCCCCGGTCGCTAGAGGCGAAGCCCTCAGACCGTCCGGTTCCCGATCCGCGCACCCGCGAGAACGAGCGCGAGCGCGACGGTGCCCACGCCGAGCGCGCCGAAGACGCCGACGCCGTCCGCGGCGGTCGGCGGGACGGTTCCGGGGTCGACGCCGACTGCGAGGAGCGCGGCGACGGCGGCGAGCGCGACGCCGCCGACGGAGACGGCGAGCGTCCGGCCCCGATCGAGGGCGACGGCCGAGCCCGCGAGCAGGAACCCGATCCCGACGACGGCACCGGCGACGGCGACGTTCGCGACCGCGCCGCGGGCGAGGAGGTCGACGCCGCGTGCGCCGTCGACGACCGCGAGCGGGACGAAGAGCCCGACCCACGCGAGGACGACGCCCGCGAGCCCGGCGGCGAGGCCCACGAGCCGAGAGAGGAGATCGGCGGGAGTCATACCTGGCCGGACGAGGGGGCGAGAAAAGTGTGTTCGGGTTTCATCGCTCACTGACTGAACAGCGACGCGTGGACCGGCGCGAAGTCCTCGCCGGTGTCGGGGTCGGGATCGTCGGTGTCGTGGACGGCGCGCCCCTCCACGCCCGAGTCGAGGAAGTCCCGCAGCGGCGGGCCGACCTTCTCGGGTTCGACGAGGAACGCGTCGTGGCCGTGGTCGGAGTCGATGACGTGGTGGGCGACGGGGGCGTCGTTCGCGCGGAAGGCGCTCGCGACCGACTCGGACTGCTCGGTGGTGAAGTGCCAATCGCCCGTGAAGGAGAGCAAGAGCGCCTCGCCCTCGAAGGCGGCGAGCGCGCGGGCGTCGTCCTCGTAGCCCTCCGCGAGGTCGTAGTCGTCCATCGCGCGGGTGAGGTACAGATACGAGTTGGCGTCGAAGCGCTCGACGAACTTCTCCGCCTGGTAGTCGAGGTAGGACTCGACGTCGCGGTACGGGAAGAACGCCGCGGCGGGGTCCGACGGGAAGGAGTCCCGCCGCGCGTCGCGGCCGGCGGCGCGGCGACCGAACTTCTGCTCCATCGACGCCTTCGAGAGGTACATCACGTGCCCGATCTGGCGGGCGAGCGCGAGGCCGTCGTCCGGCTTCGCCTCGCTGTCGTAGTAGTCGCCGCCGTTCCAGTTCGGATCGGTCGTGATCGAGCGGCGCGCGATGGCGTCGAGCGCGAGACACTGCGCGTCGAGGCGGGCGGCCGCCGCGATGGAGACGACGTGGCGGGCGTCGTCGGGGTAGCGCTTCGCCCAGTCGAGGGCGTTCATTCCGCCGACGCTCCCCCCGACGACGGCGTGCAGGCGACCGACGCCGAGTTCGTCGAGGAGGAGCCGTTGGGAGCGCGTCCAGTCGCCGACCGTGACGGGCGGGAAGTCGGTGCCGTACACCTCTCCCGCCGGATCCTCCGACGACGGTCCCGACGTCCCGTAGCACGACCCGGGGATGTTGGCGCAGACGACGTAGTACTCGTTCGTGTCGATGGCCTTCCCGGGCCCGACGATGTCGTTCCACCACGCGCGCGCCTGCCCGGCCGTCCCGGAGCCGTAGCCCGCGACGTTCTGGCTGCCGGTGAGCGCGTGACAGACGAGGATCGCGTTCTCGCCGTCGAACTCGCCGTAGGACTCGTAGGCGACTTCGAGGTTCTCGATCTCGTCGCCGGACTCGAAGTCGAATCGACCGAGGTCGACGGTCCCGCTGTCGGTCTTCATTTCTCGTCCCCCGCTTCGGTCTCGGTTCCCGAAACGCTTCGGCCCGCCGCGGTGATCGCGCGGTCGAGATCGGCGATGACGTCGTCGGCGTCCTCGATCCCGACCGAGAGCCGGAGCATCTCCGGGGAGAGCCCCGCCGCGCGCTGTTCCTCCTCGGAGAGCTGGGCGTGTGTCGTCGACGCCGGGTGGATGACGAGCGTCTTCGCGTCGCCGATGTTCGCGAGGAAGGAGGCGAGTTCGGTCTCCTCGCAGGTCCGCTTGGCCGCCTCGAAGCCTCCGGCGAGACCGAAGGTGACCATTCCGCCGAACTCTCCGCCGTGGGGGGCTCCACCGGTGTCGGCTGCCCTGCCGGTGCGGTTGTGGGGAGTACTCTCACCGTCCTCGGAGCCCAGATACCGCTGGGCGTTCTGGTGTGTCGGGTGCGACTCGAAGCCCGGGTACGAGACCCACGCGACGTCGTCGTGCTCCCGGAGGAACTCCGCGACGGCGCGGGCGTTCTCGCAGTGGCGGGCCATCCGGAGCGGCAGCGTCTCCAGCCCCTGAATCGTCTGCCAGGCGTCGAAGGGCGACTGCTGGTTGCCGAGCGTGCGGAGCGCGCGCTGGCGGGCCGCGTTGGCGAACGCGGCGTCGCCGTAGCGCTCGACGAAGTCGATCCCGAAGGCCGGGTTCGTCCCCGAGAGCTCGTCGTAGTCGGCGTGCTCCCACGGGAACGTGCCCCCGTCGACGAGGATCCCGCCGATCGTCGTGCCCGACCCGTGGATCCACTTCGTCGTCGACTCCCAGACGATGTCCGCGCCGTGCTCGATCGGTCGGCAGAGGTACGGCGTCGCGAACGTGTTGTCGACGACCAGCGGCGCGGCGTTGCCGTGGGCGACGTCCGCGAGGCGCTCGAAGTCGGGCGTCTTCAGCGACGGGTTCGCGATCGTCTCGACGTGGACGAACGCGGTGTCCTCGTCGATCTCCTCCTCGAACGCCTCGTAATCGAGGGTGTCCACAACCCGGATTTCGACGCCCCGGCGCGTCGCCATCTTGTTGAAGTAGGTCGCGGTTCCGCCGTACATATCCGCCGAGGCGACGACGTTGTCGCCCGCGCTGGCGAGGATGCTCGTCGCCGAGTCGAGCGCGGCCATCCCCGAGGCGGTTGCGACCGCTCCGACCCCGCCCTCCAGCGCCGCGAGTCGGTCTTCTAATATCCGCGTCGTCGGGTTCGAGATCCGCGAGTAGACGTCGCCGTCGGCCGCGAGGGCGTAGAGGTCCGCGGCGTGGTCGGCGTCCTCGAAGGCGTACGACGTCGTCTGGTAGAGCGGCGGCGCTCGCGCGCCTGTCGCCTCGTCCGGCTCCTGACCGGCGTGCAGACTCCGGGTGTGGAAGCCATCGACCATTCTATGTGTAATACGCATATTCGCTCGGAGACTTATAACCAGCGGTTACGGGCGCTGTGCGGGGCGTGGTACCGCGTCTCCTTCCGGAGGCGGCCTCCGAAGTCGCGACGCGCGTCGGTCGAGAGACGAAAGAACAGGGGGACAGAGACCGAAGAATCGGTTCGTCGCGGCCGCGTCGACCCCGGCCGCGACGTTGCTCACTCGGCGTCGAGTTCCGCCTCGGCCGCGTCGACCCCGGCCGCGACGTCGACGTCGACGCCCGCGTCCGCCATCGCCTCGCCGACGGTCCGGACGCCGCGGAGGATGGCCGCGTCGGGGAGCCCGCCCATATTGCTCACCCGGAAGATCGTGCCGCCGAGGTGACCCTGCCCGCCGGAGATGCTGACGTTGCGCTCTGTGATGCCGTCGAAGAAGTCGTCGGCGTCGTCGCCCGAGACCGCGTCCGGGAGCGACACCGCCGTGACGGTGTTCGACAGTTCGGTCTCGCCCGTGGGGGCCGCGAACAGATCCAGCCCCATCGCCGTGAACCCGGCGCGGAACGCCTCGGCCTGCCGGCGGTGTCGGGCGATCCGCGTCGGCATCGTCTCCTCGACGATGTCCTCGACGGCGACCGCCATCGCGCGGAACAGCGGGACGGCGCTGGTGAAGGGCGTCTGGTGGGAATCGGCCTTCCGGAGGTGCCACTCCAAGTCCTCGTAGAACGGCGCGGACTCCCCGTCGAGGTGCTCCTCGACCTCTCCGGTGACGTACATCGCGCTGATCCCCGGCGGCGCGGCGAGCGCCTTCTGGGAGTCGGTGATCGCGACGTCGACGTTCCACTCGTCGAGTTCGAAGACGTCGCCGCCGATCGAGGTGACGCCGTCGACGACGAAGCGCGCGTCGTACTCCGCGGCGATCTCGCCGACGCCCGCGACGGGGTTGAGAAGCCCCGTGCTCGTCTCGTTGTGGACCATCGTGACGACGTCCGTCTCCTCGGTGACGACCGCGCGGACGTCCTCCAGCGGGATCGACTCGCCCCACGGGACCTCGACGCGCGTGACGTCGGCGTAGCGCTCGGCGATCCGCGCGAAGCGGCGCCCGAACTTCCCGTTGACGAGCGCGACGACGTGGCCGCCGTCTCCGACCAGGTTGGCGACGGCCGCCTCCATCCCCATCGACGCGGTCCCGTTGAGGATGAGCGAGGTTCCGCCCGCCGCGGTCGCCGTCGAGGATCCGTCGAGCGTCGACTGCTCGAAGATGTAGTCGAGACCGTCCTGTGCACGCTCGTAGACCGCCTCGAACGCCGCGGACCGGTGTGAGACCATCGGCTGGTCCATCGCCTGTGACACCTCGTCGGTGATCGGCACCGGGCCGGGGTTGAGGAGCAGGAAGTCCTCTTCCATACGCGGCGATTGCGGTCCGCAGGGATAAGCGATACGAGTTTCCGCCGACGCTGTGGGCGCTCTCGCGCCGGCACTCGTTCGTCCGGACGCGCTATCGCGACGGCCGCGCGGCACCGCCGAGGCGGGCCACCGCCCGACGAAGCATCTAACTCCGCTCCGTCCGACCCGCCGATAGGATGAGCGAGGAGACGCCGTCGGAGGCGGCGGGGAACGAACGGAGCGGCAGGGTCCCGGAACTGACGTACGCCGATCCCGACAACCCCTACCTTCGGGAGCCGGACACCGATTTCGAGCCCGTCGAATCGCTGACTCGCGAGGAGGCCGAATCCCAGGCCGAGCGCCTCCGCGCGGCGATCCGCGAGCACGACCACCGCTACTACGTGCGGGCGGAGCCGCTGATCGCCGACCGCGCGTACGACGAACTGTTCGCGCGGCTCCGGGAATTGGAGGAGGCGTTCGACCTCGACTCGTCGACCAGCCCCACCCGGCGGGTCGGCGGCGAACCGCTGGACGAGTTGGAGACGGTCGAGCACCGCGCGCCGATGCTCTCGATCGAGCAGTCGACCGACGCCGACGACCTCCGGGAGTTCGACCGCCGCGTGCGCGAGGCCGTCGGCGACGTCGACTACGTCTGCGAGCCGAAGTTCGACGGCCTCTCGGTGGAAGTCGTCTACGAGGACGGCGAGTACGTCCGCGCGGCGACCCGCGGCGACGGCGAGCGCGGCGACGACGTCACCGAGCAGGTGCGGACGATTCGCTCGATCCCGCTGCGGCTCCGCGGCGACTACCCCGACTCCCTGGCCGTCCGCGGCGAGGTGTACATGCCCCGCGACGCCTTCCGCGAGCACAACCGCGAGCGCGTCGAGCGCGACGAGGAGCCGTTCGCGAACCCGAGAAACGCCGCCGCGGGCACGCTCAGACAACTCGACCCCACCGTCGTCGCCGACCGACCGCTCGACTGTTTCTTCTACGACGTCCTCGACGCGAGCGAGGTGCCGGAGAGCCAGTCGGCGACGCTCGACCGACTTCGTGAGTGGGGCCTCCACGTCAACGATCGCGTCGCGGTCGTCGAGTCGGTCGAGGAGGCGATCGACTACCGCGACGGCCTCCTAGACGAGCGCGAGGCGCTGAACTACGAGATCGACGGCACCGTCATCAAAGTCGACGCCCGGGACGCCCGCGAGCGACTGGGCGCGACGAGCCGCGCCGTCCGCTGGGCGTTCGCCTACAAGTTCCCGCCTCGCGCGGAGATCACGCGGATCACGGACGTCGTCGTGCAGGTCGGTCGGACCGGGCGGCTCACCCCGGTCGCTCTGCTCGATCCCGTCGACGTCGGCGGCGTGACCGTCTCGCGGGCCTCTCTGCACAACCCCGAGGAGATCGAGCGCCTCGGCGTCGACGTCGGCGACGAGGTGCGCGTCCGCCGCGCGGGCGACGTCATCCCCGAGGTCGCCGAGGTGACCGAAAAGCGCGCCGCGGGGACGTTCGACTTCCCGGAGAGGTGTCCAATCTGCGGCAGCCCCGTCGAGCGCGACGGTCCGCTGGCGTTCTGCACCGGCGGGCTCACCTGCGACGCGCAGTTGATCCGCGCCATCGTCCACTACGGGAGCCGCGGTGCGCTCGACATCGACGGCCTCGGCGAGGAGCGGGTCGAACAGCTCGTCGACGCGGGCGTGGTGACGTCGCTTCCGGACCTCTATCGGCTCTCGGTCGACGACCTCGCGGACTTGGAGGGCTGGGGCGAGACGAGCGCGCGAAACCTCGTCGACGCCGTCGACGCCACCCGTTCACCTCCGCTCTCGGACTTCCTCGTCGCGCTCGGGATCCCGGAAGTCGGCGGCAGCACCGCGAAGAACCTCGCGCGGACGTTCGGGTCGCTGGACGCCGTGATCGCGGCCGACGCGGACGCGCTCAGAGCCGTCGACGACGTCGGACCGACGGTCGCCGCGCACATCGCCGAGTTCTTCGCGAACGAGAAGAACCGCGCGGTCGTCGAGGAACTCCGCGAGGTCGGCGTCGAGCCCGAAACGGTCGAGGTCGTCGACGGGAACGACGAATTAGACGGGCTGACGTTCGTCTTCACCGGATCGCTGTCGGTGACCCGCGGCGAGGCACAGGACCTCGTCGAGCGACACGGCGCGTCGGCGACGAGCAGCGTCTCTGGCAACACGGACTACCTCGTCGCCGGCGAGAATCCCGGACAGACGAAACGCGACGACGCCGAAGCCAACGGCGTGCCGGTGCTCGACGAGGCGGAGTTTCGAGAGCTGTTGGCCGAACGCGGGATCGAGTATCCGCCCGACGAGTGAGCGAGAAAGGTTACAGATCCGCGCGCTCGAACGCCCAGTAGCCGACGACGGCCGGGACCACGACCCACGCGAGCAGGATCACGAGGAGGAACCACCCCGAGAAGTAGAACGGGACCGATTCCTCGAGGACGGGCGTCAGGATCGCCTGCTCCCCGAACGTCGTCGTGACCAGTCGGGCCTGTTCGGGCCCGTAGTACACCTGCGCAGCGAGCGTCTCGTAGGTCTTCAGCGGGTTCAGGTACTTCAGGAACACGCCGATCTTGACCCGCAGGACCTCGGAGATCCCGCCGATCCCGACCTGTTCCGCCGCGTAGTTCAGGAGCTTCGGAATCCCCTCCGAGATCGACCCCCAGAGGACGGCGAAGACGAGGTACAGTCCCATCGTCGCGAGCGTCGCCTCGCGGTTCGAGTCAGCGAGCGCCGAGAGGCTCAGCCCGATCGAGACGAACGCGACCCCGACGAGCGCCGTGAGCGCGATCTGGGGGACGAACGAACCCAGTTGTAACCGGGTTCCCGTCGCGAGGAGCACGAGGAACGTCGCGAAGAACCCGACGAGTAGCGCGACGACGACGACGGCCGAGCGTCCGAGCAGCTTCCCGACCATCGCGTCGAGCCGGGAGTTCGGCAGCGACAGCAGGAGCTTGATCGAGCCGCTCTCGCGCTCCTCGGTGATCGAGCCGTACGACGTCGACAGCGCGACGAATCCGAGAATGAGCGCGAGCAGCCCGGGGAACGAGAAGCTGAAGACGCCGAGGTCCGCGAAGAACCCGAAGAGGTTCGAGATCTGTCGGAGGTCCGCCGGGATCAGCAGGCCGAAGAACAGCGCCGGCGCACCGCCGAGAAAGAGCACGAAGAACAGCGTCGAGCCGTGGAGCCACCGCGAGCGGATGGCGTCGCGGAACTCCTTGCGCGCGACGGCCTGCCAGCTCATCGCGACACCTCCGCGTCCTCGACCGGCGCGTCTTCGGTCGGGTCGTCGGCGGGCGCGTCGGCTCCGCCCCCGACGTCCTCGTCGCGCTCGGTGTACGCGAGGAACAGGTCCTCCAGCGAGGCCTCCTCGGTCGTGAAGTCGGTGACGCTGACGCCGCTGTCCTCCAGTTCGGTCACCACGCGCGTCTTGGCGTCGCTCTCGCAGGCGACGCGGAGCGCGTCGTCGCCGTCGCGCTCGACGCGGTCGACGCCCGAGAGGTCGCGGACCGCCGCGAGAACGTCGTCGTCCACGCGCTCCCCGACCGTCACCCGGAGCGTCGCGTCGGCGTCGGAGGCCTCGCGGAGGCCCTCGATCGAGTCGACCGCGACGAGTTCGCCCGCGCGGAGGATCCCGACGCGGTCGCAGACGGCCTCGACCTGTTCGAGGATGTGACTGGAGAAGAAGACGGTCGTCCCGCGCTCGGCCTCCGCGAGGACGATCTCGCGCATCTCTTTCGCGCCCGCGGGGTCGAGTCCCGAGGACGGTTCGTCGAGGATCAGGAGTTCGGGGTCGCCGACGAGCGCCATCGCGAGCGCGAGGCGCTGGCGCATCCCTTTCGAGTAGCCGCCCGCCTGTCGGTCCGCCGCGTCCGCGAGTCCGACCCGTTCGAGGACGGCGTCGGGATCGGCGTCGACGTCTTTCGAGTCGATAGCGAACTCGACGTGCGCCCGACCGGTCAGCCGGTCGTACACGTCGAACCCCTCCGGGAGCACGCCGGTGCGCTCTCGGACCGCGACGCTGTCCTCTCGGGCGTCGTGCCCGAGGACCGTCACCGTCCCCGACGTCGGGCGAACGAAGTCGAGGAGGAAGTTGATCGTCGTCGACTTCCCCGCGCCGTTCGGACCGAGAAAGCCGAAGATCTCCCCTTCCTCGACGGTGAGAGAGAGGTCCGAGACGGCGGTGACGTCTTCGAACCGTTTGGTCACCCCGTCTAGGTCGATAGCACTCATACGCGTCGGTTGTTCGATCCGCGCATAAAGCGTTTGGTGAGAAAATCAGCGCTGAGACTCGGGGTCCGAAGGCTCCGAGGGACTCTTGTACGGAGACTCCGGGACGCTCCTATATCTCGTCGTCGGGCGCGTGCTGCTCGCGCACGCGCTCGACCTCCGCCGCGTAGCGTTCGCTCGTCTCCGCGTCGTCGACCGGTTCGAGGTCGTCGGCGTCGACGTCGACCGCGGCGGTGGTGCCGCTCCCGCGCTGCCGCATAATCGTCGTCGAGACCTGCTTTCGGCGGACGGCGGTGCCGTCGGGCGTCGCGTAGGTCATATCGACGAGTCCGCGGTCGGTGTACGTCCGTTCGACCAGCCAGCAGCGGACGGTGTCGTCGCCGTCGTCGGCGTCGGTCATAGCCGCCGGTCGGCGCGGCAGCGGTTTGTAGCTACCGCCTCCGTTTCGTCGGCATCGTCGCAGCCAACCACGTCCCAACCCCCATCGCGTCACCCTCAAGCCCGCTCGGCCGCTACGTCGAGGCGATGGAGCACAGCGAACTTCGCGAGCGAGCCGCGGAGTTGCCCACCGATCCCGGCGTCTATCAGTTCCTCGACGGCGACGACGTGGTCTACGTCGGCAAGGCGGTCGACGTCCGCGACCGGGTGCGCTCGTACGCGGACCCGCGGAGCGAGCGCATCCGGCAGATGGTCGAGCGGGCCGATGCGATCGACGTCGCCGTCACCGACACCGAGACGCAGGCGCTGCTGCTCGAAGCGAACCTGATCAAGCGCCACCAGCCGCGGTACAACGTCCGGCTGAAGGACGACAAGTCCTACCCGCTGGTGCAACTGACGGACCACTCGATCCCCCGGATCGAGGTCACCCGAGATCCCGACCCCGGTGCGACGGTCTTCGGTCCCTTCACCGACAAGGGGCGCGTCGATACCGTGGTCAAGGCGCTGCGGGAGACCTACGGGCTCCGGGGCTGTTCGGACCACAAGTACGCGAACCGCGAGCGTCCCTGTCTCGATTACGAGATGGGGCTGTGCACCGCTCCCTGTACCGGTGAGATCGGCGCCGAGGCGTACCGGGAGGACGTCGAATCGGTCGTCCGGTTCTTCGAGGGCGAGACCGGCGCGCTCGCCGATCCCCTCCGACGGGCGATGGACGAGGCGGCCGAGGCCGAGCAGTTCGAGCGCGCGGCGAACCTCCGGGACCGACTCGACCCGTCGAATCGTTCCACGGCGAGGGCGAGGAGGCCGTCTCGACGCGGACTGACGAGCGCGCGGTCGACGTCCTCGGCGTCGCCGTCGAGGGAGACGGTGCGACGGTGGCGCGACTGCACAGCGAGCGCGGGCAGTTGGTCGACCGATCGCGACACCGCCTCGACGCCCCCGAGGGCGGCGAGCGCTCGGCGGCGGTGCTCACGGCGTTCCTGACGCAGTACTACGCCGAGCGCGACTTCCCGGACGCGATCCTCTGCTCGGAGCGCCGGACGACGCCGACGCCGTCGCGTGGCTGAACGCCGAAGGCGTCGACGTCCGCGTTCCCGGTGCCGGCCGGGAATCGAAGCTCGTGGAGCTGGCGCTCAAGAACGCCCGGAGCGGCCCGGAACGGGGAGATGGCCTCGCGAGGCTCGCCGACGCGCTCGGACTGGAGAGCGTCTCCAGAATCGAGGGGTTCGACGTGAGCCACGCGGGGGGGACGGCCGTCGTCGGCAGCGACGTCTGCTTCGTCGACGGCTCCGCGGAGAAGGCGGATTACCGCCGGAAACGACTCGAGGAGGGCAACGACGACTACGCGAGAATGCGCGATCTCGTCCGCTGGCGCGCCGATCGCGCCATCGAGGGGCGGGACGACCGTCCCGATCCGGACCTGCTGCTCATCGACGGCGGCGAGGGACAGCTCGGCGCGGCCCGGGACGCGCTCGCGGAGACCGGCTGGGACGTGCCGGTCGCCGCGCTCGCGAAGGAGCGAGAGCTCGTCATAACACCCGACGGCGTGCACGACTGGGACAGCGACGACCCCGCGCTGCACGTCCTCCAGCGCGTCCGCGACGAGGCGCACCGCTTCGCGGTCCAGTACCACCAGACGCTGCGGGACGAGGTCCGGACGGTCCTCGACGACGTCCCCGGCGTCGGCGAGAAGACGCGAACCGCCCTCCTGCGGCGGTTCGGGAGCGTCGAGAACGTCCGGAACGCGTCGACGGCGGACCTGACCGACGTCCCCGGCGTCGGCGAGCGGACCGCGCGGACGATCCGCGATCGGTTGTAGGGGCGGACAGTCGGCACCCGTGTCGGTGGCGGCGCGACCTCGCGTTCGCGACGCCCACCAATTCCCCGCGTCGTCGTGCCGAGCAACCGCGGCCCGACGCGGGGTAGTATTCAGCTCACGGGGTCGCTGGCCGCGCCATCGTATATAAACAATCGCCCGACAGTCGACCGCCGAGAGCCAAATCATTAATAGTCGTTAACGCCCGTCTCTGAGATATGGACGATATTTTCGTCGCACGAGTGATGTCCTCACCCGTACACACCGTCTCGCCCGACACGCTGGTCGAGGAGGCCGCACAGAAGATGCTGGACGGGGAGATCGGATCCGTCGTCGTCGTCGACGACGGTCAGCTCGTTGGAATCTTGACGAACACGGATTTCGTGAAGATCGTCGCTGAGCGGAAGCCGAAAGATCGGACGCCCGTCTCGACGTATATGTCCGACACGACGGTGACGACGACCGCGCAGGTCCCGATCGCGCAGGTCGCCGAGTCGATGATCGAGCACAGCATCCACCACGTCCCGGTGGTCGACGACGAGGGTGCCGTCATCGGTATCGTGACGACAACTGATCTCGCAGCGTACGTCTCACAGTTCCAGACAGCGAGCGTCTGAGAGGCTACATATCGGGTGAATAGCTCGCGTAGTTACGCGATCTTCTCGTACTGCTCGGACAGCTTCTCCGCGGCGTCGTCTAAGAGTTCGCGCTCGTAGTCGTCGAGGTCCCACTCGACGACGTCCTCGACGCCGTCGGAGCCGAGTTTGACGGGGACGCCCAGCGCGGTGTCCTCGTACCCGAACTCGCCGTCGAGGACGACAGAGCCGGGGAGCACCTCGCCGGTGTCCCGGAGGATCGCCTCGACCGTATGGGCGACGCCCGTCGCGGGACCCCACTGCGTCGCGCCCTTGCGCTCGATGACGTCCATCGCGGACTCCTGGAGGTCGCCGAGGATCTCCTCGCGCTCGTCGGCCGTGAATTCGGGATCCGCGCCGTCGACGCGGACCTTCGAGAAGACGGGCACCTGCGCGTCGCCGTGCTCCCCCAGAATCGTCGCCTCCACGTTCTTCACGGGCGCGTCGAAGCGCTGGCTGAGGACGTAGCGGAACCGCGCGGAGTCGAGGCGGCCGCCGAAGCCGATCACCTTGTGACGGTCGCGCCCGCCCGACTCGTAGAGGTGGCGGTTCAACAGGTCGACGGGGTTCGAGGTCGTCACGGAGACGAAGTCGTCGTTGTACTCCGCCAGCGAGGAGCCGATGTCCTCCATGATCGGCGCGTTGTCGCCCGCGAGGTCGATCCGCGTCTGTCCGGGCTGACGCGGGATGCCCGCCGTGATGACGACGACGTCCGAGCCCGCGGTGTCCTCGTAGGTCCCCTGCACGACTTCGGTGTTGGAGTCGTAGGCGACGCCGTGGTTCGCGTCGGCCGCCTGCCCGACGGTCTCGTCTTCCTTGTCCGGAATGTCGACGAAGACGAGTTCGTCGACGACGTCGCGAAGCGCGAGGTTGTACCCCGCCGCGGCGCCGACGGTTCCGGCCGCGCCGACCACGCTTACTTTCGTCATATCGGGTGAGAGTTGCCTCCGTGGTCGATTAAACGCTTTGGCGCGGGCCGAACGCGCGTCGGGAACGCGTCTCGGCGGGACGTCACTCCGCTCGTCGCACCGCGACCAACATACAAACACCACGCCGCCGTACGGCCAGCTATGGACGACGGCGCGAAGCCCGACTGGTGGGTCAGAAACGAGCGCGAACGGGAGCGGATGGAACTCCCGTCGTACGAGCCGGCGCGGTTCGAGAACGGCACGTACGTCCACGAGGTCGTGTCACGACTGGAGTCGAAGCACGGGTGTACGATCACCGTGCTCGGGATCAATACGGAGTACCCCGACGACTGGGAGGTCAGAGTCGACGGCGAACGCGCCTTCACCGTCGATCGCTCCCGCGACGAGAACGGGAACACGCGGTACCACCTCGACGCCGAAACCTTTCGCGAACGGGTCGAGCGGGCGCTGGAGTAGTCCTCAGACGGGCAGGTCGAAGACCTCGATAGCGTTCTCGCCGAAGACCGCCCGCTGCTCCTCCTCGGGGAGATGGCTGAAGAACCCCCGGATCGACTCGGGATTGTCGAAGTCGTAGTGGGGGTGGTCCGTCGAGAACATGATGCTTTCGGGTCCGAGAACGTCGATCATATCGGCCATATGCGACCGCTTGTTGAACTCGCCGAGCGGTTGCGTGCTGAAGTAGAACTGATCGCGGATGTACTCCTCCGGCATCTTCTCCAACAGCGGGACCTGGCTCCGCCACGTGCTGTACTCCCGGTTGAGCCGCGACATCAGGTACGGGACCCACCCGATCCCCGATTCGAGGATCACGAACTCCAGGTCGGGGAACTTCGCGGGCGTCCCGTTCGCGATCAGGCTCGTGACGACCCACATCATCGCGAAGGGGTGACTGAGCGTGTGGATCTCCGGCATGACCGACATCGTCCGGTAGATTCCCGCCATATCCCACATATGTCCGGTGGCGGTCGTGTGGAAGACGACCGGGAGGCCGTGGTCCTCCGCGGCGGCCCAGATCGGATCGTACCGCGACTCGCCGAGGCCGCGCTCCTGGCCGCCGGGGTGGATGAACACGCCGACGAGTTGGTCGTGGTCGCCGAGGCGGCGGATCTCGGCGGCCGCGGCCTCCGGGTCGCGGGTCTGGACGGCGATCAGCCCGAAGTAGTCGTCGCTGGCGTCCATGAACTCCTCGACGAGGACGTCGTTCGCGGCCGGCATCTGCTGGACGATCTGCTCGGTGTCGGGGTAGACGTCCCACATCGGCTGCATGTTGATGATCGGGTAGTCGACGCCGAACCCCTCCCGGAGCGGTTCGTCGATGTACGCCTCGGTGTCGGTGACGTCGCTCGACACGTCGTCGCGGCCGCCGAAGACGCTGAGCGTGTCGGGGACTTCGCTGTGGCTGCCGGACGACGGGAACCCGTAGCCGCCGGTCCCCTTGTTCGGGTCGAGAAGGTGGCTGTACGGCATCTCCATCTTCGCGGCCACCTTCTCGGCGATGTCGGGGTGGTGCTCGGGGACGTGGACGTCGGTGTCGACGACGAGGAGGTCCTCCATCGGTTCTTCCTCGGATGGCGTGGATGCCGTTCCCATACCACACACTCCGAGGGTTGCACAATAAGTGTTCAGCCAACTGCAACGAAGGATCACGGCGAGCCGGGGACGATCAGACGGCGGTGGCCGACGCCTCCCTACACGGTCACGTGGATCTCGCCGTCTTCGACGTCGACGTCGTGTGAGATCAGTTTCACGCCCGGTTTCGAGTGACACTCGCCGGTGACGAGGTCGAACTCCCAGCCGTGCCACGGGCAGGCCACGATCTCGCCCTCCCGGACGTACTCGGTCGTCGTCTCCATCTGATCGCGATCGAACTCGGCCTCCAACAGTCCGGAGGTGGGGCCTTCACAGATGGGACCGCTCTGGTGTGCACACCAGTTCGTGTACGCGTAGTACGCTCCGTCGATGTTGTAGACGCCGATCTCCTTTCCCTCCAGTTCCACGACGAGGTGGTCGCCGGGATCCAGTTCGTCCGCGTCGATGACGGAGTGTGTCGCCATATCCGTACTCTCGGTGACGCCGACATAATAGTTTGGTAGCCTGTCACAATCGCGGTGCGGGGAGCAGTAAGGGAGCTCGGCCAACTTCGCAGCGTGACGGGGCTCCCGAGAGCGTCAGCGATCGGGAGTACGTCGCGCGAGTGAAATCACCGATTTCACGAGCGTGAGGGGATTCGAACCACGGTCGGAGCAAAACTCCTCCCTGATTCGAATCCCGCGTGCCGGTTCGCTCGTCGCTGCGCTCCTCGCTGTACGGGCGCGACGGGATTCGAACCCGCGACCATCGGATTAGAAGTCCGACGCTCTGTCCGACTGAGCTACGCGCCCTCGTGGGACTCAATTCGGTCGCGGGTAAAAAGGAATGCGGGTTCGGCGTCGGAGCGAGCGTCTCCGGCGCGGATCCCGGCGACGACCGATCGGTCGGAGACCGCCGAGCGCAACGCGTAAGGCTCGGTGCCGAGAAGTCACGCGTAATGAAGGTCATCGGCACCGTCGGACTGCCGGGCAGCGGCAAGGGCGAGGCCGCCGCCGTCGCCCGCGAGCGCGGCGTTCCGGTCGTCACGATGGGCGACGTAATCCGGCAGGCGTGTCGCGATCGCGGCCTCGATCCCGCGGAGCACCACGGCGAGATGGCGCGAACGCTCCGCGAGGAGGGCGGCCCGGCCGCCATCGCCGAGCGGTCGCTCCCGCTGATCGAATCGGAGGGCGAAGAGAGCGACGTCGTCCTCGTCGACGGGCTCCGTTCGGACGTCGAACTCGAGCGGTTCCGCGAGGCGTTCGGGGAGGACTTCCTGCTCGTCAGCATCGAAGCGCCGTTCGAGACCCGCGCGGAGCGGCTGCTCGAACGCGACCGCGACGGCTCCGACGTCGACCGGGAGGCGCTGCGAGCGCGCGAGGAGCGCGAACTCGGGTTCGGGATGGGCGAGGTGATGGACGACGCCGACGTCGTCGTCGAAAACACCGACACGCTCGAGGCGTTCCGCGAGCGCGTCCGAGCGATCTTGGCGGGCGAACTCGCGAGTCTCGCGGACGACGAACACGTGCGCGTCGGCGACGAACCGCTCGAAGATCCCGAGGGCGATCGAACCCGAGGGTCGACGCCAGCGGCAGACGCCGGTGAGTCGCGATGATCTACCGCGTGGAGGCCCGGATCGTCGCGCCGGTTCGCGACACCGAGGTGACCGACCGCGTCGAAGACGCCGTCCGGAACCTCTTTCCGAACGTCGAGTTCGAGCACGAGCCCGGCGAACTCGTCGGCGAGACGCACTCGCTGGAGCGGTTCTCCGAGCGGCTACACGAGCAGGCGATCCTCGAAACGGCCCGGACGGAGTTCTTCAAGCGCGCCGACGACGAGGGCTTCTCGTTCGCGCTGAAGAAGCAGGCGGCGTTCAAGGGGGTCGTCAACTTCGCGGTCGGGAACCCCGACGAACTGGGCGACATCCACGTGCACGTCACCGTCACCGAACCCGACGTCGAGACGTACATCGACCACGTCGCGCCGCCGACGGAGGACGGACGGCCGGTCGACCCCGACGAGCGAGAGTAGCCCGGCCGACACCGATCGTCAGATCGGCGCGAGCAGGACGACCAGCGCGGCGGCGATGAAGACGATCTTCAGCGCGGTGTTGACCGCGATCACCTTCGAGCCGAACGCCGGGCCCCAGATGCCGTACTGAAACGGGATCGAGCGCTTGAACGTCGAGACGGCGAAGGAGATGATCCCGCCGAGCAGCATCGTCGCGACGGCGGTCCGGGGCGTGAAGGTCGACCCGATCATCGGCGCGATCGTCGCCGCGCCGGCGGTCGTGTCGAAGGCGAACACCGCGACGACCGGCAGCGACGCCCCCGGGAGGCCGAGCAGCGCCGTCAGCGGTTCGGCGGCCCCCGTGGCCGATTCGAGATCCTGCGTCCGGACGAGGAGTGTCACCAGCACGTAGACGACCGCCAGCCGCGGAACGATCCGCTTCAGCTTCGGCCACGTCTTCTCCGCGGCGGTTTCGAGCACCGCACGCGGCGGGTCGGCGTCGTCCTGCACGGCGTCTGCCGGCGTCGTCGAAGCGTCCGCGACACCCCCGTCCGGCGTGGTCGCGGCCGCCCGTCCGTCCACGCTCGGCGCCCCCTGATCTCCCGCGTCGGCGTCCGTGCCGGCGAGGAGGACGGCCCCGGCGGCGACGCCGGCGATCGTGATTCCCAGCGCGATGAGGGCGCGCGCCCCGACGTAGAGTAGTCCCACCTCGAGTCCGAGAATCGGGATCAACACCGGCGCGTAGAACGTGAAGATGTGCTGGACGAACCCGAAGAACGTGTTCATCGTGACGGCGACGAGCGTCTCGGCGTCGTTCAACCGGCCGGACTCCCGGAAGTCAGCGAGCATCCCGTAGCCCGCCGTCGTCGACGCCGCGGTCGTGACGATGGCCGTACCCACCTCGTCCGGGAGGTTCGCCGGGCGGGTGAGGTACTTCGAGAACGTCGCGATCTTCTCGACGAGGCCGAAGCCGACGGCGACGTTCGCGAGGAAGACGCCGACAGCGATGAAGGCGGCGATGCGGACGACCCGCGGGGCGACCTCCACGAGGACGGGCCAGACGACTTCGGCGAGGACGGGCCAGACCGCTCCCACGAGTGCCCCCGGTTCCATACTCCCCACTCCGGACGGAAGCGACTAATCGGCGTCGGTTCGGCGGCCCGCGGCCGCGGCTACGCAGTGCTCCGTTCCGCGCCCGGCGACGCCGGGGGTTCACAGCAGTAGTTGAACGGCCGCGAACAGGACCACCACGCCGAGTACGTCGCAGGTGTTGGTGACGACCGGGATCACGACGTCGTCGGGGTCGAGGCTGAACCGGTAGGCGACGTACGTCGCGGCGAACGTCACGGCGATGACGAGGACGGCGAGCGCGACCCCGGCGACGACAGCGATAGCGAACACCGTCCGCAGCGGCAACTGAGCGCCGCTGATCAGCGCGGTGAGTCCCCACGCGCCGACGCCGACGACGGGGAACATCGACAGCGCGAGCGCGAACGTGGCGACCGCGTTGCCGACGAGGTGTTCGTCCTCGGGAGAGAACGAGAGCGTCCCGAGGTGAAACGACGTCGAGAGCCGCGCCGCGAGGATGCTCCCGAGGTTACCCGCCGTCCCGATCGTCACCGGAACCAGCGCTAAGAGCGCCGGATACTGCAGCAACTGGGCCTCGAATCGACCGAGTACCAGTCCGCTCCCGAGTTCGACGAGCGTGAGGACGAGCAGGATGGGAAGCATCGCGCGGGTGATCGCCCGGACGGTCCACTCGGTCGGCACTCAGATCACCCCCGAGGCGAACAGCACGAGCCTGACCGCGACGAGCAGAAAGAGCATCCCGAAGAGGTCGCCGGTGGTCGTCACTAACGGCCCGACGAGCGTGTCGGGGTCGCGCCCGCGGCGATAGCCGGCGAACACCACCGTGACGACGACACCGACGAGCGCGATGCCCGAGAGGAGCCCGGAAACGAGCGCGGTCGCGATGAGGACGGACAGCGGCGCGACGGTGTCGCCGAGAACGGTGAGTATCGAAAAGGCGGCGACAGCCGCGAACGCCGAGACGAGCAGGCCGTTCGCGAGCGCGGCCGCGACTGCGGACTGCAGTCGCTCGTCGCCGCCGCGGATCCGCGGTTCGACGAGCCCCTGGTGCAGTGCCGTCGAGATCCGGGCCCCGAGCGAGCCGTAGACGTTGCCGCGCGTCGCGAGCAGCGCCGGGACGAGCACTAACAAGCCGGGAACCGCGCGCAGTTCCGCGCGCATCCCGCTGAGGATGACGCCGGCGACGAGCCCCCCGACGAGGCTCGCCCCGAGCGCTGGGAGCGCCTCGCGGTACGCATCGCGGGCGACGTCCCGGACGGTCATACGACGACCGACGATCGGAGGGGTGAAAAATCGGACGTGTCGACGCCGCAGTGAAAGTTAGGTCGCTATCCGAACGGCCCGAGGCCGCCACCGCCGCCGAGGCCGCCCATCCCGCCGCCACCGCCGCCTTGGTTCTGGAGCTTCTTCATCATCCGCTGCATATCGCCGTCGCCCATCCCCTGGAACTGCTGGATGGTCTGCTCCATCATCTTGTGCTGTTCGAGCAGTTCGCGAACGGTCTCCTCGTCTTTCCCGGCCCCGCGGGCGATCCGCCGGGTGCGGGAGGCTCCGATCGAGCGGGGGTTCTCCAGTTCGTCCTCCGTCATCGAGTCCATGATGACGTCGAAGGCGCGCATCCGGTCCTGCGTGACGTCCATCGCGTCGTCCGGTAGCTGGTCCTTGAATCCGCCGCCGAGCCCGGGGATCATATCGAGGACCTGGTCGAGGGGCCCCATCCGGTTCATCGCCTCCATCTGCTTTTGCATGTCCTTGAGGGTGAACGAGCCCTCCATGATGTCCTCGGGGTCCCAGTCGTCGTCTTCCTCCTGGGTCTCGGCCATCGCGCGCTCGACGCGCTCGGAGAGCTGTTTGAGGTCGCCCATCCCGAGGAGCCGGGAGATGAAGCCGTTCGGCTCGAAGCGCTCGATGTCCTGAACGGTCTCGCCCGTCCCGAGGAAGGCGATCGAGGAGCCGGTCTCGTTGACGGCGGTCAGCGCGCCGCCGCCCTTCGCCGTCCCGTCGAGTTTGGTGACGACGACGCCGCCGATGCCGATCGCGTCGTCGAACTCGCGGGCCTGCTCTTTCGCGCCCTGTCCGATCGCGGCGTCGAGGACGAGCAGCGAGCGGTCGGGTTCGACGACCGACTCGATCTCCTCGATCTCGGCGATGAGGTCGGCTTCGAGCGCGTGCCGACCGGCGGTGTCGACGATGTGGACGTCGGCGTCCTCGGTCGCTTCGAGGCCCTCGCGGGCGATCTTGACGGGGTCGGACTCGTCGGGATCGCCGTAGAACTCCACCTCGGCGCGCTCGCACATCTGCTTTGCCTGGTCGTACGCGCCGGGGCGGAACGTGTCGGTCTGGATGACCGCCGGGCGAAGCCCCTTCGTCGAGAACCACCACGCCATCTTCGCGGCGCTCGTCGTCTTCCCCGAGCCCTGCAGCCCGGCGAGGAGGATCGTCTGGGACTCCAAGGGGAGGTCCGTCGACTCGCCGACGAGGTCGACGAGCTCCTCGTAGACGATCTTGAGGACGTGATCTCGCGCGGACGTCCCCGCGGGCGGTTCTTCCTCGGTCGCGCGCTCTTTGATCGACGAGGAGAGGTCCATCACGAGCGAGACCTCGACGTCGGCCGAGAGCAGCGACCGCTGGATCTCCTTGACGATCTCCTCGACGTCTTCCTCGTCGAGGCGGGACTTCCCCTGCAGCTTATCGAGACTGCTGCGGAGGGAACTCCCGAGATTGTCGAGTACCATTACCGCTCTCTACGCTACCACGCGGGTAAAGGCTTTTTCTGCGGCGGCGAGAGGTCAGCGCGTGTCCGTCGTCCCCGACCTCGCCACCTATCTGGCCTTCTGCGCCGCCGCGATCGCGCTCGTTCTGACTCCCGGGCCGGACACGATGTACGTCCTCGCCCGCGGGGTTCAGGGCCGCGAGGCCGGAGTGCGGTCCGCGTTCGGCATCGCCACCGGCATCCTCTTCCACACCGCGGCCGCGACGCTGGGGCTCGCTGCCGTCCTCCGCGCCGCGCCAGCGGCCTATCAGGTCGTCAAGTACGCGGGCGCGGTCTACCTCGTCTACCTGGGCGTGCAGGCGATCAGGAACGACGAGTTCGGTGGCGCTGCCGACCGGGACGGCGGGTCCGACGGGGCAACCGCCGGCGGGGCTTCCGACGCGACGGGGAGTTTCCGACGCGGCGTCCTCGTCAACGCCCTGAATCCCAAGGTGGCGCTGTTCTTCCTCGCGTTCCTGCCCGGGTTCGCCGGGTCCGGCCCCGACGCCGAGGCCCGGATGCTGCTGCTGGGCGCGACCTACGCCGTCCTGACGGCGACGTATCTGGGCGGCGTCGCCGTCGCGTCCGAGCGCGTGGGGCGTTCGCTCACCGCGTCGACGACGACCTCGCGGCTGAGTTGGGTCGGCGGCGGCGCGATGATCGCGCTGGGGCTGGCGCTGGCGACCGAGTGAGACGCGCGTGAGAAGGCCGCCGCGGCTACTCCTCGCCGCCGACGAGCCGCTCGACCATCCGCTCGGGGTCGAAGCGTTCGAGGTCGTCGTAGCCTTGGCCGACCCCGAGAAAGAGAATCGGCTTGCCCGTGACGTAGGCGATCGAGATTGCCGCGCCGCCGTTGGAGTCGGCGTCGGCCTTCGTGAGCACCGCGCCGTCGATCTCGGCGGCGTCGTTGAACGTCTTCGCGCGCTCGACGGCGTCCTGGCCCGCGACCGCCTCGTCGACGAACAGCGTCATATCGGGGTCGACGACGCGGTCGATCTTCTCGAGTTGGGCCATCAGGTCGTTGGAGGTGTGGAGCCGGCCCGCGGTGTCGCCGAGGACGACGTCGACGTCGTGGGCCTCGGCGTACTCGACGGCGTCATACAGCACAGCCGCCGGGTCGCCGCCCTGCTCGTGGGTGATGAGCTTCGTGTCGAGGTTCTCCGCGTGCTTGCGGATCTGCTCGTTCGCGCCGGCGCGGTAGGTGTCGCCGTTCGCCATCACGACCGAGAGGCCCTGCCGCTGGAAGTACCGGGCCATCTTCGCGATGCTCGTCGTCTTCCCGACGCCGTTGACGCCGGTGAAGACGATCGTCACCGGCTTGTCGGCCGCGGCGACGCGCCCGTCGAAGTCGAACTGGCCGACGCTGATGACGTCGTAAAGGGCGTCGTGCAGCGCCGTCTCGACGAGTTCGGCTGTCGTCTCGACCTGCGCGCGCGTCTCGCCGATCATCTTCTCGCGGACGGTCTCGAGGATCTCCTCGGCGACGTTCATCTCCACGTCGCTCTCTAAGAGCGCCATCTCCAGCTCCCAGAGCGGGTCTTCGAGGTCCTCCTCCTCGATGATGACCTTCCCCGTGGCGAACGCCGCCGCGCGCTTGAGCCTGCCGGGGCCCGAATCCTCTCCCTCGTCCTCGCGGAGCGCGGCCTCGGCCTCCGCCGAGGCGAGGGCGACCGCGTCGGCGTCGTCGGCCGTGGTATCCTCACCGGCCGACGTGGATTCGTCCGGAGCCGTGGGAGCCGCGGCCGCCTCGTCGCCGACAGTTTCCGGTTCCGTACCCGTCGCGTCCGCAGCGGGCCGTTCGTCCGCCTCGGCGGCGGACGCCTCTGCGGTCTCGGAGGCGTCGGTGTCGGAACGTTCGGCGTCGGCCGCGGCGTCGTCGCGGTCTGAGTCTGTCGGCTCCTCGCTTCCGCCGGTTCCTTCTCCGCCGCCGTCTCCTCGACGTCTTCTCGGAAACTGTCGAGTTTCTTTTTCAGTCCGTCAAACATTGGTGTCGGTCCGCGAATCGAGTGCTGCGTGCGACGTTACTCGTCGTCGCCTTCGTCCTGTATCTGCTGCATCTGCTGCATCTGCTGTTGCTGCATCTGCTGTTGCATCTGCTGGGCCTGCTGTTCGAGATCGGAGCTCTCGTCTTCGAGCTCGTCGATCTCCTCGCGGACCTCCGCGATGCGATCGTCGAGCGCGTCCTGTTTCGCCTCCAGGGCGTCGATCGCGTCGTCGGCCGACTGCTCGGCCGCGTAGTCGGCTCCGAGGCCGACGATGATCTCGTCGATGTCCTGCACCTCGGCGCGGACGTACGCGCCGCCGCCGAGCGGAACTTGGACGGTCGACCCGCTGTCGAGCGTCTCGATCGCCTCGATCGCCTCGTCGATCTCGGTCTGCTCCTCTTCGAGGTCGTCGACGTCCGCTTCGAGCGCCTCGATCTCCTCGTCGATCGCCTGCAGTTCCTGGGAGAGTTGCTGAAGCTGCTGTTGTCCGCCGCCGCCGCCCATCATGCCGCAGACACCTCGTTGACCTCGTCGAGTTCGATCTGCGTGCGCTTCAGGCCGTGCTGGCTGCCGATGTTCGCGTACACCCGGTCGCGGGCGACGTTCCCGTTCGGGGCCTCGACGGTAGTGGTAAAGTCACTGAACCCATCGCGGCTCTGGAATCGGCCGCTAACCGTAAACTCACTCATGGCCGTAGGTTCCCGAGCGAGCGGGAAGTATCTTCCTACTCGGGATCCCGAGAACGGGCGATTCGGGGCGTGAGAGCGATTCTCGGAGATCGGAGAACGAGGGGTCGAACGGGCGTACCCGGCCCGTCGCGAGAGTCGAAAACGGCTAGTCGAGGTAGCCGAGGGCGTCCTCGATCCGGCTCAGTTCGGGGCCGGTGGTGTCCTCGCCGGCGACGTAGCCGGTCTCGTTGGCGACGAGGCCGGACCCGACGAGCGGCGCGCCGTAGTTGACCGTGCCGATGTCCGCGCGGACGTCGAGGTGCGCTTCGAGCGCCTCGAGTTCGGGTTCGCGGGACTTCGGGTGGCAGAGCGCCCCCTCGTTGCTCGCGACGGCGGCGGTGCCGACCGTCTGGACGTCCGCGAGTTCGCCGCGTTCGACGGGGACGCCGAGCGCGGACTCGACGGCGTCGACGGCCTCCTCGGAGAGTTCGGGGTGGACGTACGCGCCGTAGTCGTTCGCGAGGACGACGTTCCCCGCGGCGTTGATCCGACCCGGAAGCTCGGCGACCGGGCGGTCGGCGGCCTCCTCGATGGCCTCCTTCTCGCGCTCTGTCGCGCGGCTGGTGACGAGGATGCCGTTCTCGTTGCCGGTCGCGAGTGCGCCGACGGTGCCGGAGCCGCCGACGGTGGTCGAGACCGCTGGGACCGACAGCTCTTCGGTCATCGCCTCGACGACGTCGGCTTCGGCGTCCGGGCGGACGATCAGCACGTCATCCGTCGCGCGGGCGAACACGCCGACGTACGGCGACCCGGCGAAGGATGCGCGGAGCACGTTACTCGGCCGGCTCCGCCTCGACGATGGACTCGCCGTCCTCGTCGAACCGGGCGGCGCGGACGCGGAGCTTGCTCGGCGGCTTCTGCTTGCCGCGGGCCCACACGGTCTCGTTCAGCGAGGTGTCCAGTCGCACGGCGTCCTCGTCGACCGAGAACTGCTTTGCGAGGTGCGTGCGGATCAGAGACATCGCGCGGCCGGCGCGCTCGTGGCCGGGGACGGCCTTGACGTCTCGAAGCGGTACGGTGACGACTCGCTCTTCGAAGTCGCTGGCGCTCATCGTTACTCGTCCGTGTCACTCCGCCGCCAGTTGCGGCGCTTGGGGTTTCGCGTGACTTCCATGTCCGTCTTCATCATCACCCAAGCCGGAACGCGCGTGTTCTGGCGCTCCAGTTTGGCCAGGCGCTTCTTTTTGGCCTTCGACTTCTTGCTCATAGTGTCCGTTCCTACCTCGGGCCCGCATAAAATCTTGTTCCTTCGACCTCGCCGTCTCGTGCGTGCGATTCTCACGCAATTCCGTGTCTGACACGCCTCTACGGACCGAATTCGAGATATTCAACACCACCCGTCGCTTCCGTTCGGTCGATGCGTCATCTCACCGCCCTCGTCTTTCTCCTCGCGGCCGCCATCTGGGGCACCGCGTTCATGGTGACGAAAGTCGGACTCGAATGGCTCCCGCCCGCGCTGTTCGCTGCGCTCCGGTTCGATCTCGCCGCAGTCCTGCTCTTCGCGCTCGCCACGTGGCACGGCGACCGGCTTCGACCCGCCGGCCGCCGCGAGTGGCGGCCGATCCTCGCCGGCGGCGTCCTCCTCATCGGCGTCCACCACGCGCTCCTGTTCGCCGGGCAGCAGTTCGTCACGAGCGCCGTCGCCGCCGTGCTGCTCGGCCTGATTCCGGTCATCACGCCCGCGCTGACGCGCCTCACTGCCGCGCGGAAACGACTCGATCGGACCGGCGCGCTGGGAGTCGGCCTCGGCTTCGTCGGCGTCGTCACGATCGCGAACCCGGACCCCTCGAACCTCGCCGGCTCGACCCTCCTCGGAATCGCCCTCGTGCTCGGATCTGCGCTCGTCTTCGCCCTCGGTGCGATCCTGACCCACGACTCGGAGGCCACGCTCCCGCTGCTGGCCGAGCAGGCGTGGATGATGCTAGTCGGCGCGGTCGTCCTGCACGCGACGAGCGCGCTCCTGCCCGGCGAGTCGCTGGCGGCCGTGGTGTGGACGACGGAGGGGATACTCGCGCTCGTCTACCTCGCGGTCGTCGCCGGCGTCGGCGGGTTCGGCCTGTACTTCTGGCTCCTGCGCCGGGTGGGACCGGTCGAAGTGAGCCTGTTGGAGTACGTCATTCCGATCTTCGCGGCGGTGTCGGGCTGGGCCGTCCTCGACGAGACGCTCGCGCCGACGACCGTGGTGGGGTTCGCCGTCATCTTCGGCGGGTTCGTCCTCGTCAAGCGGCGGACGATCCGCGCGGAACTCCGGCGGTGGCAGGAGGAACCGGTCGCGCAGACGCAGCACGCGGACTGACGAGGAGGGGGGACCGCGACGCGAACGCTCACAGCGGGAACGACGTCACCGTCTCGTACTCCGGCCCGTCGGCGGTCAGCGTGCTCTCTTTGAGCCGGATCTCTCCGACCTCGAACGAGCCGAGGTCCGGGTCGGTCTCGCGGACGATCCGCTGGACGAGGTCCTTCCCGCGTGCGTCGTCCATCCGGGCGATGGTGACGTGCGGCGTGAACTCGTGGTCGTCGGCCGCGAACCCGAGCGCGGTCAGTTCGCGCTCGACGGCCTCGTGCAGGCGCGTCGTCTCCGCCGCACCGCCGCCGTCGCGGACGCCGGCCCAGAGCACGCTGATGTAGTCGAGCGCGGGGAAGACGCCGAAGCCGCCGACGCGGAACTCGAAGGGGTCGACCTCGGCGTTCTCGACGGCGCGGGCCAGCGCGGATTCGACGTCGTCGAGGCGGTCCGGGTCGGTGTCGCCGAGGAAAAACAGCGTCAGGTGCGCCTGTTCGGGGTCGACGAAGCGGAGCCCCTCGGCGTCGGCGAAGCGGCCCTGCGCGTCGGCGACGGCGTCGGCGAGGCGGTCCGGGAGGTCGATGCTGACGAAGAGTCGCATAGTGGTCGTAGGCGCGCCCGGACCAAGAAATCCGTCCCCGCGGGCGGTGTGGCGCGTGCTCGCGGCGCGGTGTGTGGCTCCGACACAGCCGCGGTCGTCCCGGTGACGCAGTGCTTAACCGTCCTCACGCCCAATCCGGCGGTATGACAGACGGCGAGCGAGACGACCACGAGTTCTCCTCGGGGCAGGGCTTCTCCGAGGACTACGAGGAGTTCACACTCGACCCGCCGGAGCTGAAGGTCGACCCGACGAAGGTCGATCCCGTCGACACGCGCGTCCTCACGGACGAACTCGACAAGCGGAACGTCGCCTCCGACCAGGTCGACGTCGAACAGCTCGTCGACGTCGGGCTCTCGTACATGCAGATCAACCGCTTCGAGGAGGCCACCGAGACGTTCGAGCGAGCGGCGCGCTTCGCCGAGGAGGACTCCATCGAGGCCCAGGAGGCGTGGGTGAACAAGGGCGCTGCTCACGCCGAACTGGAGGAGTGGGACGAGGCGATCGGGGCCTACCGGGAGGCGCTCCGCATCGACGACGACTCCGAGCACGCCGCGTCGGCGGAGACGAACCTCGCGTACGCGCTCTGGAACGCCGGCGAGATCGAATCGGCGCTGCACCACGCCGAGCGCGCCGTCGAGATCGACCCGCGCTTCCCGCAGGCGTGGTACAACCGCGGGTTCTTCCTGAGCGAGCGCGGCCTCAACGAGGAGGCCGTCAACGCCTTCGACAACGCGATCCGACTGGGGATGCGCACCGCCGACGTCCTCGAAGAGAAGGCCCGCGCGCTCGAAGAACTCGGCGAGGACGAGCAGGCCGAGGAGGTCCAGCAGCAGGCCGAGGAACTGCGGCAGGAGCGCGAACAGGAGCTGCTGAACCAGCAGGGACAGCCCGGACAACAACAGCAGCGCCGGTGACGTCGATGCTACTCCGCGAACGACAGACGTCGGACGGCCTGCTCGTCTCCGTCTGCGACCCCGACTGCCTCGGCGAGACCTACGTCGAGGGCGAGATCGAACTCGACGTGACCGAGGCGTTCTACGGCGGCGAGGAGGCCGAGGAGGTCGACGCCGACGCCGTCGTCGACAGCCTCACCCGCGCCAGCGTCGCCAACCTCGTCGGCGAGCGCGCCGTGTCCGTCGCCGTCGAGGCCGGCATCGTCGACGAGGAGCGCGTGCTCTCGGTCGACGGGACGCTGCACGCGCAGCTTCTTTGGATGTGAATCCAGCTTTTTGCTGACTCGGGTGCGCCTCCGGCGCACCACTCGTTGCAAAAAGCTGGACCAAAAAGACGCCGCTCGCTCGGCCTTCGGCCTCGCTCGCGGTAGAATATCCTAGGAACAGACGGTGAGGCGGCTACGCTGCGGTAGTAATTTCACCAATAGGACGACGATTGTTGAAAATAGTCGATGCTTACGGAATAGGTGTCGTAGGCTTCTGTTGAAATCTATTGGTCACACACTATCTACGGTGACACAGCCGATAAGTGGGGTTTCTTAAATACCTCATTCATCAGTTCCCTCCTCAGTAAACGAGATTCGGTCTATACTATCAAATGAAACAAATATCTTATTGTGATATTCTCCAGATAATGATCGTCCCTCCACCGGTGTCCCGTATTGGTTTGTCTCAAATGTTTCTGTGTTATAAAATTCTTCAGCTTCTCGGAGAATGAATCCGGGAGGTAACGACTGTACCTCATCAACGGTTCCGGTAATTCCGTATTTAACTCGTCCTTCCATTTCAGAAAACTCGACAGATTGGATGACTATTTCTTCTCCGCGATAATTCTTCCAATAATTGTAGGATTTCCTGACGTCTTTAGCTAACGAAGTGAGTGTTCGTATTGTGCTCATCATTAACACAATTGAATCTTACTTGTTTGATAGCATTAGGTCTTCACAAAAATAATATCTGTACTTACCGATTATTCTCAAATATATCACGGAGAGGATTTCAACAGAACCGTATCGTAGCGTTTGCAAGTCTTCACTCACTTTCTGAGGAAACCATCTCGTAACCACTACCCGTTGCGTAATCCCGCCCAGACCGAAGCCGTGTTAGTGCTGCGGCCACTAACGGATCCCAATGAGCACGCAGGAATCGTACCCGATCGACGTCGACGCCATCCGCGCGGACTTCCCGATCCTCGACCGCAAGGTCGGCGGCGACATCGAGACGCCGGGCGAGGGTCCCGACGACACGCGCCCGCTGATCTACCTCGACAACGCGGCGACGACGCAGACGCCGAAGCAGGTCGTCGACTCGATCGTCGACTACTACTACGGCTACAACTCCAACGTCCACCGCGGCATCCACCACCTGAGCCAGGAGGCCTCCGTCGCCTACGAGGCGGCTCACGACCGCGTCGCGGAGTTCATCGGCGCGGAGGGGCGCGAGGAGATCGTCTTCACGAAGAACACGACGGAGTCGCTGAACCTCGTCGCCTACGCCTGGGGGCTCGCGGAGCTGGGCCCGGGCGACACGGTCGTCCTGACCGAGATGGAGCACCACGCCTCCCTGGTCACGTGGCAGCAGATCGCCAAGAAGACGGGCGCGAGCGTCGAGTACATCCGCGTCGACGACGACGGACGGCTGGACATAGACCACGCCGCGGAACTGATCGACGACGACACCGAGATGGTGTCGACCGTCCACGTCTCGAACACGCTCGGGACGGTCGCCCCGGTCGCGGAACTCGCGGATCTGGCACACGAGCACGACGCCTACATCTTCGTCGACGGCGCGCAGTCGGTGCCGACGCGGCCGGTCGACGTCGGCGAGATCGACGCCGACTTCCTCGCCTTCTCGGGACACAAGATGCTCGGGCCGACCGGCATCGGCGTCCTCTACGGGAAAGAGCACATCCTCGACTCGATGCAGCCGTACCTCTACGGCGGCGAGATGATCAGAAGCGTCACCTACGAGGACTCGACGTGGGAGGACCTGCCGTGGAAGTTCGAGGCCGGCACGCCCGTCATCGAGCAGGGGATCGCGCTGCACGCCGCGATCGACTACCTCGACGAGATCGGGATGCAGAACGTGCAGGCCCACGAGGAACTGCTCGCGGAGTACGCCTACGACCGACTGACGGAGTTCGACGACGTCGAGGTCTACGGACCCCCGGGCGACGAGCGCGGCGGGCTGGTCGCGTTCAACCTCGACGGCGTCCACGCGCACGACCTCTCCAGCATCCTGAACGACCACGGCGTCGCGATCCGCGCGGGCGACCACTGTACGCAGCCGCTGCACGACAAGCTCGGCGTGCCCGCCTCGACGCGGGCGTCCTTCTACGTCTACAACGAGAAATCCGAGATCGACGCGCTCGTCGACGCCGTCGACGACGCCCGCCAGTTGTTCGCTTGAGGGCGCGGGCGTCCCGTTCTCGGCGACCGACTGGACGAATGCAGGTCGCAGCGACCAAAACGCTTAGTGACGGCCGCGTGATTCCCCGCCAGCAATGTCCACAGCCGTCGGGTTCGTCCTCGAAACGGTCCAGCGAACGGTCAACGAGTTCGCGGCGGGGATACAGCAGGCCGCGCCGAAGCTCCTCACGGGCGTCGTCTTCCTGCTCCTCGCGTACGTCGCGATCCGACTGGTGACGAGTGCGATTCGCCGCACGCTCGCGGCGGTCTACCCCGACGAACAGGGACTCATCGTCGACCTCGGGGCGACGGTCGCCGGGATCTTCCTGTGGTTCGGGGCCGCGTTGACCCTCCTCGAAATCCTCGGGATGGGCGAGATCGCCGCGAGTCTCGGCACCGCCGCCGGGTTCGTCGCGCTCGGCGTCTCCTACGCGCTCTCGAATATGATCGCAGACACCGTCGCGGGCGTCTACCTGCTTCGCGACCCCGATTTCAACCCCGGCGACGAGGTGAAGTCCGATCCGGTGACCGGCGTCGTCGAGGCGATCGAGCTGCGGAAGACCCGGTTCAGAAACGAGGCGGGCGAGACCGTCGTCGTGGCGAACCGCGACGTCGAGAAGAAGTGGACGAAGACCGTCGATGAGAACGCTACAGCAGATGCCTGAGCGAGACGACCGCGACCATCCCGAGCCCCAACGCCGGCAGGACGCCGTCAGTCCGTCGGGCGACGACGAGGACCGCGGCGGCCGAGATCAGCCCGGGAGCTCCCAAGTCTGAGAGGGCGGGGACGAGAAGCGAGATCACGACCGCTCCGGGGAGTACGTCGAGGGCCGCCTCGGTCCGTTCGGAGAGTTCGATCCGAGCGAGCAGCCAGAGACCGCCCGCCTTCGTCGCGTAGGTCGCGACGCTCATCGCGGCGATGACGGCGACGACCGTCGGATCGAGGTCAGCCATCGTACCACCACGCCTGCAGGAGACTTCCGGCCAGACCGCCGCACAGCACGTACCAGTAGCCGGGGAGCCAGTGGGCAGCCGCCACCGCCGTCACGGCGGCGACGGTCCACGCGGGGAGAGAAGACCGGCCCTCCCAGAGTTCGGTCGCGAGGACGAGAAACACCGCGGTGAGGACGAAGTCCAGACCGAACCGCGCGGGCCGCTCGACGACGCCCCCGACGGTGACGCCGACGAGCGTGGCGAGGACCCAGAACAGCCAGATGGCGAGGCCGCTCCCGAGCAGGAACGCGCCCCGTCGCTCCCGGAGCGCAGTTCGCCGATCGTGAGCGCCCAGTTCTCGTCGGCGGTGAAGAACGCGCTCCCGTACGCCTGTAGCGGGGTGAGGTCCTCGAACCACGGCCGGAGCGCCGCCCCCATCAGCAGATACCGGAGGTTCACGACGAGCGTCGTCCCGACGACCGCGAGGACGGGAATCGGTTCCGCCCAGACCTCCACCGCGACGAGTTGGGCGGCACCGGCCAAGACTGTCGCGCTCATCAGCGTCGCCTCAGCGGCGCTGAGACCCGCGCGGTCGGCGAGGATACCGAACACGACACCGTAGCCCGCGACGCCGAGGGCGATCGGCGTGCATCGAAGGAACCCGGTCCGGAGCCCTGCGAGCGAGAACGACACCGGCTCGATCCGATCGGACGAACCCGTCGGACGGTCATCCGGCTTCTGACTCATCGACGAGGATCGGTTGACGGCACCGGGACGTAAATTCTCGGAGAAATCGCGTTCTCCCCGGGCGGTTGTCACGCTTTCGTCGCGGCGCGTCGACGCTTACTTGGAGTCTCGGGCGTCGGCTGCGGCAACCGCCTCGACGAGTTCCTCCCCGCGCTCGGTGAGCGCGTAGCGGCCCTCCTCACGGGTGACGATCCCGTCGAGTTGACGGAGGTGGTAGTTCAGCCGCCCTTTGTCGTCGATCGAGAGTTCCTCGCGGAGAGCGGAGTAGCGGATCGGATCGGATCGGCGGTGCAGCACCGCGAGGATTTCGAGTCGAGGCGGACTCGCGAGGACGTCGAGCGTCTCCGAGACGCCGTCGACCTCGGCGGCCGAAATCGACCGCGGGCCGAACGCGTCTGGATCGCTCAGCCAAGTGGGAATCGCCATCGGCCTCCGCTTCGGGCGGAACGCTCCTAGAAGTACCGATCGGCCGTCGTTCGCCGGATCGTGCGGCGGAACCCTTTTGCGCGAGACTGCCGTACCTCCGCCAACAATGGGACTGGGCTCGGATATGTATCGGCAGCAGATTCTGGACCACTACAAGAACCCCCGGAACAAGGGCGAGATGTCCGATCCGGACTTCTCGCACACGGGGGAGAATCCGTCCTGCGGCGATACGATCACCGTGAACGTCAGGCTCGAAGACGACGGCGAGACCATCGAGTACGTGACGTTCACCGGCGACGGCTGTGCGATCAGTCAGGCCTCCGCGAGTATGCTCTCTGAGAAACTCCGCGGGCTGACGCTGTCGGAACTGGAAGCGATGGACACCGACGACGTGACTGAGATGCTCGGCGTCGACATCTCGCCGATGCGGATCAAGTGCGCCGTGCTCGCTCGGCAGGTCGCTCAAGACGGCGCGAAGATCCACGAGGGCGACGTCGAGATCGACGAGACGACGACCGAAGACTGACCGAAGTGACGGTCAGTCTGTCTTTTCGCTGTCGTCCACCAGAGACGAGATGACGAGTCGCTTGGTCCCGCGTCGGAGGAGACCACTGGCCGCAGGTTGAGAGATGTCCAGATCGGCCGCGACCTCGCTGAGCGTCGCGTTCCGCGGCTCCTCGAAGTATCCCTTTTCGAGCGCGACGAGGAGTGCTTCCCGTTGGCTGTCGGTCAACCCGGCGTCCGTGTTCCCTAAGCTGTCGTATTCGTTCACGCGCAGTAGGTCGATATCGATCTCGTGCTGTTGCGCGTAGTCCCAGAGATGAACCAAGTCCGTTCGATCGGGTATCCACACCGTCAGGATCCAGGCGCTTCCGTCGTTCTCCATATCGAGGATGACGCCGTTCGCGGCCGATATCACCGGAGAGAGGATCTTCGCTTCGTCGGTGTACTCGAAGCTATAGATGGCCTTCTCGTCTCTGGTCTCGATGACTCGTTCGAACTCGCCGATGGTACTGTCGTTTCGTAACCCGTCTTCGAACCGACCGAAGTCGGACGATTCGATGTGGTAGAAGAACTTCCCCGAGGTCGGGTCGGTTCCCGCCTCCGACACCGACTTGACGTTCGAGCTTCGGTCGTGGGTGACTGCCCCCGTGAGCACGATGTCGGGATGCTCGGCTCGGACGACCGCTTTAATGTCGGTCATTGGCCCGTACGATAGTAGTGTCAGTGAACAAGACCATACAATTGCGTGTTGTTTGAGACGCTTGGTGGAGATCTGTACTGCAGCACTCGCTACCGAGGAGGTGGCCGTGTGGCGGCTTAACTGAGTCGGTCGACCGTGAGTTCCGGGTTCCTCACAACTCGCCTCCGGCGATCAGTCCTGCATATCGTCTCTGGCGTGAATCTTGGCCTGTTCGCGAGCGCTGGGGTTGACTGACTCTTTGAACGGGACCTTCGCCACCGTCGCGTATACGGGTTCGCCGGGCTCCTCGGCGTACTCGTCCGGGAGGTGGACCTCGAACTCCAAGTCGAGGTCCGCGTCGTAGATCGAATCGTCGAGCGGGACGTCGGTCGCGGCCTGCAGTTTCTCCGCTGGCACGAATCCGAGGCCGAGATTGGCCTCGAGATCCGGGTTCCACCCCGCCGACGTCAGGTAGCCGCATTCCTCGCCCGTCTCCGGGTCCGAGATGAGCCAGTAGTCCGAAGCCCATTCCATGATCGGTTCGCCCGCCATCTTCAGACCGACCAGCTTGTGCGTGAACGGGAACTCGCCGCTCTCGATCGCTTCCTTCTGGCGTTCCAGTTCGTCCTTGCCGACGTAGTCCGCGTCCTTGTCGTCGGGGACCTGATAGCCGAGGTTGACCTGGAAGGGCGACGTCTCGTGGTCCATGTCCTGCCCCAACGACAGGATTCCGGCGGCGATCCGTCGCCGACCGTTCACCGGCGCCGCGGCACCGCCGTGGTCTTTGACCGTTTCGAGTACCGGATTCCACACTGCCTCGGCGTTCGTCGTCGCTTCACGGACGTATATCTCGAATCCCGCCTCTCCGGAGAAGCCCGTCTGGCTCACCAACACCGGGACGTCGTTGATCGTCGCTTCCAACAGTCCGTAGTACGGAACGTCTTCGACCGCGTCATCGATGAGCGACTCGATCACGTCGGGCGATTTCGGGCCCTGAATCTGCATCGGCGAGACGTCGATCTCGTCGATGTCGACCTCGAAGTCGTTGCCGACGGTGACCCCTTGCAACCACTGCAGCAGGTCGGCGTCGGCGATAGAGAACCAGAACTCGTCCTCGTCGGGTCGCAGCAGGACGAAGTCGTTGAGAATGCCGCCGTCGTAGTTACAGCAGATGGCGTACTTGCCACGCATCGGCTCGATGTCGGTCGCGTCCCGGGTGATGACGTAGTTGACGAACGCCTCGGCGTCGGGGCCCTCGACGCGGATCTGGCGCTCGACCGCGACGTCCCACAGCGCTACGTCGTTGACCAGCAGGTCGTACTCGGCTTTCGAGCCTCCGTCTTCGGGGTCGATGAACGCCCGCGGGTGGTACATATGGTTGTACACCGTCGCCTCGTGGCAGCCTTCCTCGACGGAGAGGTGCCAGAACGGAGACTTGCGGACCCGGTTGGAGATCACGAGGTCGACGTCCGCGTCGCCCGTTTGACGGAGGTTTCTGGGTACGGTACGATCAGACTGGTCGATGCGGGGGTGGTTCGGGTGGCGTTTTTCGGACATTGGAAGTCTAGTTCCGTGGTCCAACGTGGTGATTGAACAGCGTCCCCCAGACGCGCTCGAACCGGCTGGCGATGAACGACACGCCGGCCCCGGCGGGGAGGTAGAGTTCTGATTCGGTCGCTCGGTCGTGCTCGTCGAGATAGTTCCGCTGTGCCATACAGACGGATAGAAGGCACAGAGCAGTATTGCTCTGTAGCTTAAGCGTATAACCCACTTATACCGGACGCGGAAGCGGTCCGGAATCGCGTGCTCGAACCAAAGCCAACGTACCGAAGGCACACGCTGTACGTGGGCGCGCGATTCACCGCCGAGCTCGCGGCCTTCGACCGCTCGTCAGCGTCATTTTTCCCTCCACGTTTTTGCGCGGAGGGGTCCACAGGACCCCTCCGTGGAAAAAGGTGGGTGGCTACTCGGGCTTCAGACCGCCGTCCTGCACGCGCATCACGCCCTCGCCGTCGGCGAGGTTGGGCGCGTCGACCAGACGGACGATCCGCTTGTCTCCCTTCGATTTCCGGAGGTAGATCCGGAACGTCGAGGTGTGGCCGAGGATGTTGCCGCCGATCGGCTGCGTCGGGTCACCGAAGTACGAGTCGGGGTTAGAGGCGACCTGGTTCGTCACGAGCACGGCGGTGTTGTAGAGGTCGCCGACGCGCATCAGGTCGTGGAGGTGCTTGTTGAGCTTCTGCTGGCGCTCGGCGAGTTGCCCCCGTCCGACGTACTCCGCGCGGAAGTGCGCCGTGAGCGAGTCGACGCAGAGGAGCCGGACGGGGAACTCCGCGTCCTCGTTGTCGCGGGCGAGTTCCTTGGCCTTCTCCGCCAGCAGGATCTGGTGGTTGGAGTTGAACGCCTTCGCGACGTGGATCTTGTCGAGGAAGCTGTCGAGGAGGTCCTCCATCGCGCTCTCGTCACCGGGCGCGCCCTCGATCTCGCGGCGTTCGAGGAGGTCCGCGAGCACCTCGTCGTCGAGGCCGCGCATCATATCGTCGATCCGCTCGGGGCGGAAGGTGTCCTCGGAGTCGATGAAGATACAGGAACCGCCGAGGCCGCCGTGCTCGGGCGGGAGTTGGACGTTGACGGCCATCTGGTGGGTGACCTGCGACTTCCCGGCCCCGAACTCGCCGTACACCTCGGTGATCGACTGCGTCTCGATCCCGCCGCCGAGGAGCTCGTCGACCTCGGGGATGCGCCACGACAGCTTGCCGATCTGTTCGCGCCGTTCGAGGACCGCCGCACCGGTCTCGAAGCCGCCGATGTCGGCGGCCTCGCGCGCGGCGTTGATGATGTCGGCGGCGGTCGACTCGCCGACGTCGGCGGTGTTGGACATCTCGCCGGGGCTCGCGACGGCGATCGCCTGATAGCTCTCGAATCCCGAGTCGACGAGTTTGTCTGCGGTCGCGGGGCCGACTCCGGGGAGACTCTCGAGATCGTCTTCTGGCATCGTATCCCTCTCTGGGCCCCACTTGCACATAAACCCTCGTTAACAGCAGAGTGAAAGTGAAAACGCTCGACGGGGAAGGCTATCGAGAGTGGGATCGACGAGGGTTCAAACCGGAAGCCGCAGGCTAGGAGCCGCTGTCGCCGCGGAGCGTCGCCGCCACGTCGGCGCTCACGGGCGGCACCGCGCGACACGTCTCGGCGACGACGACGTACTCGGCGGCCTCCCGTTCGACGAAGTCGACGCGCGTGTCGCCCTCGTAGCCGGAGAGCCGGTCGTCGATCCAGCGGAGTTCCCGGGCGAACCGCGGGAGGATCGCGTCGACGACGAAGCGGTTGCGATCCGCTTCGCGCGCGGAAGTGATCGCGTCGACGGCGTCACCGCGGAGTGCAGCGACGTCGTCCGCCTCATCGACGGCGACGTCGTCTCCCTCCTCGATCCGCTCGCGGAGCGCCTCGAACGCGCGGAGGTACACGAGCGTTTCCGCCGCGAGGAGTGCATCACTCGCGAGCGACGGCGGGTCCCGCTCCCCGCTTCGGTCTTCGACACGCCACCGCGCGTTCCGGAGGACGTCCGAGAGTGCGATCACGCCCGCGGTCTGGGTGATCTCGCGGTCGACGAGCGTCGTCGGATCGTCGGTCTCTTCCGGGAGCGACTCGCCGCGCGTCCGGACGCGTTCGTCGAGCGAGTCCCGCGCGGTCGCGAACCGCTCGCGCAGGGGTTCTTCCCGCGCGAGGTCGCCACGGAACCGCTCGAAGTAGTACGACGCGACCGCTTCCGACGTCCGCGCGCGTTCGATGTCGACCGCGACGTCCGCGAATTCGAGCGGCTGCTCGGCCGCGTATTCGAGTTCGCGTTCCCCGAACGACAGCCAGTTTCGCGCCGCGCGGACCTCGCGCTCGATCTCCGCGTGGACGACCGCCGCCCGCACCGGGTCGTCGCCGACGTACTCCCATCGCGAGGCGAGCGCGTCGACGGCGTCGTCGGCGGCCGACCGGGACTCGCGGAGGTCCTCGACGGTCGCCTCCCCTTCGATCGCACGCCAAGCGAGCACCACCTCCTGTGCGCTCTCTCGGGACCGAGTCGCGCGCCCGAGACGTTCGTAGGCCGTCCCGTCGTCAGCGGACTCACGGATCGCCTCGCGCGCGGCCCGGTACTCGCCGTTCACCTGTTCGCGGATCACGCCGTTCGGGATCTCGCTCTCGTCGAACGGCGCGGGGACCGAGTCGAGTTTCTCCCGAGCGACCTCGCGCTGTTCGGCGACGAAGGAGGTCGCGATGTCGACCGGGAGCGTCTCGGAGATTTCGGGAGCCTCGTCGGTGACGGCGACCGCGACCGCGTCGCCGTCGAGCGTGTCCGGCCCCGAACCGGGTAGCTGATCGAGACACCCCGTGAGGGATGTGAGCCCGAGGGCGCCGGAGAGCGCCAGCAGTTCTCGGCGGCCGAAACGACGGTCCCGTCCGGCGTCTGCAGGCGTTCGGGTCACGCCTGTTCCCCCTCTCCGGCCGCCATCGATTCACCAGTCGGCGTCCGACACCGGCCGCTGCCGCTGCTGGGCCCGTAGCTCCGGACGTCGTCGGGGTCCAGCGGGGCCGGGATCCGAATCAGGTTCGTCACGAAGTCCTCGTCGTCGGCCCCGCAGGCGACGTCTGCGTCGCGGAGGATCCGGGCGTAATCGGTCTCGATATCGGAGTCGGTCCAGCGGACCCAGCAGAGCCGCCGCTCGTAACATTCGGGGACGACGTGCCCCTCGACGTACACCGACTCCGACTCGAAGTCGGTCCCGTCGAGGAGCGCGCGGGCCTCGTCGGCACCGTCGACGTCGGCGAACTCCAGCGCTTCGGCTCGCTCGGCGTCGGCGACGAGGTCGTGCTGCCAATCGTCGAACTGCGGAGTGACGTCGGAGTCGCTCTCCGGCGTCTCTGTCTCGGATGCCGGATCGACGACGATCGGAGCCAGTTCGGGGTTCCGGAGACTGACGTGCGTCGGGTCGGTGACAGCGTCCTCGGGCGGGTCGACGTCGGGTCCGGCGCGGGCGGTTCCCGTGGACGACGAACTGCCACCGCAACCGGCGAGCGCGGAGACCCCGAGGACCGCCGCCGTCGACTGGAGGAGGCGTCGCCTACTCGGCGTGGGCGTAGTGGAGGGCATCAGGCGAACCTATTCGAGACGGGGATAAATAGGCACGGGAACGGCCACCGGTGTGACGGCGATCGTTTATGTACCAGCGGGCGGCCAGACGCCGCGTGAGCTGACGATTGCCCCGCGTCGAGCCGCGGTTGCTCGGCACACCGACGCGGGAACGGAGCCGACGCCGCTCAGTGCCGTCGGTGCGGGTGCCGACTGTTCGCCAAGATGCTCACTCCCACGGGTGGCCGCCGTCTCGGTCGGGCCACATCGGATACCAGTAGGACTCGTCGTCTTCGAGCCCCAACTCGCCGTCGAGTACCGACTCCAGCTTGAACTCCACCTGCTGGTTCCGCTCCTTGCCGCGCTGCGGGGCGAACGGGTAGTACGCGCCGCGCCGGAACGAGTAGATCCAGTACGCGCGGTCGGCGTCGCCCTCGCTCCCGCCGCCGTCAGCGCGCTCGAAGCCAAACACGGCCGCGAGGAGTCGCGAGCCGTAGCCGCGCTCGATGAACTCGTCGGCCGCGAAGTGGACGCTCGTCACCAAGTCTTCGGGGTCGTCGTCGCGGAGGACCACCCACTCCCAGCCGTGGCTGTCCTCCCGGAGCTCGAACTCCGTGCCGGTCTCCTCCTCGCCGGCGCGGAGGATCGTCTCGACGTCGTCGACGACGTCCGAGAAGTCGGTGCTGTCGACCCCCGAGAAACAGAGGGCCGCGGCACCGACAGAGCGGAATCCGAGGTCGGCCTCCATCGTGACGTAGGCGGTGCTCATCCCGAAGAGGTCCTCGGGGTCGGCGTCGCGCGTCGCGTCCGCCTCGGCGTTCGTCCCGAGGACGGTCCGGATCGTGTCGAACAGCCCCATCGTCAGGCGGACTCCATCTCGCGTTCGAGTTCGCGCAGGCGGTCGACGCGCTTCTCGGTGGCGGGGTGCGTGCTGAACAGCCGGCCGATGACGTCGCTCTTCAGCGGGACGATGAAGAACGCGTTCATCTCCGACTGCTCGCGGAGGTCCTCTTTGGGGACGTTGTCCATCCGGCCGTCGATCTTCAGGAGCGCCGACGCGAGCGCCGACGGCCGGCCGGTGATGAGCGCGCCGCCGCGGTCGGCCGCGAACTCGCGGTACCGCGAGAGCGCGCGGATCAGGAAGAACGAGACGATCCAGACGAGGAGCGAAGCGACCACGGCTACGAGGAACCCGCCGCCGCCCTGTCGGTTGCGCCCGCCGCCGAACCAAAAGCCCATCCGGACGATCATGAACGCGACCGTCGAGAGGAACGAGGCGATGGTCATCACCATCACGTCGCGGTTCTTGACGTGCGCGAGTTCGTGGGCGATCACGCCCTCCAATTCGTCGCGATCGAGCGTCTGCAGCAGCCCACTCGTCACGCAGACGGTCGAACTCTTCTGCGATCGGCCGGCCGCGAAGGCGTTCGGCACGCGCGAGTCGGCGACGGCGACCGTCGGTTTCGGGAGGTCCGCCTGCTGGCTGAGTCGCGAGACCATCGCGTGGAGCTCCGGGTACTCGCTCTCGGAGACCTCCTTCGCTCCCATACTGTAGAGCGCCAGTTTGTCGCTGAAGAAGAACTGCGCGAGGACGAAAAGCCCCATCAGCGGCAGGAAGAAGAACGAATCCGTCTGTATCAGCGCCCCCACGAAGACGAGATAGAGGGCGAAGAGCAGGAACATCGTGAGGACCATCCGGCCGCGGAGTCCCCAGTCGGGTTTCCAGTCCATAGCCGGACTAGGGGCTCGGGGTTATAAACGGTGTTGCAGGCCGAGAGCCGGACCGCGAGACGCGGGCAACTTCGTCGCGCTTAACCGCCTCGGTCGTCTATCTCGCCCGATGAGTTCGGGAGAGTTCTGTCCTCGCTGCGGCGACCCGGTTCCAGAGCGCGCCGACCCGCTCCCCGGCGAGCCCCGCGAGCGCGACGCCGTCCTCTGTGACGACTGTTACTTCGAGGACTTCGACCTCGTCGACGCTCCCGAGCGGATCGAGGTCCGCGTCTGTTCGCAGTGCGGCGCGGTCCACAAGGGCAACCGCTGGGTCGACGTCGACGCCGACGACTACACCGACGTCGCGATCGACCAGGTCACCGAGGCGCTCGGCGTCCACGTGAACGCCGAGGACATCCGCTGGGGGATCGAGCCCGAACAGCTCGACGAGAACACCATCCGGATGCACTGCACGTTCGGGGGCGTCGTCCGCGACACCTACCGCGAGGAGCGGGTCACAGTGCCGGTGTTCATCGCCCGGCAGACGTGCGACCGCTGCGGTCGGATCGCCGGCGGCTACTACGCCAGCATCGTCCAAGTCCGCGCCGACGGGCGGACGCCGACGAACGAGGAGGAGGCCCGCGCCGTCGAGATCGCCGAATCGTACGTCACCGAGCGCGAGGAGACCGGCGACCGCGAGGCGTTCATCTCCGAGATCAAGGAGACCGACGACGGCACGAACATCAAGATCTCGACGAACCAGATGGGCGGCGGGGTCGCAAAGCGCATCGTCCGCGAACTGGGCGGCCACGTCAAGGAGTACCCGACGCTCGTCACCGAGGACAGCGACGGCAACGAGGTGTACCGCGTGACCTACGCCGTGCGGCTCCCGAAGTTCACCCCCGGCGACGTCGTCGCTCCCGCGGACGACGACGGCCCCGTGCTGGTCAGAAGCGTCCGCGGGAACCTGAAAGGCGTGCGGCTCACCTCCGGCGAGGCCTACGAAGCGAGCTTCGAGGAGGGGGAAACGCCCGACGCCAGAAAGATCGGGACCACCGAGGACGCCGACGAGACGACGGTCGTCACCGTCGAGGACGAGCGCGCGATCCAAGTGCTCGATCCCGAGACGTACGAGTCGAAGACGATTGCGCGCCCCTCTTACGTCGACGACGACGCCGAGACGGTTCGGGTGCTGAAGAGCCGCGAGGGACTACACATTCTCCCCGACGGTGCCGAAACCGACGAAACGGGCGAGTAGGCACCAAAGGACGATGAAGAGAGCGGGCTGAGAAGATTCCGAACGGGCAGCACTCGTCGAGAGCGACAGCCTCGGGCAGTCAGTCGGCTCCGACCGAGTTCTCGATGGCCGAGGCGCGCCCCTGCCGTTCGCGGACCGGGATTCCGTGCCGCACGAGCGCCGTCGCGAACGCGTCCGTCGAGCGGCCCGCACGGGACGCCGCCTGCGACAGCGTCAGTGTTCCGTTCCGGTACAGGGTCATCGCCGTGTTCAGCCCGTGTGTGTACATTGGCGGACACGCGGATAGACGCAACTCGGAGTGTTAAGTATTCCGTGAGATATCATCTCAAAGAGACACTGTTTTTCTAATGAGGTGAAAGAACAGAACCTAATCTAACTTTTTGATTCCGAAAACACTAACCAAATTAACGTTCATTATGTATCCGTTTCGGAATCGCCCGGATTACGTATCACACTCACAGACGACGAGTCGGCGAGCGAAAGAACTGAATCGAAGGCGAGACAACGCTCAGGTATGGATCGACAGCAGGTGCTGGCGCTCGTCCTCGTGTTACTGATGGTCGGGTCGTCGTTCGCGTACGGCGCGGCGCTGTTGCTGTGAGCGCGCTGCACGTTTCGCGGCAGCCCGCGTATCAGCCGTCGCCCCAGACGTCGGACAGCGGGTGCGAAGACCGGTCGTCGTCCGTCGAGCGATCGCTCGACGAACTCGTCCCGTCCGACCGCGTCGCGCGCGAAGCCCGCGACGTCGACTCCGCGGAGTTACGCCCCGTCGCCGTCGAGGAGCGACCTCCGCTGCGATCGGTTCGGCTCCCGGCGGCGTTCGATCCGGAGCCGCCGCGACCGCCGGCCGCGACCTGATCGAACTCGGGGAGCGCCGGCGTCGAGAGCCGGTCGACCTGCTCGCGGAACCACGACGGCATATCGCCGCGCGTCCGCTCGAAGAGATCGAGCAGCGAGGAGTCCGCGAGGTACGTCGCCCCGTGGTCGTCGGGCGCGCGGACGACCCGGCCGCACGCCTGGATGACCGTCCGGAGCGCCGCGCGTCGGTACCACGACCACTGCCCCTCTTCGAGGCGGCGGGCGACGCGGGAGTCGTTCGTGTTGAGATACGGGGCTTTGCAGACGACCTGCCAGCGACAGAGGTCCCCCGAGAGGTCCAGCGCCTCCTCCATCTTCACCGAGAGGAAGACGTCGGGGTCGTCGGTCGCCTTCCACGACTCCAGCTCGGCGTCGCGGTTCTCGCGGTCGTGCCCGCGGACGCGACCCCCGAGGCCGAGCTGTGCGAGTCGCCGGCGCAGCTCGGACTGGATCGCGTAGGAGTGACAGTGGACGAGCCCCTTCTCGTCGGGGTGTTCCGCCATAATCCGGACCAGCGTTCGCGCCACTTTCGGAAGCGTCTCGTCTCGCTCCTCGTACGTCATCTTCCCCTGCGTCACGTCGTACAGCGGCCGGTTTTCGACCGGAAACGTGTGTTCGACGTCGACGAGGGCGACGTTCGAGGGGTCGAGGCCGACGCCCCGGCAGAACGCCGTCTTGTTGAGGATCGTCGCCGACAACAGCGCGAACTTGTTGCCGCGGTCCCAGACGGTGTGGTGGAGATAGCGCGCGGGGTCGAGCGGCTTGATCGAGATGGCCCCGCCCTCGCCGTCGGGCTGGTCGACGACCCACGTGGTCGGGCTCTCGGGGTCGCGGTAGTCGGAGACGAACCACTGGAGTTCCGAGCGGAGCTCTTGGAGGCGGTCCCGACGGGCCGCCTCTTGCGGCGTCAACTCCGGCTTTCGGAGCAGTTCGTCCTTGGCGCGCTCGGCGACGCCGGCGAGCGTCTCGGCGAAGCGAACGGTCCGTTCGAGGGGGTCGCCCTCGGCCGCGACGTCGGGGACGCCCACGTCGTCCCAGACCGGAACCGTCCGCGGGTTCAGATCGACCGTCGCGTACATCTCGGCCCACTCGGCGAGGCCGTGGGCCTCGTCGATCACGACGACGTCGCGCTTGCGGAAGACGTCGGATCCGGCGGTCTGCATGAAGTACGCGAGCGTCATCGCCGCGATGCGTCGGTTCGAGGCGATGGCCCGATCGGAGAAGTACGGACAGCGGTGCCGGACCGAGCAGTCGAACCCGGACTGTCGGACGCACGGGGCGCGGTCGACCGGCGTGTCGGTCTCGCCGTTCAGGATGCAGGTGTAGTTCGACTTCCCGCGGATGACGTTGAGATCGTCGAGAAGTGGGTCCTCGGCGACGTCGTCGAGTTGGGAGACCTGCGGCGTCGTGTAGTAGGCGTCGGTCGCCGCGGCGGGCGAGACCTCGTCGGTCGTCGCCGCCGCGCCCGCGATGGCCCGCGCGAGCAGCGACTTCCCGCTCCCCGTCGGCGCGCGGACGAGCACGACGTCGTTCCGGCGGCGAACGCGTCGCGAACGTCCGAGAGCGCCTGCTCCTGCGCGCCGCGGTAGCTCGGGGCCGGAAACGACGAGGGAATCCGATCGGGGTCCACACTCGCCCTGTGCCGCTCTCGGATAAAAAGGTTCAGACGACGGCGGTTCGGTTAGGTGTGCGAAAGAGCGTCGTCCTCGGGCCGGACGATCGCCGACAGAGAAACCGCCGCAGCGTTGCGACTGAGAGACGACGAGCGGGAATGGAAGAGAGCGCGGGGCATCCGAAGCCGACAGCGTCGCAACCGAACCGAAACGAGGTACGACAAAACGAGCGCGTAGGCGCAAACTACAACACGCCCGCGGTCGCTTTCCCGGTATGTTCGCCAGCGCTCCGGATCTGCTGCGGTTGGTCGCGCTCCCGGTCCTCGGGTGGGCCGCGTGGCGCGACGTCGAGACCAGACGGGTGCCGAGTCGGACGTGGCTCCCGCTGGTCGTACTCGGCGTCCTGCTGCTCGCGGTCGAGGCCGTCGGCCACCTCTCGCTGTCGACGTCGGCTGACGCGCTCTTCTTCGTGCAGGTCGCGATCAGCCTCTTCTTCGTCGCGCCGGTCGCCTACGGCCTCTGGTGGATCGGCGGCTTCGGCGGCGCGGACGCGAAGGCGCTCATCACGCTCGCGATCCTCCTGCCCACGTACCCGACGTACTACTTCGCGGGCTTCACCCTCCCGGAGGTCGTCACGACGCTCGGCGTCTTCTCGATGACGATCCTCACGAACACGGTCGTCTTCGCCGCCGCGTACCCGGTCGCGCTCGGCGCGCGGAACCTCCTCGCAGGCGACGTCCGGTTTCCGATCTCCTTTCTCGGCCAGCGAATCGCCGTCGAGGACCTCCGCGAGGCGCACGGCCAACTCTACGAGACGCCCGAGGGGTTCTCGCGGAACGGCCTCGACATCGACGCGCTCCGGATGTACCTCCGCTGGCGCGGGCTGACGCTCGAGGAACTCCGGGCGTCGCCCGAGCGGTTCCGCGATCCGGAAAGCGTCGGCGAGACGCACGATCCGACCGACGGCGCGGTCGGCCTCGGGCGCGACGGTCCTTCCCGCGGTGACGACGCCACGGGCGTGGAAACCGACGGCGGGGAGACGGGCGCGGACACCGAGAGCCTCACCGCCGGCGGCGACGTCGACGACGAGTGGGCCGCCGAGGCCTTCCTCGACGACATCGAGGGGACCGCTTACGGCACGACGCCCGAGAAGCTGCGGGGCGGGCTGAAAGTCGTCACCGAGCGCGAGGAGGTCTGGATCTCGCCCGGAATCCCGTTTCTCGTCCCGATGTTCGTCGGGACGCTCGTGGCGTTCACCTACGGCGATCTGGTCTTCGGTGCGATCGGCACGCTCGGGATCGTCTGAGTCGCCGCCGACGGTCGCCTCGTCACGGTTCATTCGGACCGGAACTGCCCGGGAATCGCCGTCTCCGGTGCCGTCGGGACGAGCCACGCCGGGACGGCTCGCGTGAGGACGACCATCCCCGTCAGCTCGATCAGCGTCTGCGTGACGACCACCGCGGGGACCAGTTCGTAGCCCGCGGGCAGCGCCAGCGCCAGCGGGAGCACCACGAGCGAGTTCCGCGTCACCGACGTGAACACGAGCGCCCGGGCCTCTCCCGCGTCCATCCCGAACAGCCCGGCGGCGATCCGTCCGAGAACCGGCATCACGGCCAAGAACGCGACGTAGACGGGGACGACAGCGAGGAGTTGCCCGGCGGAATCCGCGACGCGGGGGAGCTGTGAGGCGACGACGACCAGCAGCGTCGCACCCATCGCCGGCACCGGCAGCCAGCCCATCGCTGCCTGCCATCGCCGGGCCGCGGTCGCGCGGTCCGCCAGCGCCTCAGTGAGCCACGCGAGCGTCAGCGGGATCGCGATCAGAGACAGGAACGCCTCGACGAACGGCCCCGCGCTGATGACGGGCGCGACGCTGTCGCCGAGAAACAGCCACAGATACCCCGGAAGCAGGGCGAACTGAACCAGGAGGAGCGCGGGAGTCACCGCGGTCACCTGCTCTGCGTCGCCGTCGGCGAGGTCGGTGAAGGCGATGACGTAGTCGACACACGGCGTGAGAAGCACCAGCAGGGCACCGAGCAGAATCGCCGGTTCGGCGGGTAGCACGCGCGTCAAGGCGAAGGCGACCGCCGGCACGACGAGGAAGTTCATCCCGAGCGCCGCCCCGAGGAAGCGAACGTTGGTGAAGGCCTCGCGGAATCTGACGAAAGGGATCTCCAGGAACGTCACGTAAAGGAGCACCGCCAGCACGGGCGTGATCGACGCCTCGAAAAGCGGCGCGGCCGACGGCAGGCCGACGCCGAACGCCGCCGCGAGCGCGACGCTGACGGCGTAGACGACGACCTGGTTCCGCTGGAGCCACGCCTTCGAGCGCATACGTGGACGTCTCGACGCGCGGCAATAGCGCTGGTGCTCCGTTCGGAACCGCACCCGATCGAGTCCCCGCCCGACGGGGGCAAAAGACCTATCGGCGGCACCGGCGTCCGATGAGACAATGACCGACGACGTCGAGATCGACTTCGGCGAGGACGGCCTCGTCCCCGCCGTCGCACAGGACGCCGACACCGGCGAGGTGCTGATGCTGGCGTACGTCTCCCCGGAGGCGCTCGAACGCACGCGGGAGACGGGCCGGGCGCACTACTACTCGCGCAGCCGCGACGAGCTCTGGGAGAAGGGCGCGACGAGCGGGCACACCCAGTCGGTCGAGGAGGTCCGCGTCGACTGCGACGCCGACACGCTCCTGTACCTCGTCGAGCAGTCCGGCGGCGCGTGCCACACCGGTCACCGCTCCTGTTTCTACCGAACGATCGACGGCGAGCACGTCGGCGAGCGCGTGTTCGACCCCGACGACGTCTACTGACGATGGCCGATACAGACGCGATCGACGGCGAGGCCCGCGGTTCCGACGGCGTCGAGAGCGCGGTCGCGACCGCCGAATCGCGGATCGAGGACCTCCGCGCGGCGAGAGCGCGGTACGAGCGCGTCGAGAGTGAGATCGACGAGGTGGGCGAGGAGGTCGTCGTCGACGTCGCCGACACGTACCGGAAGGCGATGGGCCTGCTCGATCGCTACGAGGGCTCGGCGACCGGAACGGGCGACTTCCAGGCGTACGTGGAGTTCCAGGGGAAGTTCCTCGACCTCGTCGACGACCTCGAGGAGGGCGTCCCAGCGGCGGACGCCTTCGACGCCGCCGGCGAGCGGATGGACCGCCGCCGGCTGAGCGAGGACGACTTCGACGCCGCCCGCGCGGACCTCGAACCCGCGGCGGACTACGTCGACCTCCTCGACCGCCGCGAGGAGGCGAAAGAGGCGGTCTCGGCGGCGAAGCGGGACGCGAAGCTGTACCTGCGCGACCTCGAGGAGGAGATCGAGCGGCGCGAGGAGATGCTCGCGTTCGCCGACGCCGACCTCGACGCCCCCGTCGAGCAGCTCCGCGAGCCGATCGAGGCGTACAACGACGCCGTCACCGAGGAGTTTCGGTCCTTCTACGACTCCGCCCCCGCCGCGGACGTGATCGGCCTCCTCGAACGCGCCGAGTCGTTCCCGCTCGTCGCGTTCGACGCCCCGCCGCGTGACCTGCGGGAGTTCGTCCGCGAGAGCCCCGACGCCGACGAGCCGATCCCGACGCTGTTGGAGTACGCCGACTACACCGGCTCGAAGCTCGATCACTACGCTGAGGACCCCGCGCTGTTGCAGACGACCGTCGCGGTCCACCGCACGTTCCTCGAGCGGCTCTCCGCGGAGCCGCTGACGGTGTCGCTGCCGCCGCCGGACGCGGAGACGCTCCGCCTCTGGGCCCGCGAGGCGACGTCGCTGCTGGGTCGGTTCGCGAGCGGGGAGACGGTCGCGCGGCTCAGAGCCGTTCGGGACCTGACGCGCCGCGACGACTACGCGGACCTCCGGTTCGTCGCTCGCGCGCACGAGGAACTCGACGCCGAGGCGCGCGAGCGGGTGCGGTCGGGCGCGGCCGCAGCCGAACTCGAGCGCCTTCGAGACGTCCGCGATCGCCTCTCTGCCGTCCTAGAAGGCGGGTCAGCCGCCGGGGGCGACGCCGATGGGGGCACTTCCGGAACGAGCTTGTAACCGCCGATGGTCGTCGTCTCCGCCGCCGCGTTCCTCGCGGGCGCGTTCTGTCTGTTCTACGGCGCACGCGCCCTGCGGACGAAGCGAGCGGTCCGCCGACTGGAGCGGTCCGAGGCGCCCGCCGAAACGGTCGGGTGGCCGGAGGAACCGACCGATGCAGCCGAGTGGCGGGACGAACCGGGCGATGGCGACGGTGGGGGAGCCGCGGACCGCGGCGACGACGTCGACTTCGAGCGCGGGGTCGTCCTCATCGCGTTGGGCCTGCTCTGCCTCCTGTTCGGCGTGCTCTCTCTGTGAAACGGGTTCGGAGAGGCCGTCAGTCCAGTCTGTCGAGCGCGGCACGGAGCGCGTCGGCGGCGCCGTCGGCCAGTTCCCGCGCGCGGTCCCCGTCTCTCGCCTCGGCGTAGACGCGCACCTTCGGCTCGGTCCCCGACGGGCGGACGAGCACCCACGCGTCGCCGTAGTCGAGGCGGTAACCGTCGGTCGTGTTCGGCTCGGCGTCCGCGGCGTCGGCGAAGTCGGCGGCGGCGGCGAGCATCGCGTCGAGTTCGCGCTCGGTGTCGTACGAGAGGTTGACGCGGACGTTCTCGTAGTCGGTGTACGGCTCGACGAGTTCGGAGACCGGGTGCTCGGCGACGAGTTCGAGGAACTTCGCGCCGACGTACGCGCCGTCGCGGACGAGCCGGTACTCGGGGAAGAAGACCCCGCCGTTTCCCTCGCCGGCGACCGGGACGCGCTCGCCGGCGGCGACGAGTTCGCGGATGCGCGTGATGATGTTCGTCGCGCCGATCGGCGTGAGTTCGAGGTCCGCGCCGACGCCCTCGCAGACGTCGACGAGCCGCTGGGAGACGTTCACGGCCGCGACGGTGGTGTCTCCCGGTTCGAGCGCGGCCGCCGCCAGCGCCGCCAGCGACGCCTCGCCGGCGACGAACTCGCCGCGCTCGTCGACGAAGACCGCCCGGTCGGCGTCGCCGTCGTGTGCGATCCCGACGTCGGCGTCGGCCGCCCGCACGAGTGACTTCAGGTCCCCGAGGTTCTCCTCGACCGGCTCCGAGTCGCGGCCGGGAAAGTGCCCGTCGGGGGTGGCGTTGACGGTGACGACGTCGCAGCCGAGCCGCCGGAAGAACTCGGGGCTCGTCAGCGCGCCCGCGCCGTGGCCCGGATCGAGCGCGACCGTGAGGTCGGCGGCGGCGATTGACTCGCGGTCGATCGCCGAGAGCAGGTCGGAGACGTACTCGCGGTTCGCCGCGTCGACTCGCCGGGACTCGCCGACCCCGTCCCACGCGGCGGTGGCGAAGTCCTCGGCGAGCACGTGCGACTCGATCGTCTCGAGGTCCTCGACGGACAGTTCGACGCCGTCGGCGCCGACGAGTTTGACGCCGTTGTACTCCGGCGGGTTGTGCGAGGCCGTGATGACGATCGCCGGCCGCTCGTTCTCGCCGGCGTAGCGGACGGCGCTCGGGGTCGGGGTCGGGCCGAGCCTGTCGACGTCGAGACCGACGCTCTCGAGGCCGCTCGTCGCCGCGTTCGTCAGCATCTCCCCCGTCGTTCGCGTGTCGCGGGCGACGACCGCGCGGTCGGTCTCCCACACCGTCCCGGCCGCCTTCGCGATGCGGAGCACGAACTCGGGCGTCAGGCCGTCGCCGACGACGCCGCGCGCCCCGCTCGAACCGAAGAGCTTCATTGGGTGTCACTCCTCGGGCGTGAGTGAAAGCGGTTGCGACACGGGGAGCCGGCAGGAGTGGGCGAATTCCGCCCGCGCTCACTCCGCCGACGTCGCCGCCCGCCCGGTGAGATCGGCGAGCGCCGGAACCACGCGGTCTGTCGTGAGCGAGTACGCGAAGTACAGCGCGACTGCGCCCATCAGGGCCGCCCAGAGCGCGAGCATCGGCTGTCCGTGCTGGGCGGTCACGATCGCGAACCGTTCGACGTACGCGCCGACGAGCGAGAGTCCGAGCGCGCCGATGCCGAACGCGGAGAGTTCGAGCAGCACAGGAACCAGTTCGAGTAGCGCCGTCGTCATAGCCCTCCGTACCGCAACGGGCGTTGTGGCCCTTTCGGTCCGGCGGTACCGATCGGCGGCAGCCGTCTCGGGAGTTGTCGAAATCGCAGATTCGCCCCGGTTTCGTCGTCGATTCCCCAAGCGAAATCCTGTAGTACGACGCCGGCGCGTCGACGCGTATGGCAGGACGGTACGGCGACGTCGACTACCCGACCCTGACGAAACGGAGCTTCCTCTTCGGAATCGGACTGTTCGCGCTCGGCGCGCTCGGCGAGTTCGCGATCGCGGCGACCGGGGCGGCAGTCCCCGCGTGGGAACACGCGCTGCTCGTCGACGCCGAGTGGATCGGCGTGGCGATCGCGCTGCTCTCGCCGTTCGTGTTCGGCGTGCTGTTGCCGCTGACGGAGTGAGAGCCAGTCGGTCTGGGGACCGGGAGTCGCCACGGCGCTCCGGAGACTTTAGGCCGCATCGTCGCGGAGGAGTCGGTATGAGCGATCTCTTCCCCGACTTCGAGGTCATCCCCGCCGTCGACATGCAGGACGGCGAGGTCGTCCAGCTCGTGCAGGGCGAACGCGGCACCGAGAAGCGCTACGGCGATCCCGTCGAGGCGGCCCGCCGCTGGGTCGACGCCGGCGCGGAGACGCTGCACCTCGTCGACCTCGACGGCGCGTTCGAGGGCGAGCGCGCGAACGCCGCCGCCGTCGAGGCCGTCGTCGATGCGGTCGGCGTCCCGGTGCAACTCGGCGGCGGGATCAGGACCGCAGCCGACGCCACCGACCTCCTCGACCGAGGCGTCGCGCGCGTGATCCTCGGGACCGCCGCCGTCGAGAACCCCGAGTTGGTCGCAGACGTTTCGGCGGAGTACCCGGGCCGCGTGATGGTGAGTCTCGACTCGAAAGACGGCGAGGTCCTCGTGTCGGGGTGGACCGAGGGAACCGGCCTCGACCCCGCCGAGGCCGCCGCGCGCTACGAGGAACTCGGCGCGGGATCGATCCTCTTCACCGACGTCGACGTCGAGGGAAAGCAGGCGGGCGTCCAGACCGAGGTGACGAAGCGGGTCGTCGACGCCGTCGACATCCCGGTCGTCGCCTCCGGCGGCGTCGCCTCGCTCGACGACGTCCGGGCGCTCAGAGACGCCGGCGCGGCGGCCGTCGTCGTCGGCACCGCGCTCTACGAGGGGTCGTTCACCCTCGCGGACGCGATGGGCGTCTGAAGTGGAGCCGCGAGACGATCGCGGCGCAGGCGATCGTTATCACCGCGAGGCCGAGCCCGGTCACGACAGCGGACTTGGAGAACAGTAACAGGCCTCCGAAACAGAGCGCGAACGCACACAGCGCGACCCCCTTGAGTCTCATCCTCTCCGGTACTCGTCGACGAGAGAGCATCAATCTCAGCAAGACGGGCGTCAGACGGGCGAACGGACGGACGCAGCGGCCCGTCAGTCGGAACGCTGTTCGCGGATCTTCTCGCGGCCGGGTTCGATGAGCCGGTTCAGGTACGTCGCGAGCGCGCCCTTCGCGTCCGCGGGGTGGAGTTCGCCGGACTCGAGGTCGGCCTCCAGATCCGCGTACGACTCGTAGTGGAGGTCGCCGCCGTACTGCTCGGGGCGGTCGACGACGACCTCGCCGAAGCGCGGGAAGACGTGGTACTCGAAGATCTGCAGCACGGGGTTCTCTCGGTCCTCGCCCTCGTCGGTCGGTTCGGGATCGGCCGTCGGGGGGCAGTAGGCCTTGTTGACCTTCTCCTCGATGTCGCTCTCCGTGTCCTCCATCGAGATCGACAGGCCCTCGCTGCTGGACATCTTGCCGACGCCGCTCGTCAGGTCCGCGATCAGCGGCGTGTGCAGGCAGGTCGGCGAGTCGGCGTCGATGCTCGGCAGCGTGTCGCGGGCGAGCATGTGAACCTTCCGCTGTTCCATCCCGCCGATCGCGAGGTCGACATCGAGGTAGACGATATCGAGCGCCTGCATCAGCGGGTAGACTGCCTGCGCGACCGTCGCGGTGTCGCCGCCGGCGATCTCCGCCATCGCCCGGGAGGCCCGCGAGAGCGACGTCTCCAGTTCGAGAGCGTGCAGGTCCAGCACGTACTCCTCGTCGAGTTGGAACTCCGAGCCCAGCACGAACTCCGTCTGGGACTCCTCGAGGCCGTAGGCGACGAACTGCTCCTGCATCCGCGTCGCCGTCTCTCGGATCTCCTCGAAGGTTCCCTTGCCGTTGAGGTAGGCGTGGACGTCCGCGAGGAGAACCACGACCTCGAAGCCGGCCTCCTGCAGTTCGATCAGCTTGTTCGCCGTCAGCATGTGACCGATGTGGAGGACGCCCGAGGGCTCGTAGCCGACGTACGCCCGCTTTCCGTCGGGATCTTCGGCTAGCGCGCGCACTTCGTCCTCTGTGACCACCTCGGAGACGTTCCGGGTGATCAGCTCGTAGGCGTCCATACTGAGAGCAAATCGCGACTCCGGCATATGACTTCTGGGATGACGTCGCCACGCCGCCCGGAGGCGGGGTCAACACGCAGTCGCAAAACCCCGCGCTATCGCCGAGATCGACGCATAGTGGAGAATCGAAAACGCAGTTACGAGGCGTTTAGGAGGTCTCTAAGCCGTTTATTCCGGGTGAATGGTTGTGGGTGGTTAAGTGACCGCAACGACACACGCGCCTATGGGCAAGAAGATGGATCAGACGCGACGGAGAGCCCTCCAAACAGTCGGTAGCGTCCTCGTCGCCGGGGTCGCTGGTTGTAGCTCGTCGGACTCGATGGAGGAGACGACCGACGCCGCGACCGAGACGCCGACGACGGAATCGACCGCGACGTCGACGGCGAACGCGACCGAGGAACCGACGTCGACCGACGGATCCGATGCCGACCAGTTCGTCAGGAACCCCGAGGAGGTCCACGCGACGCTGGTCGAGGAGACGTCGGTATCCTCGGAGGAAGTGCTGATCGGCTTCCGCCTCGAGGACTCCTCGCTGCCGTTCACGACCGAGGTGTATCACGCGCCCGAGGACGCCGAGGTTCAGGCGACGGAGACCTACGACACCCAAGACCTCGGTGCGGTCGACCTCCTCCCCGATCCACCGGAGGCGCTCGACACCGTCGACACCGACCGGGAGGACGTCCACTACGGGACGACCTCCATCGGCGAACCGCTGATGGTGACGCTCCTCGCTCGCCAGGACGACGAGGAGACCTTCGAGTGGAGTTCGTGGGACCGGTCCGGCTATCCTCACGACGGACACGAAGAGGAGGACACCGCGCTGGAGGTCGACTGTTACTGCGGCGGTGACGTCTACACCGCCCCCGAGGGCGGCACGTGGGCGCGGGTGATTCAGGTGACGCCGACGGAGCACGTCGAGCCCGGTACCACTATCGCCCTCAACTGGACGTCGAGCCGGGCGTAAACGGTCCTGTCCAGTACGACCACGGCTTCAGCGTTCGCTCCGTCGAGGGTGGTTTTTCGTGCGACCCCCAGTTCTGACCGCGACCGAACGGATCGATCGCCGGTCGCCGGAAGCGTTCACTGGAAAGGGTCATACGCGCGCGGTTCCAACCCCCGCTGATGGCTACGACCCGCTCGCCGTTCGTCGTCCTCGCTGGGTTGGTCGCGGTGGCGTTCCTCCCGCTGCTCGTGATGTGGATCGCCGTCACGGACCTCGGGACGTTCGCGTACTTCGCGGGCTTCGGGCTCTACTTCGTCGTCGCGCACCTCGCGCTCCCCGGTTGGGTCTACATCGACGCGACCGGCCGCGGCAGCGACTCCGCGACCGGGTGGACGGTGTTGGCGTTCCTCGTCCCGTTCGTCGGCTTCGTCGCATACTACTTCCTCGGACGGCCGGACGGGCCGTATCGGGCCGGTGCAGACGCGGGGCTGCGCTGACGAGCCAACACGCCGCTATCGGCTCTCGCTGCGCGTCTCCGCGCGGTGCTCGGAGATGATCTGATCGACCATCGACGCCTTCCGCTCCTTCTGTCGGTCCTCGGCGCGGCGCTCCCAGTCGTCGATCGCCGCCTCGACCTCCGACTCGCGGGCGACCGCGAGTTCGTCGATCTCTTGGATCGTGACGTCCGCGGCGGGCGCGACCGGGACGTCGTGCTCGAAGAGGATGTCGTCGGCAACCTCCGAGAGGTTCCCGCCCGAGCGCAGGACCACGCGCGGGTCGACGTCCGCCAGCAGCTCCGCGGTCGAGCGTCCCGCCCCGGAGGCGTCTCGCAGGTAGACGACGTCGCCGGCGGCCAGTCCGTACCGCTTCTCAGCGGTCTCGATGGCGTCGCGGGTGAACTGATCGACGACCTTGACGGGGACGAGGTCGCCGTCGGTGTCGACGTCCGCGAAGTTCGAGTGGTCGAGCTTCCAGAGGCGCTTGAGGCGTTCGAGCTTCTCGTCGAGCTCCTCGTTCTCCGTCTCGAGGTCCTCGACGCGGCGTTGGAGCCGCTCCTTGTCCCGTTCGAGCCGCTTGACCTCGCGGCGCTCTCTGGCCTCGCGACGTTCCTCGCGCTTGGCGTCGGAGAGTTCGGTCTCGTACTCCGAGATGGTCTCCTCGCGCTCGTCGATCGTCGCTTCCAAGTCGTCGATGTGCGACTCCAGCCGCTCGACGCGGGTGCGGAGCCGGCGGATCTCCTGCTCTTCCTCGCTCAGCTCTCGCTCCTCGTGCTGGGAGTCCTCGCTCGACTCCTCGGGCTCGTCGTCGTCGAGGTCGCGGAGGACGGCTTCGACGGACTCCTCGCCGGCGACGACGCGGGCGATCACCTCGCCGCGGTCGACATCCGGCGGGACCTTCTGTGAGATCCGCTCGAACTGGTCCTCGTGGTCGTCGAGCGCGAACAGCGCCGCCGCGAGCGCGTCGCGCTGGTGGTCGTTCTCGTAGGACGCCTCGCGCGTCCGGTGGAGCTTCTCGTCGATCGGGAGGTCCGAGTTCGGCGTCCACCCCGCGGCGTCGAAGCTCCGACGGAACTTCTCGACGGTCTCGGGCATCGGCGTCACGTCGGCGGCGACGACGATGGGACGGCCCCGCTCGATCAACCACTCGATCACGTCCGCGGAGTCGGCCGTCCGCGTCGAGTAGACGTCGAGGATCCGCCCGTCGAGCCCGACGACGGCGGCCGCGGTCGTCGTCCCGGGGTCGATGCCGACGACGACGTGATCGCGGCGCTTGACCAGCGGCTCGAACTCGATGCCGTCGTAGCGCTCGCGCTCGATCTCGACGCGGGTGTCGCCGGCGCGGCCCGCCGAGACGGGGATGTCCGTCGGCGGCGCTTCCACGGTGAAGACGGCGTTCGCATAGCCGCCGTACTTCTCGGTCACGTCGACCTCGAACGCCAGGTCGGCCTGTTCGAGTCGCTGTTTCACCTCGCGGGCGCGCCGCTTCACCGAGCCGTGGATCCGCCGCGTGTAGCGGTCCTGGCTCCACCCTCCCTTGCCGGTCGAGCGCCCGCGAGAGACTTTCACCGTCGTGGTGTCGGAGAACGCCGAGACCTCGTGGCCGACGTTCGCCGCCGCGAGGCGGGCCGCCGCTTCGGCCTCCTTCATCGGCTTCTTCCCGTAGGGGACGCCGTGTCTGGAGGCGACCCGCGAGAGCGGTTCGGGGCGCTCCGCGCCGGTCACCTGCACGAGTTTCGTCTCCGCCGGAAGCTCGCGTAGGAAGTGGACGAGGGCGTCCTTGTCGGCCGCCAACTCGTACATGTTGTCGGTCGCGAGCATCGCGGGTTCCTCGCGGTCGAGGAGCCGGCGGAGCTTGCGGTGGGAGACGACGTCGCGGTCGACGTTCTCGCCGTCGAAGGCGACGAGGGCGTAGGAGGGAGCGTCGCCCCGAACGTCCCCGCTCTGGATGTCCACGCCGAAAACGAGGGAGTCGAGGGCACTCGTCCGGTCGGTCACACCCGGGGTAGGTCGGCTGCGGATATATATGCCACGCCGGATCGAGCCGACCGGACAGCGGAGCGTCGCACGCGACCCGGCGAACGCGTGATCGAATCAGCGGGAAATTCCGGCGACTGCGAGCGGGTGCGGCGAGCAGCATTCGGAATTGTTATATATGTGAGACTGAACTTCAGACCAGTTCGATTCCTATGACTGGGTGCCCCGACGAGGGCCGATACCGAGCCTACTTCGACGAGTCGCCGGTCGCGGTGTTCGTCGCCGACGAGCGGGGGCGGTACGTCGACGTGAACCCGGCCGCGTGCGAACTGGTCGGCTACGAGCGGGCGGAACTGCTCTCGATGGCGATCCCGGACCTCGCCGCGGGCGACACCGAACCGGGGCGGGTCGAGTCCTTCGAGGCGCTCAGAGAACGCGGGGCGGTGCGGACCGAAGATACGCTGATCCACGCCGAGGGCCACGAGGTCGACGTCCTGATGGACGCCGTCGCCGTCGAGGGGGACCGGTTCGTCGCCTACTGTCAGGACATCACCGGGCGAAAGCGATACGAGAAGCAGGTGAAAGAGCAGCGCGACGGACTGAAGATGCTGAATCAACTGCTTCGGCACGACGTTCGGAACGACCTCCAGGTGATCAACGGGTACGTGGAACTGGCCCGAGAGCTGTGCGAAGGCTCGTCCCGTGCGTACCTCGACACGGCCCGACAGCACACCGAACACGCGATCGACCTCACGAACGTCGGCCGGGAGCTAGCGGAAGTCGTGCTGGCGGTCGAAGACCGACTCGGCGCGGTGGCGTTGGAGCCGGTCGTCGACAGGGAGATCGAAGACCTCCGCGCCGCACACCCCGATGCGACGGTGCTCCGCGAGTCGGTTCCGACCGCGTCGGTCGTCGCGGACGACCTGCTCGGATCGGTCCTGCGAAACCTCCTGCAGAACGCGATCCAGCACAACGACGGCGACGAACCGGAGGTGAGAGTCGTCGGCGAAGACCGGGATGACACGGTGGTGATTCGGGTCGCGGACGACGGTCCCGGGATCCCCGACGACCGGAAAGAGGCGATCTTTCGAAAGGGCGAACACGGCACCGGAAGCCGCGGGACCGGCCTCGGTCTGTATCTCGTCGAGACGCTGGTGGAGACCTACGGCGGGGACGTCTGGGTGGAAGACCGGGAGGCACGACCCGCGTCAGGCGGCTCCGCTCGCGACGGAGCGGTCTTCGCGGTCGAACTGCAGAAGGCGTGAGCGGGCAGCGTTCGCTCGGACCGACCGTCACTCGTCGTCGGGGTACGGGACCTCGACCGTGCGGCCGTCGTCGGGGACGAACGCCTCCCCGCCCTCGAAGACCTCGCGCGCCTCGCGCTCGATGGGGCTCGCGTCGGCGGCGTACCGCGAGGAGATGTGCGTGAGTGCGAGCCGCTTCGCCCCGGCTCGATTCGCGATTTCGGCGGCCTCACGGCCCGTCGAGTGGCCCGTCTGTCGGGCGCGGTCAGCCCACTCTTCGGCGAACGTGGCGTCGTGAATCAGGAGCTCCGGGTCGTCGGCGACGGCGACGGTCGCGTCGACTGGGCGGGTGTCGCCGGTGTAGACGAACCGCCGGCCGGGGCGGGGGTCGCCCACGACCTGCTCGGGCTCGACGACGGTGCCGTCCTCGAGTTCGACGCGCTCGCCGTCGTGGAGGCGGCCGAACTTCGGGCCGACCGGCACGCCGAGCGACTCGGCCTTCTCGCGGTCGAACCGGCCGCGCCGGTCGTCCTCGACGAGCGCGTACCCGACCGAACTGACGTTCCTGTGGGCCGTCTCGAACGTCCGAACCTCGTAGTCGTCGGCGTCGAGCGCGACGTTTCCCGGGCGGGTCTCGCGGACGGTGATGCGGAAGCCGGGGCGGTAGCCGCCGGCCCCCACGAGCCGTTTGAGGTGTCGCTTCGATCCGGGCGGGCCGTAGACCGCCAGCGGCTCCTCGCGATCGTTGAAGTCCATCGTCTGGACGAGGCCGGGGAGCCCGAGGACGTGGTCGCCGTGGAGGTGCGTGACGAAGAGGTGCGAGATCCCGAAGCCGGTTCCGAAGCGCATCATCTGCCGCTGGGTGCCCTCGCCGCAGTCGAAGAGCAGGCCCTCGCCCTCCCGTTCGAGGAAGAACGCACTCGGTCCTCGCTGGGTCGTCGGGACGGCTCCGCCGGTCCCGAGGAACGTCACGCGCATCGACATACTTCTCCTGAGGAGCGATGCGGTAAACCCGTGTCGGATCGTCGGCCCCCGACGGCCACGGAGGTTTTTGTACGAACGCGGCGCACGGTGGCGTATGGTCCGAGGCGAGCGCGACGGCGACCGGCGCGAGTGGGAGGCGGGGTTCTCCGACTCCGACGACCCCGTCGTCGGCGCGACGGCGCTTCTGGTGCTCGGCGCGGGTCTCGGTTCGCTGTTCGGCGTTCCGGTCCTCGAAGCGGTCGACTTCTGGGTCGTCTTCGTCATCGGATACGCGGTCGTCGTGCCGCTGGTGTCGCTCCTCCGCGGCGAGTCGACGGACGGCTCCGACCCGCGTTCGGATCGACCGGACGCGGCCGGGGAGCGACGGCGGTCGGAATCGGGTTCCGAGGGCGTCGACGTCGCGCTCGAACGCCTCCGAGAGCGCTACGCCCGCGGCGATCTCTCCGAGGAGCAGTTCGAGCGGAAGCTGGAGGCGCTCTTGGCGACCGACACGCCGGAGAACGCGCGCGAACGGGTCGAGCGGAGTCGTCAGCGGGTCGACGACGCTGGCGACGCGGGCGAATCAGACGTCGGTCCCGGCGACCGCGACGCGGGGGTCGAGCGCGCGGGAGGCGAGCGCTCGCGGTAGCCCGCCGCAGAGGGAGAGTTTCTTACCCTCCCGCCGACTAGCCGACGGCAATGGACGCGCCCCTGTGGACCGAGACGCACGCGCCGTCGCTCGCGGAGCTGCCGCAAGCGGAGGTCCGAGAGCGGCTCTCGCGGACCGTCGACGAACCGATGAACCTCGTCGTGCAGGGGCCCGCGGGCGTCGGCAAGACGGCCGCCGTGCGCGCGCTGGCCCGCGAGGCGCACGACGATCCCGACTCGGACCTGATCGAGATCAACGTCGCCGACTTCTTCGATCGGAGCAAGAAGGAGATCCGCGAGGACCCGCGGTTCTCGCGGTTCCTGCAGGGACAGACGGAGTTCTCGAAGCAGTACCGCCGGGGCGGGAAGGGGAACAAGTACAAGCGCGAGTGGTCCAAGCGGGATATGATCTCGCACGTGATGCAGGAGCTGTCGTCGTATCAGCCCGCCTCCGGGGCGTACAAGACCGTCCTGCTCGACAACGCCGAGACGATCCGCGAGGACTTCCAGCAGGCGCTCCGCCGGGTGATGGAGCAGTACCACCGCAACACGCAGTTCGTGATCACGACGCGGCAGCCCTCGAAGCTCATCCCGCCGATCCGCTCGCGGTGTTTCCCCGTTCCGGTGCGCGCGCCGACGACCGACGAGATCGAGGCGGTGCTCGGCGACGTCGCCGACGCCGAGGGCGTCGACGTCGAGCCGATGGCGCTGAACCTCGTCGCCTCGAAGGCCGACGGCGACCTCCGCTACGCCGTCCTCGCGGCCCAACACGCCGCCGTCGAGGGCGACGGCGAGATCACGGTCGAGTCGGCGCAGGCGGCCCTCTCGGAGGCGGGCCACGACGACGACCTGAAGTCCGTGCTCGACGCCGCCGCGGCCGGCGAGATCCGCGACGCCAGAAAGCGGTTGACGACGCTGCTCGACGACGAGGGGTTCGGCGGTCAGGAACTGCTCACGGAACTGCTGCGCGTCGCCGACACGTACCCCGAGGAGTTCGGCGGACCGAACCTGATCCGCCTCCACCGACTCGCCGGGAGCGTCGATCTCGATCTCGCGGAGGGGAGCGACGGCCGACTGCACCTGACGCACCTTCTCGCCGCGTGGGCGGGCGGACAGTCGGAACTCGACGGCGAGGCGTTCGCCTGAGATGCGCTTCGCTCCCGGCGTTCGGCGGTTCGCTGTCCCGGCGTTCGCGGCCGCAGCAGTCCTCTCCGTGCTCGCCCCGCCGCTGGCCGTCCTCGCGCTCGCGGTCGGCGCGTTCGTCGTCTGGTTCTTCCGCGACCCCGAGCGGCGACCGTCCGGGCCGGGAGTCGTCTCCCCCGCGGACGGCCGCGTCTCCGTGGTCCGCGAGGAGGGCGATCAGTTCCGCGTGGGCGTGTTCATGAACGTCACCGACGTCCACGTGAACCGCGCGCCGCTCGACGGGCGCGTCGAGCGCGTCACTCACCGGCCGGGCAAGCACCTCCCGGCGTTCTCGAAGGAGTCCGAGCGCAACGAGCGCGTCGACGTCGACGTCGCCACCGACGACGGCCCGGCGGAGCTCTCCTTCATCGCCGGCGCGTTCGCCAGGCGCATCCACCCCTACGTCGACGCCGGCGACGACCTCGCGCGCGCCCAGCGGACCGGCCACATCGACTTCGGATCGCGGGCGGACGTGCTGCTGCCGCCGGCGTACGACCGCGAGGACCTGCTGGTCGAGGTGGGCGATACGGTCCGCGCCGGCGAGTCGATCATCGCGGCGAAAGCGCGCTAGCGCACCCGTTCCGGTGGCGATCGGGCACCCGGGTTTTTGTTTCGGGCCGGCGTCAGTCCGAACCAGAGTCGCCCGATGGAGTCTACAGCGCTGCAGTCGATCCGCGCGTCGGCGTTCCTGTATCCGCTCGGTGTCTGGGTCGTGATGGCCGTCCTCGCGGTCGCGAACGGGATCTTCCGAGAACTGGTCCTCATCCCGCGGACCGGCGAGTACCCCGGACACGTCGTCAGTACCCTGCTGCTCGTCGCGGCGATCCTCGCCGTCTCGGGGCTGTACTTCGCGAACGCGCCGGTCGACTACGGCCGGGGGGAACTGCTCCTCGTCGGCGTCGGCTGGACGCTTCTCACCGTGGGGTTCGAGTTCCTCGTCGGCCACGTCGAGGGAACACCGGTGAGCGAGACGGTGGGACAGTACGACGTGTTCGCGGGGCAGGTGTGGATTCTGGTCCCGCTGACGCTGCTTCTCGCGCCGCTGTTGTTCGGGTGGCTGCTCCAGAACTGACGTGCGAGCGGGTCGACGCAAGGAGACGAAGGCGCAGAGAAGCGTCGGTCCGCGACTACGCCCGGTCCAACACGTGGACGTGCCGAATCAGCGATCGGTGGACGCGGCGCTCGAAGCGCGCCGAGACCGTCCAGCCCGCGTCTCTGGCCGCCGCCTCCCACGAGCGGTCGGCGACGAGCACGCACGACTGTGCGACCCGCGCGGCCTCCGCGAGCGCGCCGCCGACGAGGTCGGCCAGTTCGTGGCCGGCGATCTTCGACTGGCGGCCGTACGGCGCGTCGAACACCACCGCGTCGACGGCGTCGTCGGCGACGGGCAGGCCGGTCGCGTCGCCGCGGACGACGTCCCAGCGGTCCCGCGGGAGGTAGTGTTCGAGGTTCTCGGCCGCGCCGCGGGCCATCTTCGACTGCGCGTCGGAACCGACGGCGCGCGCGCCGATCAGCCCGGCCTCGATCAGCAGGCCGCCGGTGCCGCACATCGGGTCGAGGACGGTCGCGTCCGGCAGCGACCGGCCGGCCGCGAGGTTGACGTACGCGCGGGCGTCCATCGGGGCCATACTCCCCGGCTGGAAGAACGGGCGGTCCGTCGGCGCGCGGGAACCGAACGCCGCGTCGCGCTCGGCGACGACCCAGCCGAGCAGGCAGGCCTCGTCGGCGAAGCAGACCCGGAGTTCGTGGTCGGGGTCGTCGAGGTCGACGTCGAACCCGCGGTCGACGAGCACGCCGCCGAGTTCGCGCTCCGCTTCCGACGTGCTCACGTCGGCCGTGCCGCGGACGTTGCGGGCGCGGACGGCGACGCTGCCCGCGCGCTCGAACGACGCCGCGGTGAGAACCGCCGCGGCGTCCGCGACCGTCGCCTCGCTGCGACCGACGAGTTCGGAGGCGCGCCGGGTGTACGCCAGCGTCGGGACGCGGTCGACGCGGACGCCGCGGGCGGTCGCGAGCCCCGGGGCGACGCGCTCGACCGCCGAGGCGGCCGCCCGCTCGGCTTCCAGGGCGGCGAACGCCTCGTCGTCGGCCTCGCCCGCGAGTTCGAGGAAGTACACGGCCGAAGGTGGGCGGGACCGCAAATCAGCGTGTCGAATCCTCGGAGACCGTCGGCGTCTCCTCGATCGGCCGGCGACCGGTCCCGCATCAGCGAGCGACCACCCCACCAACCTTTATAAACCTTAAATACATCGTTTAAGTCGTTATTATGAGCGACCCCAAGGACACGATCAACATCGAGAACGTCGTCGCCTCCACCGGGATCGGTCAGGAGCTCGATCTCCAGAGCGTGGCGATGGACCTGGAGGGGGCGGACTACGACCCCGAGCAGTTCCCCGGCCTCGTCTACCGAACGCAGGAGCCGAAGTCCGCCGCGCTGATCTTCCGCTCGGGGAAGATCGTCTGCACCGGCGCGAAGTCGACCGACGACGTCCACGAGAGCCTCCACATCGTCTTCGAGAAGCTCCGCGAACTCGAGATCCCCGTCGACGACGACCCCGAGATCACGGTCCAGAACATCGTCACCTCCGCGGACCTGGGACGCAACCTCAATCTCAACGCCATCGCCATCGGGCTCGGCCTCGAGAACATCGAGTACGAACCCGAGCAGTTCCCCGGCCTCGTCTACCGGCTCGACGAGCCCGCCGTCGTCGCGCTGCTCTTCGGCTCCGGGAAGCTCGTCATCACCGGCGGGAAGGAACCCGACGACGCCCGCGAGGCGGTCGACGTCATCGTGTCCCGACTGAGCGACCTCGGCCTGCTCGACGGCTGAGGGGGTCCTTGCTGATTCACTGATGGTACTCGCACTGCAGTCCGGCGACGTGACGCCGCTGGCGATCGCCGGGACGTTCGCCGTCTTCGCGCTCTTTCTCTCCGTCACCGCGCACATCGCCGCGCGCAACGTCCTCGGGGACGTTCCGGTCCGGAACGGCTTTCTCGTCGGGCCGGTCCCGGCGGCGGTGAGCATCGTCGTCTCCACGTTCGCCGAGCGCGACGCGCTGCTTTTCGGCGGTCTGCTCCTCGCGCTCGTCCTCGACGGCGCGGCGATCGCGTACGTCTACGGCGAGTCGCGGAAGCTCTCGGCGTACATCACGTTCATCCACTTCGTCGTCAGCGTCATCCTCGGGACGATCCTCTTCGGGATCTGGGCGCTGGCGATGAGCGCGCCCGCCTGAGGAATCGATCAGATCCGTTCGGCTACTCGACGAGCCGCTCGATCTCGGTGACCAAGATCCCGGACGCGCCGACGGCTTTCAGGTCGTTGACGACCTCGAAGACGTCGCGCTCGTCGACGACGACGTGGACCGCGACGTGGTCGTCGCCGGCGACGTCCATCACCGTCGGGCCGCCGAGGCCGGGGATGACCTCGCGGATGTCGTCGAGCTTCGCTCGGGGAGCGTTCATCATCACGTAACGCTTGTCCTCGGCCGCGATGACTGACTCGAAGGCGGTCACGACCTGGTCGACCTTCGGGTCGTCGGCGTAGTCGGGGTGGGCGTACAGCCGGACCGACGACTCCAGCACGTCGTCGACGACCGCGAGGCGGTTCATCCGCAGCGTCGTCCCCGTCGAAGTGATGTCGACGATGGCGTCGGCCATCTCGACGTGCGGCGTGAGTTCGGTCGCGCCCGTCACCTCGACGACCTCCGCGTCGATCCCTTTCTCCCGGAGATACTGACGGGTGATCCGCGGGAACTCGGTCGCGACGCTGCCGCCCGCGACGTCCGCCGGTTCGTCGATCTCGCCGTCCTCCGGGGCGGCGAGGACGAGTCGGCAGCGACCGAACTCCAGATCGACGAGTTCGACGAGGTCGCGTCCGGACTCGACGACCTGATCGCGACCGGTGATCCCGACCGCGGCGGCCCCGTCCCAGACGTACTCGGGGATGTCGGCCGCGCGGGCGAAGAGGACGCTCACGTCGGGGTCGACGGTGTCGGCGTACAGTTTCCGGTCCGCGGCGCTCTCGATGTGGAGCCCGGCCCGTTCGAGGAGGTCGACGCTCGGCTCGTGCAGGCGGCCCTTGTTGGGGACGGCGATGCGCATACTCCGAAATCACGCGCCCGCGACGTACCACTTTCGCTCGCAGACAGGGATCCCCCGCGAACGACGACGCCCGAGGACGGGTGGACGACGGCGACCACGTAACCGGCACGGGCGGGGTTGAAAGGGGCCGTCGTCGCGGGGAAGGCGGGCGACGCAAGCACGCGACCGGAGGGAGCGCGCGCAGCGAGCCCCCCGACCCGCGACGGCGGGGGCTTTCGAGGTCTTCGTGGTATCGCCTCGGAGCCCACTTTTCACCACCTATTCCGAGAAAAGAGGCACAACGATCATAGGCGCGGGCGTCGATTCGCCGGTATGACCGACCACAGCGACGGAGACGCGCGAGCCGACGGCGGGGAGCGGGCCGCCGCCGTCTCCCGGGAGACCGCCGAGACGACGATCGACGTGACGCTGACGATCGACGGCGACGGCGACAGCGCCGTAGAGACCGGGATCGGCTTCTTCGATCACATGCTCGACGCGTTCGCCAAGCACGGGATGTTCGATCTGTCCGTCACGTGCGACGGGGACCTGGAGATCGACGACCACCACACCGTCGAGGACGTCGCGATCGTGTTGGGCGAGGCGTTCACGGAGGCGCTGGGCGAGAAGCGCGGCATCGTCCGCTACGCCGACCGGAAGGTCCCGCTCGACGAGGCCGTCGCGGGGGTCGTCGTCGACGTCAGCGGACGGCCGCACTTCGAGTTCGACGGCGAGTTCTCCCAAGAGCGGATCGGGGACTTCACGAGCGATATGGCCAGACACTTCGCGTACTCGCTCGCGATGAACGCCGGGTTGACGCTGCACGCGGAGGTCGAGGGCGTCAACGCCCACCACGAGGTCGAGGCGCTGTTCAAAGCCCTCGCGCGGAGCCTCGACGACGCCACGCGCGTCGATCCGCGGCGGAGCGACACGCCGAGCACGAAAGGGAAACTGTAGCGCGCTCTCGGAAAACCCAGCAGGTTCAGGACTTTCGCAGCGTGCCGTCCTCGTCGGTGAGCACGCCGCGCTCGACCGCGTGGTCGAGAATCCGGTGGACGTGCGCGTCTTCGAGTTGATACGCCCCGGCGGCGAGTTCGACGACGGCGCTGCGCTCGACGGGGAACTCGCGGTTCCCGAGCAGGCGCATCACGGTGCGGAAGTCCTCGGGCTCCTCGCCGACTCCCCCGCGGTCTGCGGCGGCCGCGTCGACCGATTCCGGTTCCGGTTCGCTCGGGCTGGGCGGCCCATCGCGCTCGACGTGATCCTCTCGGGGGTCAGGGGCCCGCGTCTGCTCCGCCTCCGCAGGATCTTCGGCCTCGTCGACCTCGTCCTCGAAGCCGTCGTACTCGGCGATGTCCGTGTACCCGTCCGGCGCACCGAACCGGTTCGGCGGTGTGGCCCGGCTCGGCGAGTCGGACGGCGACGGGGGTTCCGAGTCGGTCGACGAGCCGGCGGCACGCGCGGTCTCGCCGTCGGCCTCGACCGGGGATGTACCATCTTCCGTCGAAGCCGTCGACGGCTCCGAATCGCCCGACTCCCGTCTCACGGCCTCCCTCCGTTCTGCGCTTCCGGTCGGTTCAGCGGTCGGCGCGGGGTCGCTCGTGGACGACGAGGATTCGTTCGCGGTCGCCGCGGGGCCGCCCGCCGTCGCCGCGGACTCGCCGTCTCGGTCGACGCCGGGCCTGGAGAGAAGCGGGTCGACGACGGTTTCGAGCGTTTCGAGGCAGTTCTCACAGAGGACGACCCGCCGCTGTTCGGCCTCCGTCGGCGACAGTTCCTGCGGGACGGCCTCGTAGACGCCCGCCGCGTCGCCGCCGCAGAAATCGCAGTTCCGGAGTTGGCGCATCGGCATACACGTGTCTCCGCGACCGATCGGATAAAACTATTCGACCGGCGCGGTCTCGACCGGGCCGCCCCGCTCGGTCCACTCGGTCAGGCTCCCCTCGTAGAAGCCCACGTTCTCGTACCCGAGCGAGCGCAGGACCACGTAGGTGTGGCTGATCCGGCGGGCGGTGTTGCAGTAGAGGATCACGCGCTTGTCGGGCGCGACGCCGACGTCCGCGAGCGCTTCGGTCAGTTCGGGCTCGGACTTCAGCCCGCGCGTCTCGTCGTCGACGAGTTCGCGCCAGTCGAGGTTGACCGCGCCGGGCAGGTGCCCCTCGGCGTACTCCTCGGGGTCCCGCGTGTCGACGATGACGGTCTCGTCGTCGTCGAGCGCGTCGGTGACGGTCCCGTAGTCGACGAGCGGCGAGCGTTCGGGGTCGCGGACCGCGTAGTCGGTGGGCGTCGGCTCCGCCGACTCGCTCGTCGTCTCGTGAGCCCGGTTCCACGCGCTGAAGTCGCCGTCGAGGAGGTGGAGCCGATCGGGCGGGTGGCCGTACAGCTCCGCCGTGACGAGAAAGCGCGCCGCGAAGACGCCGTGGGTGTCGTCGTAGGCGACGACGTCGTCGTCGGGACCGACGCCCGCCGCCGAGAGCAGCGACTCCCACGTCTCCGCCCCGGGCAGCATCCCCTCGTCGCCCGCCTCGCTGCGGAACTCCTCGAACGGGACGTTCGCCGCGCCCGGGACGTGCCCGATGCCGTCGAACTCCCACGCGTCGCGGACGTCGATCACCCGCACCTCGTCGAGCCGGTCGGCCAGCCACTCGGCCGAGACGACGACGTTCTCGTACATACGCGACCCTACTGTCGGCCGGTCCTTCAACGTGCGCGATGGGGTCCGCATTCGCCCGGTGTCAGAGAAAAAAGAAAATGTTGCCGCTAGTTTCGTCCACGCCGTCCGGGATGGCCGCCGTGGTCGCAGTGTGGCGCTCCCGGATACTGTCACGTCCGTTTAATGCGGCATAATTTTCCGCATAGCTGGAGGGCGGGCAGTACACGCCGTAGCTGTGAGGATTATAGGGGTCGAGTGTGTAGAGGGGAGTGCAATGACAAACGACGGTTACGCGAAAGACGTGCTCGTATCGCCCGAGTGGGTGGAGGAGAACCTCGACGAGTTCCAGAGCGACGACCCCGCGCATCGACTGGTCGAAGTCGACGTCGACACCGAAGCGTACGACGAGAGCCACGCGCCCGGCGCGATCGGCTTCAACTGGGAGAGCCAACTGCAGGACCAGACGAACCGCGACATCCTCGACAAGGACGACTTCGAGGACCTGCTCGGCAGCCACGGCATCTCCGAGGACTCGACGGTGGTCCTGTACGGCGACAACTCCAACTGGTTCGCCGCCTACACCTACTGGCAGTTCAAGTACTACGGCCACGAGGACGTCCGCCTGCTGAACGGCGGTCGCGACTACTGGCTCGAGAACGACTACCCGACGACCGACGAGGTGCCGGACTTCTCCGCGGTCGAGTACAGCGCGCGCGGCCCGTTCGAGTCGATCCGCGCCTACCGCGACGACGTCGACCACGCCGTCGACGAGGGGCTTCCGCTCGTCGACGTCCGCTCGCCCGAGGAGTTCCGCGGCGACATCCTCGCCCCGCCGGGACTGCAGGAGACGGCCCAGCGCGGCGGCCACATCCCCGGCGCGCAGAACATCTCGTGGGCGGCGACCGTCAACGACGACGGGACGTTCAAGTCCGCCGAGGAGCTGAAGCAACTCTACGCCGAGAAGGGCATCGACGGCTCGGAGACGACCGTCGCCTACTGCCGCATCGGCGAGCGCTCCTCGATCGCGTGGTTCGCGCTCCACGAGCTGCTCGGCTACGACGAGGTCGTCAACTACGACGGCTCCTGGACGGAGTGGGGCAACCTCGTCGGCGCGCCGATCGAGACGGGCGACGCGGAGTAACCGTCGGATCTCGCCGTCGAATCGATCGAACGGCACGAACGCTGATTTTCTGCGAGCGGTACGCCGCGAGCGCGGCGCTCACCGTACGGACGAACCGCATCACGCCAGCACGGCGCTCGCGATCGCCGGCGTGAGGAACGCCTCGATGAACGCCGCGAGGACGAACAGCGAAGCGAGCCCGAGGAGGACGCGATACGCCCGACGGATCGCGGCCGCGAGGTCGTCGGCGTCGCGGTTCCCGCGGAACACGCCGAGCGCGACGCCCCCGAGCCAGAACCCGAGTCCGCCGCCGACGACGATCGCTGGGATCTCGACGACCCCGTGCGGCGCGATCAGCGCGAGGACGGCGATCGGCTCGAAGACGCCCGCTATCGCCCCGACGAGCAGGCCGTTGAACGCCAGTCCGACCGCCGCCGGAACGCCGACCGCGAGCCCGCTGTAGGCGAGGTCGACGGCGACCAGCCAGTTGTTCACCGCGAGGTTGAGGAACGTCCCCACCGGGAACGCCCCGAAGACGTTCGCGACGTCGCCGCCGATCGGCAGCGAGACGCCGAGCGACGCCGTCGCGCGCCAGCCGACGAGTCCGCCGGCCGTGATGACGGCGAGCGCACCGAGGTTCGCGAGCGGGCTGGTTCGGAGGAATCCGCCGACGGCGCGGAGCCCGCCGACGAACGCGACCCGGAGCCGCTCGTCGACCGGCGCGAGGTCGGGGTCGGGATCCAGTTCGACTTCCGCGTACAGCGACGTCTTGAACCCGTCGAGAAGCGGCGAGAAGAGGACGGTGCCGAAGAGCGCGGTCACCCGCGTCGCGCCGATCGCCGAGGCCGCGCTGCCGATCCCGCCGGAGGCCAGCAGCGCGCCGAACGCGACGGCGACGTAGATCAGGGCCGCGACGGGGCGCTCGAAGGGGAAGCGAACGCTCCGCCGAACGCCTTCGAGCGCACCGACGTCGTCGACGACGACGGCCTGCTCGGCGAACGCGAAGAGGACGAAGACGGCCGCGAGGAGCAGTCCGCCCACGAACAACCCGAAGAGGATGCCCAGGACGCCGAGCCCCAGGGTCGCCCACGCGGGCTCCGTCCCGGCGGCCGACGCGGAGCCGAACGCGGCGGTGAGATAGCCGCCGATCGCAGTCAGCGCGGCGAGGATCGGGACCGCGACCGCCGCGAGCGCGGCCAGAAGGAGGAGGCGGACACCGAGGATCGACCGCCAGTGCCGGCCCGCGCCGTCGACGCCCGCGCGGACGCCGTCGTCGCCGCGGAGGAGACCGTACAGCCCGCTGACGGTGATTGCGCTGCCGACCGCCGAGGCGAGGAGCGCGAGCAGGAGCGACAGGAGGCCGCCGACGGCGACGAGCGCGACCGTCTCCGCCGTCACGAGCCCGGCGAAGGCGTCGCCGAGTTCGGGCGCGAACCGCTCGACGGTGGCCGGGTCGACCTCCCCGCCGCCGGGCTCCAGCGGCGCGCCGGACTCGCTCAGTCGGCGGAGGACGTCGACGAGCGGGTCGAGCCGACCCGCGGCCCCCAGATACCAGAGGGCGAGTAGCCCGGCGACGAGCATCGGGACGCGCGCGATGCCGTACAGGCCGGTCACGAGCAGATACAGCGGCAGCACCGACGACGATCGCTCGAAGAGCAACCGCCCGCCGGTCCGGAGGGCGATGGAGGGCTTCACACCCGCGAAATCTGGGGCGACGACCATAGAACTTCGGGAGCGCCGCCCGCGCGGGTCGATGTGTCACCGGCCCCGCACGCTGTCGATGCCTACAAGCGCCGGGCGGCCGAAGGCGAGGTATGAACGGCAGCGACCTCGCGGCGGACGTACAGGACGACCACGAGACGGCGTTCTCCCGGCTCGGGTCCTCGAAGGCGATGTACGCCGTCACCGGCGGCGAGATGGACGGGGACAGCGTCCGCGCGGCGGCCGCGACCGACGCGCTGGCGCTCGCAGACGTGCTCGACTCGTGGGGCGACGGCGGTGACGCATCGGCGACCGACCTCTTCGCGGACCTCGCGGCAGACGCCCGCGAGCGGGCCGCAGACGTCGCCGACGACCCCGAGATCGAGGAGGAACCGAAACTCTACGGCGTCCTCGCGGAATTCGAGACCGTGCCCGCACGGCTCGGCGGCCTGCTCGGTCGCTACCTCGTCGCGCTCGAATACGCCGGACAGATGGTCGGCTTCTTCGTCGGCGACGCGGACCCGATGGCCGCCGACGACTTCCGCGGTCTCCGCTCGGATCTCGAAGCCGAGCGCGACCGCGTGATCGACGCCCTCGACGCGAACTGCGCGAGCGACGACGACTGGGAGGCCGCCCGCGAGGCGGCCGACGCGGTCGTCGAGGCCGCCTACGACGACTACGTCGAGACGCTCGAATCGATGGGGATCAAGCCGAAGAACGTCTGTTGAGTGGAGGCCGACCGTCGCGGCCGCGTCGAGCAAGTCTCGCGGCCGGTGCTGCAGTGGAAACCGAGGGGGATGAGAACGATTTCCACCCGAAATAGAGGGGTTCAGGCGCTGAGGCGGCTGACAAGCAGGCGACGTGTGGCTGCCGTGCGTCAGACGCCCTCGACGCCCTCGCGGAACTCCGAGACCTTCGCGCGGGCGTCGACGACCGCCTCGTGGGCCGCGCCGTCGGTCTCGTCGGCCAGTTCGGCGAGGACGTTCATGTGTCGCGCGAGCCGGCCGTGATCCGGCGTTCGGTCGCTCGCCGCCAGCGTCGCGAGCGCGTCGGACTGGTCGTAGATGCGTTTCTGGACGTCGCCGCTGGCGGCCTCCGAGGCGTCGCGGAGTCGCTGACTGGCGGCTTCGAGGAGTTCGTGTGACATACGCGCACGTACAGTCCTCCGAGTGAAAACAGTTCCCACAGCGACCGACCGCCTCAAGTGCGTGTGCTCCCAAGCGGACGTCGATGAGCGACACCTCCGGATCGGGCCCGCTCTCGCCGGACAGGCCGTCCGCCGAGCGGGCGTTCCGCGTCGACGCCCCGTTCGACCCCGCGGGCGACCAACCCGACGCCATCGAACAGCTGGTCGCGGGCTACGAGTCGGGGATGGAGAAGCAGACACTCTTGGGCGTGACGGGGTCGGGCAAGACCAACACCGTTTCGTGGACCGTCGAGGAGCTCCAGCAGCCGACGTTGGTCCTCGCGCACAACAAGACCCTCGCCGCGCAGCTGTACGAGGAGTTCCGGAACCTGTTCCCGGACAACGCGGTGGAGTACTTCGTCTCCTACTACGACTACTACCAGCCGGAGGCGTACGTCGAGCAGACCGACACCTACATCGACAAGGACATGTCGATCAACGAGGAGATCGACCGGCTTCGACACTCGGCGACGCGGTCGCTCCTCACCCGCGAGGACGTCATCGTCGTCGCCAGCGTCTCTGCGATCTACGGGCTCGGCGACCCGAAGAACTACACGGACATGGCGCTCCGGATCGAGCGCGACGACCGGCTCGACCGCGACGAACTGCTCGCGCGGCTGGTCGACCTGAACTACGAGCGCAACGACGTCGACTTCCAGCAGGGGACCTTCCGAGTCCGCGGCGACACCGTCGAGGTGTACCCGATGTACGGCCGCTACGCGGTCCGCGTGGAGTTCTGGGGCGACGAGATCGACCGCCTCACCAAACTGGACCCCCTCACCGGCGAGGTCGTCTCCGAGGAGCCGGCGGTGCTCGTCCACCCCGCCGAGCACTACTCGATCCCCGAAGAGCAGTTAGAGGAGGCGATCGCGGAGATCGAGGAACTGAAAGAAGAGCGGGTGAAGTACTTCGAGCGGCAGGGCGACCTCGTCGCCGCCCAGCGCATCGAAGAGCGCACGACGTTCGACATCGAGATGCTCAGGGAGACCGGCTACTGCTCGGGCATCGAGAACTATTCAGTCCATATGTCCGACCGCGAGTCCGGCGAGGCCCCCTACACGCTGCTCGATTACTTCCCCGACGACTTCCTCACCGTCGTCGACGAGTCCCACCAGACGTTGCCACAGATCCGCGGACAGTTCGCCGGCGACAAATCGAGGAAGGACTCGCTGGTCGAGAACGGCTTCCGGCTCCCGACGGCCTACGACAACCGCCCGCTGACGTTCGAGGAGTTCGAGGAGAAGACCGACCGCACGCTCTACGTGTCGGCGACGCCGGGCGACTACGAGCGCGAGGAGTCCGAGCAGATCGTCGAGCAGATCGTTCGCCCCACTCACCTCGTGGACCCGGCGATCGAGGTCGCCGACGCGACCGGGCAGGTCGACGACCTGATGGACCGCATCGACGAGCGGATCGACCGCGAGGAGCGCGTGCTCGTCACGACCCTGACGAAACGGATGGCCGAGGACCTCACGGAGTACCTCGACGAGGCCGGCGTCGACGTCGCGTACATGCACGACGAGACCGACACGCTGGAGCGACACGAACTGATCCGCGACCTCAGGTTAGGCAACATCGACGTGCTCGTCGGCATCAACCTCCTCCGGGAGGGCCTCGACATCCCCGAGGTCTCGCTCGTCGCCATCCTCGACGCCGATCAGGAGGGCTTCCTCCGCTCGGAGACGACGCTCGTGCAGACGATGGGGCGGGCGGCGCGGAACGTCGAGGGCGAGGTCGTCCTCTACGCCGACGAGACCACCGACTCGATGGCCGCCGCGATCGAGGAGACGCGTCGTCGCCGCCGGATCCAGCAGGAGTACAACGAGGAGCACGGCTTCGAGCCGAGGACGATCGAGAAGGCGGTCGGCGAGACGAACCTCCCCGGCAGCGGCGAGCGCTCGACCCGGTCGGCCAGCGAGGAGCCGAGCGACGAGGCGGAGGCCCGCGAGCAGATCGCGTACCTGGAAGACCGGATGCAGGAGGCCGCCGACAACCTCGAATTCGAACTCGCGGCCGACGTCCGCGATCGGATCCGCTCGCTCAGACAGGAGTTCGGGATCGAGGATGGCGACGTCGACGAAGCGCGCGAGGAGGGCGTCGATCCCGGCGTCGATCCGCTCGACGACGAAGCGACGCGACAGTAGCGACCCGAACGGAGGGACGGATACGGTGTCGCGGGGTCGGTCGCGTGCGACAACCACACCCACGGAACGTTCGAACCTCAAAATTTATTTCTCGGAGGTCGCTATCCGGCGGCTACGATGTTCGATGACGACGTGGTCGACCGGATGACCGATCGAACCTCCCGCCGCGACGCCCGGGGAGGAATCACGTAGATGCCCCGTTCGCCTCGCCCGTCGGTTCGACGACACTCCGACGGCCGCCGGCCCGCGACGGCCGTCGGTACCGCACTGCGATGCCCGAGAAACGCCCGTTTTGCGACCGTAACTCCCGCCGAGAACTAACTCTCAGGAGAACGATGAAATCAGTGTCCTACAGTCGTGTCCAGCGATCGTTCCTGCGGTATCAGCACGTCTTCGTGTTCCTCGCGCCGGTCGCGTTCGTTACGGGTGTGCTGCTCAGTGCACCGACGCCCGCCGAGACGGGCCTCGGGTATGTCTTAGAGAGTTCGTGGACGGAGTACTGGCTGGAGTACTGGTGGCTGTTCCCGGCGTTCCTGCTCGGGGCCACGATCGTCAACACCGTCGGGATCAGCGGCTCGGCGATCTTCGTGCCGTTCCTGATATTCATCTACCCCCTCTTCGCCGCTCCGCTCGATCCCGCGACGATCGTCAAGGTCGGGCTGATCAGCGAGGCGTTCGGGCTGTCGAGTTCCTCGATCGCGTTCATCCAGTACGGACTCGTCGACCGGCGACTGGCGGCCACCATCGTCGGCGGCGCGGTCCCGTTCGTCGTCGCCGGCGCGCTCCTCTCCTTTATCATCCCCGAGCCGGTCTTCCACGCGCTGCTCGGCGTGGCGCTGCTCGCGGCGTCGTTCCTGCTGTTCAAGACCGACCTCTCCCACGAGACCGAGGAGAGCGACGCGGAGCACGACGAGGCGGCGGCCACCGACGGCGGCCACCGGAGCCTGCCGAACGACGACGACAAGCTCGGTCCGGCGGGCGTCGAAACCGACGCGGAAGGCACGGTGACGCGCGTCGACCGCGACGGCGACGACTACGTGTACACCCGCGGCGGCTACCTCCGCCGCTTCGCGAACTACAGCATCGGCGGGACGTTTCAGGGGCTCGCCGGATTCGGGGCCGGCGAACTGGGGATCATCTCGATGCTCGGCACGAAGGTTCCCGTGCGAGTCGCGATCGGAACCAACCACATCGTGGTCGCGTTGACGGCCATTCTGGCATCGCTCGTCCACGTCTTCGGCGGCGGCCTCGTCGGCGGCCACAGCCTCAGTCTGGCGTCGACGCCCTGGAATATGGTCGTCTTCACCGTCCCGGCGACGGTCCTCGGCGGACAGATTGCGCCCTACGTCTCGAACGCGCTCGCCACGTCGACGATCAAGACCTTCGTCGGCGGCCTGTTCGCGGTCATTTCGATCGCGCTGTTCCTGATGGCGTCGGGGGTCGCGTAGATGTACGAGACGATCCTCCTGCCGACGGACGGAAGCGACGCGTCGCTGGCGGCGGCGGGACACGCCGGCGACCTCGCGAGCACGACGGGCGCGACCGTGCGCGTCGTCTCCGTTGCCGACAGTCGCAACAGGTTCGAGAGTCCGAGCAGCGGACTGGCCCCGGAGGCGTGGGACGAAGCCGAGCGCGACCGGGCCGCGGCGGCGGTCGAGGAGACGGCCGCGAGGCTCCCGGACGACGTGCCGGTCGAAACGGCGGTCGTGACCGGGATCCCGCAGGACGAGATCGTCGACGCCATCGACGGGACGGACGCCGACCTCGTCGTGATGGGAACGCACAGCCGGACGGGGCTCGACCGGTACCTGATCGGCAGCGTCACCGAGCGAGTCGTCCGTCACGCGCCGGTGCCGGTCGTGACGGTCCGCGAGGGCGCGGAAAGCGAGTAAGCGACAGTCAGCGCGCTATCGAGACTCGGAGTCGGCGGCGGCCTCCGAGGTCGTTGCCGACCGATGCGTGCGGTAGAGATTGATCGCGAGCCCCGCGAAGAACGCGAGGAGGGACGCGACGGCGATCCACAGCGTGCTCGGATGTTCGAATCCCAGGTGAAGCAGCGCAGACATTGACACAGGCTGCGGCGAGCGGCCACCTAACTGCTTCTATCTTCGACCGCGCGAACGCGCATCTCCACGTACCGGCGGGGCCACTCGCGGAGATGGCGGCGCAGGCGCTGGAAGAGGCCGTGCTCGCGAGGCGGCGAGAGTCGACCGCCACCGGTTAGGTCCGGGTCACGCTCGTGGCTCATACGTCACACGTACGCACGGCGGGGAATAATTGTAACGATCGAACAGTAGAGTCTCGATATACCGGATCGTCGCTACGTCGTTTCGGTCGACGGGTCGAGGTCCAGATCGACGTCGGTGTCGGCCACGCGCTCGTCGGGGTCAGTCTCGGAGCGGGTCGAGGCGGATGCTTCGACCCCGTCGGTCGCCGCGAGGATCTCGTCGACGTCGTCGAGAGCGAGGAGTTCCCGCGTGTCGGCGTCGAAATCGAGGCTCTCCAGCCCGGCGGACTCCTGGACGGCGGCACCGGTCAGCCCGCGGCCGTACCGGCCGAGCAGGCTCGTGAGCTCCTGCGGGAGGACGTACGTCGTCGACGGCGACGTGCCTATCCGGGTGAGCGCGTCGAAGCCGCGGTCGATGATCGCGCGCTCGCCCATCGACTCGGCGGACTTCGCGCGCAGCACCGTCGAGATGGCGTCACCCTGCGCTTCGAGGATCTGACTCTGCTTTTCACCCTGCGCGCGGATGATGTTCGACTGCTTCTCGCCCTCGGCCCGCTCGACGGCCGAGCGGCGCTCGCCCTGCGCTTCGAGGATCATCGCGCGGCGGCGGCGCTCGGCGGAGGACTGCTGCTCCATCGCGTCCTCGACGACCGGGCTGGGCTTGACGCTCCGGACCTCGACGCTCTCGACGCGGATGCCCCACTCGTCGGTCGGCTCGTCGAGTTCCTCGTTGATCCGGCGGTTGATCGTCTCGCGTTTCGAGAGCGTGTCGTCGAGTTCCATATCGCCGAGGACGGCCCGCAGCGTCGTCTGTGCGAGGTTCGACACCGCGCGCCGATAGTTGTCGACCTCCAGAAACGCTCGCTTGGCGTCCATCACGCGGATGTAGACGACGGCGTCGGCGACGACCGGGGAGTTGTCGCGGGTGATCGCCTCCTGCGTGGGGACGTCGAGCGTCTGCGTCCGCATGTCGAACGCGTAGGTCTTCGAGACGAACGGCGGAATGACGTTGAGGCCCGGTTCGAGCAGTTTGCGGTACTCGCCGAAGACCGTCAGCGCCTCCTTGTCGTAAGCGTCGACGATCTCGACGGCGCTGTAGACGGCCGCGATCGCCAGCGCGAGGACGACGAGACCGACGGCGGCCATCGGGTTGCCGCCGAAGAGGACGCCGGCGACGAGGAGGGCGGCGACGACGGCCGCGACCGGGAGGAGCCAGCCCGGCGGCCCGCGGGTGGAGAGCCGGCCGAGTTCGCGGAAGACGTTGGCCATAGCTGCCCTTGTGACGCTGTGGCATTAAGGGTGTCCCGCGGATCGCCTGGATGCGTCGATCGGGTTTTCGGATCCGCGCTGGCCACGAGCCAGTCAGAACTCGGCGCGATCACGGACCGCGTTCGAGAATGCGTTTCAGGTTCTCCCCTTCCTCCCGCATATGCGTCCGAACGGCGTCGAATTCTCTCCGGTTGAGCCACGCACCGATCGGTCCGGTTCGGATCCGAATCCGTTGCGTGAGTTCACATCCCTCCGGACGGGGGGAGATAGTGAAGCTGATATGTGGCATCAGAATCCGGACGAACCGTGACGTCGGCTCGAACTCGATGTACCGATCCGGATCTACTCGGGTGAACCGGACCGTTTCCGCTGTGTCTTCCCGCCGATCTCCTCTTCGAAACGGGCTTTCGACCCAACGTTCAGCCCCGCGCCATCGATCCATCGGAACGCGATGTGATCCGGGTGCCATCGCAGATAGTTCGCCTCCATCGTCTCGAAGAAGCGAAACACGTCTCGGGGTGACGCCTTCACCTCCGTTGTCTCTTCGAGGAGCATCGCTACGTCGTCGAGAGTGTTCGCACCGGAGATACTTGTAACCGATAAATCGACCCATTCCTCGGTTCGGAACGGTCACCGTCGCCACCCGAAGGCACTTGAGGGGCGACTACGACGAGGTAGCTATGCGACTCCCGATACCCGATACTGACCGCGGCACGCTAGAGGTCGAGGACCTCCTGAAGATCGTCCTCGTACTCGTCGTGCTCTGGCTCGTCCTCGAAGTCATCGGCGGTATTCTCGGGATTCTCGGGGAGCTACTCGGGCCGCTCCGGCCGCTGCTCGGACTAGCCGTGATCGCTCTCATCGTCTTGTGGCTGCTCGATCGGATCTGAAGTCCGAGCGTTCTTGGCCGGCGAGCGCGCATTTCAGTCCGTGTTCAGCCTGAACGTCCCCGTGCCGGGACAGCTCAAGCGCGTCGCCTCGGAGTTACATCCGGAGCTGACGCGCTTCGAGCGGATCCGCGAGCGTCACACGCTCGTCGCGAAGCGCTTCGATACGACGCTCGACGACGACGCCGACTCGCTGCCCCGGCTGCGAGAGCGGCTCCGCCCGCTGCTCCGCGAGTACGACACCGGAGGGCAGCGCGACCCCGCCGGCATCGATCTCCGCGTGACCGGTCTCGACTACTTCGAGACGCCCGCGCGGGGGACCGGCCCCGTCGTCTTCCTCGCCGTCGAGAGCGACGGCCTGCGCGCGCTGCACCGTCGGCTCTGTGAGTCGTTCGGGACCGTCTCCGGAATCGAGGGCGGGGACTACGTACCGCACGTCACGCTCGCCCGCGGCGGTCGCGTCGCCGACGCCGAAGACCTCGTCGAGCGGACGTCGGTCGATCCGATCGAGTGGACGGCCACCGAGTTGCACGTCTGGGACTCGCGGTACCGCGAGGCCGCCGCGCGGCTACCGCTGCGGTGAGCGGCCGCGTGACGCGCCGTCTCGGCTCACCGCGCCCGCAGGCGCATCTCCATCGGGTCGGCGGGGTGCATCGTCAGCGATCCGCGGAGTTCGAGCGGGCCGTCGCCGACGTAGTCGAGTTCGTAGCGCTGGGCGACGGTCCCGAGGATCAGCTTCGCCTCCAGCATCGAGAGGTGCTTGCCGATGCAGTGGCGCGGCCCGCCGCCGAACGGGAAGTACGCGAATCGAGGCCGCTCCGCGCGTCGCTCGGGCAGCCAGCGGTCGGGGTCGAACGCCTCGGGGTCGTCGTACCACCGCTCGGAGCGGTGCGTCGCCCACTGCGAGAGCATCACCGCCGACCCCTCCGGGACCCGGTAGCCGCCGAGTTCGACGTCGATCTTCGGCTCGCGGAAGATGACGTACACCGGCGGGTACAGCCGCATCGACTCCTGAATCACGCGTTCGAGGTAGTCGAGATCGCGGACGTCCGCGGCGGTCGGCGGGTCGTCGCCGCAGACCTCCGCGAGTTCCTCGTGGAGTCGGTCCTCGGCCGTTGGGTGTTCAGAGAGGAGATACCACGCGTACGTCAGCGTCAGCGCGGTCGTGTCGTGACCGGCCAAGAGCATCGTCATCAGCTCGTCGCGGAGCTGTTTCTGTGTCTGCTCGCCGCGTTCTCGGGCCCGTAGGAGAATCGAGAGCAGGTCCATCGGCTCGTCGTTCCCCGCTGCCGAGTCGGCTGCCATTCCCACCGGCGCGTCGTGCGCCGGGTCCGCCGCGGGGTCGCGCTCGGTTCCGAGCCGTTCCGCGACGACGTCATCGATGATCCCCTCTAAAATCTCGACGGAGTCGTGGTACGCGCGGTTCTCGCGGGTCGGCACCCAGTCGGGGACGAGAAACCGCGCGGGGTTCGGCTCGAACCGGCGGCCGAGCGGTTCGAGGTTCTCCTGCACGCGCCGCGTCTGCTCGTCGGTCAACCGCGAGCCGAACATCGCCTCGACGATGATGCGGACGGTGACGCGGGCCATATCGAGGTGGACGTCGCGGACGTCGCCGTCCTCCCAGTCGGCGAGCATCCCCTCGGTGTGGCGGGCGATGACGTCGCCCATCGCGGCGATCCGGTCCGGGGCGAACGCGGGCTGGGCGAGTTGGCGCTGCCGACGCCACGTCTCGCCCTCGCTGAGCAGCAGGCCGTCGCCGAGCAGCGTTCCGATGGCGTCGTCCTGGAAGTCGGGCTTGCTGTACTTCGCGGCGTCGGTGACCAGCACGCGCTCGATGTCGCGGGGGTTTCCGAGCAGGTACGTTTCGAGCGGGCCGAGGTCGAACTGTGCGACGTCGCCGTAGGCGGCTTCGACGCTCGCGAGGAACGTGAACGGGTCCCGGGCGTACTGTCGGCTGTTGCCGAACACCGGAACGCCCGCGGGGCCGGGGGGCGTGGCGCGCATCGGGAGGGAGTTGGTTTGCACGAATATGAGGCGTTCGGCCGATTCGGTGGGGCCCGGACCGATCACAGCGACCGCGACGGCGACCGATCGGTGTCCCCCTCAGGGGCGCGGCGGCTCTCCCTCGTAGGCGTCGAGGTCGGCGTAGAAGTTCAGCATCGAGAACTTCAGCTTCTCGGGGGCGACGTCGACGAGTTCCAGCCGCTCCTCCCGCGGGAAACTCTCGCGGACGCCGTACTTCCCCATCTCGACGCTCTTCTGAGTGTATCGCTTGTCGACGAGTAGTCGGACACCGAAGTCGTCGGGCGCGCGGATCACGCGACCGAGCGCCTGCCGCGTCTTCCGGATCGTCGGAATCTCGACCGCGTAGCGCCAGCCCGCTTCCTTCCGGTCGTCGTACGCGCGGTCGTAGGCGTCCTGAATCGCCTCCATCCGCTCGGAGAGGTGCGGATACGGCACGCCGACGACCGCGACCGTCCGGGCGTCGTCGCCGTCGAAGCTCACGCCCTCCGCGAGCGTCCCCCACAGGGAGGTAAAGAGCGTCGCGTCGTCGCTCTCGACGAAGGACTGCCGCAGCGACTCGGTGTCGACGTCCGAGCCGTCGAGCAGCAGGTCGCTCGGGACGTCCGCGCGCCCGCGCAGTCGGTCGTGGTAGCGCTCGGCCTCGGCGTAGGAGGGGAAAAACAGGAGCGCGTTCCCCGGGGTGAAGCGCGTCGCGTCCGCCAGCACGTCCGCGACGGCCGTCTGCGTCTCCGGGTTCGACCGCTCGGAACTGAACAGCGCTGGAGCCTCCACCGCCAGCGTCCGGCGGCGGTCCTCGGGGTATTCGAGGCCGTAGGCCATCGTCGCCGGGTCGTCGAGCCCCAGCACGTCGGCGGCGACGTCGAAGGGCCGCAGCGTCGCCGACATCAGGACGCTCGCGTGGACCTCCTCGAAGAGCGTCTCGGTCACCTCCCGCGGGATGCAGGTGTACAACTCGGCGCGGCCGTACACCTCGTCGGTGCCGCCGTCGCGCCGCACCGAACACATCGGGTGCTGGCCGAGCTTCGCGCCGTCGGCCATCCACGCCGCGATGAACTCCGCGGCCTGCAGGGTCTGACACTCCGAGCGCGTCGTCGAGCGGCCCTCCTTGTACGCCTCCTCGTACTCCCGGTCGAGCGTCCGTCCGAGCTGTAAGGCGAGATCGACCTCCGTGTCGATGCCGCGGCCCTCGTAGCGTTCGAGGAACGCGAGCGTCAGGTCGTCTCTCCGGTCCGAGTTCGCGATCGTGAGATCGTGCCAGTCGTCGCCGACCTGCTCGCGCTCGCCGAAGCCGAGCGCGTCGTCGTACGTCGCGCGCAGCGCGCCGAGGAACGCCGAGAGAACGTTCTCGGCGGCGTCCGCGCGGGAATCGTCGGCGTCGTCGAGTTCGGCGAGCGCCTCTTCGAGCGTGTTCTCGGTGAGCGAGCGGCTCGCGTGGTCGCGCGCGGCCGACTCGATGTTGTGCGCCTCGTCGAAGACGGTGACGACCTCCTCCGGCTCGCGACCGAGCCAGCGGAAGAACTGTTCGCGGATGTTCGGATCCAGCAGGTGGTGGTAGTTGCAGACGACGAGGTCGACCGCCTCCATCCCCTCTTTCAGTAGCTCGTACCCGCAGAGCTGTCGCTGGTCGGCGTACTCGTAGATCTCCTCGGGCGTTCGCACGTCGTCGAAGAGCCACTCGAAGAACTCGTCGTTGCTCGCGGTGAGGTTGTTGTAGTAGTGCTCGCAGACGTTGCCGTCGCGGAGCTCTTCGAGTTCAGACTCGACGGCGTCGAGTTCGTCGGTCACGGAGCTTCGGGCCTCGCCCGCGCCCTCGGCCCCCTCGCGGATCCGATCGAGGAGCGCCTCCGCCTGCTCGTTCAGTTCGGCGCGCTCTCCCTCCTTCTCGACGAGCGTCCGCGTCGTGTCCCGCAGCGTCTGACACTCTTGGTACTCGACGTCGATGTGGCACATCGAGGACTTGCCCTTGAAGACGACCGCCCGCAGCGGCTCCTCGCGGGTGATCGCGCGGCGTCCGCGACGAACTGCCGCATCTGCTGGTGGACGTTGGTCGTGATGACGACCGTCTTGTCCGTCCGGCGGGCGTACTCCAGCGCCGGCACGAGCGCCGAGAGCGTCTTGCCGGTCCCCGGCGCGCCCTCCAGGAGGACGTCGCGCTCGTCGTCGAGCGCCTCGGCGATCTCGGCCATCGCCGAGCGCTGGTTCGGGTACGGCTCCTCGTAGGGGAAGAACCGCTCGTACTCCTCGGTCGTCGACACGGTGGTCTCTGGGCCCTCCTGCGATTAAAAGGCTCGGACGCGTTGGGCGGTCGATTCAGGTCCGTACGAACTATGCTACCAACCAACATATAGACGCCGGTCCCGTGCGTCCGGAACGCGCCGCCGAGATGCCGTTATTCGGGTGGGCGCGGTCGTCCCCGCTATGGGAACCGAAACGAGTACGACGGAGAGAGTGGCACAGAGCGAACAGAACGCGTGGCAGCACGGCGTCGCCGCCGGGGTCGTCGCGGGAATCGTGATGGGCGCGCTGATGGTGATGCAGATGCGTCCCGTCATCGAGGTCGCGATCCCGTCGATGTACTTCCTCTCGGGCGGGACCGCGGGGTTCGCGGTCCACGTCGCTCACGGGGCGGTGCTGGGCGTCGTCTTCGCCGCCATCGCATCGACGCGCGGAGCGTCGACGACCGCGAGGAGCGCCGCCCTCGGCGTCGGTTACGGCGTCGTGCTCTGGGTCGTCCTCGCCGTCCTCGTGATGCCGGTCTGGCTCTCCGCGGTCGGCTCCCCGGCGAACCCGTCGCTGCCGAACGTGAGCGTGATGAGCCTCGTCGGACACGTCGTCTACGGCGCGGTGCTCGGGGTCGTGTACGCGGCGCTGCGCCCCTAAGCGAGTAACGGAGGATCGAACGACTGAGGCGACACGCTCATCACCGTCACGTCCGACGACCCCCTATGGGTCGGGGGTCGCGAACGGCGTGTCTGCTCGTCGGACTGCTGGTTCTGGCGTCGGGCGTCGGTGCCGCGTCGGCGGCGGCGACCGCGTTCGCTCCCGACGGCACAGCAGCGGTCAGTGAGAGCGAGACCGAGACCGCCCCCGTCTCCTCGACCGGCGTCGTTCTGACCTCGACGTCCGCGTCCGACTCGCACGTCGAACTCACCCAGCGGTTGCGACTCCTCCCCGACGACCCCGGCGTCTACGGCGTCACGCACAGCTACCGCCTGCCGGACCGGCTCCGGGGGCTCGAGGTGACGCTCCCGCCCGAGTCGACCGTCGCGTCCGCGTCGGGCTTCGACCGCGTGGACGGGCGGACGTACGAGTGGGACGGGACCACCGAGCGCCCGAGCATCGACTATCGGATGGCGGCGAACCGGACCGTCGAGCAGACCGGGCCGATCGGCGGCCCCGGGCGGTTGACGTTCGCCGACGTCGGCGAGTGGGCGCTCGTCACGCGGCCGGGGACCGCCCACAGTTGGTCGTGGACGGGCAGCGGCGAGGTCGGACTCGACCGGTCGACGGAGGCCGAGTCGGGCGCGGTCGGGACGAGGATCGCATTCCTCGGCCCGCACGAGGAGTACACCCACACCGCCCACGGCCAGACCTTCCGGCTGATCGTCCCCGAGGCCGCCGAACTCGAAGAGCCGCCCGAGGAGCTGTTCGCGGCGTTCGACGACGCCGCCGATCGCCTCCGGGTGGGCGACCGCGACGAGACCGTCTTCGTCGTCGCCGCGCCGACGCCGGAGGGCTTACAGTGGGGCGTCCGGGGGGTCCACACCGGCGGCTCCGACGTGTGGGTCCGCGACTTCGAGCGCCTCGACGAGGCGAACAACGTCTGGCTGCACGAGTACGTCCACACGAGACAGGGATACGTCGCGGCCGACGACGCGCGGTGGTTCACCGAGGCCAGCGCCGTCTACTACGCCGCGCTGCTGTCGCTCGAACGAGAGCGGATCGACTACGAGACGTTCCGCGCGCGACTCGACGACGGCGAGGGCGACTACGACGGCTCGGTGATGGCCGAACCCGACACGTGGCGGCGGAACGCGAACTACTACGTCGGCGCGCTCGTCGCCGGCGAACTCGACCGCCGGATCCGGCTGGCCAGCGACGGCGACGCGTCGCTCGAAGACGTGTTCCGCCGGATGAACGCCGACGGAGACGTGTCGGCGGCGGACGTCCGCTCGCACCTCCGCGCGACCGGCGGCGACGACGTCGCTCGTCTCGGCGAGCGCTACACGACCACGACGGACCGCCCCGCGATGTGGAACGCCACGGCGCACCGCGAGGCGTTCGGCGAGGGATCGGTGCCGACGCGGGTGACGTACGCGCTCGCGACGGACGCCGACGCCGTGCGCGTCGCTGGTCCGTACCGGAACCGGTCCGTCGACGCCGCCGGAAACGCCGTCACGCTCGTCCCCGGCGAGCGGCTGGCCTTCGACGTCGTCGCGACCAACGTGGGCGGGAGCGGCGACTTCGAGGCGACACTCCGCGTCGACGACGAGCCCCTGTCGGCGCGGTCGGGACGGCTCGACCCCGACGGGTCCGCCCGGCTCACCTTCGAGCACACGTTCGAGCAGCGAGGGTCCCACGTCGTCTCCGTCGGCGACGCGACGCTACGCGTCGATGTTCGCGAACCGGCGACGCCGCGAGTCTCGAACCTGACGGCGAACCGCACGGATCTGCCCGCAGGCGAGTCCGTCAGGCTCTCGGTTGTCGTCGAAAACGACGCCGACTACCCCGGCGAGGTCGACCTCGCGTTCACCCGGGGCGGCGACGCGTTCGAGACGCGAACGGTCCGCCTCGACGCCGGCGAGTCGTCGACGGTCGAGACCGACGTCCGGCTCGACGAGCCCGGGACCTACGCCTTCGGCGTCGAGAACGGGTCTGCGGAGCCGCTGCAAGTGACGGTGACCGAGCGCATCGAGGGCGGGACCGACGCCGGTACACCTGGCTTCGGAGCGATGAGCGCGGTTGCGGGCGTCCTCGCGACCGGGATCGCAATCGCGGTCCGCGCCCGCAGATCCGACCGAGGCGACACCACCGAACATTGATTGTGCAGTCGCGGCTCTCTTGGGACGATGATCGTCGGGACCCCGGCCGCACAGGTCGGCGTGATTCTCCTGACAGTGCTTGGGCTGTGGATCGGCGCGCGGCTCCTGACCGACGCCGGCGTCCGATTGGCCCGGCGCTTCGGTCTCTCGGAACTCACGGTCGGGTTGACGATCGTGGCACTGGGGACCTCGATGCCCGAACTTGCCGTGTCGGTCGACGCCGCGCTCAAGGGGACGGGCGACATCGCCGTCGGAAACGTCCTCGGGTCGAACATCTACAACGTGGCGTTCATCCTGGGCGTTCTCTCGCTTATCAGAGTGCTTCCGATCGCCGACTCGCTCGTCCGGCGCGACGGCGCGGCGCTGCTGGGGAGCGCGCTCCTCGGCGCGGTCGTCATATCCGATCTGCGGGTCACGAGAGTCGAGGGAGCCGTACTCGCGCTCGCGTTCGTCGCGTACACGGGCTATCTGCTTCGAGCGGCGCGAGGCGAATCCGCGGCGGAGAACCGACCGCGAGAGCCGGGCGAGGCGGTTCCGCTCGCGACCGGTCGAGCGTCGGTTCGCGGCCGGGACGCGATCGCGTTCGTCGCCGGGCTGGCGATCGTGCTCGTGAGCGGTGACTTCCTGGTTCTGGCCGCCTCTGAGTTGGCCCGCAGCGCTGGCATCTCCGAGTGGGTCATCGGCGGGACGATCGTCGCGGCGGGGACCTCGACGCCGGAGTTCGCGGTCTCGCTGGTGGCCGTCACGAGGGGGAGCGTCGGCGTCTCGGTCGGAAACGTCATCGGGAGCAACGTCCTCAACGTCACCGGGATTCTGGGGGTTGCCGCCCTCGTTCGTCCGCTCGCGACGAGCCCCGCCGCGCTCGAAACGCTGGCGTGGCTGGTCGCGATTACGGTCCTGCTGGTCGCCGCGCTGTGGACGGGCCGAGCGCTCTCCCGCCTCGAAGGCGGGCTGCTCGCGGGCTCTGAGGTCGTCCGTTGGGTTCTGGGTCTGTTCGGCGCGATCGGATGAGAAGAAGCGAGACCCTCCGGCGACGGAGAGTCGGGAGGAAGCCGCGACCGCTCAGGCGTCGAGCAGTTCGACGAGCAGGCCCTTCTGGGCGTGCAGGCGGTTCTCCGCCTGGTCCCAGACGAGCGAGCGCTCGGACTCGAGGACGTCGCCGGTGATCTCCTCGCCGCGGTGGGCGGGCAGACAGTGCATCACCTGCGCGTCGGAGTCGGCGAGCAGCCGCTCGTTCACCTGGTAGCCGTCGAACGCCGCGAGCTTCTCGTGGCGTTGGTCCTCCTGGCCCATCGAGATCCAGACGTCGGTGTAGACGACGTCGGCGTCGTCGACGGCGGCTTTCGGGTCGTCGACGATCGTCGGCTCGTGACCCAACTCCGCGGCCTGTTCGAGGACCGCGTCGTCCATCCCGTAGGTGTCGGGCGTCGAAATGGTCAGGTCGAGGCCGACCATCGCCGCGCCGATGACGAGCGACTGGCCGACGTTGTTGCCGTCGCCGACCCACGCGACCCGCACGTCGTCGAAGCCGCCGAAGGCCTCCTTGATCGTGAGCAGGTCCGCGAGCGTCTGACAGGGATGCGCGTCGTCTGTGAGGCCGTTGACCACCGGGACGTCCGAGTACTCGGCGATCTCGATCAGGTCCCCGTGGTCGAACAGCCGCGCCATCACGGCGTCGACGTACCGCGAGAGGACGCGGGAGGTGTCAGACAGCGGCTCGCCGTGCCCGAGTTGGATGTCCTCGGGACCGAGGAAGATTGCGTGGCCGCCGAGTTGGGTCATCCCGGTCTCGAAGGAGATCCGCGTTCGGGTGCTCGGCTTCTCGAAGAGCATCCCGAGCGTCTGATCGGGCAGTCGGGTGTCGTCCTCGCCGGCTTTGATCGCTGCCGCGCGGTCGAGGACCGTCTCCAGTTCGTCGGTCGTCAGGTCGTCGATGTCGAGGAAGTGGTCGGTTTCGAGCATCCTGTCTCACTCCTGGCTCTGCAGGCGCTCGCAGACGTCGACGAGCACGTCGATCGCGCTGTCGTACTCCGCGAGGTCGAGGTGTTCGTTCGGGGCGTGGTCCAGATCCGAGTCGCCGGGTCCGTAGGTCGCCATCGGGCAGTCCCACGCGCCGGCGAAGATGTTCATGTCGCTGGTCCCGGTCTTCCTGAGCAGCCGCGGCTCGCCGCCCGCCTGCCGAATCGCCACGCGGAACGCGCGGGCGACCTCCGTGCGGGGGCTCGTCATCACCGGCGGGATCGGCTTCTCCCAGTGGACGCCGCCCTGTACCAGTTCGCCCTCCGCGACCTCGCGGACGTCGTCGATGGTGTACTTCGGCGGAACGCGGAACTGCACGTCGACGGTCGCCTCGACCGCGAGACCGTCCTCCGTCGGGCCGCCGTCGAAGCGGACCGGCTTGGTCGTCACGGTGTCGAAGACGCCGTCGGACTCGTCCTCGTCGAAGAACTCCGCGACGCTCGACCACCAGTTGACCGCCGATTGGATCGCGTTGTCCTCGGGTCGCGAGGAGTGACCCAGTTCGCTCGTCGAGACGTACGTGCCCGAGAGGAAGCCGCGGTAGCCGAGCGTGATTCCGTCCCAACCGGAGGGCTCGCCGTTGATCACGGCAGCGGGCTGCTCGCGGTCCTCGACGAGGTGCCACGCGCCGTTCGAGCCGGTCTCCTCGCGGACCACGCCCGCGAAGGAGACGCCGGTCTCGACGGCCGCGACGGCCATGGCTGCCAGCGGGCCGGTGGCGTCGACGCTGCCGCGGCCCCAGAGCACGCCGTTCTCGATCTTCACCGGGACGTCGCCGGGCACGGTGTCGATGTGGGAGGTGAGAAGCACCGAGTCGTCGGCGGGCGCGCGGACGTTGCCGGCGTCGTCGATCCACACCTCGCGGTCGTGCGCCTCGAAGAAGGCCTTCAGCCGCGCTGCGGCCGCCGCCTCCTCGCCGGAGGGCGACGGGATCGAGACGAGGTCCACGAGCAGCGTCTGCGCCTCGGTCAGTCCCTCGGTGAGATCCTCTTCGACGTCGAAGACGCCGTGGTTCATCGCGAAGCCGACGGCGTTGCCCTCGCTCGCCGGGACCGACTCGCCCTCGGCGACCTCCTCGTCGTCGAGTTCGGCGCTCATCCCAGCACCTCCGCGAGGGAGTCGACGAACTGGTCGGCGTGGCTCTCGTCGATAGTCAGCGGCGGGAGCAGGCGGACGACCGTCCGACCGGCCGGGAGCGCGAGCACCTGCTCGGAGAGCGCGAGGTTCTTCAACACGCGGTTCGCGCCGCGCTTGACCTGAATGCCGATCATCAGCCCTTCGCCGCGGACTTCGCGGACGGGAAGGTCGTACTCCTCAGTCGCCGCTTCGAGTTCGCTCCGCAGGTACTCGCCGACCTGTGCGGCGTGGCCGGGCACGTCCTCGTCGACGATCGTATCGAGCGTGGCGTTGGCCGCGGCGCAGACGACGGGGCCGCCGGAGAACGTCGACCCGTGGTCGCCGGGGTTCTCGGCGATCCAGTCTTTCACGAGCGTCGCGCCCAGCGGCAGGCCGTTGGCGATGCCCTTCGCCGACGTGAGGATGTCGGGTTCGACGCCGACGCCCTCGCAGGCCCAGAGGTTGCCGGTGCGACCGACTCCGGTCTGGATCTCGTCGAAGACGAGCGCCGCGCCCGCGTCGTCGGTCACCTCGCGGGCGCGTTCGAGGTACTCCGCCGTCGCGGGGTGGATCCCGCCCTCGCCCTGCACGGGCTCTAAGAACAGCGCGGCGGTCTCGTCGTCGACGGCCTCCGCGAGCGCCTCCTCGTCGCCGTAGGGGACGAACTCGACGCCGCCGGCCAGCGGCTCGAACGGCTTCTTGTACTTGTCTTTCCACGTCATCGCGAGCGCGCCCATCGTCCGGCCGTGGAAGCCGCGCTTGGTCGCGACGATCTTCGAGCGGCCGGTCGCCGCGCGGGCGAACTTCATCGCCGCCTCGTTGGCCTCGGTCCCGGAGTTACACAGCCAGACGTTCTCGATGTCGCCGGGCGCGAGCGCCGCGAGTTTCTCGTACAGTTCGGTGCGGACCTCGACCGGGTACGACGCCTGCACGTAGGTCAGTTTCGCGGCCTGCTCTTGAATCGCCTCGGTGACGGCCGGGTGGGAGTGTCCGAGCGACGCGACGGCGTAGGAGGCCCCGAAGTCGAGGTACTCCGTGCCGTCGGTTCCGTAGAGGTACGCGCCCTCGCCGGACTCGATCTGAATCGGCTTCTCCGAGAAGACGAAGCCGCCGCTCATTGTGTCACCTCCGTCTCGTCGGCGTCGTCAGCGTCGGTCTCGTCTGCGGGCTCAGCGACCGCGCTGGCGTGGATGTGCGTCCCGCCGCCGTCCAGCGCCGCGAGGATCGGATCGTCGGCGTTGGCGTCGGCGACGATGACCGTCACCGCGCCGCCGTCGAGCGCCTCCTTCGCCGCCATCACCTTCTTGGTCATAAACCCTTCAGCGGCGTCTTTCAGTGTATCAAAGTCCGCGGGGGTCACGACCGACTCGATCAGCGTCGACGCGTCGTCGGGGTCGGCGTAGACGCCGGCGACGTCGGTGAGGACGACCAGTTCCGCGCCGAGCGCGCCCGCGACGGCGGCGGCCGCGCGGTCGGCGTCGGCGTTGACCGCGACGCCGTCGTCGGCGAGCATCGGCACGGTGACGACCGGCGTGTAGCCGTCCGAAAGGAGCGTCTCGAGGAGGTCGCCGTTCACGTCGGTGATCTTCCCCGAGTGGTCGCCGCGCTTGATCTTCTTCTTGCCGTCCTCGACGACGCGCACGGCCGACTTGCGCGGGCCGGAAAGCAAGCCGCCGTCGACGCCCGAGAGGCCGAGCGCGTCGACCCCGGCGGCGCGGAGGGTGACGGTGAGGTCGGTGTTGAGCTTCCCGGGCATCACCATCGAGAACACCTCCATCGTGCGCTCGTCGGTGAAGCGCCCGACGACGCCGCTCGGCGTCTCGACGTACGTCGGCTCCTCGCCGAGCTCTTCGAGCGTGTCGTCGACGGCGGTCGAGCCGCCGTGGACGACGACGACCTTCCGACCCGACGCGACGAGTTCGGCGACGTCCTCGACCGCGCCCGCGGGGTCGACCGCGCGCGCGCCGCCGACCTTCACGACGACCGGCGGGAGCGACTCCTCACCGCCGTCGGTTCGGAGCGGTCGCGCCGCCCCGTCGTCGTACTGCTGCGTCTGGCGGGCGTCGCGTGCGTCGTCGTGTGTGGTGGGTTCGGTGGTCATACGTGTCTTCGTGGTGCGTGTGAGTCGGTAGTCGTCAGGGCGCGCCGACCGGGTGAAGCCCGGTGAACTCCAAGCCGGCGGTCTCCTCGATGCCGAGCGCGACGTTCGCCGCGTGGACGGCCTGTCCGGCCGAGCCCTTCATCATATTGTCGATCGCCGAGAAGACGACGAGTCTCCTGTTCCCAGGGTCGACCTCGAAGCCGACCTCGCCGTAGTTGGTCCCGGCGACGGCCTTCGGCTCGGGGTAGCGGTAGACGCCGCCACCGCCGGCGACGGTCCGCATAAACGGCTCGTCGGCGTAGGCATCGCGGTAGGCCTTCCAGAGGTCGCCCTTCGAGACGGGCGAACTCGGGAAGAGGTGACAGGTCGCGCTCGCGCCGCGGGTCATGTCGACCGCGTGAACGGTGAACGACACGGAGAGGCCGAGGAACTGCTCGATCTCGGCCTCGTGCCGGTGACCCGTCGGCGCGTACGGGCGGACGATACCCGAGCGCTCGGGGTGGCTGGAGGCGTCGCCGCCGCCGGCTCCACCCTCCGAGGAGCCGACCTTCACGTCGACGACGGCCTGTTCGTCGCCCTCCAGGATGCCCGCGTCGAAGAGCGGCTTCAGCCCGAGGATCGTCGCGGTGGCGTTGCAGCCGCCGGAGGCGATCAGGTCGGCTCCGGGGAGGTTTGCTCTGTTTATCTCGGGGAGAGCGTACTCCGATTTCTCCAGGTACTCGGGACAGACGTGACCGTCGTACCACTCGTCGTACTGTTCCTCGGTGTCGAGGCGGAAGTCCGCCGAGAGGTCGACGACGGTGTCGGCGGCGTCTTGGAACGCGTCGATGTGCTCCATCGAGACGCCGTGCGGCGTCGCCGCGAAGAGCACGTCGACGGATTCGAGTTCCTCCGGCGAGGTGAAGCGGAGGTCCATCTCGCGGAGGTTCGGGTGGACGTGGCCGACGGTCTTGCGCTCCTTCGAGCGGCTGGTCGCCTGCACGACGTCGAACTCGGGGTGTTGATACAGCAGGCGGAGGAGTTCGCCGCCGGTGAAGCCGGAGCCGCCGACGACGGCGGCGGTGTAGGCCGCGTCGTCTCCGGCGTCCGGGTCCGTGTGGGAAGTACTCATACGGCTGCTTCAGTCCCGGTGGCTTGTTCGGCTTTCGATTCGAGCCAGTCGACGACTGCACCGGGAACGTCCAGGTCGACGGCTTCGTTCAGCGCCTTGAACTCCACGTTGTGGTTGACCTCGTGAACCGTGTAGTCCGATCCGGTCTCCATCAGGTCGATCCCGAGCAGTCCGCCGCCGACGGCGTCGGAGGCGGCCGCGACGAGTTCTTTCGCGCGATCGTCGAGCTCGAACTCGGCCACTTCGCCGCCCTTCGCGGCGTTGGTCAGCCAGTGGTCCGACGAGCGCGTCTCCGCGGCGATCGGTTCGCCGTCGGCGGCCAGCACGCGGATGTCGCGGCCGGGCTTCTCGACGAACTCCTGGACGTAGAACACCTTGTGCTGGTAGTGGCCGAGCGTCGCCTTGTGTTCGAGGATGGCCTCAGCGGCCGACGGTGAATCGACTTTCGCCATCAGGCGGCCCCACGAGCCCACGACGGGCTTGAGGACGCAGGGGTAGCCGAACTTCTCGATCGTCTCCATCGCGGATTCGACGGTGAAGGCGACTTCCGTGTTCGGCGTCGGGACGCCGGCGCGTTCAAGCGCGAGGCTGTTTTTCACCTTGTCCGCGCAGACGTCCGCGGTGTGGGCGCTGTTGACGACGGGAATGCCGTAGGCGTCGAGGAACTGCGTGGTGTACAGGCTGCGGCTCGTCGACAGACAGCGGTCGACCACGATATCGCATCCCTCGAACGACTCCGGCGGTTCAGCGATGTTGAACTGCTCTTTCCGGACGTCGATCTTCTCCACCTCGTGGCCGCGGTCGCGCAGCTCCGTGAGGAGGAGCTTCTCGTCCTTGCGGATCCGGGAGTAGAGCAGCCCAACCTTCATCTTATTCGCCCCAGTCCTCTTCGAGCTCGGGGGCCTCTTCGAGTGTGATCGGATCGACCGATACGACCTCCAGCTCCGCGCCGGTCGCGGGGCTGTCGACGATTTCGCCGACCTCGACGTCGGCGGGGATCTCGATCTCTTCTCCGGTCAGCGGGTCTTCTGCGGTGATGGTCTCTGCCATACCAGTTGGTGGGCGAGGAGCCACCTTAAACCCATCGAAGTTGTCGGATAAATTACCCGAGTAGCGGTACCACTATCGGCGTAAAACAGTCGAACGAACAGCCCGTGTGAAATCGATGTCTGATTTCATATATGAACGTCCCCGGGTGGGGACCGTCGCAGCCGCGCCCGCCGACGCGGCGGCGACGGCGGATCCGCTCGCGGCTCAGACATACCGGTCCACCTCCGTCCGAAGGGTCGCCGCGGCGGCGTCCAGCGCGCCGCTGCGAGCGTCGTAGGCGTCGCGGTCGGCGTCGAGTGCCGCCTCGGCGTCGCCGATCTGGGCGGCGACCGCCGCCGGGGCCGGACCGCCGAGAGAATCCCGGCTGGCGACGCTCTCGACCGGATCGAGCGCGGCCTCGACGCGCTCGCGGCTCACGTACTCGAAGAGGGACTCGCCGAGCACGTCGGCTGCGACCGCGTCAAGTGTTGCGAGGTCGGGCGTCTCGCCGTCGGCGCGCTCGGCGGCCGCCGCGAGCACCTCGTGGGCCGTGCGGAACGGGACCCCGGCCATCGCCAGGGCGTCGGCGACGCCCGTCGCCGTCGAGAAGCCGTCGCCCGCGGCCGCTTCGAGCGTCTCCTCGGGCCACTCGGCGGTGGCGACCGCGCCCGCGACGACCGCGGTTGCCTCCGAGACCGCGTCGACGGTCTCCCAAGCGTGCGGCGTCGCGCGCTGGAGGTCGCGGTTGTACGCGCGCGGGAGCCCTTTCAGCGTCGTGAGGAGGCCGGAGAGGCCGCCGACGGCGTCGCCCGCGACCGCGCGGACGAGTTCGAGGGTGTCGGGGTTGACCTTCTGCGGCATGATCGACGACGTCGAGGAGTACTCGTCCGCGAGGTCGACGAAGCCCTTGTTCGCGAAGATCACGAGATCTTCTGCTAACCCCGACAGCGTCGTCGCGTGCGTCGTCAGCGCCGCCGTCGACTCCGCGAGGAAGTCGCGACCGGCGGAGGCGTCCATCGAGTTCGCCACGACGCCCTCGAAGCCGAGCAGTTCGGCGGTGCGCTCGCGGTCGATGTCGAACGGCGTGCCCGCGAAGGCGGCCCCGCCGAGCGGCGACTGGTTCGTCCGGCCGTAGGCGTCCAACAGGCGCGCGGTGTCGCGGGCGAACGCCGACTCGTACGAGAGAAGGAAGTGCGCGACCGTGGTCGGCTGGGCGGGCTGGAGGTGCGTGTAGCCGGGCATCACCGTGTCGACGTGCTCGGCGGCGACGTCGACGAGCGCCTCCCGCAGTGCGAGCGTCGCCTCGATCGCGTCGAGGAGGTCCGCGCGCAGGCGGTAGCGGATGCACGCGGCGACCTCGTCGTTGCGGCTGCGCGCGGTGTGCATCTTCCCGCCGTCGGGGCCGACGCGCTCGACGACGCCCGTTTCGATGGCTTCGTGGACGTCCTCGCCGTCGGGGAGTGCGCCGTGGCCCGCGGACTCGACGTCGTCGAGCGCGGCGAGGATCTCGCCGGCGACGTCGTCGGCGACGATGCCCTGCTCGGCGAGCATCACCACGTGCGCGCGGTCGACGGCGAGGTCGGCGGCGAAGATGCGCTCGTCGGCCGCGAGGCTCGACATGAAACCGCGGGCGGGGCCGCCGCTGAAGCGGTCGCGGCGGACGACGCCCGAATGGCCTTCGTCGTGGTCAGCATCTTCGCCCGTCATCGTTCACTCCCAGTCGCCTTCGTCGTCGCCCTCGGCGGCGTCGATGGCGGCGTTCGCGAGGCGCGACTGGAACCCGTGGTACTTCGCGACGCCCGTCGCGTCCTGCTGGGTGATGTCGCCGACGCCGGAGGTGTTGAACGAGGCCGCGTCCTCGGAGTAGGCGGCGTACTCCGACTCGCGGGCGACCGGGCGGGCCTGCCCGCCCTGGAACTTGATCGTGACCGTGCCGGTGACGCGCGTCTGGGTCTCGTCGATGAAGCCCTCCAGGGCACCGACGAGCGGGTGGTCGACGAGCCCCTCGTAGCCCTTCTGGGCCCACTCGGCGTCGATCGAGCGCTTGAAGTCGCGCTCGTCTTTCGTGAGTACGAGCTGTTCGAGCGCCTCGTGGGCGGTGAGAAGCGTCGTCGCCGCGGGGTGCTCGTAGTTCTCGCGGACCTTCAGCCCGAGCATACGGTCTTCCATCATATCCGTGCGACCGACGCCGTGCTTGCCGGCCTGTTCGTTGAGCGCGCTGATGAGCTCAGTCGGCGACAGTTCCTCGCCGTCGAGCGCGACGGGGTAGCCGTCCTCGAAGGTGATCTCCACCAACTCGGTCTCGGTGGCGTTCGCGGGGTCATCGGTCCACTCGTAGATGTCCTCCGGGGGCACGTAGCCGGGGTCTTCGAGCTGGCCGCCCTCGACCGAGCGGCTCCAGAGGTTCGTGTCGATCGACCAGACGCCGGAGTTGCCGGACTGAACCGGCAGGTCGTGCTCCTCGGCGTACTGCTGCTCCCACTCGCGCGTGAGTTCCAGTTCGCGGACGGGGGCGATCACGTCGAGGTCGGAGGCGCGCCAGACGACCTCGAAGCGGAGTTGGTCGTTGCCCTTGCCGGTGCAGCCGTGCGCGAGGGCGTCACAGCCCTCCTCCTCGGCGACCTCGAGGATCGCGTTCGCGATGACCGGGCGCGCCAGCGCCGTGCCGAGCGGGTAGCCCTGGTACGTCGCGTTCGCGCGCACGGAGTCGAAACAGAGGTCGGCGAACTCGTCTTTCGCGTCGACGACGTGCAGGTCCAGCCCGTGCGCGTCGGCGGTCTCCTGTGCCTCCTCGAACTCGGATTCGGGTTGCCCCACGTCGACGGTGACGCCGACGACTTCGTCGTAGCCGTACTCCTCCTGCAGGAGCGAGACGCAGACTGTCGTGTCGAGGCCGCCCGAGAACGCGAGTGCCACGCTTGTCATTATATCTCCGAATCAAACGCTCAACCGTATAAATTACACGGTTTAAAGTTTAGAAATTAAATCGCAGCAATGCCTATAGAGACGCTACTCGCTTGTGAGTTGATTCGGTACGACGAGGGGATAAGGTAATAGTGGGCCTACAGGGCCCGTCGTCGCGGTCGCCGCGCGGCGTCGGTCGACTCGGCGAGAATCGGAGTTTCGGGAGCCGAGACGACCGCAGTCGCGGCTCTCGACGGGGCGCGAGCGCGCATCCGAGAGAGCCGCGTCATTGTGAGTGTGAAACCGAAGCGGCGCATAAAACGTTTTCGAGATTCGGCGGCGTCGGCGCGTCGGGGATCGGCCAGTACAACGCCGACGAGGTGCTCCACGAGTTCACCCGCGCGAAGTGGGTGAGCGTCCAGCACGAGAAGCGAGACTACGGCTTCTGACCGGCCGGGCGAACGCGACGCGCGTCTCGCGGACTACGGCTCCGGGCGAGCGGGCGACAATGCCTCCGGCGTGTCTTCGATCGCGGCCTCCTGCGCGCGCACCGCGATCTCGGTCTCGATGTCGCGCATGAAGTCGTCGACGGTGTTGCCCATCAGCATCACCGGCAGATCCGCCGCGAGCATCTCCTCGAGCACGTCGCCGGCGTCCTCCTCGCGGTCGTGCGTCGTCACCGGCACGTCCACGTTGGCGGCGAACACGTCGGTGAACGCGCCGCCGGCCCGCGCCCGCTCGATGAGTCCCCGGTCCGCCAGCGTGTTCAGGTAGGTGGCGAACGACGCCGTGCGAGAGCGGCGATCCGCCCGCAGGTAGACGAACGGGAGGATGCGCTCCTCCCCCGCCAGCGCCCGGCGGATCGCCTCGGTGCTCTCGATGTCGTTGATCTCGGCCCCGTTGAACACCCGCCCGTTCGGGACCTGCGTCCACTCGGGCTGGATCGCGTCGAGGTACTCGTTGAGTTGGGCCTCCGGGACCGGGTCCATGTCCAACGCGCGGAGGACCTCGTTGACGGCGTACACCGTCTCGGCCCCGATCCGATCGCGCTGGGTCGGCGGGATCTGCACCTGCGTCAGCGTCGCGCCCGCCTGCTCGATCTCGGCCGCCATATACTCGTGGAGCAACGGGTGCAGTTCCCCGCTCACGACCGTCGTGTCCGGGGGGATCGTTCGGGCGAACGCGCGGGCGATCTCCCGCCGCGTCTTCCCGAGCGTGTCCTGGTGGTCCTGCCTGACGTTCGCGAGCACGACGACGTGCGGTTCGACGAAGCGCTCGTTGAACAGCCGCGTCGTGTACTCGGTGATGCCCTGGTTCTCGAAGATCGCCACGTCCTCGGGGGTGTAGGAGTCCAGCGCCGGCGCGAACTCCCGGAGCACGTTGATGTTCTCGTACAGCGTCGTGTACGGACCCGGGCGGTCGATGGGGATCACCTCGCCGTTCCGGACGAGCGTCGGGTGATTCCCCGTCATCTTCGTGAGGACGTCGTAGCCGCGTCGGTTGAACACATCGTCGAGCCGCCGGACCGTCGAGGACTTCCCGCGGATTCCCGAGACGACGATCCGGGTGTCGATACTGTCGAGGAACCGGCGGTGCCGACGACCGAGCGTCAAGAGCGATCGCAATCGGTCCCGGAGCCGACCCTTGCCGACGTAGAAGGGGTCGGGTTCGGGGGGCGTCTCGGCGTCCGCGGTGAGATACACCGGGACCGATCCCGTGGCGAGTTCGCGGAACCGCTCGGCGGCCTCGGCGACGCTCTCGCGGGAGGGATACGTGTACCCCGGCATCGCCAGCACGGACCCCTCGCGCTGGAGCCGCCACTCGAATACGTGGAGGTCGGCCTCGCCGCGGATCCGAAGCTGCGGTCGCTCCTCCGCGGAGTGGTCCGCGGCGAACTCGAAGTCGGAGACGCACTCGATCTCGGCGGTGGCGTCTCTGACCGCGTCGATGGCCCGGCGCGCCGCCTTCGCGTCCGCGTACCGCTCGGGGCTGACGGCGAGGTCGACCTCGCCGTCGTGGAGCCACCACCCCCATCCCCCCTCGGTCGGACGGACCTCGAAGTAGCCCTGTTCGATCACGCGTCACCACCGCCGGAGAGGATCGACGCCTCGAAGACCGCGTCTCGATCCGGGAGTGCGACGACCTGCCGCTCGGCGAGAGCGATGCAACCGAGCGCGACCACGGCGCAGCCGAGGAGCGCCGGGAGCCCCAGCGAGCGCGGCACGAGGTCCGGGCGGAACAGGCTCACCGCCTGCCCGAGCGCGATCAGCGAGAGGAAGGCACCGAGCTGCAGCGGGACGAACAGGCGGCGCTGCGTCGGCGCGGTCACGTGCCAGCTGTAGGCGTTGACGCCGGCGAGGATCGCCACGAAGTACGCCGAGAGCCCGCGGGTCACGGGAAGCAACAGCACCAGCGGCACGACGACGAGGAGCGCCGTCGTCGTCGCGGTCGCAACCAGCACCCGCCCGTACAGCAGCGTGCGGCGGTGGACTACTCGGAGTCCGAGGTACGCGAGCGCCAGCACCAGGAGATACAGCCCGACGAGCCACACGTTGGCGAGGGCGTAGATCGACAGCAGCGCCATCGCCAAGAGCCCCGTGCGAACGCCGTAACGGCTCCGGATCCGCTCGGAGAGGAAGATCCCGATGACGAACAGGCCGATCGCGATGGGCCTCGAGACGATCGGCGGATAGAGGTCGCCGTCGAGGACCGCCCCGCGGAGCACCGCGACGTCCGCCGTGGGGCTGTAGAGAACGAGCGGCGTCAGCGTACCGAGGGTGTCGGCGAACCGCGGCGCGACGAGCGTCCACCCCAACGCGACGAGCGCGACGAGGAGGACGACGGTCGTCACGAGGTCCCAGCGGCGGAACTGCGGTTTGATCTGGTGGTAGTTGTACGCCGCCAGCCCCGGAAGGATGCTTCCGATGAAGACGACGCTCCGGAGCGACTCCGAGAGGAAGTTCCCCAAGACGACCAACAGGACGAGAGGCACGGCGCTCCCGACGGCCATCGAGACGAGCAGTTCGTCGCGGCCGTAGATCAGCGTCCGGTGCTTCGCGAGCCAGAGCCCGACGTACGCCAGTACCGTACTGAGAGCGAATATCGGGAGCATCATCGCGTCCTTCAGCGTGTAGACCGCCAGCACCGGGATCGTGATCGTCCCCCCGAGTCGGTAGCCGAAGAGCTGCGTGATGACTCCGACGGCGAAGACGCCCGCGGCGGTGATGGCGACGGCGACGATCATAGAGGCACGGTCCACCCGACCGTTCGGACAGTCGCTATTAACAGATTGGGGCCCCGGCGAACGACGTCACGCGCGTTCCGCTGGCAGGAGACGGCTCCCGAACGCCTCGATCGCGTCCGAGCGCTGCATCAGGAGAGTGCCGAGCACGCTCATCACGAGCACGTAGCCGACGGCGAGCGCCGGGATCGTCTCCCGCATCACCGTCGTCGAGCCGCCAGCCGCGAGCGCGGCGATGACGAGCGAGAACTCCCCCCGCGGCACCAGCCCGATGCCGACCCGGAACGCACGGTGTTCCGAGAGGTCGTAGACGCGCCCGCCGAGGTACCCCGAGAGCAACTTCGCCGGGGTCGTCAACAGGACCGCCGCGGCGAGCGGCACGGCGACGGTGAGGAGCAGTTGGGGGTCGGTGCCGACGCCGATCCAGAAGAAGAACACCGCCGCGAAGACGTCGCGGACGGACGTGAGCTGCCGTTCGATCCGCTCGCGGTGGCCGCTGGTTGAAAATCCCATCCCGACGAAGAAGGCCGCGACCGCCTCGCTGACGCCGATCGAGAGCGCGAAGCCCGCGACGGGGACGACCACGCCCAGCACCCGGAGGACGAACGACTCCGCGTCGGCGACGTCGAGAACGCGCGTGAAGAACGCGGTGCCGTACTGCACGGCCGCCAGCAGCGCGCCGAGGAACCCGAACGCGACCGCCAGCGACACTCCGAGACCGTCGAGTCCCGCGTCGGCCCCGCCGAGGACCAGCGAGGTGACGATGGCGAGGTAGATCGCGATGAAGAGGTCCTCGAAGACGAGCGTCCCGAGGATCGGGTCGGCCTCGTCGTTGGCGATCCACCCCAGGTCGATCAGCGTCTTGGTGATGATCGCCGACGAGGAGATGTAGACGATCCCCCCGAGCAGCAGCGCCTCGACGACCGACCAGCCGAGCGCGAGGCCGATGGCGATCCCCAGCGGGAGGTTGATCGCGGCGTCGACGACGCCCGCGCGGGTGATCCGCGAGCGCGCGGCCAACAGCCGGTCGAGGCTGAACTCCAGCCCCAGAAAGAACAGCAGCAGCACGATCCCGACCTCCGCGAGGATCGTCAGCATCTCGCTTTCGGGCACGTGCGGCAGACCGAACCGACCGGCGACGAAGGGGCCGGCGACCATCCCGCCGACCACGTACAGCGGGATGACCGAGAGCCCGATCCGGAGCGCGACCGCGCCGGCGATCGCAAGGACGGCGAACACCTGTCCGAGTTCGAAGAGCCCCGCCGCCATTATGCACCAGTCACGCGGGACTCGAACGCTTCGCAGTTCTCGCGGGTGCCGACGACGACGAGCGTGTCGCCCGCCTCGATCGTCGTCTCCGCGCCGGGGGAGGGGATCACGTCCTCGCCGCGCTCGATGGCGACCACGGACGCGCCGGTCTCCGCGCGGAGGTCAGAGTTCCCGAGCGTCTGCCCGACGATCGGCGAGTCATCGCCGACCTCGACCCACTCCAAGAGCGTGTCGCCGCCGAGTAGCGTCTGGATGTTCTGGGATTTGACCGGCTGGAAGTACGCGCCTCCAGGATCGTACCGACCTGTCGGGCCAGGTCGTCGGGCAACTCGAACAGCTTCTCCGAGTCGCTGTCGGAATCCTGACGCAGGAACACCTCTCGCCGCCCCTCGTTGTGCGTCACGACGACCAGCTGTGTCCCGTCTGGGAGGTCGATCTCGTGTTTCTTTCCGACGCCCGGGAGGTCGCTCTCGTAGACCGTCACGGCCCGCGGTTGGTCGCGGCCCTACAAAAATCGTCGCGTCCGATCGTCGCGGCGGCAGCGGCGGGTCACCCGAAGACGGGCGCGACCCCGGTGACCGCGAGCACGGCGCTCGCGGCCAGCGCGGCCGCCGGAGGGATCGAGAGGTTGTCGTCGACGACGTAGCCGGCGATCACGGGCTTGAATCCGTCCGCGACGGTCGCCGCGAGCGCCGCTGCGAGCGCCGCTGCGAGGCCGACGCCCGTCCCCGCAGCGGCGACGAGAAACGGCGCGGCGACGGCCAGACAGACCGCGAACATCGCCCCGAGCGTCCGCAGGCGCTTCGACTCGTCGGCCTCCCGCGTCGTCCCGAGGAGCCCCGAGACCGGATCGCCGATCGTCAGCATCAGCGCCGCGGGAACGGCGACGTACGGCGCGAACACGAGGGCGACTGCGGTGATGCTGAACATATACAGCGCGTAGCCCGCCACGTTCGTCTGCTCGTAGGGGCGGGTGAGGTCGTCGTAGATGTCCCAGTCGAGGCCGACGACCAGTCGGAGGAACTCCAAGAGCGCCGCGACGCCGCTGGCGAGGAGCATCACGTACCCGAACTGGGTCCACGAGACGAACCCGAGCACGTACAGGAGCGGCAGTCCCGTGCCGCTGGCGTGCACCACCCGCCGCTTGAGTTCGCTCTCGGAGACGTCCGGCAGCGGACCGGACGCCGACTGGGACGTCGTCACCGTCCTATGAATCCGCGCCCGGCGCGACGAGGTCGTACGCCTCCACCAGGTCGTCGAAGGCTCGTTCGCCGCTCGTGACGGCTCGGAGCTCCTCGACCAGCGCGTCGATCGGGACGCGGACCTGCCGGGCGGTGTCGCGCTCGCGGATCGTGACGCTGTCGGGGCCCTCGTCCTCCAGCCCGTCGCGGTCGACGGTGACGCAGAACGGCGTGCCGACCTCGTCCTGCCGGCGGTAGCGACGGCCGATGCTTCCGGAGTCGTCGTAGACGACGCTGAAGCCCGATTCTCGGAGGTCGTCGACCAGCGCCTCCGAGCGGTCGACGAGCTCGTCGACGTTCGAGACCAGCGGGAAGACGCCGACGTCCGTCGGCGCGACCGCCGGCGACAGCGAGAGGTACGAGCGCGTCTCGCCGTCGACCTCGTCCTCGTGGTACGCGTGCGCCAGCAGCGTGTAGACGGTCCGGTCGACGCCGAACGACGGCTCGATCACGTGCGGCGTGATGTGCTCGCCCGAGACGGTCTGCTCTTCGACCCGGAAGTTCGCCACGTCGGCGTCGACGATCTTGGTCTCGCCGCCGACCGTGACCGACACCTCCTCGTCCTCGAACGCGGAGGGATCGCGCTCGGCCAACTCTTCGAGCGCCGACTGCACGTCGGCGGCGTCCCCGCCGAACTCGGGGCCGAGGACGCTCATATCGGGATCGACGACGCTTTTCTCGACCGTCTTCGGCTCGTCGAACTGCCGGAAGATGGTGAAGTCGTCGTCGCTGTGCTCGCCGTGCTTCGAGAGGTCGTAGTCCCCCCGGTAGGCGAAGCCCGCGATCTCGATCCAGTCGCCGTCGACCTCGCTCTCGGCGTCCCAACAGTCCGCCGCGTAGTGGGCGCGCTCGCCCGCCAGGTGCTGTCGGAAGCGGAAGCGGTCCATATCGACGCCGACGCGCTCGTACCACTCCTGGGCGACGCCGAGGAAGTAGCCGATCCACGCGTCGCCGACGATGCCCTCCTCGACCGCCTCGCCGACGGTGGTCTCGACGTACTCGCCGTCGTCGGCCCCCTGTTCTGTCGCCGGATACAGCGTGACCTCGACGTCGCGAACCGAATCGAGATCCGGCTCGTCACGCTCGGGGTCGACGAACTGCTCTAACTCCGCCTGGGTGAACTCCCGCGTGCGGACGATGCTCTTTCGCGGCGAGATCTCGTTGCGGTAGGCCCGCCCGATCTGGGTCGCGCCGAACGGGAGGCTGTTCCGCGCGTACTCCTTGATGCGCGGGAACTCCACGAAGATGCCCTGGGCGGTCTCCGGGCGGAGGTAGCCCGGCGTCGACGACCCCGGCCCGATGTTCGTCTCGAACATCAGGTTGAAGTCCTCGACGGGTTCGCCCGCCAGGTGCGCCCCGCAGTTGGGACACTGGAGGTCGTGCTCGGCGATCAGGTCTTCGACCTCCGCGATCGGAAGCGACTCCGCGTCCTCGAGGTCGGTGTTGTCCTCGATGAGGTGATCCGCGCGGTGGGAGGTGCCGCACTCGGGGCACTCGACGAGCATGTCGTCGAAGCCGTCGAGGTGGCCGGAGGCCTCGAAGACGGGCTCGGGCATAATCGTCGGCGCTTCGATCTCGAAGTTGCCCTCTTGGACGGTAAAGCGATCGCGCCAGGCGTCCTCGACGTTCGACTTCAGCGCCGCGCCCTGCGGGCCGAACGTGTAGAAGCCGGCCGCGCCGCCGTACGCGCCGCTCGCGCCGAAGAAGTAGCCGCGGCGCTTCGCGAGTTCGGCGAGCCGTTCGCCCTCGGTCCGCTCCTCGCTCATCTACAGCGCCTCCAGCAGATCCACGTCGCGGACGACGCCGATCAGTTCGTCGCCGGTGACGAGCGGGATCTGCTCGATGTCCTCGGTGAGCATCGCCTGCGCGACCTCGACGACGGACTTGCGCCGCGAGACCGTCACGAGGTTATCGGACATGAATTTCGAGACGGGCTCGGCCGGGAGCTCGACGTTTCGGGTCGGGACGTAGCGCCGTCCGATGGCCTTGATTCCCTCCCACATCCACTCGTCGTCCTGACCGGCGAAGGAGTCGCCGGTGTCGTCTTCGCCCTCGACGACGCGGGCGACGTCGATGATGTCGACCTCGGTGAGGATGCCGTCCATCCGCCCGTCGTCGTCGAGACAGACCGCGTACGGGACGTTGGCGTAGTAGATCTCGCGCTCGGCGACCGGCAGCGGCGTGGCGTCGTACGTCGTGTTCACGTCTTTCGTCGCGACGTCGTCCGCAGTCGCGTCGACGTCGACCTCCTCGCGGGCGATCGCGCGCACGATGTCGGTGACGGTGACGATCCCCTCGAGTTCGCCGTCGACGACCGGGACGCGGCGCGTTCCGGCGTCGACCATCAGGTGCGCGACCTCCTCGACGCTGGTGTCGGCGGTGACCGTCGGGACCTCCCGCATCAGCACCGCGAGCTGGTCCTCGTCGGGGCGCTCGATGAGCTCCTCCCGGGAGACGAGCCCGCGGTACTCCTCGCGGCCGTCGACCTGTTTGACCACGGGGACCGAGGAGAAACCGCGCTCCTGGAGGTACTCCAACACGTCGTCGCGGGTCCCCGGGAGTTCGACAGTGACCACGTCCTCGCGGGGCGTCATCGCGTCGGCTACATTCATACGGCGTTGTACTGCGTCACACCTCTTGTACTCTTTGAAGCCCCGGAGGTCGCAGTTCGGGCCGGCGACGGAGGCGAATCAGCTCACTCGGCGAGCACCGACTCGTCGACGTCGGCGACGTCGTCGCGGCCCACGAGCCCCATTGCCAGGTCGAGGTCGGCGAGGAGGTTCTCACAGACCGCGCGGACGCCCGCCGCCCCGTCGAGCGCCAGCCCGTACACGTACGGACGGCCGAGCAGCACCGCGTCAGCGCCGAGCGCGAGCGCCTTCAGCACGTCGGCCCCGCGGCGGATCCCGCTGTCGAACAGCACGTCGGCCTCGTCGCCGACGGCGTCGACGGCGGCCTCCGGGTCCGCGTCGACGTCGCCGTCGACCCGCGACTGGAAGGTCGGATCCGAGAAGTAGTTCGCGACGCCGTCGCGGTCGAGAAACGGGAGGTAGGCCCGCTGCATATCCCGCTCGCGCCACGCCAGCATCGGGGTATCGAGCGTGACCACGAGGGCCTCGTAGCCCGCCGCGGCCGCGCGGTCGACGAAGCTCTTCGCGAGGTCGTCGTCGGCGCTCCAGTAGAGCTGGAACCACCCGGGCGCGTCGTCGAGTTCCGCGGCGATGTCCTCCATCGTCGTCGACGCCGCAGAACTGGAGACCATCCCCATCCCCAACTCCTCGGCGGCGCGCGCCGTCGCGGCCTCGCCTTCCTCGTGGATGATCGACTGCACGCCGACCGGTGCGAGCATCACGGGGAACGAGAGCGAGGTGCCGCAGACGGTCGTCGAGAGGTCCCGCTCGCCAACGTCCCGGAGCACGCGCGGAAGCAGTCGGTGCTCGCGGAACGCCTCACGGTTCCGATCGACCGTGTCCTCGCCGCCCGCGCCGCCGGCGACGTAGTCGTACGCCTCCGGCGACAGCGCGTCGAGGGCGGCCGCTTCGAGCGCCTCGTAGCGCATCGGGACGTCGGGCGTTTCGCCCGCTCGCCCCGCTTCGAACACCTGTGACATCCGCCGCGTGCCCGGCTGTGCCGGTGTGTCGTCGGCCATATCTGGTGTGTGTTGTCACACGTCAAGTAGTTACTCCGAGCGTCGGTAGTTTGCTACAGGCCCCCACGGTACTGGATGCGCTTTCGTGTTCCTCGTTTGAGGCGTGTTACTTGGTATATACTCGCACGATAGGGCGGTCGATACCGACCATACGTACCAAGATCGTCCAAAAACACATCGATCCATATATTTATGCACCTCCTAAGGTGTTCATTCGTTAGTTCTAATCCGAGTTCGATCCGACGGGTTTATGTATGAATGAGATAGACTACCAAACATGACGCCGAATGCGACGGCAGTGTCCGACGCGTCGCGCGCCGAGGTGATGGCCTCGGTGGACTCCACTCCCGCTCAGGCGGAGTTCATTATCGCGGACATCTCCCGCGATGATGCGTGGCTCTCGATGCGGGTATCGGAAGCGCCGTCGCTCCGAGACTGGGCGTAAGCGGGCGTTCCCGGCGGTTTTTTCGAGGCCGATGCGATAGCCACTGCCCCGTTCGACCGAGCCGCCGCTACCGGACCGAACAGGGGACAGCATGATTTTTGTCCGCGACTCCCGAGCAACAGGGTATGCACTACCGCGAGGTCGACGCGAGCCGGGAGTTTCTGCTTCGGCTCGAAACGGGGGCCGACTGGCGAACGGAGATCGAGGAGTTCGCCGATCTCGAAGGCATCGACGCCGCGTGGTTTCAGGCGATGGGCGCGGTGCAGGACGCCGAGGTGTGGTTCTACGATCAGGACGACCAGGAGTACCAGTCGGTGACGTTCGACGAACCGCTCGAAGTCGCCGCCTGCGTGGGTAACGTCGCCGACCTCGACGGCGAGCGCTTCGCACACACGCACGCAGTGCTCTCGCGACCGAGCGGACAGGCACTCGCGGGGCATCTCAACGCCGCGACCGTCTTCGCGGGCGAGGTCTACCTCCGCGCGTTCGAGGAGTCGCTCGAACGGGAGCACGACGAGGTGACCGACCTGGACCTCTGGCTGTAGCCGTGCACGACGACGACAGGCGGTACTTCGAGCGCATCGAATCCCGGCTCGACGAGGCGTTCGACCGCGCCGAGCGCGCGAAGGGGATGGGGTACGACCCCGAGCCGGAGGTCGAGATCCCGGTCGCGAAGGACATGGCCGACAGGGTGGAGAACATCCTCGGAATCCCCGGCGTCGCCGAGCGCGTCCGCGAACTCGAGGGGCAGATGTCCCGCGAGGAGGCCGCCCTCGAACTCGTCACCGACTTCGTCGAGGGGACCGTCGGCGACTACGACAGCCGCGCCGGAAAGGTCGAGGGCGCGGTCCGGACCGCGGTCGCGCTGCTCACCGAGGGCGTCGTCGCCGCGCCGATCGAGGGGATCGACCGCGTCGAGATCCTCGAGAACGACGACGGGACGGAGTTCGTGAACGTCTACTACGCGGGCCCGATCCGCTCCGCCGGCGGGACCGCGCAGGCGCTCTCCGTCCTCGTCGCCGACTACGCGCGCTCGCTGCTCGGCATCGAGGAGTACGAGGCCCGGAGCGACGAGGTCGAGCGCTACGCCGAGGAGGTCGCCCTCTACGACAAGGAGACCGGCCTGCAGTACTCGCCGAAGGACAAGGAGACGAAGTTCATCGCCGAGCACATGCCGATCATGCTCGACGGGGAGGCCACCGGCGACGAGGAGGTCTCGGGCTTCCGCGACCTCGAACGCGTCGACACCAACTCCGCCCGGGGCGGGATGTGTCTCGTCCTCGCGGAGGGGATCGCGCTGAAAGCCCCGAAGATCCAGCGCTACACCCGCGGGCTCGACGAGGTCGACTGGCCGTGGCTGCAGGACCTCATCGACGGGACGATCGGAAAGAGCGACGACGACGCGGGCGACGCCGACGCACCGGAAGGCGAGGAGTCGACCGAGAGCGATACCGACGACGGACGCGAGGCTGACGGCGCGAGCGACGGCGACGACAGCGGTGAGCCGGACGCCGCAGACGACCCGGCCGGCCCGGCGCGGCTCGATCCGGCGAAGAAGTACCTGCGGGACCTCATCGCCGGGCGGCCCGTCTTCGGCCACCCGAGCCAGTCGGGCGGCTTCCGCCTCCGGTACGGCCGGGCGCGCAACCACGGCTTCGCGACCGCGGGCGTCCACCCGGCGACGATGCACCTCGTCGACGACTTCCTCGCGACCGGGACGCAGATCAAGACCGAGCGCCCGGGGAAGGCCGCGGGCGTCATCCCCGTCGACTCCATCGAGGGGCCGACGGTCCGCCTCGCGAACGGGGACGTCCGCCGCATCGACGACCCCGAGGAGGCACTCGAAATCAGAAACGGCGTCGAGAAGATCCTCGACCTCGGCGAGTACCTCGTGAACTTCGGGGAGTTCGTCGAGAACAACCACCAGCTCGCCCCCGCCTCCTACGTCTACGAGTGGTGGGTACAGGAGTTCGAGGCCGCCGGTGCGCCCGTCCAGGCGCTCGCCGACGACCCCGCGGTCGACCTCGAACACCCGACCCCCGAGAAGGCGATGGAGTGGGCGTCCGAGTACGACTGCCCGCTGCACCCCGACTACACGTATCTGTGGCACGACGTCTCGGTCGAGCAGTTCGAATCGCTCGCCGACGCCGTCGAGCACGGACGCGTCGTCAGCGCCGAGGCCGACGGCGGACTCGCGGCCGGCTCCGACGACGCCGACGACGCGGGGCTCGGATCCGACGACACCGCTGACGACGTCGCGGGCGGGACCGGCGAGACCGTCCTCGAACTGGAGAAGACCGAGTCGATCGCGGCGATCCTCGAACACCTGCTCGTCGAACACACCCAGCGCGAGGAGTCGATCCGAGTGCCGGAGTGGCACTCGCTGGTCCGCTCGCTCGGGTTCGTCGAGCGGGAGGACGCGTCGCGGACGCTGAAACGGACCTGGGAACCGACCGACGTCTCCCCGTCGGCCCGCTCGTGGGACGGCGGCGAGAGCGCCGTCAAGGCCGTCAACGAGGTCGCCCCGTTCGAGGTCCGCGAGCGCGCCCCGACCCGCATCGGCAACCGAATGGGTCGCCCCGAGAAGTCGGAATCGCGCGACCTCTCGCCCGCGGTTCACACCCTCTTCCCGATCGGCGAGGCCGGCGGCAGCCAGCGCGACGTCGGCGAGGCGGCCCGAAACAGGGACGAACAGGGTCGCCGCGGCGTCGTCGACGTCCGCGTCGGCGATCGCGTCTGTCCGGACTGCGGCACTCACACCTACCGGACGACCTGCGCGGACTGCGGCACTCACACCGAACCGCACTACGAGTGCGAGGAGTGCGGGCAGGTAGTCGAGCCCGACGAATCCGGGCGCGTCTACTGCGAGCACTGCGAACGCGACGTCACGAGCCCCGACTGGTTCTCGGTCGACGTCGGCGAGGAGTACCGCCGCGCACTCGAAGCGGTGGGCGAGCGCGAGTCCGCCTACGACATCCTGAAGGGCGTGAAGGGGCTCACCTCGGCGGACAAGACGCCCGAGCCGATGGAGAAGGGCGTCCTCCGCGCGAAGAACGGCGTCACGTCGTTCAAGGACGGCACGGTCCGCTACGACATGACGGACCTCCCCGTCACGGCGGTCCGCCCCGCCGAACTCGACGTGACCGCCGCGGACTTCCGCGAACTGGGCTACGAGACCGACGTCGACGGCGAGCCGCTGGAGTTCGACGACCAACTGGTCGAACTGAAAGTTCAGGACATCGTCCTCTCCGACGGCGCGGCCGAGCACATGCTCAAGACCGCCGACTTCGTCGACGATCTCCTCGAACAGTACTACGGCCTGCCCGCGTTCTACGAGGTCGAGGAACGGCAGGACCTCGTCGGCGAACTCGTCTTCGGGATGGCCCCGCACACGTCAGCCGCTGTCGTCGGCCGCGTCGTCGGTTTCACGTCCGCCGCCGTCGGCTACGCGCATCCGTACTTCCACGCCGCGAAGCGTCGGAACTGCTTCCATCCGGAGACGAAAGTCTGGTTCGAGGATGAGGCGGGAGAGTGGCACTACGACCCGATCAAATCGCTAGTCGAAGAGCGGCTTGACCCCGATGCTGCTGACGAGGACGACTTTGGTGCGCTCGTACAGGAACTCGGCGGCGACGTGTACGTTCCATCTGTGGACGAGAATGGCGAGGAATCACTCCAGCGAGTCGATGCAGTCTCGAAGCATCCCGCGCCAGACCACCTCATCAGGGTCGAGACCAAGAGTGGCCAGGAACTGACAGTAACTCCAGACCACTCAATGCGTCGGTGGACTGGTGAGGGGGTCGAGCGGATCGATGCACGTGACCTTTCGGTCGAAGATGTCGTTCCCACACCGAAACGAATCCCCATCGATGGTGAACGCTGGACGTTCGACTTGCTGGACGAATTCCTCACCACGGAGACGGTCCCGGACGAGGACCTAATGATTCGCGGAATCGGTGAGTCCGCTCTCAAAGAACTCCTCAACGACGCGACAGACGCTGAAGGATACCTGAAGCCAGTCGCTGAAGCACTCGATGTCAGTCAATCGACGGTGTACAACTGGGTGTCGAGAGATAGTATACCCGCTGGCGTCGTAATTGACCTGTTCGACCGTGAGACGGTCATCGAACGTGTTCCTGACGAAGTTGAACTTGGCGTGCGGCGCGACAAAACTTCGATTTCGCGGGAGTTCGTGGTCGACGAGACAGTTGGAACTCTGCTTGGATACTACGCTGCTGAAGGGTTCACACGACGAGAATCTGGGTCTTTCTATCAGACGACTATCTGTACGCCAGACGATGTTCCAAGGGAAGAAATTGTCGAAACGTTCGACAGAATCCTCAATGCCGACGCATTCGAGGAGAACAAGTGGAAGATTACGGTTTCCAGTCGACTCGTCGCCACACTATTTTCGGACATCCTCGACGCCGGGAGTCGTGCGGAGACAAAACGGATTCCCGACTGCGTACTGTCGGCTCCGGATTCGGTTCTCCGATCGTTCCTTGCTGCGTACTTCTCCGGCGATGGGAGTACCTCGACCGATCGAGTGGAGGTGAAAGCATACACTGTGAGTGACGACCTCCAGTCCGACCTCATCGCGGCACTCAAGCGATTCGGTATCGCGTCGAAGGTGTACCGTGAAGAACGAACCCCGGAGACCGGTGCAGTCGCTGAGTTCTACGACGAACCGCAGTCTTTCGAGACGTGGGTTCTGAAGGTAACGTCGCAGAACGCGGTTCGCTTTGCCGACCGAATCGGGTTCCACCTCAAGCGAAAGGAAGAAACGCTTGCGAACGCAGTCGATCGGATCGAAACGCGGTCACAGAGGCTCTTCGGTGACGGTGGTGAGGTGTGGGCCGACAAAATCACATCGGTCGAGATTACGCCGACGACTGTCGACCACACGTACTCACTGACTGTCGAGGAAACAAACACGCTGGTCGCTAACGACATATATACCGGCCAGTGCGACGGCGACGAAGACTGCGTGATGCTGCTGATGGACGGCCTGCTCAACTTCTCGAAGCAGTACCTCCCCGACAAGCGGGCGGCCAGATGGACGCGCCGCTCGTGATGTCCTCGCGCATCGATCCCAGCGAGATCGACGACGAGGCGCACAATATGGACATCGTGCGGCAGTACCCCCGCGAGTTCTACGAGGCGACGCTCGAACTCGAAGACCCCGAGGCCGTCGAGGACCTGATCCAGTTGGGAGAAGACACCCTCGGCACCGACGACGAGTACCGCGGCTTCGACCACACCCACGACACCTCGAACATCGCGCTCGGCCCCGACCTCTCCGCTTACAAGACGCTCGGGTCGATGATGGACAAGATGGACGCCCAACTGGAACTCTCCCGAAAGCTCCGCGCGGTCGACGAGACCGACGTCGCAGAGCGGGTCATCGAGTACCACTTCCTGCCAGACCTGATCGGGAACCTCAGAGCCTTCTCCAGACAGGAGACGCGCTGTCTCGACTGCGGCGAGAAATATCGACGGATGCCGCTCACCGGCGACTGCCGCGAGTGCGGCGGGCGCGTGAACCTTACGGTGCACAAGGGGTCGGTGAACAAGTACATGGACACCGCCATCCACGTCGCCGAGGAGTTCGGCTGCCGAGAGTACACCAAACAGCGGCTGGAAGTGCTCGAACAGAGCCTCGAATCCGTCTTCGAGAACGACAAGAACAAGCAGTCAGGGTTCGCGGATTTCATGTAGCACTTTTTTCACCGTTCGCTCCGCTCAGCGAGACAGGTTTTTCGCGCGGAGGGATCTGCAGGACCCCTCCGCAGAAAGAGGTGGAGCGCTACTCCAGATACCCCAGATCCCGAAGCCGCTCCTGCGCCTCGTCGTCCATCTCGTCGACGGCGTCGTCGTCGACGTCGTCGTCGAGCGCGTCGGTCCACGCGCCGCCGACCGCCGACTCGAAGTCCGCGAGCGTCGCCTCGACGGCGTCGACGACGGGGTCGCCCTCGCCCGCGACGTTCTCGGTCTCGCCGGGGTCGTCGTCGAGACGGTACGCCTCGTCGGCGATGCGGTCGATCCGGACGTACTTGCCGTCGATCCGGCGCGCGGCGCGCATCCGCGAGTAGAAGCGCGAGTCGCTCGGAATCGTGAGCCCAGCGTCGGCCGCCTTCTCCTCTAACTGGTTCAACTCGACGACCGGCCGGGAGTACTCGATGAAGGCGTACTCGCCGTCGCCGCGTTGACCGGGGTCGCGTTTCTCGTCGCCGACGCCGTCGAAAGAGCGGTACGAATCGGAGACCAGCGAGCGCGTCCGATCGAGCGCGACGACGTCGTCATCGGGTGCGGAAGGCGTCCCGCCCTCGACGTCGAGGGTGTCGAGGACGGTGTGATACAGGTCGAGCAACTCGACTTGGTCCTCGCGGCGGTCGTCGTCGAGCGCGGGGTGTTTGACCAGCAGGGGGACGTTCACGAGCGGGTCGTACAGGCAGAACTCGTGGCCGTAGAGGTCGTGCTCGCCGTGCAGTTCACCGTGGTCCGCGCAGACGACGACCATCGTGTCGTCCCACCGTCCGTCGGCCTTCAGCCAGTCGAACAACCGCCCGAGTTGGTCGTCGATGTGCGCGATTTCGGCGTCGTACAGCCCGCGGATGTCGTCCCACTCGTCGTCGTCGATGTCGCGCGCGCCGGAGTTGTACTCCTTGGAGTTCTGACACACCTCGGTCGAGTCGACGCCGGGGGCGAACTCCTCGGCGAACTCCTCGGGCGGGTGATACGGCAGGTGCGCGTCCATCAGGTTGATGAACGCGAACGATCGGTCCGAATCCTCGATGAACGACTTCGTGCGGTCGACGACGGCGGGCGTCTTCGAGTCGGCGCTCCCGCCGCCCGCGAAGAACTCGTGGGCGGTGTTGCCGAGGCTGACGATCTTGTCGGCCATCGCTCGCAGCGCCTCGTTGTCGTTCATCGCCTTCCACGCGCGGGCCAGCGGTCCCGAGAGGAACTCGCCGGGCATCACCTCGAAGAAGTTGTCCTGGTCGTCGAACCCGTCGGTGAGGTGGGTGTAGGGCGTGATCCACGCGTTCGAGGAGTAACAGGCCGTGTCGTACCCCGCCGCCGAGAGCGTCTCCGCCAGCGTCGTCACTCCCTCCAGATAGGGGTTCTCCTGATCCGCCCCGTGCTGTGAGGGGTACATCCCGGTGAAGAGCGAGGCGTGGACCGGCAGCGTCCACGGCGCGGGTGCGACCGCCTGCTCGAAGACCGTCGCCTCCTCGGCGAAGGCTTCCAAGTTCGGCGTCGTGGGGCGATCGTACCCGTAGGGCGTGAGCCGGTCCTTTCGGACCGTGTCCATCACCACGAAGAGAACGTTCTCGGGTGATCCGGTGGTCATACACCTACGTCTCGCCGACGGCGTCAAAGAGCCTCCGGTCCTGCGGCGTCAGCGAAACACGGCTCCCGCGGAGAATCGGATTCGAGTTAGAACGGAGCCTGCGGGCCTTCGTCGCCGTCTCGGTCCTCGCCGCTCTCCTCGCCGGGGAACGAGGGGGCCATTCCGTCGCCGCCGTGGCCACCGCCGCCCATTCCGGTCTCGGCGTGGACCATCTCGATCTCGGGGATCTCCTTGACCATCCGGCTCTTGATCGCCTGGATCGTCATCGGGGAGATGCCACAGCCCGAACACGCGCCGCCGAGCATGATCGTGACCTCGCCGTTCTCGCGGTCAAGGTTCTGAATCGCCGCGGATCCGCCGTGCATCTGGATCTGCGGGAAGTTCCGGCGCAGGAAGTTCGTGACGCGCTCTTTCAGGTCGTCGTCGCCGCTTGCAGCGTCCGTGCTCATACCCAGCGCTTCGGCGTCGACGGGCTTAGGCCTTTGGTTCGCACAACGCGGCGGCCGTATCTCCGCCGGTTTCGTGCGTCGTTTCGCGTCGTCGATCGGACGTCACTCGTCGTCGTCGAGGCCGAACACGCGTCGGTGCTGCCGGCGGAGTTCCTCGAGGTACGCATCGAGCACCCCCGAGAGCTTCTCGTCGTCGACGACGACGGCGGTCAGCCGGTCGGACGGGTTCTCCGGGAGTTCGATCCGGAAGTCGCCGTCCTCGTAGAACGGCTCGGACTCGTTGAGGATCTGCTGGTCGATGGCGTGGACGAGTTCGGAGTCGTAGGTGTCGTTCATCGTCTCGAAGGCGTTCTTGTACGCGCGCTGGAGTTCGGGGAAGTAGTTGGCGTACTTGTCCTCGAACTTCTCGGGGTCGAAGTCGGTCATATCCGTGATTGGTCGGCGGCGGTACAAACCCGTTTTCGTCCGGGGCCGTCCCGCTCGGCTCTCAGGCTGTCGGCGTCAGTTCCCCTCTTCGACGATTTCGTGCCACTCTCCGCCGAGAGCGAGGGTCGCGAACATCGCCGCTCCGGCGAGCAGACTCAAGCCGACGTCGTACCGCACCGACGTCAAGACCGAGAACACAGCTCCGACGACCACGAGCACGGGGAGACGCCGAGAACGGGGGAGCTCGAAGAGCGCCTCCGTCTTCGAGGGGAGGTGGTAGAGACCGACCGAGAGGATCAACAGCGCCAGCAGGCTGCCGACTTCGACGAGGCTGTCGAGCCCCATATCGATCACCACCAGAACCTGGACGCCGAGCGGGAGGTAGATCTCCCGGACGGGTCCGTCCGGGACCCTCGGTTCACTCCGCACCGCGTCGTAGACGGTCCACCCGAGGAGCGCGACGGCCATCGACCACACCAGGAGAAACCCGAACTCGCCCCGGGCGGCCGGGATCGGGACGAACGACTCGCCCCGCATAAACCGGTGAGACAACCAGACCCACACGACGGCACCCAGCGGGAGGAACGCACCGCGGGGGCGGCTCACGGGGGGCGTCGCCGCCGAGTCGCGAACCCGCGCTCGAACGGGGGCCTCGTCCGCGTGATACAGAAGCGTCGGGACGCGACGGACCACGCGGAACCAGTACCACAGACAGTAGCAGACCACGAGAACCGGGGTGACACTGAGCGCCGCCCAGACGGCGGCATCGCCCGTGACGTCGAGGGCGTACGCCACGCTCCCCACCGTCCGGAGTTCGACGACCGACCAGTAGGCGCTACTGAGACTCGCCGGTCTGAACGCGTCAGCCGGCGTGTTGTAGACGCCGGAGAGCAGCAGCGGGACCACGGCGAAGAGGATGCCGAAGAGCACCGGGAGGAAGATCCCCCACGCGCGCGGCGTGACCGCCGTGCGGAGCTGTCGATAGAAGGACGTGTCCACGTCGGTGGCGGCGTCGAATCCGTCGCCGAGTACCGAGTCGGGCCTCGGCGTGCGGTCGCTCCGTAGCGCCCAGCTCCCGATCGAACCTGCGAGCGCGAGGACCTCGATGATCGGATAGTAGAGGCTCAGCGTCCCGACGAAGATCCCGAGGAGCGCCGCGGGCATAACGAACACGCTGGCACCCGCAGTCACCACCAGTGCGGCCGCGAGTTTGTGCATCCGGGGCCGCGCCGCCAGCGTCTCGAACTCCGACCGCCACGTCTCGGCGGCGTCGTCGTCCGTCGAGAGGCCGACCAACGGCCGGACGAACCGGTTGTCGGGGTGGCTCACGGATCGCGGCTCGATCCGGTAGAGCGCCGTTCCGAGGATCGGTATTCCGAGGAACAGCGCCCCGTTCAACAGCCACTGCGGCGGTCCGGGCACTCCCGCGGGGAGTCCCGAAGCCCCGACTGACAGCCCCCAGAGGTAGTATATCGTCCCGACGGCGAAGGCGTACGTCACGAAGATCCGCCGGACTCGCGAGTGGCGTTCGATCGGCTCGCTGAGCGGTCCGACGTACACCCGCGGAACGAAGGCGACGACGACGAGGCCCAAGAGCACGACGCTCAAACAGAGACTGACGAGGGACGCGAGCACGTCGGGCTGGACTCCGGTGAGCCGCGACGCGATCTCGCCGAGCGCCGGCAGCGAAAACAGGCTCGGAACGGTGTTCCACGCGAGGATCGTGCCACTGACCACCCCGAGGAGTTGGTCCGCGCTCGGTATCCCCGGAAGCCGACGGACGACGATCTTGGCGGCCCTGATGAGCGTGGTCGCCATCGTCAGGCCCCTCCGTACGATTTGATCACTGAGCCGTCGTCGACCTCCTCGACGGAGAGCGGCCGATCACCCCCGAACAGCGGCCGCGCGCCTCGAGACCCGTCGAACAGGTAACACCGACAGCGACTCCCGTCGGAATCGAGCACCCCGAAGAACGGGACGTCGTCGCGCTCCGATCGCCGAACGTCCCCCCTGACGAGGTACCCTCCCGGGGTCGAGCGAATCTCGTAACAGACGACCGAGCCGTCCTCGGAGGCGAGCGTCCGCCACCACTTCACACTGCCACCCGCCCCCAGACGTGCGACGACGCCGACGGCGCTATCGCCCCGGTCGACTTGGCCGACGACGACGGCGTCGGCGGCGTCGTCGGGCGCGGAGGCGATGTCCCAGAACCAGTAGGCCGGGTAGGTCCGCCGCCAGGCGATCCCGCCGTCGCCGATGGCGAGGACGCCCGCCGGCGACCCGTCATCGGCGGGTCCAGCGAGTTTCCCTGCGAGGAGGAACGTCGACCCGTCGGGCGCGTACGTGTCTTTGAGATATTGAACGTCGGCATCGTAGGTGCGGTTCCAGCGGACCGCACCGTCCGATTCGAACTGCAGCAGCCACGCCGAGTCGCGCCAGTCGTCGTACGATTCGCGCTTGGAGACGAGCGTGTAGGCGGCTGCGCCCGTCGATAGGGTCGTGGGCACGATCGCCAGCGGACTCCAACCATCTCCCCCCGCCGGTCGGTAGCGCCGCGACCAACGACGTTCACCCCCCACATCCAGCGCCGCAACCCACGCGGCGTCCTCGCCGTCGTGGCCGCCGATCAGCGTCCCGTCGGCCGTCGGCAGCACCGCCGACGGCGACCCGTTCGGAATCTCGGGGTGGAGCGTCCGATCCGCGCGGACCGTTCCGTCGTCGGCGACCTCGCAGAGCCACCCCGGAGAGTCATCGTCCCCGGATCGCGTCCCGGCGACGACCACCGAGCCGCGAGCCGTTTCCGCGGCGACTCCCGGCCGCCCGTCGACGTCGGCCTCCCAACTGACGGTCCACGGACTCTCGGCCATCGACCGCCAGGTCGGGTCGAGCCGATCGACCACGTCAGCATCGACGGAGGGCTGCGCGGAGGCGCGGCTACGAGTGAGGTATCCCACGCCGCCGACAGCAGCGGTCGCACCGAGAAGCAGGGCGCGGCGGCGTGTCGGCATCTACGTCGCACTTTCCACCGCCGAACAAAATATCTACGGGTTGTCACTGATCGGGGAGTACCGCGGCGTAGATTTATGTCTGTCAGCGTACCAGTCGACGTATGGCCGTCCTGACTGCCCTCCGCGAGAGCCCGGGCGCTCTCGTTCGAAATCCGGTGCTGTTCGTCCCGGTACTCGCCGTAATGGTCGTCCAACTACCCGTGATGCTCCTGCAATCGGTGAATCCGGTCCTCGCGAGCGTCGCCTCCGCGCTCGTCTCGCTGCTGTCGATCGCCGCGATCCCGTTCTTCCAGGGCGGACTGCTCGCGATGGCCGACGAAGCGCTCGGCGGGCAGACGTCGCTCGCGACGTTCCTCGACAGCGGGAAGCGACACTACGTGGCGATCCTCGTGGCGTATCTCGTCCTCCTCGCGGTCAACTTCGCCTTCGGGATGCTCGCGTTCGTCTCGACGTTCGCGGGCGGGATCCTGTTCATCGGAAGCGGCCAGTTCGGCGGGCCGAATCTCGCCGTCCTCGTCGCCCTCGGGATCGTCGCCGCCATCGGAATCCTCGCGTACCTGCTCGTCGTGTTCTTCTTGCAGTTCTACGGGCAGGCGATCGTCCTCGAAGGCCGCGACGCCGTCGAGGGACTGAAGCGGAGCGTCGGCGTCGTCCGCGCGAACCTCCTGAGCACGGTCGGTTACGTACTCGTCGCGGGCGTCGCGGGCGCGATCGCCGGGATCGGATTCGCCGGTGCATCGACGCTGCTGTCGCCGGACGCGACGGCGGTGATGGGGAACCCAGCGCCCGAACCCTCGCTGTCGATGCTCGCCGGTGTGGGCGTCGGCGTGCTCGTGCTCGGAACGCTGTTCGGCGGCTTCTTCGCCGTCTTCTCAGTGGCGTTCTACCGAGAGATCACCACGGAGTGACGTCGTGATCGACGGGAGAGCAACATTGAATGTAGCACTATTTGATTTATCGCAAGCGCTCGCAGCGAGGCGTCAGTGACTGGCGACGCACGTGTGAGCACATCACGACACCGCTAACCGGAGAATCAGCGAAGACAACGCAAAACACGCCCCCCAACCGTCGGCTGCTTCTGACACAGACGAACGTCAGCGTCGACAAGCGCAGCCAGACCCGGCCGCTAGCACGGAGCGTTTGTCTATCGTCAGCTTGATCGTACGGATCCGTACGACCGTGGGCAGATGCAAACGCGTCGATCGCGCAGCGCGGTGTTGCTCCAGATCGACGAGCATCGACTGGGCGAGTGTGTCCGCGACGATCGCGGACGGACTGGCGGCACCCCTTCGACGGAACTGGCCAGTGGTATATGGCTGAGTGGTGTATCAATCGAACGTGATCGCACTGGGACAAGGTGGCCACTCGAGACTCTCACGTCGAAGTCCGAATCGGAGCGCCATCGGCGGTACGTGGCTCGTGAAATGCTGCCACTAGGGCGTTGATTCCGGTGATTCTCGTCTACCGCGCGCTCTGTGCCACAACCGACAGTAAACTATATTTTGCTATACCAATTGGGGAGCGGAAGCGCGACAGCCACCTACGACAACTGTTCGCCGACGATCCGGTCGGCTTCGGCGACGAACGCCTCCCGAGAGCCCGTGGGGATCGTCGCGCCGGCGGCGACGTTGTGGCCGCCGCCGTCGCCGCCGACCGCGCGGGAGGCCTCGCGCATCACCGCCGAGAGATCCAGCCCCTCGCGAACGAGTGCGTGAGTCCCCCGGGCGCTGACCTTCACTTCCTCGTCGGACTTCTCGGCGAACGCGAGGATCGGAATGTCCCCTCGGATCCCCGAGGACCCGACGGCCATCCCGGCGACGATTCCGACGATGGTCTCTCTGATGCGCGTCTCCGCGTCGAACCACTGGACGTGCTCCTCGACGGTCGTCCCCTCGTTTTGCACCCACTGAAGCCCCTCCGAGAGGTTTCGGCGGTGGTTCCTGAGCAGCGTGCGCGCGCGGTCGAGGGCATCCCCTCGATCGCCCAAACAGACCGCGAGGCCGACATCCGCGCGCTCGTATCGGGCGGTCGCGTTCAGGAGCGTCGAGAACTCGCTGACGTCCCGGAGTTCGGTGCCCGGCGCTTCGTCGGTCAAGGTGTAGGTGGTCCCGACGAGCGCGTCGATCCGGCTGGCGGGGACGCCCGAGGCGATGGCTCGCTTCAGGAGGCCGCTCACGACGGTCTGTCGCTCGGACATCGTGAGGTCGACCCAGCGACGCCACTCGCCGTCTTCTCGCAGGTCCAGATCGAGCCCCGAGAGGAACTCGACCGCGCCGTTGGCGTCGTTCGTGATCCCCGGAATGCGGACGTCGCTGGCGTACTCGAGGAACTTCGGCAGCGGCCGCGTCTGTCGCCCGTAGACGAGGAGGTCCGTCGCTTCCTCGACGACGCCCGCGGCGACGCCCTCGTCGACGATGCCCTGATTCGCGCCGGAGAGGCCGCCGTCCGTTGCTTGCATATCCCCGACCGCGCCGACGACGGCGAGCGCCGCGAGGTCGCGGTTGTCGCCGTCGGACGGTTCGAGCGCGCGAGCGAGGACGTAGCTCGCGCCCGCGCCCGACAGTTCGGACGCGCCGTCGAGGCCGAACAGCAGCGGGTTCAGGTGGTGGCCGGGTTCCGGGACGCCGTCGGGGAGGTCAGCGGGCTGGTGGTGATCGGCGACGACCGGCGTGAACGCCCCCTCGGCCGCGTGGGGCGCGATGACGTCCAACTGACCGCTCCCGAAGTCGGTGAAGAGCACCGTCTCGTAGTCGGTCGCGGCGATCCGGGCGACCTCCCGCTCGTCGAGCTGTTTCGCGAACACGGTCTCGAACGGAATCTCCGCGCGTTCGAGGGCCGAGGCGGCGACGGCGGCGCTCGTGAGCCCGTCCGCGTCGATGTGGGACGCCAGCAGGACGCGATCGGCGTCTCGGAGCCGCTCGGCGCAGGCGACGGCCCGCTCGCGGAGTTCGGGAACGGGACCGTCGCCGCTCGTCGTCGTGTCCGCGCTCATACCCGGCCGTGGGTCGCTCTCGGATTTAAACCCACGCCCGTACGAGGAAGTCGGTGTCTGTGTTGCGGCAGCGATGATGAACACCTCGAAAGCCCCCGCCCTGGCAGTTGCTCAGTCGCAATCGTCGAGCCGAATTCGCCTATCGAAGAAATCGTACGCGCGGCGTCACTCGTGATACGTCGGCGCGGCTTCCTCGACGGTCGCGGCCGCGAGTTCGTCGAACGTCGCGTTCTCGGGGACGACGTCGACGCGGATACCGTGGCTTTCAGCCGTCTCGCGGGTGGGTGCGCCGATGACGCCGACGACCGCGCGGTTCAGGCCGGCGACCGCTTCCTCGCGAACGCCCCGCTCCTCGGCGGCCGCGAGGAAGTTCTCGACGGTGAGCGAGGAGGTGAAGCAGACCGCGTCGAGGTCGCCGCCGGCGGCCATCACCGTCGACTGCCCGGAGCCTTCGGGTCTGACGAGCCGGTAGAGGACCGTTTCGTGCACGTCCGCGCCCGCCTCGCAGAGCCCGTCGAGGAGGACCTCGCTGCCGTGGTCGCTGCGTGCGACTTCGACGCGCAGCCCGTCGACGTCGCCGTCGAGCCGCGAAACGAGCCCCGAGGAGGTGTACTCCTCGGGGACGACGTCGACCGTCCAGCCCGCGGCGCGCGCCGCGGCGGCAGTCCGCGGTCCGATGCAGGCGAGCGTGGCCGTTCCCGGCGACCAGCCCGCCTCATCGAGGAGTTCGACGCCGGTCTTGCTCGTCAGGACGACGAGGTCCGCGGGCGTGCCGTCCGCCGCGTTTCCGGTGTCTGGGACCGTGCCGGTCGGCTCGACAGCGAGCATCGGGTCCGGGACGGGAGTGGCCCCGAGGGAGTCGAGCAGTTCGACGGCCTGGTCCATTCGCTCGTCGTCGGGGCGGAAGACGGCGACGCGGACGTCGCGGGTCATCGCTCGCCCTCCACTCCGCCCGTTCGGTTGCGCAGGAACGCGACGACGCGGTCTCTGGTGGCCGCCACCTCGCCGATGACGGTGATCGCGGGCGGTTCGATCCCCTCGGCGTCGCGGACGTCGACGATATTTTCGAGGGTCCCGCTGGCAACGCGCATCTCCGGCCACGTCGCCCGTTCGATCAACGCGACGGGCGTCTCGGGAGCCATCCCAGCCTCGCGCAGCGCCGCGGTGTACTGCGGGAGCTTTCCGACGCCCATCAGGACGACGAGCGTCCCGCCGGTCGCCGCGAGTGCGTCCCAGTCGACCGCGGACTCCTCCTTCGTCGGGTCCTCGTGGCCCGTGACGAACGAGACCGAGGAGGTGTGATCGCGGTGGGTGACCGGGATGCCGGCGGTCCCCGGCCCGGCGATCGCGGAGGTGATTCCGGGCACGACCTCGAAGGGGACCCCCTCGCTCGCGAGGTGCTCCATCTCCTCGCCGCCGCGGCCGAAGACGAACGGGTCGCCGCCCTTCAGTCGAACGACGTCCTTCCCCTCGCGGGCGAGTTCGACCAAGCGCCGGTTCGTGTACTCCTGCGGCGTCCACTCGCCGCCCGCGCGCTTGCCGACGTCCTCGCGCTTGTCCTCGGGGATCGAATCGAGGATCTCCGGGCCGGGGAGCTTGTCGTGGAGCACGACGTCGGCCTCCTCAAGGAGGCGTCGCGCCTTGACAGTCAGCAGTTCCGGGTCGCCGGGGCCGCTGCCGACGAGGTAGACGGTGCCGGTCGAATCCGTTTCGGGGCTCGCAGGTGGGTTCGCTCGACGGTCGTCGTCGGCCATCGTCACTCCTCCGCCGCTTCGCGCGCGGCGGCAATCAGGTCGTCGGCACCGCGCTCTGCGAGGTCGGCCGCGAACGACGCGGCGGCGTTGGCGTGGTCGTCGACCGGGAGGTCACGGCTCGCCGACACTTCCTCGTCGCCGTCGGCCGAAAGCACCCGCGCGGTCGCGTGGACGTACTCGCCCTGTAGCTTGGCGTGCACGCCGATCGGGGCGATACAGCCGCCGCCGAGTTCCGCGAGCACCGTCCGCTCGACGGTCGTCTCGACGCGCGTCCGGGGGTGGTCGACGGCGGAACGGATCCCCTCGGTCGCCTCGCTCCCGTCGCGGGCGGTGATCGCGATCGCGCCCTGTCCGGGCGCGGGGACGAACGTCGCGGGATCGAGGCGGGCGTACTCGACGTGGTGCAAGAGGCCTGTGCGCCGGAGTCCGGCCTCCGCGAGGACGATCGCGTCGTACTCGGTGTCGATCTCGCGTTCGAGCGCGCGGCGTTCGATCTCCGCGAGACCGTCGAACCATTCCTCGATCGACTGCTCGAACTCCTCGACGGCCTCGTCGCCTTTGCTGTCGGGGCCCTCGTTTCGATCGGCGTCGACGCGTCGCTCGTGTTCGGCCTGCAGCTCGGGCGCGAGCAGCTTCTCGATCCGCGTGTCGACGTTGCCGCGGAGCGGCTCGACCGTCAGATCCGGGCGTTCCGCGAGGATCTGCGCCTTCCGCCGGAGCGAGGAGGTGCCGACGACCGACCCCGCCGGGAGGTCCTCCAGTTCGGTTCCGTCGGGCGTGAGAAGCAGGTCACCGGCGTGTTCGCGCATCGGGACGCCCGCGACGACGAGGTCGCCCGTCTTCTCGGTCGGCATATCCTTCATCGAGTGGACGGCGGCGTCGACCTCGCCGTCGAGCACCTTCTCGTCGAGCGCGCGGACGAACGCGCCGGTCTTGCCGAGCCGGTGGATGAGCTCGTCTCTGATCTGATCGCCGCGCGTCTCGACCTCGACGAGTTCGACGTCGAACCGGCGGTCTTCGAGCGTCTCCCGGACGCTCGCGGCCTGTCGGAGCGCCAGATCCGAGCCCCGCGTCGCCAGTCGGAGTGTCCCGCGAGTAGTCATTGCCGAATCCTCGGCGGCCACGGGTGAAAAGGACACCACTTCCGTCGCGTCGGCGGTGGCGTCCCGGCTTCACCGGACCGCGCCGCCACCGAAACGTATTCGGCGCGGTTGGGCGTGTCCTCGGGCGTGTCCCTCCGCTCCCGCCTCGCCGCCGAAGCCGTCGAGTTCCTCCACGTCGGGCTGTTGTGGCTCCTCGTCAAGCCCGCGTTCGATCCCATCGATGCCGCCGTCTCCGCCCTGCCGGTTTCGATGACGACGCAGTTCTGGCACTCGGCCGTACTGGCGGCGGTGGGGGTCGGCGTCGTACGGTACTACGACCCGTCGTGGGATCTGATCCGCGGGTTCGTCGTCGGCGTCGCGACGACGGCGACGTTCCTGTCACTGTCCGTCTTCTCCGGGGCCGAGCGCGCCGCCGATGCCGGCGGCTCGTGGGGCGCGTTCGTCGCGACGTGCGCGTGCTGGTTCGTCGCGCTGGGCGTCGGCGTCGCGCTCGCACACCCGAGGACCTGGCGTCGGTTCCGAGCGTATTTCGCGGCCTGAGTCAGGGCGTGCCGATTTCGACGTGCCGCTTGTACAGGTAGTAGATCGCGAGCACGACGCTGAGCGTGAACGCGCTGAGGACCTCCGTCGCGAGCGCGGCGAGCCCCCAGACGAGCGGGTCGGGCGTCCACGACGCGTCGGACTCGGCGATCGCCCGCGCGTCGACGTACGTCGCGATCGGGTACATCACCGAGAGGACGAGGCCGAGCAGTCCCAGCACGGGAACGACGATGAACGCGCCGAAGATCGTGGCGATCCCGCCGGTGAGGAACAGATCGAAGAGGAACGCGCCGACGAACAGGATGGCGAGGAACCCGCCGAGAACGACGTACAGCGGGATGGCCGCGATCCAGTACCACCACCGCGAGTCGACGCTCGCGCGGGGGAGTAGGTCGCCGATCGGGTCGTCGAAGTCCTGCGTCGATGCGGCGGGCTCGACCGTCGCCGCATCGCTCGGAGCCGACCCGTCGTCGCCCGTGCCGGTCCAGGTGTCGTCGCCGCGGGGGCCCGGTCGGGTGTCCTCGCGGACCGGGCTGGAGGCGCCGGACTCGCGGGTCTCGCGGCGGCCGATGCCCGGGTCGTGCGTCCCCGAGGTCTCGGCCGGATCGCCGGCCGGCGATTCCTCGGCCACGTCCGGGTCGTCGTCGCGACCGGCCGACGACTCGTGGTCGCCGTCGGCGGAACCGGCGGAGTCGTCCGTCGAATCGTCGCGGGGAGGGCTGTTCATACGGGGTCTTTCGCCGCTATCGTACAAAAAATCGAGGGGAGCCGCGGCTAAGAGGGGAACGGACGCTATAGCGCCTCTTTGTACGCTTCCAGCGTCTCCTCGACGTCGGCGTCGGTGTGAGCGTAGGAGACGAACTGCGACTCGAACTGGTTCGGCGTGAGGAAGATTCCGGCGTCCTTCATCTCCTGCCAGAAGATCCGCTCCCAGCGCTCGGTCTCGGCGGCGGCGACGTCCGCGCCGGTCTTCGGACAGTGGTCGTACCGCGCGCACGACTCGTCCTGCGTGCAGCCGGCGTCGCAGGTCGGCGCGCCCTCGTCCACGTCGGGAGCCTCGCGCGTGAAGACGGTCTTGAACATCGAGTCGGTGCCGACGACGGTGTAGGCGGGTGCCTGGTCGGCGACGATGTCCGAGATGCCAGCCCGGAGCCGCTCCCCGAGGCGGTTCACGTGGTCGTAGACGTCGTTCTCGGCAGCGTACCGCAGGGTCTCGTAGCCGGCGGCCATCGTCACCGGATGCCCGGAGAAGGTGCCCGACTGGAAGACGTCGCCCGCGGGCGTGAACTGTTCGAGGATCTCGGCCCGCCCGCCGATCGCGCCGACCGGGAAGCCCCCGCCGACAATCTTGCCGAACGTCGTCACGTCGGGCGTGACGCCGAACTTCCCCTGCGCGCACTGGAGGCCGCCGACGCGGAAGCCTGTGATGACCTCGTCGAAGATCAAGAGCGCGCCGTGAGACTCCGTGAGTTCGCGGAGCCGCTCGTGGTAGCCGTCGACGGGGTGGACGATGCCCGTGTTCGCGAGGATGGGTTCGGTGAGCACCGCCGCGATCTCGTCACCGTGCTCCTCGAAGACGCGCTCTGCGGCCGCGGCGTCGTTGAACGGCACCGGGATGGTGTGCTCGGCGAACGACGAGGGGATGCCCGGCGAACTCGGCGCGGCGTTGTCGAAGCTCCCCTCGACGAGCGTCGACTCCTGCGCGCCGTGGTAGCCGCCCTGCATCACGACGATCTTGTCGCGGCCGGTGTACCCGCGCGCGAGGCGGACCGCCGAGACGGTCGCCTCCGTCCCCGAGTTCACGAAGCGGATCATCTCCACGGAGGGGACGTGGCGGGCGACGAACTCCGCGAGGTCGACCTCGATCTCCGTCGGCGCGCCGTACATCGGCCCCTCCGAGGCGTGCGACTGGACGGCCGCCCGAACCGGATCGGGCATATCGTGCCCGTACAGGAGCGGTCCGTAGCCCATCACGTAGTCGAGATAGCGGTTGCCGTCGGCGTCGACGACGTGCGCGCCGTCGCCGCGCTCGACGAAGAACGGGTACGGCCGCGTCGCTCGGACCGAGGAGTTGACGCCGCCGGGGATCACCGAGAGCGCTCTGTCGTACAGCGCCCGCGACTCGTCGTGTCTCATACGCGCCGGTTCGGCCGGCGCGTGCAAAATCCTTGTCGCTTCGGCGGGTCGGCAGCGTGTGGGGACACCTCGCCTGTCACTCCCCGCGGAGCCACTCGAGCGCCGCCGGGTCCGCCCCGGACTCGCCGCCGTCGGCGTCCGTTCTGAATCGATCGGCCAGCAGCAGGCCGATCGCGTCGTTGACGGCGTGGATCGCGATGAGCGCCGGCAGCGAGCGGAACCAGAGATACAGCAGGGTCGTCACCAGGGCCGGTTGCGCGATTCGGACGACGGCGTGTCGGTCCCACGTGTCGCCGACGTGGCCGAGCGTGAAGGCGAGGAACGAAACGCCGCCCGCCAGCGGCACGCTCCCGGTGAGTGCGAGGAGCCGTTCGAGCGCGTAGCCGTGAAACGCGGTCTCCTCGGTCGCGCCCGCGGTGAACGCGACGAACAGCCGTTCCGGAACCGACAGCGAGGCGAAGGAGCCGATCCCGGCAGCGAGGCTCTCGCCGCCGTCGCCGACGCGCGCCCACAGGGGAGCCGTGAGCAGGTTCAGCCCCGAGAGGACGAGCACGCCGGTCCCGACCTGCCGGAGGAAGCCTCCGACGGAGTCGACCCGCCAGCCGATCGACGCGAGGGAGTTGCCCTCGGCGGCGACGACGACGAGGAGCGCGAGCGGGACGGCCCACTTCCACGCGTGCTCGCGGAGGTCGGTGGAGCGGTCGGCGGCCGCTGGCCCGGCGGACGCACCGCGGGATCGACGCGCCCGATCGAGAAGCGTGAAACCCGCGAGCGCGACGACGAGTCCGACGGCGGTCACCGGCGTCAGTTGCACACCGGAAGAGAACGAGGGGCCGTCTTTGCTTTTTCTCTCCGACCCGGGCCGGAGCCGCCGAGCTTACACCGCGTCCGGACCGGTCTTGCCCGTGCGGATCTGGCGGGCCGACTCGACCGGGAGGACGAACACCTTGCCGTCGCCCTTCTCGCCGGTGTGCGCCGCGTCGGCGATGGCGTCGACGACGTCGGCTGCGGGGATGTCGGCGACGACGCACTCGACTTTCACCTTCTGGTGGAGGTCGACCGTGTACTCCTCGCCGCGCCACTGGCCCTTCTTCGCGGGCTGGGAGCCTCGCCCGGAGACGTTCGTCACCGTCAGCGACGGTGCACCGATCTCTGCGAGGCCCTGTTTGACGTCCGAGAGTTTGTCCGGTCGGATGTACCCCACCACCATCTTGATCGGCGTGTCGGTTGATTCTGCGTCGCTCATAGTTCGTCCTCGGTTTCGTCGTCGGAAACAGTTGCGTCGCGGTGCGCGCTCGGGCGAACGTCGGCGACGCCGCCGTCAGACCGGATCACGCCGCCGTCGACGCGCGCGCCGGAGTCGTCGGGACCGCCGAACTCGGGGTAGGTGTCGACGCCGTGCTCGGAGGAGTCGAGCCCCTCGAGTTCGTGGGCGTGGGAGACGCGCGCCTGGCCGACCGCGCGGAACGCGCCGAAGACCAGCGCCGTCGCGGCGAATGTCCACACCGCGATGACGGTGACGCCGACGACCTGCGGGATCGCCAGCGAGAGGAACGACGCGCTGCCGTTCCAGAACGCCGTCGCGGCGAAGGGGTACGCGAGCGCGCCGAGCACGCCGGCGGAGCCGTGGACCGGGAAGACCGCGCAGACGTCGTCGATCTTGAGTCGCTTCTCGACGAACTCGAAGACGATCGGCAGTTGCGCGCCGGCGAGCAGACCGATGGCGATCGCGCCCGGCCAGACGATGACGTCGGTGACGGAGGTGACGCCGACGAGGCCGGCGAGCAGGCCGTTGGCGACGTACAGCGTGTCGACCTTGCCGGTCTTGTAGGTCGCGACCGCCGCGGCGCCGATCGCGCCGGCGGCCATCCCGAGCGTCGTCACGAGGGCGACGCGGCCGACCGTCGAGAACGAGCCGAGGACGACCTCGCCCGACTCAGAGAGCGCCAGCGGCGACGCCGAGGTCCCGACGTTGAAGCCGTACCAGCCGAACGCGAGGATGAGCGTGCCGAGGACGGCGAACGTCATCGAGTGGCCGGGGATGACGTTCACGGAGCCGTCGTCGTTGAAGCGGTTGACGCGCGGGCCGATGATCCACGCCGCGGTGAGTCCGGCGATGCCGCCCATCGCGTGGACGATCACCCCGCCCGCGAAGTCGTAGAAGCCGAGCGCGTCGAGGAAGCCCCCGCCCCAGGTGAAGCCGGTGACGACGGGGTAGATGACCGCCGCGAGCAGTATCGTGTAGCCCACGTACGCGCGGAGCTTCGCGCGGCCGGCGACCGCACCGGAGACGATCGTCGCCGCCGTCATCGCGAACACCGCGCCGAAGAGCCAGTTGACCCAGACGCCGGGCGAACCCGCCTCGGGGGTGTAGAGGTCGGCGAACGCGCCGACCACGGAGTAGGAGCCGCCGCCGGTGGCCCCGCCGACGATCGTCGAGATCGCCGCGCCGACGAGGAAGAACACGATCACGCCGACGCTCCACGTCAGCAGGTTCTTCGTCAGCTGGTTCGCGACGTTCTTCGAGCGGACCTGCCCCGCTTCGAGCATCGCGAACCCGGCGTGCATGAAGAAGATCAGGAACGTGACCGTCAGGACCCACATCATGTTCACGCCTTGGACGACCGCGGACAGATCTGACTGGAGTGCTGCGCTCAGCATACGGTACCTCTCGTCGATGGTGCATCGAGTTGGCTTGGACGTTCGTACATCATTTGGTCAGTTTTGATCAGATTCGTATTGCGAATCTCGATTGGTTCTAATCACATAGAGTATTATAACACTTAGCGTTTATTTTGTAAAATTGGTCGCCCATATTCAGACGCCTGTCAAAATTACTATCGAATTAAAGGAATATAAGGGAGGGATGTGGACAGAAGGAGGACAAATGTTGCCGGACACCTTCACGGACATAGTATAAATTATCTGGTATGAGTGGGCATATTCGCCGCGCGCGCTTCGAGACGTGGCCCAGTGGTTCGAGGAAGAACGGCCCGAGACGAAACGACGAATCGCCGAGAGTTGCCCGAACAGTTCCGGCGACAGCGACACGCCGGCGGTCAGTCGGACGGACGCGGGAGTAGGACCGAAACGCGAACAGAAACGGACGTGAACAGAAACCGAAACGCGAACGGGAAAAACAGCAACCCGCGGCCGGGACGGCGGGACGCGACCTCAGACCGCGTCGGGGCCCGACGCGCCGGTGCGGATCTGGCGGGCCGACTCAACCGGGAGGACGAACACCTTGCCGTCGCCGGGTTCCCCGGTCTGTGCGCCGTCTTGGATCGCGTCGACGACGTCGTCGGCGGGGATGTCGGCGACGACGCACTCGATCTTGACCTTCTGGTGCAGATCGACCGTGTACTCCTCGCCGCGCCACTGCCCGGTCTTCGCGGGCTGAGAGCCCCGACCGGAGACGTTCGTCACCGTCAGCGACGGCGCTCCGGCGGCCGCGAGTGACTGCTTGACGTCCGAGAGCTTGTCCGGACGGATGTAGGCGACGACCATCTCGATCGGCGTCTCCGGGTCACTCATCGGTAGTCACCCCCGTTTCCGCGGCCGGAGCGGGCGAGCCGGTGTCGGCGTCGACGTCGCTACCGCCGTCAGTGCGGAGTTCGCCGCCGTCGGCGGCGACCCCGGTGTCGCGGCGCTCGCTCGGCACGAACTCGGGGTACACCGAGACGCCGTGTTCGCCCTCGTCGAGGCCCTCGGTCTCCTCTTCTTCGCTCACGCGGAGGCCGACCGCGGCGTCGAGAGCCGCGAGGACGACCGCCGAGGCGACGATCGTCCACAGGGCGATCACGGCGACGCCGACGACCTGCAGAACGAACTGGTTCAGTGCGAAGCCGCCGACCGCGAAGACCGGGATCAGCGCCGTGCCGACCGCGCCGGCGACGCCGTGGACGGCGAAGACGCCGCAGACGTCGTCGATCTTGAGGCGGTCGACCGTGAAGCGGAACGCCGGGAGCACGAGGAAGCCGCCGAGGCCGCCGAGGAGCGCGCCGCCCCACCACGTGACGTGCGGGACCGCGCCCGTGACGGCTACGAGACCCGCGAGGATGCCGTTGGCGGTCCAGAGCGGATCGGGCTTGCCCTGGTAGCGCGCGGAGGTGAGCATCGCCATCGCGCCGCCCGCGCTCATTCCGAGCGTCGTCACGAGGGCGACGCGGCCGAGCGCCGAGCCCATGAACGTGAGCGTGCCGTCGTCGGCGACCGCGAGGATCGTCGCCTGCGTGCCGACGTTGAAGCCGTACCAGCCGAACGCGAGGATGAACGTGCCGAGGACCGCCAGCAGCATCGAGTGCCCCGGAATCGGCTGGCTGTTGCCGTTCGAGTCGTAGCGGCCCTTGCGTGCGCCGACCATCTTGGCCGCGACGAGACCGGCGACGCCGCCGCACATGTGGACGACGGTCGCGCCGGCGAAGTCGAGGTAGCCCGCGCCGAGCGCGCCGCCGAGGAAGCCGGAACTGGAGAGGAGGCCGCCGCCCCAGGTGAAGCCGACCACGACGGGGTAGATGATCGCCACCATCAGGACCGTGAACAGCACGTACGCGTCGAAGTTCATCCGTTCGGCGACCGCGCCGGAGACGATCGTCGCCGCCGTCATCGCGAACACCGCGCCGAAGAGCCAGCCGATCCACGCGTTGGAGTCGGCGATGTGTCCGAACGCACCGGCGATGTCCCCGCCCGAGGTGAGGCCGCCGACGATGCCGACGACGGCCGCGCCGACGACGAAGTACACGAGCGTCCCGAGGATCCAGTCGGTCATGTTCTTCATCAGCACGTTGCCGACGTTCTTCGCGCGGACCTGCCCCGACTCCAGCAGCGCGAAGCCCGGCTGCATGAAGAAGATCAGGAACGTGACCACCAGCACCCACACGTTGTTGATGCCGTTGGCGACGGTGGTCGGATCCACCTGTAAGAGCGTGCTCATTCGCGCACCTCACTGTTCAAACGTTTGTCTACCCATACGCCGAATCTGCCGTGTTTCGTGGATGGAATCACGAGAGAAGGTCAAAGAGAGGAAATATATAAAGATTGGAGTTGAATATGTCTAAAATACCTATGTCTATCCAGACGTTCGTATGATTTGGGTAACAATATAAAGCGTATAAGGTTCAGAGGCGTGAGTTAACGTGGTAGTATCGCGGCGGTTACTGGACAAGCGTTCAGGCAATTCCTGCCGAACTCGCCGTTCTCGGTTGTGCGCGGCGGGAAGTCTGTGGCGATCTGCAGGTTCTCCGCGAGGACGAGTTCCGACGAGTTCGATCAGAGCCGCGCCGCGAGGTCCTCGGCGAAGTACGTGATGATGAGGTCGGCTCCGGCGCGTTTCATCGCCAGCAGCGATTCGTGGGCTGCCCCCTCCAAATCGAGCCAACCCTTCTCCGCCGCGGCGTGGATCATCGCGTACTCGCCGGAGACGTTGTACGCGGCGACCGGGTGGTCGAACTCCCGACGGATCGACCGGACGACGTCGAGGTACGCGAGCGCGGGCTTGACCATCAGCACGTCCGCGCCCTGTTCGACGTCGAGGGCGACCTCCCGGATCGCCTCGCGCCCGTTCGCGGGATCCATCTGGTAGTGCCGGCGGTCGCCGAACGCGGGCGCGCCGTCGGCGGCGTCGCGGAAGGGGCCGTAGAAGGCGCTCTCGTACTTCGCCGCGTAGGACATAATCGGAAGGTCCTCGTGGCCCGCGTCGTCGAGTCCCTCGCGGATCGCCCCGACCATCCCGTCGGTCATCGAACTCGGCGCGACCATATCCGCGCCCGCCTCGGCGTGCGAGACCGCGGTTTTCGCGAGCAGATCGAGCGTCGGGTCGTTCCGCACGGTGAGCGTCGGGTCTGACTCGGCGTCGGCTTCGAGCACGCCGCAGTGCCCGTGGTTGGTGTACTCGCAGAGACAGACGTCGGTGATGACGTACGCCTCCGTCTCGGCGGAGATCCGACGGACGGCCTGCTGAACGACGCCGTCTCGCGCCCACGCGCGAGACCCCCGCTCGTCCTTCGACTCGGGGATCCCGAACACCATCACCGCCTCGACGCCCGTCTCCAGCACCTCCTCGACGCGCTCGACCGCGTCGGCGACGGGAACGCGCTCGTGTCCCGGCATCGACTCGATCGGCACGCGCTCGTCGGTCGTCGCGTCGACGAAGATCGGCGCGACGAGGTCACGCGCGGTCAGTTCCGTCTCGCTGACGAGCGACCGAATTCCGTCGCGGCGGAGCCGTCGGGGCCGGTCGGTGAGGTCCATACGCGGCCCTTCGAGACCGGTGGAAAAAATCGCATCGGAGTGATCGCGGGCGAGTCGCTACCCACGAAGGGGAACGAAATACGTTTGTGAATCTCGCCGGAACAACTAGGTGATGCAGGTGCCCCAAGTGGTCCTCCAACTGGACGCGATGCCACCTCGGCTCACCGCCCTCCTCGAGTCCGAGTGGGCCTACCTCGCGCTCTTCGGCGTCTTCGTGCTCGAAGGCGCGATGCTGATGTACTTCATGCCGAGCGAGCTGATCGTCCCGGGATCGCTCCTGCTCCTCGGCGGCGACGCGCTGATCCCCGTGCTCGCCGTCGCCGTACTCGGCGCCACGCTCGGCCAGTACGCGCTGTTCAAGGTGGCCCAGCGCGGCGGTCGCGAGTACCTCCTCTCGAAGTCGTGGTTCCGCATCGACGAGTCGAAGCTCGATCGGTTCGACGGCTGGTTCGACCGGTGGGGTCCGGTCGTCGTACCCGTGAGCAACGCCCTGCTTTTCACCCGCGGGATGTTGACCGTCCCGGCGGGCTTCGCCGAGATGGACGATCGGCAGTTCGTCGCGCTGTCGGCCGTCGGAACGCTGATATTCGAGGTCGCGCTCGCGGGACTGTTCCTGTACGCGGACACGCTGCTCTAGCGGTACGCGAACGCGGTGCGCTAGCGCGGTCTGCCGGGCTGTCCGGGTGGCAGCGGAGGATTTTTCGAGGTCCGTCGCGTCGGAACGGGACGTGAGCGACTTCGACGAGGAAGCGGAGCGGGAGCGACTGCGCGAAAAGTACGAGCGAGACGAGGAGCGCCGCAAGGAGACCCAGCAGATGAGCGAACTGCTGCTGAAGGGCGCGACGATGACCAACCGCCACTGCAACGACTGCGGGTCGCCGATCTTCCGGTATCAGGGCCAGGAGTTCTGCCCGAGTTGTCAGCGCGTCACCGGCGAGAGCGACGCCGGCGCCCAAGGAGACGACGGGCAGGTGGAGGCGGGCGAGGAGTCGGCGGCGGACCAACGGTCGACGGCGGATCAGCAACCGACGGCAGACCAACAGTCGACACCCGGCCGACAGCCGTCACCCGAGGCGCGAGCGGGCGCAGACGAACCCGGACGGTCCGCCGAAGACGTCGCGTCCGGTGTCGACGTCGCCGACGACGGGGCCGAACCACCGTCGGTCCGGGACGCCCGCCCGTCGACGACGCCGGAGACGGAGGCCGCTCCGGTCGACGGCCGCGGGGCCCGCGAGGCGCTGCTCGGCGCGTTGACGCGGCACGCGCGGCTCGCCGAGGAGACAGACGACCCGCGACGCGCGAAAGAGCACCTCTCCGCGGCGCGGGAGGCCGCCGCGGCGCTCGACGAACTCGACTAGCTACTCAGCCCGCCAGCGCCCCGGCCAACTGGAGCCGGATGTGGCCCAGATACGGGATCCGGAGCCGCGCGCTGCCGCGGATCCACTCGGGGCGGATCGGTCCCGCCGTGTCGGCGACGCTCGTCACCTGATCGTACTGCCCGTTGGCGTCGCCCTTCGTGATGAACCCCGCGTGCGGAGCCGGGCAGTTGGGGAGCTCTTGGCAGTTGTCCGCGCGCATGTACGCCGGGTCGGCTCGGTCGTACCAGTTCTCGCCCTCCTCGACGTGGAAGTGCGCGCGGTGGATGATCGGCGATCCGGCGCGGTCGGGCGGCGAGTAGATGATGACCGAACCGTTGCCGCCGAAGCTTCGGTAGCCCGCTTCGGTTCCGATCTCGACCGTCACGACGCCGGTGTCGCCGTAGGCGTAATCCGGCGTGAAGCGGTGCTCCTCCGTGACGAAGACGAGGTCACCGCGGTACATCTCGGGCTCCATACTTCCGCTCTCGACGGCCACCATCGGCGGCCAGACGCCGCTGATGGCGAACAGCAGGAGACCGACGCCGACGACGGCGAGGGCGCTGTAGAGCGTCTCGCGGATGAAGAGAAGCGGTCCGCTCTGGGCGGTTCGAAAGCGCGTGAGGAAACTCACGTCGCGGTCGGCCGCGCGTGTCCCGGGCTCTGGGCGGGGTCGCCCCTCGGAGCGCTGCCGGGAGACGGCGACGCCGGCGGGGACGTGCTCGTCCGCGTCGTCAGCGTCGCGGTGAGCGACGTCGGCTGCAGCCGCTGGGTCGTCGTCGTCGCGCGTGCCGGCCGCTGCGGGCGTTTCGTCCGCTGCGTCGGCTTCGCCCGCTTCGCCTGCGTCCGGTGCATCGGCTGCAGCGTCTTTGTCCGGCGACCCCGAGGGTGCGCCCGCGCGGTCGCCGTTCCGCACTCCCTCGTCGTCGGCGACGTCCTCCCGACCGGACCGGGCCACCTCGTCGTGCGGCTCGTCGTCCGGACGATCGGGCGCGTTCCCGTCTTCGTCCGTCATCTACCGGGAATTCTTCGCGGTCGCGTTTCAACCTTCTGACCCGGCCGCCGACGCGTCGACCGCGACGACCTCGTTCAGTACGCTTTTCTTCCGCTGCCGCGTGCAGCCAGTGTGCCTCTGGAGACGCCGGTTCGGATCGTGCAGGAACTCACCGCCCGCGGATACAACGCCGAACAGGAGGCCGTGACGCTCATTGCGGGGACCGATGCCCCCGGACGGGCGCTCGACACCGTCGTCGAGTTCGTCGACGACGAGGCCCTCCGGATCACGGCCGCAGACGTCCGAAGCGCGCTCGCGGAGTCGCCGCCGGACGTGACAGGCGCGGACTCGGGGACCGCGAGCGTCGACGACGAGCGCGACCTCCCGAAGCAGCCAGACCCCCTCGTTTCCACTGGAGATGACGCGTCTTCCGCCGGTAAAAACGGAGAGGTGTCGGATAGAGATTCTCCAGTAGAAGCGAAGGGGTCGGGCGGCGGTGATTCGACCGAACGGAACAACGCTTCTCGATCGGTCGCCCCGTCCGAAACGGATGCAACTCCTCAACCAGAGACAACTACCGAACCGGACGCAACTACCCAACCAGAGACAACCGCTTCGTCGGAGACCGGGTCGCAAACGAAGCCGACCACCGAGTCGGGCGGCCGCGACCCATCGCTCCGCTCGCTGGAAGTCAGCGGCGACGTGACCGGCCAGAGCACCGGAACCGGCGAGTACGGCGACTTCGTGAAGGTCTTCCGGGACCGCTACGAGAAGCTCTCGAAACAGCTCCGCGGGCGGGTGAACCACCGGCCGGCGACCGCCATCCAGTCGATGAGCGGCGGGGCCGACGCGGCGATGGTCGGCCTCGTCAACGACATCCGCTCGACGAAGAGCGGTCACTGGCTCGTCGAGTTGGAGGACACGACCGGGACGTTCCCCTGTCTGGTGATGAAAGACCGGGAGTTCGCCGGACTGGTCGACGAACTGCTGCTCGACGAGTGCATCGCCGTCGAGGGGACGCTCTCCGACGACGCGGGGATCATGTTCGTCGACTCGATGCACTTCCCCGACGTGCCGCGGACGTACACGCCGAACACCGCGGACAGACACGTGCAGGCGGCGCTCGTCTCCGACGTCCACGTCGGCAGCCAGGAGTTCGTCGCCGACGCGTGGGGGCGCTTCGCGGACTGGCTCCACACAGAGGAGGCCGAGCCCGTGGAGTACCTGCTCATCGCGGGCGACATGGTCGAGGGCGTCGGCGTCTATCCGAACCAGGACGAGGAACTCGACATCGTCGACATCTACGAACAGTACGAGACCTTCTCGGAACACCTCAAGGACGTTCCCGGCGACATAGAGATCCTGATGATCCCGGGTAACCACGACGCCGTCCGCCTCGCGGAACCGCAGCCCGGCTTCGACGAGAACCTCAGAGACATCATGAGCGCCCACGACGCTCGAATCACGGGGAACCCGTCGCTGGTCACCGTCGAGGGCGTGAAGGTGCTGATGTACCACGGCGTCTCCCTCGACGAGGTCATCGCGGAGCTACCCGCCGATAAGGCGAGCTACGACGACCCGCACAAGGCGATGTACCAGCTCCTGAAGAAGCGCCACGTCGCGCCGCAGTTCGGCGGGAAGACGCGGCTCGCGCCCGAGGAGAAGGACTATCTGGTGATGGAGGAGGTGCCCGACGTGTTCCACACCGGTCACGTGCACAAGCTCGGCTGGGGGAAGTACCACGACGTCCTCGCGGTCAACTCCGGCTGCTGGCAGGCCCAGACCGACTTCCAGAAGTCCGTCAACATCGACCCCGACGTCGGCTACGCGCCGATCCTCGACCTCGACACGCTCGATATGACCGTTCGGAAATTCGTCTGACCGGGACGCGAGCGCGAGCGTCGAAACCGCTCAGTCGGGGGAGAACCGGTACTTCGTCGTCGGCTCGCCGCCGAACTGCGGGCCGGGACCGACCGTCTCGAAGCCCGCGGCTTCGGCCGCCGACGTGATGTCGCTGTCAGACTCGGGAACGACGAGCGCGACGTCGAATCCCTCGTTGACCGCGAAGCGGACCGGTTCGGCGAGCAGTCGCTCCGCGACCGAGGCGTCGCCGGCGAGCTGCGTGACGTGGACCGTCCCGTCCTCGACGTCGAACGCGACGAACCCGTGAACGGCGTCGGTCGGGGAGTCGTCATCGGCGGAAGCGGCCTCGCCGGTTCCACCTGTTTCGGCGGCCTCGTCGACGTCCGCGTTCGGCCCCGGATCGCGGTCCGGCGAGACCGCGAGTCTGACCGTCCGGTCGTGGACGACGTTGCGGAGCACGTCGGCCGGGAGGTCGACGATGGCCCCGAGCGTCTCGGCGTCCGCCTCGACCGCGTCTCGGACCTCGACGTCCATACGCACACTTCGAGCGGCAGCGACTTAAACTGCGGCGGGGGTCACGGCCACGGTTCGTGCCGAGTCAGATCAGGAAGAAAGAACCGCTGAGAGGACTGAACCGGAGACGGGTCCCCGTTCGGTCGATACCGCCGAGGAAACTCGGCAACCGTTGAGACGGGAGACAAGATTTTACACTCCCCCCGGCAAAGGACGGCTATGTCAGAGCACCACTCGCAGTTCAGTTCCGTACGACGACAGGAGGCCCGACCGTGCGCGTAGTCGCCAAGTTCGGCGGCACGTCGCTCGGGAGCGGCGATCGGATCAACCGCGCCGCCGACTCGATCGCCGCGGCGGTCGAAGCGGGTCACGAGATCGCCGTCGTCGCGAGCGCGATGGGCAACACGACCGACGCACTCCTCGAGGAGATCGAGTTCGACGCCGAGGACCGCGACCGCGCGGAGATCGTCTCGATGGGCGAGCGGACGAGCGTCCGGATGCTCAAGGCCGCCCTCGCCGCCCGCGGCGTCAACGCCGTCTTCGTCGAACCCGGCGCGGACGACTGGCCGGTCATCGCGAACGACCTCGGCGAGGTCAACGTCGAGGAGACGCAGCGGCGGGCGGGCGAACTCGCCGAGGATCTCGATCACGTCGTCCCGGTCATCACCGGCTTCCTCGCGCAGAACCTCGACGGCGAGATCACGACGCTCGGTCGCGGCGGCTCGGACACGACCGCCGTGATGCTCGGTCGGTATATGAACGCCGACGAGGTCGTGATCGTCACCGACGTCGAGGGCGTCATGACGGGCGACCCGCGCGTCGTCGAGGGCGCGCGCAACGTCGGCCGGATCACCGTCGACGAACTGCGGAACCTCTCGTTCCGCGGCGCTGAAGTGGTCGCCCCCTCGGCGTTGTCGTACAAGGACGACGGCCTCGACGTCAGGGTCGTCCACTACCAGCACGGCGACTTGCTCACCGGCGGGACGCTCATCGAGGGGCAGTTCGAGAACCTCATCGACATGCAGGACGAGCCGCTCGTCTGCGTCACCGTCGCGGGGCGGGCGATCCGAAACAGCCCCGGGATCCTCGCGGACCTCTCGCAGGCGCTCCGGGAGGCCGACATCAACATCGACGCGGTCGCGTCCGGGATGGACTCGGTGACGTTCTACGTCGCCGAAGACCGCGCCGAGGAGGCCGAGAACCTGCTGCACGAGAAGGTCGTCGACGACCAGACGCTCTCGTCGGTCACCGTCGACGACGACATCGCGGTCATCCGCGTCACCGGCGGCGAACTGCCGAACCGCCCCGGCGTGATCCAGGACATCGTCGAACCGATCGCCGAGGCCGGGATCAACATCCACGACGTCATCACCTCCGCGACCTCCGTGGCCATCTTCGTCGCGTGGGACGACCGCGAGGAGACGCTCGAGATCGTCCAAGACGAGTTCTGAGCGTCCGTCGGTCGAAGCGTTCCGCCCGTCACCGACCCTCGTAGAGCCGCTGGCCGATCCGCTCCGGGAGCCCGGCGTCTTCGACGGCGTCCGCGACGGCGTCGACGTCGTACTCGACGCGGCGCTCGTCGACGTCGTACTCGACGCGGCGCTCGTCGACCGACAGGTCGTCGAGGTCGACCACGGCGTAGGCGGCCCGCGGGTCGCCGTCGCGCGGCTGTCCGACGCTTCCGGGGTTCAGTACGACTCCCTCCTCGAAGCGTTCGTATCCCTGAACGTGGGTGTGCCCCAGCACGAGCACGTCCTCCTCGCCGAGCATCGACGGCGAGAACTCCTCGGGGTAGGTGTAGCGGTCGGGGTCGTCGGGATGGCCGTGGACCAGTTTGATCGCCCCGTCGAGGACGGTTCTCGCATCCGGCAGCGCGGAGAGCCACTCGATCGCGTCGTCGTCGAGTTCCCCACGAGCGTACTCGACGCCCGCCGCGGCCATCGAGTTGAACCGGAACGCGGTCCCGGCCGACACCGCGCGGTCGTGATTGCCCATCACCGTGGGGATCTCCCGCTCGCGGACCGCGGCGACGCACTCGGCCGGCCAGGGGTTGTACCCGACGACGTCGCCAGCGCAGACGATCGCGTCGGGAGCGTCGCCGTCGGCTCCCGACGCGGCGAGGTCGTCGAAGACGGCGTCGAGCGCGACCTTGTTCGCGTGGACGTCCGAGATCACCGCGACGTGCATACGCGAGCGTACGGCTCGGAGGACAAAAATGCGGGCGGCTAGGTGGACTGCCCTTAGCCGTTGAACAGGCCGACGGCGACGTCGCCGTCGTCGTAGGTGACGCCCGCAGCGCAGACGGCGTGCTCGTAGGGCAGGTCGTACGCCGCGCGAGCGAGGGCGGACGGGCCGTCAGCGGCGTCGGCGTCGAAGTCGGCCGGCGTTGGCTCGTCCTCCTCGTAGGTCGCCACGAGGGTGGGTTCCTCGACGGCATCGACGAGGAGCGCGTCGCGGCGGACGATCCCGATATACGACTCCTCGCCGACGACGCCCGCCACGCGCGGGGTGTCGTAGTCGTCCTTCTCGTAATCGAGCGCGAGCAGCGACGACGCGAGCGCGTCGCGGGCGGGGTAGCCCAGGTCCAGTTTCTCGGCGATCGGATCGACGTGGGAGCCGTTGCCGACGACGACCGCGTCACCGCCCTCCCGGACGCAGTTGTAGGAGACGTAGGGGTTGTCGTTCTCGGGCGCGTCGGGCGTCGGCGCGACCGTCAGCGTACCGTTGCGGTCGACGATCCGACGGTTCGGGAACGATCGAGAGGAGACGCGGTACGCGCCGAAGTCGGGCGCGACGATCACGAATCGGCCGATGTACATACACGAATGTGGTCAACTGTGGGATAAATAGGTGGTGGATTGTGCACGATAGCGTCCCTCTACGCGGCCATCGCGGACGAGAGGTCCGACTCGGAATCGCGACCGCGCGACGCCTCTGCACCGTGAGCCGCGGGACCGGAGGTGGTTTCTTGTCCGTTCGTGTCGATTACTCGAAGCGATATGCCCTCCGAGACGCCCGGCCCCGTCGGTACGGCCGACCCCGCCGAACACGACGACGCGGAGCAACCGGACGCGAGAACGCCCCAACGAGGACGGGAACATAGCGAGGTCGACGTCGACCGACTCGCTCGGTTTCTCGGCGCGCTGGTCGTCCTCGCGCTCGGATTCGTCGCGGTCGCGTCCGCGGCCGACGTCCGACTCGTCGCGCTTGCCCCGATCTACATGTTCACGCCGGCTATCGCCGCGGGGGTAGTGGTTCTCACGACCGACGCGTCGGCGCACGACCTCGGCGTGCGACGCGGACGCGCTCGCTGGCACCTCGTCGCCGTCGGAAGCGTGCTCGCGCTGATCGGGGTCGCACTCGCGCTCAGCCTCGCGGTACCCGGGATCACGTTCGACGCCGCAGCCGACCCGACGCCGGGGCTCGCGCTGCCCGCCGGTCCGCTGGGGACCGTCGCCCTCCTCGCGCTGGTGGTCGGAGCCGGGGTGACCGTCAACGCGCTCTTCGCGCTGGGAGAGGAGATCGGCTGGCGCGGCTACCTCCTCTGGGAACTCGCGCCGCTGGGGTTCTGGCGGGCCAGCGGTGCGACCGGCGTGCTGTGGGGGCTCTGGCACGCCCCGGTCGTTCTCGACGGCTACAACTACCCCTCGTTCCCCGTCGTCGGCGTCGCGGCGATGACGGTCGCGACGGTGGCCTTCTCGCCGGTGTACACCTACGTCGTCGTCCGCGCCAGATCCGCCCTGGCGGCCGGGTTTCTCCACGGCGTGTTCAACGCCGCGGCCGGGAGCGTACTCGCGTACGCCGTCGCACCGGATCCCGTTCGCCGGGAGCTCGTCGCGAGTCCGGTCGGAGTCGCGGGGATCGCCGCCTTCGCGCTGGCCAGCGTGGCCCTCCGAGTCCGCGGGACGCCGAGCGTAGAACGCGCTTCGTTGTGGGAAGGGGGCGAATCAACCGAGAGCGCGAACGTCGGCAGCGACGCCGGCCTCCGGGAGTGACGGACTTCGCAACACTCATATGGAGCCGCGGGTTACGAACGGGCACGCAGTCGACGAACGGCGTCGACGGCACGACAGCACAGTCCCATGGGGTAGCGGCCAATCCTGAAGCCTTCTGGGGGCTTCGACCCAGGTTCGAATCCTGGTGGGACTACTCCTCTTTCACTCGATTCCGGAGAGTCACGTCGTTGCCGAGCCCGAACGGGGCTCTCGGAGGCGATCCACGGTCACAGGAGCAACGAGACGGTCCAGAGAACGACTGTCAGTCCCAAGAGGTAGCCCAGAACCACGAGCGTGTTTCGGCGATGCGCACCGGAGGCGGTCCCCGGAAGCCGGACCGGCACGCGCGTCGTTCCCCCGGGCATCAGGCCGAATCGGGCGCGTCAGTCGACGTGTCGTCGGTCGAACTCTCGCCGGCGGCGGCGTCGCCCTTCTCGTTCGAGTCGGCGTCCGCCGATCCGTCGTCGTTCGTGTTCTCGTCCTCCGATTCTCCGTCGTCAGCGGTAGCATCGTCCACGGACTGGTCAGATTCCGTCTCGTCTTCGGTTTCGGTGGTCGGTTCCGACTGCGTATCGGTCCCGCCGGACGACTCCGCATCGGTCGTGGGGTCGGAGCCCGTGGTCTCACTACCGTCGTCCGTCGAAGAGGGCTCTTGGCCGCCCGTCGAAGACGACTCCTGACTGTCCGACGGGGAGCCATCGGGGTCGGCTGACGTGGTCGTATCGTCGGATTCGGGCGGCTCGGCCGGATCGTCAGCGTCCGACGCCGGTTCGGCAGTCGGTGTCACCGGGGTGTCGCCCGCGTCCGACTCGGCATCGGTCTCGTTCCCGCCGGTGTTCGCACCGTCGGCGGCCGACGCGTTTTCGGGGGGCGTCGGGTCGTCAGTGGCTGTCGCGTTGCCGTTCGTCACGTTCCCGCTGGTCACGTTCCCGCTCGTCGCGTTTCGAGCCGACGCGTTTTCGTCCGGGCCTTCGGCGGAGTCGTTGGCGATCCGCGTGTCGTCCGTGCCAGCCGTGAACCCGAACCCGGAGACGCCCATCGATCCATCCGAGTCGTCGTCGAGTGCGACCGCGTCGGGGCTCGGAACGTCGGCGCTGAAGCCGAGCGAGACGGCCTCCTCGTCCGAGAGGAGCGCCAGCGTGACGCCGGCGGTCGCCGAGGCGAACACGACGAGCAGCGCGCCCACGACCGCGAGCGACTTATTCATCATCCACCTCCGCGTCCCCGCTGCCGTCCGTCAGGGCCGGCAGCGGAGCCGAGCGAGCGGTGCGTGCGGCCCGCCACGCGCTCAGGGTCACCGATCCGGCGAACAGCAGGCCGAGGAGTCCGGCCGTGAGCGCGCCGACGGAGACGGGCGTCGGGGCGGCCGTGGCGGCGAACTCGCGGACGACGTTCCACCCGGCGTACGCGAACAGCGCCGCCATCGCCACCAGCGTGAGCTTCAGATCGACGGCCGCGACCGCGACGGTGTCGCTCGGGGACGGCCGGTCGCCGTTTCGGGGTGCCTCCGCGGTTCGCAAGGCGGTCGGCTCGTCGCCGTCGGCCGCGTCTGTCGTCGACGGTGGCGTCGGACCGCCCGCCTGAGCCTCCGAGACCTCGTCGACACCGGCTTCGGGGTCGCGCCGGGCCCACGCCCGGAGCTCGCTCACGCCGAGCAGCACCAGCGGGGCGACGACGAGCGCGACGTAGCCGACGGGCGTGTTCGCCCACAGGATCACGTACCCGACGAGCGGGATCGTGAGGACGACCTCGCCGATGATCGCCTCGGGGCCGACCAGCCCGGCGTCGACGTTCTCGTTGGCGTCGCCCTTCGTCTCGTAGCCGCCGTCGCGTTCGCCGACCACGCGGTGGGTCGTCGGCACGCTGTCGCCGGCGGACCGGTAGGTGATGACGTCGCCGACGCCCACGGACGCGGACGCGTCGACGATCACGACGTCGCCGGGCGAGAGCGCCGGTTCCATACTCCCGGAGAGGACGACGAAACCGTCGTCGGCTCCGACGACCTGCGGGACGGCGAAGACGGCGAACGGCGAGAGCGCCGCGAGCAACACCAGCGTCGCGAGCAGCTTGCCGGCGCTCGGCATCGGGGGCGTCGCCGGGAGCGTCGTTCGGGTCATCGGCCACCCCGCGGGGGCCGCCCGCCGTTGCCGTTCGTCAGCGAGGGGTCGGTACAGCCGGGGCACTCATCCTCGGCGTCGGTCGTGCAGACGCAGACCGTGACGTGGCTGATCGCCTTCCCCTCGGGGGCGTAGACGAGTCCGTCGGCGTCGCTGCCGGGGAGGTCGGCGGTGTCGACGGAAGTGCCGTCCGCGCGGTCGTACTGCTCGAACCCGGGACCGCCCTTGACGGCGACGGTGCAGAGGCTCGGCGCGGGGCCGCCGGAGAGGTTCACCAGCCGGAAGGCGACGCCGACCGTCTCGCCGCCGTCCTTCTCGGACGTGTCGTAGATCTCCAGACCGTAGTCGGTGTCGCCCTCGGTGAACGCGTACGTGCCGGGGGCGGCTGAGCTGTCGCCGAGCCCGGGTTGGGTCCCGGCCTCGAACTCCAGTTTGCCGAGCGTCCGGCAGCACGGGCAGGGGTCGGCGGGCGCACAGGGCGCGGCGTCCCGCCCCGCGAAGGGGTTCGCCGGCGCGGTGTTGCGGCACTGGACGGCGGCGAACCACAGGGGCAGATCGACCGACTCGCTGCCGACGTAGCCGACGAGTTCGTACTCGACGAGTACGCAGACCTCGTCGGACAGACATTCGACGTCGTCCGTCGCCGGGTCGCCGTCGACGCGGTAGCCCCCGCGGAGGTCGTCGGCGACCTCCCGGAGCGAGCCGCTGGCGATCGGGTCGCCCGCGGTCTCGGACTCGCAGTCGGCGTACGACAGCGCCAGGTGGATCGACTCCGCCAGCGACGTCGACGCGGGCATGGGACAGTCGGTCGCGAGCCACAGCGCGGCGGGGTTGTTGACCGCCGCACCGCGCTGGGGCAGCGCGAACGTGAGGCGCATCGCTCCCGAGTCCGACTCCGTCCCGAGGGACCCGATTGGGAGGCCGAGGCGCGGGCCGTCGACGACGCCGCGCGCGTCGGGCCGTCCGCACCGGGGCCGCTCAGCAGTTCGTACTCGACGACTAGGTCGACCGTGCCGGTCGTGATCGACGCCTCGAACCGCTCGGCGTCGCGGAACATCGCGGCGGTGCCGGTGCCGGTGAGCGCGCCCGCGCCGCCGGCCGCGGCCAGCGCCGCCAGCACGCGGCGTCGGGAGAGGATCATTGCGAACCTCCGCCGAGCAGCGGGCTGTCGCCGCCGCAGGCGACCCCGGCGAACGAGAACTCGAAGCCGAGCGAGTCGCCCTGCGCGCGGTTCCCGGCCGTCTCGGGGATCTCCCAACGGAGCGCGACGCAGCGCAGCGAACCGGGCGAGAGGCAGTCGAACGCGAGGAGTCCCTCGTCGTCGCCGGCGTCCGCCGTCGGGGCGAACGCCTCGGCGAAGGGGGTCGGAGCGATCAGCGGGGATTCGAGCGATTCGTCGAACTCCTTCACGCCGTTGCAGCTTCCAAGCGGCGAACCGTCGCGCCACATCTCGACGAGGGCGACCTCGTCGAGTTCGCCGTCGTTCGGGGTGGTGTCGCCGGCGGCCCGCTCGGGGCCGTTCACGCCGTTTTCGTCGTCGGCGGTGACGGACGCTCGGAACCACACGTCGAGCGGTTCCGCACCGCCGTCGTCGACGACTTCGAGGCCGACGACCAGCGTGCCGGCGTCACCCGGGAGGACGTTCCCCACCGAGAGCACCGGGCCGGTCACGTCCGTCACGTGCGTCGCCTCGTCGACGTAGGCGGGGCCGCTGTCGGGGTCGAGCGTCGCGTCGAGGCCGTCGCTCGTCCCGGCGTGGTTCTGCACGGTCGCACCGTTGTACCGCTCGTACCACGCGATGCGGAGCCGTCTGTCGTCCGTGTCGTCGTCCGGTGCGGCGTAGGTATATTGCGAGAAGCGGGGCGATCCCCGGCGGGTGGAGAACCCGCCGATGGCGACCGCTCCGCCGCCGATTCCCGTCAGCAGTTCCCGACGTGTGAGTGTCATTGTCGTAGGTCCCGGATACGCCGGGGCGATGAGTGGGCCGGCCATCCGGCCCGCGTTCTCCGAGCGATACAGCAGCCGAGCGCATAGGTATGGAACCGCTGTCCGATCGATACGACGGCCGTACCCGGCGGCAGGGGATCGTTACCGCCCGCCAGACGATGCGAGCGACCGTCGCGTGAGACCGCCGTTACCATCGGATCCGCGCCGGGATCAGTTCCCCGCGTCCGGAGCGGGCGCGGACTCCTGTTCCGATCCGAACGGCGAGTCGTTGTGCCGTGACTGCTCGACCTCGAAGCCGAAGTCGAAGCTGACGGAGTCCGACTGGATCTCGTTGCCGGCCTCGAACGGGAGCGTCCACTCGAACCCTATGCACTGCGTCGTCGCGCCGGGGTACGGCTGGAGGCCCTCCTCCTGTCGGTTGCCGTCGAGGACGATGCCCTCCGAGAGCTGGGCGAAGACTTCCGCCATCGTCCCCTCGGCGATCTTCTGCTCGCCGCCGAGGACGATCTGTGCGATCTCGGCGTAGACCGTGTCGAGGTCCGCCGGGTCCGGAGCGACGAAGGCGTCGTCCGGCGAACTCGCGAGAGACTGGAGCAGCGAGGTGTTCGCGCTGCCGAGCGCGATGGTGAAGAGACGGATCCCCGCGTCTTTGGCGCTGTCCGCCGCCGCGGTGGCAGCCCCCGCGTTGGAGTTGCCGTCGCTCAGCAGGATCATCACCTTCGAGGCTCCGGCGGTGGCGTTCGTCCCGTTGAGCAGTTCGTCGGTCCCCTCGTCGATCCCGGCGGCGATCGAGGTGCCGCCGCTGGCGTTGTAGTCGTCGATGGCGTCCTTGACGGCCTGGTAGTCGGTCGTCAACTCCTGGTCCGTGGAGGCGCTGGAGCTGAACGAGATCGCGGCCGCCTCGTCCGGCGAGGAGAGGTTGTCGACGAAGCTCGTCGCCGCGGTCTTCAGCGCCGCGATCGGCGAGCCGCCCATCGACCCGGAGACGTCGGAGACGAGCGCGACCTCCAGTTCCTGCTGTTGGCCGGTGCCGGTCGGCTCGTAGACGTTGTCGCAGTCCTCGTCGTACCAGACGCAGACCTCGATGGCGTCGGCGAGTTCGCCGATGCCGTCGGTGTCCTCGCCCTCCGCGTCGATCTCGGGTTCCGTCTGGCCGTTCTCCTCGTTGGCCGTGAGCTCACCGATCATCCGCAGGTAACCGGGGTTGTCGCAGATGTGGATGCTCACCGTCACCTCGCCGGAGTCGCCGGGCTTGACGTCCGAGAGCGTGAACATCGGGATGCCGTCGCCGTTCTCGAGGTACTCGTCGGCCTCCGGGCTACAGAAGTCGAACTGCTCGCCCTGGACGAGGTCCTCCCACGCCTGCATGTCCGCCGGCGAGGGGGCCTGCGCGAGGAGGTACCGTCCGGTGGCCTCGTCGTCGACGACGATCTCCTCGGCCTCGGGGTAGCCCATCGCTCTGACGGCGTCGAGCCGTCCCGTGCCGCCGAGATACGTCGCTTTGTAGTCGAGTTTCAGGTCGAGCGTCCCGGCCTGAAGGGTGTTGTCAGCGAACTCCTCCTCGTCGGAGAAGAACGCGCTCGTGCCGAGACCGGTCCCGGCGGAGGCGATGCCGACCGCTCCGAGCCCCGCGAGGACGCGGCGCCGAGAGAGGTTGTACAGCGGTAGTTCGTCTTGTCGTGTCATTTTCGTGGTCCGTTGGTTAGTCTGCAGTCGGTGCAGCCTCCCTTCCCAGACGGAGGGAGAGGACCCACCGGGGGAGTCGAACCCCCGTTACCGCCGCGGTGGGTCGCGTTCACGAGCGGGCGTCGCGCCGGGTCGGCGATCGAACGCCGTGCTGTTCGGGCGAGAGAGTCGCGCCGCGCGATCAGGCGACGATCTCGGGTCCTGAGCCGTCGTTGTGCCGCTCCTGCTCGGTGTAGAAGCCGAGGTCGAAGCCGAGCGTGTCGCCCTGGATCTCGTTGCCGACCTCGAACGGAAGCTCCCACGCGAGGGCGATGCAGTGCATCACGCCGTCGCCGCGGAAGGCGTCGCGGTCGGGGTCGGTCGGATCGTCGTCCAGCTCGTCGTAGATCGTCGAGCGGTTGCCGTCGAGGGGGATCCCGTTGCCGTCAGCGAGGGCCGCGAGGACGTTCTCCAGCGAGTCCTGCATGATGACCTTCTCGGCGACCGTCTGCGCCGCGAGGTTCCCGAACACCGTCGGGATGTTGAGCGGGTCGTCGACGTCGCTGAAGAACACCGGGTCGCCGCCCGCGCCGCCGGCCGGCCCGGCCATCGCCTGGAGCACGCCGTCGTTGGCGCTGCCGACGGAGATGGTGTAGACGTCGGTCGCGGGCGAGGGGGACGCCGCGCGGGCGTCGTCCGCCGCCGCCTCCGGGGAGGCGAACGAGGTGCTGCCGCCGCCGTTGAACGACTCGCCGTCCGAGAGGACGATGTTCCGCTTCTCGGCACCGGCGCGGCCGTTGGCCGCGAGCTCGTCCTGGGCGTCGTCGACGCCCTCGCCGATGTACGTCCCCGTGGCGATCCCGCCCGCGTTCGAGAACGGGTCCGGGTCGCCGTCGCCGTCCGCGGGGTCGCTGACCGTCGGATCGGCGCCCACGCCGTCGTTCGCCGCACCGGTCACGACGTTGGCGAGCTTCTGTCGGAGTCCCGTCAGCGCGCCGTCGACGACGGAGAGGTCCGTCGTCATCTCTTGGAGGACGCCGGTCCGCGGCTCGGTGTCGCTGCTTCCCTCGCCGTCGAAGTACGCGACGCCGACCTTGGCGTCGGCGTTCTGCGACTGGAGGTAGTCGACGAACTGCCGGGTGCCGAGTTCGACGAGGTCGATCTTCGTCGTCTCGTCGTGGGTGACGCCGTCGATCTCGATCGGATCGTCGCTGACGACGCCGCCGTACTGGTCGTACAGCATCGAGCCGGAGAAGTCCAGCGTCAGCATAATGTCGACCGGCTCCGCGCCGTCGTAGACGTTGTCGCAGTCCTCGTCGTACCACAGCGTCGCCTGGATCGCCCCGGCGAGGTCGCCGAGGTTGTCGGGGTCGACTTCCATCTCGGGCTCGGCGTGGACGCCGCCGGACTCGGTGACGTTGCCCGCCTGCATCCAGACGTAGCCGGGGTTGTCACAGAGGTGCAGCGAGAAGGTGATCTCGCCGGAATCGCCGGGCTTCACGTCGGTGAGGTGAACCAGCGTCTCCATCGCCTCGCCCGTGACGGGGTCGACGCCGAAGTCCGCCTCCGACAGCGGGGGGATGTTCTCGCAGTTCAGCACCGGGATGTTCGCGCCGTTGCTGTCCTCGTCTTCCTCGTCGGGGAAGTCGCTGTAGCGGATCTGTCCGGCGTCGTTGTCGGCCGCGATGGACTGTTCGCCGTCGCCGTCGTGGTCGGGGTGGGCGCTGACGAAGACGTGTCCGTCGCCGAAGTCGTAGGTCTGCTGCCAGTCGACGAGAAGGTCGAGTTCGCCGGCGACCAGCGAGTTGTCAACGAACTCCTCCTCGTCGGAGAAGAACGCGCTCGTGCCGAGGCCGGTCCCCGCCGAGGCGAGGCCAACGACGCCGATGCCGGCGAGCATCTTGCGGCGCGAGAGTGTGTACAGTTCGGGATCTTGGGTCATTGGTTGGTGTAGGTGGTGGGTTGATCGTTGTCGTGAGTGCAGTCAGGTGGACGGGCGCGAGGGTCCGCGTGGCGGTGTCCGTACCGCCACGACCGAGGGGGCTCGCTGCCGCTCGACGTCGAGGGGAGGCGCGAGCGCCGCCGCTTACTCGACGCTGATGTCGAAGGCGACCCCCTCGTCGCTGCCGGAGTAGTCGCCCTGGACGTCGACGGTGACGTCGCCGGAGATCGTGAACGCGTTCGCGACGTCGGCGGCGTCGGTGTCGAAGACGAGGTAGGTCACCTCGCGGCCGGACCCGTCGTTGCTGGCCGAGATCGCGTCGGGCCCACTGAGGGTGGCCGGGACGCCGTCGAGGTCCAGCGCGAGGTTCGCGACGCTGACGGTCGCCTCGTCGGCCTTCGTCGTGATTGCGAGCTTCCCGCTCGGGGCGGGGATCCCGCTGCCGACGTTCACGCCGTCGAGGGTGAACGAGGCGTTGCCGCTACCGTCGTACGTGTAGCTGAACGGGACCGTGGCACCGGGCGTCCAGACGTAGTTGGCCGTGTCGGCGCTGCCGACGTCGGGGCCGACGGCGACTTCCCACGAGCCAGAGGGACCGTTGTCACCGAAGCGACCGCGGGCGAAGGAGGTCTCCTGTCCGGTGGAGAACTCCTCCACCTTCGCGAAGCCCTCGCCCGTCCGGGTGGTGACGGTCGGCGCGCAGGGGTTCGTGGTGCCGTCGTTGTGACGGGCCTGCAGCGCGTGGAACTCGAAGGACATCGTCAGCGAGTCCGACTGGATCTCGTTGCCGACCTCGTAGGGGATCTCCCAGAACAGGCAGACGCACGCGCCGGTGATGTAGTCCGGTTCGCCTTCGACCACGTCGTCGTACGGGGACTGTTCGCCGGGTGCGAGCCCGGCGACGCCGTCGCCGTCGAGCGCGGCACCGGAGGAGATGGCGGCGATCACGTCGACGAGGGAGCCGGAGACGATCTCCTCGCCCTCGACGAACTCGCCGTCGTCCTCCTCGCAGTAGGCGAGGCGGGCGACGATGCTCTCGCCGAGCTCGCCCAGTTCGGGCGTGTCGTCGACGGCGCTCTCGGGTTCGGTGATTCCGTTTTCGGCCTGCGAGAGATCACCGCACGCCCACATGTACGCGGGGTTGTCGACGATGTCGAAACAGAACTCCACGTGACCGGAGTCGCCCGGCTTCACGTCTTCGAGGTCGTAGAACATCCCCGCGGGCGACCCGTCCTGAGTTCCCATCGCTTCGTCGGCCATATTCTCGACCGTCCCGCCGCTGTCGTAGGACGCCTCGTAGCGGACGCGCAGGTCGAGCGTCCCGGCGGTCAGTGTGTTGTTCTCGAAGCTCTCCTCGTCGCTGAAATACGCGGAGGTGCCGAGGCCGGCACCCGCGGAGGCGAGGCCGACGGCACCGAGGCCGGCGAGCATCTTGCGGCGTGAGAGGCTGTACAGTTGTGGTTGGGTGTCTCGTGTCATCGGTGTGTTCCTCCCGTCGGACCGCGATCAGCCGTGAGATCGTCAACCGGTCGTTTCGGGACATCTCATCCGATAGCTCGGGGGGTATTACCCATGCGCCGATTCGGCGGTTTCAAACCGCGAGATGGGCGTTTTCATCGCCTCATTGAGCCGAAATGAGAGGAGAGAACGAGGACCATACCGGTTCGTACCGCGGTCGTACCGGCGCGGCAGGGACCGCGTATCGGCGGAGTCCGCACGCCGTTCCGCTCGGTCCGGGTCTCGTACCGATTTCGTACGGGAAGCGTGCCGTTTCGGGTCGGTCCGCTAATCGACCCATAGCTATACTCGCAAAGCGCCTCGGGAGATCCGATGTTTCAGCGATCAGCGCTCCCGGAGGTGGACGTGTATCACGTACTGAGCAACGCGCGCCGGCGAGAGGCGCTCGCGGAGCTGTGGGCTCAGCCGGAGGCGCTGTCGCTGCGTGAGCTCTCCGAACGGATCGCGACGACGGAGTCCGGAGAGTCTCCGGCACCGCGGGCGCTCCGCGAGAGCGTCTACAACGCGCTCCATCAGACGCACCTCCCGAAGATGGACGACCTCGGCCTCGTCGCGTACGACCCCGACCGGAAGCTGGTTCGCGTCCGCTCGCAGGCGGGCCACCTCAGTCGGTACATGGACGTCACCACGCGGGCGGGCGTGACCTGGGGCGAGTACTACCGCGCGCTCGGCGTCGTCGGCCTGTTCTCGACGGTCGCCTCGCTCGCGTCGGTCCCCGGCTTCGGCCTCGTGGACCCGCTGCTACCGGCGACCGCGTTCCTCGTGTGCTTCGCCGTCTCGACGCTGTATCAGCTCGGGGCCGCGCGTCTCGGCGCGCGCGGGCGACTCGCTCGACTCCGTGCGCGGCTGTTCTAGAACCGGAGTGCCGACTGTTACTGGCTGTTCGACGTTTTTCGCCAAAGAGTACTGAGTCGCACCGATCGACGATTCGAGCCAGAAAAGGGAATTACTCGACGCTCGCGACCGCGCGGGCGTCGGTCTCGAAGAGCCGAGCGTCGCAGCCCCGACAGGTGGCCGCGACGACCTCGTACTCGCGGCAGCAGGAGCGGACCGACTCGGTGCCGAGTCGGATCTCGCCGCCACAGACGGGACAGGCTTCGAGGCAGGCCCGGATCGCCGAGAGCGTCCGTCCCCGAGCGTCCCCCGGCACCGACGCCCACTCCTCGGACCACGCCGCGAGCGCGCGGTCGGCGGCTAAATCGGTGACGAACGCCGCTCGCGATTCCCACCGGCCGAGTATCGACCCGTCGAGCAGCACGCGCCAGGCGGCGTCGTCGGCGACGAACGACAGCCGGTCGGCGTCGACGTCTAGCAGTTCGGCCGCGGCGGCTCGCGTCGCTGCCTCGCCGTCGAGGTCGCGAGCGGCCGCTTCGAGGCGCGTCTGGAACTCCGGGGCGAGCGCGACGTCCTCGCCATCGTCGACGACGACCGCGGCGCGGTCGAGGAACGAAACCACGTCGAAGTCGGTCCCGGCGACGGGCGCTCGCGGCTCGGACTTCCCGAACCACGCGAGGACGCGCTCGGGGAGGTGTCGCCTCGTCAACTCCGGCGTCCCCGGGACGAGGTACCCGCGAAGGTAGATACTCGCGAGCGAGACGAGCGCCACGGCGACCGCGGCGGGCGGTGAGACGACCGCCGCCGCGGCGGTCAGTGCCGCCGCGAGAACGAGGTTGACGGCAGTGCAGGGGAGACAGCGGTTGTCACCGGTGTACTCCGGGCGACGAAGATCTTTCAGAAACCCCGGAGATAGTTGCGGATTCATAGCTCGAAGTCGAAGATACCATCAGCACGCTTAAGTATGGTTACAATACTCAAACCAGGGGTTATAAGCCGTCTCCGAATGGGTGATTTCCGGATCGATTAATCTCCATTCAATAGAGTCTAGAAGGGACATATTACCAGAATCAACCACAGCCATAGGTAGATTCATAACGGTTTCAGTCAATAGAGTGGTATGAACAGTGGGGGCCAAGTATCAAAGGTCGGACACTCCGGCGACGACGACGAACCGTCGAACGACGAGGCGCTTTCGACGGATACGATCTTCGAGACGCTGAGCAATCGGCGACGTCGCTACATCCTCCACTATCTGACGCAGGTGGACGACCCGGTGACGATCCGAGACCTCTCCAGACAGATCGCCGCGTGGGAGAACCAGATCGACGCGCGGGACGTGACGCCGAAGCAGCGCAAACGCGTCTACACCGCGCTCCACCAGACGCACCTCCCCACGATGGATCGGCTCGGCGTCGTCGTCTACGACAGAGACCGGGGGACGGTCGCGATGACCGACCACGTGAAGGCGTTCGACATCTACCTCGACGTGGTGCCGAAAGACGACATCCCGTGGAGTCAGTTCTACCTAGTGCTCGGATCCGTGCTGTCGGCGCTTGTCGTGGTCGCAGCGCTCGGCTTCCCGCCGTTCTCGTACGTGGGCGGGTTCGGGTACGCCCTGTTCGTCGCCGGCACGCTCACCGTCGCCTCCTGCGTCCACGTGCTCCGCGACCGGCGGTCGCTCATCGGGACCACCGCGGTACCGCCGGAGATCGAGCCGCCGCGAGAGATCGCCGACGAACTGTAGTGCGCACCGAGAGCTCGTAGCGTGATGTTGCCCGCGAGCGGACGCTCAGCGGACGGAAAACGGAGTGCAGCTCGAAACGGGCGCGCGAGCGACAGACGGCCTCAGCGGAGCGTCATCTGATCACTCCGACGGGGAGCGTCGTCGGCTCATTCCGCCGGCTCGGCCTCGGCTCTGGTCGGCGTCGACTCCGCGGCCCCCCTGAGTTCGTCTTCGATCTCGTCGCGTCCGCGTCTGAACTCGCCCATCGCCTGTCCCGACGAGCGTGCGAGTTTCGGGAGCTTGTCCGCGCCGAACAGCAGCACGACGAGTAGGAGTATGACGAGCAGTTCGGGACCGCCTGGAATGCCGACGAACGCCGGCAGGAGTGTGTCCATACCCCCGGATAGCCGTGGGCGGCCATAGCTATAGGCAGCCTACCAACTCACCGAGCCGGTTCAACGGCCCGTTAGGCCCGCTGTCTGTCGCTCCGGACGTGATATCGAAGAAAGCACCGGACGGGGTCCGGAGTCACTTCTCGACGACTAAGAGCGCCACGCGTTCGAGCACCAGCGCTTCGAGGTCGCCGTCGACGACAGCGAGTTCGGCCTCGTCGACGTCGTAGTACGCCGTCACGCGCTCGGCGTCGTAGTCGCCGAGCGTCGGTTCGACCGAATCCAGCAACCGGTCGCGGACGGCCTCGGCAGCGGCAGTCGGGTCGCCGCCGTCGACGAGGACGACCACCCGGTTCGCTCCGGCGTCGACGCCGAGTTCGAGCGCGTCGGTGATCTGTCTGCGCCCGGCGGCGTACAGGAGGATCTCGACGGCGCGGTCGCGGGCGACGTTCTCGCCGCGCTCGATGGCCCGATCGGCCAGTTCGACGGCGCGTTCGAGGTGCCGCTCGCTCACGACGTAGCGGGCGTCGAACGCCTGAACCGTCGCGCCGGTCTCCGCCGCGATCGCCGCGAGCTCCTCGACGAAGGCGTCGACGTCGTCGACCTCGACGGTCCCCTCGACGAACAGCGGCGACGCGTCCGCGCTCATCCGAAATCACCCAGACTGGCCTGCTCTTCGGGGTCGTCTGCGGGCGTCGCGGACGACGCGTCGGATCGGCGCTCCGAGCCGGACGTCGACCGGGACGTCGATTCCGATCTCGAACCGCCGGCGTCGTCGACGTCCTTCGAGACCTCGTCCATCGAGGGGTCCTGCCGCCCGACGTTCTCGAGGATCCGTTCGGCGGTCTTCCGGCGGCCGCGGAGCGCGCGCAGCACGATCGACTTGTCGGCCTCGCGGAGGTCAGCGCGCGTCTCGATGCCGGCCTCGAAGAAGCGTCTGGCGCGCTTGCGACCGACGCCGCGGACCCCGGCGAGTTCGAGGAGTTCGTCGCGGACGCCGTACTCGACGCGCTTTTTCGCCTCGCGGATCGGCACCGCGGGGAGGTCGAGTTCGCCCGCGAGGCGCTCGGCCGCGTTGAGCAGCCACTCGGCGGTCTCGACCTTCCCGCGGACGTCGCCCGGCCCGACGCCGTAGCGCTCTGTGATCCGGTCCTCGTCGACCTCGTCGGCCCAGTCTTCGAGCAGGCGCGCGGTCTTCAACGCCGAGAGCCACTCCTCGAAGCGGACGTCCTCGTACTCGGAGGGCGTGCGGCCCAGTAGCTCCGCCTCGCGCTCGTAGCAGACTTCGGTGTAGGTCTCTCTGTCTCCCGATTTCAGGTAGAGCTGGTACATATCCGGCGTCCGCGAGACGAGGTGAAAGAGCCCCAAGGCCGTCGGATAGGTGGGCGCGTCGTCGGGGAGAGAGTCGTCCTCTACCGACGCCTCGGGGTCCGGAGACGACTCGACATCCGTCGACGCCAACTCGCTGGCGCGCTGGAACCCGGCCGCAGTCGACTCCGTCTCGGCGGAGTCGCGCGAGGAATCCGACGACGGCGGTTCCGCTCCCCCCTCCTCCTCACCCGCGAGCGCGCGGACCATCTCCGTGCGGTTGTCCGCGGCCCACTCCAGTCCGTCGACGATCTCCGCGGCGGTCATCGGGTCGAGGTACAGCCGCGAGACGGTGTGACCGACGCTCGTCGCCGTCAGCGACTCGTCCTCGCGCTCGATGAACTCGTTGCGCTCCAAGTACGCGAGCACGTCGTCGGCGACGCGTTCGAGCCGCCCCGACTCGTCGGTCTGGGTCGCATACAGCGTCTGATCGAGGAAGTCGAGCAGTTCCCCGCGAGTGTGGGCGAAGCCGGAGGCGATGGTCGCGAGTACGTGCGTTCGGAGCGCCGGTTCGGCGGCCAGTTTCGAGCGGACGGGCTCGGGATCGGCCCAGATGTAGCGCTCGAACAGCTCGTCGCGCGTCTCGGAGTTCTTCGCCAGCAGGACCGCCTCGCCGTAGGGATCGAGGCCGGGGCGGCCCGCCCGCCCCATCATCTGGTGGACCTCCAGCACGTCCAGCGGTTTCATCCCGCCGAATTCGCCGTCGTAGCGCCGCCAGTCGCGGACGATCACGCGGCGGCTCGGCGTGTTGACCCCGGCGGCGAGCGTCGGCGTCGCCGAGATGCACTTGACGAGCCGGTCGCGGAACGCGTCCTCGACGAGCGAGCGGTGCTCGGAGGCGAGCCCCGCGTGGTGGAACGCCGAGCCCTTCGCGACGCAGTTCGCCAGCGTGTCGCTCGTCTCGGTGTCGGAGACGTCTCTGATCTCCGCGGCCAACTCGGCGAGGCGGCCGCGTTCGTCCTCCGTGAGGTGCGGGTCGACGACGTCGCGGAGCCGCTTGGCCGACGCCTCGGCGTTCCGCCGGGAGTTCACGAAGACGAGCGAGGAGCCCTGGTCGGCAGCGTCGCTGTCCGCGGTGGAGCCGCTGTCGCCGTCCTCGCTGTCGGCGTCCTCGCTGCCGGCGTCGTCGGTCTCTCCGCCGGAATCGGCCTCGGAGAGGTCAGTCTGCGTGCCGGAGTCGCCGGCGAGCGCGTCGTCGACGAGCGCGGCGGTCGGTCGCCCGCCCGATCCCACCGGGACCTCCCGCTGGCTGCCGTCGTCGAACGATATCGCGTTGCCGTAGTGGACGCCCATCCGGAGGTCGATCGGCCGCCAGTCGGACTCGACGAGTTCGGCGTCGAGCCAGTCGGCGACGACGTCAGCGTTGCCGACGGTCGCCGAGAGCGCGACGACCTGCAGGCCGGGGTTGAGCGTCCGCAGTTTCCCGAGCGTCACTTCGAGCGTCGGCCCGCGGTGGCTGTCGTCGACGAGGTGGACCTCGTCGGCGACGACGCAGCTCAACTCGTCGATCCACGCGCGCCGTTTCTGACCAGCGAGTCGACCTTCTCGGAGGTGGCGACGATGATGTCGCGGGAGGCCAACCACTCGCCGTCGGACTCGTAGTTGCCCGTGGAGACGCCGACGTCGAAGCCGTACTCCTCCCAGCGCTCGAACTCGGTCTTCTTCTCGGAGGCCAGCGCCCGGAGCGGGACGATGTAGAGCGCCTTGCCGCCGCGGGCGACGCTCGACAGCATCGCCAACTCGGCGACGAGCGTCTTCCCCGACGCGGTCGGTACCGACGCGACGACGCTCTCGCCTCGGCTGACGCCCGCGTCGACCGCCGCCGCCTGCGGCGGGTACAGCTCCTCGATCCCCTCCTCTCGCAGGTGGGCGGCGACGTCTGCGGGCAACTCGGGCACCTCCTCGGGTCGCATCGGGGGGAGGTATGCCGTCCTCGGGTTTAAACAGTCGGAGTCGCAGCGGCGGGGTGCGCCGGAAACCACGTCGCCGGCGCGTCGCCACGGCTATGTGGCCGCTCCGCCAACGAGTGGACGACTATGAAGATCCGCTACGACAGGGAGACCTGCATCGGGATGTTCCAGTGCGTCGACGAGTGGGACGCCTTCGAGAAGAACCTCGACGACGGCAAGGCCGACCTCGCGGGGTCGACAGAGGTCGACGACGGCGTGTTCGAACTCGACGTGCCCGACGGCGCGGAACTCGACGCAGAGTTCGCCGCCCGTGCCTGCCCGGTCGACGCGATCGAACTGTACGACGACGACGGCGAACAGGTCGTGTGAGGTCGGATCCGCGGCGACTCGCCCGGAGCAGCAAAATCGTTATATACGTTCGTGGAGAGTTTATCGTCCGAGGAGGAGTATGAGCCACCGAAATCACGGACGGAACCTCACGGAGTGGGCCGACCTGATCGGCGCGTCGCTACCGGAGTCCGTCGAAGAGCGAGAAGAGGCGACCGGCGAGTTCGGCTCGAACGACGGATTTGGTGGCGGGTTCGGCGAAGGGATCGGCAGTCGCGGGAGATACGACTTCACTCCCGAGTCGGACACGAACGAGTGACGCTGGCCTCGATACCGCCGGTTTCACTTTCACTCTCGTCGGCGAACGCTTAACAGCGGTGACGCCCAATCACGCGTGATGGCGGCCACCGACGACCCCGCGTACGTGGACCACCCGCTCTTGAACCCCGGATTCATCGAGCGACGGCTCTATCAGGTCCGACTCGCGGGGACGGCCAGGGAGGCGCACACGCTCGTCTGCCTCCCGACGGGACTGGGAAAGACGACCGTGAGCCTGCTCGTGACGGCCGATCGGCTGCACGAGGTGGGCGGGAAGGCGCTGTTTCTCGCGCCGACGAAACCGCTCGTCCAGCAGCACGCCGACTTCTACCGGGAGGCGCTCTCGATCCCCGACGAGGAGATCGTCGTCTTCACCGGCGAGATCTCGCCGGACGACAGGGCGGCGGCGTGGGACGACGCCCGCATCGTGGTCGCGACGCCGCAGGTCGTCGAGAACGACCTCGTCGGCTCGCGGATCTCCCTCGCCGACGTCACTCACCTCACCTTCGACGAGTGTCACCGCGCGAGCGGCGACTACGCGTACGTCTACATCGCCGAGCGCTACCACGCGGACGCCGAGAAGCCGCTCGTGACGGGGATGAGCGCCTCGCCCGGCGGCGACAAAGAGGAGATCTTGGCGGTGTGTCAGAACCTCGGGATCGCCGAGGTCGAGGTGATGACCGAGGAGGACGCCGACGTCGACGAGTACACCCACGACACCTCCGTCGAGTGGGAGCGAATCCAGTTGCCCGAGGAGATCATCCAGATCCGCGACGCGCTCAACGAGGTCATCAAGGACCGCCTCCAGAAGCTGAAGTCGCTGGGCGTGACGAACACGACCCAGCCGGACATCTCCCAGAAGCAGTTGAACCGGATGCGCGGGAAGCTCCAGGAGCTGATGAACGCCGACAAGTCGGACGGCTACAAGGGGATGTCGACGCACGCGGAGGTGATGAAGCTCCGGCGGGCGGTCGAACTCGTCGAGACGCAGTCGGTCGAGTCGGTCCGACGGTACTTCGAGCGCCAGCGCAACGCCGCGCGCTCCTCGGGCGCGTCGAAGGCGAGCCAGCGGCTCGTCGCCGAGCCGAAGGTCAGAGAGGCGATGCGGCTCGCCGAGAGCTTCGACGGCACCCACCCGAAGTTCTCGCGGGCGCGGATCCTGCTCGCGCAGACGCTCGGCATCGAGGGCGGCGAGCGCGTCATCGTCTTCACCGAGTCCCGCGACACCGCCGAGGCGCTGACGGAGTTCCTCTCGACGTCGTTCGACGTCCGCCGGTTCGTCGGCCAGGGCGACAAGGAGAGCTCCGAGGGGATGACCCAGAAGGAGCAACAGGAGACGCTCGACGCGTTCCGAAACGGCGAGTTCGAGGTGCTCGTGTCCACGTCGGTCGCCGAGGAGGGGCTGGACGTCCCCGAGGTCGACCTCGTGCTCTTCTTCGAGCCCGTGCCGACGGCGATCCGGTCGATCCAGCGGAAGGGCCGAACCGGCCGGCAGGCGGAGGGCAGCGTCGTCGTCCTGCTCGCCGAGGACACCCGCGACGAGGCGTTCTTCTGGATCTCCCGGCGGCGCGAGAAGGAGATGGAGTCGGAGCTTCGAGAACTGAAGAGCCTCGCCGGGGACATCGAATCGGAACTGAACCCAGAACAGCGGGGGTTGGCGGCGTACGACGGTGAGAACGACGCGGACGACGAAAGCGACGCTGCCGGCGGCGACGAGTCCACCGCCGGCGGTGCGTCCGTCGAGAGCGGCGGTTCCACCGGAAACGGTGCCCCGGAAGCGAACGGGCAGGCGGGGCTCACCGACTTCGGGCCGACCGACGAGGAGATCAAGCGCGCGCACTCGGACGGCGAGGAGACAGTCGAGAGCGACAGCGAGGACGGAGACGGCGAAGACGCAGTCGAAGGTGCGGACGCAGACGATGAAACGCCCGCAGATGACGAAACGCCCGCAGACGCGGACGACGGAGGCGACGAGGGGGTCGTCGCCACCGCCGGAGCCGACGGCGAGGAAGTGACAGAGGTCGTCGTCGACCAGCGCGAACTCGACGCCTCGATCGCGAAGGACCTCTCGAAGCGCGAGGGCGTCCGAACGCGGCTCGAAACGTTGGCAGTCGGCGATTACGTCCTCTCGGACCGCGTCGCCGTCGAGCGGAAGTCCGTCGCGGACTTCCTCGACACGCTGCTCGGCGACGACCGCTCGATCTTCGAGCAGATCGGCGATCTCTCCCGCGCGTACGCCCGCCCGGTGTTGATCGTCGAGGGCGAGGGCCTCTACGAGGAGCGGAACGTCCACCCCGGCGCGATCCGGGGGGCGCTGGCGTCGCTGGCGGTCGACTTCGACGTGAGCGTCCTGCAGACGCGCGACGAGGACGACACCGCCGAACTGCTGCTCACGATCGCCGAGCGCGAGCAGACCGAGCGCGATCGGACCGTGAGCGTCCACGGCGAGAAGAGCGCGAAGACGCTGGCCGAACAGCAGGAGTACGTCGTCTCCTCGATCGCCGACATCGGCCCCGTCACCGCCCAGTCGCTCCTGCGGGAGTTCGGTACCGTCGAGGGCGTGATGACCGCGCGCGAGGACGACCTCCGCGAGGTCGGCGGAATCGGCGAGGTGACCGCCGAGCGGATCCGCGAGGTCGTCGGCAGCGAGTACGAGTGATTAGGAACCGCCATCGGTGTCGCCGGTATCCGTCTCATTGCGGTCCTCGACCGCCATCGCCTCTGCGTCGTCAGGGACGTCCGCGGGCGTCAGTCCAGAGTGGTTCAACTCCGTCGAGAGCAGCGCCGCGGACTCGACGAACAGGCCGACGGCGAGCGGCCCCGCGACGATGCCGATCGGTCCGAGCGTGAGCACGCCGCCGAAGAAGCCGACGAAGTAGAGGCTGCCCGGGATGTCAGCCGTTTCGCGGGCCAGTCGCGGTCGGATGAGGACGTCGGGCAGGAGCGCGATGACGAAGCCGCCGAGCAGGAAGACGAGCGCGGCGCGGACCAGTTCGCCGACCGCGACGTGGTACGCCGCCAGTCCCGCGAGCAGGACGCTGGGGCCGAGAATCGGAACGAACTGCAGGAGCGCGGCGACGCTCGACAGCATCACGACCGACTCGTAGCCGAGGGCGTAAAACACCGGAAGCGCGAGAGCGAACGTCCCGAGCGCGGTGGCCGCCTGAAGGACGTAAATGGCGAAAAGCGTCTCTCTAGCGCGGCGATTCAGCGCGACTGCGGCGTCGCGGTATCCGGTCGGCACGAGCGCGAGGACCGACCGCTGAGCGTCCTCGCCGTAGAAAAGCAACGAGTAGACGAGGAAGACGAAGAGCGTCGCCTTCACGATGAGAACGGGGGCCGAGGTGGCGGCGTATCTGGCCCCGCGTTCGACGAGCGAGATGAGGAACGCGGTGAGCGATTCGAGCGTGATAGCGTACTCGATTCCGAACAGCGCGAGTTCGAGTGTTTCCGGGAGCAGTCCGAGCAGCGCGACGAACGAATCGAATCGGAGATAGGCGACAACGACGAGCGGGACGAACACGAAGAGCGTCATCACGAACGCGCCGGCCGTCGCGCCGCCGCTGGCGAGGCGGCGGGACAGTCCGCGGGAGACGAGTCGCTGTCGGACCGGCCAGAGCAGGTACGCGACCGTGACGGCGAAGAAGACGGTGCCGAGGACGGACGCCAAGAGCAGCGCTGTCGCGATCCCTACGAGGACGAAGACGCCGCCGAGCGCGTACCGTCGGTTGCGCGACACGGCTAGGAGTCGCCGCGGAGCGACAAGAACGTTGCTCCGATCCGCCGCGAGAGCCATCGACGAGAATCCGCCCACACCGCCGCTACCGATGCACCACGGTTAAATACCACTAGGTGAAATTACCCAGTAATGAAACGCAGAACGTTCCTTCGAACGGTCGGTGCCGGCGGCGCGGCGGGGATCGCGGGGTGTCTCGGAGGAGGCGGCGACGGCGGATCGACGGACGGACCGACGGCGAGCGGAACGGACGAGACGGCGGCCGGGACGACGACCGGGACCGCCGAACCGAGCACGCCGGAACTCGTGGTGTCGACGTACGGCGCGTTCGTCGACGCGCCCTCGACGAGTCCGGGTCCGTGGCTCAAGGAGACGTTCGAGTCGGAGTTCGACGCGACGATCGAGTTCGCGACCCCGGACAGTGAGATCAACTACTACATCGAGCGAGCGCTGCAGGGGGCCGAAATCGACGCCGACGTCTACGTCGGCCTCAACGTGGATATGCTCATTCGGATCGACGAGCGACTGGACGACGGCCTGTTCGTTCCCGTCGACGACGTGTCCGGACAGGGCGACGTGAAGGAGGGACTGAACTTCGATCCCGAGGGTCGAATCGTCCCCTACGACACGAGCTACGTCAGCCTCGTGTACAACGAGGCGTTCGACGGCGGCGGCTTCGCCGCCCCCGAGACGTTCGACGGGCTACTGGAGTCCGAGTACGAGGGCGACCTCCTCGCACAGAACCCCACCGGGAGTTCGACGGGGAAGTCGTTCCTGCTGCACACCATCGCCGAGAAGGGCGCTGACGGGTACCTCGACTACTGGGAGGAACTGCAGGCGAACGACGTCCGCGTGCTCGCCGACTGGTCGACGTCGTACACGGCCTACGAGAACGAGGAGGCCCCGATGGTCGTCTCCTACTCGACGGATCAGGTGTACGCCAGCCAGTCCGGCGAGGACCTCGCGAAGCACCAGATCCGGTTCCTGAACGATCAGGGCTACGCCTACCCCGAGGGGATGTCGGTCTTCGAGGGGACCGATGAGCCGGAACTCGCCAGACAGTTCCTCGAGTTCGTCCTCCGGCCGGACGTGCAGGGTGAGATCGCCCAGCGCAACGTCGCGTTCCCGGCGACGACGACCGCCGAACTCCCCGAGGAGTTCGCCGAGTACGCGAAGGCACCGCCGGAAGCAGTCACTTTCACGTACGACGAACTTCGAGACAACGTGAGTGAGTGGACGCAGGCGTGGGAACGGCAGTTCGCCAGCAAGTGACGGCGACGGCGTCGATGGCGGTGGCGACGATAGCGTCGACGGCCCGTCTTCAGACGACGGAGACGGAACCGTGACGTCGCCTCGATCAGCCGACGCGCCACCGTCGGAGACGCGGTGGTCCCGGGCTGGCTCGGTCGCGGCTGCGCTCCGACGGCGGATCGAAGCGCAGGCCCTCACAGTCGGGTCCGCCGTGACCGCCCTCGTCCTGCTCGTCGTCTTCTACTACCCGGTCGCGACGGTGTTCGTCGACGCGGTGTTCGTCGACGGACGGCCGACCGTCGAGCCGATCGTCTCGGTGCTCTCCTCGCGCTTTTACCTCGTCGACATCTTCGGGTTCACCGCCTATCAGGCGCTGTTGTCGACGGTCGCCTCGGTCCTTCTGGGACTGCCCGGCGCGTGGATTCTCTCGCGGTTCGAGTTCCGCGGCCGAAGGACGCTGCGCTCGCTGACGATCCTCCCGTTCGTGATGCCCTCGATTATGGTCGCGATCGGGTTCGTCGCGACGTTCGGCCGGAACGGGACGCTCAACGGCGTCCTGACGGCGATCGGCCTGCCGCCGGTCGAGCTGCTTTTCACCCTCGAAGCGATCGTGATCGCGCACGCGTTCTACAACGCGCCGCTGGTCGCGCGGGTGACGACCGCCGCCTGGGAGAGCGTCGACGCCTCCGCGATCGAGACGGCCCGGAGCCTCGGCGCGTCGCCGACGCGGGCGTTCCGCGACGTGGTGCTCCCGCAGTTGCTCCCAGCCGTTGCAGTCGGCGCGACCCTGACGTTCGTCTTCACCTTCGCGTCGTTCCCGATCGTGCTCGCGCTCGGCGGCTTCCAGTTGGCGACTGTCGAGGTGTTCATCTACTCGCGGATCCAGAACCTCGCGTACGCCGAGGCGGCCGCCCTCGCCGTCGTCGAGACCGCGATCTCGCTCGGGTTGACGTACTGGTACCTCCGTTACGAGGGTCGCACCCGCGGCTCGGGGCAGGGCGCGCGCCCGCAGCCGCGCTACTCGCTGTGGCCCGGCTCGTGGACCGCCAAAGCGGCGGGCGCGCGGATCACGATCGCCGCCTACGGCCTCGTTGTGCTGGCGGTGTTCGTCGGCCCGATCGCCTCGATGGTGCTCACGAGCCTGACCGGACCGGGAGGCGGGCTGACGCTGGAGCACTACCTGTTCCTCCTCGAACGGCAGCAGACGGGCGCGTCCTATCAGGTCCGTCCGCTCCCGGCGATCGCGAACTCGCTGCGGTTCGGGGTGGGGACGCTTCTCGTGGCCGTCCCGATGGGCGTCGTGATGGCCGTGCTGACGACGCGGGAGTTCCGCGGTCGCGCCGCGATCGACGCGCTCGCGATGGCACCGTTCGCCGTCTCGGGGATCGTCGTCGGCCTCGGGCTGCTCCGCGGGCTCGTCTTCGGCGTCGACGTCTTCGGCACTCGGGTCCAGGTGACCGGCGCGATCGCGGTCGTCGCCGCCCACGCGGTCGGCGCGTACCCCTTCGTGACGCGGAACGTCGCGCCGCTTCTCGGAAACCTCGACCCGCGACTGGTCGAGTCCGCACGCAGCCTCGGCGCGAGTCGGGTCCGAGCGCTCGTCGACATCGAACTGCCGCTGGTCGCCGCGGGCGTCGTCGCGGGCGCGGCGTTCGCCTTCGCCATCTCGATCGGCGAGTTCGACTCGACGGTCGTCCTCGCAGAGGGGTCGACGAGCTACACGATGCCGGTCGCCGTCGAACGGTATCTGGGGCGGCGGCTCGGTCCGGCGACGGCGATGGGCTGCGTCCTGCTCGCTGTCACCAGCCTGAGTTTCGTGATTATCGAACGGTTCGGCGGGCGATATGGCGAACGAGGAGGGTTCTGAGATGAGACTAACACTGGAAGGCGTGCGAAAAGAGTACGGGGACACGGTCGCGCTCGGCGGACGGGAGAACGCGGAGAGTCGGCTCGACACGGGCACCGGCACTGACTCCGACCTCCGCACCGGCACCGGCACCGACTCCGTCACCGACGGCGTCTCCTTCGAGGTCGACGACGGGGAGTTCTTCACGCTCGTCGGGCCGTCCGGCTGCGGCAAGACGACGACGCTCCGACTCGTCGCCGGGTTCGACTCGCCGACGTCGGGGACGGTTCGGTTCGACGACAGAGCGATGCGCGGCGTGCCGCCGGAGGACAGAGACGTCGGCGTCGTCTTCCAGAACTACGCGCTCTTTCCGCACCTCTCAGTCGCGGAGAACGTCGCCTACGGACTCAAGTTCGCGGATCCCCCGGACGGAGAGACCCGAGAAGAGCGGGTGACGTCGCTGCTCGAACTCGTCGACCTCCCGGACGCGGGGGATCGCGATCCCGACGAACTCTCCGGCGGACAGCAGCAGCGCGTCGCGCTCGCCCGCGCGCTCGCGCCCGATCCCGACCTCCTGCTCCTCGACGAGCCGATGAGCGCGCTCGACGCCCGGCTCCGCGAACGCCTGCGGATGCAGATCAAGGAGATCCAATCGACGCTCGGAATCACGACCCTATACGTGACCCACGATCAGGAGGAGGCCCTCGCGATCTCCGATCGCGTGGCGGTGATGAACGACGGTCGCATCGAGCAGATCGGGACACCGCAAGCGGTGTACCGACGGCCGGAAAGCCGCTTCGTCGCGGAGTTCGTCGGCGACAACAACGTCTTCGGGGGGACCGTCGTCGACGTTCGAGCGTCGAACGCCCAATCTCGTCCGCGTTCAGCGTCTGAAGCAGCAGAATCTCCACTCGAAATGGAGGGGTTGCGAGGCGAGAGCGACGACGCAGGGGTGGAGGAGAGAGAGACGGGAGACGCCGGAACGCAGGACCTAGAAGCCGAGGCTTCGGTTCGGGAATCAGAATCGGGGCGGTCCCGGGCCGTCACGGTCGACGTCGAAGCGGTCGACATTCGCATCGAAACGCCAGTCCCCGTCTCGGCGGGCGATCACGTCGTATTCTGCGTTCGACCCGAAAAGATGCGGGTTCGCGATGCCGGCGATCGACCGACGGGAGAGCGAGCGCCTGCGGAAGGTCCGGATCCGGTGTCGAACGCCCTGGAGGCGACCGTGTCGGAATCGGAGTTCCTCGGCGATTCGACGCGGACGCATCTCCGCTGGAAGGGTCGCGAACTGACGGTTCGGACCGACGATCCGATCTCCGGGGCGGTGCGCGTCGAGTTCACCGCCGCGGACGCGCACCTCGTCGAGCGAAGCGAGTGAGTCGACGGGTAGTTACTGGGTCAGTGAGGCCTGGGTCAGTGAGGCCTGGGTCAGTGAGGCCTGGGTCAGTGAGGCCTGGGTCAGTGAGGCCTGGGTCAGTGAGGCCTGGGTCAGTGAGGCCTGGGTCAGTGAGTCCGCATCTGACGGTCAGAGAGCGACGCCGACGGTGAGAAGCGTCCCGAAGGTCCGGTAGCGCTCGACCATCGCCTCGCGGGAGTCCCAGTCGTCGGTCGGGAACGCCGACGCCGGCGGGATGTCGATCTCGCGGTCCGGGATCGAGTCCTGTTCGGCGACCGCCAGTCCGGCCTCGCGGAACGCGGTTCGGTACTCCGCGGCGGACCACCGCGTCATATCGACGTCGATCCGCTCCTGCCACTCGTGGGAGTGGACGTTCTCCTCGTAGTAGTTCACCGCGCAGTAGAACGTCCCGCCGGGTCGGAGGATCCGCTCGATCTCTTCGAGGGTGTGCTCGGGATCGGTCGCGTAGTAGAACGCCTCCATACTCCAGACGTGGTCGACGCTGTCGTCCGCGAATGGGAGGTCGTCGAAGTCGCCGACGAGGTAGCCCACGTTCGGATCGTCTGTGTACGACCGCGCGTTCCGTGCCATCGCGGGCGACCCGTCGAGCCCGTAGACGCGGCCCGCGTCCTTCGTGTCGCGGAGCGCGCGCCCGGCGTACCCGCTCCCACAGCCGAGATCGAGGATCGTGTCGCCGGCTTCGACGGGCATCCGAGCGAGGGCGTGTTTGGCCGTGTGCCAGTGGCGGTCTTCCATTCCCTTGTCGCGTCCGTCGGTCGCCCACGCGTCGAACTCGGCTCTCACGCTCATACGTCCCCGTCGTCCGGACGGGACAAGAACCGTGGGGATCCTCCTCCCGCGACCGGGGGCCGTCGTCCAGTTCGAGGCGTCCGTTTCGAATCGAGCGAATCGAGAGACAACGACCACGAGTCGAGAGACGTCGAACGCGGATCAAGAGAGGACGGACGAGACGGGTGTCTATTTACAAACCGGTATCGTTGATCGCGTATGGTCGGGCGTCGTCGCCGGTTCGCGCTCTCGGATACGGTCCAGCAGATCGTCGGCGGATTCCTGCTCGCCGGACCGTTCGTGGTCACCGAGGAGGTGTGGGTACTCGCGGGGAGTATGGGACTGCTTCAGACGCTTTTGACGGTGATTATCGTTCTCTCGATCGGGTATGGTGCACTGTACAAAGCCGACGACAGGAACCCGGACCGCGAGACCGAGGTCGGCGGCGTCCCCCTCCGGTTCATCTCGCTCATCTCGGTCTCGTACCTGTCGGTGATCATTCTCGCGATCGCCTTCGACGCGCCGGGGACGTTCGTCGGCGCGACTGGTGGTGGGAGCGTCGAATTCGTCGGCGTCGAGATCGACCTCGGACTGCTCGGATCGACGCTGAAGGCGATCAGCATCAGCGCGGTGTTCAGCGTCATCGGCGCGGCGACGGCGGACTCGCTGTACTGAGGTCGTGATCGCGGCTCGTCGCGCTGGTTCCGTCGGGATCGAGGGACCGAACCCCGCCGAGCCGTCTCCCGCACGGTTAAGTCCGCGGGGGCGCACCTACGGTTATGGATTACGCGCTCGCGATCGACAACGCACCGGATTCGATTCCCGGCGGGACAGGGGTTCTGTTGCTGCATCCGAGCATCGGGGAGACCGATCGGATCGACACCGACTTCCTGAAGACGGACACGGACCACTTCCTGGTGATCTCGACGCGAACGACCGCCCGCGAGGTCGAACAGAAACTCGAACACTACGATGTCGACGAGTCGAAGGCGGTCGTTCTCGACACGCTGTCCGTCGAGCGGGGGTACACCCGCCGCCGAACCGACCGCGTCCACTACGTGTCGGCCCCGGACGACCTCGACGGGATCGTCGCACAGACCCGAGACTTCCTAGAGTCCCACGAGGGGAAACTCCGAGTGAGCGTCGATTCGGTGACCGAGATGGCCTACTACGCCGACGTCGACGGGGCGTACGAGGCGAGCGAGCGACTCCTCGGACTCCTCGACGAACACGACGCCGTCGGCCTGTTCCACCTGTCGAACGAGGTCCACGACGAGGAGACGATCGATCGGTTCCGCGGCCTCTTCGACGCCGTCGTCGAACTCGACGTCGACGGCAGCGTCGAAACCGAATTCTGAGCGATAGTTCCGCGCGTCGGGCGTCTCACTCCCCGCTCTGCTCAGTACCCTCTTCCAGTTTCTCGAAGGTCTTCGCGGCCCACTTGACCCCGTAGTCCGCACCGTACTCGACGAACGCCTGCGTGTCGAGCGCGCCGAACGGCGCGGGGAGGTCGAGCCCGTGTTTGACCGCCGAGCAGGCGTACTCGGTCGCCTCCGCGAACGAGGTCTGCCCGCGGGCGACCGATCGGGGGAGCGTCGAGAGTCGCCCCTCCAATCGGGATCCGGCGTCGGCCCACGCGTCGTAGAGATCCGGATGCGTGTCTTCCCACCCGGCGAACGTCTCTCTCGTCTGGAGCCCCAGCCAGGCGTCGTAGAGTGCGGCGGCGATCTGATAGACGTCGGCCGGCCCGAGCGGGACGGCGTCGTCGAGGTCGCGGTAGGACTCGCCGAAGAAGGGGAGGAAGTGCTCCGGGGCGTCGGTGCCGATCTGGACGAACGCCTCGGCGAGGAGGAACTCGAGGAAGGGAGCGGGCGTCCCCTCCGCGCGCTTTTTCACGAGTACCGTCGGCGGCGTCGTCTGCCGCGTCCACACGACGGTCCCGTCGCCGGGCATCCCCACGGTGAAGTCCGGCCCCGCGTACGCGACGAGCGCTCGCGGCGCGTCGTCGGAGAGCCACTCGCTGGGGTACGTCGCCGGGTCGAGTCCGTCGGCGAGCAGGCCGAGATCCTCCGCCGCGGCCGAAGGAATAGTCTCGAAATCCGCCGCGACGTCGAGAACGAGCGCCCCGGGCGCGTGCGCCTCGCGCACGGCGTCGAGGTCCGCAGAAAGGTCACGTGTCTCGAACATAGGCGCTGTTGGGGACGAGACGGTTTCAGGGGAGCGATCGAGCGTCCGATGGGGCCTTGTAGCGAAGACGGCGAGGGAACGGCTACGACTACCCGAACGCCAGCGCGAAGACGATCGCGATGGCGAGAACGGCCGACACACCCACGGTACCGAGGACGATCTTGGTCGCTTGACTCATACGTTGACGTCAGAGCCAGAGCGCATAAAAGCTTCAATCGACCGCGCCCCCGACGGCCGGTGACCGCCCGAGCGTGGCATTCCGACTAGGACTCCGAGGAGTCGTCTGGAGTCGTATCCCACGTGTCCGGGACTTCGATGACGTAGCGGCCGTCCTCCTGCAGCGAGATGATGTACTCCGTGCGGTCGTACAGTTCCATGAGGTTGAGTTCGTACTCGCCGGGGGCGACGATTCGAATGCTCTCGAACTGCTGATTGAGTTCCGCGCGGAGGTCTTCGAGGTCGGGCCGGTCGTCGCTCGATGGTTCGATGACGCGGCCGTCCGAGTCGGACGGACGGGAAGCCGCGTCTTCGGACTCGTCTTCCGCTGCGCTCGATCTGCTCGCCGCCGCCAGTTCGTCTGGCGAGACGACCTCGCTTCGGGCGCTCGCCTGTGCGTTGTCCTCGATAGATTCGTCGGCGGACAACTCAGCACCGTCGGTGTCGACTTCGACAGCGTCGGTGTCGGCCTCGGCAGCGTCGGTGTCGGTTTCGGCGGCGTCGTCACCGCCGAAGGCCGGATCGGTTCGCGGTTCGGCCGAGGGCTCCGACGGTCCATCCGCGGGTCGAGTATCGTCGTCCTGTCCCGGCCACGCTTTCGACGAGGGGGACAGCCGCGTTCGGTCCGAACTCTGGCTGTCGGCCTCTTCGGGTGTGGTCGCCGAGTGGTCAGGAGTCGCCTTCGAGCCGTCGGACGTCGCCGCCGGACGGTCGGACGTGGGGGTCGATCGGTCCGCACCCTCCGGGCGGTCGGGCGTCGGGTCGGAACGGGGCGCGGGTTCGTTCGAGGCGGCCTCGCCCGGGTCTGTCGCCGTCGACGGTCGGAACTGGAACTTGTTGCCGCCGCAGTTCGGACAGCCCGACAGCATCTCCTTGGACCCGTCGTCGAACACGCGTCCGCAGTTTGTGCATTCGTGAGGCATCGTTGTGGGTTATCGAGGCCGCGCGCGCCGTCGCAGACGTGGTGCGTGCGGAGTCATCACTTTCGGGAGACGAGCGCGCTGATGAGGTTCTCGTCTTTGTGAAGCGTCTCGATCTGGTTCGCGGGACCGATGACGGTGAGCTTCTTCGTCGACTCTTTGCCCATAATCCGGCCGAGGATTCCCTGACTACTGCCGCCGGACTGGGGGTACGTCTCGATCTCGATCCCGTTGAACTCGTCGGGGCTGATCTCGGTCATCGTGACTTCGATGAGCTTCGACTCCTCCTCGGGAGCGAGTCCCTCTTCGAGGACGACGATGTTTCCCTCGCGGACGCCGTCGAGGATGAGTCGGATCTTCTCCATACTCGTGAGCCCCTCCATCCGCGCGCCGCTGATGAGGTCGATCTGGACGCCGTTTCTGGAATCTCCGGGTGTCGCTTCCGGCATCGTGGTCACCCGAAGTACTCCGCGATCTTCCCGTACACTTCGTCCATATTGTTCCCCTCGAGCGCCGACAGCGGGACCGTCTCGTGCTGCGGGAACGCGTTCGCGATGCGCTGGACGTTCGAGTCCTCGAGGTCGGTCTTGTTCGCAAAGATGAGCACCGGGAGGTCCTGGCTCTCGATGATCCCGATCAACATCGTGTTGACCTGGGTGAACGGATCCTCGGAACTGTCGAGGACGTAAATCACGCCGTCGACGTCCTCGCGGAGCCAGTGCATCGCCTCGGCGACGCCCTCGGTCGCTTCCCGGGAGCGACGGACGGCGTCGTCCTTCTCCATATCGTGTTCGAGGAACTCCTTGTAGTCGACTTTCGTCGTGACGCCGGGCGTGTCGACGATGTCGATACTGACGCTCTTGCCGTTGCGCTCGATCTCGACGTTCTCCTTTCTGCGCGCGCGTCGCGTCTCGTGCGGGATGTGGCTCTCCGGGCCGACTGCGTCTCCCGTCCAGTCACGTGCGATTCGGTTTGCGAGGGTCGTCTTCCCGGCGTTCGGCGGTCCGTAGATGCCGATCCGTTTCGGCTCGGCGTCCGAGAACATCCGGTCGACGGCCCGTGAGATGCTGTCTCTGAGGTCTGTGAACAGTCCCATCCTGGCCTCCCGCGCCTCCCGATACCGGGTCGTGGAGGGCGTATGGAGGTACCACATTTCCGTGTTCACTTAAACACTGCGTCAGACAGAGTGACCCCGTTACGAGGAGACGTCCGGTGTTTAATCGCTGTATACCGTTCGAGATCGCGCGTCTCCGTCGCAATCGTCCTGAGGTAGAGTCGTCTTCCCCGGCGAGTAGTGGGCTTCCGATGCCGACGTCAACGCCGGCGACGAGAGCGATGCCCCCCACCCCTTCGTTTCGGGTGGAACCCGACGTAGGTGGGGGAGGGGTCGCCGGAGGCGGCTCTAAGAAACGGTGGTTTTATTATCCGATATCATAAACCGGACCCGCACTGCAAGAATACAATTAATTTCAACCTTATAGTTATTTAAGTTTAGTAAGTATATTACTGAATTTTAACTCCGGTTGCAATGCGAGGGGATACACTCACCGCATTCCACCTGAAACGAAGGGGTGGGGGAGGGGGAGAGACCAGCTTACGGTCTGACGCTCGGGGACGACCTACCGGGGGGACTTTGAGTGATCAGACAGCGGCCGACTGAGACAGACGTGAGAACTACGGACGGAAGATTCGACAACCCAAGGAGAGAACGGATAGTCCAGTGGCTCCGAACAGACCACCGCCACTTAGGCGGGAGATGGAATCCGAGCCGCACGATCTATCGGATCCAGAATCCGTTCGGTTCTGTGCCGCGCGGATTAGATTCGTTACTCGTCTCCGGTAGCGACTGCCTACGAGAGTTCGTCACCCCACGCTGCTCGCAAGCGAAGCCAACAAGAAAGAGACAAGTTTTTTGTAGTGGCTGGTCCTTTGCTTCGTCTGCATCAACTGGACACGTCTACGAAAGAGAAACGGCTGAATTCGTTTTTCTCTCCCGCTTTCGGCTATCTACCGGCTCTGCGGGGCGTGATTTCCAGTCGAAATGAGGGGGTACACGAATGGAAAAAGATCCACAGTCCGGCGACGACGATGGGCCGACTGAGGCAGAAAAGCACACGCGTAAGGAGGGATTAACGGAGGCTGAACGGCCTTCCGCCGCGGAGGCCGAGCAGACTGAAGACGACCTCCCGTCCGAGGGTCGTGACGGTGATCCGCAGTCTGAAGACGGTGCGCTCGAACACCCGCGAGTGGGTGGTGACGACCGGCAGTCAGCCGCTGACGATTCGCGATCTACCGCTGGCGATTCGCAGTCGTCTACCGACGATGCCCAATCGACCATCGCCGATCCGCAGCCGAACGCGAAAAGTCCGCAACCGGACGAGCGTACCGACTCGCCGTCCGGGACTGAGGGCTCCCAACGAGAGATCACTGCTACCGAACCGACCGACGGGACGGAAGTCGACGGCTCTTCCACGTCGGATGACCCCTCCGCTTCAAGTGGAGATTCTGCCGCAAGTCCGTCCGACGCGACTTCCGACGGACACTCGGCCGAGACCGACGGCACGTCGGGCGATATCGCCGCAGACTCGATAGACCGCCCGGTCACTGCCGAAGACATCGACATCAAGGAGAGTATCGGCCCGAGCGACTCGGCGAGCGGTTCGTCGTCGACCGGCACCGACGTCAGTCTCGACGAGGTCGTTCTCGACGACGACGGCGACAGTCAGGGGCTGTTCGACGACCTGCTCTCCGGCGAGCCGATCTTCGAGAACAAGGAGGTCCTCCGTCCCTCGTACACGCCCCACGAACTCCCGCATCGGACCGAGCAGATCAACCAGATGGCGACGATTCTGGTCTCCGCGCTCCGGGGGGAAACGCCCTCGAACATCCTGATCTACGGCAAAACTGGGACCGGAAAGACGGCGAGCGCGAAGTTCGTCAGTCAGGAGCTCGAATCGACGTCGAAGAAGTACGACGTCCCCTGTGAGGTCGAGTACATCAACTGCGAGGTCACCGACACGCAGTACCGCGTGCTCGCGCAGTTGGCGAACAAGTTCATCGAGAAGAACCAGGCGCTCGTCGACGACGAACTCGACGAACTCACGGAGCTCCGCTCGCGCGCGGAATCCGATTCCGCGGCCCTCGACGGGTCTGCCTACGAGACGGCCGAAGCGGTCGCCGAGCGGATCGAGGAACTCGAAGCCGACCGCGAGGAGATGGAGCCCGTTCCGATGACGGGGTGGCCGACTGACCGGGTGTACTCGACGTTCTTCGACGCCGTCGACTACGAGGAGCGCGTCGTCGTCATTATGCTCGACGAGATCGACAAACTCGTCGAGAAGTCCGGCGACGATACGCTGTATAACCTCTCGCGGATGAACTCCGAGCTGGACAACTCCCGGATCTCGATCATGGGCATCTCGAACGACCTGAAGTTCACCGACTTCCTCGATCCCCGGGTGAAGTCCAGCCTCGGCGAGGAGGAGATCGTCTTCCCGCCGTACGACGCCAACCAGCTCCGAGACATCCTCCAGCACCGCGCGAACGTCGCGTTCAAAGACGACGCGCTCACCGACGACGTCATCCCGCTGTGTGCGGCCTTCGCCGCGCAAGAACACGGCGACGCCCGCCGAGCCTTAGACCTGCTTCGCACGGCGGGCGAACTCGCCGAGCGGGGACAGGCCGACACCGTCGAGGAGGCGCACGTCCGGCAGGCCCAAGACAAGATCGAACTGGACCGCGTCGTCGAGGTCGTCCGCACGCTGCCGACCCAATCGAAGATCGTCCTCTTCTCGACGATCCTGCTCGAAAAGAACGGGGTCCACAACGTCAACACCGGCGAGGTGTTCAACATATACAAGCGCCTCTGCGAGGAGATCGACGCCGACGTCCTCACCCAACGGCGGGTCACCGACCTCATCTCCGAACTCGACATGCTCGGGATCGTCAACGCCGTCGTCGTCTCGAAGGGACGCTACGGCCGGACGAAGGAGATCTCGCTCTCGGTCCCGCTGGACGAAACGGAGGCGGTTCTCCTCTCCGATTCCCGCCTCGGCGACATCGAGAACGCCCAGCCGTTCGTGCAGGCGCGCTTCGACAACTGAAACCGACCCCTCCGGCCCGTCGAGCGGCGCGGGGTCGAACGCACCCGTGCAAACACCACCGTTCAAACGCTACTATAATAGCGATGGGACTGCTCTGTGCTGACGGATGTTCGACGAGATCATGCAGAAGTTCGAGGGAAGCCCGAGCCAACAGGCGGTCATCCGCCTGCTCCTCGAACGCGGATTCTCCGTCAACGACGACGGTCGAGTCGTCTCCGGCGGCATCGAGATTCCGAACACCGGAATCGCCCGCGAGATCGACGTCGACCGCCGCGTCGTCGACTCCACGACGACGGCCATCCTCGAGGACGAGGAGCTCAGACGCATCTTCCAGAACATCTCGTCGTTCCCGAGCCTGATGGACCTCGCGCCCGTCCTCGACCTCTCGGTCCTGACGATCGAACCCAACGACGCCGAGCAGCCCGGAATCGTCGCCGAGGTCACGTCTCGACTCGCCGAACGCGGCATCTCGATTCGACAGACGATCAGCGAGGACCCCGAGTTCACCGACGAGCCGAAACTGTACGTCGTGACCGACGACCCGCTGCCGGGTGACCTGCTCAACGAGCTCTCCGCGCTCGAATTCGTCCGACGCGTCAGCATCGCCTGACTTTTCTCAACTCGCGGACGCGAACCACTGCGACCCGCGGACGCGAATCCTTTTCACCGAACCCGGCGCTACAGTCCTCTGTGACCGACTCGTCCGATCGACCCGAAACGCACCCCGACGCCTTCGAGACCGTGGCCGGTCGCGGTCGAGCCCGCTTCGAGATCAAGGGCTCGGAGTTCATCGGCTACGTCGCCCCGGCGAACACGGTCGCGGAGGCCGAGTCGTTCGTCGATCGGATTCGAGACCGACACTCGGACGCGACGCACAACGTCCCCGCCTACCGCGTTCCCGCTTCGGACTCCTCCTCGTCGCAGTCGGGTGGCGCTCCATCCTCGTCGAGTTCCACTGGGGGATCGGCCCCGTCGAAACCGAACCCTCCCACACCGTCCGCGATGCTCCGTGAGTACCAGTCGGACGACGGCGAGCCCACCGGCTCCTCCGGCAAGCCCGCGCTGAACGTCCTCGTCCAGCGCGACCTCAGAAACGTCGTCGCCGTCGTCACGCGCTACTACGGCGGGACGAACCTCGGCGTCGGCGGACTGGCACGCGCCTACTCCCGGGCGGTCAAGGAAGCGGTCGACGACGCGGGCGTCGTCGAGACGGTCCCGCACGAGACGTTCGCTGTCACCGTCGAGTACGACGACTCGGGGACGGTCCGCGGCCTTCTCGAAAGCGCGGACGTCGAGTTCGAGGCCGCGTACGAGGCCGACGTCGCCTTCGAGGTCCGCGTCCCCGTCGGCGAGGCCGCCGCGCTCCGGGATCGAATCCGAAGCGCGACGAGCGGCCGCGCCGAGATCGAACAGTAGTCGGTATCGTGCGGTAGCCGACCTCGAGCGGTAGTGGATAGCCGCGCAACGACGGCCGAGTGACCGCGCCACGACTCCGGATGACTATCGTTCTCACCATTGCCGCAGGAATCGTAAGGGGGTTCGGTTCCGACGCTTCGCTTCGAACGATAACCGACCGATGAAAGCGAGGTTCGAGGTGAAGGAAGGGGGTCGTTCGCCGCCGTCGCCCGTCGATCGCCGCCGCCGACCCCGTAGCTGAAACCGCTCTTTGTCTCACACCGACATTCTTGGTGTGGGTTCTCGAAACGGCTCGTATGGTCGCCATCGACTCGGAAACCCTGTTCAACGGCGCGGCTGCGGTGCTCACGACCGTCGCCGTGCTGTTCTTCGTTCTCAACGTCGATCTGGGCGTCTCGCCGGTCACGAAGACGCTTCTGGCGGTTGGCTTTCTCGCGGGGATCTTCGCGATCTCGCAGCGAACCGACGACCGGCAGTTGACGCTTCTCGGCTACGGCGTCGTCGTCGTCTCGATCGTCGGCGTCTTCTTCGACGTCGTGAACACGTTCGATCTGGGCAGCGGCGCGACTGTCCTCGGTCTGCTACTGCTCGCGGCCGCGCTGTTCGTCCTCCGGACGCGCTTCGACGGCGGGAACCGGCTCCTCTCGGGCAAACAGGCCACCTATCTCTTCGGAGCGATCTCGGTGATCGTCGCGGTCGTCCTCGTCGTCGACGTGGTCTCCGGTGGCCTCGCCTACGAACTCCAGGTCGAGAATCAGATCGAGATCACCGACTCGCCCCGCGAGGACGTGCAGGTCGCCTCGATCGTCGTCGACAACCCTACGCCGCTCCCCGAGCGGGTCGAAACGCCGAACTACGCCGTCTGCGCCGCCGGTGACTGGAGCGAGTACAGGCATCCGGGCGAGCCGGAACGAGAGGAGCGCCCGCCGGTCCGCGCGCACTTGAACGTCCAGGACGGGTACAACGAACACGTGCTTGGATTCAGCTCGAAGACGTATCCCGTGACGCTGTATCTCGACGCGGCGAACGCGACCGGCGAGACCTTCCCGGTCGAGCGGACCGACTCTTGCCCCGACGACGAGAGCGGTTCACCGTACATCGCCATCTTCGAGTCGAGCGAGAACTCCCGCTTCTACGCGGTGTGAGGGGCGCGCCTTCGTGGGGCTGCCCGAGCGAATCTCAGTCGACGATGATGTCGCTGTCGCCGCGTATCTCGTCGTCGCCGCGAGCCTGCGGTTGCATCTCCGTCCGATAGCGTTCGATCCAGTCGGCGAAGCAGGACGGGCAGAGCCGCTGACTGTCGACCTCCGAGCGGTCGACGTTCAACTGGACGGTGCGCGCGAGCGCCTCTTCGATCGGATCGCCGCAGGCATCGCAGGGTTCGCTCCCGGTCATACCTGCCCGTGTGCGGCGCGTCGGTAAAGGTGTTCACGTCGATTCGGAAGCGATGGGGGTCGAGCTCGTCCCGATCGATCGGGAGCCGAACTCACGTCGTCCGGAACGCGCGGTCCCCGGCGTCGCCGAGCCCGGGGATGATGTAGCCGTCGTCGTCGAGGTGATCGTCGATGGCGACGGTCAGGAGGTCCGCCTCGGGGAACGACTCGCCGACGCGGAGCAGCCCGTCGGGCGCGGAGACCGCCGAGAGAACGAACAGGTCGGCGGGTTCGACGTCGGCCGATTCCAGGACGTGTTCGAGGACGGTGCACATCGTCGAGCCGGTCGCGAGCATCGGATCGGCCACGATGACGGTGTCGTCCTCGGTGATCTCGGGGAGCTTCACGTAGTCGATGCTGATGGGGAAGCTCCCCTCCTCGTTCATCCCGGCGCTCTCGTCGCGACCGGCGCTGATGACGCCCTGCTTCGCGCGGGGGAACGCTTTCAGCAGTCCCTCGACGAACGGGGTCGC
>NZ_BBJO01000010.1 GCF_000739575.1 Halobellus rufus | reverse complement strand
GGGTTCGTAGGACATCGGCTACTCTCCTATTAACCAACATAGCCCACGAATCCATAGTTTTGTTGGTTAAGACGATGAAGACGGCTGCCGTGCTTGCTGAATGTAACACTACTCGAAACTTCTTTATATACAAGTTTCGTACTATGTTACACCGTGCTCCGGCGCATCGAACTCGAGGTCCTCGCCACCGTCGACCGCGGCGACACGATCTCCGAGCTCGCGACGAAGCTCGACCACAGCGAGAGCTACCTCTCTCGTGCCGTCGGCGACCTCGTTGAGAAAGGGCTCGTCTACACGGAACGCGATGGCCGGCGAAAACGAGTCGTCCCGTCGGATGCTCGCGCCGTCGAACTCTATCGGGACCTCGTCCGCCAGCACTCCCACATCGAGTTCCCCGAGCTGCTGACCGGCAAGGCACTCGAGGTGCTGTACTACCTCGACCAGCCGCGAACGGTCTCCGAGATCGCCGACCGGAGCGACAACTACCGCAACACGGTCAACCGCATCCTCAAGCGGTTTCGCGACCGTGGTCTCGTCGGGACGGCCGACGGCCGCTACGAGTTCAACGCCGACTTCGACCGCCTCCACGAGTTCGCTCGTGAACTCGCACACCATCTACATCGTCAACGCCTCGAATCCGTCGCCCCGAAGGGCACGATTCTCTGGGAGGACTACGACGAATTCCTCGCCCAGGCTGAGACGGAGATCGAGGCAGAGGGATTCCACGAAACCGGCCTCGCTCGATTCACGGCCTTCGACCTCCAGTTCCTGCTCACCGGCCATCGGTACTATTTCTACTCCGAGAATCTCGACGCGATCTCGCCGGCGGAACTCTGCTGTCACACACTGTTGATCGACAACGGCAGCCGCCACCGTTCGTACTGTCTCCTCCTGCTCAGCCACGTCGACGTCGACGAGGCGGACCTCCGAGAGCAGGCGGCGAAGTATGGCCTCGAAGACGAAATCGACGCCTTGCTGCGCTACCTCGAGACGCACGGCGAGGTCGACGAGACCGGCTCCCGGAGTGGGACGAGTTCCAAGAACTGGCGGCTGACTACGAGGTGCCACTACCACAATGAGACCAACATTCGGCCGCGAGTACATCGAGAACGAATTCCAGCGAATCGGAGCCGGGCTATCTGAACCGCTCACGGTCTACAGATAAACTAAAGTCATCGCATCGGGGCTAGACCCGAGGGTGAAAGCCGACACAGGGTTTCACTTTCACCTTGCATGGCACGGGCTTATGACCGATACAACCTAAACGTAAGTGCACCAGAGATGGACGACAAGACCCTCGTGAAGACTTTGGATTTCCAGTTAGATGTCCAGAGTGATAACGAGGGTCTGTTGTACGACGCCACGCTTGAAGCCCGCCGAGTATACAACGAAACCATCCGCCTCGCAAAAGAGGGCGTGGACTGGGACTCGATTTCTCGCCATCTCGAAGATGACGCCGACCTCGTGAAGAACACGGTCCAACGCATCGTCGCGAAAGCGCTGGGCGCGATGGAGAACTACCTTGAGTACGACGACTTCGGGCGCCCGAGTCACACCAAGGACGATCCGTACCCTCTCAGGGCGAACTACGAGGAGGGGTACACCCTGTCACTCACCGACGACAGCGACGTGGCCTTTCGCATCAGCGCGAAGCCGTACAAGCACGTCAGGGGCGTCCTCAAAGGAAGTGACGCCCACCTCGACCTTCTCAAGACCGCTCTCACGTGCGACGAGTGGAAGGTCACGACCAGTGAAACCCTCTGGCGGGACGGTAATCCCGAACTCCACATCAACATCCGCAACACCGAGCGGACTGTCCGAGACAAGCAGGACTCACGGACTGTCGTGGGTATGGACGTGAACGAGGACAACGTGGCACTCACCGCACTCTCCAAGGATGGCGTTGAGGACACGTTGGTTATCGACTTCCCCGAGATCAAGTTCGAGCGCCATCGCTACTTCACGGTGCGAAAGCGCGTCCAGAACGCGGGGAAGGAAAGTATCCACGACACACTCGAAGGGCGTGAGGAACGGTTCGTCCGCGACTGCCTCCACAAGGTGAGCCGGCAGATTGTGAAGTGGAGCCAGCAGTTCGAGAGGCCGTGCATCGTCTTTGAAGACCTCAAAGAGTTGCGCGACAGTATTGACTACGGCACGCAAATGAATCGGCGCTTGCACCACCTGCCATTCCGCGCCCTTCAGTTCTATACGTCGTACAAGGCATCGTTTGAGGGTGTCCCGACCGCGTGGATTGACCCTGCGTACACCAGCCAGCGGTGTCCGATGTGCGGGCATACGGAGCGTGCGAACCGCAACAAGAAGCGGTTCAAGTGCCGGGGCTGTGAGCATCAAGACCACAGCGACCGTGGTGCAAGCGTCAATATCGCCGTAAAAGGCGTCAAGAAGCATCAGGATTGGAATGTGCCTGCTCTCAATAGCCTTCCCGTTGTTCGGAAGGTGCGACGGCAGGCATCGGGGGCCGTGGACGCCCCGACCGTGACCCACCCGACCGTTCGAGGCAGCCTTGCCGATGGTCGGTCGGGAGTGTCCAATTAATCCACGGGAAGCCTCGGGACTTGACCCCGAGGCAGTTCACCTGATCGGTGGTGGCGCGATGTCGCTGCGCGACCTCAAGGGGGCGACGAAAGATATCGACCTGGTCGTCCCAGATGGCGACGCGTACGGCCAGCTGTGGGCCGTCCTGATGGACCTCGGGTATGCGGAGGTTCAATCGCTGGATCCAGATTACCGGGCGCTGGGGGCGACGAGCTGCGTCGAGAACGACGATGGGTGTCGCCTCGACATCTTCAACCAGCAGGTTGCGAACAAACTCGTGCTCACCGACGGGATGCAAGAGCGCAGCGAGCCGTTCCTCGACACGGATCGACTGACGGTCCGGCTGGTCAGCAACGAGGATATCTTCCTGTTCAAGGCGATCGCTGGCCGCGACGACGACATCGAGGACATGAATATGCTCGTACAGGCTGGCCTCGACTACGACGTCGTCCGGGCTGAACTCGAAGCCCAGATCGAACGCCTGGGTGACGATCAGTTCGCCACGTTCGCGAACGAGGCCTTGGTCGAACTCGAGGAGCGGTACGGGGTGACCACGCCTATCGAGGGCCGCGTCCAGGAGCTCACGAATAGGTACTACCGGGGGCTCGAAGTCCTCCAAGCACTCGATGGACCGATGACCGTCAACGAACTGGCCGCGAAACTGGAGCTGGATGCCGAGGAGGTTCGGGACTGGATCGCGTATCTCTCAACGTTCGACCGGGTCAGTCGGGATGGCGACACAGTCCGTCCCGTGGAGTAGCTCAATCGTTACCCTACGGAGAGGGAAGGCGGCCGTCTGGTCGGGGTACACGGCCCCGTTTGATCTCGTGATCGACGCGACGCAGATGCTTGCAGCCGCCTTCGGGTGAGCGCTGCTGCCAGTCAGGACAGGTACACGATTCGTCGACGACGTCGACTTCGTACCTGTTGCCGGACGCGGACTGCACCTCGTAGCGGCCACCTTTCGAGAGGAGTGAGACGTCCATCGCTTCGGTGACGGCACGCTTCGTGCGGGGCTCGAGATTGTCCTGCGACTCTGCGTTCTCGTCGACGACCAGTCGGTCGCGAACGTCGCCCGTTCGGCCACCGTCAGGAGCGACGGCTTCCACAGGGGCACTGAGCCGCTCGTGGAGCACTTCCTCCACCGGATGGCCCCGGCCACAGGTAGTGGACCTCGCGGCGCTCGCGATGGTCGTAGGAACCGCACGTAGCTGCGCTCCCAGTCCAGACGCGCCAGGCACCGAGCGCAGCCATCACATCGACGATGTCACGGGGAACCGTCTGGTGGTCGTCCGGGAAGAACACCCGGAAGCGTGTACACGCTTCTTGCGGCAGGACGGTCTCCCACCAGTCTTCGCTGGAGCCCCAGCTATCGAACATCGCCTCGTCGCTCCCGTAGCCGACGGTCACGCCGTCGATCGGCGTCCTGTCTGCTGGGAGATGTTCTGCCTCGCCTTCAAGCACCCGGAGGACGGCGTATCGGAGGTATTCGTGGGCTTGGTTGTCTGTCGTTCGAGCGACCTTGTCATGCTGCTCGGCAACGTGCTCGGCTCCCTCGAGGACCGTTGTGAGATAGTCGTCAGTCATGGTTCGCGGAGGTCAGAATGCGCTTCCGCCCCTCTGCGGGCGCAGAAAAACTTAACCAACGAAAGAGGGGGATCCGGGCAATCTGTTGGTTAATCGATTTTGGGAGCAGGCGGCTCCTCGAGCACGTCGATGAGTTCCTCTGCCGTCCGACTGATCCATCCGAGCCGCTCGCGAACAACCTCGGGATTGTCCGACTCCCAGGCTGCGAGGTAGAACGCCGAGCTGCTGGTGTCGAGCCCGCAGTACCGCCCGACGACGTACGCGATCGCCTCGGCCTCAACTTCGCGTTTCGACCGCTCCGTATCGTCGTCGACGTCGAAGTGGAGTAGGGCGTGCGCGTACTCGTGAACCAGCGTCCGGGCGAGATCGGCGTCGTTCTCCCGATTCCGAACCTCGACACGCGGCTGCATATCGACGAGACTCAGCTGCTCGCAGATGCCCTTCGTCTCGCCGTGCGTCCACTCCTCGACTGGAACGATTCGCACCGTCAAGCCGAGCTCATCAGCGGCGGCAGTCAACTGTTCGACGAGGTCGCCGGCGTCGCCGGTCGCTTCCATGTCCAAGTCGGGAAGCGGTTCGCCCTCAGTCTGGGAGACATCGAACACCGGCGCGGGCTTGAACCCGACCAGGCCCTCGGACCACTTCTCGGGCGGCGTCTCGTCGTACTCACAGTCGCTGTCCTCGTGGTAGCTCGGCGAGTTCTCGCACTCCGGGCACTGCTTCGTGATGATCGGCGCCCAGATCCAGATGGCCGACTCCCCCTCCTGGACGTGCCGGTCGAACTCCTCCTGCCACGTCCGATAGCCCGCCACGCGAGTCGCCTCGGGACACTGCCGCTTGATGAGGAGCGTGTTCCGGTAGGAGTAGTCGTGGAAGCGACTCTGGACGTCGAGCCACTCCTGAAACTCCTCGCTTGCCTGCGCATCGTCGACGCCGGCGACGAGGTCGTCAATCCACTGTTCGATGGTGCCATTCATCTCGTCGGATCGCGTGTCGGTCTCCGCGAAGGAAACCGACGAGTCACCAGTCGTAGCCATCGTAGTCACCAAATCGAGTTTACCACGTCTGCGTCAGTTCAGACCGCGCCGCACCCCTCAGGGGTGTTCAAAAATCGCTCTGTCGGTCAGCGGAGCTCGTGGCGTTCGTCCGCGAAGCCAACCGAGACGAGGTACTCGAGAAACTCGTCGAATCGCTCGACGTCGCTAGGCGTATAGGTCGCAAGATGACGCGCGCCACTCTCTCGCTGGCGCGAATAGACAGCTACCAGAGGAGTCGATGATTTAGGGGACCGTACGAAACAGGTTTCACTCAGTAGGATAGATTCGTTCAGTATGGGGCTTTAATGGGGTGGTGGCGGTGTCCACTTCGAATATCAGGAGTTTACCAACCGTGTGTCGTGGTACCATTACCTTTATTGGCTTCACCCGTGGGCTTTTCGTTGCGTATGACGAAGCCACTGAAAGCAAGCGGGTTCTTGGGGTTAACGACAATGATGGCTGTGGGGTTACACCAGTTTATCATCTTATCTGGCGGAAGCGTCGTCCCTGGATGGATGATTGGGGGCCATGCTCATCTCGGTGTCCTCTCGATTCTGGCTATCGTGATGGGGTTTGCAGTCCCCGCCGTCGGCGTTACTGGTACCCTCCGGACCGCTTGTGACTGTCCTGTTTATCGCCGGCCAATGGGGAATCCCGGGCATCGTCTGGCTCGGTGAAGGCTTCGGGCTGACGTTCTTGATGCCGACGGGCTTCCTATGGGGTGGGGCGCTCATCGTCTCGATGCTCATTATGCTGTATGCGACGCTCACTCGAGACGCATCCACAAGCGGCACCGAGCCGACCGGCGTGGCGCCTTCTGACGACTGATGCACACTCCATAGTATTCCACTTCACTTGGTAAGCAAGCGAGTTCTGATAGGTGATTAAGACTCAACAGCGTGAAAAGAATCCTTGCGAATAGTTCTATGACACCCTCGTGGAGTTAAGATTTAACTCGCTGGTGAAATATGTGGACTTGATCTGACCTTCGGTGCAGGTAAGCTGGCCACTCAGTGGCCAGATCCCGAGTAGCACCGACGTCCGCGACGCCGGCCAGGGCGACATCCGCAACGGCACTCCCTGCCATCACAACTGGAGGATATTGCAGCCCCTTCTCCTGTTCGAATTCTTCGGGGTTGACAACGCCCCACGAGCCCACTCCCATCTTTAATTCTGAATTACTTGCTCACACCAAGATGCTGTTTTTTTATTTCTTCATTGGATTCGAATTCTGCAGCTGTGCCTTCAAACACGATTTTTCCTCTATCCAAGGCGTATACTCGATCTGCGAGATCGACAGCAACCTCCACGTTCTGTTCAACTAATAAGATGGTCAATCCCTGAGACTTTAGATTCGAGATGATTTCAGCGACCTCGGTCACAATCTGGGGCGCCAGTCCCTCGGTATGTTCATCAAGTATGAGGATTTCTGGACCAAAAACTAACGCTCTCGAAATAGCGAGCATCTGCTGTTCCCCACCACTCAGAGTGCTTCCGAGCTGGTCACCTTTCGTTCCTAGATTCTCGAATATGGAAAGGGCTTCATCGATATCCCAGCCATCCCTGTCTCCTTTTCCGATATGTGAGACTTCTGCGTTCTCACGTACTGTTAATTGGGGGAAAATTTGTCGTTCTTCTGGAACTATAGTAATACCTAGTTGCGCTGTTTTTGCAGCTCCTAATGAAGTGATTTCTGTATCACCATACCGTATGGTGCCTTGACTCGGCGTTATATACCAGAGAATTTTCATATATGCCGTCGTCTTGTCTGCTCCATTACGACCGATGAGTACAACTACTTCTCCGTTATCAACGGTAAGTGATACTCCATTCAGTATTTCCGTTTCATCATATCCTGCGTGGACGTCGATCAGTTCTAGCAAATATTATTGAATTATCACTAGGACATATTATATTTATCCTAATAGACACGATTAACCTCTTTGTTGTCCGCGATTTCGTCTGGAGTTCCTTCTGATAGGACTGAACCGTTATGCAATACAGTGATCGTATCGACGAGTTCCATAACGATATTAATATCGTGTTCAACTAACATAATAATTTTATCATTTAGTGTATCTCATATCATATCTATTGTGTCCTCTATGTTTTGTTGACTCATTCCAGCTGTCGGTTCATCTAAGAGAACTAGGTATGGATTGATTGCACAAACGGGCGGGGTTTCAGCTGAACCAAAGTAGAGCACTCGTGAATCTCGAGTGCAATATCGACCGGACGAGTAAACGCCCGCCGTCGGCGGGCGTGAGCGAAGGTTGCGGCCCAGACGCCACCGAACTAAGCGTCGATGGCGTCCGGACTCAGCCCACGAAGGTGGTAGAGAAGCGATTTAGCAAGTGGACTGCGTTGTTGAAGATCGATATCTTCGCCCCGAGCAAGCTGAAGTTTTTTGGCGGTCGTATGGACGAATTCGCCGTTGAAGGCACTCCGAGCGAGGACTTTCTCGAAGTCCTCGCTCGGATACTGGCCGTTCGGTTTCGTTGCAAAATCAAGATGTGTGAATAGCATCGAAGAAGCAGCAAGGGACAGCTGTTTTGCCGCAGTTGCACCAATCATACCGTAGATACGTCACTGATGAGGAAAACGCCGACTCAGCTACTTCGACACCTACTTTTCAGCCCTGAGAGCGTTTACTTCTTGGCGTATTGGTAATTGGAATTGACATTTGTATCCAACTGAATTCTATTGGAGTCGGTGTGGGTTGTGACGGTATTTGCTCAGTCGATGGATTGCTTTTCTAATCCTTTGGGAACCTAACTTTTTGCAGGCTACCACGTCTTAGGTAATAGGGGTCGATGAAACAATGATTGATGTGGTTTATATGAGCTCTATTTGTCGCTGATATCGAGATTCGGACAGTGTCCAATGTTATCGATATTGAGAGAACAAGCCTACTCAAGCTTAATTCCGGTTTCGAGACATTCGAAGATCTATGGACTCACGGTTCGGGCTGTAGCTACCGTCTGGATCGGGCAGCTACAATGCCGCCAACGAGACCGGTTTTCGCTTACCACTCCTGTTTACCCTTCAGACCGAGGAACTCACGGGCCTGCTCGGGTGTCGCGATCGGACGACCGGTGAGTTCGTCGTTGAGATCGACTGCCTTCTCAACGAGGTCTGAGTTGCCCTTGGCAAGTTCGCCACGCCGCAAGTAAAGATTGTCCTCCATCCCAACACGCACGTGCCCGCCCATCCGCATTGCCTGTGCGCCCAGGGGGAACTCGTCCTTGCCCGCACCGATGACTGAGAAAGAGAACTCATCGCCGAATAGTTCCTCTGCGACATCGACCATATGAACCAAGTTCTTCGGCGTCGCGCCGACACCTCCGTTGATTCCCATAACGAACTGAAGGTGGACCGGCATATCGAGGTATCCCTGATCGACCATCAGACGAGCGTTATAGAGGTGGCCGACGTCATAACACTCCAGTTCGGGCTTGGTATCGTGCTCGTCGAAGATCGGAAGAAGCGTCTGCAAGTCCTCGAAGGTGTTTTTGAAGACCAGATCCCGCGTTGATTCGAGGTAGGCCTCCTCCCAGTCATACTGGAACTCTTCGAAGTGATCGGGGATGTGATACAGCCCGAAGTTCATCGACCCCATATTGCAGGTCGCCAGCTCTGGTTCGAGCTCGGGAACGACTTGGACCCGTTCCTTGACGGTCATATTTGGGTCGCCGCCGGTCGTCGGCTGGACGATTGCGTCACACCGGTTCGAGATGTCTTCGACGACCTGTCTGAAGAGGTCGTGATCCATCGTCGGTTCGCCGGTCTCGGGATCCCGGACGTGAATATGGACGATGCTCGCCCCGGCGTCCGCCGCGGCGACCGCTTCATCGGCGATCTCTTCGGGTGTGACAGGCAGGTGAGGCGACATCGACGGTACGTGAATTGCACCGGTAATCGCACAATTGAGGATGAGTGGTTCGAACTGACGCATACTAAAAAGTGTTACTCCGCCGTTATTAAGTTACCGGAGTCGTAGTGGATCCGCCCGTCACTCCGGCCTTTTCGCATACTACTCGATTAGTGCGGAGACGTCCATATTGTGGATACCGAAGAACACAGAGAGTTCGGCGCTATCCACAACGGGGCTGTTTTAAGAAGGATGTGCCGTCGATGTCAATCCGTAAGGTACTACTTCATTAGGTGTCCTCTCCCATATTCCTGTCGTGGGCGGTCGACGATTGAAATCCACGGGAGATCGGAGCTTGAGCGCTACTGGGTGCCGTTACTGGTCTCGTTTGTCCAGTGCCTCGCGAACTAATTTGAGGGCCTTGGGGTTCTCTATTGAGGAGAGATCTCCGGGATCTTCGCCCGCCGCCAGCGCCCGTACTGCTCGGCGGATGATCTTCCCCGATAGCGTCCGGGGGAGGTCGTCAATGAAGTGTATCTCACGGGGCCGAAACGGCTTGCCTTGCTCCTGACCGACTAGCGACTGAAGTTCCTCGGCCAGCGCCTCGGAGACCTCGACATCCGGATCCGGGATCACAAAGGCGACGACAGCGGTCCCGGTTGTCTCGTCGGGGACGCCGACAACAGCCGCCTGTGTGACGGCCTTATGTTCGGTGAGGATCCCTTCGATTTCGGCGGGGCCAACTTTGCGGCCGGCGACGTTGAGGGCGTCATCGGCCCGACCATGGAGGAACCAGAAGCCGTCTCCGTCTTTCTGGGCCCAGTCGCCGTGATCCCACAGATCTTTCCAGGTGCTCCAGTACTCCTCGAGGTAGCGGTCGTCACCGCTCCACAACGACTTGGTCATACTCGGACACGAGTCGCGTGCGACTAGGAAGCCGCGTTTGTGCTCATCTGCGATCGAGTTGCCGTCGGTGTCGACGATGTCGATGTCCATACCCAGTCCCGGCCCACCGAGGGTGCAAGGTTTTAACGGTTGGATTGGCATCGGCATCAGGAAACAGCCCATAATTTCGGTCCCACCAGAAATATTGCTGATTGGGCACTCTTTGCTGCCCACCTTCTTATAGAACCACTTCCAGGACTCGGGGTCCCAGGGCTCACCGGTCGAACCCAGTAGCCGTAGCGACGAGAGGTCATGCCCTTCGACCCACTCGTCGCCGTGCTTTCGTAATGCGCGTATGGCAGTGGGAGAAATACCGAACTGGGTAATCTCGTGGCGGTCGATCATCTCCCAGAACCGGTTCGGTTTGGGGTGATCAGGCGCACCCTCGTAGATGAAAGTAGTCTCGCCGAATGTGTGGGTGCCGATCAGCATCCATGGGCCCATCATCCAGCCGATATCGGAAACCCAGAAGAACCGGTCTCTGGGTTTGAGATCAAGCCCGAAGTAGACTTCTTTGGCGGCCTGGACGAGCGCACCCGAATGAGTGTGAACGATGCCTTTGGGTGTGCCCGTGGTCCCCGAGGAGTACAACAGCATCGATTCCTGGGTGCTGGGCAGCGATTTCGACTTGTACTCGTCTGGCTGTGTTGTGATGGCCTTGTGCCACCACTCGTCGCGTCCTTCCGTCCAGGGGATCGAGAGATCTGTTTTCGCATCGCTGGCGCCCAACCGGTCGTAAACAACAACGTTTTCCACAACAGCGTCTACATTGTCGATGGCCTCGTCGGCGGTTTCTTTGAGCGTCACAGTGTCGCCCCGACGAAGGAATCCGTCACCGGTGAACAGTACCGAACAATCGGAGTCTTTGATACGGGTTGAAGTGGCGTCGACACCAAACCCAGAGAAGATAGGTACAGCGATCGCCCCAATTTTAAAACAACCATAGAGGATCGCCGCCACCTCCGGCACCATCGGCATATACATCCCAACAGTATCGCCGGTCTCGACCCCCTGGGCGTCGAGATAGGTGGCGACCTGGTTGGCCCGGCGAGCGAGCTCGTGGTACGTGACCTCTCGAACCTCGCCGTCTTCGCCCTCCCAGATGATCGCGGCCCTATTACGGTTTGCGCTGTCGTCGTCGGCGTATCGATCGAGGACGTTGTAGGCGATGTTGAGCCGGCCGCCTGGGTACCAGTCGGTGAACTGCGGGCCGTCGGAGTCGTCACGCACCTGGCTGTACTCCTTGAAGAAATCGATGCCCAGGTAGTCGATCACCTCATCCCAAAACCACTCGATTCCTGACGGGTTCACTCCATCCACTTCGGTGGTGGTACGCTTGATCAGCTCCTCGTAATCTTCTATGTCGTGGGCCTGCATAAATTCGTAGATATTTGTCGACTTGACGAATTCACTGTCAGGCTCGTGGACTACTGAATGATATTCTGGGCCACCGTCAATCATATGTCACGTCACTATGTACCGAACGCTCCGATAATATCTTTTCGCCTTTTCCAAGGTGGTGTTTAGTTTAGAGCATTAAGCCAGGCAGCAAACACTTGAAGCCAATTTTCGCTGGTCTGAGGCTCAACATAGCTAAAACGATTTAAGAAGGAGGACGTTCGTCCATTGAGTTCTCGGAAAATTCGTTCTATGGTATTCCGATTTCCATTTCGTTCAGTTTGAAATTGGAGCCCAGATCTGGCTAGCGCGGTTTGGAGGTGTTGAGCGCCATCAACAAGAAACACGGAGGATTCGACATCGTGTTTCTGTCGGAGTTCACACAGAAAAAATCTCGTTAAGGCGATCGTTATCGTCGTAAACAGCCGCAGATGAAGCAGATCGTTTGTGTGGGGATCGGCGGCTGCGTATAGCCAGAATTTCTCATAATTGACTTGAACCACGGTCTCGTCAACCGCAATATAATTCGGGCTGCGACCCTCAGATGGCTGTAAATCAGCCTTCTGCACCCAGTCTAGGATTGCTTTACGAGATCTAGCGACAACCAGTTTTTGGAGGAGAGAGACGGTATTCGTTAATAGTCCCGCCAACTGCAGTTGAATACCGGGCTTCATCGCACGCCTGGATTCCGGAATTCAGGGAGCCTATTAGTCGTCAGTCGCGAGTTTGTTCGACACTCAGTGGTTGTTAAGAGCGGCCCGGTTAGCACTGAGTTGCTCTTCATACTAGTCTCAGGACCGGATACCCACCCACCGGTCAAACTGCTCCGGTAACCATTTTCCCAACTCCGTTCTGAACTGTCTTCACCTGTCGATTGTACCAAGCCTTCGGGAAGATACTTGAGAAAATCCAACTATAAACTGCATCGCGATACCAGTCAGCGGCCCCCTCCCACGCACACATAGCTGCGAGGTGTTCAGGTTGACGTTGTGCAACCTGCCATTGGTTCATTGCGTAATAGGAAATGCTATTGAGACCGACTTTATTGTTCGACCAATTCTGGTCTCCTGCCCACTTAATACACTGCTCTAGGTCGCGGGTTTCTCGTTTGGACCACACTCAAGCTATACCTGTGAACGACCCGCCCCTCAAGAGTCGACTCAGACGACTGCGTATCCATCTGTTACCCATTTTTTCGGGGTCATTTGTTTCCAGTTCTTATATTTATTCGTCGAACCCACGGTCACGTCTGGTTTTTCTTCGATCATCTGTTTCCATTGGTGGACATAGCCGTCCTCAAAGTGAATCCATTTCCCATAAGGACCGTAGCTCTAGATGACTGGACACTCGCCTTCTTCCGGTGGACAGTAGACATCTGCCCGAAGTATCATTTCGTCGTCCATCTTGATTAATACGTCCCCTCGATACACATTCCATTACGACCTTCTGTGTTGCATTGACTCATACAAGGGAAATTTGTGATTCCTCATAGATGTATATAAATATCGCTAACAGACCTTATTTGAGAGATGAGGACCGGGAGGTCACGATTCGGGATTAGTGGTTTCAGCATTAACCGCCTTATTGATTCTTTCGAGGAGTATCCGGTCAGCGAGAATCCCTGGCTTTGTCGAAATACCGGGTTTTCAGGCGCTTCATCAGTGTAGGTGACATCCTGATGATCGGGAGCGAGGAACGGAGGCTCAATCTGAATGATTGCACCCGGTAATCTACTGTGGGGTAATATGAACCCTCTACGTATTCACTAATAGATCTAAGGCATTCTCTCCCAAAATTTTCTGCGCATCTGAACGTGGCGCGACCTCTCTGACACTGGTGGCAAACTTTTGCAATTCAGATTTTGACCTTGGCTCATAGGGAGCATCCGTTCCGAAAAGGACTTGGGAGACCGGCATCTGTTCTAACGCCACCCGCAACGGAGCTTGATATCCGAAAAAGCCCGATGTATCGAGGTACACCCGATTCTCAACTTGCTGCTTGAATTCATCGAAGTTCTTGATATGTTTTTGGCCGGGCCACCGGCCTTCATCTAATTGGAGGTGAATTCGTCCCATCATAGCGGGGATGTTCCCACCGAGGTGATGGTAAACTAGATTAAGATTTGGATATTGGTCGAGGATTCCGTCGTGTACGACCTTGAAGATGCTCTCGGAAAGCGCTGTTTCTCGGCCAAAGACTGCGTTGAGTCGATACTTATCTCCAAGCACGTCTGGATGGAGCGAGTCGTCGAGCTTGGGATGAACCAGAATAGGTGCACCTGTTTGATTGGCTACTTCTAGAATCGGTTCCGCCTCCTCATCGTGGAGTTCGATTCCATCACTCTTGGTTGCGATGGCCCCGCCGCTATAGCCTTCGTTAAGGCATCGTTTGAATTCCTTTGCAGCTACTTCACCACCTGCAGCTGTCGGTATGGCAGCTAATCCGAAGAAATGATTGTAATCTTCGAGTTGTTCAAGTAGTACATCGTTTGCTTTTTGAACTAGATCGAGATTCCTATGACCCATATAGATGGGTTGGGACAATGCTGCTCCACCGTATCCCGCAGATTCGAACCATTTGACGAGTTTGTCGATGTCGTGATGCCTATCCCCTAATACAGCTGATAATCCCTCGGGGAGATCGGGAAGAACACTTTTAGGGTGAATATGAGCACCGAAATCGAAGGGCAAGTTCCGTTCATTTGATGCTGGCTTCATACTAATATTAGACACACAAACTTCCTATATAATATTTTCTCTGATAACTGCTGACACAGTCTGGGTTTTAACGAGGAAAATTATTATTTAGGTGGCATCACTACCAAATAGTAAAATGGGAGAGCAAGAGAAATTCACTGCGGAACTGACCCTTACCCCCGACGACAAGTACAAGACAGCCACACTTCGCGACAAGCATACGGTCCAGACAGACGAACCAACGTGGCTTCCCGAAGGGAATGGCGGGGGAGGACGAACATCCCGCGCCAGTTGATTTCTTGCTTCTCAGCCTCGCCTCCTGTCAGGCCTCGGTTCTGAACCAGTGTCTTGAAAAGAAGGACGTCGAGATTTACCGCATTGTGTGCGAAGCAGTGATTGACGAGTACAGCCGCACCGACGAGATGCCCGAGGAAATGCCATCGAACACTGGACTGCGGATCGACCATATCACCGTCAAGATGGTTCTCCACACCACTCCAAGATATCAAGAGAAGGCAGAACGCTGCTTGTCAGTCTACGACGAGGGCTGTATTGTCGGCAAGAGCCTCAACGGCGGCATCGACTACACTCCCCTTGTAGCTCTAGAAGTCACCGAGGACCCCCACGAGACCTAAACAGGCGAGGATGCCTCGCTTTGTAGCCAAATGATGGCAATTTGGGAAGCTCTCATAGAGAAAATTAATCAAATCAACCGGGAAATGGACTCAGTCTGGGGAATGTAGTAATGGCCCGACCGCTCGCCTGGGTTTGCTGAGACCTTGCCAAAGAGTACGTTGACTCACCGGGCGTACCCACCGCGCTTAACGGTGCGAACGGGTGTACCTAATGGGTCAGGATCGTGATCATTCCCATCCGCGTCGTATTTGGTCGATCAGTATATGAGACTGATTTCCGCATCCTGCGACTGACTGCTACCGAGAACGCATCGCCAATTGGCCACGTTGGATTGAGACCCGACCGACAGTAAATAGATGCTGATCCGATCAATCGCTGTCTCAGTGATTCATAGAAAAAGTCATAACGGTACTAGCGCGGAAACTCACCGCTTTAGATGTGGGTTAGCTTACCTTCGGGAATTCACACTGATTCAATACGTTTGGCGGTTTCCAAATACTCGAGAACCCGTTCTTTAGCCCACGCGACCGCCTCTGGATTGTCATTGCGCACGTTGAGATTAATCTTTCCGTCTGAATGTGAGAGAAGAATCGCATACGAGGTGTTCGGCATCTCGGCAACCGTAATAGTGTATGGAACGGGTTCACTAGTCCGGTATAGATTGAAAAAATCACTATTGAGCAGTTCATTTAATGGGTTATGGTAGGCATCGATGATGGAATCGGCGTATTCATCTGGGAGAATCCGAATCACCTCCTCATGAGGTGAATCGCCTGAATGAACCTCAAAGTAGCTCGACGACACCCCGTCAAGGACGCTATAGACCCGCAGTGAGTTCTCAATTATCTCCTTGTTATCATACGCAGCTGCGTCGCCTCCAATTGAATTATTGTAATTAATGACTGCTCCGTCCAGTATCGGTGCATTAAGCGAGATATCTGAAAACTGTTCCAGGACAACCTCTAATTGGCAAAGTTGATCGACCTTCTCTAAATATTCCTTATGGTGTGTCAAAAATGCTTGCCCAATCTCCGTCAACTCGTAAGTACCATCGTTTTCCCGTACCATTCCGAATTCTTCAAATTTTCTAATTGCACGATGTGCTGTTGGTCTGGAGACGTCGGTCCGTCTCCCTAACTCTGCCTGCGTGGCTGGCTGTTCGGCCAGCTCGACAAGCATTCCATAACGCTCGGCGAGAATATTGACAGCCTCCAGCGCAGAATGGGGTTTTTCCATATACCCTTTATTCGATACCACGATTTATCATTTTTTCTACTCCAGCGGGGTGTGTCCAAATTGGGATGGAGAGTGAGTAAAACGAATTTGGAGACAGCTAAACCTGAAATGGCTCCCTCCACGATTGTCGCGACTGCTTGGAATTATGGGATCCGCTACGTGTACGATTCTCTGAGACTAGAATAGAGCATTAACAGAGATATTTTCAGAAAAACGGGAGGAGCGGGCGAGCACCAACCGTTTCCATTACCTTGTTCAATATGTGTAATATTGTGTAATAACCCATATTTAAAATGTTAGTTCAGTTTGTGAAACGAATTTGAAGGACATTGACAGTCAAATGATGACGATGACTCAGGCTTATTTTCAAATATACATATAAAGGGTTACAAATATAGAAATGTAATGAAAGCGGTGGGGCCTCGAGTATATGTAAATAATCCATCCAGTATTCACCTACCAAGAATATCATCATAGTATTGTTTCAATAGTTGAAATAGAGGCTATTTTCATACAGTTATTTATTATAATAAACGAACTCTACCTAATGAATCCATCTGAAATGCAGTTGGAGTAGACTTTGTTATGACATAGATGGCCTTACAATCAATTCCAGAATAACTGGCGATATTGAGATGGATTGTAACTCTTTGATTCGCTGGCAGACTGCGGCTGTAGGAAGGTTTTGAGACCGGTTCGATCAAAATCTGTCAAGGATTCTTAAACAAATATTTATATTGGAAGCTCTTGAAAACCATATTGCCGTCATTGTCACGGTGCTAAACGGCATACCGCCTGTCAGCGGGAACGGTTTCCCGGGCCGTTCGCGTTTTTACCTAACACAGGACAGGATATTCCGGTCCGCTAAGACCCTGTCCCAAGTGAGGTAATTGTTAAGCAGGTTGAAATATGTATCGAGAGCAGTTGGGTAACCGAAACGTACATTTATTAAACTGGCTTCGGAACTGGCTGACGCTATGTCGTCAACAGACAGAGTAGCAATCGTTACTGGCGCATCGACAGGTATCGGTCGGGCAATCGCTCTGAAACTCGCCGATACAGGAATGTCAGTTGTCGTCGCGGATATTACTGAAGATACCCGACTTGATAGTGAGGAGGGAACCACCGCCGAACAGATCCGAGAGGACGGGGGGGAGGCAATATATCACGAGACGAATGTTGCACTAGAGAACGATGTCGTCAACCTAGTTAAAAGGACGATCGATGAATTTGGACGACTTGACGTCCTCGTCAACAATGCTGGAATTGCCGGCCGGAACAAAGCAACGGAGACGGAATTGGAGGATTGGAAGAAAGTGGTTGGGGTCAACCTTACTGGAACTTTCCTCTGTTCGAAGCACGCGTTACCCTTCTTGTCCGAGAGTCCTAGTGGACGGATCGTCAATATATCATCTGAACGCGGACTCAGTGGTGCTCCAAACAGACCGTCGTACTGCGCTACGAAAGGTGGCATCTCGAACCTTACCCGACAGCTTGCTGTCGATTACAGCGAAGAGGGCGTGACCATTAATGCCATCTGTCCGGGCCCAATTAAGACTGCTCGGCTCGCCTCAATGGGTGACGACGGCTGGGATGACTTCCTTCAGAGCGTCGCAACTCCGTTCATCGGCGAGCCTGAGGATATCGCAAACGCCGTTAGATTTCTTGCTTCGGAGGATGCCCGGTACATCACGGGTCATAACCTGCTCGTCGATGGTGGCCATCATCAATTGCGTCCATAATCAGCCAACTCTACTCACGAGCGCGATACCTGCTTGATCGCGTTCGGTAAACCGTTATGAGATACGAGACAACCTCGCTCCTACTGACAAATCATCCGGGTTGGTAATAGCCCCTCCCACATCGGGAACTCAGTTACTCAATCCAGACAGTCTTGCGGTTGACAAACTCTTTGATACCGTCTGCAGCGAGTTCTCGCCCATATCCAGAGTCTTTGATACCACCGAAGGGGAGACGTGGGTCGGACTTCGCGACGGCATTCACGAACGTCATCCCGGCTTCGAGTTCGTTCGCGATCCGTTCGCCACGCTCACGATCCTCGGTCCATACTGTCGCACTGAGCCCGAACCGGGAATCGTTGGCACTTGCAATTGCTTCGGCCTCATCGCTGACCTCGAATACAGCTGAGACAGGCCCGAAGAGTTCCTCATATGCGGCTGGACAGTCTGCCGGCACATCGGTTAAAATAGTCGGGGGATAGAAATTCCCCTCACGGGGGAGGGGCTCACCACCGATAACAACATCTGCACCAGCTTCAATGCTGGCCTCCACCTGCTCGTGGAGTTCCTCCAATAGCCCCGCTCTCGCCTGTGGACCGACATCGGTCTCGGGCTGGAGTGGAGCGCCGACATCCAGAGATTCGGTCTCTTGAACAAACGCATCGATAAACTCCTCGTAGACATCTTCGTGAACCAAAAAGCGCTTGGCTGCGATGCAGGACTGCCCGGAGTTCTGGCTACGCGCTTCGGTCGCCTTCTCCGCGACCTTGTCAATGTCAGCGTCGTCCAGGACAATGAACGGATCACTTCCCCCGAGTTCAAGGACCGATTTCTTGAGTGAGCGGCCGGCCGTTTCTCCGACCGCACGACCGGCTCCCTCGCTCCCAGTCAACGTGACAGCGCGGATCCGGTCGTCCTCAATCAAATCCTGGACACGGTCGGAACCAACAAGCAACGACGTAAAAACGCCTTCAGGTGCGCCCGCCTCACGGAATATCGCTTCTATTTCAAGTGCACATCCTGGGACGTTGGAAGCATGTTTGAAGACGCCCACGTTGCCCGCAACTAGCGCCGGTGCGGCGAACCGAAACACCTGCCAGTATGGATAGTTCCAAGGCATCACCGCCAATACCGGACCGAGCGGTTCGTGAGTGACGTAGGTCTTGGCCTCCGGTTCTGTTCCGATCCGTTCGCTCTGAAGATGTTCTGCGCCCTGCTCCGCATAATAGTCACACACCCATACGCATTTATTCACTTCAGCAATCGCCTCAGTAATCGGTTTCCCCATCTCTTCGGTAATGAGTCGAGCGTAGTCATCGACATTCTCCCGCAGAATCTCGCCCGCTTGCTTAACGACGACTTGACGTTCGCCAATATCAAGCTTTCGCCACTCTTGGAAGGCTTCATTTGCTGTCTCTAGCTTCTTCTCAACGTCGCTCGTGGTATCCTCATCATATTCCTTCAGTAGCTCGCCAGTGGCTGGGTTGACTGTCTCTAGCACCATAGGATAATACAATATCAAGCATTTATTGTATTTCTTACGGTCAACCGAACCTCATTTTAGAGTGCTCACCACACTTCTTTAACTATATTAAAAAAGATGATATTGGTAACGCGCTTTGCCGATGTCGTCGGACACTGGGGAATCGGCTTTGCGGACCGGACAATAGACGGGATCTTGACATTCACACCGAGCTAGTCGGCGGCCATTCAATCGAGATGCATTAAAGACCACGTGACTCGGTCGCCAGAATCACCTGAGAACCTGTCTAACTACCGATTGTTTCGGTGACAATTACTCACCTATCACTCAACTAAACTTTTCTTGAGGGAAAAGACTAAGTCATCTCCTTCAACATTCGTTAGCGTATGCCACGTGAAGTAGCAAGTGGAAGAGGAGGTTCTACCGACCTGTACGTCGAAACAGTCGGCCAGCGGCAACTGCGGAGGGTTGTATGTCGATGAAACTCGCAACCTTCGAAGTACACACAGATCTTGGGCCCCAGACTCGAGTGGGTGTCGTCGACGGTTCGGCGCTTCTAGACGTGAATGCCGGCTACGCACGAGTGCTCGCAGACGAGGGGAAATCACGTCCGGGCGATCGTGCGGACGTGATCGCACCGTCGGATATGCTCGATTTCATCCGCACGGGCGACGACGCGATCGAAGCCGTCCGGGAGGTGTTGGATGCTAAATTTGAATCCGATGTTTGCGGGCCAAGTGGCGCACGGATCCGATATAATCATAACGAAGTTCGTCTCCGAAGCCCTCTTCCTCGACCTAATTTCATCCGAGACTATACTGTCTTCGAGGAACACGCCACGGACGTTGAGAAACCCGATGTGTGGTATGATATCCCTGTGTACTTCAAGACTAATCACGACACGGTTGTGGATCCCGGAGCGGATGTGCACTGGCCATCGTGGGAAGAGAAACTCGACTTTGAGTTCGAGGTAGCTGCGATCATCGGTGAGCCGGGACAAAACATTGATTCAGACGATGCACTTTCGCACGTGTTCGGATTCACGATCTTCAACGACTTCACGGCACGGGAGTTGTTGTTTAGGGAGATAGAGATGCCGCTCGGCCCTGCGAAGAGCAAAGACTTCGCGAACGGATTTGGTCCCTACATCGTGCCGACTGAGGACTTTGACGCTCATAGTGCCGAGGGGCGTGCCTTGGTAAACGGTGAGGAGTGGACGACTGCGACGCTTTCGGATATGTACCACTCCTGGGGTGAAATTATCGAGCACACCTCCAAGGATGAACCGCTCCAGCCTGGGGATGTACTCGGTGCAGGGACCTTCCCTGATGGCTGTTGTATGGATCAAAATCGCTGGATCGATCCAGGCGACACGATCGAACTCCAGGTCGATGGGATCGGTACGCTTAGCCATCGAGTAGTTCGATCTGAGGAAGAATCACAAGTATAAACATCACCCCAAGAAACTTACCACGTGTACATTAAATATGATTGGTACTGCCCACCACTACGGCGTCACTGTGTCGAATATGAAAGAAGCACTGTCGTTCTATCGGGATACACTCGGTCTTGAGATCGTCTCGGAGGGACTGATTGAGCCTGACACGGAGGATGGTCGGAAGTTTAGTAACTTTGTCGGCGTCGATAATCCGGAAGTCAAAGTTGTCTTCCTTGATGCTGGAGGATGCCAGGTCGAATTGCTTGAATACCGCTCTCCAGAAGGGACGAACGCAAATGAGGGGGTTTCGAACAACGATACCGGTGCATCTCACTTCTGCTTGGAGGTCGATGACATCGACGAAATCTACGAGGAACTGGCCGCCGACATCGAGTTCCTCTACGAACCGGTTACGCTCTCGAAGGGCGTCCGGGTCGCGTACATGTTCGATCCCGACGGAAACATCGTCGAACTGTCCGACCGGTCTCGGATGGACGAGTAACGCGGTCGCCGATTCGGACCACGTACGGCGATAATCACGGGGAAGGCACTCGCCAGCGAGTCCACCGGAACTCCCCGTCGCATTTCAATTCCAGAACCAAGCCGGAACCGTCTCGCTGATCGTCCCGGGTCCGCTCGCTGACGTGGTCGTGGTAACCCCGGCTGGCTACATTCCTCTCGAGACACCGGCCTGCTCGTACGCGATCTTCCGCTCGCATTCGGACGGGAAGATCACGGTCACTATCCGCAATGACACTTCAGAGGCTGTCGCGTGGGTCAGAGAACGGGTTCGTGCGTATCTAGAGGCCACCGAACGAATCGAATCGCTGTGAATCCCGGAGGGCAAACTCTCCCCGACACCGCTGGCAGAACGCAATGTGTCTTATCTGGATCGGCGAAATCAGTTTCAGGTATGATTCGTCCAGACGGTGAACAATTCTCTAATCAGTTTCGACTCAGCTAGCTGAAGGTGAGTGCTCACGTTAGATGGTGCACAGTCTAACTCAGACGCAATATCTTCGTGCGTCAACTGTCGGGGACGGTTGTAGTAGCCAAGTCGGAGCGCCGTCTCGACGACGTAGCGCTGCTTCGAGGTTAATACGTCGAGAACTCCCGCTTGACCAGCGATAACGCCAGTGATTCGGAGGACTTCGTGCCGAGTTTCGTCAGGAAACTCGTTCACCACTGCGCTGATTGCCGCATCAGAGCCGACCAGCCGGTATCGGATTTCCACTTCCCGGAAGACGATAGAGGGGACGAGTACGACATTATGTTCCAAGAGTGGACCCACGTTGGTACCGAACGTCCCTTCGTGGGCTATGCGGAGTCGGACTGCGAACGTCGTGTCTCCGATCCGGCTCACGTCTACCGCGTGTACCGGTGACGATGTGGACAGGTCGAACTCATCATCCGGACCGTCCCGTGATCCGAAACAGTATCACTGATTCCTGCTCTTTGTGATCCGACGTTACCATCACCGCCTCGTCGATATGCTCCGAGTGAAAGAGGGTGAGATACAGCTGGGTTAGCCACCGGCGGTCCGGTCGAGCTCTGAGGTCGACTTGCCTCATGAGCTACCTATAGTATGGATGAGCGAGAGCCGCTTCGAACTAGAACACACGCCACTGCCGGAGGACGTACTCGTCGAGGAAGAGTTCATCGAGATGCGCGACGGCATCGAGTTGCGGTCGAGGGTCTTCCGCCTGGACACGGACGGTGAATTCCCGGTGGTCACGACGATGACCCCCTACGTGTCCGATGTCAACGACCAGTGGGAACAGTTCACCGACATTCCCGGCTAGTATATGGGGCGAGTAGCGACCTCCGATCAAACACCCTTCGAGGCGACCGATCCTGGCTTCTGGATGCCGAACGACTACGCGGTCGTTATCATCGATACGCCGGGGCAGGGCAAGTCCGAGGAGAACACGACCGACCCGAAACCAGCCCACGGGCGGTGGGAAGACGCTATGGCGTGGATGGAAGACCAGCCGTGGTGTACCGGTCGCGTCGGCATGAGCGGCGTTTCGGCGCTCTGTGTAACGCAGTATATCGCGGCCCAGGACGCGCCGCCACAACTGGAGGCCATCATCCACACTGGACCCGACCTTCCCTCGCAGCTCAATCTGCCGATTGTCGACGACCTCGACGTCGCGGAAGTCTCCCAGAACGAACGAAAGCAGTGAGATACTAGTACTTATGCATCACTAAATATTTATTTTGAGCTATGCCCGTACCAAGCTTGCAGGACGTATTAGAACCACACGATAACCCTATCCAGTTTCTCCGGAATCAAGACATGCCGCCGGGGGACTTCATCTGGACCCAGCCTGACGAGTACACCAACTGGATCGAAGAACAGCGTGCGATCCGGGAGGCCGTGTCGCTCAGGGATATGTCCTTCCATATGGACAACCGTTATTTCGAAGGACCGGACGCGGTCGAGTTGTTCTCGGATTTTGGGGTGAACGGCTTCGAGGACCTCAGAATCGGAGACTCGCCACAGGCCAAACAGATCGTCTGCTGTAATCCCGACGGCTACGTCATCGGCGACGGCGCACTCTATCACATCGATGACGAAGAGTTCGTCATCACGGGTGCGGGAATGGTCTCCAACTGGCTGGAGTACAACGCCGAAACTGGCGACTACGACGTGACCGTCGAGACCGGGAACAACCCGATGTCGGAGGATCTGCCCAGAGAGTTCCGCTTCCAGGTGCAGGGGCCGAACGCAAAGGCCGTCTTAGAGGCGGTCACGGAGAGATCACTCCCCGATATCGGGCTGTTCGAAATGGCAGAGCTGACGATCGAGGGCACGGAAATGTACGCGCTGGGCCACGGGATGGGCGGCTCGTACGGCCTGGAGATCTCCGGTCCGTTCGAACACCACGAGGCGGTCAAAAACGCGATTATGGACGCGGGCGAAGAACACGGGATCAGACAACTCGGCTCGAAAAGCTACAAGACCTTGGCGATAGAGATCGGGTGGATCGCGTCGTTCACGCCGGCGATCTACGGCCATGAGGACCTGGCCGACTATCGCGAGAGGCTGGAAGTTGCGAGCGTTGAGGCGAACACGATCGTCGGTGGGAGCTATTACGCCGACGACATCACCGACTACTATCTCAATCCGGTGGAGTTGGGCTACGAACACCTGATCGACTTCGACCACGACTTCGTCGGCAAAGAGGCGGTGAAAGAGACCGTCGACAATCCGCGGCGAGAACGAGTGACGTTCGTCTGGAACGCCGAGGACGTCGTGGATATGTACGCGTCGCTGTTCGAGGACGGAGAGACCAACAAGTTCTTCGAGATGCCCGATCCCGGCTTCCGGTGGAACGTCGCACAGTACGACCGCATCGAGAAAGACGGTGAAATAGTCGGGCTCTCGAAAGACCAGGGATATCTCTCCAGCGAACGGGCGGTACTCTCTATCGGCGTCATCGACACTGACTACGCCGAGCCGGGGACCGAAGTCACGCTGGTATGGGGCGACGAGAAATCCGAGAATTCGGCGATCGAACGCCATACCGAAACGGAGATTCAGGCGACGGTCAGCCCTTCGCCGTATCTCAAGACCAGAGAGTAATCGTCGCCGCTCCAGAGGGACTTCGTCATCGACGGGCAGGAGTCTCGGGCGACGAGGTAACCCCGCTCGTGATCGTCGGCGATCGATTCGCCGGATCCGTCGACGATGTCGACGTCCATCCCGAGTCCCGGACCGCCGAGTGAACAGGGTTTAAGCGGCTGGATCGGCATCGGCATGAGGAACAGCCCATAATCTCAGTCTCGCCTGATATGTTGATAATCGGGCACTCGTCGCTGCCGACGTTCTCGTAGAACCACAGCCACGACTCGAGATCCCACGGTTCTCCGGTCGAACCGAGCAGCCGAAGCGACGAGAGGTCGTGCCCCTCCAGCCACTCGTCGCCCTGTTTTCGAGGCGCCCGAATCGCCGTCGGTGAGATCCCGAACTGCGTCAGCTCGTGGCGGTCGATCATCTCCCAGAAGCGATCCGGTTCAGGATGGTCCGGTGCTCACTCGTACACAAAGATCGTCCCGCCGAAGGCATGGTTCCCGATCAGCGTCCACGGGCCCATCATCCAGCCGATATCCGAAACCCAGCAGAACCGATCCCCGGGTTTGAGATCGAATCCGAAGTAGACCTCCTTCGCCGCCTGGACGAGCGCGCCGGCGTGGGTGTGGACGATTCCCTTCGGCCGCCCGGTCGTTCCCGACGAGTACAACAGCATCGACTCCCGATTCGCATCGAGTTCCCGCGTGTCGTACTCGTCCGAACGCGTCGCGACGCTGTCGTGCCACCAGTGATCGGTGTCGTCGTCCCACGGAATCTCGACGCCGCCCTCTCATTCAACCTCGCTCGAGCCGAGCCAGTCGTAGACGATCGTGTGTTCGACCTGGCCGACCTGCTCGATCGCCTCGTCGCAGCGGGCTTGAGAGAGACCGGTTCGCCGCGCCGACGGAACCCGTCGGCGGTGAACAGTACCGTACATTCGCTATCGGCGATCCGGGTCGCGGTCGCGTCGACGCCGAACCCGGAGAAGATCCGGACGGCGATCGCACCCGCCTTGAAACAGCCGTAGAGGATCGATATCACCTCCGGAACCATCGGCATATAGAGGCCGACGGTGTCTCCGACGTCGACGTCGTGAGCCTCGAGTTCGTTGGCGACCCGATTCGCCTGCCGTGCGAGTTCGTGATAGGTGATCTCGCGAACCTCGCCGTCCTCTCCCTCCCAGATGCAGGCGACTGAGTCTCGCGTCTCGCTCCCGTCGGCGGCGTATCTATCGAGGACGTTGTGCGCGATGTTGATCGTCCCGCCGGGGTACCACTCGGTGAACGCGACGCCGTCGGAGTCATCGCGGACCGTCTCGTACTCCCGGTAGAACTCGATGTCGAGATAGTCGACGACCGCATCCCAGAACCAGTCGACGCCCGATGCCTCAACGCCTTCGACGTCGCCTGTCGTTCGGGCGATCAACTCGTCGTAGTCGTCGATATCGTACGTCTCCATGAAGTCGTAGACGTTCGTTGACTCGACGAACTCCCGGCTGAGTTCGTGAACGATATCGTCTCGCGTCACTGATCGCAACTCGTCGTCTGACATTCGAACTCGTTTCTCATTCATACGCTATCTGTACAAGAAATCGTGAGAACTCACCGCCTGCGAATACGATCCTCTACCATCTGCGGACGAAGTTCGAGCCGGAACGGCCCGAACGAGTCGCTAACACGCTTCTTCGGCGAGACATCGTCGAACTGCTCCCCGAGCAGGTGGAGGTCTGCGTGGACCTCCACCTGCGGCCCTACTACGGTGACGAAGACGACACAGACGGCCTCTACTATTCCGAAGCCAAGCGCGGAACCACCGCGTTCCACGCCTACGCCACACTCTACGCGCGTGTGAAGAACAAGCAATACACGCTGGCGGTGTCGCCGTCTTCGAGACGGCGCACCGCCAGCAGCGTCCTTGCTGAGTTTCTCGGTGTTCTCGACGGCCTTGACACCGGAGTCAAGGCCGTCTACCTTGATCGTGGATTCTACGACAGCAAGTGTCTCACTCTCCTCCAAGCGCACAACTACGCCTACGTTGTCCCGATCATCCGGTGGGGAAAGACGATTCAGTAGGAACTTTCGAAAGGGTGGAGTCGAGTCATACAACATAAGCTGACAGGGAAACTCGACGGTCACAGCTGGACCGTCGAGGTCTCTCCCGGTCGATCAAGCCTCGATGAGTTACTATTTTTGAAAGACGTTCTCGAACAGTGCCGCGGTCGCCCGCTGGTGCGGGCCGACCGCGGCCCGTGGTACGACTGGCCGCTCGAACGTTTAGACTGCGAATACGAGCGTGAAAAGTGGGGAAATCGGTCGCTCATCGAGGCGTGGTTCGGGATCTTCAAATACCGAACCAGACGCTTTTACCACCGATTTCCCTTCCACAGCACCGCCAGCTCAACCAGATCGTGGGTCACAGCCTTCGCCGCTCTCCACAATGCCACGCTCTAACCTTGACACCCTTGGATGAGGCGGGCGATTTCTGCATAGGGACTAGTAAGTTCTCCCCCTGGCTTTTCACGCTTGACTAAACACTGGTTGGCCAGCAAACATTAATTATAAATACCCTCCATCCTACCCTCACCGTATGTCAACCGATACCGATGGTCAATCGTCGAGAAGAGTGTTTTTAAAGTCCAGCGCGGTCGGTTTGGGAGTGGGATTAGCCGGCTGCAGCGGGCAGGACGGTGAGGCGGACGACACTGACCAATCGACCGATAGCAATGGACAGTCCAGCGGCGGGACCACAACCACCACGAGCCAGACCGAAAGACCGACGCTCACGCTCTCATATGCACCAACGGGGATTTACGCAATAGTCGCCCAGCACTTCGAAGAAACCGGGCTTCTCGAGCAGCATATGGACGAAGCCGGATACGACTATGAATTACAGGGCACCTGGGACGGACCAACCCTGTATGCGTCTGGCGACGTGGATATGATGACGGGTAACGCGATGGAAGCGGTTCGAATAGCAGACGCCCAAGGCATAAAATCTACCACGTTCGGCGCAAGCATCAAGTACGTTATCGGAATTCATCTGAATGCAGATTCTCCGTACACTGTTGAGGAAACAGGCGGGCCACAAGAAACCATGCAGGCCCTCGCCGAAGAAAACGCATCCTTCGCATTTCTTGGATGGGGGCAAGGTGATGTCCCCTTCTACATACGTCTGTTCAATGAGTGGGGAATACCGTTCGGCCCGGATGAGGAGGTCCCTTATCAAATGCAAAATACGGAAATAGCCGCAATACCCCAACTTCTTGCGAGGGGAGATGTTGACCTCGGGAGCACGGGTCCTCACATCCCTGGTTACATCGATCACATTATGCCCGAGATCAACCTTCGGCCTGTCTTTACTTTAGCTGAGATGTCGAGTGAGCTCTACGAAGCACCCCTGATGCTCAATGGATTCACCTGCCGGCAAGAGAGCTTCGAGGAACACCGTGAAGGATACGTCGCTATCGCGCAGGCATACAAAGAAGCCTTCCAATGGCGGCGAGAGAACGCTGAAACAATTAAGGAGTGGGACAATATCGGGGATTTAATTGGACAAAAAACCGAAAGACATGCAAGCTTCTATCTGGACTGGATGGATGGCAGGGACCTCACTCAGATCTATGGCGAGAAGTATGCTCCATGGGAACAAGATCCCGGCTACGTGACGGAGCCATACCTAACTGATGAGTTAATCGCCGCCCACGAGCAGTTCATCGATGATTCAGCAGAACTCGGGTATATGCCTACCGACTGGCGAGACTATGTAGAGATGAGTCAGGTTGAGGAAATTCAATAGGGACGACAACAATACACAAGTCGTCCTGTCCAGCAACGATTATATGTTTGTCGATTGGGCAACAAAAGTTGGCTTTCGGTCAGCCCACGTCGAGTTTCCCATCGATTCCCCCCACGGTTTCGGTACCTTGGGAGGTCGTGTTTAGTTAAGGATGAAGAGTGAGGCGGTGTGATTTTCTGCTGGTCTATGGCAAAAATCAACCGCCTCAGCGGATGTACAGACTGGATTGATTTGGATTTTGTGGAACGACAGCGGACACCCGAGCCTGCGATGAAGCTCGGTATTCAATTGCAGTTAGCGGGGCTGTCGCTGTCGAATACCGTCTCGATTCTCGAAGAGGTGGGTGTCGAGCGATCTCGCAAAGCAATCCACGGTTGGGTGCAGAAAGCCGATCTACAGCCCTCAGAGGGCCGAAATCCGAATCACGTTGCGGTCGATGAAACGGTGATTCGAGTCAATGATCAGCAATTCTGGCTGTACGCCGCCGCTGATCCCGACACAAACGAACTGCTCCACTTACGCCTATTTTCAACAACGACGACCGCATTAACCGAGATCTTTCTCCGAGAACTTCGCCACAAACACGATATCGAATCCGCCGTATTTCTGGTCGATGGCGCTCAACACCTCCAAACTGCACTGGCCAGAGCTGGGCTACGATTTCAAACTGAACGTAATGGAAATCGGAACGCCATCGAGCGAATTTTTCGAGAATTTAAGCGTCGGACTTCATCATTCTCCAACTGTTTTAGCCACGTACTGCCTGAAACTGCTGAAAATTGGCTCCAAGCATTTGCTACCTGGCTCAAAACTAAACACTACCGTGAGCGGACGGCAACGCCCGTTAGGGCGTTTGCCGTCCGGCTCCACGCGACCGGTTGTTCGCTCAGAGAGACAACAACAATTCTTGCTGAATTAGGCGTTGAACGCACACACCAATCCGTTTGGCAGTGGGTACATCGGCTGGCTGACAGCGTATCTGACCCGCCGTCGGCGCAGCCGACGCGGGTCGCGGTCGATGAGACCGCTGTCCGCATCAACGGAGTGTTGTCTTGGGTGTACGCTGCAATAGATCTCGACTCTAAGGTGCTACTCGGCGTACACCATCTATATTCGATTTGAAGACCGGACCACCGAGGATGGGTTTGGGACGAGTTGGGAAGCTCTCCGTATTGCGGACGAAGATGAGACTCGGGCAGAAATTCTCCCCACGATAACCGGTGAATCGGAATACATTTACGAAAACACGTGGAGCGGACTATGATCTGCCAGCGTGCACTGTAGTAGAGGACAATCACGAGTATATTCAGTAGTATAAGAAGTACTATAGCCGGGTAGTAACGAACCCATTCCAACCGAGCACATTGAACAAAATTTGGACAGGTGTGAAGGTCCAGATTCGGCGAGACTGGAGTTTCGCCTAATAAGGACGGTTGTCTTGGGAGAGGAATTCGAATCGTGGGGATGGTATATAGGAATCTACCGGATAATCAGGCATCAGTTTTGCTACTGCGTGATCGTCTTCTATCTCTCCACTCCATACTTGTGGGAACCAATCGACGAAATCGTTCATAAGATCCGGTCCTGCTCCTCCCATAGGATGGAATTCGTTTTCGTAGAGTTGGAGTTGTTTAGGTCCGGCGAGATTATTGTACAGCAATTTCGCCTGCTCGCGGGTTTGTAATTCATCGTATTCGCCGTGCATAATCAATATCGGGGTGTCGATATTCTCTGCGATACCATATAACGTCATATCTTCAGCGAACTCGTCGAACTCGTCTTCATCCTCCATCCCGGCCATATACATATACCGCTTCTTGAAGAACGGCTGTGCTTGGTTGAAGAGTATGTCTTTTGAGTACCAACATCCCATACCAACAGCCACAGCTGAAACACGCTCGTCCTCGTAAGCGATTCGGGGGCCCCAATAGCTCCCCATACTAAACCCAGCGACGCCGATTCGACTCGGGTCGACCTCTGGTTGGTCGGCTAGCCAGTCAACAGCGGCGCTACCCGCTCGTTGGTATTTATCGGGTTCGTCGTCGCAGACACCTCTGAGCCGTGTTTCTCCCTGTCCTGGTCCGTCGATCGCTAGGACGTTCATCCCCCGATTTATGAAGCGATTGTTTGGTGTGTTGGGAAACTCTTCCTTCTGCATATCCATCCCTGGGACAAATAAGACTGTTGGCGCATCTTCCTGACCGCATTTATGGAAATAGGCGGCCATCTGCTCGGAGTGGAAAGGAAGATCTATGTCGATCTTCTCAATCTCGTACTGTGAATTCAGTTCAGCCACTTTTTTGTACGCGTCGAGACCCCTGTTATGCCAGTCGAGCTTGTCTTCGTTTTCGTCGTCTAGGATGCTCCATGATGCCCGAACATAGTAAAGTGAGGCTCGATGATAGTATTCTACGGCTGCATACTCTCGGCCGTTCTCTTCTTTCTTTCTGGCCTCTGCGAGGAGGTGGTCTGCTACTTTTACCAATTCGTCGATCCCTTCCCGAGCGCTATCGGCATTCTCGAATGCTCGTTCGAGGTCTGATATCTTATACCCACACTCAATCCACATAGGTATCGAATCTGGGAAAAATGCTTCAAGCCCACCTTCTTTCACAAACCTGTCATGGATCCAACTTTGACCTCTACGGGAGTAGTTGTTTAGCCACGATTCGTCTGGATTGTTATTCTCAACCATAATTCGTTTGGGGGTTTTATTTCATCATAAAAAAAGCTTTCCTCTTGTCCCTCCTGTAGTTGTACCAACACTTGGATTCGTCCACAATTCTACGACTACCTCTAGCAACCGCTACTCTCGTCGGTTAAGAGGTAAGCAAAAACCTCTAAGTATAGGGAGAACTCTTCCCACACGCTGATGATCGTGCTTCCAGGATTGTCTCTACGGTCGGCGTAGGCAATTACGGGTGCGATAGTAAGGTTTCTGCTATTCCTTCTTTGGGACGACTGGCAGAAGCAGGGACGCCTGATGGTCCGGACCAGTGTGGATCGTCACGTCACCGCCGTATGTCTCAACGGGACGATCACGCGGGTCGATATGCACGAATGGACCGGAGCCGGTGAACTCATACCCCGGAAGCCCACTGTCAGTGTCGACGTCGCCAGGATACTCGTAGTCAGTTCCCCGGACCGACAGACCGACACGATAGCGTTCCGGTACCACGATACAACTCGGCCAGATCTCTATGTCCAACTCGTAAATCTCCCCGGGTTCAAGCGGCTGAATCTCATCGTGAGTGTGGTAGGGTCGCCAAGGCTCGCTTTTTTGCTCATCTACCTTTCGGTGGGATGCGCGCAGCCATCCGTTTGCCACTGGTTTGTGTGGATCGATTGCACCCCTGAACACTACCTCCTCTAGGTCTGGTTTGAAAACCCGCAGAACCAAAAACAGATCTGCATCCTCCGTGTCGGATTCGACGAACAACTTCGCTGACATTGGCCCTGTGAGCTCCGTCTCCTCTTCGAATGGGTCAGTCAAGAATGTCACACCGTCGCCCAACGCGTCGTAAGTGATCGACCCTTTCACCGTCGGCTCTTCAGCTCCCAGCGAGAGTCCCTCCGATGCATCTAGGTAGTACCGCGTCCACTCCGTGCGTGGAATCGGCCACGCGTCTTCGGTGCGCTGTTCGAACTTCTCCCCAGGGTAGCGTATCTGAAGTTGGACTGGGGGCTGTTCTTCCCATCCGTTGTCCTTGTCCTTCAGATAGTAGTCGAAAAATCGTTTTTGCAACTCCACACCGTAGTCCGTGTAAAACCCCGTCCAGTGGGCCCCGCCGTGGATTTCAAGGTACTTCTCTGTCGATGTGGCCTGGGTAAATCCTTCGACGTTCCCCCGGAGGTGGAGACCGTGCCCTCCCCAGTTGCCCGCTGACAGTAACGGCACTTCAATTCTTGACAAGTCCGGAATTCGGGGAGCCCAGTAGTCGTCAGTCGCGAGGTTGTTCGACGCCCAGTGGTTGTCAAGGTCGACCCTGTTTGCGCCGAGTTGCTCCTCAGACAACGTCTCAGGTCCGGATACCCACCCACCGGTCAAACTGCTCCGGTAACCATTCTCGCCTACCCCGTTCTGGACCGTCTTCACCTGTCGATCATACCAGGATTTCGGGAAGAGGCCTGAGTATATTCCACCATGGTAAGCAGCGTCACGATACCAGTCAGCGGCCCCCTCCCACGCACAGATGGCTGCGAGGTATTCGGGCCGACGTTGTGCGACCTGCCACTGGTTCATTGCATAGTAGGAAATGCCATTGAGACCGACTTTATTGTTCGACCAATTCTGGTCTCCTGCCCACTTAATACACTGCTCTAGGTCGCGGGTTTCCCGATCGGACCATACGTTAAGGTATCCGGGTGAACGGCCCGAACCCCGCGAGTCAACTCGGACGACTGCGTACTCATCGGGTACCCACTTTTCGGGGTCAACCGTCTCCCAGTTCTGGTACTTGTTGGTCGATCCTGCGACCACGTCTGGGTATTCCTCGGTCATCTGTTCCCACTGGTGGACATAGCCGTCCTCAAAGTGAAGCCATTTCCCATAAGGACCGTAACTCAAGATGACGGGGTACTTTCCTTCTTCCGGTGGGCGGTAGACGTCCGCACGAAGTACCACCTCGTCGTCCATCTCGATCGGTACGTCCCATTCGATACACATTCCATCACGGACCTCTGAGTAGTACTGACTCATTGATTTGAGTCCCTAACGTACACCTTTTAAAACTGGCTATTCGGCAGTATTTGTCGATATCAGAACGGAACGGATTAGTTCAGCTAAGGTTCCCAATCGACTATTTCGAGTGGATCAGCTTAGATTTTGTGGAACTAGATGCAAATACAGCGCCTACCCGACTTTGCTATCACTCTTGGGAGAGGGTGCAGGCGGCGGCTCCGTTGACAGACTGGGTCGTCCATCGCCTCGTGTCCCGGTATCGCGCGTACAACGACATTCACGGTCAAGGGGTGGCGTCCACGCGTGGAGCGACCATAGATTTGCAGTGCAAGCCGGAATATTCCAGGTGGCACCACGACTGTATCCAGCGTCAAGGAGGGCCTAAACCGCCGATAACCGTCTTTTTGTGAGCTATGCGTATCATAAAATCCGGAAGTCCATCGATGAAACCTCCCAGAGTGAGAGTAATCACTTACTCTGTTTCGTCCTGTCTTCAACAAGGCGAGCAACTAGAAGCTAAATTAGGTATGACTTCAAAACGGAGCGTAACTACAGCATTTTAGTAAATGTCGGTAAGAATGCAACCGCCACACCACTAATACTAAGCAGGCCTCGATGGACGAATCCCCACGAGCCATGTAGCCATCTCGGCCCGCCGTGTATACCGAGAGTGAGCGTCAATAGTCCTACTAAGGATGCAATGAAAGCTATGACCGTGTCCAACTGGGTCGTGTTAAGTTAAGGATGAAGAGTGAGGCGGTGTGATTTCTTGGTGCTCTATGCCAGAAATCAGCCGCCTCAGCGGATGCACGGACTGGATTGACTTTGATTTTGTGGAGCGACAGCGGACACCCGAGCCTGCGATGAAGCTTGGTATTCAATTGCAGTTAGCGGGCCTGTCGCTGTCGAATACCGTCTCTGTCCTCGAAGAGTTGGGTGTCGAGCAATCCCGTAAAGCAATTCACGACTGGGTGCAGAAGGCCGATTTACAGCCCGCAGACGATCGAAGCCCGAATCACGTTGCGATTGACGAAACTATGATTCGAATCAATGATCAGCAGTTCTGGCTGTATGCTGCAGCTGACCCCGACATA
>NZ_BBJO01000011.1 GCF_000739575.1 Halobellus rufus | reverse complement strand
ACAATCTGCTTCCGAAGAGCGAATCGTCGGTTACATTATCCAACGCGTCGCCGAAGTGGATAGCAACGTCGATGGGATTGAAGTAACATCCATCGATTCCGACCGGAATATTGAGCAGCTTTCTGAAGCGTATATTTCTGCACTGCGCGTCGCCGATGTGTTCGGGCAAGAGTATGAAATGGAGATAGGTTCCGACATCGAGCGAGTCTCAGACATCGCCAAGATTTTTGAAAGTGTATATGACGAGGAGGGGCCACCAGACGAAGAAGACAGTAGCGAGGAGAACAACGATTCGTAGCTCTAACCGCGGTAAGATTTCATCACATCGCTGACGTACCCGGAATCTGCGCCCCTTTTTATGCTCCACTCGGCCCTCGGTGGAGAGTGCAATGGCAGAGACAATCGAAGTGTACACGGGTGACGAGGTCGCCGTCGACGTACTCAATCCGCTCGATGGTGGTGGCTCCCGTGTCGAGATCGACGTCGTCGACGGCCCGCGGTTCCGCCTGGACGTGAACAGTACGGGGAACGACTACGACGTGGTGACGTCGTGGAATCGTCACGACGAGCTGGCGGACGTCGAGGTCCCCGCCTACGTCGAGGACGTGATGTCGCGACTCGCGAGGGCCTGACGATGGTACTGTCAGTCACCAATATGGACGTCCACGAGAACCCGCACGTCGAGATCGTCTTCGAGAATCGCGACGGCCACGGACTCGCCGTGTGGGACAACGGCTCTCGAGACGAGGGCAGCCCGCCCGATGTCACCGTGCTGTGTTTCAACGCCGACGGCGACGCGTGGCAGGAGATCCCGGTCGACTACGAACAAACGGCCGATCTACTCGAATCGATCGGGAGGGCCGCGACCGACATCGAGACCGTGGAGGTTACAGAAACGTGAGCCTACTCAGTCGCATTCAATGTCGAGGCGTCGAGTTCCCCGTTAAGAAATGCTCGCCCCTCGTCGGTAAGGCGGTAGAGCCCTTCAGTGTCAGCAACGCGGGCGACCAGTCCGTACTTCCGAAGCTGCGACAGCCGGACGCTGGCGTGGCTACGGCTACAGACGCCGAGGTTCTCGACAGCCTGCGGAGTCAGATTCCCCTCGTCGTAGATCGTCTCCAAGATCTCGTCGTCGATGGGGCGCATCCACTCCGCACGATCGCGTCGCACGTCCACAGAAGCGGCGGTAGTAGCCATATGTGTACCGATGGATCAACATACGAACGCACTACGTTTGAAACTACCGGCATACAGTTAGAATATGATTGTATTCCGTTAGCAAGCTATTAGTAAGTGTATAACTAAGGGACAAGTGACCCGGCCCTTGCGGGCGCAGAAACCCGCCGTGTTGGAGCCACGACGGGCTGGGTCGAACCCTACCCAGGGTTTTGAACCGACCCATGACGCAATCAGGCAAGCAGGGGCATAAGAATGACCCCACTGACGACGACCCGAGTACAGCAACGCAACTACGCCCACGGCGCGCGTGGACCGGACTGACCGCCTTTCAGCGCGACATCCTCAAAGCAATCGCCTTTGAGACTGGAACCCCGTACGGCCTCGCGATCAAGGGCCGCCTCGAGAACTGGTACGGCGAAGAGATCAACCACGGCCGTCTCTATCCCAACCTCGACGAACTCGTCGAGGATGGCCTCATCGACAAGAGCGAGATCGACAAGCGCACCAACGGGTACGCGCTGACGCGATACGGCGAGCGAGTGCTCGGTGCCGGCGCGGATCACCTCGACGCCGTGCGACCAACGCTTCGGTACCAGGACACGACGCCCGAGGACGTCGGCGATATCGCTGAGACGCTCCCGGAGGAAACGCCCGATGAGTTCGACGTGCCGGAGACGGCAGCCGGCCTCGGTTTCGAGGTGACCGACTGATGGCAGACGGGAGTCCCCTCCAAGTTATCACCGACCGCGAGCCGGTGGAGATGGAGGACTACGAGCTGATCGATGAGTGGGAGGACGTCGTCGATGCGACGTATCGGAGCATCACGGATGCAGAGGTCGAACAGGCGCTCTTCGACCGGCGGAATGATCTCTGGAACGAGATGACGAGTCGCGTCGATGCCGAAGCACCGGAATGCCCGGAATGCGGGGCACAGTCGTGGGGGCAGACGCGTGGCGAACCGAAGATCTGCCGTACCTGCGACTACCACCTCGGCATCGACGACGACGACCTCGGAGAAGCGATCGACGACTACTGGAACAAAGTCCAGTCACCCGACTCACGCCCTCCTGTCGGAGGTGAGGCGTAATGTCCGCCGCACCAGCCGGCGACGCCACCGAGAACATCGTTCAGGCGTTCGACGAGGCCGAGCCCTCGCGACCGCAGGGCCTCGCACCGCTCGCCATCCTCGGCGGCCGACCGCTGTTCTGTGAGCCGGCGACGATCGCCCGCGCACAACTGTTCGGCTACGAGATCTCGACCGAGTGGCTCTCGGCCGACCGCAGTGATCTGGTCTCGCTCAGGGAGGTGCGGTGATGGCCCACGTGTGCGACGGGTGCGGTGAGACGTTCGAGACGCTCACCCGCCTGCGACTCCACGAGAAGGACGACTGCCAGGGCCAGGAGACTTTCGATGAGATCGATCCGGAGGCGGACGACGTCGGCACGCAAGGCGTAGAAGGACTGCTGACGTGTCGGAACTGCGACCGACCGAATCCCAACGCCGCCGTTGAAGAGACGGCCGACTACGACGGCGAGGACTACCACCTCATCGTCGAGTTCGGGTGTCACTTCTGCGGGTTCGACAACGAGAACCGGCTCGTGATGACTGGCGTCGATGCCGCCGATCTGTCGGATCTGCCGCCGCACCTGCAGCCCGACTCCGTGGGAGGTGCAGCGTGATGCACGCCGCGATTCTCCACGACCTCGGCGGCGACCCGACCGCGGGCCCTGACTCGGACGGCACGCTCACCTCCGAGCTCGAGCGCCGCCCCTACGCCGACGTCGAGGCGACCGAGTACCTCGACGGGCGGACGGTCTACTCGGGGACGCTCGCGGGCTACATCCTCGACGAGGAGCCGAACTTCTACACCGATGCCGACCCCGAAAACCGGAGCCTCACCGTCGAGACCGACGAGACGGAGCGCCCGGTCGTCACGGAGTTCGTTGCGGACCTCGAGACCGGGTGGACGGGCGTCGACGCCTGCGATGGCGCGAAGCTGCTCGAAACGGTTCTCCTCGATCAAGTGAGCTGTGTCCCCCAGCGCACCGAACTGGATCTGTCCGGCATCGTCGACACGCTGCCGACCGACGCGATCGTCGAGGGCGTCGTCACGAGCGAGGACGAAGATGAGGACGGTCGCGACGCTGCCGCGGCACTGTGGGGCGACGAAGCCCCGCGATCGGCCGGCGGGATCCCCGAGTCGGGGCTCTCACAGATTGCGATTCGGTACCGGTGGGACGGCCACCGGATCCACGCGACGGTGTCGGCCTCTGGGTACGTCGCACTGTACTCCGAGGTCGGGACCGACGTCTTCGCCCGGTGGGTCTCGGATGTGATCTGGCCGCACTCGGTTCACGGTAGCGGCGAGGCCGATGCCCAGACCGAGCTTACCGACGACGGCGTGTGTTCAGGCTGCGGCCGGGAGTCCGACGACCTCGAGCCGCTGGCGATCGCGCCGGTCGACGGCCCGCTGTGTCCCGTGTGCCGCGACAAGTACCGCGAAGCCGACGGTGGAATGGAGGGAGTTGAGTCGTGAGCCTCGACGAGTTCCGTGGCGACCTCCGCGAGTTGGTCGGGCGCTACCCCGGTCTCGACGCTGACGACCTCCGAGAGGTCTCCGAGCGGATCGATCGTCTCGCCGATCGGCGCGAAGACGAGCAGGAGGTGCTGTGATGTCAGAAAACGGAGATTCGAGACCCGCAGGAGGCGTCGAACAGGATCCGATCTTCCTGAGACAGCGCGGTATCCAGATGCGGATGCAGTGTAAGCCGCAGGTCGCCAGCCGCATCGAGGACGCGTTCGTGACGGTCGGGCAGCTCGTCGACGCCGTCGAGTCGGACCAGTCGCTGACCGATCACGACGGGATCGGCCCGGCGACCGCCGAGGTGATCGAACGTTGGTGGGAGAACCGATTCGAGCGCGAGGAGAAGATGGACGGCGGCTCAGTCGAGCGCACTGGCGCGAAGACAGCAACGATCCACTTCCACAAGTCGTGGAGTCCCGTAATCGGCGGCAACGGGGGTGAGTCGGCGTGAGCAGCAACGACTACCCCGAGCCGACGATCCTACAGTCGGTAGCTGCACCTGAGGGCCACACGTGTCAGATGTGGTCGGTCGACGGGGGAGACGACCGTCCTTCGCCGTGCGACAACGACGCCGTCTACCTGTTCGTCTACGAGGCGTCGGCGCGACCTGAGGATGATCGGCGACGGAACGCCCTCGCGTGCGGCCACTGTTTCACGCCGCATCAGGAGACGGTCGGCGTGGAGGTGGACGATGCCGAGTGATCTCCCGCGCCCGTTCGACGAGTGGCGCCGGAAGGCAGAGGAGAACGTCCAGGAGTGGGGCTGGCAGTCGAAGCCGACGCTCCTCCTCGCGGCGACAGAGGAACTCGGAGAACTCACGCAGGCGTACCTGGAGAGCCGTGACGAGGGCGGTGACCGCGCTCGGATCCAGGACGAACTCGACGACCTCGGCGCGCTGCTGATCCAGTTGCATTGGCACGTCGCTGGCGTCCCCGAGGAGGTGGACGTCCGTGTCTGATAGTCTTGGGGACGAAGTCGAACACCACCTCGACGCGATCGAGCGCCACATCCACGCCGCTCGCGGAGATGTCGACACGACCGCAGACGTCAGCGTCCACGACTTCCGGATTCCGAGCGGCACCGAGCTCCGGGCGCTCCGGAAGACGTGTGGGCTTTCCGTCGAGGACGTTGCCGAGCGCATCCCCTACGAGGCGACCACCGTCCGGAACGTCGAGACCGGGACGAACGCGCCCGGTCGGATGTTGATCCAAACGCTGCTGCGACTCTACCGGATGGAGTGGCCCCAGACCCGCCCCCGAGGTGGTCGCGATGCGTGAGCCCGCTCCCGAGACCGAGGTGTGGGTCGCCGACGGCAGCGACAAGCCAGTCTACCATCGCACCACTGAGTGCATCGCCTTTCAGACTGGCCGCCCGGTCGGCGAGTCTACCACGCCGCAGCCGACGACGGTCGGGGAGCTCCCGGATCGCTTCCGGCCGTGTGGTCGCTGTGAGTATTACGACGTTCCAACGCTCGAGGACGCCCCGCCTGTGGGCGATCGCGCCCAGGGCAACGTCCACCCGTGGATCGTCTACGCCGGCACCGCCATCGGGCTCGCGCTCTTCGCGATCGGCGTCTACGGAGGTGCACTGTGATGGCCGCCCGGCAGGCCGACGACTACGAGAGTCCCTTCTCGGCGAGCGCGTGGGCCCACCAAGACGGCCTCCGCGTCCACGACGAGCACTACCCCGGCCGTTCACACGTTGGTCGGCAGTGGGATCGTCGCTGTCGCAGCGGCTGGGAGAACTACCCCATCCGTGTGGCGTGGCGCGAAGCCGTGCCCATCAGTTACTCCGATGGCGACGAGGTCGCCGCCCGGCTGCACGATCCCGCGGCGGTCGTCGTGATCGCCCGGCTCGGCGTCATCAAGACCGTCATCCCTGCAGCCGACGCCGACGTCGAACTCCCGGAGGTAGAGCCCGCTGAGCACGCTTCTACAAAGCGAAATGCGGTTTATGGAGACTACCTATGAGCGAAACACAAGCCCGTAGCGGAGACGAACCGACGCCCGATGCCGAGCGAGAGGGCGATATCGAGCTGTTCGAACAACTCGCGGACCGATACGACGACCGCGAGGAGGGGCGTGTGTTCGAGCTGGCAGCTCAGTTGTTGAGGGAGGAAAGCAACTGATGCATCTCCGCCTTCGAGAACTCGTCGGGGCGAGAGTCAAACTTCTGACGAGCGCGGATGAGTTTCCCCCGGGCCTCTGCATCGTCCTCTTCCTCGAGGAGTCCATCGAGAACCGAAGTCAGCGATTCCAAGAGCGCGGTCGCCTCGGTGTCCATCGACTGCTTACAGTCGGGGCAGAAGTCCTTGTGTCGCGGGACGTCGGTCCCGCAGCGCGGACAGGGGACAGGCGCGGTCGGTTCGGACTCGTCCTCGCCGACGTCGATGCCGTGGGCGGCGGCGATCTCGCGATCGTTCGCATCGCCGAAGACGGCGACGTAGCGAGCGGCGATGTCCGAGCCGCGCGTCCACCCGTGATGGTCCTCGATGTGGGCCTGGGAGACGCCCTTCGAGGCGAGATGCGAGGCCGAGGCCTTCCGGAAGTATCGGGGCGTGACGGGTTTTCGGACGTCAGCACGGTCGCCGGCCTCCTTGAAGAGGTCGCGAACGTAGTTGTTCGAGACGCCCTCGGGGCTGTTGAGCTTCGAGATGAACGGATCCTCGCTCCGCCGGGGTGTTCGTCGAGCCACCGAGAGACGTACGAGACCGAGGGCACGAGCACGGGCGAGCGCCGCCCCGTCTTTCCGTCGACGGTGACCTGCAGGCCGTACTTGTGGTCGGCGATCGCGCCGACGGTGAGGTTGTACAACTCGTGCGGGCGTGGGCCCAGGTCGAACGCGAGCGCGATGACGGCCTTATCGCGAGCGTTGTAGCAGGACTCGATCATCGGGACGACGTCCTCCTCCCACGTGACGAGTTCGGCGGGATCGGGTGCGGGGTCGTAGTTGCTCGGATACCCGCCAGGAACCCACGCGAGGCTCTCGGGGAGCTCGTCGTCGCCACCGTCGCCGAGAACGAACCCGAGCTGCCGGAGGGTGACACGATAGTCCTTGTTGGTCTCGGGGGAGTCGTTCTTCTCGGCGTTGATCCACGCGACGATCGAGCGGGCGGCGTCTTCCTCGGAGAGGGCGTCGGCGAGTCCGCCCACACCTTCGGCGATCGCGACGAGCCGCATCAGATACTTCTCGTGGGCCCAGTCGGAGTATTTCGAGGCCCCGAGGATCCGCAGCTCGTCGGAGAAGCGACGGAGGACGTCGGCATCCTCGTCGGCGATCTCCTTGGAATCCTCGAGGCGCTCGCGAAGCCGAATGATGCTCTGTTCGGGGTAATCGGTCATTACTACCGTTCCACGAGTGTTGGGAATGTAAACCTCAGGTATGGAGCCCACCCCGGGCACTTCTCAACAGTTGGTTTCGTTTTGCGCGCTTTCTGATGATCACTCAGTCGAATCGTGGGCAACGCGACCACGTGGGGAGAAGAATATAAGCGACGCAAACGCGCGTGAACGCTTGACTGGAAGCCCGAACGAAACCGCGAGCAGCGTATCAACGCGATCAAGCGCTGGATCGAGTATACCACGAGTCGGAACCGCCGGAGACGTGGGGGCCACAGTAGAACGCGATTGTCAACGACCAATTCGAGGCGGCTCAGAGCGTCGGGATGTCGACCGCGCACCGACAGCACGTCGCCGAGGTCGGGAGAGATCCTTAAGCGACGAAAATTTCGACATACAAATGTGCAAATCGAGATAGATCTCTTTTGTTTTGAACAGTTATCTGGCTAGATCTTCGATCCCTAGTTCTCGATCGCAGATGGTCATAATCGGCTCTGAACTCCGCAAGAACGGGTGTAAATCAGAATGTGGGGGGATTCTGTATCATCGATGACATCGGTATCTATCTCAAAGATTGTGTTGAGGATGGGCTCGTAAGGCGATCGGGGGACTGGTACTAGCGCTAGAGAAGATCAGTACCGTCGATATTCTTGATATCGGTTCTGGAGAGTATCCGCTCTTTCTTGGAGCGAGAACCGGTCTGTCCGTGCGTATTTCCGTTCCCCATACCTCATTTCCAGTTTGGAAATCGCATCACTGGAACCGGTTATGAGAATTTCACCGATGTACTTGAGGTTAAATCTGGAGTAGATGCCGAGACTGCGATCCCACGTTTTCGGCGCTTTCGACGTCTCTTTGGCCTGCTCGATTTCCCCAACCGTGAGTGTGGTGTCCGTCCTATTTTCCTTGTATGGGTGTTTGAATACACTCTTGCGGTCGAAAGCGCCGATTATGAGAATTCGACCTTCCGAGAGAGATGCAGCGTCTCCAAGAACGAGCACAACCTATTTTTCCGATCGCAACTCTCCTCCTCTAGGACTCGGTGAACGATCGTGTGGCCACTCACAGACGGAGACGTCGACCGCCCGAGCAGACAGATCCTCCTCGCGGTGTTCCTCGTCGGGATCCGCGATCGAAACCCCGGCGCGGTCGTGAACGCGATCCTCGCGTTCGCCGGGACGCACCTCCCCGCGGTCGCCGAGCGCGTCGCCGACGTCGAGTGTCGGCCCTGGCAACGCGCGTACGTGGACCTCGCGATGGTCACGCACGCGGTGGGGATGCTCGGTCCGTACGACGACGTGCCGTGGTGGGATCACCTCACGCACACGCTCTCGGCGAGCATCCTCGGGGGGATCACCTTCGTGGCGGCCGAGCGTCGCAGTCGCGACCCACGCTCCTCGGTTCTCGGCGTCATCGTCGGTGGCGGCCTCCTCTGGGAGGCGCTCGAGTACGCGATCCACGCGGTCGCGGAGCGCCTCGGTGTCGAGCCGATCCTCGTGGTCTACAGCCGGCGCGACACCCTCCTCGATCTCGCGTTCAACCTCCTCGGCGCGGCCCTCGTGCTCCTATTCGGCGACCGACTCCTCGGCAACCTCGTCGAAGGCGGGGAGTCAATGCGTTCGCGCGACCGCGAGTGACCCCGCGACGACCGACCTCGCTACACGTCGACTTCGACGTCCTCGCCCTCCATTCCGCCGCGCATCGTCTCGCGCTCGTCGGGCTCGTCACCGCTGAAGTAGTCGACGAGCCAGAGGACCGCGCCCGCGATGATCAGAACGATTCCGACCAGCGAGGTCGGCGGCGCGGGGATGAAAAACAGGACCGCACCGACGAGGATCATCATCCCGGGGCTCAGCCACGCAACCCATTCTTGTGCCGTCTGTGGCATCGTGCGTGCCATAGGCGAGGGGACCACCGAGAGCGTAATTGTAATAGACGGGATTCACGCGAATGGGATGTCCACCGCTCCGCTCACGCACGCGTAAGACGGCATTACGTCGCGTTCGTCCAACCCCGGAACCGCCGACGCGTGCCGGGCAGACTCGATGTGCACGGGTAGCCCGACCAACTCGAACGATAGGCAGTCCTTGTCGCCGCCGGTCACTCGGCGTCGATCGGCAGCGTCCGGACCGTCAACACCGGCACCTCGGAGAACCGGACGACGCGCTCGGTGACGCTCCCGATGAGCGCCCGACGGACGCCGTGTCGCCCGTGCGTCCCGATCACGACGACGTCGACATCGTACTCGTCGGCGTACGTCAGGATTTCGTCGGCGGGGCTCCCGTACCGGAGCGCTTCGACGCAGTAGACGCCCGCCTCCGCGGCCCGGTCGTGGATCGCCGCCATCGATGCCCGCCCCGCGGCTTCCAGTTCGTCGGCGAGTCGTCGGCTGTGGGGATCTACCGGCAGGACGTCGGTGTCGACGACGTGAAGGACGTGCAGGGTCGCGCCGTTCTCCCGCGCGAGGTGGATCGCGTTCTCCGCGACCCGCTCGGTGCCGTCGCTGCCGTCGGTCGGCAGGAGGACGTGGTCGTACATAGGTGGAACCAGTCGCTGGCGTGACAAGGGTATAGACCGCGAAAATGGGGGTAAGACGTGCTTTCCTAATGGATTTCGATCCAGGGGTCACGCACAGAGAGCTACGACACGCGAACTGACGCCTCGCCCAACTCGAAGAACGCGGTCTCGTAGCCGTCGTGGCGGGCGATCTGTGGCGGCGTCGTGACCGACAGCGTCACCTCGTCGCCCGCCCGAAGCTCGCCGTCGAAGCCGGGCGCGCCGTAGTGATAGCCGATCTCAGGATCCAGCGTCGACGCCAACTGTCTCTCGAAGATCGTCTCGCCGTCGCGCGTCACCGTCGCCTCCAGCCCCATCATCGGGAGCACGACGCCGTTGTGCGGCGTCCGCGCGGACACGTAGATGTACGGGGATGCGCCGAATCGCCCGCGCTCGTCGGCGGCGACGAACGATTCGAGGACGACGTCGCCGACGGTCGCGCGCCCCAGGTGTCGACCCGGCAACGAGTCGACGTCGGGGGCGCGGCCGACCGGGACGTCGCCCATCTCCATCGGGGGAATCGCGTCGCGCTCGCCCGCGGTCTCCGGCTCTGAGATCTCGATCGCCGAGACGTCGCCGGGGTCGAACTCGAAGGGGATCACCGCGGTCTCCGGCGACTCGAAGGCGTCCGCGAAGCCACCCGTGCGCCGGACCGAGACGCCGCCGATGCTGACGTGCGCCTCGTACTCGCCCTCACCAGAGAGCGCGTAGTTGTCGCCGTAGTGCATCCCCATCTGCTGAGAGAGCATCGGGTAGGCGACCTCCTGGGTAACGGTCCCCTCGTCGTCGCGAATTTCGATCGTCAGGCCCGAATCGATCGGTAGCGCCATCCCGGTCTCGGTGTCCCACAGCGACGCCATCAGGTGAACGTCGTCGTCGGCCTCGACGACCGTCTTCGACGTCTCGCTGCCGGTGAGCGTCCAGAAGCGGTGCGGGTACGAGTACGTGAGCGCGACGCCGTACCGCCCCGCGGTCGTCCGCCCGTACAACCCCATTCCTTCCGTCACCGCGGGGACGTAGACGGCGTGCGGCCGGTCGTCGACGAGAATCGGATCGCGCCACGCGGACTCCCGCTGGAAGCCGAGCGTCTGGAGACAGCCGGCGGTGCCGACGAGCCCCGCGCCCGCGAGCCCGCCGAGAAACGCGCGTCGCGTCGACAACGACCGCGAAGGTCGTGGAGAGCGTCCCATTTTTCGATGAATCGTAGCGGATCGACGGTGATGACGGTTCCGAACGTTCTCGATCGGAGAGAATCAGAATGCTGGCCCATACATTAATATATTGTCGAAGATTCTGTTTCACTATGACTGATTCCGGAGCGGAGGCCGGTGAACTGAACGATGTGGTCCTCGAGGATTGGGTCGCAGAAACGACGCCGTTCGAGCGGGTGCACGCCGTCATTCGTCGAACGTACGATCCCCAGTCCGCCTCCGAGATCGCCGAGCGCGCGCGAGTCTCACCGACGACGGCGCGAAAACACCTTCGCGGGCTGGTCGATACGGGCGCAGTGGCAACTGACGAGACCGAGACTGCGACCCGGTACCGTCGTTCCGAGACGGCAATCGTCACCGAACACGCCGAGGCACTCCTCAGCGAGCACAGCACCGACGAACTCGCGAGTGCAATCGCGGAGATGAAGGCGCAGATCAGATCGTGGCGCGAAGAGTACGATGTCGAGAGCCCGGAGGCGTTCGCACGAGCACTCGGTGTCGACGACGCGGATACAGAGACCGGGCAGGTGCTCTCGGAATGGCAGACGACGCGGCGGAACCTCTCTCTCGCGCAGGCTGCACTTGCGATCGACGAGGCGACGCAGCGCGGCCGACTCTCAGGTGCCGACAGCGACGATTCCGATGCTGATTCCTCTGCCGTCGTATGAGCGAGGACGACGCGTCCCGTTCTGAAGTGTTTGGCCCGATTGACGCCGGCGCGCTGCGTGAGATCAGGGATCTGTTCACGACCGCTGAACCGCTCGTCGAACGCGCTGCATTGGACGACTCGCTGAACCCACAGACGCTCTCGGTCGGGTTTTCCGATGGAATCGGTGACGCATCGACTGCCCGGTTCGACGTTCGATGGAGCCTCACCGGGTACTACGCCTTTCATTACTCGGACGATCTCGGGCGGAACTTCCGGTTCGATCACCACCCGAAACCCGACGCTCCGTCCCGACACTTCCACTCGCCGCCGGATGCGCCGAGCCGTCCGGTCGAACCGTCTTGTATCGCGGTCGGTGAGCTGCCACTCGTCACCCGAGCGGTCCTCCAGCGATGGCGAGATGCCTACGACCGGGGGGCACTCGATCGACTCAACGAAGCGGTCGATCCCCCGTGATACCTACCAGATGTTCTCCCGCGTGAGCCAGTCGTGCTCGGCGTCGGCGCGCCGCCGCTCGTCCTCGCGGATCCCGGCGTAGTTGCGGATGAGATCGGTCGTCGAGACGACGCCCACGACGTCGAGCCCGTCCACGACAACCAGCCTGTGGACGTCGTGTTCGCCCAGCTTCTCGGCCGCACGCCGAACCGTCGCCGACGGACCGATCGTGTGCAGCGGCGCGCTCGCGGCGGCGCGAACCGGAATCGACGACAGCGGCTCGCCCGACCGGTAGGCCGCGCTGAGCACGTCGCTCTCGGTGACGATCCCGCCCGGTGCGCCGTCGTCGGTGACGACCGCGCTGCCGACGTCGGCGTCGAGCATCCGCCCGACGGCCTCCGCGAGCGACGCCCCGACGTCGACCGTGACGACCGTCGTCGAGGCGATGTCGCTGACGCGCATTGTCTCGACGTCGTGGGCTATCGACAAATATCCACGGTCGCGGAGCTGCGGGCAGTCGTCACGCTCAAACGGACGCCGTTCGACGAAGCGCCGCAAAAAATCGGTCCGCGAGTCAGCGGGAGCGATCCGGTTCGGATTCGACTGTCCGTCCGCGTCCGCTCAGCACTCCGACCAGCCGCAGGACTCGCAGGTCTTGCAGCCTTCGGAGTAGTACAGCGACATACTGCCGCACTCGGGACACTCGGGGCTCTCGCCGGCCGCTAGCAGGTCGTCGGTCGCGTCGGGTGCGCCGCCCTCCGGCGTCCCGTCGTCCGTCTGCGCGTCCGGGCTCACGTTCGCGTCGCCGACGTCGACCGCCGCACCGCCGTCGGTCTCGCGACCGGCAGACGCGCTCGCGTCGGCCTCGTCGGAGAGTTCGGTGAGGTTCTGCTGCTGCGGGTAGCCCTTGTCGATCTCGCCGTCGAGGTACCGGCGCATCGCCGTGCCGATGGCGTCCGGGATGGAGTTGATCTGCTCGCCCTTGTCCCAGGCGACCTTCGGGCTGCGGATGCCCTGTAGCTCGCTCGCGATCTCGCTCGGGTCCACGCCGGAGCGCAGCGCCGTCGAGATTGTCTTCGCGAGCGCCTCGGTGAAGGAGGCCGTGAAGCCGCCGGAGTTGCCGATGTTCGCGAACAGCTCGAACGGCTGGCCGTGCTCGTCCTCGTTGATGTTGACGTAGAGCTTTCCGTACCCCGTGTCGATGCGCTGGGTCACGCCGTGCAGCACGTCGGGCCGGGGCCGCTTCTTCCCGAGGTCGGTCTGGCCATCCGCGGCCGACAGGAGTCGGTCGACCTCCTCGTCGAGCGCCGCTTGGACGTTCTCGTTCTCGAGGAAGCCCTCGACGCCGCCGAAGACCTCCTCGATCTGCTCGACGAGCGTCTCGGCCGCTTCGCCCTCGTCGGCGAAGTCGGCGTTCTTCGCGCGGGTCGTCAGCACCTGCTTCGAGCGCGTGCCGTCGCGGTAGACGGTGACGCCCTTCCCGCCGTTGCGGTAGATGTAGCGGTACACCTCGTCCATGTCCTCCTTCGAGGCGGAGTTCGGGAAGTTACAGGTCTTCGAGATGGCGGAGTCGACGCCCTCCTGGGTGGCGCACTGGACCGCCGCGTGCTGTTTGCCCGAGAGGTCGCCAGTGACGACGAACAGCTCCGAGATGGCGTCCGGGACCGTCGACAGCGAGGAGACGCCGTCGAACTCGTTTTCGGCCATCTGCTCTTGGGCCTCTTTCTTCACCGCGTCGACGTCGATGTCGTTAGCCTCTAAGACTCGAAGGAAGTAGTCGTCGAACTCGACGAGCATCTCGTCGCCCTGGACGTCGTCGGAGACGTTCTTGTAGTAGGCGACGTTGTAGATGGGCTCGATCCCGCCCGTGGTGTTGCCGACCATCGAGGTCGTCCCCGTCGGGGCGACCGTCGTGGTGTTGTGGTTACGGATCGGGAAGCCGTCGGCCCACTCGTCGGCGTCGAGGCCGGTATGGTGCTCGAACCACTCGCGGTATTCGGTCGGATCCGCGTACTTCGAGTCAGCCCAGTCGTTGAACTCTCCGCGCTCTTCGGCGAGTTCGTGGCTGGTCCACTTCGAGGTGTGGTTGATGTGGGTCATCAGCTGGCGGGCGACCTCGTTGCCCTCCTCGGTGCCGTACTGGATGCCCAACTGGATGTACAGCTGTGCCAGTCCCATCACGCCGAGGCCGATTTTCCGCATGTCGCGGACCTTCTGCTCGATCTCCGGGACCGGGAAGTCCGACATCGTGACGACGTTCTCGAGGAAGTGCGTTCCTCTATCGATGCGGTAGTCGAACGCCTCCCAGTCGATGGCCTCCTCGAGGAAGGCGTCGACGGCCGCCTCGAACTCGTCGTACTCGTCGCCGTGCTCGTCGTACCAGACGCGCCAGTCGGGGGCGTCGAGGTCCGCGAGCGTCGAGAGGTTGATGTGGCCGAGGTTACAGGCCTCGTACTCTTCGAGCGGCTGCTCGCCGCAGGGGTTCGTCGCCAGGATGCGATGGTCCGGGTGCTCCTCGACGTCGAAGGAGTGCTGTTTGTTGACGCGTTCGAGGTAGATGACGCCCGGTTCGCCGTTCTCGTGTGCGCCGTCGACGATCTGGTCCCAGAGCTTCTCGGCGGGGATCGACAGGACCTCGCCGACCTCGACGTGGTCGCCGAGCCCGAACATGTCGTACAGTTCCTTCGTCTCGGGCGTCGCGACGTGCGGCTCCTCCGTGCGGGGGTTCGTGAACGTGAACTCCTCGCCCTCGAAGAGCGCCTCCATGAAGTCGTCGGTGACGCCGACGGAGATGTTGAAGTTCGAGAGGTGCCCCTCCACGGCGTTCCGGAGGTGCTTGGGGACGCGCCCCTCGTCGTCGATGAGTTCGCGGGCCTCTTCCAAGGCATCCGCGAAGGAGTTGTGCGTGAAGTCGTCGGGGTCGTTGAGTCGGAGCGTGTTCGCCAGCGAGACGTCCTTGTTCTTCGCGTGAAGGAACTGGATGACGTCCGGGTGGGACACGCGCATCACGCCCATCTGCGCGCCGCGTCGCGCGCCGCCCTGCGCGATCGTCTCACAGAGCTGGTCGTACGTCCGCATAAAGGTGATCGGCCCGGAGGCGATGCCGCCCGTCGAGCCCACCGCGTCGCCGTAGGGGCGGAGCCGCCAGAAGGCGTAGCCCATCCCGCCGCCGCTCTGGAAGACCTGCGCGGCCTCCTTTGCGGTCTGGTGGATGTCGTCGATGTCGTCGTCCGGGGAGTCGACGAAACACGCCGAGAGCTGCTGGAGTTCGTCGCCGGCGTTCATGAGCGTCGGCGAGTTCGGCATAAAGGAGAGATCCTCCATCAGCGTCTCGAACTCCTCGCGCTTTTCCTCGACCGCCGCGCGGATCTCCTCGGGGAGCTCCGGAACGACGGTGTCGTAGGCGAACTTGTTGACGTTGTACACCGACAGCGACGTCTCGGCGTCGGAGTCGGGAGTGACGCCCTTCCCGAACACTTCCGCGGCGAGTTCGTCGCGGCGCGGGTGATCGGGCTTCAACTGGTCGGGCGTGACGGTGACGTCGACGTCGCGGGCGTCGGCCTCGTAGACGGCCTCCGCGAGCGCGACGTTCTTCGCGACGCGCGGGAAGAGGTCCTCCTGCGTCTCGACGGGATCGCCGTTGGCGTCCTTTCGGAGGTACCGCGCGGGCAGGATGTTGTGGTAGGCGTTCGCGGTCAGGCGCTCTTCGAGCGTGTCGCCGTCAGTCCGCTTGACGGGCAGTTCGAGGTCGCCTGCGCTCACGTTCGTGTCGGTCATCTACTGTTCCTCCAGTCCAGTGCGGTCGCACCGGACGGTTTCGAATCGACTGCGTGGCTCAGTTCCGGTCATTTGTAACGGTGTCTTGTGAGTGCGGCGGGTCGGTTAAGGCTTCGGTCTCCGGGTGTTCGCATATAAATATCACATCGAGTACCTTACTCGCGACCCTGATCGGCGGAGAGGTGCCGTTGCGCTCCACCGTACACACACGGAGAATATCAAGCTACGCAGAGCGCGGCGAAAGTGAAATTTTCATCGGTCGACCCCGACGCCGTGATTCAGTTTTTCAGGCGAACTGATGGGGGGTCGTTCCGAGCGTCGATCCCGCGTTGGAGCCCCTCGTCACCGCGCGGTCGACGTACTGGTATCCGAGTAAGCGACTCGTACCGAGAAACGTACCAAGCGTAGGATACGTCTACCGGATCCGGCTCGGTCCCGCGGTTTCGGCGCGACGTCCGGTCCGACGTGCCGCGGCTCCCACAGACTTATTCCCTCCTCGGGTGATACCGGTCTGTATGTCATCCCTACTCGCCGCGGCCGCGACGGTCGCACCGATGCAGCTCGGCGGATTGCTCTCCCAGCCGCTCGGGCAGGCGCTCGCCGTCATCGTCGCGATCGCGATCGTCGTTCTCGTCGGGCGGATCGCGCTCAAGATCGCGTGGCGACTGGTCACCATCGCGGCGGTCGTCGTCGGCGCGCTGCTGGTGCTCTCCTTCTTCGGGATCAACGTGTTGTAATCCTCAGGGGCGCGCCGCGCTCGTCGCCTCGTGCCCGCGGACGCACTCGTCGAGGAAGTTCCGCACCACGTCGTGGCCCACGCCCGTCAGCACCGACTCCGGGTGGAACTGCACGGCCTCGATCGGGAACTCGCGGTGGCGGACGCCCATCACGAGTTCCGTGGTCGACCCCTCCTCGGAGTCGTCCCCGAGCGCGTGCGCCGTCGTCGCCGACATCTCGAAGCAGTCGGGGACGTCGGTGGCGACGAGCGAGTGGTAGCGCCCGGCCTGAAAGCCCTGATCGAGCCCGGCGAAGACGCCGCGGCCGTCGTGATCGACGGGGTAGGCCTTGCCGTGGATCGGCTCGGGCGCGTGCCCGATCTCGCCGCCGTAGGCGTACACCGCGGCTTCGAGGCCGAGACAGACCCCGAGCGTCGGGACCGTCTCCGAGAGCGACGTCAGGACCTCGGTGGTGACGCCGACGTCGCGGTCGTTCTTCGGGTGCCCCGGCCCGGGGCTGATGACGATGGCGTCGGGGTCGAGGTCGCGCAACTCCTCGATGCCGGCGGTGTTCTTCCTGACGAGCACCTCGACGGGTTCGCCGTCGACGCGCTGCTCGGAGAAGTACTCCACGAGGTTGTACGTGAACGAGTCGAAGTTGTCGACGACGAGCAGTCGCAGGGTCATCGCGACGCCTCCCCCGAGAGCGGTTTCTCGCCCGGAGCCTCGCCGGACGCGTCGCTCTCGTCGGGCGTCTCACCGGACGCGCCCCTATCGTCTGCCGTCTCGCCCCCCTCGCGCTCGATCCGCTCGACCGCCGAGAGAACGCCCCCCATCTTCTGTTCGGTCTCCTCGTACTCGGCGGTCGGGTCGCTGTCGGCGACGATACCGGCGCCCGCCCGCACCGAGATCACGTCCTCCGCGCCGCTCCGATCGACCGTGGCCGTGCGGATGACGATCGCGAAGTCCGCGTCGCCGGACCACGAGTAGTAGCCGACGCCGCCGCCGTAGACGCCTCTGGGCTCCAGTTCGAGGTCGTCGACGATCTCCATCGCGCGGACCTTCGGCGCGCCGGTGAGCGTCCCCGCGGGGAACGTCGCCCGGGTGGCGTCGAACGCGTCCGCACCGTCGGGGTACTCGCCGTTCGGACGCTCCGCGCGGGCGAGAGTGCCCGTGACGGTCGATTCGATGTGCTGGACGTGGCTGTACTTCAGGACGTTCATGAACTCCTCGACGCGGACGCTGCCGGGCTGGGAGACCCGGCGGACGTCGTTGCGCGCGAGGTCGACGAGCATCGTGTGCTCGGCGCGCTCTTTCGCGTCCGCGAGCATCTCGCCGGCGAGGCGTCGGTCCTCGACCGGGCTCGTCCCGCGCTGGCACGTCCCCGCGATGGGGTTCGAGACGACGCGGTCGCCCCGTACCGAGACCAGCGTCTCGGGGCTCGCGCCGACGATGTGGCGGTCGTCGTGCCGGAGGACGTACATATACGGCGAGGGGTTGATCTCCCGCAGCGCCTCGTAGAGGCCGAGCGGGTCGACCTCCCCGTACAGCTCGCGGACACGGGAGATGACGCCCTGGTAGATGTCGCCGTCGAGGACGTGTTCCTTCGTCGTCCGCACCGCGGCCTCGTACTCGGCTTTCGGCCCGGCCGACTCGCCACTGCGCACGAAGCCGCCCGTCTCGGGCGGCGTCGCGTCCGCGAGCGTCGCGGCGACCTCGTCGGCCTCCGAGACGAGTTCGTCGTAGACGTCGCCGGGGTCGTCGTCGGGGGCGACGACGGGCGTCAGGACGAGCGACGCCGCGTCGCGTGCGTGATCGAACGAGAGCGTCTTCGTCGTGAGGACGAACTGCGCGTCGGGCGTGTCGGTCTCGGGGCGCTCGACGCCGACCTCCGAGAGCCAGAGGTCGTAGACGGCCTCGTAGGCCAAGAAGCCGACCATCCCACCGCGGAGCTGCTGGCGCTCCTCCTCGGGGAAGCCGACGCGCGGCAGCTCGGGGAACGCGTCGCGGAGCCGGTCGAGGACGTCTCGCTCCCCGTCGGCGTCCGTCGTGTCGACGTCGACGTACTCGGCCGCGCGGCCGCCGAGGCGCTCGACGTCGACGCCGTCTGGATCGACCGTGATGACGGCGTCGGGGTCGTACCCGACGAACGAGAAGCGCGCGTGCCGATCGGCCGTCACGTGATCGGGTGCGAACGCGCCCGCGGGGTCGCTGGAAGCCGTCTTCTCGGCGCTCTCGAGCAGGAACCCGTAGTCGCTCCGGTCCGACAGGGCGGCGTAGGCGGTCATCGGCGTCACGTCCGGCAGGTCGGCCGTGACGTGCGCGACGACCGGGCCGTCCTGCGCGTCGGTCGCCGCCGCGACGTCCGCGACGAACGATTCCCGCGACTGCGAGAGCGGGGTGTCGTTCGCCGCGGGTTCGCCCGACTCAGCCTCGCGCTCGTCGCTCACGACGAGACCTCCTCGAACGTCGCCGTCGCGTCGCCCTCGTCGTCCAGTTCGCTGGCCGTGTCGGCCGCGGCAACGGCGTTCGCGACGAACGCGCGGACGGCCTCGTGGTCCTTCTCCCCGCCCGTCGACTCGACGCCGCTCGCGACGTCGACGGCGTAGGGGCGGACCGTCTCCACCGCCTCGGCGACGTTGTCGGGCGTCAGTCCTCCCGCGAGGATCACCGGCGCGTCGAGCGTCGCGGCGACCGCGGCGGTCGCCTCCCAGTCGTGGGTCTTGCCGGTCCCACCCGCGCCCTCGTCGTCGACGGAGTCGACGAGCACGGCGTCGACGGCCGGGGCGACGGCGCGGGCGCGCTCCGGATCGGCCGCGTCGACGACGGCGACGAGATCCGCAGTGACGCGCTCGCGGATCGTTTCGAGTCCGGCCGCGGAGAACTCCCCGTGTAACTGGAGCGCGTCGGGCGCGACTCGCTCGGCCGCCGAAACGGCCTCGGCGACCGTCTCCGGCATCGTGACGAGCGTCGTCGTGAGAAACGGCGGCGCGGCGTCGAAGAGCGCCGCGGCGTCGTCGAGCGAGACCTCCCGCGGCGTGTCGACCGGCACCTCGGCGATCGCGCCGACCGCGTCGGCCCCCGCCCGCTCGACAGCGCGGAGGTCCGCCTCGTTCGTCACGCCGCAGACTTTCACCCGAACCATCTCAGCGCTCCACCGCGGCGTCGAGCGGTTCGCAGAGCGCCTCGAACGTTGCCGTCGCGTCGCCCTCGTCGATCGCGTTCGCGGCCGCCTCGACGCCCGACTCGACGCTGTCGGCGATGCCGGCGACGTAGATCGCCGCTCCGGCGTTCGCGAGGATGATGTCCCGCTTCGGGCCGGTGACATCGCCCGTCACGATGCCGCGGAGGTCGGCCGCGTTCTCCTCGGGGCTCCCGCCCGCGACGGCGTCGATCGGCGCGCTATCGAGCCCGATCGACTCGGGCGTGATCGTGTACTCCTCGATCTCGTCGCCGTGGACCTCGGCGACGGCGGTCTCGTCGTGCAGCGCGATCTCATCCATCCCGGAGCCGTGGACGACGAGCGCGCGGTCGACGGACATGTGCGAGAGTGCCCGCGCGAGGATTGGAACGAGGTCCTCGTCGTAGACGCCGACGACCTGCGCGTCCGCGCCCGCGGGATTCGTCAGCGGCCCGAGCACGTTGAAGATCGTCCGCATCCCCAGTTCCTTCCGCGGGCCGATGACGGCCTTCATCGCCGGGTGGAACACCGGCGCGAGCATGAAGCCGATCCCGTCGCGCTCGATGGCGGCCTCGACGGCCGGCGGTTCGGCCTCGACGTCGGCCCCGGCGACCTCCAGCACGTCCGCGCTCCCCGAGGACGAGGACACCGAGTAGTTGCCGTGCTTCGCGACCGCCGCGCCCGCCCCCGCGGCGACGATCGCGCTCGTCGTCGAGACGTTGATCGTGTTGTAGTCGTCGCCGCCGGTCCCGCAGGTGTCGACGAGCGGGGCGCGGTCCGGTTCGATCGTCCGGGCGGCGTCGCGCATCCCCTGCGCGAACCCCGCGATCTCGGTCTCGGTCTCCCCTTTCGCGCGCAGCGCCGCGAGCAGCGCGCCGATCTGCGCCTCCGTCGCGTCCTCGAAGACGAGACCGGCCGCCTCGCGTGACTCTTCTTGCGTCAGGTCCTCGCCGCCGGCCGCTCGTTCGATGTAATCTTGGAGTGTCATCGTGGTCATAAATGTACGTGTTCGTGTTGTAGTGAACAACTTCGTTCATCAGTATAAGACTGTCGGAGCGGCCAGTGGTCGATCTATCTCCCACGCGGGATCCGCTGGCGTGCGATGACGCCGAACCGCAACGCCGCCACGAGGCGTCGCCAGCGCGCGAAAATCGAACGACGGCACCGTCCGTTCCCGAAACGAAACCTTCAATTACGTCCCCGGGAAACGAAGTAATGCGCTCAGATGGGCGCGACGTGAGCAGATCAGACGGGTTGGTGGTCTAGTCTGGTTATGACACCTCCTTGACATGGAGGAGGCCGGCGATTCAAATTCGCCCCAACCCACTTTCTTCTCGAAGCGATCGACAGTTCGAGTGACTCCGCCGTCTCGGTGCGTTTCGCGAACGCCGGGACAGTCACAAACCAGACGGCGAGAGAGACGAGACGGCAGACACTTCGCGTCACGCACGTTCGACCCGAACCACTAATTCGCGAGCGACCGCACCCCCGGTATGATCGACGAAGTCGTCCCAGGCGTGTACGACATCACGACGCAGACGCGGCCCGACGGCGGTCGGTTCCGAGTGTACCTCTTCGACGGCGAGACGCCGACGCTCGTCGACACCGGCCTCGGAGATGGAATCGATCGGATCGTCGACGCCGTCGACGAGGTCGGCGTCGACCCGGAACGGCTCCTCATCACCCACGGCGATCACGACCACGTCGGCGGTTTCGACGCGGTCGTCGACGCCTTCGACCTCGAAACGTGGGTCCCGGAGCAGACGGACGTCGGCGGTCTGCGCAACGAACCGGACCACCGCTACACCGAGGGCACGCCGATCGGCGACTTCGTCCCCGTCCACCTCCCGGGACACCGCGCGGACAACCACGCGCTGGTGGACGAACGCCGGGGCGTCGCCGTGCTGGGCGATGCGGCGTTCGGCTCCGACCGCCGCGGCCTTCCCGCGGGGTATCTCGTCCCGCCGCCGGCGGCGTTCTCCGAGGACGTCCACGAGGGGGAGTTGCGGTTGCGCGACCTGCTCGAGTACGACTTCGACGTCGCGCTCGTGTTCCACGGGTCGTCGGTCACGGAGCACGCGCGCGAACGGCTGGCTGCCTACGTCGACTTCCCCGAGCCGAACTGACCCGTCGCAGGACAACCGCTTGGCCGCAAGCCGACCGATCCGCCGCACGCGACCGGTCTCCGCGGTCGTTCTCGGCTCGTGGCAGAGAGAGAGGACTTAACCCCGTCATCTCCTAAGACCCGCGCGTGGAGTCGCCGTACGACGTACTGGGAATCGACGCCGACGCCGACGAGGACGCGGTCGTGCGGGCGTACCGCCGCCGGGTGAAGGAGGCCCACCCGGACCACGGCGGGTCGCTCGCGGAGTTCGAGCGCGTCCGACGCGCCTACGAGCACATCGCCGCCGGACGCGACCCGTCGACGTTCGAGGCGAGCGCGTCAGACGGGGAGCCGGGGACGTCCGCCGCGCGAAACGGGACCGTCCGAGACGACGCGTCCGCTGCGGATCGATCCGCGGCCGAGGAACCCGAGGAGGAGGACGAGGACGCGCTCGGTCCGACCGTCGAATACCTCGACTACGAGGCGGTCGAGGCGCACGGCTGGGAGCTCACCGACGAGGACCTCTTCGAGAAGGCCGCCGCTGCCGACCTCGGTGTCGACACGCACGGCCTCCTCGTCGTCGACGAACGGGAGACGCTCCTGGAGGCGGCCGAGCGGTACGGGTTCTCGTGGCCCTACGCCTGCCGCGGCGGCGCGTGTGCGAACTGCGCCGTCGCCGTCGTCGAGGGCGAGGTCGAGATGCCGGTGAGCACCATCCTGACAGACGAGATGAAAGCGCAGGGCATCCGGCTGTCCTGCATCGGCGAACCGGTCACGGACGATCTGAAAGTCGTGTTCAACATCGAGAAGCTGCCGGGGCTGGCGGAGCTCAGACTGCCCGCCGAGCAGTTCAACGCCCGGGCCGACGACTGAACGTCGTCGCGAGTCGCCTGACCGACAGGTCCGCTCGGACGCCTTCGCCGCCGCCAAGGCGCTGAGAACGGGACGAAGTTTCAAGACGGCAGCCGGCGTATCACCGACTGGAGGCGACTACAACTATGGATATTACTGATATTGCCACTCCTGATTTCGTCGAAGTCGACGTCGACAAGCGCCTTGGGAAGATTCGCGCCATCTTCGAGCGCGAGAACCCCCGGGGAATCGTCGTCACCGAGGAGGGTGAGTACGTCGGCATCATCGGCGAGAAACAGCTCGTCCGGTCCCGGATGGAGGACGACACGAAAGCCTCCGTCGTGATGAAGTCGGCGCCGCGGGTGGACCGCCACGAGGACGTCCGCGAGACCGCGCGGATGCTCGTCGAGGGCGACGTGAACGTCGCGCCGGTGTTCGAGGGCGAGAAGCTCTACGGCGTCATCAGCAGCGACACCATCCTCGACGCCGTCCTCGACAACTTGGATGCGATCTCCGTCGGAGACATCCAATCTGAGGACATCGTCAGCGTCAGCGAGAAGTCCCACGTCGGACAGGCGATCAACAAGCTCCGCGAGCACGGCATCTCCCGGCTGCCGGTCGTCGACGACGACAGCGGCAAGCTCACGGGCATCGTCACGACGCACGACCTCGTCGACTTCGTCGTCCGCGACGACACCCGACAGGGGCGCGGCGACCGACGCGGCGACCTCGATCGGATGTTGGACCTGCCCGTCTACGACCTGATGTCCTCGCCGGTCGTCACGGCGACGCCCGCCGAGACCGTCGACGAGGCGGTCGAACGGATGTTCGAGAACGACATCTCCGGGCTCGTGGTGACGTCGACCGAGAGCGACGCCGAAGTGCAGGGGATCGTGACGAAGACCGACGTCCTTCGCGCGCTGACGTTCACCGAGGAGGAGAGTATGGACGTCCAGATCACCAACGTCAGCCTGCTGGAGACGCTCACGCGACAGGAGGTCGTCGAGTCGATCACCTCCGTCGTCGACAAGTACCAGCAGATGCAGGTGCTGCACGCGCACGTCCGCTTCCACGAGCACAAGGAGAAGCTCCGCGGCACGCCGCTGATCCAGTGTCAGATCCGCCTGCGTACCAGTCACGGCCAGATCGCCGGCAGCGGCGAGGGCTACGGCGCGGAGCACGCCTTCCACGTCGCGCTCGACAAGCTCGAACGCAACGTCCTCGAACTGAAGGGACTCAACGCCGACGAGAAGTACCGCGGCCAGCTCATCCGGAAGCTCGGCGAACTCTAAGGTCGACTTCTTTCGGACTCAGATGTCGACGTCGGCGAGCCCGTCTCCGGTGATCTCGAACGTCGCCGACTCGCCGGCCGGTTTCGACCGGTGTTTCTCCAGCGTCGCGCGCCTGTTGCCGCCCCGGAAGCGGTCGAGGCGGACGACCGCGCCCGTCCAGTGTTCCAGCGTGTGCCCGCCGAGCGCCCGCGAGCGGTCGCTGTCGGGATCGGTGAACACCTGGTTCGTGATGACGATCGCGAGGTCGTGTTTCCGTGCCAGCGAGAGCAGGTGCGTCACCTGACGAGCGACGCGGCGGAGCGACTCGCCGGCGTCGCCGTCACCGGTCCGTTCGAGCCGGTAGAAGCCGGTCGCGCTGTCGAGGACGATCAGCTCCGCGTGGTCGGCGAACTCCTCGGCGTCGCGGACGGCCTCCTCCTGCTCCTCGAAGTCGTGCGCCTCGGAGACGACGAGCCGGGAGGTGACGTCTTCGATCGACTGCTCCCCGCCCGCGGCGGCCTCCGCGAGCTGACGGAATCGATCGACTGAGAGCCCCTCGGTGTCGATGTAGACCGCCGTCCCGCCGTCGGCCGCGACCGAGACGGCCGCCGAGAGCGCGAGGTTCGTCTTCCCGGCGGCCGGCGGCCCGTAGAGTTGCGTGACGGTGCCGCGCTCGAAGCCCCCGCCCAGCAGCTCGTCGAGCGAGCGACACCCCGTGGTGAGTGCGTCGGACACGCCGGGGTCTCGGTCGGCATCGGCGAAAAACCCCCCGGTCGCGAGCACCCGCTGAGCGCTGGTGAGTCCGACGCGACGCTCGGCTCGATCGCCCTCGCGACACCTTTTATATCGAGACGGCGCAAGGTCCGTCAGTGATCGTCGTCGCGACCGACGACTTCGAGCTGTACCACGACGTCGTCGACGAACTGCGGGACCGCGGAGTCGCTTTCACCACGCGGGAACCCGGCGAGGAACTCCCCGAGGGGACGCGGGTAGTGATCCGCTCGTCGACCGACGAGGCGTTCGACGGGGCGGGGACGACGGCCGGGTCACCGCCCGCGGGCGTCGAAACGGTCGTCGCGACCGCCGAGGAGGCCCGCAGAGCGGTCGAAGAGGCTGTCGCGATCCTCCGCGGTGGCGGCGGACGGACCGTCGTCGGCGTCGACCCCGGCGTGCGGCCCGGGATCGCCGTGCTCAACGGCGAGACGATCGTCTCCGCGTTTCAGGTCCCCTTGGCCGACGCGGTCGAGACGATCCGCCGGGAGGTCGCGGACGCGCCCGACCCGCTCGTGCGGATCGGCGACGGCGCGCGGTTGCAGGGCTCGCAGTTGATCAACGACCTCGACGAGGTCGCGGTCGAGATCGTCGACGAGACGGGGACGACGCCGTATCTCGGCACCGGCGCGCGCGGGATGGGCGACGTGCTCGCGGCGGTCAACATCGCGCGGCTCTCCGGGGAGGCGATCGACTCGCGGACCGTCGAACCGACCGCGGGCGAACTCCAGCGGATCAAGGACCGCTCGCGCCGTCAGTCTGCGGACGGCCGGACGATCGACGAGGGGCTCGCCCGGCGGGTCGCGGCCGGCGAACTCACGGTCGACGAGGCCCTCGAAACGCACCGGGCGCGCGACGGGCCGAACGACGCCGATCGGGAAGTGGACTGACGTGCATCCCGCCGTCGACTCCCGCTACGGCGCTCACAGGACGGCGACCACAGCGAGAGGGTCTAGCGGCCGGGAACGAGCGGTCGGGAGCGAGACGGGGGTAGCGGCCGTACTTTTAGGTCCGTGGGCGGCGTACGCGGACCCGTATGAGCGACAAAACCTCCGAAGCCGTAGAGCGCGTGCGACAGACGTTCGAAGACGCGGCGGACGACGCCGAGGAGATGAGCGAGAAGGCGCGACAGGAGGTCCGAGACGCGATCGACGACCTCGAAGCGCGGATCGATCAGCTCCGAGACCGCAAGTAGCGATTCAGAACCGCCCGTCTCGGTCACTCACCGTCGCGGACGGCCGACTCGGCCCGTTGCATTACGTCGCGAGCGGGTAGCCCGGTCGCCTCGGCGACCCTCACGGCGACGTCGTACTCTGCGCTGTAGTCGTAGACGGTTCCGTCGGCGTCGCTGGCGACCTTGACGGGGACCTCGTAGCGCTCGCCGTCGATCTCCAGACCGGCCGATCGGAACTCCCGCGACGCGGTCCAGCGGTGCCCCGCGCCGTGCTCGCGGATCCCGAGCGTCCCGGTCTCGACGGCGAGGCGGTGGGCGACCCGCTCGGCGTCCTCGGGCTTGACGACGACTTTGACGAGGTGGCCCGGGCGGGACTTCTTCATCGTCGTCGGCACGACGCTCACGTCGCGCGCGCCGGCCTCGGCGAGCGTCGACTGGAGGCCCCCCAGCACCTCGGGGGAGACGTCGTCGACGTTCGTCTCGAGCACCGTGATCTCGTCGCGCTGGAGGCGAGTGCCGCCGTCGCCGACGATGGCGCGCAGCACGTTCGGTCGGTCCGGGAAGTCCCAGCCGCCCGCGCCGTATCCGACGCTGTCGACCGTCAGCGCGGGCAGCGAGTCGACGCCCTCGGCGAAGTGTGCGAGGATCGCCGCGCCCGTGGGCGTGAGCAGCTCCGCGTCGACGGGGCCGCCCTGCAGCGACCAGTCGGCTCCCGCGGCGATCTCGACGACCGCGGGCGCGGGGACAGGATACTCGCCGTGGGCCATCCCCTGCGTGCCGTCGCCGGTCGACAGCGGCGTCGTGACGACTCTGTCGACGCCGAGGTCGTCGACGAGCAGCGCGACGCCGACGACGTCGGCGATGGCGTCGTCCGCTCCCACCTCGTGGAAGTGCGTCGATTCGAGGTCGGTGTCGTGGACCGTCGACTCGGCCTCCCCGAGGCGTCGGAAGATCTCCTTGGCGTCCGATTCGACGCCGGGTGGGAGGTCCAGCGACTCGACGATCTCGACGACCTCCGCGTAGGTTCGGTGCGGGCCGTGGCCCTCCGCGGGCGTCCCGCCCGAATGGCTGTGGCTGTGAGAGTGGCCCTGGCCGTGAGAATGGCTGTGGCCGCGGTCGTGCGAGTGCCCGTGTCCGAGGAAGTACCTGTGGCCGCGATCGTCGGCGTCCCGATCGGCGTCTCCCGACTCGTCGGCGGTGGTGTCGCCGTCGGCGTCGCTGTCAACGTCCCCGGCACTGTGGGCGTCGTCGGTCGGACCATCGAGCAGCACGCGGACGCGGGTCGCCGAAATCCCGTTCTTGTCGACGCGGCCGACGTCGTAGCGGACGTCGAGGGCGTCTTCGACGGGCGCGAGGGCGTCGGGGTCGGCACCGGCCGCGAGCAGCGCCGCGAGGAGCATGTCCCCGCTGGCACCCATCCGGCCGTCGAAGGCGAGTGTGCGCATACGCGATCACTCGCCGCGCGGGGGCAAAGATCCACGCATCGATGTCGCGGTCGGTAAGGATTTGTATCCCCCGAGAGTACATTGTGATAGAGTGTCACGGTTGGGAATCGCGCCCAGTCGGAGACGACCCAGGGAAGGACTTAACCCCGGTCGTGACCCATCTGCGGGACATATCCCCGCGACCAAATCATGAATGAAGTTCAACTCGAAGTGGCGAAGGCGTACCCGAACGACTCGGGGCGCGGCATCGCCCGTCTCGACCCGGACACGCTGCTCCATCTGAAGCTCTCGCCGGGTGACATCATCGAAATCGAGGGCGCAGAAACCACCGCGGCGAAGGTGTGGCGCGCGGACCGGCAGGACTGGAACACGGACACGGTCCGCATCGACGGCTTCACGCGCCAGAACGCCGACGTCAGCATCGGTGAACGCGTGACGATCCGGAAGGCCGAGGAGACGAAAGCCGAGAAACTCGTGCTCGCGCCGCCGGAGGAGGCGAGCGTGCAGTTCGGCTCCGACGCCGCCGGGATGGTCAAGCGGCAGATCCTCAAGCGGCCGGTCGTCGAGCGCGACATCGTCCCGGTGATGTCGTCGACGAACCACCCGTTCATGCGGTCGCCGGGACAGGCCATCCCGCTGATCGCCGTCGAAACGGAACCGGAGGGCGTCTGCCTCGTGACAGAGGACACCGAGGTCGAACTCCGCGAGGAGCCCATCTCGGGCTTCGAGAAAACCGGCGGCGGGATCACCTACGAGGACATCGGCGGCCTCCAGGGCGAGATCCAGCGCGTCCGCGAGATGGTCGAACTCCCGATGAAGCACCCGCAGATCTTCAAGAAGCTGGGGATCGAGCCGCCGCAGGGCGTCCTGCTTCACGGCCCGCCCGGGACGGGAAAGACCCTCTTGGCGAAGGCCGTCGCCAACGAGACCTCCGCGAGCTTCTTCTCCATCGCGGGCCCCGAGATCATCTCGAAGTACTACGGTGAGTCCGAACAGCAGTTGCGCGAGATCTTCGAGGACGCGACCGAGGAGTCGCCGTCGATCATCTTCATCGACGAACTCGACTCGATCGCCCCGAAGCGCGAGGACGTGACCGGCGAGGTCGAACGCCGCGTCGTCGCCCAGTTGCTGACGATGATGGACGGGCTCGAAACCCGCGGGCAGGTCATCGTCATCGCGGCGACGAACCGCGTCGACAGCGTCGACCCCGCGCTGCGCCGCCCGGGCCGCTTCGACCGCGAGATCGAGATCGGCGTGCCCGACGAGACGGGCCGCAAGGAGATCCTGCAGATCCACACCCGCGGGATGCCGCTGTCCGACGACGTCTCCCTGGACCACCTCGCCGACGAGACGCACGGCTTCGTCGGCGCGGACATCGAGTCGCTGACGAAGGAGGCCGCGATGAAGGCCCTTCGAAGGTACCTCCCGGAGATCGACCTCGACGAGGAGGACATCCCGCCGAGCCTCATCGACCGGATGATCGTCAAGCGGCAGGACTTCCAGGGGGCGCTCGCGGACGTCGAGCCCTCGGCGATGCGCGAGGTGCTCGTCGAGTTGCCGAAGGTGTCGTGGGACGACGTCGGCGGGCTCGAAGACCCGAAGCAGACCGTTAAGGAGAGCGTCGAGTGGCCGCTCACCTCCCAAGACAGGTTCGACCGGATGGGCATCGACCCGCCGAAGGGCGTGCTCCTCTACGGCCCGCCCGGGACCGGGAAGACGCTCATCGCGAAGGCCGTCGCCAACGAGACGAACGCGAACTTCATCTCGGTCCGGGGGCCGCAACTGCTCTCGAAGTGGGTCGGCGAGAGCGAGAAGGCCATCCGCCAGACGTTCCGGAAGGCCCGCCAAGTCAGCCCGACGATCATCTTCTTCGACGAGCTCGACAGCCTCGCGCCCGCCCGCGGCAACGAGACCGGCAACAACGTCTCCGAGCGCGTCGTCAACCAGCTGCTGACCGAACTGGACGGACTTGAGGAGAACGGCAACGTGATGGTCATCGCCGCGACCAACCGGCCGGATATGATCGACCCCGCGCTCATCCGCTCGGGCCGGTTCGACCGGCTCGTCCTCATCGGCCAGCCCGACGAGGAGGGCCGCGAGCAGATCCTCAAGATCCACACCCGCAACTCGCCGCTCGCGCCCGACGTGAGCCTGCGCGAGATCGCAGAGATCACCGACGGCTACGTCGGCTCGGACCTCCAGACGATCGCTCGCGAGGCCGCCATCGAGGCGCTGCGGGAGGACGACGAGGCCGAGGAGATCGAGATGCGGCACTTCCGCAAGGCGATGGAGTCCGTCCGGCCGACGATCACCGACGACCTGATGGACTACTACGAGCAGATGCAGGACCAGTTCAAGGGCGGCGGCCGCGAGGGTATCGGCGAGCGCCGCGACGGCCGGATCGGCTTCCAGTAACGTCGCTACCGGCGGTCGGCCCCTCTTCGCTCGTGCGTTTTAATATCTAGATATTCTTTAGTGTCTTAGATTGTCCTTATATGACCTTTTAAGATTAATATTTGTGGCCGGGTCCCGTTCGTAGGGACGCATGCCCCACGGTCAAGACATCGAGGCAGCGAACAGTCCGGACTCGAAGTCGACGTACGAATGCCTCCAGTGCGGCAAACTCGTGACGTCGTTCACGCACCCGGCCACGTGCGAGTGCGGCGGCGAGTTCCAGAACTGGGGAAAATCGCTGGAGTGACTCGTCGGTTCCAGTAACTGAGGGGATAACGGGCCAGTTGACCGAAGAACGACGAGTGGCTTCTGCGCCGTCCTGACGGGACTGTCTCCGCCGCCGAGACGCGCCGATCGAGTAACACGTCGTTTCGCGAACACGCCGGTAACACCCGCGTCACCACCTGATACGGGTGTCCGCGAGCGGTTAAGTGTCGCCAGCGGGTAGTGAACGATGTCGAAACCGACGACTCATTCCACAATGTCACAACAGAAATCCGACTACGTAGACGACACCGAAATCGACGCGACGCTCGATCGAGTCGCGGACGACGACGCGATCGAAACGACCGTCGAGAACCTCGAAGCGAACGGGTTCGACGTCGTCGTCGTCGACTCCGCCGAGGAGGCGCTCGAAACGATCCAGTCGCACATCCCCGCCGGCGCGTCCGTGATGAACGGCCACTCGACGACGCTCGAGGAGATCGGCTTTACGGAGTACCTCTCGGAGGGCGATCACGACTGGGAGAGCCTCCCGGACGAGATCTGGAGCATCGACGACGACGCGGAACGGCAGGCCGCTCGCCGGGACTCGCAGACGGCCGATTACTTCCTCGGCGGCATCAACGCCATCTCCCAGACCGGCGAACTCGTCGCCGCGGACCTCTCGGGAAGCCGGATCGGCGCGTACCCCTTCGCCGCGAGCAACGTCGTCATCGTCAGCGGCGCGAACAAGATCGTGCCGACGCTCGAGGACGCGCTCGATCGCCTCGAATCGGTCGCCTACCCGCTGGAGAACGAGCGCGCTCAGGAGGCCTACGGCGTCGAGTCCGCGATCGCGAAACAGCTCATCTTCCGGCGAGAGACCGAGGAGGGCCGAACGACGGTCGTGCTCGTCCGCGACCAGTTCGGGTACTGAGCACCGACGGACGGCCGACGCGACTTTTCACCTGACGATCGTCACCGGGACCGGCGAGCGCCGCGCGACGTGTTCGGCGACGCTCCCCAAGATGAGCCGCGAGACGCCGCGGCGGCCGTGACTGCCGACGACGACGTGATCGATCTCTTCCTCTTGGGCGACCTCGACGATCGTCGTCGCCGGGCGACCGACTTCGGTCCGCGTGGTCACCCGGTCTTCGCGGCCGAGTTCCGTGCGCGCCTCCTCGAGGATCTCCTCGGCCTCGTCCTTCGCCTCTTGGTACCAGTCCTCGGACCCGCTCGGGAGGACGCTCGCCCGGTAGCCGCGCTTGACGGGATTGATCACGTGCAGGAGCGTCACGCCCACGTCGTCCCATTCGCTGGCGACGAACCGGAGCGCCTGCACCGACTGCGGGGAGCCGTCGACGGGAACGAGCACGTGACTCGGCATAGATTCGAGTACAGGGTGCGGGTACAAAAAACAGGGTCAGAACCGCACAGTCGGTGCGCCGGATCCGGAGTCGCGGGCGGTCACTCCCCGTGGCGAGTCAGACAGACCGGCAGGCCGACGAGTTCGACCGGCTCGGAGTTATCGGGCGAGTAGACGACGAGTTGCCCCTTCTCCATGTACGGCACCTTGTCCTCCAGTTCCGGCGGGATGTTGACGCTCTTGATGGCGTCCTCGTCTCCGAGGTTGAGCACCAACCGGGTGTTGATCTGCTTGAACACCGATTCGGCGACGTCTTGGGGGTCTTGCGTGACTAAGAACAGCCCCAATCGCTCCTTTCGCCCCTGTTTTGCCGCCTCGGTGAACTTCGAGATGACCTTCCGCGCCTGCACGTTGTCGGCGTCCGCGAGGAAGTTGTGCGCCTCGTCCATTCCCAAGAGGAGCGGCGTCTCCTTGATCCGGTCCGAATCGGGCGCGTTCGAGAGCTTGTCGTCGATCAGCAGGCTCGACACCGCGAGGACGAACATCTCCTTCGCGCGGCTGGTCGAGAGGTGATACGTCGGGATCACGGTCAGCCCGCCCGGCCGAACGAGCTGGTGGTCGAGGTCCGTGATCGGTCGCGCCGACTGGTCGAAGACGCCGTCGGGGACGCCTCGGACGCGGCGCTTCACCGCGTCGAAGGTGGCCTCGTGGACCCGCCCGGACTCGTCGAGTTCCTCCTTCATCGCGGGGTCGTCGAGGAACGTCAGGAACTCCGCGTACGTGCCGCCGTCGCCGTACTCGCGGAAGAACCGGTTCAGCAGTTGGACGAGTGCGGGGTACTGGTTCTCGTTGAGGCTGCTGCCCGCGACGAGCCACGGGCGGTCCCGCGCCATCGAGAAGGGAATCGTGAACTCCAGTTGCTCGGCGCGGTGGTTGTCGCCGCCGTAGGGGACGCCGTCCTCCTTCGGTATCAGTGCGACGGTGTCGTCGTGGCCGCCGTGGACGATCCCCTCGCGCTCGTACCGGCGCGCGGTCGCGTCGTCCATCGCGGGGTTGTCGTCGTGCATCTGGGCGTACTCGTCCTGCGGGTCGAACTGGACGACCGCCAGTCTGGCCGACCGCCCGTCGTCCATCTCGTAGGTGCGGTCCGCCGCCAGCAACTGCCGCAGGACGTTCTTCGTCGCGTGCGTCTTGCCCGACCCGGTCCCGCCGGCGACGAGCGTGTGGCGGAACACCAGCGGGTCGCCGTCGTCGTAGTCGTCCCGGAGTCGGTAATCGATCGTCGGCGGCCGCGCGGCGGTGCGGACCTTCTCGCCGCCGACGGAGAGGTGCCCGAGGAAGATGCCCTCCGAGGGGATCGCGAGCCCAGTCTTGATCTGCTCGGGGTCGGTCGCCTCCGCGACGACCGCGCCCGGTTTGGGAACGCGGTCGACCATCCGGCGTTTCAGGTCGTCGACGTCGGCGTCGTCACCGCCTTCGCCGTCTTCGAACAGCACGGCCAGCGGCGCGAGCGACGCGACGAACTTGTAGTCGCGCTCCTCGAACGCGTCGCGACGCATCGCCCGGCGTGCGTGGATCTCGGTGGCGTCGTCGGTCTGGAACTCCTGGGCGTACTCCAGCGCGGTGATCCGCGCGAAGAGCAGTTCGTCGTCCGGGTACGGGACGAGCAGGTACTTCCCGAGGCGGACCGCGTCGCGGTTGTCGCTCGTCACGTACGCCCGCAGCGTCGTGTCGTCGCCGTCCTCGGCGACGCGGAGGCCCTGCGAGACCGCGATCGCACCGAGGCCGCGGTCCTCGCCCGCCGGGTCGACGTCGTACGACTCGAAGGCGACGTCCTCGCCGCTCTCGCCGGAGGGCTCCGTCTCTGTCTGTTCGTCGTCGCTCCCGCCGGACGGTCTGTCCCCGCCGCCGGGCTCGAAATCCCCGAGATCCATCTCGTCTCGTCACTGCGGCGGCGACGACTAAAACGCTCCGCCCGGCGGGCTGAATCGGTGGTTCGCGTCGCGAAGCGCCGTCAGCCGATCGTCTGCCACGCCCTTTTCCCGCTCTGGCACGAAGATCAGGTATGCTCTTAGTGCGCGGCCACGCGGGGGGAACCACGCTGACCGGGACGATCTTCGAGCGCGGCGAGCGTGCGCCCTCGTACAAGGGTGCGCCCGACGAAGACGCCCCCTACGTGTGGGTCTGCGACGAGTTCTACGAGGTCGAGAGCGGCGGCTCGGAGACGACGATCGACGGGGAGACGATCCGGGTCGCCTTCGAGTCGCCGATGCCGCGCGGGTTCGAAACCCGCGAGCGAGCGCTGGAGGCGGCGAAAGAACACGTTCGGACCCAGTTCGCCCGCGTCGGCGTCCCCGAGTCGGAGGTCCGGGTCGAAGTGCTCAAAGAGGAACCGGGCGCAGAACACTCCTGACTACGTCGCTACGATATCAGTCGACCTCGCCCCACCGGACCTCGTCGTAGCGCTTCACCTCGTCGGTTTCGAGCGTCTCGGCGAACTTCCGGCGCAGCGAGGACTTCTCCCTGGCGCTGATGCGCGCGAGCTCGTCCGCTTTCGCGACGGCCTCCGGCGGGCCGCGGTTCGCGGCGACCTCGCCGACGAACTGCCGGGTGAGCGCCTCGCGGATCTCGGGATCGCGGGCGAATGCGTACGGCGCTTCGACCCGGTAGAGGACGTCCGTCCGCGGCTCGTAGACCGCGAAGAAGCACTTCTCGTAGCACTCGGGGTCCAACTTCCGCTCGATCCCGTAGGCGTCGCCGTCGACGGCGACGGTGGCGTCGACGCCGCCGCGGGAGACGAACCAGTTCGTGAACGTCACCTGATCGGTCTGTCGGCCCTCGGGACCGCGGACCGCACCGCCCCCGTCGGAGCCGCTCGCGCCTTCCGCGGCGTCGCCGGGGTCCCGCCGCTCCAACAGGCGCGTGAAGAACGCCGCGTCGTCGGTCCACGGGACGTCGAACTCGACGTCGCTCTCGCGGAGCGTGCCGACGATCCGCTTGGAGGCCGGGTTCTTGACGAACCCGCAGATCGGAACGTCGCGCTCGACGAACGACTCGACGAGCCGGATGTAGTTCTCGACGATCGAGCGGGGCTTCAGCTCCTCGGCGAGTTCTCGGAGCTCCGCGTCGCGCTCGCGCCAGTTGAGCAGTTCGACGGGGTACAGCGGCCCGTCGAGGACGAGCAGGTCGGACACGTCCTCGGCGTGTTCGAGCGCGTGGGCGCTCTCGGCGAGATACAGCGCGAGCGCGTGGACGATCCCCTCCGCGTAGCGGTTGACCCGCGGCACCTGCAGCACGCGCCAGCGGCAGTAGCCCTCGTCGGCCTTCCGCCACGGCTCGTCGATCGGGAGGGTGCCGTCGGTGACGTGCGTCGCCGCGACGATACTCCGGTGTCGGTGGAGGTCGAGGTCCGACGGCACCGCGGCCATCGCGGCCTGCGCGACGTCCAGCACGAGGCCGTTCTTGAACGTCGTGGGGTTGATCGTCCCCGAGTCGAGCCCGTGGACCGTCTCGAAGGGGGGCGTCGCGAGCGCGACGTCCTCGGCGTCGGCCGCGCGGAGCCGCCGCTCGTCGACGGGTTCGAGGACGGCGCGTCCGTCGGGGTCGTACAGCGGGTCGAGAAAGTGCTCCCAGATCTGCGCCGCGACGTCGACGTGGTCCGCGTCGTCCACGTGCCGCGCGAGGTAGGCCGCCAGGTCGGCGATGCTGTCGACGTGGACGGGATCCAGTGTCACGTTCGGGCCGTCGCGGCCCGACGAGAAAAGTCATACGTCCCGGGACCCTCCCTCCGCCCGTGACGATCACTGCGGTCGGGTTCGACCTCGACGAGACGCTCGCCGTGCCGTCGCGGGACCGCGCGCGGATCCTCGCGGACGCGGCCGAGCGAGCGGACGCCCCGCCGCTGTCCCGGGAGGCCTACCTCGACGCTCACGCGCGCAACCTCACCGGCGAGACGCGGACACCTATCTTCGCCGACCTGCTCGCGGACCGCGACGCCGACGCGGATCCGAGGGCCGTCGCGACCGCCTACCGCCGCGAGATCGCCGACGCGCTCGTGCCGCTGCCCGGCGTCGAACCGTTCCTCGAACGGCTTCGCGGTCGGTACCGCGTCGGCCTCCTCACCAACGGCCCCCGAGTCGCCCAGCGCGACAAACTCGACGTCCTCGGCTGGACCGACGCGTTCGACGCGGCCCTCGTGACGGGGGAACTCGACGCCGGAAAGCCCGACGCGGCGGCGTTCGCAGCGCTGCTCGACGCGCTCGGCACCGACGCCGCGGAGACGGCCTACGTCGGCGACGACGTTCACGCCGACGTCGCGGGCGCGGCCGACGCTGGGCTCGTCCCGATTCAAGTCCTCTACGACGGCGGGCCGGAGCCCTCGCCGCGGGCGGCCGTCCACCTGCGCCGCGACGAACTGGTGAGCCGACTGCCCGAGATTCTCGCCGACCTCTGACTACGGTTCGGTCTCCGGGTCGGCCGCGACCGCCCGGAGCGCCGGCAGGAGCCACTTCACCTGCGCGCCGTCCTCGACGAACACGAGCGTCCGCGGCGGGTCGACCGCTTTCGGCCGGACACGCAGGCCCGCCTCGCTCGCGGCGTCGGCGACGTCGTCGACGGCCCGTTCGAAATCGACGCGGACGCGGTCGGGCTGGACGTACACCGACGCGACGCGCGTCGCGGTGGCACCGTCCTCTCCCGCGCGCCGTTCGATCCCGTAAGCGAACGCGCCTTCGGGCGTCGGCTCGACGTCGGGGTCGGCGTCGGAGACGACGAGCGACCCGAGGTCGTCCCCGTGGCCCGTCACCTCCGAGGCGAGAAACTGCGCGATCCGGCGGCCGTCGGTCAGTCGCTCTTCCACCATACCGGGTCATCGAGACCCGACGAAAAGAGCGCTCCGTTCGCGTCTCGCGCTGCGCGGAGCGGTAGTCCGATCGGTTCGGAGCGGTAGCTCGACCGGGTCGTCCACTCCTTCACTCCTCGAACGTCGCCTTCGCTCGCTCGACGGCGTCACCGACGTCGACGCCCCGCTCGCGAGCGTACAGCGCTGCGGCCGCCTCGACGGAGATACCGAGTCGTCGCTGCCGCTCGTTCACGTCGGCGACGGCCTCCTGTTTGTCGCAACCGGCGGCGACGAGCGCGTCGAGGATGCGCTCGAACGCCGACTGCTCGCGCAGGATCGACTGGTCGGGCTCGTACTCGTCGGGGACGGTCACCGACGGCGGGTCGAACTGCGCGACGACGTCGCCGTCCTCGCGCGCGAGCAACCCCCGGCCCGCCGCCACGTCGATGAGACGCTTGGCCTGATCCGGCGAGAACCAGTTCCGGTCCAAAGAGAGCGCGACGACGAACTCGCCCTCGCCGAGCCGTGTCGTCCCCTGCTGTTTGAACGGGACGGCGACGGTGACCTCCAAGCTCATACGAGGTACACGAGCGCCGCCCCACAAGGAGCCCTCGGTTTCGACCCGGTGCGTCGCAGGCGATCACTCGCTCGCCCGCGAGCGGCAACCGCTCAGCGCCCAGAGGACGAACACGAAGCCCTCGATTCGAGCGACGGTGTACACCCACGAGTGGAGTTCGACGTCGTCGTCGACCGCCGCGAGGTCCATCCAGTAATCCACGAACGGCCGCGTGAAGGCCACTTCGAGGACGCCGATCACGAACGCGATCGCTCTGAGGAACATACCGGAACGTAGGCCGCTGAGAATCTTAGGTTTTGTTGTCACTTCCGTCGACGGGAACTGTCGGGACCGAATCCATTCTCGGACGACACAACTGGCCGCCGGTCAGTCGGGAAAGACGATCGTTCCGCCCGCGAGGATCGGCGCGAGCAGTCCCGAGACGGCGACGTCGGCGTCGGTGAGCGGGCCGTCGACGACGGACTCGATGCCCGGTCTGAGATCCCCGTCATCAGCGACGTCTGACGCCGCAGCGAGCGCTCCGGCGTGCGTGACCGTCTCGTCTCCGGTCGCGAGCAGCGGATCCGAGCCCTCGACGTCGACGGGGTGGACGGCGGGGTTCTCGCTCCACACCTCGCTCTCCCAGTGAGTGGTCGTGGCCGACTCGGGTCGGTCGCCGTAGACGGCGAGGCGGTGGCCCGGCGGGAGGTCGAAGTCGCCTTCGCGCGCGGCGGGCGCGACGACGACGCGCGGCGGGGACCCGTCGACGTCGTCGGCGAAGCGGGTCACCGCGCCCAACTGCGCCGCGCCGAAGAACGCGAGTACCGGTTCCGGAAGCCCCCTCGGAACGACGAGCACCTCGTCGCCCGGGCGGACGCCGAGGTACCGGAGGACGTTGCCGGCCTTGTACGAGGTCGTGACGAACTCGCGGTAGCTGTAGGAGCGACCGGGACCGTCCGCGCGCAGTGCGGTCCCGGAGGTTCGTCGGTCGCGGTCGACGAGGGCCGCGACGACCTCCGGATCGCGACACGCCGGGGGAAACTCCGCGGACGGATCGGACGCTGAATCGGACGCGGGCGCTGAACCGGAACCGGGCGCTTGGTCTGCGTCGGGGTCGGCGGTCATACAGTCCAGTGGGCGGCGACGCGAAAAAACGCCGTCGGCTCCGCGCGGGACCCTCTAGTAATCAGTGTCAGGGAGCGCCGACGACGACGAAGGTGCTGGACTCGGAGGCGCTGAGCGTCCGGGTCGCATCGGGAGCCACGCGGACGGCCTCCCCGGCGTCCATCGGGACCTCGTTGCCGTCGACTTCGATCGTCGCGGTGCCCTCGACGAGGTAGTACACCTCCTCGTGGTCGTCGCCGGCGTGGTCGTGCTCCATCCCCGACCAGCCCGCCTCGGCGTCGAGGACGGTGAAACCGAGGTTCTCGCAGTCGAGCGCCTCGCGCATAAAGTGCATTCCGGGGGCCTTCTCGTCGCCTTCGGCAACGCTGGCTTTCGTGTACGACATCGCGTGTCGGTACGTCCGAACGGTACGTGAAAGTGTGGGTCGGTGTGACGTGTTCCGTGCGGTGTCCGGTGAGCGAACAATTAACACGGGTCGTCCGCCTGCTTCGGTTATGGCGGAGTTCAGCGTCGTCGATCCCGAGGACGTGCCGAAAGACCAGTTCAACACCTGCGAGACCGCCGTGCGCAAACTGACGGACCGCCTCGGCGCGACCGAGGTCAGGGTGAATCAGGTGATCGTCGAGCCGGGCGAGGTGACGACGCCGCACACTCACGATGGGCAGGAGGAGGTGTTCGTCGCGATGACCGACGGCCAGATCTCGATCGAGGGCGACGTACACGACGTCTCCCAAGGCAGTGTCGTGCGCGTCCATCCCGACACGGTCCGGAATCTGCTGAACCGCACGGACGACGCGACGCACGTCTGGCTCGCTTTCGGCGCGCCGCCGGTCGGGACGGTCGACGACTTCGGTTCCTACGTCGTCGACGACGAGGGGTGAGGTATCTACGCCGGTCTAGACGCGAGGGCGGTCACAGAAGCGGAGCGGGGCTGTGCGGAGGCGGAGAACACAAGCAAGTTGAACCGCGAGGCTCGCGTTCGCGAGTCTCGCGGGGTGTTTTTCCCACCAAGTTTTCGCGCGGAGGGGTCCACAGGACCCCTCCGCAGTAAAAAGGTGGGTGGCTAGAGCGAGTTCTTGATCTTCTCGAAGAACCCCTCGGTGACGTCGACCTCCTCGCCGCCCGCCTCGGCGAACGCTTCGAGCGCCTCCTTCTGCTCCTCGTTGAGGCTCTCGGGCGTGACGACCTGCACCTGCACGTAGAGGTCGCCGTGGCCACGACCGCGGAGGTGCGGCATCCCCTCGCTGCGGATCCGGAACTCCTCGCCGCTCTGGGTGCCGGCGGGGATCTCAAGTTCCGTCGTGCCGTCGACGGTCGGGATCTCGACGGTCGCGCCGAAGACCGCCTTGGGGAACGAGATGGGATGCTGGTGGTAGAGGTCGTCGCCGTCACGCGTGAACTCGTCGTGATCGCGGACCTCGACGTCGATGAGCAGGTCGCCCTTCGGGCCACCGTTCTCGCCGGGCGCGCCCTCCCGTTCCATCCGGAGCGTCTGTCCGCTGCGGATGCCCGCGGGGATGTCGACGGTCAGCGTCGCCTCCTCGCGGGTGATGCCGTCGCCGCCGCAGACCGAACACGTCTCGCTGTAGGTCTCTCCGGTCCCCTCGCAGCGACGGCACGTCTGCGTCTGCTGGACGCGGCCGAGCGGCGTGTCGCGGACGGTCGTCGTCTGTCCCTGGCCGTTGCACTCCGGGCAGGTGTTGACGTCGGCGTCGGCGGGGTGGCCGCGGCCGTCGCACTCCGAACACTCCTCCGGGCGAGTGATCGTGAACTGCTTTTCGACGCCCTCGTAGACCTCTTCGAGGTCCAGCGTGACCTGCGTGCGGATGTTCTGGCCCTGTCGGGGGCGGTTTCGCTGTCGGCCGCCGCCCTGACCGCCGCCGAAGAACTGGCTGAAGATGTCGTCGAAGGGGCTGCCCTGACCGCCGCCCATTCCGCCCATCCCCCCGAAGGGGTTGCCCTGGCCGCGGCCGCCCGCGCCGCCGCCACCGACGCCGCCGCGCTTTTCGGCCTGCTCGAACCGCTCGTGGCCCAGTTGGTCGTACATCTGGCGCTTCTCGTCGTCGGTGAGGACCTCCTTGGCCTTCTTGACCTTCTTGAATTTCTCCTCGGCGTCGGCCTCCTCGGAGACGTCGGGATGATACTCGGCCGCCTTCTTCCGGTAGGCCTGCTTGATCTCGTCCTCGCTGGCGTCTCGGGAGACGCCGAGGACGTCGTAGAAGTCCTCGCTCATTCGTTGTCGGAGTCCTACACGGTTGAGCTACTTCAACGGAACGGGTCGTGGACGACGGGGCGAGAGGCGCAGAGACAGACTGCGTTCTGTCCCCCCCGCGCTTTTGTGTGGTCCAGACGAGAAGGTGGTATGAAAGCCGTTCAGTTCGCGGAACACGGCGGACGCGACGTCATCGAGTACGGCGAGTTTCCCGATCCGGACGTCGGTCGCGACGAGGCGCTCGTGGACGTGAAGGCCGGCGCGTTGAACCACTTGGACGTCTGGACGCGCCGGGGGCTCCCCGGACTCGACCTCCCGTTCCCGCACATTCCCGGGAGCGATATGGCCGGCGTCGTCACCGAGGTCGGCGCGGACGTGACGCGCGTGTCGCCGGGCGACCGCGTGACGCTGCTGGCGGGAACCGTCGAGGAGGAAGGCGGCGGGTCCGAGTTCCCGCGTCGCGACGATCCGACGCTGGCCGCGGGCTTCGGGATCATCGGCGAGGACTCCCGGGGCGTCCACTCGGAGTACGCTGCCGTGCCCGCCGAGAACCTCGTTCCCGTGCCGGAACACGTCCCCTGGGAGGTCGCCGGATCGGTCTCGCTCGTCTTCCAGACGGCGTGGCGGATGCTGATCCACAGAGCCGACGTGCGGGCGGGCGAGCGGGTGCTGGTCCAGGGGGCATCGGGCGGCGTCGGCCACGCCGCGGTGCAGATCGCCGACTACGCCGGCTGTGAGGTGTACGCGACCGCGTCCTCGGCCGAAAAGCTCGACTACGCTGCCGACTGCGGGGCCGACCACGGGATCAACTACGAGGAGGCGCCCCTCGTCGACGCAGTCTACGACCTGACTGACGGGCGCGGCGTCGACGTCGTCGTCGACCACGTCGGGGAAGCCACGTACGGCGACTCGCTGAAGTGCCTCCGGAAGGGCGGTCGATACGTCACCTGCGGGGCGACGACGGGACCGAACCCCGACGCCGCGTTGAACCGGATCTTCTTCGATCAGTTGGAGGTCATCGGCTCGACGATGGCGACGCCCGAGCAGGCCGAGGAAGTGCTCGGACTCGTCTGGGACGGCGTCTTCGAGCCGCGCATACGGGAGACGCTGCCGATGAGCGAGACCGCGCGCGCCCACGAGATCATCGAGAACCGTGAGGGCTTTGGCAAAGTGGTCGTAATCCCAGACAGTGAGCTCTGACGACGCCGGATACGTGCACCGCCCGGGCGACCTCGATTCGGAGACCGGAGCGGCCGCCACGGGGGACGCACCCGAGTCGGAGGCGTCCAGCGGTTCGGCGTCGGACGCGACGACCGACGGCTTCGGCGCGCGCGGGTGGGTCCTCGTCGGCGTGCTCGTCCTCTGTACGCTCGTGATCCCGGGAATCATCTACGTCCGGCCGGGCGTCCTCTCCGCGCTCGGCATCCCCTACATCGTCTCTCTGCTCGTCCTCCCGCTGCTCCCGGCGGCCGCGCTCGGCCTCACCGCGGTCTGGGCGATGACCGCGGCGACCCACGGCGAGGAGTGAGTGCGAGCGCCGCCAGACCCGACCCCGCACGGCGATCGCGCTGATTGCGCTTCCATTTGAAGTTTGCCGGAAAGACTTATTGCCGACTGTGTGTGAGAACATCTCGCACAGATGTTCGAAACGTTCTCCACGAGCTACTACCTGGGACGGCTCTACGTCGAACCGGCCGACCGGGACGTTCCCGCGATCCAGCGGGCGGACCACGAGCGCGTGAACGAGCACCTCTACGGCGACGAGGGGCTCTTCCGTACGGACGCGCCGCTCGTGATGAAACTCGACAACGGCCACATCCCGGTGCTCGGCGACGACGAGGTCCCCTCGGGAACGCTCGCGGTCCCCGAATCGGCCATCGACGACGACCTCCCCGCCGAGCGCGACGTGTTGCTGGCGAAGTCCGACCGCGCCGCGGAACTGCTCCGCTACTCGGGCTATCGCTTCGGCGACGACGACGCGGTGGCGTAGTCTTCGCCTCCGAGGTGCGCGACCCCGCAGTCACTCGCTCCCGGCGCTCACGAGTTCGTCGTAGCGCGCGCCGGTCTGCTTCAGCGTCTCCGTCGAGTAGAGCCGCTCGTGCTCGAACGGCAGGTGTTCGGCGGCGAGTTCGTCGACCTTGGCGTCGACGGCGTCGCTCTCGCGGCCGTGGATCATCGTGAAGAGGTTGTACTCCCAGTCCTGCTCGGGGCGGCGCGGACGGTGATAACACAGCGTGACGTAGGGCAGTTCGCCCGCGGACTGGCCGCGCTCGTCGAGTTCGTCGTCGGGGACGTCCCAGACGACCATACAGTTCGCGTCGAAGCCGGTGACGACGTGGTTGACGACGCAGCCGATCCGCTTGATGCAGCCGTCCGCGAGCAGTCGCTCGACGGCGTCGATGACTTCCGCGGTGTCCGCGTCGATGGCCGCTGCGACGTCGGCGTACGGCCTCGCAGACAGCGGGAAGCCGTCTTGGATCTCCACGAGCAGATTCGCCTCCAACTCGCTCAGGTCGCCGACGGCCTCCTCGGAGATCCGCGTCGCCGACGCGTCCGTGGCCGCGACGCTCTCGCGGGCGAACGCGTCGTCGTTGACGACGGGGAACTCGAGGTCGATGTAGTAGTCGGTGAGCATCGGGAGATCGAGGACCGACAGTCCCGTCCGCTCCTCGATCTCGGCGAGAATGGCGTCCCGTTTGTCCCTCGACGCCGCCGTGACGACGAACCACATGTTCCACTCGTGGTCGCGGCGGTAGTTGTGGTTCACCTGCCGGTAGCCGTTGATTATCTCCGCGACCTCGTCGAACCGTTCGTCGGGGGCCGAGACGGCCGCGAGCGTCGAACTACCGATGACGGGCGGGTTCAGCACCGCGCCGAACCGGCGGAAGATCCCGCGCTCTCGGAGCCGACGGACCCGTTCGAGCGCCTCCGCCTCACTGATCCCGAGGTCGTCGCCGACGACGCGGAACGGCCGTTCGACGACGGGGAAGCCGCTCTGGTACTCGTCGACGAGGGCGGCGTCGATCTCGTCGAGGTCGGTCCGCCAGTCGTCCTCCAGTGCGCTCATTACCTCGACGTTGGCGCGGACGAACGTACGTATTTCGGCCTCGTCTTCCCGCCGAGCCTCCCGCCGATCGAGAACCGAGCGGACCACTTTTGACGGTCCCACCCCTACCCGTGACCATATGGCGCAAGCGCCGGAGACCGCCGAATTCGGGGAGTGGCCGCTGAAACGACTGATGACCGAAGTCGTCGGGACGGGCGTCAAGTCCGCCGAGGACATGACGCGCGAGCAGGCGACCGAGGCGATGGAGCGCATCCTCGCCGGTGAACCCGACCACACGACGCTCGGAGCCTTCTGGCTGGCGAACCGCTGGAAGCACAACAACAGCGAGGAACTGGCCGCCTACGCCGACGTCATCGCCGAGGACGTCGTCTACGCCGAGCCCGACGTCGACCCCGTCGACTGCGGCGCGAACTACGACGGCAAGGGCGACACCGCGATCCTCGGCGCGGCGGCGGGCATCGTCGCCGCGGGCGCGGGCACGCCCGTCGTCGTCCACTCGGGCGACCGCGTGCCGACGCAGAAGCAGGACGCCTACAAGCACGTCCTCGACGAACTGGGGATCAGAACCGAACTCGCCCCCGTCGAGAGCGCGGCGATGGTCGACGAGACCGGATTCGGCTTCTACTACCAGCCGGAGTTCGCCCCGCTCGTCCACGCGCTGTGGGAGCGCCGCGACCAGATGGGCGTCCGCACGTTCGTCAACACCGTCGAGACGATCGCCAACCCCGCGAGGGCCGACGTCCACCTCGGCTCCTTCTACCACCTCGCGTTCGCGAAGAAGATCACGGACACGTTCGAGAAGATGGAGAGCCAGAGCCCCCACCGCGTCGTGATGTTCCAGGGGATGGAGGGCTACGACGACATCCGACCGGGCTACACGAAGGTCGGCGAGTGGACCGACGGCGAGTTCACCGACTACGAGATCGAGACGCCCGAGTACGGGATGGACTTCGAGTACGAGGATCTGGAGGTCGACCCCGAGGACGTCGCCGGCGACTCCGCCCGTCTGACCGAGGAGATCCTCGCCGGCGAGCGCGACGATCACTTCGCGGACGCCGTCGCGCTCAACGCCGCGTTCCGGATCTACGCCCGCGAGGACGCCGAAACGATCGACGAGGGCCTGGAGATGGCCCGCGAGAGCATCGCATCGGGCGCGGCCGAAGCCGTTCTCGACGACTTGCGGGCGTTCTAACTGGGGCGACCGGCGTCGCCGTCCCGAACCGATACGCCGGGATCTGCCGACAGACGTTTTCACCGCGGACGTTCAAATCGGAACGATGTCCGCCGAGGATCGCATCCGCGAGTACTACGCCGCCCTTCGAGACGGCGAGCCACTGTACCCGTTCTTCGCACGCGACCCGTCAGTCGTGAAATACGGCATCACCGAGAAGTTGACCGGGTACGAGGCGATCGAAACGGGCCTTCGGGAACAGACCGAGACGACCGAACACTGGCGCGTCGAGAGTGCGTCCCTCCGAGTCGTCGAGCGCGGCGACTGTGCGTGGTTCGCCGACGACGTCAGGATGGCGTGGCGAGACAGCGACTCCGGTCGGGAGTACGACTTCGATAGTCGGTGGAGCGGGACACTGAAGCGACGCGTTGGTGACGACGGCGACTCAGCGTGGCTGTTTGTTGGGATGCACGTGAGCGCGGTCCCCGACGGACCGCTCTCCGACTGACACGACCCGTTGACCGCCTCATGTCGCTCGTCTCTGCTCGGGTGTCGCGTGAGTGAACACCGTTTTGTATCCGTCGCTCCTCTCGCTCCTATGGTCGACGACGCAGACCTCGAAAATCCCGAGAACCCGGTTGTCACGCTGCACACCACCAAGGGCGACATCACGCTCGAACTGTTCGAGCAGCGCGCCCCGCGCACGGTCGAGAACTTCCTCGGCCTCGCGACCGGCGAGAAGGAGTGGAGCGACCCCGAGACCGGCGAGACCCGCACGGACTCGCTGTACGAGGGGACGATCTTTCACCGGATCATCGACGACTTCATGATCCAGGGCGGCGACCCCGAGGGGACCGGCCGCGGCGGCCCGGGCTACACCTTCGACGACGAGTTCCACGAGGACCTCAACCACGACGGCGCGGGCGTGCTCTCGATGGCGAACCGCGGGCCCAACACCAACGGCTCGCAGTTCTTCATCACGCTCGGCGCACAGCCGCACCTCGACGGCAAACACGCCGTGTTCGGGCACGTCGTCGAGGGGATGGACGTCGTCGAGGAGATCGGCAACGTGCCGACCGACCGCAACGACGCGCCGCTGAAGGACATCGAGATCGAGTCGATCGACGTCGAATAGCGGGTTCGACTCGGGAAGGCGGGGCGCGGGGTCGCGAGCGACGAACCGTCGAGTCGGTGTCGCGGCGGTCGTACCGTCGGTTTCCAGACGACAGCCGCCGAGGATCTCCGCTCTCACCGCTTCACTTTCACCGTACTCCCGAACCCTTCATAACCGTCCGTCGGAAAGTGGTCCGCACAGAATGACCTCGATACAGTCGACGCTCGGCGAGGAAGAGGGAGGCGGGATCGCCGAGGAGCTGGCGGAGGGCCAGCGCGCGATCTCCATCGCCGAGTTCTTCGAGAAGAACAAACACATGCTCGGCTTCGACTCCGGAGCCCGGGGGCTCGTCACCGCCGTCAAGGAGGCGGTCGACAACGCCCTCGACGCGACGGAGGAGGCCGGGATCAAGCCCGACATCTCCATCGAGATCCGCGAGTCCGGCGACTACTACACCCTGATCGTCGAGGACAACGGCCCGGGGATCACGCGCGAGCAGATCCCGAAGGTGTTCGGGAAGCTCCTCTACGGCTCGCGCTTCCACGCCCGCGAGCAGAGCAGGGGACAGCAGGGGATCGGTATCTCGGCGGCCGTGCTCTACTCTCAGCTCACGTCCGGGAAACCGGCGAAGATCACCTCGCGGACCCAGCGCGACGAACGCGCGCAGTACTTCGAGCTCATCATCGACACCGACACGAACGAGCCGGAGATCCAGGTCGACGAGGAGCGCGCCCCCGGCGAATCCGACCTCTCGCCGACGCACGGGACGCGGATCGAAATGGAGATGGAGGCGAACATGCGGGCGCGCCAGCAGCTCCACGACTACGTGAAACACACCGCGGTCGTCAACCCCCACGCGCGGCTCGTCCTCTCGGAACCGGGCCTCGACGAACCGCGACACTACGAGCGCGTCGAGGGCGCGGACCTGCCCGCCGAGACCGAGGAGATCCGCCCGCATCCGCACGGCGTCGAATTGGGGACGCTCATCAAGATGCTCGGCGCGACGGAGTCCTACTCCGTCTCGGGCTTCTTACAGGAGGAGTTCACCCGCGTCGGCGCGAAGACCAGCGAGAAGGTCATCGACAGCTTCCGGGACCGACACTTCGGCCGGGAGATGGGCTGGTCGGTGCCGCGAGGTCCGGAAGTCGATCTCGAAGCCGCAATCGCGGACGCCGTCGCGAACAAGGGCGCTGCGGCGACCGAGACGTTCGCCGAGCGGGTCGCGAACACGCTCTCCTCGCGGGAGCGGACCGCCCACGCGGAACTGCGAGAGATCGTCGACACCGTCGCCGAGGACGTCGAATCTGAGTTCGACGCGAACTTCGGCGACACCGTCAGGGAGAACGCGGTCGACGCCGCCTGGTCGGTCCTGCAATCGGAGCTGAGCGCGGACCTCTACGGCCTCGTCGACGACGCCACGAGCACCCGGAAGGACGACGCGACCATCTCGGGACTGGCAGAACGGCTGGCTGACAAATTCGAGGCGGGCGACGCCCGGAACCGCGCCACGCGGGCGACGATCGTCGAGTACGTCGACCGGTCGGCGGACCGGCTGGTCTCCGACGACACCTCCTTCGGTGAGACCGCGCGCGAGAACGTCGTCGAGGCGCTCTGGGCGGCGATGCGTACCGTCCCCGACGACGTGCCGAAGGTGAAGCGAGTCGCCGAGGACCGCGACATCGCCTCCCAGCTCTTGGAAGCGATGCGCGAGACCGACATCCTCGCGCCGCCGACGAACTGCCTCTCGCCGATCACGGCCGAACTCGTCGAGGCCGGACTGAAAAAGGAGTTCGACGCCGACTTCTACGCCGCGTCGACCCGCGACGCGGAGGTCCACGGCGGCGACCCCTTCATCGTCGAGGCGGGGATCGCCTACGGCGGCGAGCTGGAGGACGGAACCGTCGATCTCCTCCGCTTTGCGAACCGCGTCCCGCTGGTCTACCAGCGGGGCGCGTGCGCGACGACGGACGTCGTCAAGAACATCGGCTGGCGGAACTACGGGCTCGACCAGCCCGGCGGCTCCGGGATGCCCAACGGCCCCGCCGTGATTATGATCCACGTCGCCTCGACGAACGTGCCGTTCACGAGCGAGTCCAAGGACGCCATCGCGAACATCCCCGCGATCGAAGACGAGATCGAACTCGCGGTCCGAGAGGCCGCCCGCGAGCTCAAATCGTACCTGAACAAGCGCCGCTCGATGCAGAAGCGCCGGAAGAAACAGGACGTCCTCGGGCGGATCCTGCCCGAGATGGCCGACAAGCTCTCGGAGGTGACGGGTCGGCCCCGACCCAACATCGACGGCGCGCTCGCGCGGATTATGAACAACGTCAGCGTCGAGCGCGAGGTCGACGACGGCAGCGTCACGCTCGTCGTCGAGAACCACTCCGACCGGACCGAGACGCCGAAGATCACCGAAATCGTCTCCGCCGAACCCGCGGACCTCCCGGACGCCGCGAGCGTCGTCGACCTCGACGGCGAGTGGTTCATCACGTGGGAGCCGTCGGTCGGCGGGGGCGAGACGGTGACGCTGACGTACACGACCACCGCTGACGCCGACTTCGAGATAGACGTCGACGGCGTGGACGCGGAGAAACTGACCATCGACGCCTAACCAACTATGAGCACGAAACAGGACGAGGAACTCGCACAGGAGCGCCTCATCGATCTCGCCGCGGAGTTCTACGACCAGTTCGCGGCCGGAGAGGTACCGCAGATGAACATCCCGACGCGGACGAAGTCGAACATCGTCTTCGACGAGGACTCGAAGGTGTGGGTCTACGGCGACCGCACGTCGACCCGCTCTGCGAACAGCGTTCGCGGCGCGCGAAAGCTCCTGAAGGCCTCCTACGCCATCGAGTTCCTCGTGAACCAACTGGAGGAGGACCGCTCCTCGACGCTGCGTGAGCTGTACTACCTCTCTGAGTCGTGGGACAACGAGGAAGCGCAGTTCCAGAGCCAAGACGAGTCGAATCAGCTGATCGAGGACCTCGAGATCGTCTCGCAGGTCACCCGCGAGGACTTCCACATGCGCCCCGAGGAGTCGGGCGCTACGCTGATGGGGCCGCTGGAACTCCGCGAGCAGACCCGCCGCGGCGAACGGGACATCCACTGTCAGGAGGACGTCGGCGAGGGTGGCTATCAGATCCCGAACAACCCCGACACGATCGAATTTCTGGACCACGACGTCGACTTCGTCCTCTGCGTCGAGACCGGTGGGATGCGCGACCGACTGGTCGAGAACGGCTTCGACGACGAGTACAACTGCCTCGTCGTCCACCTGAAGGGTCAGCCCGCCCGGGCGACCCGTCGGATCACCAAACGCCTGCACGACGAACTGGACCTGCCGGTCGTGGTGTTCACAGACGGCGACCCGTGGTCTTACCGGATCTACGGCTCGGTCGCCTACGGCTCGATCAAGTCCGCGCACCTCTCGGAGTACCTCGCGACGCCGGAGGCCCGCTTCGTCGGAATCCAGCCGGAGGACATCGTGGAGTACGACCTGCCGACGGACCCGCTGGCGGACTCCGACATCAACGCCCTCGAATCGGAACTGGAGGACCCCCGCTTCGAGACCGACTACTGGACCGAGCAGATCGAACTCCAACTCGACATCGAGAAGAAGGCCGAACAGCAGGCGCTAGCCGCTCGCGGGCTCGACTTCGTCACCGAGACGTACCTCCCCGAGCGGCTCTCGGCGATGGGCGTCCTGTAGCGAGCAGGTTCCGCTGTTCTCCGCAGCGTCCTACTGGGAGTCGACCAATCGTTCGACGCGGTCGAGGCTATCCGCGTCGGTCGCGGTCTTGTCCTCGCGGACTGTCACGAACCGCGGGAACCGGAGCGCGTAGCCGGACTCGTACGTCGGCGAGCGCTGGATCTCCTCGTACCCGACCTCGAAGACGACCTCGGGCGCGATCGAGACGGTCTGCCCCGACTCGCGCTCGACGTGTGGTTCGAGCTGTTCGGTCAGCGATTCGAGTTCCTCGTCGGTGATCCCGGTCGCGACCTTCCCGATCGTCGCGTAGCCGTCGCTCGCGGCGTCCACGCCGTCGCGGGCTGTCTCGGCTGCGGATCCCCCGCTATCGACCCGCGCGGAGAGCAGAAACGTCCCCAGCAGGTTCGCGCGTCGGCCCTCGCCCCACTCCGCGCCGGTGACGACGAGGTCGAGCGTCTCGACGTCGGGCTTGCGTTTCAGCCAGTTCTGCCCCCGCTTGCCGGCGCGTAGGTCGATTCGGGCTCTTTCAGCATTATCCCCTCGTGGCCGGCGTCGAGCGCGGCCTCCTCGACGGACGCGATCTCCTCGGGGTCGTCGGAGCGGGCGGGCTCGGAGACGGCGTCGGTGTCGCCGAGCAGCGCGTCGAGTCGGTCGTGTCGCGCCGTCAGGGGCGCATCGAGAAGATCCTCGCCGTCGACGTGCAGGCAGTCGAACGCGCGCAGTTCCACGCGCACCTCCTCGCGCATCCGCTCGACGTCGTACTTGCGGCGGAAGCGGCGCAGCACCTCCTGAAACGGGAGCGGCGAGCCGTCTCCGTCGACGGCGACGACCTCCCCGTCGAGGACGGCCGGGACGTCGAGTTCGCGCTCGACGAACTCGACGACCTCCGGCAGCGGATCGGTGACGTCGTCCATGTTCCGCGAGAACAGCGAGACCGACTCGCCGTCGTAGTGGACCTGCACCCGCGCGCCGTCGAACTTGGTCTCGACGATCGCCTCGCCCCACTCCTCGAGCGCGTCGGTGGCGCTGCCCGCCTGCGCGAGCATCGCCTGCACCGGCCGTCCGACCTCCAGTCCGATCGAATCGAGGCCCGCGCGGCCCTCCTCGCGGGCGACGCGCGCGACCATCCCGTAGTCGTTCGAGACCTGCAGCGCCCGCTCGACGGCCGCGACGCTGTCTGAGCCGTCGGCGTCGTCTGCGTCGTGGCTATTCGCGGTGTCGTCGGCATTCTCACCGTCGTCGACGTCCGCAGCGTCGTCGGCGTCTGCAGCGCCGTCGGAGTCATCGGCTCCGCTCGACTCGTCTGCGACTGCGTCGTCATCTTCGTCCACGAACGCCGCGGCGACGGCGTCGCGGACGGTTCCCTCGCCGACGCCGATCCGCATCTCCCCGAGGACGAGCCGCGCGAGGAACGTCGCCTCGGTCGACGAAGCGCTGTTGAACAGCCCGAACAGCGTGTCGAGCCGCCGCCTCTCGCTGCCCTCGCCCGTAATCGTCGCGATCTCGCGGAGCCGCTCGTCGACCTCGGCGACGGTCAGACCCTCGCTTTCGGCGTCGCCCCCGGTGAACGCACCGAGTCCGCGCTGCCCGCCGAAGTCGTAACTGCCCGCGACGGCTCCGATCTCGCCGACCTCCGCGAGCTTCGCCTCCACGTCGTCGGCGTCGACGTTCGGGCCCGCGGCGCGGGCGATCGCCTCGTGTAAGAGCGCGGGGCCGACGTCCAGCGTCGTCGCGTCCCACGCCGGGTACACGCGGCCCTGCAGGAAGCGAACGACTGTCGGCAGGTCCCCGTCGGCGTCGCCGAGGAGATCGACGACGAGGTCGGTCGTCGCCAGGTCGCCGGGCTCCTCCGCGATCGCTTCCGCACGCGCTGCGAACTCCGCGAACTCCATTGGCGGGGTGTAGCGACCGGGTCGTCAAGAGTCCGCCGACTCCGCGTGGACACCGTCACGTTCGCAACTGATGGCTGACAGCCGGCACACCGGTGGCGACGACGCCCTCGCCGACGTCGTCGACGCCGCTCCCGCGATGCCGTGCCGGACAACCGCTGCACAACGCGGGATAGCTGTTATCGCACGCGGCCTCTGGCCGCCCGATCGGATATAAAGGTACGGCGGCCGGTCGCCGCTGTCCGAAGCACGGGATTCAAGCCGCCGGATCCCGCACGGACGGCTATGACCGATGAGCTGGCGGACGCGGTGCGCGACGCGCTCGCCGTCGACGTCGAGGAGTTCGAAGCACAGGCGCGCGCGGACGCCGAGGTGGTGAAGGCCGAACTCCGCGAGGGGACGTTCGACAACCACCAGTCGATCGTCGGGTTGGAGTACGAGTTCTACGCCGTCGCCGACGGCCGGTGGGCCGCCTCCGACGACGCCGACGTCTTCGCGCTGATGCGCGTGCCGCGTCGGCTGCTCGATCTCATCGGATTCGAGAAGGAACTCGGCCTGCACAACGCCGAGATGACGACCAGCCCGCAACCGCTGAACCCCGACGGCCTGCGCGCACAGGAGTCGGAGGTTCGCGCGCGACTCGGCGCGGCGCTCGACTGCACCAGCGCCGAGGGAATCCGCCTCGTCAGCGACGGCCTGTGGACGATCCCGCCGGCGGGCGAGACCGCTCGGGAGTACCTGACCGACAGCGTCGAGGCCGACGGCGTCCGCATCGCGACGAACATGAGCGGCTCCGTTCGGTACCACGCGATGGCCAACGGGCCGACCGCGCCCGAGGAGATGACCATCGACGCGCCGAACGTCTCGCTGTCCGCGGACACCGTGATGCCCGAGTCGCTCATCACCTCCATCCAGCCGCACTACCAGGTCGCCCACGCCGCCGACCTCCCGACGTACTTCAACTACGCGCTCCGCGTTGCCGGACCGCTTCTCGCCCTCGGCGTCAACTCTCCGTTCTTCCCGCCGGACCTCTACGACGACGTCGGCGCACAGGAGATCCTCGCGGACGGTTACGCCGAGAACCGGATCCTCGTCTTCGAGTCGGTTCTCAACGCGGGCGAGACGGAGAAAGTCACGTTCCCCGGGGACCTCGAACACGTCGAACAGGCGGTCGACCGCGTCGTCGACGACGCGACGATGGTGCCGATGCCGGTTCCGGAGGGGAACCGATTCGACGACGAGTTCGCGACGCTCCGCCGGAAGCACGGCACCTACTGGCGCTGGGTCCGCCCGGTCTTCGACGGCGCGTCGCGCTCGTCGGCGAACGCCCGCATCGAGTTCCGCCCGATCGCCGCCCAGCCCACGGTCCGGGACTCGATCGCCTTCCAGGCGACCTTCGCGGGGCTGATGGAGAGCCTCCCGCGGCGGCAGCACCCCGCGACGAGCCAGTCGTGGTCGACGGCCCAGGAGAACTTCTACGCGGCGATGCGCGAGGGGCTCGACAGCGGCCAGCGGTGGGTCTGCAACGACGGCGCAGAGACCATCGACGTCGACACCGTCTACGAGGACATCTTCGCCCACGCCGTCGACGGACTCACGGCCGCCGGCTGTTCGGAGGAGGAGGCCGAGCGCTACGTGAGCCCCCTACGGGCTCGGGTCGACGCGGAGACGACGCCCGCCGACTGGAAGGTCGCGCGGGTCCGCGAGTACCTCGCCGACGGCGAGAGCTTCGCGGACGCGGTCGCCGAGATGCAGCGCGACTACGTCCGAAAGCAGCGAGAGACGCTGCTGGACGGCTCATTCGCCGATTGGCTGTAGTCGCCGGCGCGCGCCCGTCACAGCGTGAACCGCACGCTGGGCACTCGTATACCGAGTGACCGCGAGAGGAAAAAGTCGAGCGGGGACGCGAAGCCCCGGGTTACTAGAAGCCGACCGATTACAGGACGTCCGCGAAGTCCTTGTGCTGGGAGATCTCGACGCCGTCTTCGGTGACGACGCAGACGTTGATGCCGTTACCGGAGGCGAGGTCGCGCTCGACCGCGCTCTTGATCGCGCGGGCCGCGACCGTCTTCGCCTCGTCGATCGACAGTTCGTCGTTGTACTCCTGTTCGAGGACACCGAGGGCGTACTGGCTGCCCGAGCCGGTGACGGTGTACTCCTCTTCGAGGATCGACCCGGCGGGGTCGATGCTGTAGATGTGCGGGCCCTCCTCGTCGACGCCACCGAGGATCGGCTGGACGATGAAGAACGCGCCCGACCGCAGGAAGTTCCCGAGGAGCGTCGAGAGCGCCTGCATACTCATATCCTCGCCGCGGCGGGCCTCGTAGAGGCGGACCTCCGCGCGGATCGAACTGATCAGCGACTGGGCGGCCGAGACCGAGCCGGCGATGGTGAGCGCGCCGGTCGGGTGGATCTCCTCGACCTTCTGGACGTTCTTCGAGGAGACCATCCGGCCGAGACTCGCGCGCATATCGGTCGCGAGAACGACGCCCTCGCTCGTCTTCAGGCCGACGGTCGTCGTACCCGTCTTGGTCTCTTTGTCGCCCATCTGCTCGGCGCGCTGCTCGGCGTTGGAGAACTCGCCGAGTTCAGGGGAGAACACGCCGGAGTGCTCGCCGTTCAGCGGATCGAGACGCCCCGAAGCATCATCGCTCATAGGAGTACGCATTACCCGGGATAGTCGCCCGTCGCTGATAAATGCCACCCTTCCCACCGCTGTTGCCCGTACTCGGACTGGTCGGCCCGACCGGACACGGAGGTGGAGAGGCGGGGGCGCTATCGGCCGTAGCTGTGGCTCACAGGAACGCTGTGGTCGATCGAAAACGAGTCGGCAGTCCCTCAGCGGTGTCGTCCGCGTGCGTCGGCCCGTTCGTACGTCTGTTCTGCGGACTCGATGAGCGGCCGGACGGGCAGCGTGAGTCCGAGTCGTCGCGCGAACAGCGCGAGCGGCATCGCGAGGAGCCCGAAGAGCAGCGTGGTCTGGTACAGCAGGAACGCCGCGCTTCGGTGCAGGTCTGTCATCATCGCCTTGCTCGACCGGGAGCGGCGGTGGTATATAAACTTTCCTTGTGCGAGGCGACGATCACCCCTCCGCAGTAGTGCGATTAAACGGGATTTGTTGTTGAGACAAATACAGTTTACCGATCGTCGACTCACGCGGTAGGGACCGCGTCAACAGCCGACTTCGTCGGCATAACTTATGCGCGTTATCGAAGTCCCGTACGCGAGGAGTACGAGAGAAACAGGGACCGACGCCGCGGTCCGCGATGCTAACGGCTCGCACGGGCGAGGACGAACCACAAGACACGAAACCCCGTGGAACGTCTCGCTCGTATGAGCAACTATCTCGTCGCGATGGAGGCGGCGTGGCTGGTCCGCGACGTCGAGGACATCGACGACGCGATCGGCGTCGCCGTCAGCGAAGCGGGGAAGCGACTCAACGATCAGAACAAAGAGTACGTCGAGGTCGAGGTGGGCGCGACGCCGTGTCCCGCCTGCGGCGAACCGTTCGACTCCGCGTTCATCGCGGCGAACACGGCGCTCGTGGGGCTCCTGCTCGAAATCGACGTCTTCAACGCCGACAGCGAGGAGCACGCGTCCCGAATCGCCAAGAGCGAGGTCGGCGGCGCGCTCCGCGACGTTCCCCTCTCG
>NZ_BBJO01000012.1 GCF_000739575.1 Halobellus rufus | reverse complement strand
GGGGGGAGGGAGGGGCAGTCCGAGTCGGGAGGGGAGTCGCGTCGGCGGGGACCGATTCGCGGGCGGCCCAACCGGGGCAGATTGGTCTACGGGGGAGACCCACGTAAAAGCGTCTTAGATTCAAAGAGCCGTTTTACCCTTCGATTCAGCGTCGACGACCCGCCGGAAGCAGCACCAACGCCCCCGGAATCGCGAGCGTGACCAATTGGAGGGGGTTCTCCCGGATGTCGAAGTTCGGATCCATCGGTTGGCTCTGGACGTCCGTGATTCGCAGCGACGAGTAGTAGACGATGACGTGCGTGAGCGCGTAGCCGATGACGAAGGGAACCGCGAGCGCGAACCGAACGCCGAACTGGGTCGCGAGGACGTCGAAGACGATCGCAACGACCGACGAGACGGCGAGAAAATCGCCGATCTGCAGGGTCACGCCGGTGAAAGCGGTCAGCACCGTATCGACGATGGACGTCGTCGTCGGCGTGTAGATGAACGCCGAGAAGACGCTGGTGGCGATGAGACCCATCCCCACGAAAAACCCGACAATCGGGTACGCGTACTCCATCAGTTGCGTACTCTCTCGGAGCCGGTATAACCCTACTCCTCTCGGTATCAGATCTGAATCTCGGGAGGTCGGCGTGGTCAGCCGAACAGCGAGTTCGCAAACCTGATCAGATCGCCCGCTGCGGTGAACGCGCTTCCACGCTGACCGGGTGCAGCACCGCTCTGCCCGGGCGCGTCGTCACTCTGACCGGGCGCATCTTCGCTCTGCTCGGGTGCGTCGTTACCCTGCCCGGGCGCATCTTCGCTCTGCCCGTCTGTTGTGGCGCTGCGGTCGCCTTCGTTTCCGCGTTCGCCCATCGCGTCACTCGAACTGCTGTTTCCCGCTTCGTCGGTCGCGTTGGTGTTCGCCCCGCTGCTGCGGTTATTCTCGGGGGCGGAACCCCGCCTCATATCGGTGCTGTTGCCGCCTCGGTCACGGCCGCTGGAGGCGGCGTTCGGATTTCCCGCCGAACCACGCTCGCTTCGTTGCCGTCGGTGGTCGCTGACTGGCCCCCGCTACGGCCCGGAGCGTCTCCACTCTGTCCGGGCGCTGCGGCGCTCATCCCGCGGCCGGGGTTCTCCCCGGCGATTCCTCGGGCAATCTCTGCGACTTCGGGCCCCGAGAGGTTCTTCGCATCACTCCGCAGGCGTTCGATGTTCGACTTGTTGATCCCGTTGGCTTCGCGGACCGGTTCCGGAAGCGCCGAGGCGCTCTCGTTGGCCTGTTCGAGCCGCCGGTCGACGGCGTTGATCTCGGCGGTCAGCTGCGCGGCGTTCGCGCGGTAGCGACCCTCCGAGATGTTTCCGGCCTCGTGAGCCCGTTCGAGTTCGGCGAGTCGGTCCCGGAGCTGCTCAATCCGCTCGCGACTGTCGTTGACGTCGGTCGCGATGACTGCGGCCTTGGAATCGTTCGTCGCCGCGGCGGCGACCCGCTGACCAAAGGCCCGAGCGTTCACCTCACTTTCGACCTCGGTGCGCTGGACGGCCACCACGCCGGCGAGTTGCGCACCCGGACTGGCCGACGACGCGTTCTCGTCCGCCGTGTCGTCGGTCGTCTCGTCGTCGGTCGTCTCGTCCGTCGCGTTCGCTCCCGACGTCGCCGTCGCGGTGTCTGTGACCTGCGCGGTCGACGGTCCGGTGGCAATCGACGCCTGTGAGTCTGCGGCCGTTGCTGCGGCGACGCCGACCGGCACGGTCCCGATCACGACGAGGACGGCGACGAGCAGCGTCAGTTCGGAGCGCATCACAACTCCCTCTTTCTCACCTACGGCCATATACCTCCACCATCCTTACGCCCATTTTCGTCGGCTTAATCCGAATTTTTTCGGGGACTGCGACGGGGTCGTCCGGATCTGACGCAAACGCGTCCGTGACACGGTCGTCGGCACCGCTGATGGGGCCGGACGTCGTCGACGGTCTCACTTCTCACCGGTATCGTCCGCGCGCTCGTCTTCGTCTTCCACCTCATCTGCGTCGCCCGGCGCGAGGCTCTCGCCGGGAAGCACGAGCACGTTCTCCCGGCCCAGCCGGAACGCGTCGAGTTTGTCCGCATCGCGCATCTTCCGGATCACCTGACTCGTTTTCGCGTCAGTCCACTCCAAGGTCTGCGCGACTTCCTGTTGTTTGATCCGACCGCCCTCGTGTTCGACGAGCGCGAGCACGCGCTCTTCGTTGCTGAGGAGTTCGTCGTCCCACGGCGGCGTGTCGTCGGTCCCCGCTGCGCTGGCCGCGGCGGCACCGTCCGTTTCGCTGTCGCCCGCCGACTCGGCCGCCGCTGTCGAGCCGGCTCCCTCCGTCGTCTCCGCGCCCGCGGTCGCACCGGTGGACGCGGCCGCCGAGGCGTCGGTCCCAGTTGCGTCGCTCTCCCCGCCGACAGCGTCGGGACGGCCGGCGCGCCGGCGGTAGAACAGCCAGCCACCGGCACCCGCGGCGACGACGAAGAGCGCGACCGCACCCAGGGCGGCCCAATTAGTGCCGCCCGCCCCGCCGCCGTCGACCGGCGACGTGGTCACGCCGCCGGGCGTCGATTCCGCGGCGACGAGCGTGGGCTCGTTCGGTCCGAAGTCGAGCGGGCCGTTCCAGACGACGATCCGGGATTCGAGTCGGGTGTCGTCGGGCGACGGCTGCGCGGTGTCGAGCGCGTATCCCTCGGGCCAGGAGACCTGAAGCGTCGTCTGCTCGTCGAGGAAGAGCCCGGCGATGGCGTCGCCGGCGCGGATCTCCCCGTCGTCGACGACCGCGAAGTTCGTCCAGGTGAACGTGTACGTGACGACGCCGTAGTCTTGGGGTAACTGCTGTCGGGTCGCCGAGACGGAGACGTTTCGAACCGACATCTCACGCCCCGTAGCGTTCTCTGCGGTGGCCGCGGTCGACTCCATCCGATCGCGGAACTGCGAGGTGTACTCCGTTTCGTTGGCCTGGATGTCGGAGCGGAGGCTCTCGAACGCCTCGGTGGAGTTCTCGTCGTCGAGGCGGACCCGATACTCAATCGTCCACGCCGCGGTCCCGTTCGGCGTGAGCGCGATCTGCATCGCGACGTCGTCCGGCGCGATCTGCGATCCGGCGATGGTCTCGGTCGGCTGTCCCGACGCGGTCTGCGCCGTCGCACCGAACCCCCCGAGCAAGACTGTCACGACGAGGGCGGCACAGACGAGACGCACTGCGCGGTCGGTCATCTCGTATCCATCTCGAACCGGGGGGCACAAACAAGTTCCGAGACCATTTCTGAATTTTAACGAACACTTAAACGTCCAGTACGACGTAGGCGGTCCATCCGTCGTCGGTCTCCTCGACGCGCATCTCGGAGTAGGTGACGGCTTTGACCTCGCGCGCGTCGACGTCCGCGAGGGGGAGCCCGCGGGCAGTTCCCGACAAGTGCCACTCCGCCGTCGCGTCCGCATCTCCGCGCGCGACCGTCACGCGGTTTTCGACCGGGAGTACGCTCCGCACGTCGCGTTCGTATATCAGCTGATCGAGGTAGTCGAACAGCAAGGCCTGCAGGCTCTCGGCGGCGACGTCGACTTCGAACGGCTCCGCGGTGTCGGGGAGCGTATCGGGGACATCGTCGCAGGAGGCAGCTGCGAGGCCGTTCCCGACCTCACCGAACAGCGCCGAGAGGTCGGGGGCGTTCGCCTCGACGGCGACGTCGGCGGTGTGTTCGCGGAGCGTGAAGGACATACGGACACTGAGGATAGCCTGTCGCGTGGTTCTTCCGGTTCTCGGCAGAATCCCCGACCTGCCGTCTACTCTCAGCCCTCTTCCGTCGGCTGCTCGGCCGTTGCCGCCGATTCTCCCGAGTCATCCGACTTTCCGGTCGCTCCCGACTCGTTGCGGTTCAACCCGCGCTCGCGACGGGCCAATTCCTGCGGCGTCTCGACGTTCGCGGGGTCGATCTGGTCGTCGTATCGCGTCTTCGGGCCCACGGTCGCCTCCGGCGACGGAGGGTCCGAGCCGTCAGTGGCCGTCGAATCGGCGTCAGACGTGTCGCTATCGCCGTCGTCTTCGCCGAGGGTCGCGTCAGTCAGGGCGTTCAGTTCCTCGCGCGAGAGTCCGTCGTCGGACTCGCTCATCGCGACCCCGCTCGTGACGATCGCCTGCACGCCCTCCTCGACGGTCATATCGACGTCCATCACGCGGCTCTCAGGGAGGTGAACGAGGTGCCCACCATCACCGGGTTCGGGGCCAGGGGGAGAAACAGCGTGAGCATCGATTCGTGGCCCGCGGCCGTCCGGAGGACCTCCGGCGTCTCAGTCGTCACGAACCCGATCGTGTAGGCATCTTCGTGGGGGAATTCGACCAGTTTCACCTCGCGGAAGTTTTCGGCGTCCGAGTCGAGTACGACGTCGCTCATCCGGCGGAAGCTCTCGTAGACCGAGCCGACGCCGGGGATCTGCGCGATCACGTAATCGAAGTGCGAGACGGCGCGTTCACCGTATCGAGAGCTGTTAACGACGAGGCCGACCGCGAAGACGGCTCCGAAGACGACGACCGGGACCGCCGCTTCGATGAGCGTCTCGGGACTGACGTTCAACGCGTCCGGGACCAGCGAGACGACCGGTAGCGCGAGGACGATCTCCGAGAAGAGGTTCAGATAGCCGTAGACGGCGTTGAACAGGAAGAGAAAGACCGCGACGGTGATGACAAACGGGATCACGACGGCGAGCCCGGAGATGAACGCCTCGCGAACGACGTCTGACACCGACCGCTGGACGCGACGCATCGACGGGACTTCGGGCCCTCGATCGGACATACTGTCTCGCCTTACGACGTACCCCGTGAAAGGTCTCTCGGGAGTGTCGAAGCGGAGCGTCCCCCTCACCGCCGAGCGGATCGGCGAGGAGATTTATGCGCGTTCCGTTCGGAGTCTTTCCTATGCCGATGAAAGGCGGCGACACCGACGGGTACCGCGAGATCGACCGGTGGGACCGAGGCGTCGGCTGGATCGCCTATCCCGAGGAGACGATGCAGCGCGCGAGCCACGCGCTCGTCGGCGACGACGGCGGCGTCTGGGTGATCGACCCGGTCGACGCTCCCGACGTCGACGCGTTGCTCTCGGAGTTCGGCGACGTCGCGGGCGTAGTCGTCGGCCTCGACCGACACAAGCGGGACGCGGCAGCGTTCGCGCGCAGACACGATGTCCCGGTGTTCGTCCCGCAGTGGATGACCGGAGTCGCCGAGGAACTGGACGCGCCCGTCGAGCGCTTCGACGCCGAACTCGGCGATTCGGGGTTCGAGGCGTTCCGGATCCGCGACTCCTCCTTCCCGCCGTGGCAGGAGGTCGGGCTGTCTCACCCCGACGACGGGACGCTCGTTGTTCCCGAGGCCGTCGGGACGGTCGCGTACTTCTGCGCGCCCGGCGAGCGACTCGGCGTCCACCCGATGCTCCGCCCCACCCCGCCGCGGCGCGCGCTCTCGCGGTTCGATCCCGACCGCGTGCTCGTCGGTCACGGCGCGGGCGTGATGAACGACGCGAGGGCGGCGCTCCGCGAGGCCCTGGCGAACGCGCGGACGAACCTCCCCGGGGCGTACGGCCGGGCGCTCAAAGAACTACTGTCTTAGCGGCGCGTGCGGCTGCCATATCGCTCGCGCGGCTCTCACGTTCTTCGTTTCAGGAGACGGCCGCCCACGCCGACGACGTTTTTACGCGGGCGGTCGTCCCCTCCGTCGTGGTCTACATCACGCGCGGGCTGCTCGACGCGCTCTTGGAGATGGCTGACGACGAGGAGCCCTCCTCGGTCAGCGTCGTGCTCGCGTCGACGCCCGCGGGCGAGTTCGACGCGGAGTTGGCCCTCGACGCCGAGACGCCGGTTCTCACGCACTTTTACTTCCCCGACGCCAGCGGGTCGGTGACGGCGGTTTTCGGCGTCGACCTCGGGACTCCCGCGGGACGCGGCCGCGCGCGGTTCGTCTCGCACCCGCAAGGCCCGCTGGAGGCGACGCGCGAGGACACCTTCGCCGCCGCGGTCGTGGTCGCGGTGCCGCCGTGGGACGACGCGTCGTGTGCGGCGTTCGACCGCAACGGCCGTGAAATCCAATTAGACGTTCTCGACGTCGAACCGCCCGAGGAGTCGGTCGACGGATAGGTAGGTTCTCTTTTGATTTGGAACGAACAACTTTGACGACTTCGCGCCCCGAAAAGGTCCGTCGCCCCAGTTATTTCAGGACGTCCGGAGGTTCCCGATTGCCGGTCTTATTGTTCTTGGGGTCGATCCCCATCTCTCGAAGCTCCTCGTCGGTGGGTTCACGTCCGGCCTCGCCTTTTTGAAGGGCAACAGCGTCATCAAGATTCTCCAATGCAGCTCGTTGAGAGGACCCCTGTGTCGTAACACCCGTTTCGACGTCTGTGGCGATCCACCATTCGTCTTCTCGCCAGAGACGGATCTCGTCCTCGTGGTTATTTTCGTCCGACGTCGAAGTCGCCATTGCGTAATACGTATCGAATGAGAGACATAATCATTTGGTCTACAGAGAAGATAGGGCGAATGCTTCGGGGGGTTGACCCCAAGTGATACCTACATAACAAAAAAAGAGTGCTTGTGGCCAATTGTTTGAGGCTCTCCGCTGGTCGAGAAGATGCTTCGGAACTTACCGATCGAGATACCCTAAGTCCGCGAGCTGTTCGGCGATGTCCTCGAACTGCGCTTCCGTGAGCTCGCCCTCGCGCTGGTACTGGATGACGATGCTCCGCAGCAGGAAGCGCACGAGGTCGCTGGTGCTCGAAAAGCTGGTCCCCTCGATGGTCTCGTCGACCCGCTCTGCGAGGTCCTTCGGGATCGAGACGGTCGTGTACTCGGTCATCGTCTGGCCGTCGTGAGGCGACGGACGGACAAAACCCTGTGGAGTCGGTTGCGACCCGGAGCCGAGGGTTTTTCCACCCCTCGAACCGTAGCCGACGTCGATGGCTGTCAGACCACCGCAGCAGGACGGCGACGAGCCCGATTCGCTGGAGTTCGGGATCGCCGCGCTCACGCCGTATCTCTCGGACGCGGAGCTCTCGTTCCCCGCGACGAGCGACGAGATCGTACGGGCGCTCGGCGATCCCGAGATCCCCGTCGACGCCAACGGGAACGCGGTCAGGCTGTCGGAGGCGCTCGAAGCGACCGCGACGAGCCGTTTCGACAGCAAACGGGAGCTGCTGGACGCGTTGCACCCGGTTCTCGAGGAGTATCGGGCCTCGAACGGTGGCATCTTCTCGCAGCTTCGGGCGCTGTTACCCTTTTAACGGTTCGCTGCTACCGCAGTAGTATGTCGGGGCCGACCGAGACGGGAAAGACCGCGACGTCCGCGCGACTCGACGATGCCGACGTGGCCGCGCAGTGTCGCGCCTTCGTCGACAGCACGACGGACATCTTCACGCACATCAGGCCGAGTGGGGAGATGACGTACGTTACGGACACCGAGGAGATGTTGGGACGAAGTCGACAGGAGTTTCTCGAGACACCGCTCGAAGAATTCATCCATCCGGAAGACAAAGACCGCGCGGTCGAGTGCTTCGAGTCGGCACTGGCCGGTGTGTCCCCGAGTACGGTCGAGCTCCGCTTTTGGCACGGAGACGGGCACTGGATGTGGATCGAGAGCAGCGCGTCACCGATTCCTTCCGGGTACAACGTCGATGGAGTCGTAACGGTGACGCGGGATGTCACAGAACGCAAACGCCGGGAGCGGGAACTGAGGGAAACGCAAGCGGAGCTCGAACAGTCAAACGAGCAGTTGCGGCGACAGAACCGCCGTCTCGATCGGTTCGCCTCCGTGGTCTCACACGACTTCCGAAACCCGTTGACCGTCGCTCGTGGGCGCCTCAGGCAGGCTCGTCGGGAGCACGATAGCGAAGCTCTGGACGCAATCGTCGACCCCATTGATCGGATGGCGAGAATGATCGACGAGCTGCGAACGCTCACGAGGACCCAGCGTCGGACCCCAAAGACGACGCCGACGCCGATCGCCTCTCGCGCCGAAGCCGCGTGGTCGGTAACCGAGACGGGCGACAGTGAGCTCCGCGTCGTACTCGATCGGGAAGTCGAGTGTGACGCCGACCTCGGACTGCTCGATCACATCTTCGAGAACCTGTTCCGGAACGCCGTGGTTCACAATCAGCGGCCAGTGACGGTCACCGTCGGCTCGCTCGGGGAGCGGCCGGGATTCTACGTCGCTGACGACGGCACGGGAATCCCGACCGAGCGGCTCGACGACGTACTGGAGTATGGTTATTCGACCACGGGACAGGGAACAGGCGTGGGCCTCACGATCGTCAGCGAGTTCGTCGAGGCGCACGGCTGGGAGCTGTCGATTACCGACTCCGGTGACGGCGGCGCGAGGTTCGCTATCGCGTTCGAGTGACGCGCCAGATATCAGTCGGTCGACGCATCGTTCGGTCCATCGAATACCTGTCTGAACAACTTCCGCTGGGCCACCCTGAGGTGCTGGAGATACGTCGTGTGAGTGATCCCGAGTGACTCTGCGATATCGCTCGCCGAACTCCGTCTAGGACGATCGAAGTACCCCTCGTGGTACGCCGCTTCAATCGCGGCCAACTGTTTCGTGGTTAGCGAGCCGACGTCGACCGGCGTCTGTCTCTCACTCAGTCGGTCACTCTTCCGCTCGACGACGGAGCGGACGGTGACAGAGGCGTAGTGCTCGTTCAATCGGTCTATCGTGGATTGCAGGTACTGCCGACTAGAGAGCTCGAAAGAGATTGTTGCACGACCACGAGTTACGGTTGTAGACCTCACGAGTCCGCCGACGGACCCGAGGTGTGCTTCGGGAGTATCCTCTCCGACAGTGACCCGAAATCTGGCTGGAACGCCGCTGTCAATAACCGCCCGGGACCGAACCGATGGGTGCTCACCGAGGGCGTCGGCGAACGTTTCGGGATCGTCGGTTGAGAACGACAGATACTGAAGCTGGGTGTCCTCGTCGAGAACCTGCGTTCCGTCGACCGTCACCTCGGTCGACGAGAGATCGTCCTGTACAGTGAGCAAGTCTGTGAGGTAGTACTCCTCGGGCTCGATATCGACCTCGACGACGACCCCGGCGGTGCTGGTCAGAGCCTGTTGCGTCTCGACGTGGTGAAGCGCGAAGCCCACGGTCTCCGCGACCTCGGCTAAGAGCGAGCGTTCGGTATCGTCGATTCGTGAGGGATCTCTGTGGTAGACGGCGAGCGTCCCGTAAGCGATGTCCCGGTATCGAAGGGGGTGTGCGTACCCGGTTCGAAACCCGCACTCGGTCGCGTCGGTCCGTCGGTTCGTGGGCATCAGTGCCTCGAAATCCGGGATGAGTTGCGCCTCACCGGTCTGGGCGCTCCACAGGATCGGGTCTCCGCCGTGATCGCTGCCGTCGGTATCTTCGAGGCGGTCGATGTACTCGCTCTCTCCCACTGTTACTCGAGTTTGCACGCCGCGTTCGGTGACAGTCCCGATCCAGACGAGGTCGTACCCGTACGAAGAGAGGACAGCCGCGACCGCCGATTCGAGTTCCTCCCGGGTTTGGACCCCGACCAGTTGCTTCTGTATCGCTCGGTTGAACTCCCACGCTCGCCGAAGCGTGCGTTCGCGCGATCGACGGAGCGTGACGTCCCGAATCGAAAGCAGTATCGCAGACTCGCCCTCGTACGAGATCGACTCTCCGAGGAGCTCACAGTGGCGTCTCTCCCCGGATGGCCTAATGAGGCGGGCCTCACACAGTCCGAGGTCGTCGCCGGAGCGGGTCGCTCTGAGGAGGTCGTCGACGCGTTCGCGGTCGTTTTCGTGGATATGGAGGAGAAAATCAGTCGGTGAACTGGGCTCGCTGCCCGCCCCTCGAAGTTCGTCGAACCGGTCGTTCGCGAAGACGATCTCGCCGTCTCGGAGTACCACGATCGCATCACGGGTCTGTTCGATGACGGTCCGATATCGCTGTTCGCTCTCTCGGACGTCCCTCCGCAGTCGAGCGCGCTCGACTGCCTGTCGAATTCGGTTGCCGAAGATCGGCGCGAGGTCCACGCGGGGATCTTTCCGTATGTAATCGGTCACGCCTGCCTCGATCGCTCGAATCGCGACGTCCTCGCTTCCGTCACCCGTAACGAGAATCACCGGGAGGTGGGGACGCGACTCCTGGACGTGTTCGAGCATCTGTATCCCGTCGATCTCGGGCATCCGGAAGTCCGTGACGACGCAGTCTATCGAATCGTCGTCGTCGAGGGCCACGACCGCCTCGTTTGCGTTCAGCGCGACCGACACCGAGAACGGGGAGTCTTCGGTTTCCAACTCGCTGGCGATGTACTCCGCCCACTGTTCGTCGTCGTCGACGAACAGGACGGAGATCGGTTCAGCAGCCATCTCACACAACTCGACTGCAGTGACGAGCCTCCAGATACTGTCGGCCAGAAGTCCGTGAGTATCTCGGCACCCACGGGGTGTCGATGAGCACCACATAGTTCTGTCCGACAGGATGAGCCGGCGAAGCATAGTCCGGTTTGACGTAGCGACAGGAGTTCACTGCGAGATATCTCACGTGTCTCGATATAAAATCACCACCATATGAAGGCATACGCAGGCAGCTAGTCGATTGATTCCGGATCACGGGGGCGATCGTGCCTCGCCACGTCGCTTCACTTGGAGGAATGTCGCTTATCGACCCATCTGCCGATTGCCTCGTATGTACAATCACATCACGGCAACGGATATTCTCGAAACGCTCTCGGCCTCAAGGCGGCAGACGAGCAATCTGATCCCCTACCGAACGGTCTTCGATCTAGCATCGAACGCGGCTCGTTTTGGGAGGGAACAATGACTGGTGGTATTACGAGGCGTAATGGTCGGAAACAGCGCCTGCCCGTGTTTCTCGTAGGTATCGTCATCGGACTCGTTCTCCTCGTCGGTGTCGGGTTCGTCGGTCCGGTACAGGCGGCGTCGGAAGCACCTGTTTGCAGTACGGTCACGATGGAGGGTAGCGGGACGGCCGAGGATCCCTTCCAGGTGGAGACGCTCGATCAGTTGCAGTGTCTCGGCGAGACACCGGGGACGAGCCTCGGGTTCGGCGACTACTACGAACTCCAGAACGACATCGATGCCAGCGAGACGGCCTCGTGGAACGACGGTGCGGGGTTCGAGCCGATTGCCAGCAGCGACGATTTCTTCTACGGGACATTCGACGGCAACGGCTTCGTCATTTCGAATCTCTATATTGACCGCCCCAACAGGGACGAAGTCGGCTTGTTCGGGTATCTCTTCGATCTTCGGATCGGAAACGTCAGTCTCGAATCGGTGAACATCACCGGGGGTGAAGAGACCGGCGGGCTCCTCGGGGAAAATAGCGGCGGGACAGTCAGCAATGCGTCTGTGACAGGAGCCGTCAGCGGCGGGGGGGAGACTGGTGGACTTGTCGGAGCCAACTCGGGTGAGGTGACTAATTCGTCTGCGACGGCGAGCGTCGACGGTGACGACAGCACCGGCGGCCTCGTGGGGTTCAGTACCGACACGGTTCGGAACTCGTCGGCGGCCGGTAGCGTCAATGGCTCCGAGCAAGTCGGCGGGCTCGTGGGATACAGCCGGGGTGACGTGCACAAATCATCCGCGACCGGAGATGTCAACGGCTCCGAGCGAGTCGGCGGACTCGTCGGTCGGTTGGATGGAACCACGACCGAATCACACGCAAGCGGCGACGCAACTGGCAGTGACAGCTACGTGGGGGGTCTCATCGGTATCAACAACGTCGGCGACGTGAGCGAGTCGTATGCGACCGGCAGCGTCACTGGCGAGAGTCGTCTCGGTGGTTTTGTTGGCAGAAACCTCGGCGAGATATCGGACGCGTTTGCGGCCGGGGTGGTCGACAACGGCCAAGATGCATACGTCGGTGGATTTGCGGGTGACAACGACGGCACGATAACCGACTCGTACTGGGATAGCGAGCGGAGTGACTTCTCGACAGGGGTTGGTGACAGTGTGGGTGGCACCGGTCCGGGCGACGTGAACGAACTGTTTTCCACCACTGACATGCAGGGCAGCAAGGCCGAAACGGAGCTGGGCGACCTCTTCGACAGCGGTTCGTGGACGACTGTCGCTGGTGACTACCTCGACCTCGTGAACAATCCGCGAACGCTGTCGACGCGGCACTACGACGACCCCAGCGGCACCGAGATGGACACTATCATCGACGATATGGAAACCGATGGCGGCGATACGATCGTCACGAGCGACAAGGCACTGGCGGCGATTAACCGAGCGGGGCTTGCCGACGACTACCGACTCGGCCTCGACATCGACGCCTCGGGGACCGACGAGTGGAACAGCGGCGCGGGATGGTATCCGCTCGGCTTCGGTGGCGACCAGTTTTCGGGATCGTTCGACGGCGACGGCCACGTGATCACTGGGCTCTACATCGAGCGAACAGCGGACGACGTGGGACTGTTCGGCACCGCTACCGGCGGGGCGACTATCGGAGACGTCGGTGTCGAATTAGCCGACATCACCGGCGACGTACGGGTTGGCGCTCTCGTCGGGAACAACACCGGCGGCTCCGTTCGGACCTCGCATATGACAGGTACCGTCGACGGTAAGTCGGAGGTCGGCGGCCTCATCGGCCGAACAACCGACGGCGGCCTCGTGACTACGTCGTACTCGGCGGGGAGCGTCACCGGCAGCGGGACCGAAATCGGCGGCCTGCTCGGGAACAACACCGGCGGCAGTACGGTCAGCGAATCGTACGCGACCGGCACCGTCACCGGCGGCACAAACGTCGGCGGGCTCGTCGGCCAGAACGATGCCACAGTTACCGGCGGGTATGCGATCGGCCGTGTCAGCGGCACCGACACCGGCGGAGCAATCGGTTCCAACGCCGGTAGCGTCGAATCGCTCTACTGGAACACTGAGACGACCGAACAGTCGAAATCGGCCGGAAGCGCCGGTCGCTACGGGCTGGCGACCGATCGAATGATCGGCTTGAACGCCACGGTCGGTCTCTTCGAGTTGGACTTCGAGACCGCGTGGCAACCCGCGATCACGCGCGATGGCTATCCGGTCCTCGCCTCGGACTCCGAATTCACGGACGATGCCACCGCATTCAATGGGCTGGTCGTAGGTGACGGCTCAGCCGATGACCCGTTCGAGGTGTCGACCGTCTACGAACTCCAGCTCGTCAGCACGCGCCTCGGCGAGGGCGATTCGTTCGAGCTGACCCGCAACATCGACGCCTCGCTGACGGCCGAGTGGTTCGATGAAGGAAGTGGGCCGCAGGGCTTCGAGCCGCTCGGCAACGCGACGGTCGGATTTAGTGGCACATTCGACGGGAATGGGTACGCGATTACGGATCTCATCATTAATCGATCGAGCGACGACGGGATCGGTCTTTTCGGACACGTCGGATCGAACGGGAACGTCACGAACGTCCGCCTCAAGTCGGCAAACGTCACGGGGCGTGACTCGATCGGTGGGGTCGTGGGCACGAATACCGGCGACGTACGCGAATCGTCCGTTGACGGGAAGGTACACGGCGATCAGCGCGTTGGCGGCGTCGTGGGGGACAACGACGGCGACCTGCGAAATTCGTCTGTCACGGCGCGGGTCAACGGGACCGATTACGTCGGCGGCCTCGTCGGGGAAGGACGCAGCGGATCCACCCTCACGCAGTCCTACGCGACTGGAGCGGTGAACGCGGTAGGGAACCAAATCGGCGGTGCGATCGGCCGGAACAACGGCGCGGTGACGATGGCGGCCGCGACGGGGGCCGTCGACGGAGACAGAAACGTCGGTGGACTCGTTGGTCGGAACCTCGTCGACGGCGACGTTCGCCAGTCGTACGCCACCGGTGGCGTTCTCGATTCGAGGTACGTCGGCGGGCTCGTCGGCTTCAACGATCAGGGGAGCGTCAAAGACGCGTTCGCGACCGGTGACGTCGACGGCCAGAACGCCGGCGGACTCGTCGGGTGGAACAACGACGGCGAGATTCGCCAATCATACGCGGTCGGGCGAGTCAACGGGACCTCCAGCGTCGGTGGACTCGTGGGCTATAACTCCCCGAGCGGAACCATCGAAGACAGCTACTGGGATAACGGGACGACGAACCAATCGGTCGGCGTCAATTCCGCAGGCGGCGCAGTCACCGATCTCGTCGGCTTCGGTACTGTCGGCGACGACAATCCCGCCTCCGAGATGCAAGGTGTCACAGCCGTCGACAGTATGTCCAATCTCGACTTCGCGAACACGTGGGCCGCCGTCGACGAGTACCCACTCTTGACGTGGTCGATTGACGAACTGAATCTCACGATTGCTGCCGACAACCTGACTGCCGGGGAGTCGACCGACGCGACGGTCACGCTGACGCTCGTCGATGACACGACGACCATAGCGACGACGACGAGCGACTACAGCAGTAACGACACGAGCGTCTCAACCGCCGACACCGCAACTATACGCGCACGCGCCGCGGGGACGGCACTGCTCACCGCCGAAGTGGGCGGCGCAACTGACACTGCCGCCCTCGCCGTCACCGCGGCCCCGAGTCGGCCTTTGTCTGGTGGTGGCGGCAGCTCACCACCCCCGGCGCTCGAACTCCGCGTGACTGATCAGTCGACCGTGGAAGCAGAGGGCGGCCGCGCCGGCGACGTTGTTCGGATCTCCGAGGCGACGACCGGGACGAACGCGTCGCTCGGTGAACGTGGCACCGTCGGCGTCGACGCACTCTCGATCGAACTCGCAAATGACCGTGACTTCTGGGTGTCGGTCGAGACCTTCGAGGGCGGGAACGCGAGCGGTGACGTATCCAGAGGGCAAATCGACGGCGGCGACGCGAACGAGTCACTGTCGACCGTCTCGACCACGTTCGAGTCCGAGACGCGCACCCTGTCGGCTGGGTACGTGACCGTCACGCACAACCTCGAACCAGCGGACGTCACGAGTGCCACCTTCGAGTTCTCCGTCCGGAGCGATCGTCTGGACGAACTCGGAGTCTCCCCGGACTCGGTAACCCTCTACCGGCAGTCTGAAGGGTGGATGGCACTCCCGACCGAGCACGTCGGAACAACTGGATCCCAGGTGCGATTCGAGGCTGTTTCGCCGGGGTTCTCGTCGTTCGCCATCGGGACCGGCGAACCGCTCACCACAGTGGCCGAGGTGTCACAGGCCGAATCAGAGATCCTTGCGGGCGACGTCGCCGCCGTCACGGCGACCGTCGAAAACCGGGGGGAGATCACCGCCGAGCACACCGTCGATCTGACCGCGAATGGAGAGACAGTGGCATCAGAAACCGTCGCTCTCGAACCTGGCGAATCCGGCGAAGTCACGCTCTCGTTCCGCCCGTCAGTCGGCGAGTACGACCTCACTGTGGACGAGATGGACGCTGGGTCAGTCGCGGTGAGTGAGCCACCGGCCCCAGATGTGACGACTCCCGCCGATGCGGAGACGGAACGAGACGGTTCTCTCGGATTTGTGCTGAGTGCACTCGTCGTACTTGGACTGATCGGCGGTGGGCTGTGGTGGCGTCAATCCCGCTGACGCGCATTCTCCGCAACAGATCCCACTGGGTTTCGTGTCGGAAAAGAACGGAGCGCTACTCCGACTCCGTCGCCTCGTCGATTTTCTGCAGCGTGTCGCGGTGCAGCGTCAGGACGAGGTCGGCGAGCGCACCGAACATCAGCAATTGGACGCCGAAGATGATCCCGAATCCGGAGACGACCGCCAGCACCTCGTGGGAGACGTTCACCGTGATCCACTCGACGAGGACGTAGACGGCGATGAGGAGGCCGGTGAGCGTCGAGAGGACGCCGAGACTGCCGAAGTAAAACAGCGGGTTGTTGGTCTTCGCGCGGCGGTACAGTTCGAGGAAGATGATCCCGCCGTCGCGGATCGGCCGGAGGTTCGTATCCGACCCCGACGGCCGGGGGAGGTAGGTGATCGGAACGACCGTCGTGCGGATGCCACGCTTGGCGCACTCGACGGCCATCTCCGTCTCGACGCCGAAGCCGTCCGAAGAGAGCGTCATCCGCAGGAACGACTCGCGGGTGAACGCGCGGTATCCCGAGAGGATGTCGCCGAAGTCCTCGCCGTGGACGTAGGCGAATCCCCGGTTGATGATCCGGTTGCCGATCCGGTTGAACCGCGTCATCGCCCCCTCGTGCATATCGGCGAAGCGGTCGCCGATGACGTGCTCGGCGTCGTTCTCGAAGAGCGGTTCGATCATCGCGTCGGCGTCGTCGACTCGATATGTCGCGTCGCCGTCGAGCATCAGGACGTACTCGCGGTCGACGTGCTCTCTGACGCCTTCGCGGACCGCCTGTCCCTTTCCGGACCCCGACTGGTAGACGACGCGCGCGCCGCGCTTTTCGGCGATCTCGTCGGTGCCGTCGTCGGAGCCGCCGTCGACGACGAGGACGTCGTCGAACCCGTGATCGTGGAAGTCGTCGATCACCTGGCCGATCGTCTCGGCCTCGTCGTACGTGGGCACGAGAACGGTGACGCCGTCGTAATCCATCGTTGACACAGCCACGGGGCTGTGTAAAAGGAATTCCGGATTGCTGTGCAGAGCGAACTAGAGTTTGGGCAGTTCCCCGCGTTGTTCTCTGCGAGCGAGATCACGGACGAAGAGGCGAATCTGTCGCACGAGGTCGTCTCGGTCTGTGTAGGAGTAAACGCGTGCGTCCCATCGTTCTTGGACCGCTGCGATCATCGCACTTCGAACGCCAGACTCGTGGACGAACGCGACACGTTCGGCGTGGTTGTTTGTTGTTTCCCCCTCCGTTGTTTGTCCTTCGCGGTAGATTGCCTCTAAAACGGAGCCAGTTTCGATCCCGACCCCGAGATTATCTCCGACCCTCGGTACGAGGTAGATGATCGCATTGCTCGCAAGCGCAAACTCGATGCTCTGTGTTCCTGCGTCCATCTCTTCGAGAGGAATATCGATATCCACCGCGAGAAACGCGTTCACTTCGGGATTCGTTCGAAGCCGACCCCGAACATCGAGTAGCAGATCGAGTACAGCTTCGTCTTGGTCGAGGTCGACGTTCGATCCCACGAGATTCCCAAAATCGACGCTCTCTGGGATTTTCGTTGCCACATCATTCTCCTCTGCTAACCTGATAGTTTCTGCGACGTCAAATGCCTTGTATGGCCCCATCAGATACACGAGAAACTCCGAGTGAGCGAGATCGCCGAGGCTCTCGCTGATTCGCTCGCGCATATCCCCACTACCCAGTCCGAAATATAAAAAGTGCCGAATTCTATACTCACTGAGTCAGCGAATGCTTATTGCTCGTGGTGTTCAATCAAGGATATGGCTGAGACGAATCGGTCGCCTCACGGATCGAGCGAGCACCCGGGATTACTCCCAGAGCACAGCCTGCTCTCGCTCGACGAATACCTCGAAATGCAGCAGGCCATCGGAAACGAAACCCGATTTCGGATACTGAACCGACTCGTTGAGTCGGGTGACCAAAGCGCGACCGAGCTCAAAGAGGCGCTCGATATCGAATCCAACACCCTCCATTATCACCTCGATACGCTCGTCGATGTCGGCCTCGTCGCAAACCGAAAGCGCAAGGAACCGTCCAGCGACGGGCTCTATTCATACTATCGCGCGACCTCGCTTGGCGAGGGGATTCTCGAACACGGGGTTCGAGCGTTGATGCGAGAGGAGTGGGAAATTCTCGACGCCTACTCCGGCGAGTAACACCGTCGACGACCACGGAATCTATACGGCGGTATCTCGTCTGTCACTCGTATGTACGGAGTCGTGCTCGCGGCCGGACAGGGTACCCGAATGCACCCCCTCACGGATCACCGGCCGAAGCCGCTACTTCCCGCCGCCGGTCGCCCGCTGCTCGAACACGTCTTCGACGCCTGCGTCGACGTCGTCGACGAATTCGTCGTCGTGATCGGGTATCGCGCTGACGACGTGATTTCCCGACTCGGAGACGAGTACCACGGCACGCCGATCAGCTACGTCGAGCAGACCGACCCCGCGGGGACCGCCCACGCGATCGAACAGGCCCGCGAGGTCGTCGACGACCGATTCGTCGTCCTCAACGGCGACGTCCTCGTCGATCCCGAACTGCCGCGGGCGCTCACCGAGGCCGAGGGCTACGCGATCGCGACGACGCCCGTCGAAGACCCCCGCTCCTACGGCGTCGTGAGCGTCGATGCGGACGGCTCGATGGGGGCGATCGTCGAGAAGCCCGCAGACCCGCCGACGAACCTCGCGAACGTCGGCTGCTACGCGTTCGAACCGGAGGTGTTCGAGTACATCGATCGGACGCAGCGGAGCGAGCGCGGCGAGTACGAGATCACCGACACGCTGGATCTGCTGCTCGCTGACGGCCACGACATCTCGGTCGTCGAGTACGAGGGCCGCTGGCTCGACGTCGGCCGCCCGTGGGAACTCCTGCGCGCGAACGAGTTGCTTCTGGAGGAAATCGAGCGAGACGTCCGCGGCGATGTCGCCGAAGGCGCGCAGATAGAGGGTGACGTCGTCGTCAACGAGGGCGCGACAGTGCGCGAGGGTGTGCACATCGAAGGGCCGGTCGTGTTGCTGCCCGGCGCGGAGGTCGGCCCGAACGCCTACGTTCGGGGTGCGACCGTGTTGGGCCCCGACGCGCGCGTCGGCCACGGCGTCGAGGTGAAGAACTCGATTCTGCTGTCGGAAGCAGCAGTGCCGCACCTCTCGTACGTCGGGGATTCCGTGTTGGGTCGAAACGTGAATCTGGGCGCGGGGACGAAGGTGGCGAACCTGCGGCACGACGACTCGTCGGTGAAAATGACCGTGAAGGGTGAGCGCGTCGACACGGGCCGCCGAAAGTTGGGTGTCGTCCTCGGCGACGGCGTGAAGACGGGGATCAACGTCAGCTTGAACGCGGGCGTAAAGGTGGGGAGCGATGCGGGGATTCCGCCGGGCGAGACGGTGTTGCGGGACGTCGAGGGAAACTAGAGCGGACTGTTCTCGCGAAACGTCGTCCGGAACGTCCCGGAAATTCCCAACAGGGTCAAAAAGTACGTCGCCGCGCCCACGGTAACGAGCAGCACCACCGTCGCGAAATTGTGATTGAGCGTCGTCACCGTCTCGATGACAGTCTCACTTCCGACGACCGTGAGGGCCATCATCGTCGCCGAGAGGAATTGTCGGAGGATCTCGCCGAAGGGGACGGCGAAGTCGACTTCCGAACGGAGCGCCGAGAGCGCTAGGACCGTCCCGACGCCAGCCGAGAGCGCCGTCGCGGTCGCCGCGCCGACGACGCCGAGCGCGGATATCAAGAGGACGTTCAAGGCGACGTTGGTCGCGATAAATGCGGCGTTGATCCGGAAGGCCGTTCTCGGCTCGTCGATCCCGTTCAGCGCGTTCAAGAGCTGTTTCTGATAGCCGTACACCAGCGTCGCGAGGACGAGGATCCAGAGGACCGTCGCGCCCTGAACGAACTCCGGGCCGTAAATCCGGAGAATCCGCTCAGCCAGCAGGAAACTCCCGAAGAGGCCCGGGATCAGGATGAGCCCGCCGTAGGTCAGTGACTGTTCGACGAGGCCGGCCACGACTCGTCGGTTACCCTCGGCGTCGGCGCGGCTGAGCTCCGGGAACAGCGTCGAGCTCACCGCCGAATCGAAGAGCGTGAGAAACTGCGCGATGCTCCAAGCGGCGGAGTAGACACCGACGAGCGAGGACTGGACGAAGACGCCGAGAAGGAGGACGTCGACGTCGTTGAACGAGCGCGACTTGAGGCCGCCGAGCCACGAGAATTTCGCGTACTCGTAGAGCTTCTCGAAGTGCTCTCTGCTGGGTCGGGTGAGACGCGCGGATACCACTGCGAGTCCGGCGAGGGCGACGAGGAGCGTCGCGACCGCGTAGCCGGCGAGCATCCCGACGAGTCCGAAGCCGGCGACGACGAGGCCGATCTGGACGAAGCTTCGGATTCCAGTCCCGACAGGGGAGAGCAGCCCCGACACGTGGACCTTCCGCTCGCCGTTGAGTGTGGATGAGGTGATCGACTGTAAGAGGCCGACGATCAAGAGGACGACGACGAACGGCGCGACCGGAACGCCGACGTAGGCGTTTACTGCGTCGTCGAAGAGGAGGGTTGCGACGGCGAGAAATACGCCGAGCGCCGCGATCACGACCGCACCCGCGGTCGCGTACGCATCGGGCTCTGTCCCCTCGCTCATCCGCTTGGTGATCGCGGCGGAGACGCCGAGGTTGCCGGCGAGCGAGAGCCACGCGACGAGCGCGAGGACGAGGGCGTACTGGCCGAGGACTTCTGCGCCGAGAGTTCTCGCAAAGTATAGCGTGGCGACAAAACCGAGCGCTGACGCGAGAAGCTTTGAGGCGAAGACGACGAAGGAGGTCTGGCCGATTCTCATTGGTGGGGCGGCCGCGATCGTCGTGAACGGTTCACGTGACCTCTAGGTTCGTGGAGCGGATTAATCCTTGATATCAGCTGTTTGCAGGTACATAATCGGCTCTATTGCCCGCAAGAGTACAATAGAAACGAGATTACCGGACACTAGTAAGAGCTGCCACCGAAAGAGAAAAACACGATATACGTAGTGCCAACAGGCCTTAATCGAGTTTGCACACAAAAACACGAGACAAATTCTCGGGAGAAGTTGCGTCTCAGCCACTGCTAAATTGGCTCATAATCAGCGCAGTATTGCGATTTTGTCCCGTCGATCAGACTCCCTACAGCACAGACAGACAACAGAACCTCCCGAGAGAATCCAACGCCCACTCGTTACCCAAACAACCCCGCAGAGCCCATCGAGACACCCACAAGCAACTCCTGAGAAATTCCAACTGGTGACTACCACACTCGACTTGTAGGTCCTCTCTCAGACGCACTGGCACCACAACCCACCGCCTTTCACCATCCAACCGCGTTCTCACCGCTTCTTGCGGAGGATACAGCCGATTATGAAAAAACGACACCACTCACATCACAAGAACCTTGCTTCAACGTAGGGGGAACCGAGTGAACCGGCTGGTTAGCTGAATAGCGGCGCTATCTCCTCACTACGCGCTCGTTTAGGAAGAACATAGCGCCGATATTCACCAAAAAGCAGGCACCCAACAGTCAGTCAGTTTATACGTCGAATCCGTTCCGCCTGAGTGCCTCCGCTAACTCCCCGTCAGGGTCAGCCGCAAACTCAACCAACGACGACTCTGGTCTTGTTGTGGTGTATAGTTCAGAATCAATGTTATCGGGGATCTCGTTTGCGTGTGTTTCATCGACAACTGCTACGGATATTTTTCGCCTCGCCTCCGTGTCTTTTGACTCGCTCATTACGTGCTGATATGGATGAGCCCTGTTTGTCGCTTGGGATTCGAGTGTGCAATTTGCTATCACACAAGAGCGTATGAGAGATGAACGTTGACAACCAACTATTGTACAGATAGTGAGGAGGAACATCGACGGGAACAGTGCAGAGAATACCACGGAAGCCCCGTGCGCTCGGTTACAATCGCTTAACTAAACCACGACCCAAACAATACACGCGACAGGGCCGCAACCGAGTCAGAATATGCCCTTCTGAGAGCCAACAGAGCCAGTTCCTTTGCTTTCTAACAGACTCCAGATCAAGACTCCTCATCAGCCTCGTCCATCTGATCACGTAGCCATTCAGCAGGATAGATCGCCGTCAGACCAGGAGTATCGATACGGAACTGCTGTGGGGGCGTCGTTTTTGCGTAGGTCTTCTTGACCCGCTGTGTGCCCTCCAACGGATCGTTCAGCGCTTGGAGAACCGCGTGCCCATCAGCCTGTTTCATAACCACCCAAATCGCCTCCTCGACATCGCAGGCAGCCATCTTATCGAAATCATCGACGACCGCACGTCGCACATCGTTATTGATCCGCTCGGCTTCGAGCGCAACGACGATGTTCTCATTCGCATCCAACCCAGCAATATCGAGGCGGTGTTGATCATCCAATTCATAATACGGAACTACCTCGACGACAGCTGAATCGGGATCTTCGACGTATTCAGCTTCCAAATACTGTCGACCGACTTCGACTGCGAGTACGTGTTCGCTTGACTCTTCCAGATCGCCAACGCCGTGCCCATAATCGACGCCCTGGCGATACGATTCACCAATCACGCTCCGACCATCGGGTGTGACCGTGTACAATCGATGTGGGTGATCTGTCTCGTGTCGAAGGACATCCGCATCGACGAGGTCCTGAATCGCCTCAGAATTGAGGCCAATGTACTCTTGAATTCGAATCATCGAATCGCGGAGCAAGTCGTATTCCAAGGGATCATACCGCAATTGCTGGCCATTATAGACCGCTTGAACGAACATCAACTGGTGATCAGACCACTCAGAGACTGCGCGTTCATCGGGCGTGAGCTTCAGATTCAAATCGCAGATCGGAACGTCATCACGCTCGATACCGTCCAGTGACGCACAACAAGAGATAGCCCGCTTCATCCCCGTAATGTCGGGATCATAGCGGTTGTGACATCGCGTACATCGCAATGCGTGACTGGATTTCGAGTACTGAACAGTCGGCGGCATCCGCTTCGTATGTGGAAGTGCCGAATCCACCCGAAGACTGGGAGCGTCCTCTTGCACATCATCTTCAGTCTCTGTGGTCGTACTCGGGAGTTGCAGCGGAAGCCCAGTCGTCTCTGCGGTGTGTGTCCGAACAGCTTCGATTTCTTCGTCGATTCGTCTTATTTTCTCTGTCGAAAGCGGCTGTGGACCCGCAGGATCTCCCGGAGGTGGTGCCATCGATCCAATGAGGAACGGGCGTGGTTCTGGCGCATCGAATCCGGCAGGAAGGCTTACGAGCCATTGCCCTCGTCGAAGCGCGCGCAGTCGGTTTCCGACTTGCTGGGGCGTCATTTCCTCAGTAGCCAGACGCTGTGCGAGTCGACGATCGATCGGCACGTTTCCCGTAACGAACGTCGAAATATTGTTGAGCACTTCATCATACACGTCGTCAGTCACGCCGCGCAACTGCGCGGGAAACTGCATTGCGAGCGTGATCGAACACCCAAACCCACGCGATTGTGCGAGCAACTGTTTGAGCAGATCCGACACAGCGATACTGGCGGCCTCTTCGATATAGACGTTGACCAGTGGATACTCACCGTCCTCGCGTTGGGCACGACGTCTGAGTGCGGTCCACAGATTCGAGAGAATGACCAGTGTGAGAACGCGTTGGGCTTCTGTGCGAAGTTCGCCCGTGTCGAAGATGATGACGACGTCCTCGTTCAGATACTCAGCTAAATCGAATTGTGGATCGTTGGCCTCTGGAACGTGATTGAACACCCGCGCGAGTCGTTTATCGACGGGAATCTTCTCGATCCGGTTTGCAACCCCCTGCATAATCTCATCGAACGATCGCGCTCGATTCGCGACGATTCCTGACAGCATACGTTCGAGATCCCCATCAGAGACTGCCGGTGCACTCTGGCGTTCGTGCATTTGCCGGACGGCGTTGTGGAGATCGCGATGAGAAAACGCATCATAGCCACTCACGGGATCGAACATCGCCTTGACGAGATAGCGAATAATATCGGGTGAGCGGACCGCCTGGTCGAATCTCTCACGACCCATAATCTGGGTGAGGATCTCGAGGTAGTGATCGACCGTATCTTCGACAGCGGTCGTTCGGGGAACGCCTGCAGCCAACTCGTCGCGAATATCGAAAAAGGAGAACGCTGGAAGAATCTCTGCACAATCGAAGTAGCGGACGTTCTCGAGTGTGCCGTAGGTAGCATAATGCGCGCGGAGATAATCGATCGCCATTCCGTCTCCCTTTGGATCGATAAGAATGTCTGCTCCCGCTGTCGCGCGATGATTTGCGAGAATCGCATTGATCAGACTCGTCGTTTTTCCAGAACCCGTTTTCCCGAACCACCCGATATGCAACGGTTGGAGTGCAGGTGGCAAGACGAGTGGCTCTGGAGCTGGTGAGCCGTCTTGTGTGAGTGGATTACCCAGCACTAATCCTTCGCCACGATAGTTCGAAAGTTGTTCGAATGGCGGTCGAGGCACGGTGGTCTGCTCGCCGGGTGTCGGTGCTACCGCTCGACCTCCGGCTGCGGTGAGTGTCTCGCCACCAAAGATACAGAAATTCGGGAGTTCCGTCACGTCGACAACGATTCCTCGACTCTGGTTCGTTGTTCCCGGAAGTCGAGTCTGTAGACCGTCGTATGTCGGTTCGTGAAACGTTTGGGTATGGATTTTTGACTCTATGTTCTGTGCTTTTTGTCTGGTTGTGAGCTCGCCCCCTATCTCATAGAACGTGTGACTGACGTCGGCAAATGCAGATTGCAGTTCGCGCACTGGCTGTGTTGGGTCTGTCTCGTCGTCGCCGACGGCGACCACCCGTGCATTGACCGTGAACGAACGTCGGGTATCTCTCGCTTCGATCTCTTCAAGCCGGGTTTCATCTGTCAGAGAGAGTGATGTGTCCTCATCTGGTGGGCCGAAAATCACGTTGGTGAGTTGCCCGCTGATCGTTTCGTGATTCGCTTCGATCGCAACGCGATGGGCTTCGGCTTGCTTCGACCAGTCTGGCATCGGGCGGATGAGCGCTTGATACACCATTGGATTCACAGACGACGCCATCGTTTCGAGAACCGTCGCGAGCGGAACGCGACTGTGCTCGTCTTCAAGAAAGTCAGTGAAGGGTGTGAGTTGGGTTTGCCAGTCGCCGCGGTGTGCGGCCCTCCCGACAAATTCGACGGCGGCGATTGCCTCGGCTGTGTCAGGAAGCGTTTGCTGGAGGTGATTCTCCGTGTGCAGTTGTGATTCGATCTCGTAGGAATCGGGAAAGAGCCCTCGGAGTATCCGTTCGAGCGCGTTCAGTTGCCCAGCGTCATCAATACTGAATGCGTAACGAATCGAGCTGTGTTCTCCGCCCTCAGAGATCAGCAGGCACTCGATCGTTGGCGTCGCCTCAGGTGTCTTTCTGAAATGGTCGAGGAGAGACTGCGTTGTCGTGTTCTTGAATTGGTGGAGTCGGCGCAGGTGTGTGCTTACCGTCTCTGCGTTGAGGTGGGCTTCTGAAGGCCGAATATGGAGGTACGTTCGCGTCTCGTCGAGGGGAACGGGGAGATCTGTTGGGGGTTCGGTTGGTGGTGAGTCGGTCGAGTGGTCGTCGGGTGGCGTCGGCTGTGACATATCCGTGCGAAAGTGGTCCGGGTGGTTGCTGTAGGGAATCTAGCGTAGATAATAAAATACGCTCATCTGCGTTCAAACGTGTTTCTGGGCCGTTATGAACACGATTACTCCGGAAGAAGTGGTCTTGGTTATCTCGTTGGAGTCGTGCGAATTAGTTAAGTTGAGGCCGCTAAGCCCCCTTCCTTAGCGAGGGCCGAGCGAAGAGAAGGTACGAGATCGAGGAGATACAGCGTTTATGAGAGGAGATCTACTCTGTGTTGAGTCGATCATAGAACGTTCTCGGCTCGACTATATCGATCCCACGGAATAATTCGAGATCGAGCAGATGTCCATCTCCTGAGACAAGATATTCGACGCTACCAGCAATGGCCGCCTCGAGGAATTTGTCGTCATCAGGATCTGCCTCGACCGCGGTGATGTCCTCCTCTGGATCTACGAATTCCGCAAAATACCGAATCGTTTCGACCTCCTGTTGTACCTCATCTTCATCCATATGAAACCGTTCTGGATATTTGAGTAATGTTTCGCGGAATTCCGTGAGAGTCTCTGTAGAGACGACGATCTGGTACTCGTGATTGAATCCCTTGATGAGGAGTTCGTGTGGGACACCGGTCGCTATGACGCCCGAGATGAGTACGTTCGTATCCAGAACCGCTCTCATTCGTCACTGCCTCGCGCCTCGTGGACCAATCGGGTCACTTCATCGAGAGACATTTCAGCTGTTTCCGTCCGAGCCTCAACACGCTGTTGGAACTCTTCGATCGATGGGAGCTCGATCTTTTTCAAGACGAGACCATACTCCGTCGGGACGACCATAAGCTTCGTCCCCTGCTCAAGCCCAAATTGATCCCTGAGTTTGCTGGGAATCGTGATCTGTCCTTTCGAGGTTACTGTAGTTACTTCGGGTTCGTCGGAAGTCATATTATACGTAAGAATTCCTTACGCTACTGCTTGAATCTATCGACCAATACGGAAGCAGATTTTAGCTGGATATAGGCGCTAACCCCCGTTGTCGACGCCCCTGCTTTGCTCTGCTCCTCAAGTCGTTCTCACAGGTACGGCACGCCCCGCTCGCCTCCGACAGTCGGTATTTCGCTCGCCCTGTAGGGACGCCAGCGGGTTAGTCGGGTGCCGAGCAGGCTCGACACCAGACTAACTCCGCTGGCCGCTCACACCGACTGTTCGGCGCGCGTTGCTGGAGGATGCCTGCTTCACAACAGTTTTTCACGCGCCGCTCGCGCCCGGGGCGCGAGCGAAGGCGCAAGCGGCGCGTGTAGATACGTCTGTGAGGTTGTGTAGAAAACCACGAGTGGAGTCGTGGTTGCCGGGCGTCGTGAAACGCCTTTGGGATGAGTCCCAATGTCAAGTACGAACGTTCTCGGAGAAGAAGTTTCGGATGTTGAACAGGCGGATGAATGGGTCGAAGCGGAGGATGAGATAGAGCTGCGACCCTCGGTTGAACAGGAGATCCACGCGAAGGTGGACCTCAACCATCCAGACACGGGGTTCGAGGGGCTAACGTTGGCAGAAGAAGAACGATTAGAGGCGAGAGAGTGGGAGGTTGAGCGAACGAAGGTTCGGTTCGATCGACGACAGACCTCAGACAGAGAGGCTCGGACGCGGACAATTGTGAAAAAAGTGAGTACAGAACGACGACGAAAATTCGGAAAGCGAGCAGCGTGCGTTGATCGATGGGCCGATCCAGACGACCCAGATCCCCGAGAGCAGGTAAGTCGAGACGAGTTAGGCGAAATCAATCGAGAAGCCGCGCGGTTAGCAGCGAAACTCCCACGGTGGTCGAGAGCAGCGATCAGTCGGCGAATAGCCGAACGGGTATTAGAGGGAACATCGATGATGGGCGCGGTTGTCGGAGTGTTTGAGGAATTCCAAGAAGCCCCCGGACAGATTCTCCCGATCTCGATCATTGGTGAGGTGGGACGGCGAGAGGTAAGCGTCGACGGAACAGTGACGCAACTGTGGGAGCCAAGCCATCCAAAGATCGCCCAAGTCGGCCTACTCGAGGATGAAAGCGGGCGTGTGAAATTCACGGTGTGGAAGCGATCGAATGCCCCCATTGTTCGAGAAGGAGAACGGGTACAATTCCACGATGTCGCAACGAGTTGGTACCAGGGGCGGGTTTCGATAGCTGTTACGGGCTGGAGCCGGCTGTCATTCCCAGAACGCGAGCGCTGGTGGGCGGAGTAGTCTCGCTCACTCTTTTTTGCAGAAGCCACTTCCTCCCCAACCGTCGTCTTCGCTTCGCTCAGACGCCCCTCGCGCGTTCTCAGCGCGATGCGCTGATTCATCGCGCGCCGTGCTATCGCTGTAGCTCAAGACTTGCCGAAATCCGGTAACACGCCCTAATGATGTTATACACCACATCGTTTATTATGTTGTGGTGTATAACAACGGTAGTAGATGGCACCTGACGACGTACGTGTGTTGGAAGACACGGAACGGCGCTTTGAGGATGGCACCGTTCTCCGTGTTCGCGTGCTGGATGTTCCGGTATCGGAAAAGTATCCGGACGGTGTCAAGTACCGCCTCCACTACGGTACCGACGACGGAGAAACGTTGGTTCGGTACGACAACTCCCACGGGATCCACGAACGCCACACACCCGACGGGCTTGATGAAGACTACGCGTTCCCCGGCTATGGAACCGTACAAAAGCGCTTCTGGAACGAGGTTGAACAGTTGCGCAACTAACGAACCACCAAAGGACAATCACAACTATGACGCAGAATACACTCATCGTGACCGTTGAATCGATTGGCGCTGTCCAGCAGCGGACTTCCGAGGCCTTCGATCAGGCGCTTGCTGAGGGTATCCCAGCAGAAGACGCCGCACGCCGACTGAGCTTCGAGACCACCGACCAACTTGCGCAGGTTTTCACGCCACGAGCGATTGACCTGCTCCAAGCAATCGCGCAGGGAGAGCCCGCAAGTATCCGCGAGGCTGCCCGGTTGGTCGATCGAGACATCAAGCAAGTTTCGGAGAATTTGGAACGACTCGAAGAGTACGGTGTCGTGGAGTTCGTCAAGGACGGGCGGGCGAAGCGTCCTGTCGTCCCCTACGACGAGATTGACATTCAGCTTCCGCTTCGAGAGACCGGAGGAACGGGTGCGGCCCCAGCCTGAGCAATGTAGTTCGTGCTGGCTGGTCAGATACATCCGCTACTCGTCACCGAGACTTCACATTGTACAGTAAGTGGGATAAGATTGTATTCTATGGCACAAATTCTATATTCTTACCATACAAAGACCTTGTATGTCAGTTGAAACGGATTCAAACGGTCGTCTCTACCTCTCCTCAGAGCTGCGGAAAAAGTACGGCGAGCGGTTCCACGTCGTCGAATACCAAGACCGCTTAGAACTCATTCCGATCGATGAGAATCCACTTGCTGCCGTTCGCGACGAGATTGGTGATTCCCTCGACGGGGAATCCGTTGCGGAACTACGCGAAGACGCGCTCGAAAACGCGAAACGGGAAGCCAAATCGGATCTCGGCCCCGAGAATCGAGGCTCTGAGGACACGGCCGAATGACCGCATTCGTCGAGAGTCAACTACCCCACCCTACTTCGCTCACCCTGAGGGGTTCGCTCGTGGAGGGTGGGGCTTGTCCATGAACTCGGCCTCGAACCCGTCCGGGTAGGCGGTGTATCCGCCGTTCGGCGTCACAGTTCCAGACTTTAGGGCAAGCTGACTGTTGCCCGTCCGCCGAGACGACTGTTGGCCTCGACGGACATACCGCATACCGATGTTCTTCGCCGCATTGTAGTCTGCGTTCGCTTCTGACTCACACTTTACGCACCGGAACTCGTTGCGAGTCGCGCGATTCTCCTCAGCTGTGAATCCACACTCAGCACACCGTTTCGACGTGTACGCCGACCCGACTTGCTTCACCGAGATACCTTCCGCTTCGGCCTTGTACTCCACTTGCTCGTACAGCGTTCGGAACGCCCACCTGTGACCCCACGACGCTCCCGTGCGGTCGCGGATGTCGGTCAAGTCCTCGAAGGCTATCACGTCGCACTCATACCGAAGTGCTTCGTCTACGATAGCGTTCGACGCTCGGTGAAGTACGTCGCGGACGTAGCGAAGTTCCCGGCCACTCGACTGTTCAAGCGTCCGGTGGGCGCTTCGCGTTCCGGTCTGTTGGAGTCCGGCTCGTACCTTCTCGAACTCACGGAGATCGTGGGTTAACTCCCGACCGCTGAAGAAGTAGGCGGTGCTTGTGACGGCGAGGTTTTCGATGCCGAGGTCAACCCCGAGGACCGTTCCGTCCTCGGCGGTGTTCCGTTCGGTGTCGTTCTTGGGTCGGCGGAAGCCGATGTGTAGGAGATAGTCGCCGTCACGGGCGGTGAGCGTGCTTTCCGTGATGCTCCACTCGTCGGAGCCGAGGTACTGCCGTTGGTAGCCATCATCGGCGTCGGGGAGGGAGAGGTCACACCGGACGCGACTCTCTGTGGTGGAGAGAGACACCGTATCATCATCGAATAGCGTCATGGTCCGGGTATCGTATTTCACCGTGGGTGCGGTGAAGGTGGGTTTACTCACCTTCTTGCCCTTCGCCTTCTGTTCGATACAGCCGGTGATGGCTTGTGCGGCTTGGTGAGTGGAGAGAATCGCGTGCTGACTCCCGAGGTCGGTGTGTTCGCGTACGTCGTCGTAGGCGAGGGGTTGTACGTCGCTCTTGGTGTTGCACTTGCCCCACGCCATGTCCGTGGCGAGTTGGCACCCACGCTTCCACTCGGAGATGGTGTCTTCGAGGAGGTCACGTTGCTCGTCTGTCACTTCAAGACGAGTGATTGCCGTCCGACGTACGTAGTCGTCTGCCACGTATTCAATGTAGTCAATAGGCTACTTATGAGTTGGTGTTTACGACCAATACGAACGCGCTCCTCCCCTCCCTACTCGCACCCTCCGGTCGCTCCTTGAGGAGGGGGACTCCGCGCTACCGCTTCAGTTGACTAGGGTTGTGCCACGGTGAATCAGACGAATCTCACCAGCGACACACTTAGTAATACTCGAGCAGTAAAATCAAACTAGATATGTCGAGTAGTACTCAAGCAAAACAAGTAATACAGGTGTCGCAGAAAGGACAAGCAACGATTCCGAAGCCGCTGCGCGAGAAATTCGGCATCGACACGCCAGGAGAGGTGTTCGTGTACGAGGAGGAGGGACGCATCGTCATCGAGCCGGTCCCGTCGGTCGAAGAACTACACGGGATCCACGCCGGCGATCACGAGCCGGGAGCGATGCTGGACAAAGTGCGCGAGTTCAAAGACGAGGAGAAGCGCCGTGAAAAAGAGCGCGCTGAACGACTTCGTCCGTCTTCAGATGAGGACACCGAGGAATGAGTTCGGGGTACGTCTTCGACACCGAGGCCATTATCGCGTTCCTGTATAACGAACCGGGCCACGACACTGTCGCCGACTTGCTATCCGACGTTTTTGCAGGCGACACACCCGGGCGCATCGCCGAGACGAACGCCAGCGAAGTCTTCTACCTCGTCGCGCGCTTCGAGGGGACTGAAGAGGGAAAGCCGACGAAGGAATCGCTTCGCGAAGCTGATCGCGATCTCCGGGCGCTAGAACGACGCGGGCTCCAGTTTGATCGGGCAGATTGGCGGCTCGCAGGCGAAATCAAGGCTGACGGTCACATTTCCCTCGCAGACGCTCACGCCGTGACGCTGGCACACGAACAGAACTCGACGCTAGTCGTGGGTGCCGACGACGACTTCGATGAGCTCCCCGTCACTGTGGATCTGCTACAGTTCCGAAACGACAGTGTGCCAATGAGATGAACGGCCTGTTAACCAACGATGGGAAGTGAACGCGGACTACAACGGCGCGAAGAACATTGGCGTGCGATACGCCCGGAAGCGAACACACAGACTCCGTTCCTCGCCCAAGTCGGGGAGCGGAGACGCACTAGTAGACGTGCGTGTGAATGGTGGGACGTTGAACAGCAAGAGTCACCAGCCTATTGCTGGCGACTAATTGCCGGGAGTCCACATCAAAGCCCCATCACCAGAAATCGAAGATTTCTGGTTAGCAGTCAGAAGCTCCGCTTCTGACGATACCCTCAAGGACCGAGGCGCGTATGCGCCGAGGGAGTAGGGTGGGGTAGTTTACTATGAGTTATCCCTTAATCCCAAAATCGTCCCCCCAAACGCGAGACACAATTGAACATATGGGAAGCCATACATATGGCTAAAATTCGAATTTTCGTTATAAGAACCAATTTATGGAAACGGCAGACATCGTAGAGATGCAGTATGCAAAGAGATTCATCCGTGGCGTCAGCGAAGGCAATATTCGTCATCGCCATCGCCGCGGCCGTCCTAGTGAGTGCAGTGCTCGCCCCCGTTGTCTATGATTATTCGACATCTGCGCAGTCTGAAGGGACCGTGTCGGTTATTTCTGTATCCGGCACGCTCTCTGCCTCGACTGTAGATGGTATCTCTGAGGACCTCCGAGATGCACGGACAAACGAGTCCATCAAAGCAGTTGTCCTCAAGGTCGATAGCGGTGGGGGCCTCGTCGCTCCAAGTGAGCGATTGTACCTCGAAGTATTGCGAACATCAGAACAAATGCCGGTTGTTGCCTCAGTACAAGGTGTTGGCGCCTCCGGCGCATACTATGGGATGCTTCCCGCCGATAAGATCTACGCGCTCTCCTCGACAGAGATCGGTAGTGTCGGCGTGATCAGTTCGGGAGCAAGTGTTCCAGTTCCGGATTCAGTCATTCGAACTGGGCCTGATAAGGCACAGCCAACAGCGGAGGAGCGTCGACAAACTGTTGAGTCACTCAAACGGCAGTTTGTCGGCCGCGTAATGGATCATCGTGGTGAGAACATCTCACTCTCCCGCGAGGAAGTCGCATACGCAAAAACCTACCTCGCCCGGAGGCCGTCAAGAATGGATATGCAGATGAGATCGGTGCCCTCCCAACGGCGATTGATCACGCAGCTGAGATGGCAGGTATGGAAAACTACGATGTTTCGAGACAGAGCCCCCCTCTGTCGGGTGGGCTAATCCTTCTCTCCGCACAGACAGACAATGGTACGATGATTTACAAACGTAGTGCGAACACGAATGGACTCGTCCCTGTCACGCGGCCAGTGATGGTCGATGAAGTTGCTCCCTACAATCCGGAGGTGAGTGGTAATGCAAGCGCGTGATTTCCTTGCACCGGCGGTAACCTTCGTTGTGGTCACTGCGTTTATTGTTGGTGGAGCAGCAGTATTCCCCTTCCTTGTGGGTGGGGATTCACCAGAGGTGTCTAACCTGGCGAAACAGCAAACTGATCTCGATTCTGTCCGTGTTGCTGATACAGAGCAAAGCGGAGAAATCACGATGGACAGCAACACTGCTGGGAAAACGATTCTTATCGATCAAGCCCACGCAAACCAACTCTCCGAGAAGAAGCGCAACACACTCGTGAATACTCTCGTTGAAAACGGACATACCGTCCGGATCGTGACTCCGGATGAGGCTCGTGGCTCCGCGTGGAACGAGTCACTTCGAAGTGCAGATGCCCTCTTGGTCGCGAATCCAACGCAGCCATATACAGCTGATCAACTCGCGGGTGTCCGCGACTTCAATGACGCCGGCGGGCGCGTCCTGGTACTCTCAGATCCCGCATCGTCATCTGGATCGATCCTCAGTATCCTTGGCTTGTCAGCCCAACAGCCCTCGAGCGGCAGTCCCGGGATCACGTCGACGTTAGGCGTCTCTGCGTCCTCGGGCTATCTGTTCAATATGCACGAGTATCAGGCCAACTTCAAGAGCGTCTATGCGACGCCTGAAGGTGGCTCACTCTCGGATGGTGTCGATCGTGTCGTCCTCCGTGATGCAGTCGCGGTTTCAACCGGAAACGGACAAGAGGCGCTGACGACGATCGATCAGACGAAAGCTTCGACGACGCGCCGCACAGATACGTATGCTGTTGCTGTGCAGTCTGATGACGTTGCAATGGTTGGGGATACGGACTTCCTTGCACCTTCTAACGCATATGTCGCCGACAATGAAGCGTTCATCGGGAACGTAGCAGACTTCCTCGTCAGCGGACAGAAGGTTGGAAACGCGCCAGCACCCCCGACAGGGTCCCAGAGTGGGACGCAGGCGACACCACCGACGCTGCCTCGGTGAAGCACAGTCAGCAACTACTTCTCATCCACCTTTTATTACGCGGTGCAGGGCGCTAAAACCTCGCCGTGAACGGTGCGAATACAGCACTCGTCATCGTTTACTTTGACTTGAGATCTGGGTGTCGTAGGAGAGTTGTCACGGCGTTGATTTCACGATTTCACAGCCGAATCAGCATTTTCGAGGTGGAGCCCCCGACCTCAAGGAGCGAACTGAGTGAGCGAGTAGGTCGGGGAGGAAACCGATATGGTACGACACAACCGCCACACTGCGACCGATCGACTTCCGAGTCTATAAGTACCGTCGGGTACTCTCTGAAACTATGGGCGTGCGTCGAACTGCCGTCGTGAAACTCGCTGTTTCCGACGAGCAACGCGACGCACTCCACCGAACCGCTGAACAATACCTGTACTGCGCGAACCGAACTGCCGACTACTGTTGGTCTGACACCTCCTCCACCCAGTGTGAGACCAACAAGCGAGGGGTTCGTGACGCGCTCTACTCCGAA
>NZ_BBJO01000013.1 GCF_000739575.1 Halobellus rufus | reverse complement strand
GGTTCGAATCCCGCCACGTCCGTTCAGCCTTCGGCTTCACGGACGCGGCTTACCCTCGCTCGCTCTGCTCGCGAGGATCCCGCCGCATCTGTTCGCGGTGCGTTCGCCCGCGCCGCCCGTACTGCAACTGGCTAGTAGAAAGACCGCGATACCGACTACAGGTCCACGCGGTCGCCGATCTCGGTGATCTCCAGCGACCGCGGGTACTCGTAGCTCCGCGCGTGGTGGTGCAGCACCTTCGGATCCGAGGTCATCCCCTTCCACATGTCCCAGTGGCTCGGGAGGAAGCGCTCGAACTGGAGGTCCGACGCCGCCTCGACCGCCTCGTTCTCCGTCGAGTACCAGCGCGTCCGAACCGGCTCGCGCGTCTGCTTGTCCGGGATGTTGCCGACCACGCCGAACGCCAGCACGCCGAGGTCGATGTCGTAGCGCTCGCCGAGGTCGGCGAAGTCGTCGTGCGGCTTGGTGTCGCCGCCGTGGAAGAACGTGCCCGACTCGTGCTCGAAGACGTACGAGACGGGGTGCGTCGAGTCGGGGTCGTGGGAGAACTCGACGTGGACGGTGAACTCACCGACCTCGTACGTGTCGCCCTCCGCGACCTCGGTGAACTGCGGCTCCGAGAGGTCGTACTCGTCGAGCCACGCCTCGTCGTCGAAGGCGACCGACAGCGAGTCGTCGGGCGCGTAGAACGTCGCGCCCGTGTTCTCCAAGATCGGGGCCTGACTCGGCCCGTGGGTGTGGTCCGTGTGCTCGTGCGTGGCGAAGACAGCGTCCATCTCCGCGACGTCCTCGGGGTCGAAGGGGACCGGAACCATCCGGATCGTCCGCGGCGGGTCGCCGGTCCCGAGGTACGGGTCGATGGCGACGGTCGTGCCTTCGCTTCCCTTCAGAATGAAGCCGTTACACCCGAGATACCAGACGGCGACGGTCTCCGGATCCGCTGCTTCGACGGCGCGCGGGAGCCAGTCTCCCCAGTCGCTTCGCGTCATACGTGTCGCTGTGACCGGCGACGGGCTAAGTGTTCCGAAGCGGGGCGTCCGGCTGCCGGCGACCGTCCGCTTTCGAGGTCAGATCTCGTTGATTCTCTACTCGGAACAACTAAAGAACGGTCAGAAAGATATGTTTGGGTTGTTATACTGGTGATTAGTGTATATTCGTCTATCTTCGATCGGGTGGACACTAATCACAACCAACTATCTCGACAGAAGACACTTACTTTACACCGCCGACGTTGCTGCTATGCCATCACGAACTAGGAAGACGGCGCACTTCTCACAGATGGACGCGACGATGCGTCGTCTCGGTTCGTGGACACCGCACGGGCCCGACGAAGGCGGGTGACGCCTCACTCGGCGTCGAGGTTCCCGAACGCCTCGTCGACGAGCTCCCCCGTGTCCGAGATGATGTCGGCCATCTCGTCGTCGTTCGGTGCCATCCCGACGAGCCGGGCGATCCGCATTATGCTCACGTGATAGACCGTCTGCACGCCGGGCTCTTCCTGCCAGATCACGACGTTACACGGGAACAGCCCGCCCATCTTCCTGTCGCTTGCGTCGAGCGCGCGGTTCGCCATCGACGGGTTGCACGCGCCGAGGACGTAGTAGGGGTCGCGGCCGGCGTCGACCTTCTCGTTCAGCATCTCGGAGGCCGAGAACTCGGTCGCGACGCCGAAGCCCGCGTCCGTGAAGGCCTCGCGGACGTGTTCGATCGCCTCCTCGTGTTCCATCCGGAGGGTCGCCCGTTCCTCGCCGATGTCGCCCGCGGCTATCGCGCTCGGATCGATTGGTAGCGTCATCGGGTCGACCTACGGCGTCCGTCGATGAAAAAGTATGCACTTGTATGTACTGTACACGATTGGGTGTCGACAGTTCCCCGGACGACGACCGACGGATTCACAACGGGACCGGGAGCCACCGAAGCGCCGCTAACACGTCCTCCGGCGGGAACAGCGGATCGTGGAGCGTGAGCCAATCTAAGAGCGTCAGTCCGAGCCCGTGGGCCACGATGGAAGGCAAGAGCGACTGGCTGTGGTAGTCGACCGCGCCGAAGAGGACGTCGGTCGGGCCCGAGAGCAGCAGTTCGATCGGCGGCTTGCCGACGTGGTGCAGCGCGTAGACGACGGGACTGATGAAGACGCTCTTGAACCCGAACTCGTCGCTGACGCCGACGCAGAGCAGTCCGCGGTAGTAGGTCTCGGCGGCGACGACGACGAGCAGCTGTTGGACCGTGTGCGGCAGGAACTGCCCGAGGGCGGTCGTCGTCTCCCACATCGGGTAGTACGCGCGGATGCTCGGCAGCGACGAGCCGACGAGATAGAACGGCAACACGAACGCCGCGAGCAGCAGCGTGTCGCGGACGGCGGTTCGATCGACCCGGAACCCGAGCCGACGGCCGTGCGAGAGCGCCAGACTGGCCGGGATCAAGAGGAACAACAGCACGTCGCGGACGACGCGCGCGGTGAGGCTCGATGGCGGGACCGACCACGTGCTCCACAGAACCGAGAGGACGAGCCCGACGAAGAGCGACCGCTGGAGCCAGCTCAGTCCGCCGACGGCGGTCCGGATGCGGGCGTTGACGGACACCGTCGGGAGCGGCGTTATTCGGTCGCGACGGGCCCGTCGCCGACGACGTCTCTGACGAGCGAGACGAACGTCTGCCGGGAGTCGACGTACGTCTCGTCGACCTCTTCGAGCACGTCCGAGAGCGTCTGCGGGCCGGACGGCGTCCTGATGACGCTGTCGCCCTCCTGAGCGATGATTCGGCTCATCTCGTGGGGCCACGTGAGGCGCGCGGCGACGCGCGCGAGCGGCTGGCCCTCGACGGGCGTCTCCTCGCCGAGTTCGACGACGGGGCCCTCGGATTCCTCCTCGTCTGTCATAGGCGTCGATTTGCCATCGCTGACAATAATCCCTTCGACACGCCCTGCTGACTCCGCGAGTCGGAGCCTACGCGTCGGGGCGCGCCCGCTCCGCCAACGTCGTGCGCCCGTCTGACGCATCGTTTTGTGTGGTGGCCACGAAAGGCCGGTATGCCCAGTCTCTCGGAGGTCTACAGGGGAAAGCAAACGGGGGCGAGCCTCCGCCGACTGCTCTTCGGATTGGGGCTGTTTCTCGCCGGGTCCCTCCTCGTCGTCTCGGGGATCGTCGTCGCCACCACCGGGCTCCTCTACGGGTCGGACATCGCGGCGCTGACGGCGAAACGACAGCTCGGTGCCGTCCTCGCGGGCGTCGGGATCCCGGCGGTGTTCCTCGGTATCTTCGCCGTGCTCCCGTCGGGGCGGCTCACGAAGGCCGCGGCGGTCGTCGGGGCCGGCATCGCCCTCGTCGGCGTCGCGCTCTTCACGTACGCGTACCCCTGCCACTGGTCGGGGTCGCTCTGCGCCGACAGCACCCCGAACCTGACGCTCCCGACGGTCGGCATCTACTTCCTCGGCGCGATGCTCACCTTCTGGTGTCTGTTCGCCGGCGTCGCGAACTTCAAGACGCGCAACGACCCAGGTGGTACCGCGATGGTGAACGTGACGCGCAGACAGGAGACGCGCTACGTCCCCGTCGAGCGCTCCCGGGGCGGCTTCGGCGGCATCGGGTTCTTCGGCGGCACGCCCGACGGCGACGTCGAGACGCAGACCGGCAGCGCGGGGTCGGGGGCGGCCTCCGACGGCGGGAGCGACGCGGAGGTGATCTCCTCGCCGCTCGACGACTCCGCGTCCGGGTCGGGGACGCAGACCGAATCGCCGTCGCGACCCTCTCGGCAGTCGCAGTCTCCCTCGGCGTCAGGGGGGACGTCGCCCCCGCAGTCGACCGCGGGCCCGTCCGGAGGAGGAGGCTTCGACGCGGCCGACAGCTACTGCGGCAACTGCGCGCACTTCGAGTACGTCCGGACCGACTCGGGGATCCAACCCTACTGCGCCGCCCACGAGGAACTGATGGACGATATGGACCCCTGCGAAGAGTGGACGCCGCGGCCCGATCGGTGAGATCGGTCGCCTCACTGTCTGTCGGCCTCACCTCACTTCCTGACGCGCGCGAGCGTCGCGGCCACGTCGTCCCAGTGGCTCCCCTTCCAGAACACCTGCCCGCAGTCGCGACACCGCCAGCACGGCGTTTCTACGGGATCGGGCGCACCGGTCGGAAGTGACGCGTCGGCGTCGAACAGCGACTCCTCGCTGGCCACACGCCGAAGTTCCCCGTTGCACGCGCCGCAGCGGCACGGCGGATCGGCGAGCGACAGGTCGAACCCCGCTTCGTACAGGGTTTCGAGCTGTTCGACCACGTCGCGGCTCTGCAGCAACACCGCGCCGTCGACTCGCGCCGCGAGGTCGACGTCGCGCGTGAGAAGCGTCCGCCCCGAGCGCTCGGCCCACGCCGCGATCTCGGCGTCGGACGGACTCTCGCTCGCCGACGCGGGTCCGGAGTCGGTATCTGTCCCCCTCTCGCCGCCCCGGTCGAGCACGTACGCCGCGTCGTAGCCGCACATCCGCAGATACGTGGCCAACTTCCCGCACATCGCGTCGACGAGGAGTCGCTCGGACGTCGCGCTCATTGGTCTCGGTGCCAGTCAGTGCAGGAACGCCTCGAGATCGGCGACGTCCCACGTGTTAAGCACGTCGCTCCCCTCGCACCAGCCCCGGCGGGCGGTGTGGACGCCGTAGCGGACGTAGTCGAGCGCGCCGGGCGCGTGGGCGTCGGTGTCGACGGCGATCGTCGCGCCGCTCTCGATAGCGACGCGGACGAGTTCGCCCCACAGGTCCAGACGGGCCGGGTCGGCGTTGATCTCGATGGCCGTCCCGGCGTCGGCCGCCGCCTCGGCGAGGCGCGCGACGTCGAGGTCGAGCCCCTCGCGCTCGTTGATGAGGCGTCCGGTGGGGTGACCCAGAACGTCGACGCTCGGGTGTTCGACGGCGCGGACGAGCCGATCCGTGGCCGTCTCCCGATCCTGTCCGAGCGCGGCGTGCGGCGACGCGACGACGATATCGAGATCCCCGAGCAGGTCATCGCCCGTCGAGAGACCGCCCTCCGCGTCGATGTTGGTCTCGACGCCGTGGAGGAGTTTCAGGTCCGCGTCCGGGTTCTCTCGGAGGGACACACGAACCGACTCGACCGCGTCCGCCTGCTCCCGTAGCTCCGCGTCCGAGAGCCCCACGCCGCCAACCATCCCGGGGCCGCTGGCGTGGTCCGTCACGGCGTAGTAGTCGTAGCCGCGTTCCGCCGCGGCGTCGACCATCTCCTCGATCGACGCGCGGCCGTCGGACCAGTCGGTGTGCGTGTGGAGGTCGCCGCGGACGTCGCCCTCTTCGAGTAGGTCGGGCAGCGTCCCCTCGCGCGCAGCGTCGATTTCGCCGGTCCCCTCGCGGATCTCCGGCGGGATGAGCGGCAGGTCCAGCGCCGCGTACATCGACTCCTCGGTCTCGCCGGCGATCCGCTCGCCGACCCGCTGGTCCGCGTCGGGGTCGTCGACTCCGGAGACGTCGAAGACGCCGTACTCGTTCATCTTCAGGTCGCGCCCGATCGCGACGTTCCGGAGTTCGACGTTGTGATCCTTGCTGCCGGTGAAGTACTGCAGCGCCGCGCCGAACTCCTCGGGGACGACCACGCGCAGGTCGATGCGGATCCCGTCGATGCGGATGCCCGCCTTGTGCTCGCCCGCCTCGATGACGTCGCTCGCGGCGGACCACTCGACGAACGCGTCGACGACCCGCTCGCCGGATTCGGAGGCGACGAGGACGTCGACGTCGCCGATCGTGTCGCGCCAGCGCCGGATCGACCCCGCGACGTCGGCCCGGTCGACCGCGTCGACCCCCCGCAAGTGTGCGAGGACGTCCTCCGCGAGCGGCAGGGCGTCGCCGAGTCGCTCGCGTTCCCTCGCCCGTCGAGCGAACTCGATGTTCTCGCGGATGTTCTGCTCCGTCTTCGCGCCGAACCCCTTCACGTCCTGAATCCGACCCTCCTCGGCCGCCGCCGCGAGTTCGTCGAGCGTCGTGATCCCGAGCGCCTCGTAGAGCGCGCCGACGGTCTTGGGACCGACGCCCTCGACGCGAGTGAGCGCCTCGATGTCGACCGGGAGATTCTCGCGCAGCGCCTCCAACTCGCCGATCTCGCCGGTCTCGACGTACTCGACGACCTTCGAGGAGATGGCGTCGCCGACGCCATCGATCTCCTCGACGGCCGCCTCGCCCTCAGCCGCCAGCGCCTCGATCGGCTCGTGGTGCTCGCGGATGTTCTCGGCGGCCCGGCGGTAGACGTTCGGCTTGTACTCGACGCCGTCGGCTTCGAGCAGGTCCGCGAACAGTTCGAGCTGTCGGGCGACCTCGGCGTTGCGGGTCACTACCGCCCGCCTCCCGACCCGCGCCCGCCGCCGGGACTGCTACTGACGTCCTCGCGGCCGAGCGCCTGCTTCAGGAAGCGCATCCAGCGCTTCTGGTCTGCGGTCGCCTGCACCGTCGCCTCCTGTTCGAGGTCGACCGGGCGGAGCTGTTCGAGCGCGTTCAGCGCTCTGTCGATGCCGATGATGCTCTCGGCGAGGAACTCTCCCCTCTCGTAGCTGATCTCTCCGTCCTCGATCTGCTGGAGTCGCTGGCGGCGCTCCCGGCGGAGGTTCCGCTTCGCCTCCTCGACGCGGTCGCGTTCGCTCGCGGGGACAGTGTCGCGACGCTTGATCTCGAAGACGAACTCGCGGAGGTCGACCTCCTCGCCCTGGACGTCGATCGCGTCGGGGATCTCCGCGCCGACGGTCGCGGCCTCGCGGTTGACGCGCTCCAACAGCTGCTTTCGCTGGAACTCCTTCACGGCTCTTGCCCGTCATAGTGGCGGCGCGTACTTCGCTCCTTCGCCGCAGACGGCCGCGACCGACGCGTCGCAGACGCCGGCAGACGTTCGCGCGGAGACGAAACTTCTTATGACTCACGGGGGAATACGGACGGTATGGGATTGTTCGACCGGCTGCGCGGGGAAGACCACCCGCGCGTCGCCTTCATCGGTATCGACGGCGTACCCTTCAGTCTCCTCGCCGATAACCCCGAGCGCTTTCCGAACTTCGCCGCGCTCGCCGAGGAGGGCAGCGCCGGCGCGATCGAGAGCATCGTCCCGCCGGAGTCCTCCGCCTGCTGGCCGTCGCTGACGACTGGCGTGAACCCGGGAGAGACGGGAGTATACGGCTTTCAGGACCGCGAGAACGGCTCCTACGACACCTACGTTCCGATGGGCCGGGACGTGCAGGCGACGCGCCTGTGGGACCGCGTGACCGACGACGGGCGACAGGCCAGCGTGATGAACGTCCCCGTGACGTTCCCGCCGCAGCGGAACGTCCAGCGGATGGTCTCGGGCTTTCTCTCGCCGAGCGTGAAGAAGGCAGCCCACCCCGAGGAGTTCCGCGACGAACTCGACTCGATGAACTACCGCATCGACGTCAACGCCAAACTCGGCCACGACGACGACAAGAGCGAGTTCGTCGAGAACGCTCACGAGACGCTCGACAGGCGGTACGAGGCGTTCGAGTCCGTCCTCGGTCGGGACGACTGGGACCTCTTCTTCGGCGTCTTCATGACGACCGACCGGGTGAACCACTTCCTCTTCGAGGACTACGAGCGCGACGGCGAGAACAGAGACGCCTTCTTGGAGTTCTACGAGGCGGTCGACGAGTACGTCGGGAAGATCCGCGAGTCGCTGCCGGAGGACGTGACGCTCGTCGTCGCCTCGGACCACGGCTTCACCTCGCTGGACTACGAGGTCCACTGCAACGCGTGGCTCGAAGAGGAGGGCTGGCTCTCCTACGAGGACGACGACCACGACGAACTCGGCGACATCGACGACGACACGCGCGCGTACTCGCTGATCCCCGGGCGGTTCTACATCAACCTCGAAGGCCGCGAACCGCGCGGCAGCGTCCCCGAGGACGACTACGAGGCGGTCCGGGCGGAACTCAAAGCCGACCTCGAAGCGCTCGAAGGGCCGGACGGGGAGAAGGTCGCGGCCCGCGTCGTCGAGAAGGAGGACGCCTTCCGCGGCGACCACGACGACATCGCGCCGGACCTCGTCGTCGTCCCCAACCACGGCTTCGATCTCAAATCCGGGTTCAAGGGCCACGAGGACGTGTTCGGGAAGGGCCCCCGAAACGGGATGCACAGCTTCGACAACGCGTCGCTGTTCGTCGACGATCCCGACGTGGAGATCACCGACGCGGACCTCTACGACATCGCGCCGACGATTCTGGATCTGATGGAGGTCGACTACGCCCGCGCGGAGTTCGACGGCGCGAGCCTGCTGCAGCAGTAGGGCTCCCGACGCCTCTCACCGACAGTTAGAGCAGGTTGTCGAGGTCGTCGTTGGCCCACACGTCGCCGGGGTTGTCCGGCTTCGCCTCCGCGGTCGCTTCCTGTTCCTGCGCCTCCTTCGCCCGCTGCATAAAGTCGTCCAGACGCTCGGAGCGCTCGATGCCGCCGAGGAGGATCAGCACAGCGATCCGGTCGCTCGACAGGGGGAAGTCGCCGCCGCGGACCTGGAGGCTCCCCGTCTCCTCTTCGACCCAGCGCCGGGCGCGCTCGACGCCCTTCCGCGGAACGGCGTCCTGCTCGCCCGCGACGACGACGAGTGCGGCGTCGGCGTCGGTCGCGTCCGGCAGGCTCGACCCCGTCAGCAGCGCGCGTCGGGTCGTGCTCATCACGGCGTTGATGTTCTCCTCGGCCTCGGGCGCGGCGTCCGCGGCGGCGTAACCGAGCGCCGCGATCGAGCCGTTCCGGAGGGTGTTGATGATCTCCGAGGAGTCGACGACGCTCTCGGCGACGCCCTCGACGGACTCGCCGGCGGCGAGCAGCAGTCCGACTCGCTTCGCGATCTCCCGGTTGATCGAGTCGAAGCCCTCGGTGACGCTCTCGCCGGCCGAGCGGAACGCGTCGTTGTCGACCAGCAGCAGGGAGTCGGCCTCGCGGGCGAACGTCTTCAGCGACCGGCCGGCGTTGACCTGGTACATCGATCCCTCGTCGCGACCGGGGAGGATTCCGAGCCCGTAGACGGGGACGTCGTAGATGCGCTTGAGTTCCTTCGCGACGACGGGTGCGCCGCCGCTGCCGGTGCCGCCGCCCAGCCCGGCGACGACGAAGATCGATTCGGTCTCTGCCCCGATCCGGCCGTCGAGCGCCGAGAGCACCTCCCGGATGTCCGACTGCATCACCTCGGCACCGAGTTCGTTGTCGCCGCCGACGCCTTGGCCTTTCACGCGGTCTTGGCCCACGAGCACGGTCTCGAAGGGGAGGGAACTGAGGTCTGCCTGCGCGGTGTTGACCGCGACGGCACCGCGGACGGCACCGAACCCCATCCGCTCGTCGAACTCGACCAGTTCGCGGGAGAGTTTCCCGCCGGCCTGGCCGACACCAATCAGGACGGACTTCATACTCGTGTCTCTCCGAGAGAGACCTTCAACGTTGGTGCTCGTGTTTATAAGGGAAGAGGGGACCACCCGCGGTATGACGACGCCAGCCGAAGCGACTGATCCGACCGCGGCGCGGGAGTTCGCGTCCGACGAGGACGCCGAATCGAAATCCGTCGACGACGGCATCGACCGGGCCGAGGCCGACGCCACCGACGCGACCAACGCGACCGAAGCTTCCAAAGCGGACGTCGATGCGCTCGAACGTCGGGTGGCGTCGGTGGAGGCCGAACTCGACGCCGTCCGCGCGCTCCTCGGCGGCGTCGACGCCGTCGACGATGCGGTCGAGCGCCGCGCGTCGATCGCGCTCGCGAAGGTCGAGTCGCTGGAGCGGGAGCTCGAACCGGCTGACGACGGGCTCGTTCGCGAGCGTCTTGAAGGGACGAGCGAGAGGCCACAGCGTCCCGCGCGCGACGCAGCCGACGGTGCCCCCGCTCGCGCCGAGGAGTCGGCCGCCGCCGCAGAGCCGGAACCGGGCCGTTCGGACGGGGATAGCGGGTCGTTGGCGACGCGGCTCCGCGACGCGCTCCAGTGATCCGGTTGGTCGTCGCGGCCGTGCTGACCGTCGCGACGTTCTCGACCGTCGCGCCCGCAGTCGACGACGCGCGGGCCGCCGGCACCGACCGGGAACTGGCCGCTGCAGTCGATCGGATCGAACGCGCCGGAGCGGCGCTCGCGACGAGCGAGGACGCGACGCCGACGCGGGCGCACGCGGCGACGCGGCGGGTGGCGATCCGGCTCCCGAGCGCGTCGCTGACGACCGCCCGGCCGTCGTTCCTCGCGGTCGGCGGGAAACCGGGCGGGCCGGGGAACCGCTCCCTCGTCGCCTCCGAGTCGACCACCGGGTCGACCCGACTCCGGGGCCTCTCGCTTCCCGTTCCGGTGCGGACGCCCGACGGCCCCGTCGTCTTCGAGGCGACCGGGCGGCATACGGTTTCGCTCGCACTCGTCCTCGATGGCGGGGAACCCGTGCTCGTCGTCACGCGCGTGTGAGGTGCCGGCTGGCCGACAGATCGAGAACCGGCCGACAGACCGCGAACTGATCGCGACGAGGGTTTATATGCGAAGGCGCGGCCACCGGCGCTATGACTTCGACCCGCGACGACGACCCCGCGGCCGGTTCCGGCTCGGTGCTCACCGGCGTCACCGCGACCGCCGAGCGGTTCACCGCCGCGTTGGGCTTGGCAGCCGACGGCGGCGAACGAAGCGAGCCTACGGCGGCCACCGAAATCCCTCAAACCGCCGATGCGTGTCGCTGTCGTCCGTCTTTCGAGCGTCCGACCGGAACGGGAGTTTCGGACCGACGGGCGCTCGTCGTCGACGCCGCGTCGTGCCCCGGGAACGGCGCCTTAGAGACGAGCCCCGGCTGTCGGGCGACGGTCGTCGCGGCGCTGGAAGACCGCGACGTCGACGTGGTTCGCACGCGCTCGGACGGCGTCGAACGCGCCTACGACGACGGCGCGGTCGGCCTGCTGCTCGCCGCGGGCCGGTTCGCCGAACGCGCCCGCGTCCACGACGAGTCGCTGGCCGAGCGCGCCCGCACGGACCCGCTCGGGGCGGCTCGCCTGGCGACCGGCCGCGCCGGGGCGCTCTCGCGAATCGCGGCCGAGTCGGGACTGGCGGCGGGAGCCGACCGGTTCGGGGACGCCCCCGGAGACCCGTCAGCCGACCGATCATCGGACCGCTACCGCGATGCGCTCGCCGCGTACGTCGGCCCGACGGTCTCTCGGGCCCGGGTGACGGCACGTCCGCCGGAAGCGGCCGTGCTCCTGGAGTCGCGCACGCTCTCGACCGGCGCGGTGGTCCGGCAGTGCGACACCGCCGACGGCCCGCTGTATCATCTAGCGCCGACGGCACACGGCCTCGCGGCCGACGCGACCGCGACGCTGGCGGCGGCGTACCGGATTCTGGCAACCGGCTCCGTCGAGGGCGGCTCCCGCGCGGCAGGCCGGGCGGTCCGACGGGTCGCCGACGCCGACGAACCGATCGAGACGCTCGCGGCCGTCCTCGACCGTCACACCCGCGGGCTCGGCGTCTTCGAGCACTTCTTCGCCGACGACCGAGTCTCCGACGTCGTCGTCTCCGCGCCGGTGGCGGACGCGCCCGTCCGCGTCGTCGTCGACGGCGATCGCCTGCCGACGAACGTCCGCCTCACACCCGAGGGGGCGGCCTCGCTCGCCTCCCGTTTCCGGCGCGAGAGCGGCCGCGCGTTCTCCCGCAGCGCCCCGACGCTCGACGCCTCGGTCGTCGCCGAGACGGGTCGTCGGATCCGCGTCGCGGGCGTGACCGCGCCCGCCAGCGACGGCCTCGGATTCGCGTTCCGCGCCGGCGACGACGACGCGTGGACGCTCCCCCGACTCGTCTCGGCGGGGTCGCTTCCGGCCGACGCCGCGGCGTTCCTCTCGCTCGCGGTCGCGAGCGGCGCGGCGACCATCGTCGCCGGCACGCGCGGAGCCGGGAAGACGACGCTCCTCAGAGCCCTCCTTTGGGAACTCCCGTCGACGACGCGGCTCGTGAGCATCGAGGACACGCCGGAGCTGCCGGTCGAGTCGCTCCGGGCGCGCGGCCGAGACGTGCAGGCGTTGCACACCGACCCCGGCGCCGAGACCGGATTCTCGCCGACCGACGCGCTGCGGACGGCGCTCAGGCTCGGCGACGGCGCGCTCGTCGTCGGCGAGGTCAGGGGCGGGGAGGCGCGGTCCCTCTACGAGGCGATGCGCGTCGGCGCGCACGGCCACGCGGTGCTCGGGACGATCCACGGCGACTCGGCCGCGGCGGTCCGCGAGCGCGTCGTCTCCGACCTCGGCGTGCCGGCCTCCTCGTTCGGCGCGACAGACCTCGTCGTCACCTGCGCCCGCGAGGGCGACTCCCGGCACGTCGCGGCCATCGAGGAGGTGTGGACGGCGGGCGAACAATCGACGTTCGTTCCGCTGTTCGAGCGCCGGGGCGGGACGTTGCGGTCGACGGGAACAGTGGAACGCGGTGACAGCGCGGTCTTCGAGCGGCTCTGCGGCGACGGCGAGTCGTACGGCGACCTGCTCGCCCGTCTCGACCGGACGGCCGGCCGGTTCGACCGACTCGCGTCGGCGTCGCTGACGACGCCAGAGGCGTGCGACAGGAGCCGTCGCGGGGGACTGTGATGGGGTCGCCGATCCGGGCCGACGGCGGTGCGCGACTCCGTCGCGTCACCCGAGCGCTCGCAGAGCGGTACCCGGGGGACGTCGACCCGACCGACGAGCTGCACCGCTCGCTGGCGTTTCTCGGCAGCGATCTCCGCGCCGAGACGGTCGTTCGCGCCGGATACGTCGCCGCCGTCCCCGTCGCCGTATTCGCACTCTGCGCACTCGTCGTGTCCCTCCCGACGCTCCCGATTCCGGCGTCCGTCCCGGCGGCCGCCGGAATCGGCCTCGGGGCGACGCACGTCGTCCACCGACTGCCGGTCGCGGCGGCCACGCTCAGACGGACCCGCGCGCTCGGCGACGCCCCCGCGCTCGTCGCCCGCGCGGCGCTCAGGCTCCGGCTCGACGCGACGCCGGAGCGGGCCGCGGTCTTTGCCGCGCAGACGGGCGCGGGGCCGCTCGCGCGGAGCCTCGCGGCACACGCCGAGCGGACCCGATCGGGGCCGGCGGCCGGATTCGACGCCTTCGCCGCGGAGTGGCGCTCGTGGTTCCCGGCGCTCGAACGGTCGCTCGCGCTGCTCTCGGCCGCGGTCGAAGCCCCGTCCGAGGAGCGCGAGCAGGCGCTCGACCGCGCGCTGGAGACTGTACTGGACGGGGCGCGAACGGAGATGGCCGAGTTCGCCGGAGACGTCCGCGGACCGGCCAGCGGGATCTACGCCTTCGGCGTCCTGCTGCCGCTCGCGCTCGTCGGCGTGCTGCCCGCCGCCCGCGCCGGCGGCGTGACGGTTCCCGCCTCGGTCTTCGTCGTCCTCTACGACGTCCTGCTTCCGGTAGGGCTCGTCGGCGCGGGCGCGTGGCTGCTCCTCCGACGCCCGATCGCGATCGCCCCGCCGCGCGTGACGGCGGCGCACCCGGACGTGCCCTCGGACCCGACGCGCGGGGTCGTCGCGGGCGTCCTCGGTGCCGGGCTCGGGTTCGTCTGCGGATCGGCCGTCGCTTCGTGGGCCGCGCCCGTCGCCGCCGCGGGGACCGGGGCCGGTGCCGCACTCGTCGCTCACTACCGGCCGATGGCGGCCGTCCGCCGGGACGTCAGCGCCGTGGAGGCCGGGCTGGCGGACGCGACGGCCGTCGTCGGTCGACGGGTCGGTGCCGGCGAGGCCGTCGAGACCGCGATCGAGCCGGCCGCGGACGCGACGACCGGACGGACGAGCGACGTCTTCGAGGCGGCGGCGGGCGTGCAGCGACGGCTCCGCGTCGGCGTCGAGGAGGCGTTCCTGGGGGAGTACGGTGCGCTCCGCGACCTACCCAGCCGACGCGCGCGAGCGACGGCGTCGCTGCTCTCGGTCGCGGCCGCGGAGGGCAGACCGGCGGGGCGGACGCTCGTTCGGCTGGCCGATCACCTCACGGAACTCCGGCGCGTCGAGGACGAGGCGCGTCGCGAGCTGGCAGCGATCACCGGGACGCTGGGGCACACGGCGGCGCTTTTCGGCCCGTTGGTCGGCGGTGCGACCGTCGCGATGGCGACGCAGATGGCGGCCGCAGAATCGAGGCCGGGAGCGGGCTCGTCGCTCGCCGGGGCCGGTGCGCCCGGCGTCGCCACGCTCGATCCGGCGACTCTCGGCGCGGCCGTCGGCGTCTACGTGCTCGCGCTCGCGGCGGTCCTCACGGTCGTCGCGACCGGGCTCGATCGGGGGCTGGACCGCTCGCTCGCGGGCTATCGAACCGGCCTCGCGCTCCTGTCGGCGACGGCGACGTACCTCGTCGCGTACCTGGGCGCGTCGATGCTGTTCTGAGCCCGGTGCGGCGGGTCGATTCCGCGAATGCACGGGCGAGCGTTTATATACGAACCCGCGGCCAACCGCGCTATGTTCGAACTGACCCTGGACGCGTGGTACGGCTGGATCGGCCTGTCGCTGGCGGGCGTCGCGCTCGTTGGCGCGGCGGCCGGGCTTCCCACGGCACCGCCGCCGGACGCGGGCGCGGCCGGCGCGACGGTGGACCGCGTCGCCGCCGCCGAGTTCGCCGCCACCGGCGAGCACCCGCTCGACGCCGAAGAGATCCGACTCGGGACGCGGCGGATCGCGCTCAGATCCGAGTCGGGGACGGCTCACGCGACGCTCTCGTTCGGCCCGGTCACGCCCGTCCCCGTGGGGGACTCTCCGCTGCGGAACGTCCTCCACGGGACGCCGCCCGAACGGGCGTTCGAGTCGCCGGAGGCGTTCAGACAGGCCGTCGTCGCGGCCCGCGCCGATGCGAGCGAGGCACCGTGGCGACCCGTCGAACGCACGCTGGTCGTTCGACGGCTGTCTTGGGGAGGTGTGGATGTCGTCCTCGTCGACGCGTGAGCGCGCCGTCTTCGGACGTGCTACACCCGGTGCGTCGCGGGCGCAGACGACGCCGCTCGTCGCCCTGATCGCGCTGTTCGCTGTCTGTACCGGAATCTCGCTGTACGCGACGACGCTCGGTGCGGTGACGCCGGGTGAGACGACGAACGCGCTCGCGGAGCCGACGCTCGAACGCGTGTACGACGAGGTCAGCGAGGGCGGCGTCGTCTCGCCGGTCGGCCTCCCGCGCGACGGTCCCGCGACGCCCGACGGCTACCTCGTCGCCGTCGCGGTAACGGCGCCGAAGGGCACGTGGACGAACGGTCGTCGGCCGCCCGAGTCCGGCTCCGGGAACGGGGTCGCCCCCGCAACGAACGTCGACACTGCCGAGCGACCGGTGAGCGTCGCGACGGCCGACGGCAACGTCGTCTGGGGAACGCTCAGGGTCTGGATGTGGCGATGAGTCGGACGGTCGGCGGGGGAGTCCAGCGATGAACGCCGCCGTCGACGCCGTCGTCTGCCTGCTGCTCGTCTCCGCGGCCGTCGTCGGCCTCGTCACCGTCGAGCAGTCGCCGCCGTCGACGCCCGGGCGCGCCGACGCCGTCGCGGACACGCTCGCGACGACGACCGCGCAGGTCGACTACTCGCTCGCGCCCGGGGTCAGAGAACTGGCCGCGAGCGAACGCGCGCCCAGCGTGTCGGACGTGCCGCTCGACTCGCCCGAACTCGATCGCACGACCCACGGCAGTCTCGCGGCGTTGCTCGCGCGGTCGACGACGGCGACGAGCGGGGTCGATCTCCCGGTGGACGGGAGCGCCGAAACGAACGCGACCGGGACCAGTCCCGAGGAGATCCCCGCGCTCACCCGAACGCGGGCGACGTTCCGACGGGGCGTCGCCGACGCGGTCCGCGCGCGCACCGGTGCGACCGTCCGGATCGACGCGACGTGGCAGCCCTATCCGGGTGCGCCCGTCGGCGGCGCGGTCGGCGTCGGGCCGAGACCGCCGGGCGACGGCGTCCACGCGGCGACGCTCGTCGTCCCGACCGGCGTCGATCCCCTCCCGGCGTCGGCGACGCGGGACTTCGACTCGCTCGGAGCCGCGGTCGCCGAGCGCACCGTCGCCGTACTCGTCCCCGCCGGTCCCGCGAAGACGACGCTCCGCGGCAACGACCCGTCCGCGGCGTTGATCCGGTACCGGTACGCGCGACTCGAGGCGGAGACGAACGCGTCGCTCGCGGAACCGCTCGCCACGGAGGACACCGCGTCGGCGAACGAACGGCTCGCGGGCGCGCTCGCCCCCGGGATGACCGCGGATCTGCGCGCCCGCTACGAGTCGCCGACGACCGCCGCCGAGGCGGTCTCGGTCTCCTCGGTTCGGATCGTGGTCAGGACGTGGTCGGCGGCCGCGGAGGCCCGCTGATGCGGCTGGCCGAGGACGACCGCGGTCGCGTCCCCTTCGCACTGATCGGCTTGTTGCTGCTCGTCGGGAGTTCGGCGTTCGCGTCGTCGCTGGCCACGCCCGGCCCCGCGCCGGTCGACCGCTCCGCCGACGTCGCCGCCGACCGCGTCGACGCCGAGGCGACAGCCGCACTCAGAATCGCGGTCCGTGACGCCGCTCGGGCCGCCGCACGCGAACCGGTCACCGTCGCCGCCGACACCGACGCCGGCTCCGCCCTCGTTGGCCCCGACACGTTCCGCCGGTACCTCCGGCTCAGGATCTTCCTCGCCGCGCGCGAGGCGATGGATCCGGTCGAACACCGCCGCGGCGGCAGCGTCGCCAGCGCCTCGTTCGGCGAGACTGTCGAATCTCCCGACGCGGCGATCGAGCGGGTCTCGATCACCGGCGTCGACGACGGCACCGAGCTCCGGGCGACGATCCGTGGGCTGCAACTGGCGGTCGAAACCGACGGCCGCGTCGCGGACGTCCGACGCGTGGACCGCACCGTCACCGTGGGCGTTCCGGTCCTCGCGCTCCACGACCGGACGCGGGCGTTTCAGGAACGACTCGACGCCGGCCCGCTCGAAGGCCCCGGGCTGGCGCGCCGGACGACCGTCGGCGTCACCGCGATGGCGCAGGCCCGCGGGCTCGGCCAGTACGGCGGCCTGCCGATCTCGAACGTCGTCGCCAACCGCCACGTCGCCCTCTCGACGAACGCGGGGCTGCTCGACGCCCAGCGCGCCGCGTTCGGCCGGAGCGACCCGGAGGCGGCCGCCGGCGTCCGAGCCGCGACGATCCGAACGGGCGCGAGCGACGTCTTGGACCTCCAGTCGAACGGCCGCGTCGCGTCCGCGGTCACCGGGCAACTGCCCGATCCGAACGACGCAGAACGGACGGACGCGGACGGAGAGTCGGATGCGCTCCCCGCCACGCGAACGATCTCCGTCGGCGTCAACGGGACGGCAGACGAGGCGTTCTTAGAACTGCTCCGCGGGACGGGGGGCGCGGCGAGCCTCGACTCGATCCTTCGCGACGGGTATCGGGCACGTGCGTCGGTTCGCGCTAGCGCTCGGACGATCAGGGACGAGCGGCGTCCCCCGCCGCGTTCGCCGGGCGAGAACTGGACGCTCGCGTGGTCGGACACGTCGAAGGACGTCGCCGTGAGCGGGGGCGGAAGTGCCCGTCCCGTCTCGCGCGTCGGCGTCGGCGAGCGTCGGCTCTACACGGCCACGCGGTGGGTCAAGGTGCGCTGGCGGGTCGAACGGACGTGGGTGAAAGTCAACGAGACGCCGCGGACGACGACAGCGTCGTGGGAAGCCGCCCACCGCGTTCGGGTGATCGGCGAGGCCCGGGTGCGGGGGAACGCCGCGCCGACCCGCCCCGTCCGACCGCTGTTCGAGTCCGGCGGCGCGCTCGGCGGGCCGAACCTGCGCGAGGGGCGCGCGGCGACGGCCGACCTCGTCTCGGGGCTCGGCGGGGCCGACGAGATCGCCCGCCGGGCCGTCACCGGCGGGCGGACGCGCGCGTCGCGATCGATCACCGGTGACCGCCCCGACGACCTCGGACCGTGGGTCTACGAAGACGTGTCCGACCTCCGCGACCGCGTTCGCGACCTCTCGGTCGACGTCGACGCCAGTGACGCCGGTACGGGGCAGTCGAACGGCGCCGCGAGGCTCGCGGCCCTCGTCCGCGACCGCCGCGCAGGGCTCGTCGACGCCCCGCGGACGTACGACGGCGCTGCCGACCGGGCACGCGTGGCCGCCCGCGAGGCGTACCTCGACCGAGTGCTCGCGGGACTGGACGAGCGCGCCGGGGACACTCGCTCGCAGAACGCCGGGATCGAGCGCGCGCTGAACGCGAAGGGGCTGGCGGTCGACCGAGTGAGCGAGCTCGCGGCGCTCACCCCGGAAGCGCCCGCTCCGCAAACGGAGGTCGGCAGCGAGAGTGGCGCTCGCGGCGAGACGGTCCTCGTTCCCGACGGCGACCCGGCCTATCTCGCGCCCGACCCCGTGGAGGGAACGCTCGTCGACGGGGTCGCCGACGACGAGCAGTACGTCGGACTCGCGGTCAGAAACGTGAACGTGTTCAGCGTTCCGTACGGCGACGCCGCGGATCTCGTCACGAGGGTGCTGTTCGGCGACCCCGGGCGCGTGTCGCTGCACACGGCCGGGCAGTCGCTCGTCGCGGCCGAGCGGACGCTCGAATCGCATCCGGACCCGACGCTGCGACACCGCCGGGACGTCCTCGAAACGAGGGTTCGGGGATCGATGGCGGACGTTCGGTCGACGGCGACGCGAACGCTCGCACGAGAGACGACCCTTTCGCGCGCCGAACGCGAGCGCGTCGTCCGCCGCTCGTTCGCCCGTTTCGACGGTCCCGGCGAGCGCGCGATCGCCGCCACCGACGGATCGCTGGCCCGCGAGACGGCGTCGGTCGCCATCGCGACGGGCGCGACTGCGGGAGGCGACGCTCCTGCGGTCACCGAGGACCGTGTCAGGACGGCACTGCGGGTCGATCTCCGTCGCGTCGCGACCTTCGAGCGGGTCCGCGTTCCCGAATCAGCCGTCGACGACGCCGTCTCCTCAGTGCGCGCGGAGATCGAGCGGGAGACCAACGACGCCGCCGAGCGCGCGACCGAGCGGGCGATCACGGAGGCGACGAACGACACCGTCGGCGGCGTCCCGGCCGGTCTGCCGATCTCGCCGACGCTCAGTCCCTGGGTCGCCACGGCGAACCTCTGGATCGTCGAGTCTCGCGGCGCGTACGGCCGCTTCGCCGTCGGCGTCGAAGGCGAGGGGACGATGTACGTCCGGGACGGCTCACCGGTCGCGCTCGACGTCGACGACGACGGGGTGGCGGAGTCGCTGGGTCGGAGCGAGCGGATCGACTTCCAGGTCAGGACGGTCGCGCTCGCGGTCGTTCCCCCGGGGAAACTCGGCGTCGGCGACACCGACGGCAATATGGACGAGCGATCGGTCGCGTGGAGCGGTCCGGCGCCGGGGCCGCGGTGCGTCACGCCGACCGGGCAGTGCCCGCGGGAAAACCGGGAATAAGAGAAACCGAAGAGAGACGAGAAGACGACGGCGGCGTTACCGAAGCCGCGCGGCGATCAGCGATTCGAGGTCCTCGCGGAACTCCTCGACCTCGATCTCGTCGAGGACGGGCACGAAGAAGCCCTCGACGAGCATATTCCGCGCCTGCAGCGGGTCGATCGCCCGCGAGGTCATGTAGAACAGGTCCTCCTGGTCGACCTGTCCGACCGTCGCCGAGTGCGACGCCTCGGTGTCGTGGTTGTGGATGATCAGCTTCGGCGACGCGTCGGCCTCGCTCTCGTCGGAGAGCATCAGCGTGTTCTCGCGCTGGTAGGAGGAGGTGTTCCACGCGTCGCGGCCGACGTCTTGGACGCCCTCGTACACCGAGCGGGCGGCGTCGTCGAGGACGCCGCGGGTGACGAGGTCGGCGGTCGTGTTCTCCGCCTTGTGCCAGACGCGGGCGTTGACGTCGAAGTGCTGCTCATCGTGGCCGAAGAACGCGCCGACGATCTTCGTCTCCGCGGAGTCGCCGTTGAGTTCGGACTCGACGTCCGAGCGGGTGAGCCGGGAACCGAGGTTGCCCTCGATCCAGTTGACCGTCGCGTACGTGTCGACGTCCGCGCGCTTGAGCGTGTAGCTGTAGGTGTCCTCTTCGAGGTCCTGCAGCGAGCCGTACTGGACGTAGGAGTTCTCGCCCGCGGCGATCTCGACGAGGTTCGAGAAGTACCGCGCGTCGGCGTCGACGCTCTCGCCGGACTCGATGCTCTCGAGGATCGTCACCGACGACGACTCCTCGGTGACGACGAGCGTGTGGCTGAACAGCGAGCGGGAGTTCATCTCCGCGCGGATCGTCACGTCCTCTGCGTCGACGCCCTCGGGGACGTAGACGACGGTCCCGGTCGTGAAGAGCGCCGCCGACAGCGCCGTCAGGTAGTTCTCCTGCGGATCGATCGTCGAGCCGAACGCGGATTCGACGAGATCAGGATGCTGCTCGATCGCCTCGGTGAACGTGAGCACGTCGATGCCCTCGTCGGCCGTGCGCTCGGTCTCGTCGGCCTGATCGAGCGGGTCGACCAGCGACTCGAAGTCGAGCGCCTCGAGGTTCGTCCAGCGGCGGCCGGGCGTCTGGATGACGTCCGGCAAATCCAGCGTTTCCAGCGCGTCGAGGGCGTCGAGCCGCGATTCGAGCAGCCACTCGGGCTCCTCGCGCTGCTCGGAGATCTCTCGAACCGTCGCTTCCGACAGGTTCGCTGGGAGTTGTGCGCTGCTCATGTTATCCGAGGCTGCCCTCCATTTCGAGTTCGACGAGGCGGTTCAGTTCGACCGCGTACTCGATCGGCAGTTCCTCGGTGATCGGCTCGATGAAGCCCGAGACGATCATCTGCTTGGCGTCGTCGTCGTCGAGACCTCGGGACTGGAGGTAGAAGATGTCCTCGTCGCCGATCTTCCCGACCGTCGCCTCGTGGGCGACGTCGACCTTCGACTCGTTGATCTCCATGTACGGCATCGTGTCCGACGTCGACTCGTTGTCGAACATCAGCGCGTCGCACTCGACCGCCGTGGAGGAGTTCTCCGCGCCGTCGGCGATGTGAACGAGGCCTCTGTAGTTGGTGCGGCCGCCGTCCTTCGAGATCGACTTCGACTCGATCGTCGACTTCGTGTTCGGCGCGTTGTGGTAGACCTTCGCGCCGGTGTCGATGTTCTGCCCCTCGCCCGCGAAGGCGATGGTGATGTGGTTGTCGGAGGCACCGCGGCCCTTCAGGATCGACGCCGGATACAGCATCGTCGCCTTCGAGCCCATCGAGCCGGAGATCCACTCCATCCGGCCGCCGGCCTCGACGAGAGCGCGCTTCGTGTTGAGGTTGTAGGTGTTCTTCGACCAGTTCTGGACGGTCGAGTACTGGACGTGAGCGTCCTCGCCGACGAACACTTCGACGCCGCCGGAGTGGAGGTTGAACGCGGAGTACTTCGGGGCCGAGCAGCCCTCGATGTAGTGCACTTCCGAGCCCTCCTCGGCGACGATGAGCGTGTGCTCGAACTGGCCCATCCCCTCGGAGTTCATCCGGAAGTACGCCTGGACCGGCATCTCGACGGTGACGCCCTCGGGGACGTACACGAACGAGCCGCCGGACCAGACCGCGCCGTGCAGCGCGGCGAACTTGTTGTCGCTCGGGGGCACGCACTTCGTCATGAAGTGCTCACGGACGATGTCGGGGTGCTCCTGCACCGCCTTGTCCATGTTCATGAAGATGACGCCCTTCTCCTCCCAGCGCTCCTGCATGTTCTGGTAGACGACCTCCGACTCGTACTGCGCGCCGACGCCGGAGAGCGCGTTCTTCTCGGCCTCCGGGATGCCCAGTTTGTCGAAGGTGTCTTTGATCTCGTCGGGGAGTTCCGTCCAGTCGTCGACGCCCGCGCGGACGTCGACGTCGGGGCGGATGTACGGGACGATCTCGCCGACGTCGACCTCCGAGAGGTCGGGCTGGCCGGGCCAGTCGGTCGGCATCGGCATCTCTTGGAACTGTTCGAGCGCGCGGAGCCGCCGCTGCAGCATCCACTCGGGCTCGTCTTTGTCCTCGGAGATGACCCGGACGGTCTCTTCCGTCAGGCCCTTCTCGGTCTCGAACGCCGAGGCCGCTTCCTTCTTGAAGTCGAAGCGGGCCTCGGTGTCCGTCTCTTTGAGGTGGTCTTGTTCGGAGCTCATAATTGTAGTTGTGTGTTCACTGTGTCTCTGTCCGTGTTAGGCTGCCTCGTAGACTTCCTCGCGGACCCAGTCGTAGCCCTCGTCTTCGAGGTCCTCGGCGAGCGACGCGTCGCCGCTCTTCGCGATCTTTCCGTCGAGCATCACGTGGACGTGATCCGGCTCGACGTAGTCGAGGATGCGCTGGTAGTGGGTGATCTGGAGGATGCCCGTGCCCTGCTCGTCGCGGAGCGCGTTGATCCCGTTGGAGACGTCCTGCAGACGGTCGATGTCCAGCCCGGAGTCGATCTCGTCGAGCACGGCGATCGACGGTTCGAGGATCGCGGCCTGCAGCACCTCGTTCTGCTTCTTCTCGCCGCCGGAGAACCCGGCGTTGAGGTAGCGCTGCATGAACTTCTCGTCCATATCGAGCAGCTCCATCTTCTCTTTGAGGAGCTGCTGGAACTCCGCGACGCCGACCTCGCCCTCGTCGGCGGGGCCTTCCATCGGCGACGTCTCGTAGCCCTCTTCGTCTTCGTCGGCGGCTTCCTCCTCGGCCTCGTCTTCGTCCTCGAAGAGCTCCTCTCGCTCTTCGAGCTTCGCGTTGAGCGCCGTCCGGAGGAAGTTCGTCATCGTGACGCCCTCGATCTCGGCGGGGTACTGGAAGCCGAGGAAGATGCCGAGCGCCGCGCGCTCGTTCGGCTCCAGTTCGAGAAGGTCCCACGTCAGTTTCTCCTCGGGGACGTCGTCGTCGACTTCCTCGTCGTCCAGGTGAAGCAGAATCTCGCCGTCGGTCACCTCGTAGGCGGGGTGTCCGGCGATGATCTTCGCCGTCGTCGACTTCCCCGACCCGTTCGGTCCCATCAGGGCGTGGATCTCTCCGGAGTTGACCTCCAGGTCGACGCCGCGAAGAATCTGTTCGCCGTCTTCCTCCGCCACGCTCGCGTGGAGGTTCTTGATTTCGAGTGTAGCCATCGTTGTTTCGTTGCCTCGTGACTGTAAAAAGGGAGCTAACGCCCATAATGGTTACGCATTCGCCCCTCGTATTTTTACTGTCGCGAAAATTTATTTCTGATTCACGAAACCGAAAACGGCTACGTCGAGAGCGCGTGACCGAGACGATTCCGCGTCCAGCCGGACGAAACGACACCTGCGACTAGACGAAACTGCCCAGCCCGGTCTGCTCCTGACCGGACTTCACCTCGTCCCACGACATTCCGAGCGCTTCGATGATGCGGGCGATCGGTCCCTTCAGGGTCTTCTCCAGCATCTTGTCCCAGTCGACCTCGAACTCCTCGGGCAGTTGGTCGTCGTACTCGACGCAGATGACGTCGGGATCGCGCTTGAACTCCCCGTAGAGGGGGTCCCGCTGCGGATCGAAGCCGTGTTCGCGTTCCATCTCGCGGAACCACGAGGGGTGGACCTTCCGCAGGTAGAGCCGCTTGGGCTTCGAGCCGCGGCCGAAGTTCGTGCCCAAGAACTCGTTGGCGTACTTCGCGCCGCGGACCTGCGCGGTCGCGGTGTCGTAGGCGTCGAGTCGCTTGCCGATGCCGCCGGGGATGCCGATCTCCTCGACCGGGATCTCGCCGGTCTCGAAGTCCTCGATGATCCCGCGGACGTACTCGGTGATCTCCTCGGTGTCCTCCCCGTGGACGATCATCTCGATGACGCGCTTTTGGACCTCCTTGGTTATCGGCGCGATGTCCGAGCGTTTGTACTCGAAGCCCGTGATATCGATGTCGTCGACGTCCTTGCCCTCTTTCCAGACGATGTGGCCCGCGTAGCGCTTCTTCTTGCCCGCCTGGAAGAACCGCCGGTAGAGCTTCTCGAACTCGATCTGGAAGCGGTGCTCTTCGGCATCGAGCTCCGCTGCGGCGAACTCGTCGTAGGAGTCGTTGATGTGTTCTTCCAACTCGAAGGACTGCTCGATGGCTTCCTCCTTGGAGACGTCGCCGCCGAGTTCGAGCATCACCGAATCGGTGTCCCCGTATATCACTTCCTTGTCGAGTTCGTTAGCCGCCTCAGCGGTGTGTTCGATCACGTCCCGGCCCGTCGCAGTCACGGCAGCGCCCATCTCCTTGTCGTAAAGGCGGAATCGATCCCACCCGAGAACGCCGTACAGCGAGTTCATAATGACCTTGACAGCCCCCTGCTGTCGGTCGTACTGCTCATAGGCGGCAGAACCGGGGTCGTTCTCGTTTCGGAGCGCTTTCTTCTCCTCGCGCTCTGCGAGGAGGTCGTCGATCATCTCACGGATGACACCGTCGGGTTCGCGCCGGAAGTGCGTCCCGTTGGGCGCGTGGAACGTCTCGCCGTCGTACTCGTCGGGGTCGACCTTCGTCTCCGGCGACGCGTTGATCGTCACCATACACATCGGATAGAGGCTCTTCAGGTCGAGCACGGTGACGTTCTCTTTCACGCCGGTGATCGGGTCGAAGACCGCGCCGCCCTCGTAGTCCTCGGCGTCGGCCTGTCCCTTCGAGGGCAGCGCGAAGCGGCCGTGAGCCTCGTGGAGGATGTAGACGTCGACGGTGTCGCCGGGGGTCGTCGCGTCCTCCAGCTTACAGCCGACGAACGTTCGCACCTCGTCCCAGAAGGCGATGACGTCCTGTTTGCGATCGATCTCGACGCAGAGTTCCACGTCGCGGACGTTGTATTCGAGCAGGCGCTCGGGCTCTTGTTCCCAGAGGTCGCCGATGTCGCCCGCGTAGCGCTCCTTCCCGACGTCGAGTTCGAGTTCGCCGACGGCGTCGAGGCGGTAGGACTCGAGTTCGGAGAACTGCGTGCGCTTGTAGGCGTACAGGAGGTCGAAGACGACGCGTCCCTTCACGTTCGGGCCGCCCCAGCCGCTGCGCCAGACCTCGTCGATCCGGGAGAAGCGGTCGGGGTCGAGGTCACATTCGGCGGTCGGATCGATTCGCTCCATCCGGTCGAGGAGGTACGGCATGTCGAAGTCCTCGAAGTTCCAGCCGGTCAGGACGTCCGGGTCCGTCGACTCGATGTACGAGACGAACGCGTCGAGCATCTCGCCCTCGCGTTCGAAGGTGCGGACGTCGATCTCGGTGTCGTCGCGGAGCGGTTCGTAGTCGGCGAGGTCGCCGGGGGATTCGACGCCCTCGCCCGCCTCGGGGGCGTCGTAGAGCCACGCGATGTACTCGTCCTCGTAGGAGTCGTGGCTCGTGAGACAGACGATCGGCTCCTCGCCCTCCTCGGGGAACCCCGAGCGGTCGTCGACCTCGATGTCGAAGGTGTTCACGCGGAGGTCGGCGTCGACCTCGACGGGCTCGATCTCGTCGTGCGGGATCTGGATCGGTCCGCTCTCGCCGTCCGCCGCGTCGGCCTCGCCACCGTCGAGTCGGCGGGCTGGGACGCGAATCCCGCTCTTGATGTCCTTGTCGATCAGCAGGCGGTTCGGAAAGAGGATGTCCGCCTCGTAGTGGTCGAACTCGTCGCGGATCTGGCCGACGTCCCTCGGCGTTCGCGTACAGATCTTCGTCAGGTCGTCGCCGCGGATGCTTTCGTATCCGTCCTCGGTGCGGGTGATGACGTCCCTGTCGAGTTTGTCGTCGTCGAGCGTCTCCGTGGGCGCGTAGAAGTACGGCTCGAAGCCGAGGACGCGGACGTGTTCGACCTCGTTCTCGCGGGTCCGACCGAACACGTGGACGACGGGGTACTCGCGGTCGCCGCTCCCCTCGATCGAGTAGTTCACCTGCGTCACCATCAGTTCGACAGTTCCGTCGGCGTCGGGGAAGCGGATCTCCTCGGCGTCGACGACCTCCGAGACGTGCTGGGAGCCGTTCCCGGCGACGGCGACGGCCTCCTCGTCGGGCCGGGAGCCGTCGGCGGCGCTGCCCGCGCCGCCCCCCCAGTCGTCCGTGAGCCCTGCCTGTTTCATGAGAGCGTCTTCGACACTGCCGAGTAAAAACCTCGGCATTGCCCGCGGCACTCCGTGCGGTCTCACCGCCGCTCGCGCACCGACTCGCCCGCAAGACCTATAATATGGTAACACATACCACGATCTACGATGGTCGACCCTGTTGACTCCGAGCGGACGGATCGGTCGCCAGCCGCGCCTGCGCGGGTGGACGAAGCGGACGGACTCGACGGCGTCGAGTCCTACGATGTCGACGGCGGGGTCGTGTTCTACGATCCGCAGAACCCGCTCGCGTGGGTCGAGACGTCGCAGACGGTGACGCTCACGGAACACTGCTGAGCGGGACACACGGCGCGCGGGCCGTGACGGCGGAGCGAACTACTTTTGCGGGAACCGCGCCTTCTCCCAACCGTGCCGACGGAGTTCGACGAGTGGCCCGACGAACCCGACGAGGCCGACCCCGAGAGCCGGTGGGGCGACCCCGAGAGTGACCTCGTTTCCGTTCCCTCGGTCGACGACCCCGCCGCCGACGTCGACGAGGAGGGCGCCGGCGTCGAGGTCGACGGAGACCTCGCGAAGTTCTTCTGGGCGACGGTCGTCTACGCCAACGTCGCGCTCGCGGGCATCAGTTTGGGCCTCCTCCTCGTCGGCTTCCGCGGGCAGTGGACCTGGGGCGGCGGCGCGGTCGTCGTCGGCCTGTTCGCGCTCTATCGGACCTACGACCTCTATCGGACGTACCAGGAGCAGGGCGTCGGTGAGTCGGACGACCGGTGAGTCGCCGCACCACAACGGGCACCGCCTGTCGCCGCAACGCAACGGATAAACGCCTGTCAGCCCACCGCTCGACTATGCAGTCCGTCCGCGACGCCGATGGGACCCGCTACCTCCTCGTCAAACGGTCCGCGGAGTCGAGTCGCGTGCGCGACCCCGCGACCGGCGAGGAGCGGTACCTCCCGAACGACGAGTTGGACTTCGAAGAGAGCGACGCTCCGCCGCTCTCCGTCGCCGCGAGCGGGATCCCCGAGCCGGTTCGCCGCGTCGTCACCGCCGCGCACGACGAGCAGTCGCTGGGCCTCCTCGTCGAACTCGCCGATCGGGGACCGCTCCCGGTCGTCGAACTGCTCGACGCCTACGCGCTCTGTGAGTCGGACGTCCACGGCCGGCTGTCCGAGTTCCGCGCCGCGCGGCTCGTCGAGGAGACGACGGCCCACGGCGAGCGCGGGTACGACGCGACAGACGTGACGCGCCGGGCGGTCCGGTCGCTGCGCTCGGCGGCCGAAAACGATCCGGAGCGAGAATAGACCGGGGACGAGCCCCGTCGATCAGGCGAAGGCGCGGCTCGCGGTTCCCTCGTCGACGGCGTCGGCCTGGATCTTCTCCCACGCCTCGACGAAGTCCGCCATCGCGATCTCCATTCTGTCGTCGCGGATGGCGAACATCCCGGCCTCCGTGCAGATCGCCTTGATGTCCGCGCCGGAGGCGTCGTCGGCCAGTTCGGCCAGTTCCTCGAAGTCGACGTCGTCGGCGACGTTCATGTCGCGCGTGTGGATCTGGAAGATGAGCGCGCGACCCTCCTCGGTCGGTTTGGGCACCTCGATGAGGCGGTCGAAGCGGCCGGGGCGGAGGATCGCCTCGTCGAGCATGTCGAAGCGGTTGGTGGCGGCGATGATGCGGATGTCGCCGCGCTCGTCGAAGCCGTCCATTTCGGACAGAAGCTGCATCATCGTCCGCTGGACCTCCGCGTCGCCGGAGGTCTTCGAGTCCGTCCGCTTCGAGGCGATCGCGTCGATCTCGTCGATGAACAGGACGGCGGGCTCGTTCTCGCGGGCGACCTCGAAGAGGTCACGGACCAGCTTCGCGCCCTCGCCGATGAACTTGTGGACGAGTTCGGAGCCGGCCATCTTGATGAACGTCGCGTCCGTCTGGTTCGCGACGGCCTTCGCGAGCATCGTCTTCCCCGTGCCGGGCGGGCCGTACAGCAGCACGCCCGAGGGCGGCTGGATCCCCACCTGCTCGAACATCTCGGGGTTCTCCAGCGGCATCTCGACGGTCTCTCGAACCTCCTGCATCTGCTCGTCGAGACCGCCGATGTCCGCGTAGGTGACGTCGGGGCTGTGATCGACCTGCATCACCCGGGCGCGGACGTCGGTCTCGTTGTCGAGGCGCTTGACGACCGAGAGGGAGTTGTTGACGGCGACGCGCGCGTCGGGTTCGAGCTCCTCGCGCATCTCGTCTGTGACCTCGGTGAGCGCCTCCTGGTTGTTGCCGTGCTGTTTGATCACCACGCCGTCGTCGGTGAGTTCCTGCACCGTCGCGACGAACAGCGGCGACTGCTTGAGCTTCTTGTTCTCGTGGGTAAGCCGCTCGAGCTTCTGCTGGTACTTGTTGTTCTCCGCGTTCGCATCCAGAAGTTTGTCCCGCATCTCCTCGTTTTGGGACTCGAGAATGTCCAACCGCTCTCTGAGCGCTTGGATCTTCTCCTGCTGCGACGTCGTCTCCTCGTCGTAGGGGAGTTCGACGTCGTCCACAGTGTCAGTCATCACCCTTCGTAGGGTGTGGTTTCATAAGAGACTTCGGGTGGATGAAACGCTAACAGGGGTCGTCCGACCACCTGCCGCCCGTCGGGGATATCGATCACTGCCCATTCTCCACAGTAATAAAGTGATACAGTAAATATTATTAAGCTACATCTCAGAGTGGGAGGTACGAATGAGCACTACCGAGGCACTTGCCACCGAAGAGGCGTCGACCGACCGCTGGGACCAGGTGCGTGAGATGCCGCCGAGTGCGAAGCTCGTCGCGAAGGTCCTCGATTACAACGAGACGATGACGCAGAGCCAACTCGCCGATGAGACGCTCCTGCCGCCGCGGACGGTCCGCTACGCGCTCTCCCGGCTCGAAGACGCCGGCGCAGTCGACTCGCGCTTCTCCTTCACCGACGCCCGCAAGCGACTGTACACGCTGTCGCTGTAGGCGCTTCCGGCCCAACCGTTCTGAGTGCGCTCCCGGCACCGTCTGCGCACCGAGCGGCTCCCGACTGGACGCACACCGAGCGTTCAAGTACGATGCCGGGGCCACACGTTCCGTGACCGAACGCCAAGCCGCGACGACGGCGCAGTCCGCCGATTCCGTCCGACGGTCGCTCCGGGCGCTCGCCGACGGCTCTGCACCACCTGAACCGTCGGAGTCCGCAACGGATTTCGACGGCAACGAACGGGCGGAGGCCGTCGTTCGCGACGCGGAGTCGGCAATGTCGTGCGCACGCGAAGCAACTGCGTTCCTCCGCGACGGTCGACTCACCGAGTTGGAGGCGGCGGTCGCGGCGGCGGACCGACGCGGCGCAGTCGACGTCGCCGAGCGCGGACGCCGCGCGCTGGCGACGCTGCGAGCGCTCGATGCGGCGCTCGATTCGGGACGTGCCGGGTCCGACACGCAGACTCGACGCCGCCTGCGACTTGACCACGTCGGCTCCGACCACGTCGACCCCGACCACTTCCGCTCCGCTCGCGGAACGGTTTTAGGACGGACCGAACAATCACTGGACAGATGACACGGGTGATCCACACCGGCGACACCCACCTCGGGTACCAGCAGTACCACTCGCCGGCGCGGCGAGAGGACTTCCTCGACGCGTTCGAGCAGGTGGTCGACGACGCGATCGACGACGACGTCGACGCCGTCGTCCACGCGGGCGATCTGTTCCACGACCGACGGCCGGAGCTCCGGGATCTCCTCGGGACGATCCGGATCCTCCGACGGCTCCGAGACGCCGGGATCCCGTTTCTCGCGGTCGTCGGCAACCACGAGTCGACCCGCGGGGGCCAGTGGCTCGACCTCTTCGAGAATCTCGGGCTCGGCGAACGGCTCGGCCCCGAGCCGCGGGTCGTCGGCGAGACGGCCTTCTACGGGCTGGATCACGTCCCGAAGTCCCGGCGCGACGACCTCGAATACGACTTCGAGCCGCACGACGCCGAGCACGCCGCGCTCGTGAGCCACGGCCTGTTCACCCCGTTCGCCCACGCCGACTGGGAGACCGAGACCGTCCTCGAACGGTCGACCGTCGACTTCGACGCTGTCCTGCTCGGCGACAACCACGCGCCGGGGATCGAGACCGTCGCCGACACGTGGGTCACCTACTGCGGTTCGACCGAGCGCGCCAGCGCCGCCGAGGAGGAAGCGCGCGGGTACAACCTCGTCACGTTCGGCGCGAGCGAGGGGGACGCCGGAGACGCCGCCGACGTGGATGAAGGCGATGGCGGGCCCGACCCCGCGGTCGACATCCGCCGACGGACGCTCGACACGCGCCCGTTCGTCTTCGTCTCCGTGGAGTTGGCCGAGAGCGAGGGGACAGAGCGCGTCCGCGAGCAACTCCGCCAGCGGGAGGTCGAGGACGCGGTCGTCGTCGTCGAGATCTTGGGAGGGGGCGACCCGGTGACGCCCGCCTCGATCGAGGAGTCCCTCACCGAGCGCGGCGCGCTCGTCGCCCGCGTCACCGACCGCCGAGAGCGGGACGTCGACGCCTCGTTCGACGTCTCCTTCGCCGACCCGGACGACGCCGTCGAGGAGCGCGTCCGCGACCTCGGCCTCTCCTCGGCCGCCCTCGACGTCGACGAGACGATCCGCGCGAGCAAGACGGCCGACTCGAACGTCCGCGACGTCGTCGAGGACCGCGTCTCCGACCTGCTCGACGAGGACCCGGACGCCTTCGAGCCGGCGCCCGAACCGGAGTCGACGGAAGACGAGGCGACCGAAGACGGTGACGTCGTCGACGTCGATACGGAGGCCGACAGTGCGGCCGAGATGTCGGAGGACGCTGCGACGGCGGGGAGCGACGAGACGGCAGAGAGCGATGAAACCGAGGAAGCGGCAGGAGACGATGCACCGGAGACGGACGACCCCGACCCGGAACCGACCGACGGAACGGACGCACAGCCGACCGACGGCCAGGTCACGATGGAGGACTTCTAGATGCGCTTCGAACGGATCCGACTGCAGAACTTCAAGCCCTACGCCGACGCGGAACTGGACCTCCGCGACGGAGTCACCGTCATCCACGGCCTGAACGGCAGCGGCAAATCCTCGCTCTTGGAGGCGTGCTTCTTCGCGCTGTACGGTGCCCACGCGCTCGACGAGACGCTCGACGACGTCGTGACGACCGGCGAGGACGAGGCCGAGATCGAACTGGAGTTCGCCCACGAGGGCGAGACGTTCCGCATCCTGCGGGAACTGCGTCGCTCCGGGGATCGCATTCACACGGCGACCTGCACGCTCGAAGGTCCCGGCGTCGCGGTCGACGGCGCGACCGACGTCCGGGCGTTCGTCACCGACCTCCTGCGGATGGACGCCGAGGCGTTCGTCAACTGCGCGTACGTCCGGCAGGGCGAGGTGAACAAGCTCATCAACGCCACGCCCGCCCAGCGGCAGGACACCATCGACGACCTCCTCCAGTTGGGGAAGCTAGAGGAGTACCGCGAACGGGCGAGTCAGGCGCGACTCGGCGTCGAGGACGTGCGCTCGGAGACCAGAGGCGCGCTCGCGAAACTCGACTCCCAGATCGAGGCCAAGGAGGACGCGGACCTCCACGCGAGGCTGAACGAGCTGGAATCGGCGCTGGCCGACGTCGACGCGAAGATCGAGCGCTTCGAGGAGAACGAGGCGCGCGCCGAGGAGACCCTCGCGGAGGCCGAGGAGGTCCTCGCCTCCCACGAGGAGACGAAGGCGGAACTCGACGATCTCGACGAAGACATCGCGGAGCTCCGCGAGACGATCGAGTCCGACGAGGCCGAGCGCGAGGAGCTCCGATCAGAGATCGTCGACCGCCGCGATCGAATCGACGAACTCGAAGACGAGCTCGAATCTGCGGCGGCGAAAACCGACCTCGGCGGTTCGGAGAGCGACGCCGGCACGGTCGCCGTCGATGAGGTAGACGCCGACGCGCTGGAATCTCGCCGCGAGGCGCTCGACGAACGGGAGGCGGAGATCCGCGAGGAACTCACCGACGCGCGCCAGCGCGAGACGATGCTGTCGAACCAGGCCGAGAAGCTGGCCGAGCGCGCGGACGAGTTCGAGACGCGCGCGGAGGAGCTCCGCGAGCGCGCCGCGGAGGCGGAGTCGACCGCCGGCGACGCCGAGGACCGGATCGAAGAGCGGACCGCTGAACTGGCGGAACTCGACGACGAGATCGAGACCCTGCGAGAGCGCTTCGAGGGCGCGCCGGTCGAGGTCGGCGAGGCCGAGGCCCACCGCGAGTCGGTGCAGGCGTCGCTCCGCGAGACGCGCGAGTCGCTCGCGACGAAGCGCGCGGAGTTGGAGTCGGCTCGGGAGCGCCTCGACGAGGCCGAGTCGCTCCGCGCGGAGGGGAAGTGTCCGGAGTGCGGCCAGCCGGTCGAGGAGTCGCCGCACGTCGACGCCATCGGCGAGTACGAGGCCGAAATCGAGACCCTAGCGGCCGATATCGACGACCTCGAAGCCGAGGAAGACGAGTACGAGGCCGCCCTCGACACCGCAGCGTCGCTCGTCGACGCCGAGTCGCGGCTCGGGAACCTCCGCGAGAAGCGCTCGCTGATCGAGAGCAGCATCGAAGACGCGAGGGAGACCGCCGAGGACCGCCGAGAGGAGGCCGAATCGGCGCGGGAGGAGGCTGAGGAGCTCGACGCGCAGGCCGACGCGAAGCGCGAGGCGGCCGAGACGCAGTCGGCGGCCGCCGAAGACGCCGCGGAGACCGTCGAATCCCTCGAAACCGACCTCGAAGAGCTCTCGACTGCCCGCGAGCGCTTGGACCGCGTCGAATCGCTCCGCGCGGAGATCGACGCGGCCGAATCGGAGATCGACCGCCTCCGAGAGCGCCGGCAGACGATCGGCGAGCGCAACGACGAGCGCCGGGAGTACCTCCAAGAGAAGCGCGAGCGGCGCGAGGAACTCGCCGAGGCGGTCGACGAGGAGCGCGTCGAGGCGGCGAAGTCGAACAAGCGAGAGGCCGAGGAGTACCTCGAAGACGTCGAAGAGAAGCTCGCGGAGCTCCGCGAGCGGCGCGACGAACTCACGAGCGACATCGGCGGCGTGAAGACGTCGCTTTCGGAGCTCGAATCGCTCCGGGAGGACAGAGACGAGATCGCCGCGAAGGTGGAGTCGCTGGAGTCGCTGCACGAGGAGATCTCGACGCTCGAATCGACCTACAGCGACCTCCGCGCGGAGCTCCGGCGGCGGAACGTCGAGACGCTCGAACGGATGCTCAACGAGACGTTCGACCTCGTCTACGCCAACGACGCGTACTCCCGGATCCGCCTCGACGACGAGTACGAACTGACCGTCTTCCAGAAGGACGGCACCGCGCTCGACCCCGAACAGCTCTCCGGCGGCGAGCGCGCGCTGTTCAACCTCTCGCTGCGGTGTGCGATCTACCGCCTCCTCGCGGAGGGGATCGAGGGGTCCGCGCCGATGCCGCCGCTCATCCTCGACGAACCGACGGTCTTCCTCGATTCGGGCCACGTCTCCCGGCTGGTCGACCTCGTCGAGGAGATGCGTCGGCTGGGCGTCGCGCAGATCCTGATCGTGAGCCACGACGACGACCTCGTCGCGGCCGCCGACGACCTCGTCACCGTGGAGAAGGACCCGACGAGCAACCGCTCCTCCGTCGACCGCGTCGCCGACGCGTCGCTCGCGGCGATCGAGTCGAGCGCCGACGACTGAGTCGCAGCGGTGGGTTCCGAGCGGCTGAACCGACCGCGGTCGACAGTCTCAACACGGCCCCATCCGATGCCCGCGTATGGGCACGCCGCGCGACACTCGCGAAGAACAGGCCGCGGAGGTTCTCGACCGGCTCTACGAGGAGTACCCGGACTCGACGATCTCGCTGAACTACTCGACCCGACTGGAACTGCTCGTCGCCGTCGTGCTCTCGGCGCAGTGCACCGACGAGCGGGTGAACCAGGTGACCGAGGAGCTGTTCGAGAAGTATCAGAGCGCGGCCGACTACGCCGCGGCCGACGAAGAGGAACTCGCCGACGACATCTACGGGATCACGTTCCACAACAACAAGGCCGGCTACCTCAAGTCGATCGGCGAGACGCTCGTCTCCGAGCACGACGGCGAGGTCCCGGACACGATGGCCGAACTCACCGACCTCTCGGGCGTCGGTCGCAAGACCGCGAACGTCGTCCTGCAGCACGGGCACGACGTCGTCGAGGGCATCGTCGTCGACACGCACGTCCAGCGCATCTCCCGTCGGCTCGGCATCGCCGAGGCGGAGACGCCGACGAAGATCGAGCGCGAACTGATGGCGCTCGTTCCCGAGTCGGACTGGCAGCAGTTCACCCATCTGTTCATCAGCCACGGCCGCGCGGTGTGCACCGCGCGCAACCCCGACTGCGAGGCGTGCGTTCTCGAAGACGTCTGCCCGTCCTCGAAGCTCGATGCCGACGTCGACCTCGCGTCCGGCGAGGCGTGGAGCTAATTCGGAAGGTGGCGGCCAGCAGTTAGACGTCGGGCGACGCGAGGGGTCCGAGGAGATCCGCGGACGGTTTCGGACGACCTGCGGACTATCCGAGGACGTACCGTCCGACGTACTGCGACATCCCGAGGAGCCACGCGAGGAACCAGAAGAGCACGTAGCCGAAGACGCCGACCCGGAGCCGGCCGCGCCACGCGCTCATGTCCGGGTGCAGTTCGTCGAGGTCGATCTCCTGTTCGGGGTCCTCGTAGAGGTCCGCGTCGCGTTTCACCTGCAGGATTCTGACGATCCCCGTGAGCGCGAGCACCAAGAGCGCGTACGCCTGCAGTCCCAGGATCGCGTGGAGGACGATCACGCCGCCGAGTTGATCGAGGAGCCGCGGGAGCATCCACGTCAGGACCGGGATCGTGGTGAGAACCAGCCCCGGAACGATGAACTGCAGGTGGTAGACGAGGACGTCCCAAGTGACCGTGTCGGCGTCGATCATGATCCACGCGCCGTAGAGGTAGAAGGGGAGGCTGGCCGTGACCATCAGCGCGGCGGCGGTCGCGATGGTCGACTCGGATACCATTGTCCCGGCTTGGAATCCCCGGCGTGTAAAGTGACCGACTTGCTCGCGTTTGGTGAAAGAACCGTTACCCTAAGGAGTCTGCCGGTCGAACACTCGGGTAATGACGGAGTCCTCTGAGGGGTCGGACGCGACAGAGCGCAGGTCCGGCGCGGACTCGCAGGACGACCCGACGGCTGCAGGCGGGCCGTCGGCGTCGACCGCGGACGACGACTCGCCGTCGGACGGAGCGGACGACCCGCCGCGGACCGCTGGCGGCGAATCCGCGTCCGGAGACGACGCACCGCCAGCCGACGCGGAGGGGCTCGACGAACTCCGTCGGCAGGTCGAAGAGACCTACGACTTCGACGACTTCGGCCCCGAGGACATGGCCGAGATGAGTCTCGAAGAGTGGGAGGCGGTGTTCGATCCCGGCACGTGGATCGTCGGCGAGGAACTCCTCGACCGCGTCGAGCAGGAGCTGAACGCGCGGGTCGCGATCCGCGAGATCTTCGCCGTCGTCGAACGGATCCGGGCGGGAGAGGACCGGGTCGTCGCCTACTCCGACGAGGGGTACGCGATCGTCCACCCCGACGGGAGCGTCGAGGGCGAGGGGACCGTCCTCCGCGACGTCAAGCCGACGGTCGCGCTCTGCTCGATGGACAGTTACGAGCTGATGGACGCCCCCGAAGACGCGTCGCTGCCGGAACCGGAGGCCGTCGTCGAGGGCAGCGGCGAGTTCGGGAACCTGATGCTGCAGATCGTCGCCGCCGCGCAGATGGTCGTCGGGCTCGGTCTGCTCGTCGCGTGGATCGCGCTCCCGTCGCTCTCGACGATCGTCGCGCCGATCGCCGCGATCGGCTTTCTGGTCATCGGCTTCTTCCTCTTTCTCGTCGTCGCCAACGCGCGGCTCTCGGACCGGTTCCGGACGGAGGAGTTCCGAAACCGCCTCCGCGCGCTGGAGGCCATCAGGGAGGACCGTCCGGAGTTCCTTCCGGAATCGGCGGTGCCGGACGAGGCGGAGAGTTCCTCGCGCCAGGTCGACGCGGCCCACGACACTGATGTGGGCGAGGACGGCGAATCCGACGCCGACGGGGCCTCTCGCTAGGGCCCGCCGTGAGGGGGGAGTCGGTGGGTTTAAGCGCGCTGCTTCCTCAGAACGAACTGTATGAAGAGGCGGGACTTTCTGCGAGCAGCGAGCGTCCCTGCTGCTGCCACGACGGCCTCTGCCACCGCCGGACTCGGTGCCGCCCAGGAGACCGAGACCGAGGGCGGGACAGCCACAGGCACGGCAACTGGAACCGGGACTGGGACCGGTACTGGCACTGGGACCGGAACCGGAACCGGAACGGAATCCGGAGGCGGCTCCGGAAGCGGCGAGACCGTCACCGTGACCGTCGGTCCGGGCGGGTCGCTCGTGTACGAACCGGGAACTGAGGAAGCGCTACAGATCGCTCCGGGGACGACCGTCGAGTTCGTCTGGGACTCGGACAACCACAACATCGTCGTCGAGAACCAGCCGGAGGGCGCCGACTGGGGCGGTCACGAACCGATCGAGAACACGGGGTTCACGTACTCACACACCTTCGAGACGCTGGGAACCTACGAGTACTACTGTGACCCCCACCGATCGGCGGGGATGGAAGCCACCCTCGAAGTCGTCGAGAACCCCGACGCCGGCGGCGGCGGTGGCGGCGAGAAGGAACTGCACGACCTCGGCGTCCCGATCCACGCCCACTGGGTCGGCGCGGCGACGATCCTCGGCATCCTCGTGACGGTGATCTTCACGTTCTACATCCTGAAATACGGTGAGTCCCCGCACACGGGGACCGGGAGGAACTGACGATGTCATCGAGTGGAAGCACCTACGGCGACATCCACCGGTACGAACCGGCGCGAGAGAGCACCGCCGCGGCGATCGCCATCGTCCTGTTGACGATCATCGAGGTCGTCTTCGTGTTCCTGTTCACCTACGGTCTCCTGTCCGGATGGGGACTGACCGACACCGGGAATATGTACCTCGGCGCCGTGTTAGCCGTCATTTTCATTGATCTGGCGTTCATCCTCGCAATGTACCGCAAGGAGTTCCTGCCGGACGTCGTGATCGTCAAGAAGCGACGTCGCAAGTGGGAGGACCTCTACATCCGCGAGGAGGACGCAGACGGCGTGCCGTTCGCCGACGGCGCGTGGGATCACGTCAAACGCGCGGTCTACCCCTACTACAAGCGATAACAATGAGCCTCGAAAAGAAAGACGACTACGACCACAAGGGCTGGATGAAAGAGAAGGACCTGACTCCCGTGGAGTCGGTCTTCCTCACGACGCTCATCTGGCTGGACAAGCGGCTCCGAATCGTCGACTACCTGGAACTGCTGGAGACCCTGTACTACCGGGTGAACCTCCAGATGCCGAAGAGCCACACCGAACAGTACAACCTCGACAACAAGTTCTGGTACTGGTACCCGCTGTACACGCTGGGGCTGTTCTCCACGCTCGCGTACGTCGTCGCCGCCATCAGCGGCGCGCTGTTGGGGTTCTACTACTCGCCGGCGACGACCGGCGACCCCTCGACCGCCTACAACTCCATCGCGTTCATCATGCAGGACCTCCAGTTCGGATTCATGCTGCGGTCGATCCACCGCTGGTCGGCGCAGGTGATGGTCGCGGCGGTGTTCCTCCACATGCTCCGCGTGTACTTCACCGGGGCGTACAAGGAGCCGCGGGAGTTGAACTGGTTGCTCGGCATCGTCCTGATCAGCCTGACGATGGTGTTCGGGTACACCGGCTACCTGCTCCCGTGGGACCAACTCGCCTACTGGGCGGGCCAGATCGGCGTCGAGATGGCGCTATCGGTCCCGCTGGTCGGCGAGTGGGCCGCCCAACTGTTGTTCGGCGGGTTCTCGCTGAGCCAGGCAACGCTGCAACGAATGTACATCATCCACGTGTTCCTGCTCCCGTTCGTGGTGACCTCGCTCATCGCCATCCACATTGGGATCGTCTGGGTGCAGGGCATCGCGGAGCCACACTGATACAATGACCGACGAAGAATCCACCACCGACGACGTCCGCGCCGACGGCAGCGGCATCGTCGCCCCCGACGACGAGACGCCGACGTGGCGCGAGCGTAAGGAACGAACGCAGGGGCTCTCACAGCTCACCTACGAGTACTTCGAGCGCTCCCGTCGCGAAGACCAGGACCTCAGACAGGAGTCCGACTACGTCGAGCGCGACGTGCTCGCGTTTCCGACGTGGCCCCACGAGATCATCCGAAACCTGGCGATCGCCAGCTTCTTCGTGGGAATGCTGCTGTTCCTGTCGGCGACGCTGCCGCCGCACATCGGCGACCCGGCGAACCCATCGAGTACGCCCGCGATCATCCTGCCCGACTGGTACCTCTACTGGTCGTTCGGTCTGCTCAAACTCGGCCCGCTGAACCCCGAACTATCGATCCTCGGCGGGGAAAAACTGATGTCCGACCGGATGTACGGCGTCCTCGCGAACGTCGTCGTCGTCGGGTTCATCGCCATCGTCCCCTTCCTGAACAAGGGGAGCGCCCGACGCCCGGTCGAACAGCCGCTGTGGTCGGCCATCGGCGTCGGCGGCGTCATCTTCGCGCTCACCATCAGCGTCTACTCCGCGAAGAACCTCCTGCCGATGAACGTCAAACTCGCCTTCGACCTGACGTTCCTGCTGCCGATCGTCGGCGGCTTCATCACCTGGGCGGTGCTGAAGACGATGCGAGAGGGGTACATGTACGACCTCAACCGGCGGTACTACCGGCTTCGTCCGCCGAAGTAAGGGCAGACTGCCTCCGTCAGATCTCCCGTCCCGACGCTGATTTTTCGCTGCGTTCCTCGTTCGACCGCGCCCGTTTGATCGCCGCCCGCTCGCCGAGATACGGAAAGGGCCTTTTTCCACCGGTGCGAAGGGCGTCCAATGAGTGACGGAGATCCGGCGTCGGCGTCAGAGGGCGCGGCGGACAGTTCGCGCGAGGACGACACCGATCGGGACGCGCGCGGCGGCCGCGACGTCGTCGTGCCGATGCGGATCTACAAGACCGTCACGGTGTTCTCGACGCTCATCGCCGTCGTGAGCGTCGTGTTCGGGTTTATGCTTCTCGACGCGGCCACGCTGAACGTGAGCTTTCTGGGAAACACCGTCCGCAGCGTCCTCGCCGCCGTCGGCCTCGCGATCGGCGACGGGCTGTTGAGCACCGTCTTCGCCGCGCTGGGGCTCGCGATCATCGCGTTCGGAGCGGGAGTGTACGTGATCGGCACGCGGTTCCGCGCCCGCGGAATGGGAAAGTCTCAAGAGGATTCCGGCGAAGATTCGAACACCAATGGCTGACGAGTTCATCAAAGGGCTGGGAATCTTCACGGCGTCGGGTCTCGGGTGGATGGTGCTGGCGGGCTGGTACCGGACGCCGAGCTTCGCGAGTGAACAACAGCTCGTCTCCCCGGTGGAGCTCAGCGATTCCGCGACGATGTTCGACACCCTCGGCGTGATGCTTATGGACGCGCTCTTCTGGTTCACGATCATCGGTGCGCTGACGTTCTGGGTCGTCATTCCGGCGATCCGGCAGGCTCGCGAAGCCCTAGAAGAACGCGCGCAGTGAGTGGTCGGGCCCCGCCGTCCAATCCTCTGCGATCCGTTCCTCGAAGAACCGTCACCGCCCGACGAGCGGAAGTCGCTCGCAGTACGGCCGATTCTCACGTCCGTTCCCGCGCCGGATTGGAAAAACTCTAATGAGTCCTGTACCCAACGTCGGGTATGCAACCGCTACAGTTCCTCGTCCCACTCGATGCGCTGGCCGCACTCGAGCCGGTCATCCCGTTCGTCATCTTCGGGTTCGTCGTCCTCAACATCCTCACGCGCTTCCTCCAGCACCGTCGGCACCTCACGCAGGCCGACTCCGGTGACGACGACGAGGCGATCGACCGCTGGCTGCCGCACACGGCGACGACCCTGGGGCTCGTCCTCGCTTCCTTCGTCTTCCTGGTCATCGAACCGCACGGCGGAATGGTGATGTCGATCCTCGCGCTGTCGGTGTTCATCTCCGACTTCTTCGAGTACGAGTCCCGCCTCGTCGAGGCGCGCTCGAAGTCGAAGGCGCTCGAACGGCCGACCGCGGCGATCGGCGCGTCGGTGGTCGCGCTGCTGTACGCGGGGTACCAGAGCTTCTTCTACCTCATCGAGCCGGTCTGGAACGCGGTCATCTGAGCGGGCGACCGGCGGCGCTACTTCCGTACACTGACGACCGGGAGCGTCCGGTCCGCCGTGACGTCGACGGGGACGTTCGGCGGGACCGACCGGACGACGTCGTCGTCGAGATGCAGCGACACGTTCGCCTCGTCGCGTTCGATCGACAGCGTGATCGGTGCCTGCAGGACCCACGTCTCCGGGTTCATCGCGTAGGGCGACACCGGTATCGCGAGGACCCCCGTTTCGGGCCCGAGCGTCGGCCCGCCGACCGCGCGGGCGTACCCGGTGCTCCCGAGCGGCGTGGCGACGACGACGCCGTCGGAGCGGACGGTGTCGTTCCAGCCGTCGGCGGTCTCGACGCCGTACTCCGAGATCTTCGCCGGCTCAGAGGTCATCAGCGTCACGTCGTAGACGGCGTATCCCGCACGGTCGCCGTCGACGTCGACCGCGAGAACTGGGTGAGGGTCGGTGTCGAGTTCGCCGGCGAGGAGGGCCTCAGCGATCGCAGGCGCGTCCTCGGGGGCGACGTCGTAGCGGCGGACGCCCGCGTCGACGGGGACCACCGGACAGTCCACTCCGGACGTCGCGAGCGCTTCGAGCGCCGCCGCGCCCAGGGCGAAGACGGCGTCGGCGTCGTCGACACCGGAGGCGACCTCGTCCGCGCCGACGGCTTCGGTCGTGATTCCCGCTTGCGCGTCGAGCGCGTCGAGGACCTCCCCTTCGACGTCCCCGGGGGAAGTCGAGCCGCGGTCGCGCGCGAGGAGACAACGCACGCTCACAGCCGCTCACCCGACCAACCCCGCCCTCGCCTCACGCTCTCGCCGGTCTGCATACGGCACGGTACTCCGGTGAGGGAAAAAGACCCAGCGGTTCGTCGCAGTGCCCCGGCCGCTACTGTTCGATGGCGTCGCGGACGACGTCGACGAACGCCTCCGGGAACTCGACGTGCGGGAGGAGCTTCGTGTCGTCGATCACGACGAGGCGGCAGTCGGCCGCGTCCGCCAGCGCGCGCCCGCGACGGAGCGGCGTGATGTCCGCTTCCCGCCCCCAGACGAGCGTCACCGGTGCGTCGATGCCGGCCAGTGCCGATTCGAGGTCGACGTCGCTGTTCAGGAAGCCGCTGACGAACGACGCTGGGGCGTAGCGCGCGTTCGGTTGGTGGGCGGTCCGCCACTCGTAGTCGATCCACGCCTCGCTCACGCGGTCGGTGTCGTAGTAGCCGTGATCGGCGTTGAAGTACCGGATCGACGGCTTCGACGCGAGGAGGTTGAAGAGCCCCTCGCCGACCAGCGGCGAGCGGAGCAGTTCACGCGCGAGGAGGTTGCGGTCTGGACCGCCGCGCTCGGTCGGGCAGATCAGGACGACCGAGGCGAGGTCGGGGTCGTCGGCGACTGCGACGAGGTACGCCGCGGTCAGCGACGAGGCGACGACCGCCGGGCGGTCGAACGCGTCGACGAAGTCGCGGACGAACTCCTCGTACAGCGTCGCGGAGTAGCGAAGCGGCGGTCGATCGGAGGTACCGAACCCCGGGAGGTCGGGCGCGATCACGTGATAGGAGTCCGCGAGCGCCTCGAAGACGGCGCGGAACTCGCCGCTAGACCCCGCGGCGTTGATGCCGTGCAAGAGGAGGAGATCCGGGTCCGCCGGATCGCCGGCCTCGGTGTACTGCACGTCGATTCCGTTCCACTCGAAGGTGCGGTGGGTGCCGTCGAGCGGCGGCTCCAACTCGGGCGCTCGGCGTCGCAGGGCGGCGTTCGCCAGCGCGGTGGTCCCGGCTCCGAGCGCGACCCCGGCGAGGAGAGAGCGGATGCGCATACGCGACGTACGGGCGGGACGGGTTTCAGCCTGCTGGCACCACCGGTCGAGAGATTAGGACACCCCCGTCGGACCCGGTCACTCGGGGGTCGACGGCCCGTCCGTCGAGTTATCTCCCCGCGATTCGAGACACTCCCGGAGCGGTTCGAGGATCTCGTCGGCAGCGGCGTAGGGGTCGGTCTCGCGGTCGCGGACGCGTCGGGCGAACGATTCGATGCCGCCCCGGCGCTCGATCTCGTCTGCCAACAGGTCGTTCGCGTCCGCGCGGACCAGGCGTCGGATCTCCTCGGTGAGGCGGTCGACGGCTCTGCGCTCGCCCGCGCCCGTTCGAGCGAGGTAGGCGGCGTGGTCGTCGAGCGCGGAGAGCAGTTCGTCGACCCCGCTCCCGCTCGTCGCCACCGTCTCGACGACCGGCGGCTGCCACGGTTCCTCGTCCGCCGCCGCGGGCTGTGCGGTCCGGCCCCGCTGTGAACTGTCGTCTCGCCGTCGGATCATCTCCGTCAACTCCGCGACGGTCCGTTCGACGCCGTCGGTGTCGGCTTTGTTGACGACGAAGACGTCTCCGATCTCGAGGATCCCGGCCTTCAGCATCTGGACGTCGTCGCCGCTGCCCGGTTGGACGAGGACCGCGACCGTGTCGGCCGCGCGGACGACGTCGACCTCGCTCTGACCGGCCCCGACCGTCTCGACGACGACGACGTCCTTGCCGAAGGCGTCCAGCGCCGTGATCGCGTCGGCGGTCGCGGTCGAGAGCCCGCCGAGTTGCCCGCGCGCGCTCATCGAGCGGACGAACACGTCCATATCGCCGGCCGCGGCGCTCATCCGGATCCGGTCGCCGAGGACGGCACCCCCGGAGTACGGCGAGGAGGGATCGACCGCGATGACGCCGACGGTGTCCCCGCGGTCGCGGTAGGCGGCGGTCAGTTTGTCGACGAGCGTCGACTTCCCCGCGCCGGGGCTGCCGGTGACGCCGACGACGGTCGCCGTCCCGGTGTGGCCGTACAACCGCGAGACGAGGTCTCGGTAGCCGGGCTCGCGGTTCTCGATCCGCGTGATGGCTCTCGCGAGCGCTCGGTGCTCTCCCGCCAGCAGCGATTCGACGAGCCGGTCGTTTCGCGCGGTCACGTCGGCTCCGGGATCTCCCGCAGCTTCGTCGTCCCCGGGATCTGGTCCGCCGCTCTCGTCGACGTCGTCGCCGCTCATCGCTCGCGCCGCGGCGCGTTCTCTCGGACGAACTCGATCGTCTCCTCCATCGGCGTCCCGGGGCCGAAGATCGCGGCCACGCCCATCTCCCGAAGTCGCTCGCGGTCTTCGTCCGGAACGATCCCCCCGACGATGACGAGCGTGTCCTCGAACGCGCCGTAGGACTGCAGCCCCTCGATGACGGCGGGAACGAGCGTGTTGTGCGCCCCCGAGAGGATCGAGAGCCCCAGCACGTCGACGTCTTCCTGGACGGCCGCCTGCACCACCTCCTCCGGAGCGCGGTGCAGCCCGGAGTATACGACCTCGAAGCCCGCGTCGCGGAACGCCCGAGAGATGACGTGTGCGCCCCGGTCGTGACCGTCGAGCCCCACCTTCGCTATGAGACACCGGATCGGTCGGTGCCGCAGGCCTCGCTCGGTGTCGGTGCTCATACCAGCGTTTTCGCCCGCGGGGCGTTTGGTTCTACCGCTGCTGCGGTGGCGACGCTCCCCGCCACGGAATCGGGCCCGGAATCAGCGTCCCCCGAGCACGACTCGGCCCCGTGTCCACGTCGGAGTCGCACTCACTGAAACGATTCGAGGGCTCTGGTGGTCACTTCGTCGATGTAGAGCCCGTAGGCGCACTCGTGAGTTGTCGGCGGCGAGACGGGGACGACGCTGAGCGCGACCCGCTGTACCTCTCCGTCGGCCCGCTCGCGCTCGACGCTCCCGTTCGTCACCGATCCGGACTCGAACGCGCGTTCGTAGTAGTCGAGTTCTGACCGATCGAGCGCGATCTCCGAGAGGGGCTGTCCGGACTCGATCTCGCTGATCTGATCGGCGTAGGTGCGGTTCGCCTCCTCGACGATCACCGTCCCGTCGCGGCGTTCGACGTATATCGCCGGCGTGGGGAGTTCGCCGAAGAAGGCGTGTAACCGGTCCCGTTCCTCGCGGAGCGTCACTTCCCGTTCGATCCGCTGCAGCGCCTCCCGGGTGTAGCCCGCGAGGATCTCGACGAACTCCCGGTCCCGGTCGTCGAAGGCGTCGCGCTCGGCGGAGACGACCTGGATCACTCCTCGGTCGTCGATCGGGACGCTCAAGACCGCGTGCAGTTCGTCGTGTTCGGGTATCGCGTCGGGGTCGGTCTGCATATCCGGAACGATCTCCGATTCGCCGCGCGCCAGCGTCCGACCGGCGATGCCCTCGGAGCGACTACAGGGGCTCGCCGGCGGCTCCGGGAGCGTCGAGGCCCGCGGGACCAACAGGTCGCCCTCGGCGAGGAGCACGACGCAGTAGTCGAACGCCAGGGCGTCCGTCGTCGCTTCGACGGTCCGTTCGACCACCGCCTCGACGGTCTCACAGGCGGTGATGTCTTCGGCGTAGTGGCTCAGCGCGGTCAACCGCGCGTTCGACTCCTGTAAGTCGTTCTGCACGCGATCGTGTCGGATCTCGATTCGGACGACTTCCAGCAGTTCCGCCACCGGATCGTCGCCGTCGACGATCTCGTCGATTCGGCCGATGACCGGCGGCTCGAAGACGATCGTCGGGAGCGCACATTCGCTGATGAGCCTGTCTATCAGCGGCCGGTTCTCCCAGAGGACCACGACGCAATCGATCGTCGGGCCGAGTTCCTCGACGTATTCGATGGTGGTTTGCGGGCACCGGACGACCACCTCCGCCGAGAGCCGCCGCTTCAACTCCCTGACGACGTCCTCCCGCTTCGGTTCGTCTCCGGGGCGCCGGTCCGTCTCGTCGTCCGTGCGGTTCCGCGGCGCTCCGTCGCCTCCGGTGCGCTCGACTCCGGCGCCGTCGCCGTCGGCACCTGTCGAGGCGTCGTCTCCGCCGGACGACGCGGACGCTCGGCCTCCGCGCAGGAAATCACCCGATCGATCCGTCGCGGCGTCGATGCCGTCGGGACCGCCGGTCGCGTCCGTCGACGTACTGTCTGTCCCCTCCGAAAGGTCCACCTCCGACGGCACGACGACGAGAACGCGACCCCCACTCGGATTTCCCGTCATATCTCAGTCCCTCGCACGTCAACACATTAAGACGTTCGGTCCCCTGATGGGTCCGTCGGTCCGGTTCGCTCGCTGTCCCGTACAAGGGGCTGACAAATCAGTATTCGTGCGTCTCCTGCAGCGCACAACAACTCGGTTGTATAACATATTTGTCTCACCCTTCGCGTCACTCGACGTGCTCGGAGAGGAACTCGACGATCTCCTCGTAGGCGCGGATCCGGTTTTCCAGCTTCGTGAACCCGTGTCCCTCGTCCTCGAAGATGCGCTCTCGAACGGGGACGTGCGCTTTGGCTTCCTCGACGAGTTGGTGGGCCTCCGAGACGGGGACGCGCGGGTCGTTTTCGCCGTGCAGGACGAAAAGCGGCGCGCGGATCTCGTCGATGGTGTTCAGCGGCGAGATCGATTCGAGGAACTCCCTGTCGTCCTCCAGCGACCCGTACTCGGCCTCCCGGAGCGACCGACGCCACTCGCCGGTGTTCTCGAGGAACGTGACGAAGTTCGCGATGCCGACGATGTCGATGCCGGCGGCCCACAGGTCGGGGTATTCGGTCATCGCCGCGAGGACCATAAAGCCGCCGTAGGAGCCGCCCATCGCGACGATTCGGTCGGGATCGACCGCCGGGTGATCGTGGAGCCACTCGACGGCGGCCTCGACGTCCGCGACCGCGTCCATTCGCCTCTCGACGTCGTCGAGGTGGCCGTACGCCTTCCCGTACCCCGCCGAGCCGCGGACGTTGGGCTCGAAGACGGCGTAGCCGTTCGCGAGGAAGTACTGCGTGACCGCGCTGAAGGAGGGGCGGCGCTGCGACTCGGGCCCCCCGTGGATGTCGACGATCACCGGCGTCTCGCCGTGGCCGGTGTCGGTCTCCGGCAGCGAGAAGAACGCCGGAATCTCCCTGCCGTCGAACGTCGGGTAGTGGACCAGTTCGGGTTCGACGAACGTCTCGCGGGGGATCCCCGCGGTCGCCGCGCGCGTCCAGCGCGTCGCTTCGCCCGCCCCGTCGACCACGTAGACGTTCGCCGGATCGCTGCGCCGGGTCACCGTCAGCGCGAAGCGCTCGCCCGCGTCGTCGAAGGCGACTCCGCCGGCGACGCCCCGCGGGAGGTCCGGCTTCGCAGTCGCTTCGATCGTCGTCGCCGTCGTCAGTTCGCCGACGGTCAGTTCGGTGTAGCCGTCGACGTTCGTCGAGTAGGCGATCCGTCCGGTGTCCTCGTCGACGGCGACGCCGCCGATCTCCCAGTCGGGGTCCTCGGCGACGAGCGAGAACGCCCCGCTTTCGACGTCGACCGCCCACAGATCGAGCGTGTCGCTCGCGCGATCGGAGACGAGATACACGTGCTCGCCGTCGGGGCCCCACGTCGCGCTCTGGAAGCGGACCGTCCCCTCGTGAGGCGTGAGTTCGGTCAGTTCGCCGGTCGCGACGTCGAGGACCGCGACGTCCTGATCGAAGTTCGAGTACGACTCCGTGACCAGAAGCCGGGAGTCGTCCGGCGACCACCCGCCGAGCGTCAGCCAGCCGTCGCCCTCGGCGATCAGTTCGGCGTCGGTGCCGGTCTCGTCCCGGCGCTGTACGTAGACGTCGAAGACGGACTCGTCGCGTCGGTTGGCCGCGAACGCGATCCGCTCGCCGTCGTGGCTCCAGCCGCCCCACCGGTGCTTCGCGTCGGGGGCCTCGGTCCAGTCGGTGATCTCGCCGGTCGCGGTGTCGTAGCGGAACAGCTGCTGGCGCTCGTTGCCGCCGCGGTCCATCCCGAACGCGAACTCCTCGCGCTCGGGCGACCACGACACGAACGTCACGCGCTCGTCGAAGAAGGTCCGCTGCTCCGGCCAGGCGCCGGGTTCCGAGAGCGTCCAGACCTGCGGGACGCCCGTGGTGTCCATCAGGAACGCGAGTTCGTCGCTCGGGCTGAACGACGCCCCGTAGGCACTCCGGACGTTGAGGTAGCGCTCGATGTCGTGGGCCATACTGGTCGATTCGCTCGATACGGACGAAAGCGTTCGGGTGACCCGAGTCGGCCGCTCAGATCATCCCTTCGGCTTTGAGCCCCTCGATGACGTCGTCGACGAGGGACTCGACGTCGTTGTAGGGGAATTCCTGGTGGTTCCCGAGTTTCGCGGCCATCTCCATCGCGGTGAGCGTCACGTCGCCCGCCTCGAACTTCGTTCCCGGACCGTTCGGGAGCGCGGGGACGAGGTCCATCTGGCTGCTGACGGGGAAGTCGGCGCCACTGAACGCGTCGATGAACTGCTGGCGGAGTTCCGCCTCTACGTCTGCCATAGCCATCACGTCCGAGACGACCCGCAAAAGCGTTGCGGAACCACCTTTTTACTGCGGAGGGGTCCGCTGGAACCCTCCGCGCAAAAACCTGGTGGGAAAAAGTCCGCGAGGCTCGCGTGCGCTCGCCTCGCGGTGAAATCGCTGGCTGACCGCCACAGCACAGCAACCGCGACTACAACACGCGGGTCTGCTGAAACATCATTATCCAGAGATAAATAGGCGTGAAACAACCATTTGGTAGACGTGCGTGTTGAGCAAAACTCGACTATTGTGTGGTCAACTTCGTCTCCAGTCCTCTGGTAGACGCCGCCAGAGTGGAAGAAATATCGTCCAGAACGACACGAAACTGACGACGATTGCAATCACAAGTAGGTCATTGCCTCTTATTTGTAGAACAGCAAAACAAAAACTGAGGACAAGGAAGACTCCGAATCCCCATACGGCGAAGGCCCCTCCTTGCCTTAGGGTCATCGACGTTCTACGAAACATATGTCGAGTACATACGCTCTACATATAAATTTGGCAAGATAGTACCGGTGTGTTCTGATACTATCAGACGCATTTTTCAAAACACGTTTTATTAGGTCTACAAGCTGTACTGAGCGGATCGAGTCAGTATACCGCTCTTGCCGAGGATTTCAGCAGATCCCAACACATAGAATCCGCACCTGCCACTGCACCGCACCCACGACGACAGTGACGACGTGTCGCAGACGCCGCGATCTACCGAACCGTTCCCTCGCCGCACCCTGCTCGAGGAGACAAACCAAAGTATTCACTACAGCCGACTCCCAACGCCCGTGTATGACTGACGGCAACGCGGATATGTCCCGTCGCGCCTTCCTCACGACAGCGGCCGGAACCGCTGCGGTCGCTGGTGCCACCGGAGCGGCCGCGGGACAGGAAGGCGGCGGAACCGAACAGGTTCTCGTCGGGCCCGACGGGTCGCTCGTGTTCACGCCCGGAACGGACGAACCGCTCCAGGTTATGCCGGGGACGACCGTCGAGTTCGTCTGGGAGTCGGACAACCACAACATCGTCGTCGACAGCCAGCCCGACGGCGCGGACTGGGGCGGGCACGAAGCGCTCGAGAACACCGGCTTCACCTACGAGCACACGTTCGAGACGCTCGGAACCTACGAGTACTACTGTGAGCCCCACGAGGTCTCCGGGATGGTCGGGACCATCGAGGTCGTCGAGGAGATCTCGACGCCCGAACCGGCGAACGTCCCGAAAGTTCCCGACTCCGCGAAGACGCTCGGCGTCGCGACGACGTTCGCGATGGTGGCGACGCTCGGCCTCGCGTTCTTCTTTATGAAGTACGGCGGCGACTACGAACTCGAAGACGACGAGTAACCGTTTCAGAGTGGCCCGCGCGTCCGGTGCTCACTTTTCGAGGTCTACGGGTCGCCTGCGCCGCCCTCGGCGTTCGTTGCAGTCGCGTCCGCGTCCGCGAGCGGCACCACCCACTCGCTCACCCGGGCGAGAGCGACGTTGACGACGGCGAACAGCGCCCCTACGACCGCGCCGACGATCGCAGCGACGGCCACGGCGATACTTCCGAACACCGCGAGCGACGTGACGATCGAGGGATCGTCGATGGCGAGGACCGCGCCGCCGACGATGACGACTCCGGCGACGAATCCACTCCCGACGCAGGCCCCGCCGAGTGCTCCCCGAGCGAGAAGCGACGACGGCCCGGATCGGCCGACGAGGCCGCCGTCGGCGAGCACCCACCGGACGCTCACGGCGACGAGCACCCACAGGTACCCGAAGAGCAGCAGGCCGGGAACCGTCCCGAGTCCCGCGAGCGCGTCTCCCAACGCGCCCGAGAGGTGGACGGGGAGAAGCAGCAGCAGCGCGAAGCCCACGAGATCGAACGTCGCCACTGTCCACGCCTCGGCGGGAGCGGCGACGTCGACGCGCCCGACTCCGTCGGTAGCGTCACCCATGGGCGAGCGCCTCCGCGAGGGCGACGACGGCGATTAGCCCCCACGCGGTGCTCGCGTACAGGAGGCGGAGCCTGTCGAAGGCGACGCCGGGGAGTGCGCTCTCTCCCGCTCGCAACCGAAGCACGGCGAGCGATCGGACGGCCGAGAGGGCGACGACGCCGATCACGATCGAGAGCTTGATCGTCAGCACGGTCCCCCAGCGGGTCGACGGACCGGGCGGTCCCAGCGTCCCGAGGTTCCCGACGCCGGTCGCGACCAGCAGACCCATCGCGGCCCAGAAGACTACCTCGACGCGCCGCACCGTCGCCAGCGGGACCTCACTTCCCGCCCGTAGGGTCTGCCACCCGACGACCGTCCCGCCGAGGACCGCCGCCATTCCGAGCACGTGCACGAGTCGAACGAGGAGGTGGAGGGCATTCGACATCGCCTCCCCGTACGACGGGTCGGCACGTAACTCTGGGGGGATGTGGGCATCGGACGGGCGCTCTCGACCGCGGAGTGGCGCTCAGAAGAACCCGTACTCCTCGATCGCTGATTCGTACAGCCGCCGGTAGGAGTCGAGTATCTCCCCGTGGTCGTAGCCGACGAACGCCTCGTTGACCGAGGCCGTGTCGTGCGCGGCCGCGGCGGCGACCTCGTCGGCGAGTTCCTGCGGACTCGTCACGAGCGCGCCCCGATCGAAGCTCTCGACCAGTTCGTGCGCGCTCGACCGCGCCTGGTACTCGACGATCCCGACGCATCCGCAGGCGAGCGCCCAGAGCAACTCTCTGGCGAACGGCTCGACCGTGGCTGTCTGGGCGAACACGTGCGCGCCCTTCAGGATCGGGACGAACTCCTCGGGCGCGAGGTCGCCGAGGAAGGAGACGCGGTCGTCGATGCGGAGGTCGGCGGCGGTCCGCTCGATCGAATCGCGTTCGGGGCCGTCGCCGACGACGACCGCGCGCCACTCCCGGTCGCGGAGTTCCGCGAGCGCGAGCAGGAACGTCTCGGCGTTGGCGTGCTCGTCGAGTCGGCGCGCGTACACGAGGTCCGCGCGGTTGTCGACGTCCGCCTCGCGGACGAGGTCGAAGTCGATCGACTCCGGGACGAGCGTGACCGACTCGGCGGCCGCGCCGCGCTCGCGGGCCTCGGTCTTGACCAGCCGCGACGGGGCGATCACCCGGTCGGCACCGCTCGCAGCCTTCCGGGCCATTCGATCGGTGTCGCCCTCGCGCTCGGCCCACCAGTCGACGACGACCGGCACGCGGAGGAACCGCGCGGCGGTCTTGGCGGCGACGACCTGCGACGGCGGACTGTTCGCGCAGTGGATCACGTCCGGCGACACCCGCCGGAGCGCGAACGGCAGCTTCGAGGTGAACGACCGGACGGCCGGCGAGTCCGTGACGGCGACGTACTCGACGCCGTTGTGCTCGAACGCGTCTATCGGCCCCTCCCACCACTTCGCACAGCAGCAAAACACGTCGTGTCCGCGTGCGGCGAGGCCCTCCGCGACTCGGCGGAGCCGCTGCGTCGCGCCGTCGGAGCGCCGTTGATCGGTGTACAGCGAGACGAACGCGACGCGCATACCCGTGGGTTTCGTCGCGGCGATAAAAATCTTCGACATTCACGGGACGGCCCCGGCCACTCAGGGGAGCAAAGATACCGCCGCGGCGGCGGCTTCGACGTACTCCCAACTGAACGCGTGGTTCAAGAGCAGGTACGTGAGCACGCCGAGCGCGAGCGACAGCAGCCACGCGGCGGCGGCGATTCGCCCGACGCGCCGGTGCGGCGTCTCGCTTCTGAGTTCCGCGGGCGTGTGGGTGGCTCCGAGCACCAGCGCGTACAGCACGACCGGCACCGACACGATCGAGAGGACGATGTGGACCGCCAGCATCGCCAGATACGGGTAGTAGACGAACGCCGGGCCGACGAACTCCTTCGTGCCGCCGCCGCCGATCTTGGTGAGATACAGCACCAAGAACACGAGGATGAGGAGGAACGACGTCACCATCGCGGCGGCGTGCTTGCGAATCTCGTCGCGGCGGATCCAGCGCCAGCCGGTCGCGATCACGAGGACGTTCACGGCGTTCACTAGGGCGATCGCGTCCGAGAGCCGGTTCACTTCCCACAGCGACAGTTCGGGGAAGACGTTCGCGGGGACGACGCCGAGAAAGGTGCCGACGACGGCCGCGTACCCGACGACCGAGAGCAGGGCGGTCACCGCGAGCGGGTGCCGCTTTGCGGCGTTGTCGGCGCTGGAGGTTGCCATACCGCGCGTTGGGAGTCGCTCCTATTCGGTCCTTCGGATCCGGGCTCGCGCGGCCGTCGACGGACTACGCTCCGGTCAGATCACGCCGGTGAACGTCGCCGCCTCGCGCGCGGCCGCCTCGCTGACGCCGTCGCCGAGGATCGTGTAGCGGTCCCGGATCGTGTGGGCGGTCGTCAGCGCTTCGAGGAACGTCTCGTCGTCGATTCCGAGCCCCGACGCGGTCGTCGGCGCGTCCATCTGCGCGAGCGCGTCGCGGATGTCGCTCCACTCGCCGCGCTCGCCGGAGTGGAGGTACTCCGTCACGATGGCGGCGACGCCGACCTGGTGGCCGTGGAGTGCGCGCCCGGGGACGAGCCGATCTAACTGGTGAGAGATGAGGTGCTCCGCGCCAGAGGCGGGTCGCGAGGTGCCCGCGATCGACATCGCGACGCCGGAGGAGACGAGCGCCTTCGCGACCAGCCACGCCGACTCCTCGAAGCCGGGCTTGATGGCGTCGGCCGACTCCACGAGCATCTCGGCGGTCATCTGCGAGAGCGCGCCGGCGTACTCGCTGTACTCGACGTTCTTGAGACGGTGCGCGAGCTGCCAGTCCTTCACCGCGGTGTAATTCGAGATGATGTCCGCACAGCCCGCGCTCGTGAGCTCCCACGGAGCCTGTGCGAGGATCTCCGTGTCGGCGACGACCGCCAGCGGCGGATCGGCGGCCACCGAATGGCGGGTGTCGCCCTCGGGAATCGAAGAGCGTCCCGAGACGATGCCGTCGTGGCTGGCGGCCGTCGGAACGGAGACGAGACCGCATTTCAGCCGATCCGACGCCATCTTCGCCGTGTCGATCGGCTTGCCGCCGCCGAGCGCGACGAGGTAGCCCGCGTCGGCCTCGGAAGCGGCGTCGACGACGCGCTCGACCGCGTCGAAGCTCGCCGTCTCGACGACGACGGTCCCCGCGACGTCGAACTGCGCGCGGACGCGGTCGCCGACGAGGTCGTTCGGCGTCGGACTCGTCACGACGAGCGGTCGTCCCGAGAGGTAGAGCTCCTCGACCGCCGCCGAGAGGTCGTCGAGGACGCCGTGACCGACGAGGACGTTCCGCGGGAGCTTGATCCACGTCGTCTTCTCGAACATACCGCTCGTTTCGTCGGGTCGCTCAAAGTGTTTCCCGTTCGTGAGAACGCGCCCGGCGCGTCCGCGACGCTGCCAGCTTCGAGTTCGCCGGCGGCGGAGACGTTACAACAGAATCTCTGCGCTCTGGGCCACGAACAGCACACCGAACGCCGCGAGCACGACGGCGCTGATGCCCGCGACGATCGGCGCGAAGGCGTCGACGCGGCGTTCGGCACCGACGAGCGCGGCCGGGAACCCGACGATCCACACGACGATCCCGCCGAAGAAGCCCGCGATCAGCGCGGGGGAGCCGGTGTCGACGACGACGAGGCCCGAGAGCGCCCCGCCCGCGTACGGCATCTCCGCGAGGACGTCGACCCGTCCGGGCTGGAGCATCCCGACGCCGATCGTCAGCCAGAACAGGATCTGATAGGGGTTGGTGAGCGCGAGCACGAACGCCTTGCGGAAGCCCGTCGTCGCGCGCGCTCCGAGGTTCTCCGCGTCCGAACTCTCCTGCGGTTCGTCCGCCGCGTTCCTCCGGAACGACGACCGGATGTCGGCGACGGCACCGTAGGCGAAGTACAGCATCAACACGCCGCCGAGACCGATCATCACCGCGCGGACGATCGGGAACTGCTCGACGAACGCGACGACGCCGAGCAGCGCGAGGACGAAGAAGATGGCGTCGGCGGTCATCGCCCCGAGCCCGGCCTTGAACCCGGCGACCCAGCCGCTGAGAACGCTCTCTTCCGCGATGATGGCGTTCATCGGCCCGGGCGGTGCGGCGAGCGCGATGCCGAAGAGGATCCCGGCAGCGAGCGTCACGGGGAGACTCGTCATCGAGCTAACAGAGGGTACAAACCGAGAAAAAAGGTCCGAAACGGCGGAGCGGGAGTCGATTCTCCGGTCGCGCCCGGTCCGAAGGCGCTAGGCCGCCTAGAGGAGTCCGACCGCGGCGGCGCTGACGGCCCCGATGAACGACTCCCACAGCGAGAAGCCGGTGAGGATCGAGAGCACCGTATCGAGCCCGAAGAAGGCGAACAGCGCGGCCGCGGCGAAGTGCGCTTTCCGCATATCGACCCGGTGGGCGAACGCGTGGAAGAAGTACGCGTTCGCGAGGCTGATCGGAATGATCGCCAGCATCTCGCCGACCCAGATGGCGGAGGTCGCCCCGTACTGGACGGCCAGCCCGATGGTGACCAACTGCGTCTTGTCGCCGAACTCGCCGGTGACCATCAGCGCGAAGATCGGGACGAACCCGCCGAGCGACCCCGAGTAGCGCTCCAGCGGCCCGGGGAGCGTCACCGAGTCGAGATCGACGACTCCGCCGTCGGTCGTCGCCGACGGGGTCCCGTCTCCCGACGCCGGGGCCGACCGGTACAGCAGGACCGCGAAGGTCAGGAAGAGCACGGCCGTCACCGCGTCGAGGACGGTCGGCGAGAGCGCCTCCTGCAGCGCGCGTCCGACGAGGATCTCGATCGCGGTCCAGCCCGCGAACGCCGATCCCGCGGCCGCGACGACCACCTTCGGATCGTAGCGGGTCGACAGCCCGGCGATGATGAACTGCACCTTTTCGCCCGGGAGCACGGCCAGTTGGGCGACGAACGCGACGACGACGATTTCGAGGTACGTACTCACGCGTTGCCAGCCTCCTGCACGTCGCTACCGGCGTCGCGGTCGGTGCCATCCGTATCAGCGTCGACGACGTAGATCGCCTCGGCGATCGACTCCGGGAGGCTCTGCTCGCCGCCGTCGTCGGTCTCGACGGTGACCATTCCGAAGGGGGCGACGTCGACGATCCCGAGCGTCGTCCCGGGGGTGATCCCCGCCTCGGCGAGGTACTCCAACTCCTCGCGGTCGCGGTCGCTGACGCGCGAGACGACGACGGTGTCGCCGACCTCTCTCGTCGATAGCGGGGTCGCGTCGTCGTCTTCCAGCGGCGCGAGGTCGGCCGACGGGATCGGGTCGCCGTGCGGATCGACCGCGGGGTCGTCGAGCGCGGCCGCGACGCGTCGCTCGAACTCCTCGCTGATGTGGTGCTCCAGCGCGTCGGCCTCCTCGTGGACCTCGCTCCAGGAGTAGTCCAGTCGTTCCGCGAGATACGCTTCGAGCAACCGGTGGTGTCTGAGGACCTCGAGTGCGACCGTTTCCCCTTCGCGCGTCAGCTCTGCGCCCTTGTACTTCTCGCGGGTGATCAGCCCGCGCTCTTCGAGCGTCCCGAGCATACTCGTCACCGTCGCGGGCGTCTTATCGAGCGCCGTCGCGATCGCCGACGTGGAGACGGGCGGCCCCGAACGGGCCTGGATCTGGTAGATCGTTTTGAGATAATCCTCCATCACGTCGCTCAGCATATCCACTTTTAGACTCGTCTAAAGTAATAATCTGACGATCAAAATACTGCCTCGCGGGCCCGAAATGCGGGCCGGGGAGTCAGTGCTGTCCCCGGTTCGGATCGGGAGCGCCCCCGTCTAGATCCCCTTGCCCATCAGGTGACTCCGGAGCACGTCGGCGGTCTTCACGCCCGAGGCCGCGTTGAGGACGACGACGTCGGCGTCGCTGTCGAACGCTCCCTCCTCTGCGAGCGCCGCCGCCCCCGCGAGCGCGACACCGCCCGCAGGCCCCGCTTCGACGCCGACCCGCTGTGCGGCGAGAACGGCGCTCTCTAAGCTGTCCTCGTCGTCGACGGCGACGACGCCACCGCCCGTCGACCGGACCGCCCCGAGGGCGACGTCGCCACCCTTCGGCTCGGGGATCTCCAGTTCGCCGACGATCGTGTCCGGCGACTCCCACGGCTCGATCGCGTCGGCCCCGCGCTCGTGGGCGGCGACGATCGGGGCACAGCCCGAGGGCTGAGCGGCGTAGACCGGCGGCACGTCGTCGAGCAGCCCGATCTCGCGGAGCTCGCGGAATCCCTTCTCGACGCCGGCGACGACCTCGCCCGTCCCCTCCGGAACGACGACGGCGTCCGGGGCGGACCACGAGCGCGACTCGGCGATCTCGAAGGCGACGGTCTTGATCCCGTCGTGTCGGTGCGGGTTGTCGAACTCCTGAAGGGTGTACCACGCCGACTGCAGTTGCTCGTGAAGGGCGTCCTCGGCGTCGGGGTACCGCCCCCCGACGACGCGCATCTCGCCGCCGTGGACGTTGATCATCGCCTTGTTCGAGAACGGCGAACGGGAGGGGACGAAGGCGTACGAGCGGAGATCGGCCATCCGGCGTACGAGGCGGCCGACTGCCCGGCGTTGCCCGGCGACGCGAGCGCGACGAGGTCCGCGTCGGCCTCTCGCGCGGCCGTCACCGCGGTGGCGAGGCCGCGGTCCAGTACCGTCCCCGTCGGGTTTCGCCCCTCGTCTTTGATCGAGAGGGAGCCGAGGTCCGCTTCGGACGCGAGCGACGGTGCCGACACGAGTGGCGTTCCCCCCTCGGCCGCGGTGAGCGGGTCCTCGAAGGCCAGCAGGTCGGCGTACCGCCACATCGACTCCGGCCCGCCCGCGAGCGTGTCGCCGGTCCAGTCGACGGCGTCGTAGTCGTAGGCGGCTTCGAGCCGCGCGCCGGCCTCGCTGCGTCCTGTCGCGGTCGCGTCGTCGCGCTCGTCGGTCTCGGTGCAGACGAGTCCGCGAAACGCCTCAGTAGTCGACATACCCGACCTTTCGGTCCGACGGACAAATCCCTACTCACTTCGCGCGGCGGACGCAGTCTCTTTGTGGTCGCCGACCGAAGTCGGCGTATGGACGGAGATTCCGTCGTGGTCGTCGGCGCGGGGTTGGCCGGTCTCGTCGCCGCCCGTCGACTCGCGACCGCGGGCGCGGACGTGACCGTCGTGGAGCGGCGTTCGACCGTCGGCGGACGAGTGCGGACCGAGAACCGCGACGGGTTCACGCTCGATCGGGGGTTCCAGGTGCTCTTCACCGCGTATCCGGCTGTCCGCCGCGAACTCGATCTGGACGCGCTGGACCTCCGCTTTTTCCGACCCGGCGCGGTCATCGCGCGCCCGGGATCGCGGTCGGTCCTCTCGGACCCGCTCCGGGACGTCCGCGCCGCTGGCGCGTCGCTCCGGAACAGCGAGGTGACGCTGAGCGACAAGTTCCGGACGCTGCTTCTCAGACAGCACGTCGGCACCCGGACGGAGTCGGAGATCTTCCGCGCTTCGGACCGGTCGATTCGATCGTACCTCCGGGAGTGGGGCTTCTCCGAGGACTACGTCGACAACTTCGTCGCGCCCTTCTACGGAGGCATCACGCTCGATCGGTCGCTCTCGACCTCGAAGCGCGTCTTCGAGTACACCTTCAAGGCGCTCTCGGAGGGGCGGATCGCGGTCCCGGCGGCGGGGATGGGCGCGGTCCCCGAGCAACTGGCCGACCGCGCTCGCGACGCCGGCGCGTCGATCCGACTCGACGAGCGGGTCACCTCGATCGACGACGGCGTCGGCGAGGATCGAGGTGACGATAGCGTCCGCGGCAGGGACGGCGGCGTCGCCGTCGAAACGGAGGCGGGCACGATCGCGGCCGACGCGGTCGTCGTCGCCACCGACCCGAAGGAGGCCCACCGGCTCACGGGGATCGATTCGATCCCGCGGGAGGCGCGAAGCTGCGTGACGCAGTACTACCGCCTGCCAGAGGAGTCGGTCCCGCGGACCGGCCGGAAGCTCCTGCTCAACGCCGGCGATCCGTCGCCGAACACCGTCGTTCCGATCTCCGAGGTCGCCCCCGAGTACGCGCCCGACGGCTCTGCGCTCCTGAACGCGACGTTCCTGGGCGAGACCGCGCTGGACCGCGACGCCGACGCGCTGGCAGAGGAGACGCGCTTGACGCTCGAAGCGTGGTACCCCGAACGCGACTTCTCGGCGCTGGAGCCGGTTCGGACGCACCGCATCGAGTTCGCGCAGTTCGCGCAGCCCCCGGGGCTCCACGAGACGCTCCCGGGCGTTCGCGCGGCGGGCGGCGCGACGTATCTGGCCGGCGACTACACCGCGTGGTCGTCGATCCAGGGAGCGCTGCGGAGCGGCCGCGAGGCCGCGCGGGCCGTCGAGCGCGACCGCTGAGGCGGACGCTCACAGCATCCGGCGGAACGACGAGAGCGGCGGAAACGCGAGCGCCTCCGCCCGGTCGTCGTCGTAGACGACCGGTCGAACGTCGTCGAGACCGTCGAGCAGCGGCGACAACAGGTCGTCGGCTCGGGCGTCGTTGATCTCCACGCCGGGCGCGAGTCGAGAGAAGGCCGGCACCATCACCACGTCGGCCCCGCGGTGCGCGTCGGGCGCGACGAGCGCGCACGGACGGCGGCGGCCCTCGATCTCGATCGCCGGGTGGTCGTGGCCGATCACGTAGCGGTCGGCCGCGACGGGCGGCTCCTCGTGGCCGTGGCAGACGACGGTCTTCGGTTCCCCGCCGACGACGTAGCACTCGCGCACGTCGTCGCAGACGGTGTCGAGCGCCGTGTCGTGGTTCCCGCGGACGAACACGGGATCGCTCCCCGCGTCTGCACAGCAGTCGCGGAGCGCCGCGACGGTCTCCCGACTCCGCTCGGAGACGGGACCGAACCGGTGGAGCACGTCGCCGGCGAAGACGGTCGTCGCCGGTCGGGTCGCATCGAGAAGCGCGTCCAGCCGGCTGGTGAGGTCACGCCGCTCGCCGACCGGGAGGGTCACGTTCGACGCTTCGCCCCGACCCACGTGGAGGTCTGCGAGCACGAGCGCGTCGGCTCCGCGGAGGTAGATCGACCGCGAGCGGAACGCGATGTCGTCCGCGGCAGTCGTCAGCGCGGTGTCGTCGTCCACGACGGCTGTTGGACTGATGCCGTGAAATCGCTGTCGGCAGCGCCGCCGCTCGTCGCGTCGACCCCCGAGCGCGTCCCGACGGGCGACGCCGTTCCGTTGGGGTTTTTCTCGGCGGCGACCCACGGGCCGGTATGAGCGGCGCGCTCGAAGACAAGCGAACGGCGACCCGGTTTCGGATCCTCGTCGAGATCGCCGACCGGCAGCCGGCGGTGAGTCAGGGGGAGATCGCCGAGGCGGTCGGCGTGACGAGCCAGGCCGTCAGCGAGTACATCCGCGAACTCGTCGACGACGGCTACGTCGAGAAGGAGGCGCGCTCGCGCTACCGGGTGACGAAAGAGGGCGTCGACTGGCTCTTTCAGGAGGCGAAGGGACTCCGACGGTTCGCTGAGCACGTCACCGACGACGTCCTCGAGAGCGTCCAGGAGGACGCGGCGATCGCGACAGAGCGGATCGAGAGCGGCGACACGGTGACGCTGTCGCTCCGCGACGGCCTGCTGCACGCCGCGCCGGAGGACGATGGACCGGCCACCGGCGTGGCCACTACCGCCGCCGACCCCGGCGAGGACGTGAGCGTCACCGGCTTCGAGGGGATCATCGAGATCGACCCGGGACGAGTCACCGTCGTCCAGATCCCCTCGGCGCGGTCGGGCGGGAGCCGGGCCGTCTCGACCGACGAACTCGCGCGAACCTGCGCGGACGTGGGACTCGTCGTCGCCGCCGGCGTCGAAGCGGTGGTGGCGCTGCGCGCGGCCGACGTCGACGTCGAGACCACGTTCGCCGCCGGCGAGGTCGCCGCCGCGGCCGCCGCCCGCGGCGTCGACAGCGTGGTCGTCGCGACGACGGATCTCGTGGGGCGGGTGACGGACGCGCTGCGGGACGCGGAGGTGCTCTACGAGGTGACCGAGACCACCGGCGACGGCGACGTCTCGACCGCGCGGTAGTCGACGGGCGACCGCGTTGTTGTCGGGCCGATCCGAGCAGTGACGGAGCACCGACTGGAATAAGGGGCGAGCAGGCGGCACAGAGCGGCAGGCGTCGGCAGCGACCGCGAGTGCACGCCGCCGCCAACGCAGATCACGACGCGGTGTGCCACGCAACCGCTGTGCGCGCCGTGGTGGTCGTCAGATCACGACCGCTCTGGTCCCGCCATCGCATAAAAACGCTCTCCTGGGTACGCTCATCGTCTGCTCGACGCCGAAATCAGTCTGTGGCGTGCTCTCGCGCCGTCGCGTACGCCTCCTGCAGTCGCTTGAACTCCGACTGGGAGCCGCCGTGGTCCGGGTGCACCGACTTCACCCGGTCGCGGTAGGCGTCTCTGACCTCGTCCGGCTCCGCGGTCGGCGCGAGGTCGAGGTAGTCGAACGCCTCGGAGACCGGATCTTCGCCGCGGGGACGCTGCGAGCCGAAGTCCGTGCTCGGAACCTCGAAGGGGAGCCGTCGTCCGAGCGCGCGCGCCGGCATCTCGTGTTCGCAGAGCACGGTGTACGTGCCCGCGCGTTCGAGCCGGAAGTACGCCTGCGCGTCGAAGGTCAGCGCGACGTCCCGTTGCGGGAGGTAGAACTCGACGGTCTCGCCGCCGACGGCGTGGTCCTCGACGAACGGTTCGGAGATCGATCGGAGGTACCCGCGGATCTCCAGTCGGCGGCGGGACGGCCCGTCGATCCGATAGCCGCCGGGCCGTGGGGCGTCCGGAAAGAGTCGGCCCCCCACGAGGAACACGCCGGCGACGACGAGGGAGGCGAGGCCGCCGCCGAGGAGGCCCAGCACGAGCCACGGCGGCAGCAGCGAGATCCACTCCGGAAGCACACCGGGACAAAGGACAGCGGCGGTAAAGAATGTCTCGCTGGGGTTGAAGTTCGCCTCGTGGTCGGAACAGTCACGGACGATGTACTCAGTTCCGAGTATGTTTTATTCACCGTTGCATCCTCCGGAAAGTACTTTAGGACCATCTGCGGAACTTCTAACGCTAATGGCTGTAGCTTGGCTGGACGACGTGCGGTCCGCCGACATCGACCGCGTCGGCGGGAAGGCGGCTTCACTGGGCGAACTCACAGACGCAGGGCTACCCGTGCCGTCGGGCTTCGTCGTGACCGCCGGAACCTACCGCGAGTTCATCGAGAACGCGGGTATCGACGAGGAGCTGTTCTCGGTCGTCGACGTCGACCACGAGGACACGTCCGCGCTTCGCGAGGCGCACGAGCGCGCCCACGAACTCATCATGGAGACGCCGGTCCCCGACGAGGTCAGAGAGGAGATCCTCTCTGCGTACGCGAGCCTCGGGGACGGCGAGCGCTTCGTCGCGGTTCGCTCCTCCGCGACCGCCGAGGACCTCCCGGACGCCTCCTTCGCGGGCCAGCAGGAGACGTTCCTGAACGTCCAAGAGGACGCCCTCGTCGAGCGCGTCAAGGAGTGCTGGGCGTCGCTGTTCTCCCAGCGCGCGATCTACTACCGGAACCGACAGGGGTTCCCCCACGAGGAGGTCGACATCGCGGTCGTCGTTCAGGAGATGGTCGACGCCGAGAAGTCGGGCGTCCTCTTCACCTCGCACCCCTCGACGGGCGAGCCGCAGATCATCATCGAGGCCGCGTGGGGCCTCGGCGAGGCGGTCGTCTCCGGATCGGTCTCCCCCGACAACTACGTCGTCGACCGCGAGACCGCGGAGGTCGAGACCGCAACCGTCGCCGACAAGAAGATGATGATGCTCAAGGACGAAGAGACCGGCGAGACCGTCGAGCGCGAGGTCCCCGACGAGAAGCGAAGCGCCCGCGTGCTCTCCGAGGAGGAGATCGCGGAACTCGTCGAACTCGGACGGCGCGTCGAGGACCACTACGGGACGCCGCAGGACGTCGAGTGGGCGATCTACGACGGCGAGGTGTACATGCTCCAGTCGCGTCCGATCACCACCATCGACGACGAGGACGCCGAAGCGACCGCCGACGCGGCGGCCAACGGCGGCGGCGACGACGACAACGGGGGAGACGTCCTCCTCCGCGGGCTCGGCTCCAGTCCCGGCATCGCGTCCGGCGAAGCCCGCATCGTGACGAAGCTCGATCACCTCGATCAGGTCGGCGACGGCGACATCATCGTGACCGAGATGACGATGCCGGACATGGTTCCGGCGATGAAGCGCGCCTCCGGAATCGTCACCGACGAGGGCGGGATGACCTCCCACGCGGCGATCGTCTCCCGCGAACTGGGCGTTCCGGCGGTCGTCGGCGTCGGCTCGGCGACCCGCGAACTCGAAGACGGCCAGCCCATCACCATCGACGGCGACAAGGGGACCATCCGCGAGGGCGTCGAGCCCCAGGACGAACAGCACGAACCCATCGAGGAGGCGCGCCCGAAGACGCCCGTCAAGCCGATGACCGCGACCGAAGTGAAGGTCAACGTCTCGATTCCGGAGGCGGCCGAGCGCGCCGCCGCGACCGGCGCGGACGGCGTCGGGCTGCTCCGGATCGAGCACATGGTCCTCTCGCTCGGCAAGACGCCGACGAAGTACATCGCCGACAACGGCGAGCGCGCGTACGTCGACGAACTCGTCGACGGGATCCGGACCGCCGCAGAGGAGTTCTACCCGCGGCCCGTCCGCGTGCGGACGCTCGACGCCCCCACCGACGAGTTCCGACAGCTGGAGGGCGGCGAGGACGAGCCGCGCGAGCACAACCCGATGCTGGGGTACCGCGGCATCCGCCGCTCGCTCGACAACCCCGGGCTGTTCAAACACGAACTGGAGGCGTTCCGCCGCATCTTCGACATGGGGTACGACAACGTCGAGATCATGTTCCCGCTCGTCAACGACGCCGAGGACGTCGCCCAGGCCCGGAACCTGATGCAGCAGGCGGGCGTCGACCCCGAAAAGCGCCAGTGGGGCGTGATGATCGAGACGCCCGCGGCCGCGCTCGAAGTCGAGTCGATGGCCGAGGAGGGGGTCGACTTCGTCTCCTTCGGCACCAACGACCTCACCCAGTACACCCTCGCGGTCGACCGGAACAACGGACGCGTCGCCGACCGCTTCGACGAACTGCACCCGTCGGTGTTGAAGCTCATCGGCGACACCATCGACACGTGCCGCGAACTCGACGTCAAGACGAGCATCTGCGGACAGGCGGCGTCGAAACCGCGGATGGTCCAGTTCCTCGTCGAGCGCGGGATCTCGTCGGTGTCGGCGAACATCGACGCCGTCCGCGACGTCCAACACGAGGCCAAGCGGGTCGAACAGCGGCTCCTGCTCGATTCGGTCCGCTGAGCCGCCCCCGGGCGTCGTCGGTGCGATCAGCCCACGGAACCGAGAACAGAATGACTAAACGCGACCGACTCCTGAGTGACCCTATGCAGCGGGCGGCCCCGCAGACGTTCGAGCGCGTTCTCTCCTCGATGTGCACGGAGCCACATCCCGACGCCCGGGAGGCCGCGGAGCGATTCCTCGCGACCAACCCGGGCGATCCGGCGACGTACGCCGAGGTGAACAAACTCGAACGGCGCGCGGTCGACGGGCTCGCCCGACTCGCCGGACTCGACCGACCGGCCTCGCGCGGATCCGACGTCGGATCGACCGAGAGCCCCCACGGCTACGTCACCAGCGGCGGGACCGAAGCGAACATCCAGGCGGTCCGCTCGGCTCGGAACCGCAGCGACGTCACCGACCCGAACGTCGTCGCTCCCGAGAGCGCCCACTTCTCGTTCACCAAGGCCGCGGAGGTGCTCGGCGTGGAGTTACGGACGGTCCCGACCGACGGTGACCACCGGGCGGACGTCGACGCCGTCTCGGCCGCGGTCGACGACGAGACGATCCTCGTCGTCGGCGTCGCCGGGACGACCGAGTACGGGCGCGTCGACCCCATCCCGGAACTCGTCGACCTCGCACACGACGCCGACGCCTACTGCCACGTCGACGCGGCCTGGGGGGGCTTCCTTCTCCCGTTCACCGATCACGAGTGGCACTTCGGGCACGCGCCGGTCGACTCGATGACGATCGACCCCCACAAGTGCGGGCGGGCGGTGATCCCCGCGGGCGGTCTGCTGTTCCGCGAATCCGCGGGAATGGACGCGCTGGCTGTCGACACGCCGTATCTCGAATCCACCTCGCAGGCGTCGCTCACGGGCACTCGGAGCGGCGCGGGCGTCGCGAGCGCGGTCGCCGCGATGGACGCGCTGTGGCCCGACGGCTACCGCCGCGAGTACGAGCGCGCCGACCGCCTCGCGCGGTGGTTCGCCGACGAACTCCGCGGTCGGGGATTCGACGTCGCCGACGTCGAACTCCCGATCGTGGTCGTCGACCTCGAAGACCCGACGTTTCGGGCGCTCCGCGACGACGGCTGGCGGCTCTCGCGCACCGGCGACGGGCTCGCGCGGGTCGTGATGATGCCGCACGTGACGCGAGGGATGCTGCGGGCGTTCCTCGCCGACCTCGACGCGGTCCGGTAGCCGACACGGGGCGAACGGCGTTCGCTCCGTCGCGCTCGCCGCCTCCCCAACGGCGAGTCCGAATCAGCGGGATTTTGGTCCCGCCGCCGAGAGTGTCCCCTATGAGTCACGAGGAGTTCCCCACCGAGGACCCGGCGGTGGTCACCTGTGGGCTGCCGTACGCCAACGGCGACCTGCACATCGGTCACCTCAGAACGTACGTCGGCGGCGACATCTACAGCCGCGCGCTGAAGCGACTCGGCCAGGAGACGGCGTTCGTCTCCGGGTCGGACATGCACGGCACGCCGGTCGCGGTCAACGCCGCCGAGGAAGGCGTCACGCCCGAGGAGTTCGCGCTCCGACACCACGAGCAGTACGAGGAGACGTTCCCGAAGTTCGACGTCGAGTTCGACAACTACGGCCACACTCACGACGCGACGAACGTCGAGACCACTCAGGAGATCGTCCGCGCGCTGGAGGAGGCCGGGTACGTCTACGAGAAGGAGATCCCCGTCGCCTACGACCCCGACGCCGACCAGTGGCTGCCCGACCGGTTCGTCGAGGGGACCTGTCCGTACTGCGGCGAGCACGCCCGCGGCGACGAGTGCGACGAGGGGTGCGGGCGACACCTCGAACCCGGCGAGATCGAAGACCCCGTCTCGACGATCACCGGCAACCCCGCGGAGTACCGCGAACGCGAGCACAAGTTCTTCGCCGTCTCCGACCTGCAGGAGTACCTCGGTGAGTTCATCGACCGCCTCGAGGGGACCGCGAACGCCCAGAATCAGCCCCGCGAGTGGATCGAGGGCGAACTGCAGGACTGGTGTATCACCCGCGATATGGACTGGGGCGTCGACTACCCCGGCGAGGACGACCTCGTCCTCTACGTCTGGGTCGACGCGCCGATCGAGTACATCTCCTCGACGAAGCAGTACACAGAGCGCGTCGGCAGCGACGTCTTCGACTGGGCGGAGGCGTGGGGGGCCGACGGCGGCGACGGCGGCGAGATCGTCCACATCATCGGCCGCGACATCATCCAGCACCACACCGTCTTCTGGCCGGCGATGCTGCGCGCCGCGGGCTACGCGGAACCGCGGGCCGTGATGGCCTCCGGGTTCATCACGCTCGAGGGCAAGGGCTTCTCGACCTCCCGGGACCGCGCGGTCTGGGCCGACGAGTACCTCGACGAGGGCTTCCGCCCCGACCTGCTGCGCTACTACCTCGCGACCAACGGCGGCTTCCAGCAGGACGTCGACTTCTCGTGGGGGCGCTTCCGCGAGCGCGTGAACAACGAACTCGTCGGCACCGTCGGCAACTTCGTCTACCGGTCGCTGCTCTTCGCGGCCCGCGAGTTCGGCGGCGCGCCGGACGTGGACGTCTCCGAGGACGTCCGCGAGCGGATCGAGACGGCCATCGAGGAGTTCGAGGCCGGCGTCAACGGGTACTCGGTGCGGGAGGTCGGCGAGAGCGCGGTCCGCCTCGCGCAGTTCGGCAACGAGTACATCCAGCGCAACGAGCCCTGGAAGCTCGAAGACGACGACCCCGAGAAGGCGCAGGTCATCCGCGACTGCGTTCAGATCGCGAAGGCGGTCGCCGTGCTCTTCGAGCCGGTCACGCCCGAGGCCGCCGAGAACATCTGGAACGACCTGAACGAGGACGGCGACGTCCACGCGGTCGGCGTCGAGGCCGCGCTCGACGTCTCCGCGCAGGACTTCGGGGAGCCCACGGAACTGTTCGAGAAGATCCCCGAGGAGCGCGTCGACGAACTGAACGAGAAGCTCGAAGCGCGCGTCGCCGAGGCGACCGCCGATGCCGAGTCCGAGGGCGAAGCGGGCGCTGACGAGGGCGACGACGACGGCGAGGCCGCAGCCGCGGACCTCGAACCGATCGCCGACGAGCGCATCAGCTTCGAGGACTTCCAGGAACTCGACGTCCGCGTCGGGGAGATCGTCGCCGCCGAGGGCGTCGAGGGCGCGGACAAACTCGCGAAGCTGACCGTCGACATCGGCGTCGAGGAGCGCCAGATCGTCGCCGGGATCAAACAGCTCCACGACCTCGACTCGCTCCCGGGCACGAAGATCATCGTCGTCGCCAACCTCGAGAAAGCCGAACTGTTCGGCGTCGAATCGAACGGGATGCTGCTCGCGGCGGGCGAGCAGGCGGACCTGTTGACGACGCACGGGGACGCCGTCCCCGGGACGAAGGTCCAGTAGGGCATCGAAGGGGTCGGCGGAGCCGGGACGCCGCCGGTCTGACCCCAACGTTTTTGCTATCAGATGTGAAAACCACGGGAGATGTACTTCGGTCTCACGAGCGCCGACGTGAAACTCTCCCGTGGGCCCCCAGTCCGGCTCTCACCGGGACTCGCCGCGGCCAGTTTCCAGTTCGACGCGGACGTCCCGAAGGGGATCCGCGATGGCATCCGCCGCGTCGCCGTCCACGCGCAGGAAGACGGGTCCTTCGAGCTCCGGTTCACCGGCCGGACCGACGGCGCGTACGTCGTGAGCCGGGACGTGCTGGAGCGAGTCGTCCGGTCACTGGCCGAGAACGACGCGTACGGGGAGTGGCGCGCCGACTGGGACGGCGAACGCCCGGAGTGGATCCCAGCCGCGATGCCCGAACAGTGAACCGTCGGAGTCGGGATCGAAATCGAGGGTTCGCCGGGGGCGAACGGCCTCGCGGTTGAGATTTTTACCACGATCGTAGTCACTTGTCGGATCCTTTTTCACCTATTCGCCTGTAGCCCGGGGTATGCGCAAGGCCAAGATCGTCTGTACGCTCGGCCCGGCCTCCGACACGGAGGCCACGATCCGCGGCCTCGCGGACGCGGGGATGAGCGTCGCGCGGCTCAACGCGAGCCACGGGACGCCCGACCACCGCCGCGAGGTGATCGACCGCATCCGCGCGGTCGACAACGCGATCGATCGGCCGCTGGCCGCGATGGTCGACCTACAGGGACCCGAAGTCAGGACAGCCCCCCTCGACGATTCGATCACGCTGGAGACCGACAGCGAGGTCCGGTTCGTCGAGGGCGACGACGCGACGCCGGAGACGGTCGGGCTCTCCTACTCGATCGCCGCCGCCGAGCCCGGAGACACGATCCTGCTCGACGACGGGCGGATCGAGGCGACGGTGCGCCGCGTCGAGGACGACGCCGTGATCGCCCGGATCGACTCGGGCGGACGCCTCGGCGGACGGAAGGGGGTCAACCTGCCCGGCGTCGATCTCGACATCGACCTCATCACCGAGAGCGACCGGAGGGAACTCGCCGTCGCCGCAGAGAAGCAGGCTGACTTCGTCGCCGCCTCGTTCGTCCGCGACGCCGAGGACGTCTACACCATCAGCGACGCGCTCGACGAACTCGGTGCCGACATCCCGGTCGTCGCGAAGATCGAGCGCGCCGGCGCGGTCGAGAACCTCGACGAGATCATCGACGCAGCCTACGGCGTGATGGTCGCCCGCGGGGACTTGGGCGTCGAAATGCCGCTGGAGGACGTCCCGATCATCCAAAAGCGGATCATCCGCAAGTGCCACGCCACCGGGACGCCCGTCATCACGGCCACGGAGATGCTCGATTCGATGGTCCACGCCCGGCGGCCGACCCGCGCGGAGGCCTCAGACGTCGCCAACGCGGTCCTCGACGGGACCGACGCGGTGATGCTCTCGGGGGAGACCGCGATCGGCGACGATCCCGTGCGCGTCGTCGAGACGATGGACCGGATCGTCCGCCAGGTCGAAGCCAGCGAGGAGTACTCCGAGAGCCGCGAGGGACACATCCCGACCGCCGACGGGGACTCCCGGACCGAGGCGCTGGCCCGCTCGGCGCGCTATCTCGCCCGCGACGTCGGGGCCAGCGCGATCGTCGCCGCCTCCGAGTCCGGCTACACCGCGCGGAAGACCGCGAAGTTCCGCCCGGCCGTCCCCGTCGTCGCCATAACGCCGACCGACCGCGTGCGGCGGCAACTGGCGCTCTCGTGGGGCGTCGTACCGAAGTACTCCGCCTATCGGGAGGGGATCGACGCGATGATGGAAGACGCCGTCGACGCCGCCCTCGATGCGGGCGTCGCCGCGTCCGGCGACACCGTCGTCGTCCTCTCGGGGATGATGACCGAACTGGAGGGGACGAACACGACGAACATGCTGAAGCTCCACGTCGCCGCCGAGACCGTCGCGAACGGCCGGAAGGTCGTCGGCGGCCGCGTGGCCGGCCCGCTTGCGGTCGTCGACGACGGCGACCTCTCGTCGGTGCCCGACGGCGCGATCCTCTCGCTGCCGGCGCACTTCGAGGGCGAGTTCACCGGCGACACCGACAAGATCGCGGGAATCGTCGACGCCCGCCCGGGGATGACCGGCTACCCCGCGCTCGTCGCCCGAGAACTCGGGATTCCGATGATCTCCGGTGCGCCGCTGCCGAAGTGGCTCTCGGACGGCGCGACCCTGACGCTGCACGCCGAACGGGGCGTCGTCTACGAGGGCAACCTCATCAGCCACCGCGGGCGGTCCGCGATCGAGGAGTGACTGGCGGCGTCCGACGGCGGCAGGTCTTTTTCCACGCGGATCCTATCGCCGGCAATGACTGAGCGAGACGACCCGAGCGGGACTGTCGTGGAGGCCGACGATGCTTCCGACGACGCCTCGAACCCGGGGCGCGGCGAGCAGATCCCGAGGCCGCGAATCGCCGGCGAAGCGCGAACGACGAGGGAAGACTCCGCCGCCGACGAGGGCGAGGCGGAGTTCTTCCGGCCGCCGATCGAGCCCGAATCGCCGGGCGCGGAGAACGCGCTGTTCGTCGTCATCGGCGTCGTCGGGACGATCCTCCTCTTCGTGAGCGCGGTCGCTCCGGGCCTCATCTGACGTCGCGGGCGTCGACCGCACTCCTGGTGAGACGCCGCGTTGCCCGTCTGTTATCAGATCTGATGGTTTGACCGCAGTGCTTTATGTAACGTGGTCGGTAGCGTCGGTAGACAACGCCCTCGCCGATGCCTCACGTCCCAACTCCGCTGGTCCTCGTCCTCGCCCTCTCGCTTCTCGTCGGGAGCGCGACGCCCGTCTCGGGGGTCGCACCCGCTCCCGACCGGGAACAGCCGGCAGCGGACCTCGGCGATGTGTCGCCGGTCCCCGCGACGTCGGAACTGGGAGCCGTCGACACCGACTCTCGGCAACAGGTCGACGACGCGTCGGGAGCGTTCCCCGACGGCAACGTCAGCGTGACGCGCGGCGACGAGGTGACCATCGCGGTCTCACACTCCGAATCCGCGAACGTGACGATCGGCGGCCCGGAGTTCGGCTTCCACGTCACGGTCGAACTCGGCGGCGGCGGGACCGACGAGATCGTCCTCGACACCCGACGAACGACGGCGTCCGATCCGTCGGCGTTCGTCGAGGGCGGTTCGGCGACCCTTCACTCCGAGCCCCTCGACGAACCGATGGAGCCCGAGGACTACCTGCTCCGCGTCGACGTCGACGGCGTCGAGCGCGACGTCAGCACGCTCACCGTGGAACCGCGCGGCGAGTCGGCCGCCGAATCCTTCCGCGCGCCGGGCGCGTTCGAACCGGACGAGTACCTCGGCGGTGGCGAGGACGGCGACGCCAACACGGGGCCGCTGGAGTCGGAGATGACCGCGGGAGGCGACGTCGCCCGCGGCGACTACGCCGTGCTGCGGATCGAGGAGAGCGGGCTGGAGACGGCGCTGAACGCCAGCGACCTCACGGGGAGCGCCGCCGCCAACGGCCTCAAGGTGAACTTCACGCAGACGGACCCCGGACCGAACAACGCCCCCCGCGAGTACGTCGCGACCGACTCCGCCGCAGTGACGGTGTTCCCGAGTTTCGCGACCGACGAGTTCTACGTCCTCTGGGACACGAGCGACGTCGAGATCGAGTCCCAGTCCGAACGGAACCGCTACCGCGCAGCGCTGACGCTCACCGACGAGAGCGGACTCTCGGACGGCGCTGCGACCGTCGCGACGACGACGTTCACGCTCCGACGGCAGTCGGTCTCGCTGTCGCCCGTGAACGACTCTGTCCACTACCCGTGGGACGACCCGACGTACGCGGTCGAGGGGTCGACGACCCGCGCGCCGAACACCGAGTTCGAGGTCCGACTGCGGTCGACGGATCCGAACGCGTTCCTCGAACTCGCCGACGCCACCGTCGACGAGAACGGCAACTTCGAGGCCGCGTTCGACCTCTCGGAGGTCTCCCGCGGTACCAACGCCACGCTGTGGGTCCGAGGCCACTTCCTGGAGACGGCCCAGGAGGTGTACCTGGTCGCCCCGGACCCGTCGGTCCGCCTCGAGAACCAGACCGTCGAGGGAACGTCCGTCGAGGTCGCGAGCGCCGTCGTCCCCGAGGGCGGCTTCGTCCGACTCGAAGACGAGAGCGGTGAGCCGGTCGGTCGCAGCGACTACCTCGAACCCGGACAGCACGAGAACGTCTCCGCAGAGCTCGAAAACGTCGTGTTCGAGACGCAGCGGCTCCGTGCGGAAGTCGTCCGGGCGGGCGAGGAGAACGCCTACGACCCGAGCGCCGCGGCGTATCGGGTCGACGATGCGGTCGTGAACGACACGGCCGTCGTCGAGTTCCCGGAAGCAGAGACAGAGACCGCCACCCCGACGCGAACGGCGACGGCGACGGGCACGCCGACCGCGACGCCGTACCCCGTCGAGACGCGGACGCCGTTACAGCCCGGGGGGACCTCGCAATCGAGCCTGCCGCTGTCGCCCGGCGTCGCCGTCGCGGCGGTGGTCGGTGCGGCACTGCTGCTCGCCCGTCGGGGTGAGGGGTCGTGATCCCGGAACTGGAACCGCCGGCGTTCGTCGCGTTCCTCGCGGACCTGTGGGACGCCCGCGGCTGGGAGACCTCCGTCCGCGAGCGCGCAGACGAGACCCACTTCGTGATCGGCAAGCGCGGAGACGGCAAGCGCGGCGTCATCTACGTCTTCCCGACGGCGACGGCGACCGTCACCGACCGGCACCTCAAGCAGTTCGTCGGCTTCTGCCGCAAGCGCGGGATCGACGTCGCCGTCGTGGCGACGCAGGGGGCCTTCGCCGACGGGGCGAAGAAGCTGGCCGCCCAGCGGGGCGTCCACCTCCTCGACCGCTCGAAGCTCGAAGACACGGTCGAAGCCGGCGGGCTCGAGGACGTGCTCGCACGCTACACGAAAACGGGTCCGATCGAGGGCGTCGCGGCGCGTCTCCAAGTGCTCGGCCTGCCGCTGCCCGATTCGCTCCTCGAACGCGCCGCCGACGCCGACGACTCTGTGGCGGCGCTCCGCGCGAAACTGAGCGGCGGGGGCGGGGATAGCGAGACTGGCCCGGGTGGGGACGCCGGACGCGACGGGCGGGCGAACGGAGACGCCCCGGACGGGGGTGACGGCGGATCACGGCTGCCGTTGCCGTCCGGACCGCTCGCGGGCCTCCGGGGGATCTCGAACCGCTCGATCCCCGCGCTGATGCTCCCGGTCGTCCTCGTCGTCGCGTTCGTCCTCGGGGCCACGATGGGGCCCGCAGTGGGGCTCGGTGCGCCCTTCGGCGTCGGCGGCGGGGGCGACGGCCTCGCGGTCTCGGCGATGTCGACGGCGGGGGAGAACGCGACCCTCGACGCCCGTTGGAACGCACGGACGACCACCTCGCTGGAGGTCAACGGCACCACGTACGACGCGCCGGAGGGCGAGCGGCTCCTCCTCGTCCGGATGAACGTCACCAACACCGCCGACAGCCCGACGCAGCTCGATCAGTCTTCGCTGGCGCTCGACGTCGCCGGCGAGCGCTACGGCCACCAGCCGCTCGACGGGGTCACGGGCTTCCCGAGCGCCGGGCTGTTCGAACCCGGCGAGAGCCGCGAGGTCTGGACGGTCTTCAGCGTGCCCGCCGACGGGGAGAGCGCGACCCTGCTGACGACCGGCGACACGGACGTCCGCTTCACTCGCGAGAGTGCGATCGACGTCGAAGCGACCGTCGCGGGCGACGGGAACTGACCGAGGGCGAGCGCCGTCGCGCCCGTCACTCCCCAATACGTCTCCGTAATTTTATACTCGTCACGTCCGTCCCCCGTGACGGTGGTGTTCTCCTCGCTCTCGTTCTCGTGGATGGCGATCGGTTCGCTGCTCTCGGGGTTGATCTCGCTGGGATTTATGCGGTACCTCTGGCCCTACCGCGATCGCCTGGGCGGCCGGTTCTTCGTCGCGACGATCGGGTGTGAGGCCCTGTGGGCGCTGTCGTACGGCGTCGCCCTCTTCGTGTTCGACCCGGGTATCAGGGAACTGTTCGAGATACCGATCTGGTTCAGCATCAACTTCATCGGGGTCTTCTTCCTCGCCTTCGCGCTGGAGTACACCGGCCGGCAGAAGGTCCTCCGCTCGAGGGCGATGGCGGCGGTCGTCGGCCTGCAGGCGTTGCACACGCTCGTCGTCCTCACGAACTCGCTGCACCACGTCGCGTGGAGCGGCTACCGGATCGATCCGACCTTCGGCGCGGCGACGGTGGTGTACGCCCACCAGCCGTGGCTGTTCGTGAACGCCGCGGGGTTCATCTTGATGATCGCCGTCGGGTCGTTTCTCCTCGCCGACACGGTGTTCAGCTACGGTCCCCTGTACCGATCGCAGGCCGCCGCGATCGCCGTCTCGCCGATCTTCCCGGGGCTCCCGTTCCTCCTCTGGTTGGCGGAACTCGGTCCCACGCCGCCGCTGAACCTCACGCCGCTGGTGTTTCCGATCCACTTGGCCTTCGACATGTACGCCTTCTTCTCGCGGGAGATGTTCGAGATGGTCCCGGCGGCGCGCCGAACGGCCGACCGCGCCGCCATCGAGAACCTCGGATCGCCCGTGGTCATCGTCGACAGCGGCGGTCGGATCATCGAACTCAACGACGAGGCCGCTCGGTTGTCGGCCACGGACACGGGCGACGCGCTCGGACGACCCTTCGAGGAGTTCTTCCCCGAGATCGATCCGTCGGGCGGCAAGCAGACGTTGTCGCGGCGCTTCGACGGGCGAAACCGGACGTACGCGGTCACGACGGCCCCGCTCACTGACGCCTCCGGAACGGCCGTCGGCGACACCATCGTCTGTCAGGACATCACCGAGGAGCGCCAGCGCGAGCAGCGACTCGCCGTGCTCAATCGGGTGCTCCGGCACAACCTCCGCAACGACCTCAACGTCGTGGAGGGCTATCTGGACATCGCGGCAGACAGGGTCGAAGACCCCGAAGTCAGGGAAATGATTCAGACCGCAGCGAGGAACACGGCTGGCGTCGTCGCCCTCGGCGAGAAGGCGAGACAGATCGAGGGGGCGCTCGGGAGAGCGGACACCGAACCGGCGGCCGTCGAGGTCCGGCCGCTCGTGGAGGACATCCGGGACGAGCTTTCGTCGACGTACCCGAACGCGAGCGTCGACATCGACGTCCCCGAGACCGCCGTCGTCCGCGCGGACCGCCCGCTTCTCGACGTCGTCTTCGAGAACGTGCTCGAAAACGCGCTCGAACACAACGACTCCGCGTCGCCGACGGCCGCGATTCGGCTCGCCGGCCCCGGACGTGATCCGGAGACTGGCGCAGAGGGCCACGGAGAAGACGGCTTTCTGACTATCGCGGTCCGAGATGACGGGCCGGGGATCCCGGAACACGAACTCGCCATCCTCGACGGCGACGGGGAGACCGCGCTCGAACACGGGAGCGGACTGGGGCTCTGGATCGTCTCCTGGGGTGTCGACGCCCTCGGGGGCGCTGTCGCGTTCGAGAGCTCCGACGACGGGACGAGCGTGTTTCTGGAACTGCCGACCGCCGCACCGGCGGACGGGGCCGATTCGGCTCCAGACCGTGACAACGCTTAATCCGCCGCCAGCCTTAGCCAGCGTATGTTCGACGGAGCCCTCTCGGTCGCCCTGCAGCTCTCGATCCCGCCGGAGACGCTGCCGCTCCTGCTCGTCGCCGCCGGGCTGGGACTGAGCGTCCTCGAAGCCTTCGCGCCTGGGGCGCACTTCGTCGTGCTCGGTATCGCGCTCCTCGCGGCGGGGCTCGTCGGGCTCGTCCTCGGCCCGCTCGCGTCGCCGATCGTGCTCGGCGTCCTCGTGCTCGTCTTCGGCGCGCTCGCGCTCTACGGCTACCGCGAGTTCGACTTCTACGGCGGGAAGGGATCCGGACAGACCAGCGACTCGACGAGCCTCCGCGGCCGGACCGGGCGCGTCACCGAGCGCGTCACGCCGACCGAGGGGGAAGTCAAACTCGACGAGGGCGGGTTCAACCCCTTCTACGCCGCCCGCTCCGTCGACGGCGAGATCGAGGTCGGCAGCGAAGTCGTCGTCGTCGATCCCGGCGGCGGCAACGTCGTGACCGTGGAGTCGCTGTCGACGAACTACGACGAGATCGACCGGGAACTCGCGCGGGGGCGGGTCGACGAGGACGTCGATCGGGAGGTCGACGACACCGGGGCGGACGCTACCGACGACGAGACGGATACCGCTCTCGCCGACGACGAGGGCGACGAGGACGTCGAGACCGAGACCGAACGGGCGTGATTCGGCATCGGACCCCGATAGCTGCATTCGAGGAAGGCAGGGCGTTGTCACTCGATTGCTGACGGGGGTCCCGCGCCACACGCCACGCTATTTCGATATAGGGGGCCAACCCTTATGAGAGCGACACACTAAGGCCGAATATGGCACTTGGTCCCATATCGCTACAGGCGGGCATCGGTATCCCGACGATCGGGATACTGGTCCTCCTCCTCGCGATCGTCACCGTCTATCAGATGGTGGAGATCGTCGACGCCTACGAGAAGAAGGCGCTGACGGTCTTCGGCGAGTACCGAAAGCTGCTGGAACCGGGCATCAACTTCATTCCGCCGTTCGTCTCGCGGACGTACGCCTTCGACATGCGGACGCAGACGCTCGACGTGCCGCGACAGGAGGCGATCACCCGCGACAACTCGCCGGTGACCGCCGACGCGGTCGTCTACATCAAGGTGATGGACGCGAAGAAGGCCTTCCTCGAAGTCGACGACTACAAGCGCGCCGTCTCGAACCTCGCACAGACCACGCTGCGCGCCGTCATCGGCGACATGGAACTCGACGACACGCTCAACAAGCGTCAGGAGATCAACGGGCGGATCCGCCGGGAACTCGACGAGCCGACCGACGAGTGGGGCGTCCGCGTCGAGAGCGTCGAGGTCCGCGAGGTCAACCCCTCTCAGGACGTTCAGCAGGCGATGGAGCAGCAGACCTCCGCGGAGCGTCGTCGCCGTGCGATGATCCTCGAAGCGCAGGGGGAACGCCGCTCCGCGGTCGAGCAGGCCGAAGGTGAGAAGCAGTCGAACATCATCCGCGCGCAGGGCGAAAAGCAGAGCCAGATCCTCGAAGCGCAGGGTGACGCCATCTCGACGGTGCTGCGCGCGAAGTCCGCCGAGTCGATGGGCGAGCGCGCGATCATCGAGAAGGGGATGGAGAGCTTAGAGACGATCGGACAGGGCGAGTCGACGACGTTCGTCCTTCCGCAGGAACTCACGAGCCTCCTCGGTCGCTACGGCCGGCAGCTGACCGACTCCGACGTCCAAGAGTCCGCGGGGCTCGACAGCCTCGACTTCGACGCGGAGACGCGGGAGCTCCTCGGCCTCGACGACATCGAGGAGATCCTCGGGCAGATCGACGCGGCCACCGAGATGGACGTCGAAGAGCTCGAACAGGAGGCGGAAGCGATCAAGCAGGGCGGCGGCACCGACATCAGGAGCGCCGACGAGGTCGTCGCCGAGGCCGACGCGGCCGACGAATCGACGATCAGGGACCCCGACGAGGTCGTCGGCGACGCCACCGGCGACGTTCCCCCGCGCGAGGCCGTCGGGGACGCGAGCGAGGAAGTCGCAAGCGACGAGGCCGGAACGGACGACGCCGCGACGGAGGAGGCCGACCCCGCCGTCGAAACCGAGAAGGAGTAGCACGGATCCGGCGGGATTCCCACGAGCGTCAGCGAGTGGGAAGTCGTCGGGGGAGTGAGGCCGAAGGGCCGAACGGACCCGACGGGAGCCTGTTTTCCCCGCGTTCGACACACCGCGCCGACCCTCCCGAAACTGACCCGAACGAAGCGCTTTTGACTGAATCAGCCGTTTACGGAAACGTAACAGATGGGGGATCGAAGAATCGACGAGGAGAAGCGGGCGACGCTCAGGCGCTTCGCGGCGCTGGGGGCGGCGTCGCCGCTCGCCGGACTCGGCGCGAGCGGGAGCGCCGCCGCCGAGGCCGACACGACGAGCGACGCCCGCGACGCCATCGTCGGCTACGTCACCTCGACCCCCGGCGCGCACTTCTCGAAGGTCCGCGACGACCTCAACCTCGGAACCGGCGAGACGCAGCATCACCTCGGCCGGCTCGTCGACGACGGCGTGCTGGTGTTCGCCCGCGACGGCGACTACAAGCGGTTCTTCCCGGCCGGGCGGTTCTCGGCGTTCGAACAGACCGCGCTCGGCTACCTCCGCCGCCGCACCCCGCGGGGGATGCTGATCGAACTCCTCCGCGAGCCCGGGACGTCGGGGTCGGCGCTCGCGGACCGCCTGGACGTGTCGCGAGCGACCGTCAGCGGCTACGCCCGCGAACTCGACGAGGCGGGGCTCCTCTCGCGAGACGACGGGTACGCCGTCGAGCGCCCGGAGACGGTGCTCACGCTCGTCGTGAGGTACGCCGACTCGTTCGGCTCCGAGGCCGTCTCGCTGGCCGCAGACGCCGACTCGCTGGTCCGGTACGACCCCTGAAAAAAGTCAGTACTGCTCGAACGAGGCTTCAGTTCGACGATTCCTGCGTCGTCTGCACCTGCGCGTCGAGGTCGGCCTTCGAGACCAACGCGCTCACCGAGTCGGCATCGAGGATCGCTAGCACGGCCGCCGCGTTCCCGCTGACGGTCACCGCGCCAAGCGAGCGGTACGTGTCGTCGACGGAGACGCCCTCCGTCTCCTCGACCGTCCCGGTGAGGTTCGTGATCGCCTCCCCGAGGTACTCATCCTGGAGCGTCGAGAGCTCCTCGCGGGCCTCCTCCTGCGTCAGGTTCCCGTTTTGGAACTCGCTCTGGATCTCGGCCTGCTCCTCCTGCAGCGCGGTCTGATCGACCGCGACGATGGCCGCGACGCTCGCCGTGTTGTCTCCAGAATCCGCGGTCACCTGCTCGTCGGCGTCGCCGCCCCCGTCGCCGACGTCGAGTTGGTCTGTACAGCCGGCGAGGAGGGCCGCGCCGCCGACGCCCACGCTCTCGAGGAACCGTCGACGTCCGCTCGGAGTCAGATCGTCCATTGACGCGCGAACGTTGTGCGCCGCCACTGATAACGCCGTTGTTCGCTTCGCCCGCGACTCGGCTGTGACGCTATCGGGTCACTTTCCACGTCGTTCCCGACGAGTATCCCCACTTCTCGACGCTGAGGCCGATGTCGCCGTCGAGAAGCGCGCGCATATTCGCGCCGACCTCCTTCGCAGAGAGGCCGAGGTCCTCCGCGATCAGTCGCGATTTGAAGTAGGTCCGGTCGTCGACGTTGGTTCGGAGGTACTGGAGGATCCGGCGCTGCTTCTCGCTGAGGTTCGTGGTGGTCGTCGCCGAGGCGGTCGCGCTCATATCTGTAGTCACGGGAGAATCACCTAAGAGCGGTTTGGTACGGGAGGTTAACACCGCGCAGTACTGCGGTTTTGGGACCACCTCCCGAGAAATCTACCACCTCGAACGCGGTTGCGGGTACGGTCGCCTAACGCGGCGACGGGTGGCGAAGCGACTGCGGCCGTGCGAGGAAATCTCAAGGAACGAGACAGAAAGTTCATAGCCAACGGAGCGCCAGATGGAGCCAATGACAGGTCCTCGTGACCGAGCCGATGGCGACACGTCCCCGGAGCGCGAGGACCGTCGCGATCTCGAGTCACCGACGCGTGACGGACGACCGTCGAGCGATCCGACGGCGGTCAGCGTCGTGCTCCCGGCGTACAACGAGGAAGCGACGATCGAGTCGACCGTCGAGACGACGCTCCGGACGCTCGCGTCGTTCCTAGAGCCCGGGACGTTCGAGGTGATCGTCGCCGAGGACGGCTGCGACGACCGAACGCCGGAGATCGCCGACCGCCTGGCCGCCGAGGACGACCGCGTGCGACACGTCCACAGCGAGGAGCGTCTCGGTCGCGGCGGCGCGCTCGAACGGGCGTTCGAGGCCGCCCGCGGGGACGTTCTCGTCTACTTCGACACGGACTTGGCGACCGATATGCGACACCTCGAAGAGCTCGTCGAACGGATCCGCTCCGGCGAGGCGGACGTCGCCACGGGCTCGCGGTGGATGTCCGAGAACGTCGCCGAGCGGCCGGCCAAGCGCGGCGTGCCGAGCCGCGCGTACAACGGGCTCGTGCGGACGTTCCTCCGATCGGACATCAGGGACCACCAGTGCGGGTTCAAGGCGTTCAGCCGCGAGGCGTTCGAGGCCCTGCGCGAGGACGTCGAGGACCAACACTGGTTCTGGGACACCGAGATGCTCGTCCGCGCCCAACGGCGCGGGTTCGAGGTCGCGGAGTTCCCCGTCGACTGGACGCCGAAGGGCGACACGAAGGTCGACCTGGTCCGGGACGTCCTCGGGATGGGCAGTCAGATCCTCCGGACGTGGTGGCAGCTGTCCGTTCGCCCGCGACTCTCCCGTCGCGTCGGGATGGTCGCCGGGGCCGTCCTGGCGGTTCTCGCGCTGGTGTTGATGACGCAGTACATCGACTTCGGGGCGGTGCTCTCGGAGATGCGCGAGGCCGACCCGACCCTCGTCGCCGCGGGAGTCCTCGTGTACGTCCTCTCGTGGCCGCTCCGCGGGCTCCGCTACCGGGACATCCTCTCGGCGCTCGGGTTCCGCGAACGCGTCGGATTCCTGACGGGCGCGGTGTTCATCAGCCAGACCGGAAACCTCGTCTTTCCGGCCCGCGCCGGCGACCTGATCCGCGCGTACGTGGTCAAGGCCCGCCGGGACATCCCGTACCCCTCCGGGTTCGCGTCGCTGGCGGCCGAGCGCGTCTTCGACCTGCTCACCATCGCGGGGATGGCCGGCGTCGTCCTCATCGGCTACACGGTGACCGGACAGACGGCCCAACTCGCGGAGACCATCGTCGGCTCCGACGGCGCGGGCCGCGTCGCCGTCGTCGTCGCCATCGCCGTCAGCCTCGCCGCCCTCGGCGCGGTCGGCGTCATCGGTCTCTCCGCGCGGAGCGATCGCGACCTCGTCACGGCGTTTATGCACCGGATCAGCACGGACTCGTACGCGGACTTCGTCGCGGGGATCATCGGTCGCTTCGTCGGCGACCTCCAGACGGTGGCGGGGACGCGAGAGGGCTTCCTCCGCGTCGGCGCGACGAGCGTTCTCATCTGGACGCTCGACGTCGTGACCGCGCTGTTCGTCCTCGCGGCGTTCTCCCCCGGCCTGCCGGTCGTCGAACTGGTCGCGGTGAGCTTCTTCGCCGTCAGCGTCGGCAACCTCGCGAAGGTGCTCCCGCTGTCGCCCGGCGGCGTCGGCCTCTACGAGGGCGCGTTCACGCTACTGGTCGTCGCGCTGACGCCGCTGGGGCCGGAGCTGGCGCTCGGAGCCGCCGTCCTCGACCACGCCGTAAAGAACATCGTCACCGTGATCGGCGGCTACGGCTCGATGCTCGGGCTCAACGTCTCGCTGACGACCGCCGTCGAGGAGACCCGCGACGTACGCGAGGAGACGGACGAGGCCGTCAACCTGGACTGAGTCGGCTCTCGCGGCCGAACCCTCCGCTCGCGGACGTCAGTACAGATCGCTCAGAAACGGCGAGGCGGCGGCGGTCACCGCCGCGTCGAGCGCGTCGGTGCGGCTCATCGACCCGTCGGTGAACGCGCCCGCCGCACCCTCCTTTTCGGCCACGTTCGACTTCCCGAGGACGTCGTCCATCACCGGTCCGAGCTCCTCGCCGTCTCGGACTCGCGCCGTGATCGGTTCCGGGAGCGGGAGGCTCGGCCCCGCGCCGACGCCCCACCGCTCGCCGTTGGTGACGGCGGCCCACATCACGAGAAACAGGTCGTCGTCTTCGGACGCGGCCGCCCCCGACGCGCCGAACGTCGCGACGCCGCCCTCGATACCGACGCCGAGGTCGTACGCGCCGGCTCGAAGCGCCGCTGTCGCTCGGTTCCGTGCGCCCCGCCTCGTCTCCTCGTGGCCGACGGGTTGTTCGGAAACGCCCGACGGGACCGGCTCGGCGGCCACCGCCGACTCGGCGAAGACGCGGGCGGCCGCCTCGCGCTTGACGGGATTGCCGCTGCCAACTGCGATCTGCATACCGGTGCGTCGACCGCGCGGCGCAAACGTGTGTCGCTTCTCGTCGAGCCACCCTCGCTGCCTGACCGACGCTACTCGTCGCCGTAGAACAGGTCCGCGAGCGTCTCGATCCCGTCGACGAGTGCGGGGCTCGGCTGGTTCAGGAGGTCGTCGTCGAGAACGTGCACCGACGCGTCGAGGTCCCAGCCGTGGTCGGCTAGCGGGTCGGAACCGACGCGGTCGCCCCGCCCGCAGTGGTGGACGACGACGTGGTCGGGAGCCGCCGCCTCGACGCGCTCGCGGGTGACTTCCCGAGAGCGCTCGCCGGGATCGCAGAACGGGTACCGCCCGCCCGCGGCTTCGATCGCCTCGGGGACCCAGTTGCCGGCGGCCATCGGCGGTTCGCCCCACTCCTCGGAGTAGACGACGGGGCGTTCGGAGCCACCGGTTTCCAACGCCGACTCGACGCGGCGACCCACCGCATCGATCCGCTCGCGCGCGTCGCCGGCGAGTTCCGCCCCGGCGTCCGGGAGCCCCACGGCCTCGCCGAGCGTCTCGAAGGAGTCGACGACGGCCTCGAGGGTGTCGGGCTCGACGTGACAGATGTCGTAGCCGCGCTCGCGGAGGTCGTCGCGGACCTCCGCCTGCAGGCCGTCTGCCGTGCAGACGAGGTCCGGGTCGAGGTCGGCCACCCGCTCGTAATCGGGGTTCAACCAGCCGCCGACGACGGGTCGGTCGAGCCCGCAGTGGGCGGTGACGCCGGCGATTCGCTCCGCAGCGCCCATCGCCGCCAACGTCGCCGTCGCGCTCGGTGCCAGCGAGACGACTGTCGGAGCGGCTCTCTCCGTCGGCGTCGTCCGACCCCCTTCGGCAGTCATACGCGGACACGCGGCGGCGACGGCGAAATGCGTTGTGGAGGGACACGCCTTATATATAAATCCTAACGGTCGTTTTCGAAAGATGCCTCCGATCGGGGCTGTGCGTCGCATTCGCGCGAGCGATTCCGAACCGCTTTTATATTCTCCGTCGGTGGAAGGGATACGGACCGCTCCGGGCCTCTCTTACCCCGTGTCTGTGGCACGGAGCATTCGTCGCTATACCGATGAGCGAGAAGAGTACGTACACTCGCGTGAACGCGAGAACGAGAGACGAATCGCGAACGAACGACGACCGAAGCGGCAGTTCGGCCGGCCAGCGCTGGGTCCGACCGGACGAGAAGGAAGAGGAGACTGAATCCGAGACGGCCGACGAGGAACTATCCTGCCCGGAGTGCGGCGGCAACGTCGTCGTCGACGACGAGCACGGCGAGACGGTCTGTGACGACTGCGGCCTCGTCATCACCGAGGACTCCGTCGACCGCGGCCCCGAGTGGCGCGCGTTCGACGCCAAGGAGAAGGACCAGAAGTCCCGCGTCGGCGCGCCGACGACGAACACGATGCACGACAAGGGGCTGTCGACGAACATCGACTGGCGCGACCGCGACGCCTACGGCAACTCGCTGTCGTCGAACCAGCGCCAGAAGATGCAGCGGCTCCGCAAGTGGAACGAGCGCTTCCGGACCCGAGACTCCAAGGAGCGCAACCTCAAGCAGGCGCTCGGCGAGATCGACCGGATGGCCTCCGCGCTCGGCCTCCCCGAGAACGTCCGCGAGACGGCGTCGGTCATCTACCGCCGCGCACTCGACGAGGACCTCCTTCCGGGGCGCTCCATCGAGGGCGTCGCCACCTCGTGTGTCTACGCCGCGGCGCGAATGGCGGGCGTCCCGCGCTCGCTCGACGAGATCTCGGAGGTCTCGCGCGTCCCCAAGAGCGAGGTCGCGCGCACCTACCGATACATCGCCCGCGAGCTGTCGCTGGAGGTCAAGCCCGCCGACCCCGAGCAGTACGTCCCGCGCTTCGCCTCCGAACTCGGCCTCTCCGACGAGGCGAAGCTCCGCGCGCGCCAACTCCTGAAGAACGCCAAGGAGAAGGGCGTCCACTCGGGCAAGTCGCCGGTCGGCCTCGCCGCCGCGGCCGTCTACGCCGCGGCGCTTCTCACCAACGAGAAGACGACGCAGGCCGCCGTCAGCGACGTCGCAGACATCTCCGAGGTCACGATCCGCAACCGGTACCACGAACTGCTGGAAGCCGAAGAGAGCATCGGCCTCGCGTAGACTTTTCGGTCGTCTGACCGCCGCGTTCGGTCGATTCAGGCGGCAGTCGCCGATTCCGGACCGCGATATCAGATTCCGGAGATTTATACGCACCCACCCCGTCGACACCGGATATGCCCCGAACGCGCCGCCGTGCGATGATCACGGCGCTCGTGGCCGTCGTCGGTGCGAGCCTCGGCGTCGCCGGCGCGGGACACCTCTATCTCCGCCGCTGGCGTCGCGCCGCGGCGTGGTTCTCGTTCGTCGTCGGCGCGGCGATCGTGCTGCTTTGGGTGTTCGTCGACGCGTCGACGATGGCCACCGCGGACCTGGCGGCGCTGGCCTCGCTCGATCCGGGGTCGCTGCCGCCGACGGTCACCGGCCCGATCTTCGGGTTGTTGATGGTCAGCACGTTCGACGCCTATCGGCTGGCCGTGCAGGGGCCGCGCGCGAGCGATGGCCCGACGTGTCCGAACTGCGGCGGCGACCTCGACCCCGATATCGACTTCTGTCCGTGGTGTACGATCGAACTGGAGTGGGAGTACCCCGAGACCGAGCAACGGCCTCCGGAGACGGAACGGTAATCGTTCGGGACTGCGGAGCCCGCTCGGATCAATAGCCGGAACGGACCGAGTGGCTCACGCTGAGAGCGCCGCTCGCGTTACTTCTCGATGATGCTCTCTTCGACGGCCTCGCCGAAGTGCCGCGCGGTCTGCTCGTAGTACACCAACATCTCGTCGCCCGCTTCGAGGTCGGTGACGGACTTGCGTCCCTCGCTGGTGGGCACCTTGATCGTCTCGGCGTTCTGCAGCAGCGTCTCGATTCTGTCGTCGCCGATCTCGGCCTCGACCCGGAACATCGGGCGCTTCTCGATCTTCACGCGGCCGACGACCGCCTCGCGGGTCTTCCCGTCGGCGTCGACGATCTGCACCTCGTCGCCGCTCTTGAGCTCCGAGAGGTACTTGGTGCCGCCGTCGGGCGTTCGGACGTACGCGTGGACCGCGCCCGCGTTGACGCGGAACGGCCGCGAGGCGACGTACGGCGACTCCGCGGTCTCGGCGTGGACGAAGAACAGCCCGCGGCCCATACTGCCGACGAGCATCCCCTCGTCGTGTTCCATCAGGTTCCCCGTGTCGACGCAGACGCGGTCGGCCATCCCGGTGCGTTCGACCGCGGTGACCGTCGCCCACTGGAGGTCGAGCGTCTCACGCTCGGCCTCCTCGCGGATCTCGACGGTCCGTCGGATCTCGTCGGGGTCGTCGGAGTCGAGTAAGACGCCGTCGGCACCGAGTTCGAGCGTCTCGAAGGCGGTCTTGGCCTCTTCGGCGCTTGTGACGCCCGCGATCAGGTCCGTCTCCTCGCCGATGCGCGCGATGAGGTTTTCGAGGGGGATGATCGTCCAGTCCTCGCCGACGACGATGGTGTAGTCGGCCTCGGTGGCCGCCTCCTCGGCGAAGGACTCGTAGTCTTCCGAGAGGATCCGGACGTACGCGCCCTGCGCGCGCTCGTCCTCGCGGCGGAGCGTCGTCAGGTCGGCCGACCCCGAGAAGTCGCCGGGCAGGTCGACGGTGCCGTCTCCCTCGCCCTCTTTGCCGACGATGTAGGCGTCGGCCGCCGACCGCTCGCCCTCGTCGTCCCGGTCGGCCTCGACGTCGTCGATGAGGCTGCTGTCGGCGTTCCGCCGGAACGCGGCCACCGAGACGTCGCCGAGCGAGCGCACGCGGTCGACGTCGGCCTCGTCGACGAGCACCCAGTCGACGCCGGCCTCGAGGCCGGCCGTGATCCGTCGCTTCCGTGTCTCCCAGTCGCCGACGCTGTCGTCGGCCTTGAGCCAGACGCTTCGTGTCATCGTTGTCGGTGCAACTCGGCCGGTGCGCTTGAACGTGGCGACTCTCCCGGACGCTTGCCGGAGAGGGGTCACTCGTCGAGCGCGAAGTCGGCAAACGCGTCGTCGACGGCCGACACCGGGCGCGGTTCGGCCGGTTCGCCGTCCGGATTCCGCAGGCGGCGGTGATACCAGACGACGTCGTGCCACCCGCCGAGTTTGTAGCCGGCGGCCGGGAACGCCCCGATCCGCTCGAAGCCGTGTCGCTCGTGGAAGGCCTCGCTCTCGGGGTTCGGCATCCCGAGCGCGGCGTACGCGCCGCAGTATCCCTGCTCCCGAAGCGTCTCCAGCAGGCGGTCGTAGAGACGGGTTCCGATCCCGTCGCGCTGGGCGTCGGGGTCGACGTAGATCGACGTCTCGACGACCCAGCGGTACGCGCTGCGGCCGCGGAGCTGGCTGGCGTAGGCGTAGCCGACGAGCGTGGAATCCGCGTCGACGGCGGCGTACCACGGGTACTTCTCGGCAGCGCGCTTCTCGCGGATTTCGTCGGCGACGTGCTCGACGGAGGGGACCTCGGTGCGGAACGTCGTGGGGGTCTCGCGGACGTACGGGGCGTAGATGTCGCGGACGGCGGCCGCGTCGTCGGGACGTGCGGGCCGGAGTCGGACGTCGGGATCGGCGGTTTCGGTCATATCCGTCGGGTGGGTGCCGCCGGTAACCGGTCTTACGATTCCGCCCGCCGGCCTCGACCCCAGAGAGTGAGCGTTTTACCGCTCGACGCTCTTTGCCACGGTATGACTGATCCGGCCGATCTCTCGGTGACGCTCGTCGACGGCTACGTCGACGAGCCGGCGCACTTCGGCGTGCCGCCGTACATCTCGACGTACCCGCGGTTCACGGCCGGTGCGATCGTCGACGCCGGCGTGCCGGAGTCGAACGTGACCTACCACACGATCGACGAACTCCGCGACGACAGGCGCAAGTGGGCCGACGTCGCCGACGCGGACCTCCTCGTCTACCTCGGGGGGATGACCGTCCCCGGCAAGTACGTCGGCGGGACGCCCGCCGAGCCGGACGAGGTGCGCGAACTCGCGTGGGCCGCCGACGGCGTCTCCGTGATGGGCGGGCCGATCCGCTTCGGCGTCGGCGAGGAGAACGCCGGCGCACAGGAGATGCAGCGGCAGGACCTCGATTACGACTTCCTCGCGATGGCCGACGTCGAGGCCGCCGCCTTCGACCTCGTCGACAGCGGGCTCGAAGGGTTCGAGAACCGCTACCGCGACAACGACGAACTGGACCGCTGGGCCGCGAAGGGCGCGTTCGTCGTCGAGCAGCACCCGAACCACCCCGAGTACCTCATCTGCGAACTGGAGACCTCACGCGGCTGCGCGTACCGCTGTTCGTTCTGCACGGAGCCGATGTACGGCGACCCCGCGTTCCGGTCGCCCGAGTCGGTCGTCGGCGAGGTCGAGGCGCTCTACGAGCGCGGCGTGCGACACCTCCGGATCGGCCGACAGGCCGACATCCTCGCGTACGGCGGCGACGGCGAAGCGCCGAACCCCGACGCGCTCAGGGAGCTCTACGGCGGGATCCGCGAGGTCGCACCCGACTTGGGCACGCTGCACCTCGACAATATGAACCCGATCACGGTCGTGAAATGGCCCGAGAAGGCGAGGGAGGGGATCAGGGTCATCGCCGAGCACAACACGCCGGGCGACACCGCCGCCTTCGGCCTCGAATCGGCGGACCCCGTGGTTCAGGAGCAAAACCAGCTCAACGTCACCGCCGACGAGTGCTTTCGCGCGGTCGAGATCGTCAACGAGGTGGCGGGCTGGCGGCCCGGCGACGACCCCGCGGACGCCCCGACGCACGGCCCCGACGCGGCGAATCGGCTGCCGAAGCTCCTCCCCGGCATCAACCTCCTCCACGGGCTGAAGGGCGAGCGCGCGGAGACGTTCGAGCACAACAAGCGGTTCCTCGAACGCGTCTACGACGCGGGGTTGATGGTCAGACGGATCAACATCCGGCAGGTGATGGCCTTCGAGGGCACGGAGATGGCCGACGAGGGCGCGAACATCGCGAAGGCGCACAAAAAGCGGTTCAAGGAGTACAAGCGCGAGGTGCGCGAGGAGATCGACCGGCCGATGCTTCGGCGGCTCGCTCCCGTCGGGACGGTGCTGCCGGACGTCCACCTCGAATACCACCAGGACGGTCGGACGTTCGGGCGACAGCTCGGCACGTACCCGCTTCTGGTCGGCATTCCGGGGGAACGGGAACTCGGTCGGACGATCGACGTCGCGGTCGTCGACCACGGCTACCGGTCGGTCACGGCGGTCCCGTATCCGCTGGATCCCAACGCGGCCACGATGGACGAACTGACCGCCATCCCGGGGATCGGGGACCGAACCGCCGGCGACATCGTCGTCAACAGGCCCTACGAGTCGGTCGCGGCCGTCCCGAGTCCCGAGATCGACTTCGAGACTTTCACCGGGACGTATCCGCGCGAGAAGCGGTCGCGCGTCGAGTGACGCTCCGAGTCGGCTAGTGATCGAGCGCGGGCGCGGCGTGGTAGTCCCGCTCAGACCTCTTCTTCGATCACTTCGCCGACCGCGAAGTTCGACTTGACCTCGCTGACCTCGATCTTCACGCGGTCGCCGATCTCCGTCCCGGGGACGATGATGACGTAGCCGCGCTCGACGCGGGCGATGCCGTCGCCCTGCTTGCCGATGTCCTCGATCTCGACGTACCGCAGTTCGCCGGGTTCGACCGGGGGTTGCGGCTCCGAGGACGGCTGCTCGGTCTCGGTCGTTTCCGGCGGCGTTTCGAGCGCACGAGAAATGAGAGCGACGCGGTAGGCCTCGCCGGGTTCGATCGCACCGGTCTCGACCTCGCGCTTCGGCACTTCGACGAGATAACGGTCGTCTTCCTCACGAACGTCCGCGTTGAACAGACACAAGAGTTTATCTGAGATTTCCACCGTACAGTCCTCCGGTGGTACGTCTCGGCGAACCGTTAAAGTAGTACCGCCGCGCTCGCGGTGCGAACGGGCGGTCTGCCGTTCTCGTCGGACGCCGTGGTCCGGTCGGTCCGATCGGACGCGGTCGTCTGGTCGGCCCCGACCGTTCGGCTCGCTCTGTCGGACCGACTCACGGACTCGGACCGAAATCGCCGAACGTCGTCTGCAGCCCGGCGGCCATCGTCGACTTCCGCCGCAGGGTCGCGAGCGACACCGGGAGGTGTTCGGCCACGCCGCGGACCGCCTCGGCGAAGGTCTCGGCCGTGCCGTACTCGTCGTCGAAGGCGTCGCGAACGGTCTCGCGCACCTGCCAGACGCCCACGGGCCCCCAGTACTCGTCGGAGACGTGCCGGAGGACGAGCGCCTTCGCCTGCCGACCGCGGGAGTCGAGGTGTTCGAGGACGCCCAGTCGGGCGGCGTGATAGGCCCCGGCGGTCTCCTCGACGTAGCCCGTCCGACCCTTCTGGCCCTCGTTGTCGGCGGCGAGGTACATCCCCGCCTCGGGGTCGGGGTTCCAGACGCTGCCCGGCGCTTTCATCTCCACGAGCTCGTACTCCCACTTTCCGGGCGCGAGGATCACCCAGAACGCGTTGCCCATGAACTCGTTGCGGTGGACCTCGACCTCGTTGATCTCGGGGTTCGGTCGGACCCTCCCGCGGAGGTACTTCCCGACGGTGTCGTCGACGGCGGTGATCGACCAGCGCGTCGGGACGAGTCGCCGCTGTTCGGTCTGGCCGAGCGCGCCGGCCGAGAGGATCGTGTTGACGTCGTAGACGTCGAACCCGCGCCGGTAGAGGTACGTCATCGCCCCCTCGGCGTTCCAGTCGTCGTCTTCGAGGGTCTTCTCGACGAGCCGCGGCACGTGGGGGTTCTCCGCGAGGTCGGCCGAGCGGGCGCGGGCGCGGGGGCCGACGGGAGTCGCGACGTCCTCGACGCCGGCGTCCAGATCGAGGTCGGGCCGTTCGTCCAGCCCGATCTCGACGGTCACGGGCCGATCGGAGATCGCGACCTCCCGCTGGGTCCCGAGGAAGCCGTTCCAGGAGTCGGCGACGTTCGTCACCTTCTGAGACCGATTGGAGTTCAGAAGCGACGTCCGCCGCGCGAAGACGTCGTCGATGGAGACGCCCTCGTCGTACCACGCCCCGGAGGTCGAGAAGCGCTCGGCGTCCTCGTCGTGGCCGACGGGCGAGAGCAGTCCGGTCGAGACGCGCGGGTAGTTCGACGTCCCGACGAAGATCGACGGTGAGACGCCGCCGTACAGCGAATCGCCCTGAAGGGTCTCCTCGAAGCGGTCCTGAAACGTCTCGAGGTGATCGAGGATGTCGTAGGACTTCTCCTCGGCGAGTCGCCGACGCTCGGCCCGCTCGTTGCGCTCGATGTCGACGTACTCGTCCAGTTTCATCGGGTAGTGCTGCGGCGTCTACGGATATGAAGCTTCGGCGTCGGCGATCGCAGGGCGGGGTCCCGAGTGCGGGACACTCAACTGTGCAGCCCCATCGCTTCGATCTGCTCCTGGTAGCGGTTCCGGATCGTGACCTCGGTCACCTGCGCGACGTCGGCGACCTC